>NZ_JAMTCN010000079.1 GCF_024171865.1 Prauserella aidingensis | reverse complement strand
TCCTACCAGGGGCTCTACGCCTATCCACAGCCAGGCTTGACCCCAGCCGGTCGACGACAGCCAGCAAAGATCAACTTACCGAGAAAACCTCACTGGCCGGTGATGATGTACGAGAATTCCTCGACTCTGTGGCCGAGGAATTTATGCGAGGGCGCGGGTAAAGCTGGATTCCCTACGGTCGATTTTCGTAGCTTGGCGATATGGGAAATTGCGACGGGCTCGGAATTGTGCATCGGGTGCGGGAAAGTGCGGCGTGGTCGCCGGGCGGGGCGATGCTCACCGAGTGCGGCCGGTTGATCGACCCGGACTCGCCGGAGACCGACGACGTCGACCCGTGCCCTGTCTGCTTCCCGGCCGATGTGGCGGTGCCGACATGAAGCGGGTGACGGTCATGGTCCGATACCGACACGGCGTCGTCGGCGAGTCCCGGCGGACCGCTCACCTTGTGGTGCTCCCTGCCTCGCTGACCGACGTGCCGGACAACCTCGGCGCGGTCTGCGGTGCCCGGTTCGGACCGGGCGAGGCCGAGCGGGTGAACACTCCGCAGGGGATGCCGTGCGTGAGCTGCCTCGCCCACGCGCCGGTTCCCTGAGCCGCCGGCGGGCTTCCCACCGGGGGTCGCGCGCGGAGACGTTCGCCCGCCCGTCCCGGTTCCACGGTGCGCCCGTTCTGCGACCAACGGAGGTCATTGGGGCCACGGAGACTTCCGTCGGTACTGTCCGTGTCCTTCTCGATGTTCCACTCGTCCAGCGAACGGGTGACATCGCTACTCGGTGTCGCCAACGTGTCATGGCACGCCGATCGAAGGAAGCATCGTGAAGAATCTCAGGCCCGTCACACGTCGTTCCATGCTCCGGGGCACCGCGGTCGCCGGGATGGCCGCCGCCGCGAGCGTCCTGATTCCGACCTCCGCGCAGGCCGCGTCGATGTCGAGCATCCAGAAGTCGTTGAAGGGGCTGTACTACTACCGCGGCGTGATCGACGGTTACGCGGGCCCGATGACCACCGATGCGGTCGAGGCGTTCCAGTCG
>NZ_JAMTCN010000078.1 GCF_024171865.1 Prauserella aidingensis | reverse complement strand
GGTGGTGAAGCTGAGAATTTAAGCGCCAGTAAACGGCGGTGGTAACTATAACCATCCTAAGGTAGCGAAATTCCTTGTCGGGTAAGTTCCGACCTGCACGAATGGCGTAACGACTTTCCGGCTGTCTCAACCACAGGCCCGGCGAAATTGCACTACGAGTAAAGATGCTCGTTTCGCGCGGCAGGACGGAAAGACCCCGGGACCTTTACTATAGCTTGGTATTGGTTTTCGGTTCGGCTTGTGTAGGATAGGTGGGAGACTGGGAAGCTGACACGCTAGTGTTGGTGGAGTCGTTGTTGAAATACCACTCTGGTCGTGCTGGGAATCTAACTTCGGACCATGATCTGGTTCAGGGACAGTGCCTGGTGGGTAGTTTAACTGGGGCGGTTGCCTCCTAAAGGGTAACGGAGGCGCCCAAAGGTTCCCTCAGCTTGGTTGGTAATCAGGTGTTGAGTGTAAGTGCACAAGGGAGCTTGACTGTGAGACTGACGGGTCGAGCAGGGACGAAAGTCGGGACTAGTGATCCGGCACCTCCTGGTGGAAGGGGTGTCGCTCAACGGATAAAAGGTACCCCGGGGATAACAGGCTGATCTTGCCCAAGAGTCCATATCGACGGCATGGTTTGGCACCTCGATGTCGGCTCGTCGCATCCTGGGGCTGGAGTTGGTCCCAAGGGTTGGGCTGTTCGCCCATTAAAGCGGCACGCGAGCTGGGTTTAGAACGTCGTGAGACAGTTCGGTCCCTATCCGCCGCGCGCGTAGGAGACTTGCGGAAGGCTGTCCCTAGTACGAGAGGACCGGGACGGACGAACCTCTGGTGCGCCAGTTGTCCCGCCAGGGGCATGGCTGGTTGGCTACGTTCGGAAGGGATAACCGCTGAAGGCATCTAAGCGGGAAGCCTGTTCCTAGATGAGGTCTCCCACCCCGTTGTGGGTTAAGGCCCCCAGTAGATGACTGGGTTGATAGGCCAGACATGGAAGCGCAGTAATGTGTGTTGGAGTGGACTGGTACTAATCGGCCGAGGACTTGTCCACAACGATGCTACGCACCCACTCTACGATCCTGAAACACCACACCA
>NZ_JAMTCN010000077.1 GCF_024171865.1 Prauserella aidingensis | reverse complement strand
TCCTACCAGGGGCTCTACGCCTATCCACAGCCAGGCTTGACCCCAGCCGGTCGACGACAGCCAGCAAAGATCAACTTACCGAGAAAACCTCAATGCAGAGAAGGTCCTGTGGGTTATGCGTTCTCCCAAGTATACTGATACCAATCTTCTCCGGCAGATGGCCGACTACTACGATATTCCTGTCCCACAAGATGCGCAGGTAACTCGCAGAGTTCAAGACACCACCGGTCGTGGGCTCGGATTCGACAAGGTTGTCAGGGGTCATAGCGACAGTTCGGCGACTGAAGAGATCACAGAGACATACGAGTCGAAACTGCGGCCAGTTAAGCTTCTAAACGATATTATCGACCAGCTATCTGAATCTCAGCATATTTGCGACCTAGTGGATGACAGGGGTCCCGCTCTCATGATCCGCCAACCCATAATTGCTGAGGGTGAGATAACGTTGGCACCGGCCAGTGAGGTTGGGGAAGTCATGGCCAAGCTGCTGCCCTTGTTTTACGAGAGGGCAGCAGAAGGCCAATTTGAGGGCGATCCTTCACGGGCAGAACTTGCTTCACAGTTCTTCGCTCAGGAATCGCAGCCCACCCCGTATGTCATGTGTATGGACGTTGAGGATGCGGAGCAGAGATTCTTTTTGTCCTAGGCTCTGAAAATTTTGAGACCGGAAACACGATTGACGATATACTCACGGAGGTGACTGTATTTGGCCTTGTCGATCGACTGATACCGGAAGGTAAGACTCACTCTTTAAGTAGGTACGTCTTGCCGGGTCTGAATCGGACGATGCGCCGCGCGTTTGATGCGAATGGGATGCGTGACCTTGCAGACAACATGAGTAAGCTTCCTGGGGGCAGGGAGGTCGATCCTAATGATCTCAATATAGAAGGACCGGCGGTCCTGATCAAAGTTGCGGCACTCTTCAGCTAATCCCCAGTTCTGCACGAGCCGCGTCCACATCTCCCTCGTCCCCTTCGTCCGTGCCGATGCTGTGCTCCGTGGCGGCCGGGTCAAGGGTGAGCGGTAGCTCATCGCGTAGCGACGCCGTAGGCGCCCTTGAGGCGGTCGGCGCGGTGTCAGACGATCTGACGGGCGTGA
>NZ_JAMTCN010000076.1 GCF_024171865.1 Prauserella aidingensis | reverse complement strand
CCCGCCGCTGTAGGCGGTGACCTCGGCGGGTGTCCAGACCTCGTCGCCGTCGATGTAGTGCGGCATGCCCGTCACCGGCCCTGGTCGTCGTCGAGCCAGGTCTGCGCTCGGGGTACCTGCGGGCTCTGCATCGGGGTGCCTCCTCAAAGTGGGGCCGGGCCGCCCCGTGGCGGCCCGGCCTGGGTGGTTGTCAGCGTCGCCGCGGGCTTACCGACACGACCGCGACGTTGGATGCCTCGCGGAACGGCTCGACTTCGAGGCGGCGTGCCTCGGCGGCGGTGACCTCGCGGGTCAGTCGGTCGCCGTTGCGGGTGACGATCTCGACGGTGAGGTTCTGCTCCATCTCGTGCATTCCCTTCGCTCTAGGGTGGACGGGTGGCGCCGAGGTATTACGGGTATCTCGGCGCCACCCGCGTTGTGGTAGTAATACTACCTTAATCAGAGACTCAGCTCTAGTCCTTTCTCTCGTGTGTCGATGCGGTGTCGCCGCTGGACGCGGCGCACCTCGTGCCAGTCGGCCACGCGCGCCTCGGCCCGGGTGACTTGCCGTCGTGCCCGGCGCGCGGCCGCCTCGGCCTGGCGGTCGTGGCGCCGGTGCCGGGCATGTCTCAGAGCGCGTTCCCGCTGGCGGTAGGCGGTCACGAGTGCCTGCACCTCGGCGATCGACGTGCGCGGCCGGGCACGCTCGGCCGCCGACCAGGACGTGTCCGGCAGCAGCAGGCGGCTCATGCGGCGCCCCTCGGTCCCGCCGAGCGACGGAGGACGCGGCGGCACTCGGCGAGCCGGGCGTCGAGCTGGCGCAGCCGCTCCTCGCTGGCTGCGTTGGCGACGATCAGGTCGGCCACACGTTCGGCGTCGTCGAGGAACGCGTGCTCGAGTGCGGTCGCGAGGGCGTCCTCGGCGGCGGTCTTGGCGACCGGGCCGTGCGTGCCGTCCGCGCAGCGGGTGACGAACTCGTTGGTGCCGAAGTGCTCGCGCAGCACGGCGAGCGTCTCGGCGAGGGCCGGCTCGGATGTGGCGGTGTTAGTCATGTCGCCTCTTTCTGGGGTCGGTCTGGTCCATGTCGGGAAGGGGTCAGCCGGGTGCCCGGCCGACCCGCCGGTGGTCAGCGGTGGTCGAGCATCATCGAGTG
>NZ_JAMTCN010000075.1 GCF_024171865.1 Prauserella aidingensis | reverse complement strand
CTCCGCCTCGGGTGCCGCAGTCTCGCAGGCCCGGTCGCCGCGGAACACCCGCAGGAAGTGGGACGTCGGCCACCCGGCGCCCGTTCCCGGGGAAGGCTTTCTGCAGGTGGCTAGAAGTCCGGCTGAGAGGTAGCTGCCCGCCACCCTCGTCACGCCTTGGCCTTCAAATTCCCCACGACATCTTCGGCCACCCGCGCCGCTCCCTTGCAGGAGTCCGAGCCCTTCTCGTTCTGCGTGGTGCCGACCATCACCGAGTACTCGTCAGCGATGCCGACGGCAATCGCGCACGACCTGCTGTCCTCGGAGTTCTTGAACTCGACAGCAGGGAAGCCACCCACCGGCGCTGCTTCCCGGAAGATGGCGCTCTTTGGCTGCGTGTTGGCGTAGTGAGCACTGAGTCCTTCGCCTGTGCCGAGGCTGAACTCGACTCCGATAGAGGTGAACTTCTCAGGCCTCGACCATTGGCATCCCGGGCCGGAACTAAGGTCTTCCCGTTCACCTGCGACGGCTTTGCCCAAAGCAGCGTCGATTTGCTCCGGTGCCAAGGCGTCACAGGGGTTGCCGGAGAGAACTGTTTTCGGAAGCGGGTTCGTCACTTCCGGAGCTCCGCTGTGCGGCAGGTCCGACGCCGTGCTGGATTCTGGTGCGGAGCTGGAGGCTCCGGCGGGGCTCGTCGGTGCTGACGACCCGCCGGTCGGTTCCGCATGCCCGTCCGCTTCGCCGGAGCATCCGGCGGTGAGTAGCAGTGCTCCGGCCGCAAGGCCCATGATGACGCGTTTCATCCCAGGTATCCTCCGCCCGAGTCCTGGCCGCCGGACTGTTTGATGTCCTTGCCGGACTGCTCGTCCTGTTCCTCGTAGATCCCCAGCATCGTGCCGAGCTTCTCAGCCAGGGTCTTCCAGAGTTCCCGGAGCTGTTCGGTGTTCGAGTGGCCCGCGTCCCAGGACTTGGTCATGGTCTGGGTGAACGCGTTGCACGGCTGCACGTCGGCTGGCGTTTCCATCTGCTTGAGGCGATTGGTTCTTCGCGCCAGATCGTTGTAGTGCTCTGCCAGGGCGACGGCCTTTTTCTGGAGTTGGATGGCTTCGTCGCGGTCGAGTCGGAAGCCTCCGCCGGTGCCGGGGTTGGTTTCCTGGCCGTCGACGATGAAGTTGA
>NZ_JAMTCN010000074.1 GCF_024171865.1 Prauserella aidingensis | reverse complement strand
AGCACCCCGGCAGCGATCGAAGCTGCCTACAGCGCGTCACGCTACGATCGACCCACCGAGCCCGCCCGGGCCCGGTGACAGACACCAACGCCTGCACCAAACCCGGGGCGCAACATAGGCCCGCGCGGCCGCCGCCGCGGCGGCCGCAGCAGCGGCCGCGGTCTGGCTACCGCACCATCAGTTCCAACGACGGCGGACCGGCCACGACCTCAAATCGGTCGAACAAGCCGAGGTCCGCCTCATCCGAGGCATTGGTCGCAGCGACGGCGGCGTAGCGGTGGTGAGCCTCAGCCGCCTCTCAACTCCTCGAGTTCCGCGATGAGTGCGAATCAGGCGACGTCTCCGGACTCGCGTGCAGCAGCCTCGGATCAAGGCTCGTCGGGATGCCAGACTGCCAGGTCGCCGCCCGGCATCGACACGATCAGCAGACCATGCGGGCCCGCGACGGTCCACGCTTCGTAGTCCTCGGATGTGGTTACCGACACCCGCCAACCATCGACAAAGGACAGTTCCAACCGGCCATCATCGAACGCAGCACCCCACGCCACGGTCGACCGATTCAACCCGAGCACCGGCGCAAGTTGAACTGCATCACCCTCAGGAACAACGAGCCACTCCTGGCCACCCTCGGCGGCGAGTACGAAAGGCTCCTCGATCCTCACCTCGACATCGTTCCCCAGGCACAACGTCACGGCGTAATCAAGACGAAGCTGGAACACCGACTGCCCAACGACCGGAAGAACCCAATGATCACCAGCCCTGGTCAACTCAGTCATTGCGGCCATGCTGGCCACGGCCCGATGTAGTCTTGGCTGATGTGGGTCGCGGGCTTTGAACCTGGTTTGCCAAAGACATCAACCGGCTGACCATGAGAATTGTGCACGCGGACATAGCCGCGTGGGTATCTCGTGGTCGGCTCCATGATCCTGATCATGTCTGCGTTTCCTACCGCTGCCGGACGTTGGAAAATCAAGCCCTTATCATTATCGGCGATCCGCTGACTCCAGCCCTTGGGGATGTCGTAGGTGACACCTCGCCCAGAGGTCACGAATAGTCGATGACCGCCCTCGGCAGTTTCCTCTGCTTCGTTGGCGCCTGTGTTGAAGCCGTAGGGCTGGTCTCCGCCGCTGTTGCTGATGGTACCGGGTTCGGCGGTGTCACCGCTGTCGATGGTGGTGCATTCCCAGCCGGTGCCGTTACGCCGCACCTGCCCACCAGCGGCACACTCCTCCGCCAACAAGTGACTGCTCTGTAT
>NZ_JAMTCN010000073.1 GCF_024171865.1 Prauserella aidingensis | reverse complement strand
GGGGGGTGTCCCTATGGGGGACGTCAAGCGGCTGCGGGGAGGTTTTCGCTCGGTGTGGTCTGGGGTGGTTGGTAGTGGGTGCCGTTGCGGAGCATGGCGTGTAGGACGTCGCAGCGGCGTCGGGCGAGGCAGATGAGGGCGGCGTTGTGTTTCTTGCCTTCGGCACGTTTCTTGTCGTAGTAGGTCCGACTGACCGGGTCCGTCAGAGAAGCGAAGGCGGCGAGGAAGAACGCCCGTTTGAGCTTGCGATTGCCCGCCCGTGTCGGGTGTTCGCCCTTGATCGACGATCCGGATTTGTGGGTGACGGGGGCGATGCCGGCGTAGGCGGCCAGGTGGGCTGCGCTGGCGAAATGGGAGGCGTCGCCGATCTCGAGCAGGATGCGGGCGGCGGTCCTGACCCCAATGCCGGGCATGGAGGTCAGGACCCGGGCAAGAGGGTGCGCATCAAGTAACTCCTCCACCTGGCTGGCCAGGGTTGTGCGTTGGGACAGCACGGTTTTCAGGCTCTCGGCCAGCTGCGGCAGCACCGTCTCGGCGGCTGTGCTGCCGGGCACGGTCACGCTCTGCTCGTCCAACGCGGCCTGAATGGCCTCGACAAGCTTGCTGTGCATGCGCGGGGCGTGCTCGGCAGCAATGGCGGCGACCGTGTCGGCCCCGGCAGCACGGATGCCGGCCGGGCCGCCGCACTGCGTGAGAATCTCCAGCACCGCCCGGTGGGTGATCTTTCCACCAATGGCGCGTTCCAGGGCTGGGTGGATACCGGTGAGCAGGCCGCGGATGCGGTTGCTGATCCGGGTTGCCTCGCCAGCGAGGTCGTCGTCGTAGCCGACCAGCACCTCCAGCTCGGCCAAGGTCTCATCACCGATATCGACCGCCCGCAGAGTGTGCGGCAGGGTGCGGGCGGCATCGGCGATGACCAGTGCGTCGCGGGCATCGGTCTTCGCGTTTCCCGGATACAGGTCGGCAATACGCCGCATCGCCAGGCCGGGCAGGTAAGCCACCTCGTGCCCGCAGGCCCTGGCCACGGTCACCGGCAGCGCCCCGATCGTGGCCGGCTGGTCCACCACGACCAGGATGCGTCCGTGGCTGGCGAGCCGGTCGAACACCTCCCGCAGCCGGGGCTCGCTGTTCGGCAACGCCGCATCGTGCAGCCGTGTGCCGTCCGGGGCCAGCCCGATCGCGTGGTGTTCACCCTTGCCGACATCGAGCCCGAGGAACACACCGTAGTCATGATCGCGGTCCATCTACCAGGCCTTTCGCCGCGTCGGTCCTGGTCACCAGTCACGCACCGGTGGTCGGCATCCACGTTACGACGAGACCTCACACCGTGCGGCCGTGTCCCTATTAGCGATCCAGCGATGCACCAAGCCCGGTGACACCACCCCCC
>NZ_JAMTCN010000072.1 GCF_024171865.1 Prauserella aidingensis | reverse complement strand
CCCCGGCGCCGCGTCGGTCTTGGCCGCACGGGTCATCTTGCCGGCCTTGTCGTGGATCTCGCGCTGCTCGCTCTCGCTCGGCTCGCGGCCGTACTCGGCGATGAACTCCTGCCGGGCGCGGGCAACTTCGGTCAGGACCTGGTTGGTGCGTGTCGACGACTCGGCGATCACCTCGGCGGGAACGCCCACGATTTCGAACGTGACACCGTCGTCGCGGGTTTGCGTCCGAAACGGCGTGTCCTGCTCGATCAGCTCCGACAGCTTCGCTTCGTACGCGGCATCGACCGCGGCCTTGAACGAGTGCACACCCTGCGAGTACACGCTGCGCCACGCCCCGTCCGCCGGCAGTGTCTTACCGATCACTGCCGAGTGCGTGTGCAGGTGCGGGTCCTGTGCACGGCTGGTCTGGTGATCAAAGTCGAGCCGCACGACGCCGTCGGCCACCGAGGCGAATGTGGGCCGCTTCGACCCGTCGGCGTAGGTGCGCGTGGTCATCTGCGACATCGCGTACTCCTGCGCGAACGCGACCGCGTCCTGGTGGGCCCGCATAAGCGCCCCGGCCCACTCGCTCCGCCCGGCAACATCGCACGCTGCGTGCATGACCGAGACCGACTTCGGCGCCGAGAACGTGAAGTCGAAGAACGCGGCGCCGACCCGGCCGCTGTCCTTGTCGACCTGCCGCACGATCCGGCGCGCCTCCTCTTCGTCGACCTCGCCGGCCTCCCGGAACGCCTGCCGCAGCCGCTCGTCGCGCGTCATGCCCTGCGCCGGCCGCTGGCCGAGCGGCTCACCTGTCTGCGGGTGCAGGCACGACAGCAGCGCCTCAGCCGCGCCCCTGGAGCACTGGCCGGCCTTCAGGCCGAGCGCCTGCAGGGCCCGCTTGCCGCCGGCCAGCCGGCCCGGGTTCTCGCCCTTGTCGGAGGCCGCCGTGTAGTAGCCGGTGACGTCGCCTCTCTCGGCCGCGAGCTGAGCCTCGTCCCGCTCGACGGTGCACCCGACGGCGTCGAGCAGGTACTCCCGAGCGGCGGTGGACAACGGCATCCGCGTGACGTCAAGCATGCTGTCATGCTAACCGCTCGGGGAGCCGAAGGCGACCCCCGTCCCGAGTAGAATGGGTCCCCAAAATGAACTGGCTCCTGGTGACTTGTCTGCTGGTAGAAGGTTGTGGGGGGTGATCTTCTCTGTCTGAGGGGTGGAGTGAGAGAAGTTCTGACTGGTGGGCGTTGACCTATCTGAGTCCTGACTGGTTGCTGGTTCGTTCGGTGATGTCGTCGCGCTGGGGTAGCCGCTGCTGCCCGGGGTGAGATCTCGCCTGAGGGGGTCATCCTCCGGCGAGGAGTACGCCTCGAGGGGGACGGTGATGCTACGAAAAGCGCCCCGCCACCAAAGGTGACGGGGCGCTGACCAGCCGTTTTACTGCGCCGCGGTCGACTCCCACGGGGCGGTCGTCTCGCGGACAGCGAGACCGTCGAGGCCCCGCAGCGTGGCCTGCTCGGCCAGCATGAGTTCACGCGACCGCGCATCACGCGAGATTTCGGCCTTGGTGACGGCCCGGCGGAGCT
>NZ_JAMTCN010000071.1 GCF_024171865.1 Prauserella aidingensis | reverse complement strand
ACACAAGATCAACTACAGGACCGCCGAAACAGGGCCTCAGCGACACGCCCAGTCAAGATATAACGAAGTGTCGTTGCAGTACTAGGGAACCGACTCGGTTGTCCGAGCCAGCCGCCGCGCCGGAGCGTGAGTGAGGTCGAGGAAGCAGTGGACGACGTCGGCGGCCCGGTCGCCATCGCGGTTGCCGATGGCGGCGCACCAGCCGGGGTGTGCCGCGATGAGTGCCTTCGGACCGGCTGCGTCGGCGAGAACCAGTGACCAGATCCGAGCCATCTCCCCGAGCATGCAGCGGTAGGTCTCCAGCAGCCGGCCGTTCGTGGTGGCAACCGCCAATACGTGGAACATCGCCTCCGCGTACTCGACGAAGCATATGCTCCGGTTCTGCGGAGGCAGGTCGGGAAGAGACTCGAACTTCATCAGCAAGCGGTGCAACAGCCGGACCTGTTCGTGGGATGCGTCCAAAAGTCCGCGACGCGCGATCTCCGGGGCGATCAGACGCCAAGTCAGGAAGAAGTCGTCGACCGACTTCTGCGTTAGTGGCGTGACGCGGTATCCCCGCCGTGGAACAGGCTGAACCAGTCCGTCTTGGGCCAACCGGACGAGGGCGTTACGTGCCGGGAGGAGCCCGATGTTCAGCTGCGCTGCAGCCTGGTGCGCGGTGATCACCTGGCCAGGCAGGAGCTCACATCTCCGGATCTGGTTCCAGAGCGTCCGGTACTCGGCCGAGGTCGACGCCGACTCCGACCAAGACGGGTGTATTCGCGCCATGACCCAGCCTCTCTGCCGACCGTCGGCCGGGCGGCGTTGCCCGGCCGCAGCATCCCCGCTGGCTGGCCACGCTAGGTGAAAGAATCTGCTATGTCACGTGAGGGACAGTGCGGTCTCCGACTCTCTTGAAGGCGGGATGCCTCACGACCTTGCAACCGCCCGGTCAGCGAAACGTCCGGGTGTGCACTCCAGTCAGAGCGGGGCGGAGGCTCTTGACAGCCGTCGCTCGCTCAGTCCATCGTTGATATGTCAGTCGGCGACTCCTGATGCATCAATGACCGCGCGCCCGGGTGTGCTCAATCGTGGCCGCAGGTATGGCCGATGAGCGCCGCTCGGGCGCTTCCCGATGTGGGTCTCTTCAGGTGCGGATGACGTTCCAGCGGCCGGCGCCCGTGGGATGGCCACCCCTCGACTGGACAGGACGTTAGAAGCAAGTGGGTACTTTGGACGGAAAGGTCGCGGTTGTCACGGGAGGCGGTCGCGGTATCGGCCGGGCGCATGCATTGACGCTCGCCTCAGAGGGTGCGGCCGTTCTGGTCAACAACATGGGAGCGGAGTTGAGTGGTGACGGCCAAGCCCATGCGGGTCCGGCCGAGGAGGTCGCGGCCGCCATCGCCACCGCAGGTGGCACTGCCGCGGTCGACACTACCGACATCTCCGACTGGGATGGTGCTCGTGCTGTCGTGGAGACAGCGCTGAAGGAATGTTGCGCCCCGGGTTTGGTGCAGGCGTTGGTGTCTGTCACCGGGCCCGGGGGGCTCGGTGGGTCGATCGTAGCGTGACGCGCTGTAGGCAGCTTCGATCGCTGCCGGGGTGCT
>NZ_JAMTCN010000070.1 GCF_024171865.1 Prauserella aidingensis | reverse complement strand
GTGCTGGCGATGGAGCTTCAAAACCCGGCACGTCACCGCCACCGGCACCCGAATCCGGGCGCCAGGGGCGGCCAACTCCTTCACGAGCGGGTAGAGCTGTAATGGGCTGCGGCTGGCCCGTGGCCGGCTGAGAGGCTGGCCTCGGCCGCGGCAGGTGACTCCGGGTAGATCCGACCCTCCGCCAGTGGTGGTGTCTTGAAAAGGACTTGTCCTTGTTCGCGGTCGAGGTTCGGCCCCTGCGCACAGATGTCCTGATGAGAAGCCTGTCCACCATCCGAAGAGCGTCATGCGATTCAGGGTGGTGTGACCCGTTACAGATATGTCTCTGTGCACCCGGCGGGCCGGACGGTTGTTGTCCGTGATGTCGCAAGGAGAAGCATGACCCGCGTTTCAGACCGTTTTGATCACGTTGTCGGCGTGGACACCCACGCGAAGACCAACACCCTCGCGCTGCTGGAGACTCGGACCGGAGCAGTACTTGCGACGGGGGTGTTTCCAACCAGCTCGGCTGGCAACCGACGCGCAGCTCAATGGGTGCTACGCAACAGCCCAGGCTCCGTCCTCGCGGCGGTCGAGGGGACGTCGTCCTACGGTTCCAGCATTACCAGCGTACTGCAGGTCGAAGGAATCGACGTCGTTGAAGTCCGGCCGTTGAGCCACGCCAGTCGCGCCCATACGGGCAAGAACGACGCAATCGACGCCGAGGCGGCCGCCCGCCACGTGCTCGGGCAAGACGTCGACCGTCTTGCCCGGCCCCGTAACGCCGGACGGCGATCGGCGCTTCGGATACTGCTGTCCTCTCGGTCCATCATCGACCAACAGCGGACGGCGAATCGCAACGCGCTGACAGCGCTGGTACGCACCAACGACCTCGATATCGACGCTCGACGGCCGCTCACCGATGACCAGATCCGTACAGTCGCGGCGTGGCGCCTCAGGGCGAACACCTCGGCCGAGGCCGCTACTGTTGCTCGAGGAGAGGCGCGCCGCCTGGCCCGGACGATTATCGAACAATCGGCGCTGCTCGCCGACAACCACCGCCAGCTGCGCGAACTCGCTGAAGAGATCGCTCCTGGGCTGCAGAACGTCCAAGGGGTCGGGCCCGTCACCGCTGCGATCATCATCTGCGCCTACTCACACCACGGACGCGTGCGATCCGAGTCCGCGTTCGCAGCACTCGCTGGTGTCCCACCGTTGCCGGCCTCGTCGGGCAACACAACCCGCCACCGCCTGTCCCGCACCGGCGATCGACAGCTGAACCGCGCGTTCGAGGTCATCGTCCGAACTCGCGTCACCTGCGATCCCAGCACCAAGACCTATGTCGCCCGCCGCAAAGCCGAAGGTATGAGCACCCGCGATGTCAGGCGCTGTCTCAAACGCTACGTCTGCCGCTCGATCTACCGTGAAGTCCGCTCCTGCCTGACTTGACGCGAGGCATAGAAGCGTCCTTTTCCCGGCAGATTGCCCTGCGACAGATACGCCGCCGCCCGGCGCAACACCTCGTTCTCCTGCTCCAACAGCCGATTACGACGCTTGAGCTC
>NZ_JAMTCN010000069.1 GCF_024171865.1 Prauserella aidingensis | reverse complement strand
CGCGTAGCGACGCCGTAGGCGCCCTTGAGGCGGTCGGCGCGGTGTCAGACGATCTGACGGGCGTGAAGGGGCCGGCTCGTGGTGAGTGGCGGCTGGCCGGTTGCTCTGAAGGTCAGGTCGCGTCGTTCGTCGTGCGAGCCGGGGCCGCCGGCCGGGAGCGCCAGCGGGAGGCCGGGCGTGCCCCGGCGGCGGCGCGCGAAGCGCGCCGCCCTTGACTTCCTAGAGGGCAATTCGGCAGCAGTTCCTGCTGGTCTACGTCATCGCTAAGGTGGCGAGATCATTGCCTCGGTTGGCTCGCTCGATCGCGGAGGGGTGGTGCGATGGTTAGTGCGAGGTGTCGATCCGTGGAAGATTTCAGTCGAAGTGCCCGTTTCACCTCTACACGGGCGGAGTTAATTCGATTCTCCACTGTCCCTGGCTTTTGCGAACATTGTGTAGATACGAAAATACTTCTCCGCCTGATCGGCCACCTTCCACCAGGGCGCGACTGGGATTTTCGGTGCTCGGTTGCAGGGTGACGGAGATCGAATGAGCTCCGATTCTAACCAGTTCGCCGATGTAGTTCTTGGCGAACTCGTCCGCGTCGCTAGGAGGGTAGGCGATTAGTTCTTCGATTTCGACTGAATCGCGATTATTGAGGGCATGTTCGAGACGAGTGCGCAGCTCGGTAGCCGAGTCAACGCCAATATCCGGTTGACGCGAGATGGCCAGGGTCGCAATTACTATCCAGGCTATAACGAAAAGCGATACTACTGAAATGAAGAGGTTTCGGCGAGTAGGCACAGTGTTCACCTTGCAGGTATTGTTGAACGATTTAAGGCATCCTTGGTTGGGTGTCATGTTAGCGACAGTCTGAGTCCTCTGGCTCGGTGAAAGGATACGCCGTCCGAGTTAGGCCTCGTAGGCACCCGGCCGGCAGGACTGTGATGTCTGTCACAGGATCCTCGAGTAGGCGACATATGGTTGTTACCGTTTTCTTTCGGATGGAAAGCGACGTAAGTAAACTGGGATGGGGGATGAAATGAGAAGAAGTAGGCGTCTTTTTCAGTCGCTGACTTTTGTTTCCTTGTTGTTCGGCGCTTCCTTGATGGGTCCAGGTGTAGCCTCCGCCAGTCTGGGGCAATGTACATATAACGACAATCATATTTGCGTCTGGAATTCAACACTCTATCGCGGATACTTCCAAAAATCCTTAGGGTCTATTCCTGACGTAGGGGCGGGTGCCAGCTCGTTGTGGAATAGAAAAGCACATGCGATATATGTGTATTCTGGAACTGGGTATACTGGTTCTGCAATGAAGGTTGCACCTGACCAACAGGTAAGCGATACACCCTGGAAGGTGCACTCGATCGCGGCCGACCCTTGTCTGGCTTCCGCGAATGAGGAACCTTCAGCGCTTTGTTGAGCCAGTAGCCCTGTGGATGTCGAAAGACTCATCAGCGGAGCGATCTCAGCGAGATCGACACAGTGGTGGGTGAAGAGAAGAGCGGTGGAGTCCTTAGAGTGAAGGTGCTCTTCGGAGAGTCTTCGTCTGCTAGGGACTCCACGCTCATTGAGGTTTTCTCAGTAGCGTCCGTCGTGTTCGAACTGTGTGAGGACGAGTGCGGCTTTGGTGATGGCGCCGATGCGTCTGGGGCAGAGGGTGA
>NZ_JAMTCN010000068.1 GCF_024171865.1 Prauserella aidingensis | reverse complement strand
CCCCACATGTCCCCGGACCAGAGCGGCACGGTCTGCAGGTCCGTGGACTCCGACGAGGTGTGGCCAACACGCATCGGGTTGCCCATCATGCGGTGGCGCACTGAGTCGGGAGCTGAGGTCGAGTTCTTGACGACTTCGGCCTCCCGCCGCCGGGCCCGCTTTTCGTAGTATTCGCGGTCCTCGACCGAGTCGACGCCGAGGACGAGGTGATGCACGAACGTCTCGCACAGGGCGGCCGCGCGTTCCTTGCCGAGGGACTGGACCAGCCGGTCGCGGTTCTGTGTGACCGCGATGGTGAACACGCCGGGGAAACCGCGGTGTTTTGCCACGGGCACGGACAGGTCCACGCCGGGCATGGTGACGTCGCACTCGTCGACGGCGAGCACGAGCGGCGGGTCGAGTCGTTGTTCGCCGCCGGGCTTGGCGTCCTCGACGGCGACGCGCTTGGCCGCGTCGACCAGGTCCGACCACAGCACCGCCAGCGCCGGCGACAACGGCAGGTCGTCGCCGGTCACCATGTACAGCGTCGAGCGGCTCCGAACGAAGGAGGCGAGGTCGACGCAGTCGTCCGGCGCCGCGTCGAGCGAGGCGGCCACGGTGGTGTTCTGCATGAACTCGAATGCAGCGGTCGCAGTGTGACCGACGGACTGCGCGGTGCGGTCACCATCGCGCGTCATCGACTGCACGGCCTCGATCGTGGCCCGCTCGACCTTGTCGCGGTGCGCGGCCAGGATCGCCTCAGCATCGGACATACCCGTGTTCAACCAGGTCACGACGTCCGACAGCGGCCGGCCGCCGAGGTCGGCAGCCTGTAGGAGCCCCGCGACGACCTGGCGGGACTTCGTCGCCCAGAATTCGGCGTTCGACACGCCCGAGTTTCCGGTGGCTTCAATGATGGCCTGCGCGCGTCGCTGGGCCGTGGTGCTGTCCCAGCACCCACGGATGAGGTTGTGCCGGAACGGGGCGACGTTGTCCGGCAGCGCGATGGTCCCGTTCGGGGTGAAGGCGTAGTTAGGCCCCTTAGCCAGGGTTGCCCCGCCGCAATCCCGGATGAACTCGTCCTTGGTGGACACCACGACCGCCGAGCCGGGGACGCCGGCGACCATGCCCTTGAGAGCGGTCGACTTACGGCGACCCTGCGAACCAATGATGAGCAGGCCGGCGTCTTCCCACGGCAGCACAGCCTGCCGGCCACGTGAGAAACGCGGGCCGGACACGGTCTTGCCGACAGGGATGCCGACCTCGGCGGCCGGCGCGGTGCGGCGCTGCCAGCGCGACAGGTTGGCGCGCGGACCGCGGGCGCGGCGACGAGCGGCGGAAAGACCGATGCGGTGGCGACGGTCCTCGAGCGTCGCCCAGTCGCGACGGTGGAGGTTCTCGCGGATTTTGTAGGCGTCGGTGTTACGGCGCGCCCGAGCGGCGGCGGTACCGGCGATGGTGGCGACGGATGCGGCAATGACGGTCCACGCGCCGTCCCACGGCATCGGCAGGATCGCGCCAACCGACATCTCGCACAGTGTCTGGTCGAGGCCAACCTTGTCGTAGATGCCCATATCGGCCGCAGCGAGGAAGCCCACGCCGCCGGCGGTCAGAGAACGCTGCTTGTCGCGCTTACGCTTACGATGCTCTGTGATCTCCACAGGAGTCCCCTCTCGGTGGT
>NZ_JAMTCN010000067.1 GCF_024171865.1 Prauserella aidingensis | reverse complement strand
CCCGGTCACCGAGACCGGCAATCAACCGGCCCACGCCATCGTCGCCGAGGCGGCCGCGTTCGCCCACGACCAGCGGAGCCACCTCGACCTCGTCGGCCGCGTGGCCGGCCTCGCGCACCTGCGCCACCCGCGCCGCCCGATGTTCGGCCAGCCACGGCCGCAGCAGCGGCGGCACCGGCACGCGCCGCAGCGAGCGCCCTTTGCCGTGGCGGACGGTGACCGCGCCGCCCTGGCCGCTGAGGACGACGTCGCCGACATCCAGGCCCACCAGCTCACTCCGGCGGAGCCCGCAGTAGCGCAGCACGCCGAACACGGCCCGTTCGCGCGACGTGGCGGCGGTGCCGACGTAGCGGTCCAGACGCCGCCGCTCCGCGGTGTCCAGGGCCCGTCGTTGCGGGGTGATCTCGTGTCGCACGACGTCGACCCGCAGCCCGCGCCAGGCATAGAACGCGGCGACGGCCGTGCCGTGCGCGTTGATCGTGCTCGCCGCCCGGCGAGCGACCGTGC
Source organism: Prauserella aidingensis (assembly GCF_024171865.1). Taxonomy (GTDB): domain Bacteria; phylum Actinomycetota; class Actinomycetes; order Mycobacteriales; family Pseudonocardiaceae; genus Prauserella; species Prauserella aidingensis. The sequence continues at coordinate 1,581 of NZ_JAMTCN010000067.1, read as the reverse complement.
GCTGCCACCCCTCGTAGGCCAGCACCGCCGCCTGCGCGGCACCCTCGTCGACGAGCGGGTCGCCGGCCACGCCGTCGAGGTCGACCGAGTCCAGCCACCGCAGGTAGGCCCGCACCCGCTGCGGATACGCCTCCCGCGTCAGCTGCGACATCCGCGGGTTGCTCGCCAAGTACTGGGCGAACTCGGCGACGAGTGCCGCCAGACGTTCCGGGAGCGCTCCGCTCGCGTCATCACGCAAAATATGCCGCCAATCCCCGTCCGGGTCGTGCCTGGTCACCCACTGCCGACCGCGTGAATATGCCGCCAATCGTAGCACGACTCGCGGCATATTCACAAATATGCCGCGAGTTCCTACGGGCGGTGGCGGGGGCGACGGACGACCAGACCAGCACCGGCGACGTATGCTGCCGGGCATGAGTCAGCCGGACCTGTCCCGCCGCGTCGACCGCACCGAGGACGACCTGACCGCGGTCGCCGACACCGTGGTCGAGATCAAGGAGGCGGTCGACGGGCACACCCGCGAACTCGGCGAGATCCGGCAGGAGCAGGAACGCCAGGCGGGCACGCTGTCCGAGCACGGCGACCAGCTCACCAGCATCCAGCAGACGCTCGCGACCATCCTGCAGCGGCTCGACCAGCGGTGAATCTCCCCTGGCCGCGCTACCGCCCGATCTGAGTCGAGCGGCTCGCCGGCCGACCCGCGGCAGCGTCGGCACTCGCCCGCGGGCAGGGTCAGTCGAACGGCTCAAGCATGGGAACGCCGCCGTCGCTGACAGCCACCACACCGGCCTCGCCGCGGCCGCGGACCTCCGCGATGTACCCGATCAGGGTCCGCGCGGGCCTCTCGGTCTCCGGGAGAACCGTGCACACGACATGTTCAGTGGGGCCGAGATCCCAACCCCGCCCACCACCTTCGCCGCCGGTCGGGACGCCGAGGCACACCACTAGGCGCCTCTTCTCGACGTGCACGGACACGATCGCGTCCGTGCGAACGAGCCCGGATCTCGTTTCCAGCCACACCTCACTCATGCGGCGCACCGTACTGAGCGGGGACGACAGCCACGGTGCGGCGCGCGTCGCCGCCGGCTACCGCCGCCACACCGGCCTATGGTCTGTGAGTCACAGATTCACAGACTCACAGGCCGGGAGGCCCGAATGCGCGTTGCCATCGGGAACCACAAGGGCGGGTCGGGAAAGACGGCGAGCACGGTCAACCTGGCCGCGGCGCTGGCCGAGGCCGGCCACCGCGTGCTGGTCGTCGACCTCGACCCGCAGGCGAACGCCACGAGGCGATTGGGGCTGCGGTTCGACCCGAATAACCCGCTGCTGACCGTGGCCGAGGTCGTCGAAGCCTCACGCCCGGGCGTGCACGGCGCCGCCGCGGAGGCGATCGTGCCCGCCGCATGGCCCGAGCCCTACCGCGGCCGCGTGGATCTCATGCCAAGTCGGTTCGACCTCGAGAACCGGATCTCCGAGGCCGCGACAGTGGGCGCGGTCGGACGCCTCCGGCGTGCGCTCGACGTCGTCGACACCGACCACACCGTGACCCTCATCGACTGCCCACCCTCGCTCGGCCACCTC
>NZ_JAMTCN010000066.1 GCF_024171865.1 Prauserella aidingensis | reverse complement strand
AGCCCCAGCAAGATCGGCAGCATCATCCAAGCCGCACTCGCCCTCACTCACCTCGAACACCGGCCGACCTGAAACTCGCTGAGATCAACTCAGTGTCACTAGGATGATTAGTTATGGGTAGAGGTGGCAGGGCGAAGCGAGCCAAGAGGCGGACTGTCAAAGCTGCGGGGCGTGCTCGGCAGTCGGAAGCTCAGTTTCAGGACCTGTTTGGTTTCGAACGGGAAGCGAAGATTGCTTCCTCAAATGTGCGCAACGTCTTCACGCCGCATCAGCCCATTAGTGAAGTAAATCTCTTGTTTGGTCGTACGGATGAGATCAGGAATCTGGTCGAAACGCTGAATACGCCTGGTCAACACGTTCTACTGTATGGCGAGCGGGGTGTCGGAAAGAGCTCTCTCGCCAATGTTGCCTCGAATCTTGTCTTGCAGATGCTCCAGTCCAAAATCTATATTAAGCGTTGCGATCAGTCAGATACATTTGAATCCATATTGCACGAGCCGCTCAGTGAGGCGCGGCCAGAGCTGTACCAGTCCGAGGTGTCGGCCACGGAATCTTCAAGTAAGCATGGCGGACTGGGCGCAGGTCCTATTGATGCGGGACGTGAACGCGGCCGAGAAGTGACGCGTACGTATCCGAATCGGGTTTCGATTTCGCCATCGACGGCTGGTCGAGCATTGGCGGATATGGATGGCTTGCTCGTGGTTGACGAGTTCGATGCCATAAGGGAAGACTCGGATAAGGGGAGGGTTTCCGAGCTTATAAAGCAATTGAGCGATGGCGCTTCACCTTTTAAGATTATGGTGGTCGGTATCGCTGCGAGTGCCTCGGAACTGACCGCGGCGCATCCGTCAGTGCAAAGGAATCTTCGTGAGACGAAGCTACGGCGCATGGAGGTGGGTGAGCTTCGCGAGATTGTCACGGTCGGCGCGGAAGCCATTGGAATATCGTTTAAATGACGATGTTATAAATGCGATCGTGCGGCTTAGCGCGGGGTATCCTCATTTTACGCATCTGCTAGCTCTAAAAAGTGCCGAGTCTGCGATTGGAGACGGCAAAGAAGTCGTCGGCAATGCAGATCTAGAAAAGGCTCTTTCGTTGGCGGTTCAGGACGCGGAGGGAACTTTGAAGACTGTCTACGACGACAGTGTTCGGTCTAAGTCTAGCCCTATGTATGAAGAAATTCTTGCTGCTGCGGCGTCGTTGGACACGGAGGAGTTCAATGCGGCTGCCTTGCGTGATGCTATCGAGAAGCGTACGGGGGCGCCGATTTCGCAAGGCTCGCTTCAGAATTATTTTCAGAGGCTGATGTCCCGGGACCGGGCCACGATCCTTCGCCGTGTTGGGCAGGGCGTTTATCGTTTCGAAGATCCGAGGATGCGCAGTTATGTACGGATTGTGAATCAGATCTTCTGACCCCGTCCCCTTCGTCCGTGCCGATGCTGTGCGCCGTGGTGGCCGGGTCAAGGGTGAGCGGTAGCTCATCGCGTAGCGACGCCGTAGGCGCCCTTGAGGCGGTCGGCGCGGTGTCAGACGATTTATCGGGCGTGAAGGGGCCGGCTCGTGGTGAGTGGCGGCTGCGCGGTTGCTCTGAGGATCAGGTGGCGTTGTTCGTTGTGCGAGCCGGGGCCGCCGGCCGGGAGTGCCAGCGGGAGGCCGGGCGTGCCCCGGCGGCGGCGCGCGGAGCGCGCCGCCCTTGATCTCTTAGAGGGCAATTCGGCAGCGGTCCCACGGCACCGCGGTGGTCGGCTTTGCGGCTCGCACCGGTAGAGCGGTGTTGAGCACGCTGTCCGTATAGGCAGAGGAGCGCCGTCGTGGTCGCTGCGCACGGTTGAGCGGCTGTGATTCTCCTGGAACCACGTCCACGAGGCTGGCGTCAGACGCTATGGTGACGACCGGACTACGTTCAGCGACCAGGGGGAGGACCTGATGCCCGAGTTCGATGCACCGATTCAGCCGCAGGCTGGCGGGGGCGACGTTGGCAAGCTCAGCGTTGGCGCCGGCTTCATGTCGAACCTGGGCAAGATGCAGAGCGGTGCGGACAACATGCTCAAGGTCGGGGCTGCTGAAGGAAACTGTGACAGTGGTTTAGGCCGCCGGGGTGGCGGTGTGGCTCATGATGGTTTCGTATTCGATGGGGGTCAAGCGGC
>NZ_JAMTCN010000065.1 GCF_024171865.1 Prauserella aidingensis | reverse complement strand
CGCGTAGCGACGCCGTAGGCGCCCTTGAGGCGGTCGGCGCGGTGTCAGACGATCTGACGGGCGTGAAGGGGCCGGCTCGTGGTGAGTGGCGGCTGCCGGGTTGCTCTGAGGATCAGGCGGTGTCGTTCGTTGTGCGAGCCGGGGCCGCCGGCCGGAGCGCCAGCGGGAGGCCGGGCGTGCCCCGGCGGCGGCGCGCGAAGCGCGCCGCCCTTGATCTCTTAGAGGGCAATTCGGCAGCGCTCCCACTTCATCTACGGATGTCGGCGCCTGGGTGCCCGGTGGGATGTCGTGCAGCGCCGACGGTCGTCGGGCCGGTGCCTGCTGTCGTGTGATCCGCGCTGAATCGGCCTTCGGTGCGTCAGGAACCCGCTACGCTAGGCTGCCGCAGCGCACCGCGACGGGGGAGCACCGGGATGGCAGACGACGCGAGCAACGCAGGCAAGCAGGGCGATGACTTCTGGGGTCAAGCAGCCTTCGCAGTCAAGGGCGACAAGGGTACCGCTACGGCGGAGGGCTGGTTGTTCGGCGAAGACCAGGTGACCTCCGGGGCGGTCGCTGGCGGGTTCATGATGGACCCGGAGACCGCCGAAGGCATGGTCCGTAAGGCGAACTGGATCGTGTCTGAGATGAGGACGAACCACGAACGGGCCAAGAACCTGGTCCACAGTGAGCCGCCCGCTACGGACCCAGGCAGTGAGTCGTTCCAGTCGGTCGCGAAGGGAATGTTCGAGATAGGCGCTACGAGCATGGAGGCCCAGTGGAAGCGCTACCTTGACATAGCCGAGAAGCTACAAAAGGCGCTCGACGTCTATCACGAGGTGGACGAACAGGCAGGCAAGGACGCTAAGAAGTCTGGCGGAGGGCTGATCGGGTGAAGAACACGGTCAGGGTCGCGGTGTTGGCCGCCGTGGCGGTCGTGGCAGCGGCATGTTCGAACGAGTCTGACGGCCAGGCCGAGCCCGAGGGCTCCCTGTCGCCGTCGGCGCCGTCCTCAGCGCCCGCTAGTAGCGAAGCCTCATCGAACCTGCCGCACAGTGGAGCGCCCGCCGTCGATAACCCGCTTCCGAAGTCTGCCCTTGGTGGCGACGTATGCACCGAAGCGCTGACGGAGGCTCAAGCCAAGGAACTGCTAGGCGACGCTGTCACGAGCAAAAGTTCCGATTCGTCGACGCTCGGGCCGGGATGTAGCTGGTCCAACCAGAGCAGCCACGCGGGCTTCACACTGAACTACGACGTCAACGGTGGCCAAGGCATAAGCGCCGCGTACGCGAACGCTAAGCCGAAGATGGACCAGTTCACCGAGACCGATCCGATCGGCGGGTTCCCCGTGGTGCAATACCGGGACAACGACGATGACCGGACCTGCACCTCGATGGTCGGATTGGCCGACGAGTACGCGGCGGTTATGACCCTCACCATCGGCACCGAGGGCGCCGAGACCGGCCAAAACCCGTGTGAGGCCTCGCTGCTAGTCCTCGAACGAGTGGTTGGCAATCTGAAGGAAAAATCCTGACACTACACGATCCACAGATGTATGTGCAGGTCATAGGACCATTTGAGACGACTCGGATCTAGCGCCACCAGGTTGTGCCGGGTGCGACGTTGTACTTCGCGGCTTCGCCGATGTCGAGGTCGAAGTCTCGGCGGGGTACGGGCTGGCCGTTGAGGTTCAGGCCGACGCGGGATAGAGCCTGGATGCGCTGCAGCGCGATCTGCCGGCCGGTCTGGCTGTGCAGCCTGGACGTTTCGGTCTTGTGGGTCTGCTGGTCGTGGATCCGGTACAGCCAGGTGACCGTTTCGTCGTTGTAGCCGGCCGAGAGCTCGGACAGGGCGGAGAACATGATGATGTCCTCGTCGATGGGTGAGGCTGCCCAGCCGCCGGCGGCGCGCACGAGGTCGGTGCGCATCATCAGGGCTGCGCAGTGCACGGGCCAGTTGGCCTCGTGGTCGATGGCCCAGGAGTTGACCGCGCCGACATCGATCGTGCCGAACGGCATCGCGAACTCGTAGCTCGCGGGTCGCTGGCGGCACGCTCGCTCGCTGTGACCCGACATGACGAAGGCCCAGGTCCGAAGTGGATGGCTTCTGACCTGGGCCTTCGTGGTTGGAGCGGATGACGGGAATCGAACCCGCGTTCTCAGCTTGGGAA
>NZ_JAMTCN010000064.1 GCF_024171865.1 Prauserella aidingensis | reverse complement strand
GAGGACCGCGATCAACACCCCGGCGTGCCGGGGCAGGTCGCCATCGACGGCGACGTCGTCCACTGATCTTCCCGGCATGTGTCGGTGCCGGGTAGCACGATGACCCAGAGAGGAGTTGACCGATGAGCGATCTCGATCATGTGCTCCGTCCTCCGCTGCCGTGGCGGCAGGATCGGATGTCCGAGTGCGGCCGCGCCGAGCCGCAGCAGGCGATCACCCGTGAGGAGTTCGTGCAGCGGGTGCGGCAGCACGGGCAGAAGCGCGCCGCGATGACGACGTGCATGACGTGCTGGGAGACGACCGAGCGGTGGCCGTCGTGGGAGACCGACCCGGTCGGCGCGATCGCGCGCGAGTTCTACGGCCGACACGGACGGGCGCGGGACTCGGACCGGCTGCGGGACGAGCTTCGCGCGATCGCTGCGCTCGTCGAGGAGCACCGGGACGAGTTCGACGGGTATCTCACGGGGCTGGCTCAGACCAGCAGCCTCGACCAGCATCGCCGCCAGCGGCGCCGCGTGGCCGCGCGGTAGCCCTCGATAGTGAGGACCGGGCAGTCCGTACCTGCCCGGTCCTCTCCACCCACGATAGGAGAGGACCGACTGATGGAGACCACGGAGACCGGTGCCGACGTTGTCGAGCGCCACTGGCCCTACGACGGGCCGCACGACCCGGACACCCTCGCCGACGCGCTGCAGGCGGCGGCGGCCCTGCTGCGGTACGCCTGCAACGCGAGTCAGCGACCGGCAGCGGTCGGTCTCGCGCCGGAGGGATACCGCACGTTGGGCGAGCTGCAGGACATCGCGGAGCGGCTGCCACAGCTGCTCGGTCAGCTTGGCCAGTGGGGTACGCAGACTGCCGCTGACGGCTCTCTGCGGCACGACGAGTACCGCGGTGAAAGTGCTGAGCGCAGCTCGGCCGCGGCGGTGGCGGACGCGCGGCACGCCGCGGAATTGCTGCGTACATCGGCGGAGCAACATGCCGAGGCGCTTATCGAGGACGTGCGCGCCGCGCGAGGCGAGCTGGCTCACCTGTACCACGACGAGGAGTAAGACGCTCGCTCGGCAGCCCGGGCCCCGCACCCGAAGGTGCGGGGCCTTCTGCATGTCGGCAGCTATGCCTGCCGCGGCGAACCGTTCGGGTGTACGCGTCTTTGACCACCACACCTCGTCACGCCACGATCAGTGGGGATCGCGACGAGGGAGGCGTGGTGAAGTCCAAAATCGAGGTGCAGCGATGCGAGTCGTGCGGGATCTGGCCGGTGCCGACGGCGGCCGCGCGAGCCGGGTACCGCACGTGCCATGGCTGCCGAGGCACGGTCACCGACGAACTGGCCGCGGGCACGTTGGCGACGTCGCCGGCGGTGCCCGAGCCGCGGCGGGGTGAGCCGGCGGCCTGGGGCTGCTGTGACCGGTGCGGGGACCGGCTCCCGCGTGACTACATAGACGCGGGAGCGCGGCGCTGCGCGACGTGTGCCCCGGGCTGGTTCTCGTGCACGCGGTGTCGCGCGATGCGACCCGAGGCCGAGGGCTGTCGCCGCTGCGACGCCCGACGTCGCGCACTCCGCAAGCAGAGGCAGGCGCCGCAACAACGGCCGCGGGCACAGCGGGCGCTGGATCCGTACGACGATGCCGAGTTCGACGACGACCTGTGCGCGGTGTGCGCGGAGCGGCTGCCCCCGCAGCGCCGGCGGTCTCGGAACCGTCGGTGCGCGGCGTGCGTGCGCGACCGCGGACATCACGACGGGCCGCAGCGGGTGACACCAGCGCATCCGCAGTTCCTCTCGGGAGGGCTGCCGACCCTCGGCCGCCGCAGCCGCTGAGGACATCGCAGACACGGGAAGGGCCCCGCACCCAGCGGTGCGGGGCCCTTCCCGTGTCTCTTCGTTCCTGCTCGTGGCTATCGGCTATCCGCGCGGAGGGTGTGCAGCGTGTGGACGGTCGCCGCGAGCGCGCCCGAGACCTTCGCGCACTCGTCCGGGCTGTACATGCGCAGCTCTCCGGCGTGGACTTTGTCGAACGCGGCACGGGCTAAGCGGTAGGCAGCCTCCGCATCATTGCGCAGGTCGCTGGCCGTTGGTGTGTGGGCGGTCGGCGGCATGTCTCTTCCTTCCTCCTCATCGGTTGCGATCACGTCAACGTTGGCGGCGCAGCTCGCGGTACAGGCAGCTGATCCTCAGCACCGCCACACCTTTCGGGCCCACCACGGCGCATCGAGTTGTGCGAACCACCACTCATCAAACAGCAGTGCGTACGTCGAATCCTGTCCTGGCTCTGGATGCAGCTG
>NZ_JAMTCN010000063.1 GCF_024171865.1 Prauserella aidingensis | reverse complement strand
GTTGTGCAGGCGGCGCCCGGCCCGTTTTTACTGCTTTGAGTCGGTCGGTGGGGTCAGGTACCCCACTTCGGTCAGCCAGAACTCGAGCGCGGCATCGATGGCCGCGATCTGCGATGAGCCCGTGTCCTCGCGGTAGCGGTTCAGCGCGTCGTCGAGATCCTTGCGAATGCGGTAGCCGGTCATGCGGCGTTCGGGTTTCTGCTCGGCGGCCGGCCGCGGTGGCTGTCGCGACATCAGCGCCACCTTCTCGATGTCTGTTCCAATTCGTTCATGCAGACAGCTTGCATGACAGCACGCTTGCTGTCAAACTAGTTGTCATGAGCTTGACGCAGAACCTCTACGGCGGCGGGGACGTCCTCGCGTGGTGGGAGCGCCACTGTGGCGACCCCACCCCCGTTACGGATGTCATCGCCGAGCAGGCGCGCAGCTCGGTGCGGCCACTGTCCACGACGGACTACGACCACGCCGCGATGGTCGGCAGCATCGTCAATCGCATGCTCGAGCGCGCCGTGCAGCCCGCGCCGCCGTACGCGGCGATCTGGGGCGCCGGCCGATCCGAGCAGGCGACACTGTGGCCCACCCACAGCAACCTGCCCGCGGAGCGACGTCCCGCAGCGAACAGCTGGCGCCCCACCCCGCGCGGTTTCGACGAGCTGGTCCCTGGCACCGGCGCGGGCGACCACGCCACCCTGATCGCCCGCGCGGCCGAGCTCGAGAACGACCCGGCCGCGACGGACGCTGACCGAGCAACCGCCGCCGGCATCGTCACCATGTGCGAGGCCGCCTACCGCGGCGCAGGCCGAACCCTCGGCACGATCACCGAGGCCGCCGTCGTCGACGGCGCCCGCGTCTTCCACAACATGACGCGCTCGACCACGCGAGCAGCGGCTCTATGCGGCGGGAAGCTGCGCGGCTACGCCGCGCCCGTGTTCGCACCGCATTGGGCCGACGGCGACCTACTCCTCGGCCCGGGCGTAACCGGCGGGCACTGCCTCGTCGAGGTCAAGTGCTGCAGCAACAACACCGCGCGCTCGCCTGAGCGCACACGGCTGTGGATCTGGCAGGCACTGTCCTACGTCGCCTGCGACCTCTCCGAGGACCTGTGGGGAATCACAGCTGTGGGCCTGTGGATGGCCCGGCAAGACGTACTGCTCACGTGGTCTGTGCCCGACCTGCTCGGCCAACTCGGCATGAGCCGGCGACATCTAAGCCACCTCGCGACCGTCTGCGAGGCCGCCTACGCATCTGAGGCCGCCGAGGCCGGATGGACAGGCTGATAACCGAATAAATACGAGCCCGCCCCGGCTGGACTCCTACATCTCACCGGGACGGGCTCTGACGCGAAACACTCACGAAGGAGCGTTCCATGTCTCAGGGTATCCGTGCGGCTTCGCCGCGCTCGATCGGTAACGCCATCATCGGCGCACCGAACACTTCCCCCCGTCCCGGCGAGGAGGGCTACCGCGCCCCCTCGACCGAGACCACACAGCCGACCCCTCTGCGGTGGCTAACGTTCTACTCGGCCCACCTGTCGACGGCTGGCGCAGCCGCCGGCGCCGCGGCAACCATGCACCCGCTGCTGTGGGCACTCGTCGCCGTCCCACTCGGCCTACTCGGTGCATCCGAGACCGAGCGACTGGCCAACAACGCCCGCGTCCGCGCCCAGCGGGCGGCCGCCGAGCAGGCCACTCCGGCCGGAAGGGCGGTGGCGGCATGAGTGGCCACGTCTGCACCGCGCACATGTACATCGTCTGCGGTATCGCCACCTGCACCGTCTGCGGTCGGCAGTGGTCCGTATGAGCCGCCGCGACGACCGCAGGCGCGAGGAAGCCGCCCAGGCACTGGGCGACTGGATCAGCGACCCGACGACCCCCGACCACGAGATCGACGCAGCGGTCGCCGAACTGGCCGAAAGAAACCGCCAGCGCCAGGACCGCGAACGCAACCTCGAACTCTGATCGAAGGAGAGCCCCAATGCCGGAACTCGACACGTTCTGCACCGAGGACGGCGACCTGTGGGTCGTCGGCACCCACGACCCCTCCGAGGCCCGCCAGCTGGCCGTCGAGCAGCTGGCCCGTGAGGTCGCCCGGGAGGACCTCGCACGGTTGGATGCTGAGCCGGCACGCCGGTGGACCACCGGCCCGATCGAACACCCCCACGGCGACGCCGAGTATCCCCTCGTCAACGAGACCGTCTCCGGCGCTGCACCTGCACTGATCTGGGGCTGAGGAGGAGGAACCATGAAGCTCAAGCGACGTGACGAACCAGCGGACGCGCAGGACCGCTGGGATGCCATCTTGGCCGGAAAGGTTGCCCGGCCAAGCGGCTACGCCACCCTCACCAAGGCAGTTCCGCGGTGGCTGAGGAAAGCGACCGCTGACGCTGTTGGCGGCTCCGACGGTGCTTACGATGGCTGGCCGATCGGTGAGTGCGGCGTGCCCGGCCTGGACTGGGACAAACTGGTCCGTAAGCACCGCAGGTCGATCCGGCCCGCCGGCGGCGGAACCGGTACCGCCCGGTGGCCCTCGTGGGAACAGTGGTGCGCGGCTTGGCGCCTCATCCGCGCTGCACACCCCACGACAGCCACCTTCTACGTCGAGCTCCTCGTCTCCCACGACGGCATGCTCGAAGTCGGCGGGCTGAGCCTCGACGTCCC
>NZ_JAMTCN010000062.1 GCF_024171865.1 Prauserella aidingensis | reverse complement strand
CCCCAGCCGAAGCCCTACAAGCCCACCACGCCCCCGCAACAGCAGCGGCCTAACCAGCAGAAACCAGAGGAACTGTCCAAAATCTTTGACACAGCCCAGTGTTCAGTATCGAGCCATTCGCTACAGCGAGAGGCTCGCCGAGGCGGAGGCCGTCGCATCCGTTGGATCGCGCAGCGACTCCTACGACAACGCGATGGCAGAGGCGCTGAACTCGCTGTTCAAAGCCGAGTGCATCCGTAACCCGGCGATGAGGCCCAACGGCGGCTGGAAGAACGTGACCGACGTCGAGATCGCGGTCGCCGAATACGTCGACTGGTTCAACCACAGGCGCCTTCACGGCGAGATCGGGCACGTCCCACCAGCCGAGTTCGATTCCGACCACTGGGCCACCTTCAGCTCCGGGCAGTACCGTCAGACACCGGTCCCGACCGGGGCTGGTTCCACGTAACCGAGCCTCCTCGAAAGCTGGGGCGATTCAGATCTTGGTGGGGCTGCGCCGTGGGTTGTCTCCGATACTGCCCGTCTCCCGCTTCATCTCATCCCCGACCAGACTCTGATACGGCTATTCAACGCCAAGATCCACGTTGAACAGTCGGGATGCATCCGCTACCAGGTCCTCGCCTCCGAAGGGCGGCAAACGTTCACGCCACCAAGGCGCGTCTGGTCGAACCACGGGACCGTTGGTGAGCAGCCCCCGTAGCCGCGCATCAGACGCCGCAACCCGTTCGGCCAGCTGTCGCCAACCGTCGAGCCCGTGGAGTCGAGCGTCACTGAGCGCCAACTGGAGGTCGTCGCGAATCGTCAGCTCGTCTTCGTACTCGTAGAGATCCCCCGAGTAGCCGGAGATCACTTGATCGACGAAGTCGTTCCACGCCTCGACGAACTGGTTCGGTGACCACTCGACGCGCAGCCCCTGCGGCTGAACTGTGGATCGAAACATCTCGTGAAGTGTCATCGGACGCACCCTTCACTGGCTCCAGAAATAGTCGACGGGATCCCGGCCGGTCGGGCGGAAGAAGGTTCGGATGGTGCCGCCATGGGACCGCACCCCGAAGTAACCGGTGTTCGGGTCGACGCGCAGAATGTCCGTTCCTCTCGTTCTCTCGATCACGCCGGGCCTGGCGCCCCCACCCATGAAGTCCCGTGCCGCTCCGCGGTACTGAGCGAAACTCGAGAACTCAGGCATATCGGGCCCTCCACGCTTGAGGGCCGCACTCCCGTTGGGGCCTAGGACGACACCTTTGACGTGCTTCGAGTAGTGCCTGAACGCCGAGGCCTCAGAACCGAAGTCGCCGACCCGAACGAGCGCCTCGCCACCGTTTGCGACTCTAGTGTCTGTGCCGAATCCGTAGGGTTCGCCTTGGCCGCTGCTGATGGTACCGGGCTCTGTGGCGCCAGTGAGCCTTTGCCAACCTGCTGGACGGGCAGGTCGGAGCGGGTGCGGCGTGGCGTGACCTCGAATGGGTGAAGCTCCTGGTAGACGGGCGATTGCCTAGATCAGTCGGTCCAACCAGGAGCTTCGATGTGTTGTCCTACCCGTCCGGGATGACCGTGTCCAGCCGCGCTCTCGGCGTGCTCGCCGACGCGCTTCGATCACACCGCAACGAGCGCCGAACCCGCTGGCGCAAGCTGCCCGCCGGCCGTCAGGCCCTGCTCGTAGTCGCCTACCTGCGTAAAGGCGAGACCTACGCCGACCTGGCCTGCGGGTTCGAGATCGGCACCTCGACGGTCTACCGCTACATCCGGGAGGCCCTCGACCTGCTCGCCGCCATGGCCCCGACACTCGAGCAAGCGATCGACGTCGCACGCCGGAAGGCGTTCGTGATCCTCGACGGCACCCTGCTGCGCATCGACCGAGTCGGTATGGCATCGGGGTACGACCGCGCGTTCTACTCCGGCAAGCACAAGGCCCACGGGCTGAATGTGCAGGTCATCGCCGACCCTGGCGGGCGGTTGGTGTGGATCTCCCCGCCGCTTCCCGGGGCACGGCACGACATGGGCGCCGCCCGCGAGCACGGCATCATCGACGCGCTGGCCGAGCACGAGATCTCGGCGGCGGCTGATACCGCCTATCAGGGCGCCGGCCCGACGGTCGCGGTCCCGCAGCGGCGTCGGCGCAAGGACCCGGACACCGGCCGGTTCCGGAAGCTCTCCCAATTCCAGAAGGACGTGAACACCTCCCACGCCCGCCGCCGCGGGCCGGGTGAGCGGGTCAACGCAGACCTGAAGAACTGGCGGGTCCTGCGCAAGATCCGGTCCAGCCCGAACACCGCGGACAAGCTCATCGCCGCAGTTCAGACCCTCATGATCGCCAGCGCATGATCAGGTTGGCAAAGGCTCAGTGGCGCCGACGCCGTAGCGCTGACCAGCAGGGTGACAAGGACCGCGATGAGCGCACCAAAATTGGGATCCAAACACCCTCTGCGCTGTTGCTATTTGCCACATCGCGACCCTGACCAACTACTCAACCGAAGCGAGTGAGTCCGAATCTCCTCTTCGTATACATCCCGGTTTTCGGGATCGTCCTCCCACTCGCTTGCAAGTCCGATGAAAGCGCGCAACTCGGGCTCAACGGAAGGAACAACTCGAGAAATGCGCCACATTTCCCGAGCAGCATCGATCGGTTCCATCTCTCCGCTCGTAAGCATTCGTGCCACTCGAGCCGCTATAAGCAGGCCGGCCCGGGTCTCAGTCATCTCACACAGGCCCACATCATCCGCGAGCGCACCAAGGAGAGATTCCACCTCCTCAGTCGCATCATCTGGCAGAGCCGATAGGGCAACAACCCTCTCCTGGGTATCGCCATCGGCCAAGAGGCGCTGGGCCCAGCCAATAACATCGGACGGGCCAACGAGTCTCAAGAACCTCCGCGCCAGAAGAAGGTTCAGATCCTCCGCGAATCGGTGCGTCACGACATCCACCAGAACTTGGTCTTGAACTCTGTTCGTAACCCTGACCGGGCATTCTCGTACCAATGAGTCTCGAACTGAAGGCCATCTCGCCCACGAGACCAAGTACTTCCCATCTTGGCCCAGTCCCGTGGATCGCCCCCATACTGCCGAGCCAACCGATCAGATGCTCGCAGCTCGACTCTACTTCCAGTCCCGGCAAGCGAGCGTCCAGCCTCAGACATCTGCTGCTCACTGGCCAACTGGCGCCCCAAGTTCCGACCGGCAACTGCGGATTCGGCACCGCTCGCATCCTTTGCGGTTTCGCCGGTGCCTGCGCTGAAGTCGTAGGACCGGTCTCCGCCGTTGCTGATGGTACCGGGTTCGGCGGTGCCGCCGCTGTCGATGGTGGTGCATTCCCAGCCGGTGCCGTTACGCCGCACCTGCCCACCAGCGGCACACTCCTCCGCCAACAAGTGACTGCTCTGTAT
>NZ_JAMTCN010000061.1 GCF_024171865.1 Prauserella aidingensis | reverse complement strand
TGCACTGGTCACGATGGCGACGAACCAGCCAAGCCCGAGCGCGAGCCAGCCACTACCGGCGACGAGGCCATCACGAAGTGTCGTTGCAGTACTAGGGAAGAGGGTCGTCGCTCACGCGATGACCGCCGCGGCTACAGAGCAAGCCCTTGAGGTCGGTGTGGATGGTTTGGCCCACCTCTTCGTGGACCAGGTGGCCAGCACACAGATCGTGAGTGCACTGGCCGATGCCAGTGTGTTCATCACTCCGTGCTTGGTGATGGACGCATCGTTGGTGGGACATGACGCTTCGGCGCTGGCCGCGGATTCTCGAGTCCGTTCACGACTGAGCCCACCGTGGCTTGAGGCGCTCGGAGGTAGTTTCGGCAATTACCCCGAGGGTCGGATTACCGACGTCTTTGAGAGTGCGCTCGCGCTCCATGAAGCCGGAGTCCCGATCCTCGTCGGTACGGATGCATCCCCATTGATGCACGGCGGGATCGTGCACGGAGCGAGCGTTCATCACGAAATGCAGCTGCTCGTCGAAGCCGGCCTCAGCCCGACGAGCGCACTGCGGTCCGCGACACGAATTCCTGCGGAGCAGTTCGGGCTTACCGACCGTGGGCGTATCGAGATCGGGAAGCGAGCCGACATCGCGCTGGTCGAAGGCGACCCCACCGCACGCATCCTCGACACCCTCAATATTCGGGGCATCTGGCGTGCCGGCGTGCGCCTGCAAGACGAACAGCACCAGGGTTGATAGAAGCGGACATGGCACACCCAGGTGGCGCAGGTTTGTCTGCGGAGTGCCGTGGCCCCACGGGGGCGTAGGGCGAGGGCGGCTGCGGCCGGGGATGCGATATGGCTTTGGAGGTAGCGAATGTACGCTCGGCACGGCTGGTATCGCGCCGTTGTAGCGCTGCAAGCAGCCGCGCTGCTCTGTTGACCAGAAGCTACTGAACACAGAGCGTGTCTGGACATGCTGGGTGGTGCGGGAGACCCGTGCCGGGTGAAATGTCTCCCGCACCACCAGAATCACCAGGGGACGGCGCCGTCTTCGTCGAAGAAGGCGCCGCGTGGGCCGTCGTCGGGCAGAGTGGCGAGCCGGATCGCGATCGTCGCACCTTGCTCGGGCGTCCGCGGCGCGTTGAAGCCGGTGAAGTCGGTCGCTACGTAGCCCGGGCAGCCCGCGTTGATGATGACGTTCGTATCGGCGAGTCGACGGGCGTACTGGGTCGTGATGCTGTTGAGCATGGACTTCGATGGCGCGTAGGCGGCCAGGATCGGGCCGCTCTGCCGCGCCAGCGAGCCCATATCGCTGGACATGTTGACGATCCGTGGCGAGTGTGCGCGGCGCAGCAGTGGGAGCATCGCGTTTGTCACCCGGACGACCCCGAACACGTTGGTGTCGAGAACGGTGCGGACGACGTCGAGGTCGAGCGTCGTCGGATCTTGCGCGCCGTCGTCGGTCCGGCCCGAGATGCCCGCGTTGTTGACAAGCACGTCGAGTCGTCCTGCCGTCTGCTCGATGGTCTTTGCCGCCGCGGCGACGCTGTCGTCGGAGGTGACGTCGAGGGCGACCCCGAACGCGTCGACACCTGCGGCCTGCAGCTGCTCGACGGCCTCCGCACGTCTGGCGTCGTCACGCGCCCCTACCGCGACCGTGAAGCCGATCGCTCCGAGGCCCTGCGCGATGGCGAAACCGATTCCCTTGTTCGCGCCGGTGACGAGCGCGGTTTTCGTGTCGTTCACACGGTCCATGCTCGCCGGGCCGAGCATTCGTCGTCCAACACCGGATCGGTTCGCTGTGATACCCCAGCGGTATCGGTTGGTAGGTTGTTCGTATGGATGACCTGGAGACCCGCGAGCTGCGGTACTTCGTCGCTGTCGCCGAGGAACTGCACTTCGGGCGCGCCGCCGGTCGGCTCGGGATCGCACAACCACCGCTCTCGCGCGCGATCAGCCAGCTGGAGCGGCGGCTCGGCGTCCAGCTCCTTGACCGGCATCGCCGTGGTGTGAGGCTCACCGATGCCGGCAGGGTGCTACTCCGGGAGGCCAGAGCGGCGCTCGATGCGGTAGCGGCGGCTGCGCGTCGGACGCGACGTGCCGCGGATCCGAAGCGGCCGTTGGTGCTCGCATCGAAGGCCGGGGCGTCCCACGAGCTGCTGCGACAGCTCCTCGACGCGTGCGCGAGCGAACCCGGTGCGGCACCGGTCGAGGTGCTCCTGTGCGAGGTCGGCGAGCAGGCAGGGTTGCTTCGCGACGGGAATGCCGACGCGGCACTGATGCATCGCCCGTTCGATGACCTCGCCGGCTTCGACACCGAGGACCTCTGCGTCGAAGGCCAAGTCGCGATCCTTCCCGCCGGGCATCCGCTTGCCTCACGCGATCAGCTCACGTTGGCGGATGTCCAGAACGTGCCGGACCTGCCGATCGCTCGATGGCCCCGGCTCGACGGGTCCTACCCGGACGGCCCCGGTCCGGAGGTGCACACGCAGTCGCAGCTCGCTCAGCTCGTGGCGCTCGGCGAGACACTGCTCGTCATCCCTGCCTCCAGTCGTGCCTGGCAATGGCCCGAACACGTCGCGGTGCCCGTCGCCGACGCGCCGAAAGTCACCACGGTGATCGCATGGCCGCCAAGCAGTCACTCCCAGCCGGTTGCCTCACTCGTCCGCACGGCGTCCGGGCTCTGCGGCACCCGTGAACGACGGTGAGCGCCTCAACCGCTTCGCTTCCTGCGTTCATCAGAATCGCGCTCGCGACGCCGTCGAAGAGATGATCGACTCGGGGTTCGAGCGAGGACTGGTCGCCGAGCCAGGCGAGCGCCGCTACCAACGCGAACAGCTCCGTGCCGTCAAGCTCGGTCCGCGCGACGCCCGCGTCCTGGGCGCGGATGAGGAGCCGGGCACCGGCGGCGCGCATGGCAACGCAGCAAGCATGGAGCGCGGACTCGGTGCCCCCGACGGCCGCTGCCATCAGCTCTGTCACGCCATGGTACTCGGTTGCGCACGCGACGCAGTCACGTAGCCAGGAAACGAGGGCGTCCTCGGGCGAGCTCGACGTCTCGAGTTCGGTTGCCTTTGCCGTCAGCTCGTCGAAGCCGAAGCTTGTTCGGAGCAGGGCATGGAGCAGCGTCTCCCAGGTCGGGCGGTGCAGCCGCTGTCCTCGGATTCAGGAACGTGGGTCGCGTTCATTATGCGCATCGAACTTGCGTACCTTGTTGTCCATCCGCGGCCCCCACTTCGTGAAGACCGCGACAACCTCAGGTTCGCTGAGATGCCGGTCTAGCGCTTCGTGTGAGTCCCACTCTTCCAGCACGGTGACAGTGCCCGTGGCTGCGTCGTCGACGCAGAATGAGGTGATCTCAGCGAGGTAGTAACTGGCGCATGAGATCTGTGGCATGGATGCGCTGAGATGAGGCGGAGAGCCCCTGGTAGGACTGGTCTCAC
>NZ_JAMTCN010000060.1 GCF_024171865.1 Prauserella aidingensis | reverse complement strand
GCCTCCGCAAACACCGGAAACACCGACGCCAACTGCCGGCCCATACCCACACGCTGACTGCCCTGACCCGTAAACACGAACGCCGTACGACCCGACACCGCTTCGACGGGGCGGATGGTGTGGAGGGCACTGCGCAGGTCGGTCAGGTCGCGGCCGATCGCGACGCCCGTGTGGTCCAGGGCTGCCCTGGTGGTGAGCAGTGTGTGCGCCACGTCGACGGGCTCGGCCTCGACGCGGGACAGCCGCTCGGCCTGAGCCCGCACGGCGTCGGCCGTGTGGCCGGACACGACCCAGGGCACGGCCCGCCGGGGCCGCGGTTCGTCGCCGGCTGTCTCCGGTTCGGGCAGAGCGGGTGGCACCTGTTCGACGACGAGGTGCGCGTTCGTGCCGCTGACTCCGAACGAGGACACGCCGATGCGCCGCGGACGCTCGGTCTCCGGGAGCGGCTGTGGCTCGGTGAGGAGCGAGACCGACCCCGTGGTCCAGTCCACGTGCCGGTTCGGCTCGTTCACGTGCAGCGTGCGGGGCAGGGTTCCGTGTCGCAACGCCAGCACGGACTTGATGACCCCGGCGACGCCGGCGGCGGCCTGCGTGTGCCCGATGTTGGACTTCACCGATCCCAGCCACAGCGGCCGGTCACGGTTGCCGCCGTACGCCGCCAGAAGGGCCTGCGCCTCGATCGGGTCGCCCAGCGTGGTACCCGTTCCGTGCGCCTCGACGGCGTCCACCTCGGACGGTTCGAGGTCGGCGGAAGCCAACGCGGACCGGATGACGCGCTGCTGTGCGGGTCCGTTCGGTGCGGTCAGGCCGTTGGAGGCGCCGTCCTGGTTCACCGCCGAGCCGCGCAGCACGGCGAGCACCGGGTGCCCGTTCCGCTGCGCGTCGGAGAGCCGTTCGACGAGGAGCATGCCGACGCCCTCGCCCCAGCCGGTGCCGTCGGCGTCGTCGGAGAACGCCTTGCAGCGGCCGTCACCTGCGAGGCCGCGCTGGCGGGAGAACTCGACGAACACCGCAGGCGTCGACATCACGGTCACACCGCCCGCGATCGCCAGGTCGCACTCCCCCGACCGCAGCGACTGGGCGGCCAGGTGCAGCGACACCAGGGAGGCGGAGCAGGCGGTGTCGACGGTCAGTGACGGCCCTTCGAGGCCGAACGAGTACGACAGTCGGCCGGACACCACGCTGGCCGCGTTGCCCGTGGCCAGATAGCCGCCGTACTCGGACAGGTCGTCACCGAGCGCGGTGGCGTAGTCCTGGCCGTTGGTGCCGACGAACACTCCGGTCGCGCTGCCGTGGACCGAACGGGGGTCGAGCCCGCCGCGTTCGAACGCCTCCCAGGTGGTCTGCAACAGCAGGCGCTGCTGCGGGTCCATGGCCAACGCCTCCCGTGGGGAGATGCCGAACAGCTCCGCGTCGAAGCCCGCGACATCGGCGAGAAACCCGCCTTCGGCGGTGTGTGAGACGCCGGGACCGTCGGCGGCTCCGGCCAGCAGTGTGTCGAGGTCCCAGCCCCGGTCGGTCGGGAACGCGCCCAGCGCGTCGCCGCCTGCCGCCAGCAGCTCCCAGAATTCCTCCACGGAGGACACTCCGCCGGGGAAGCGGCAGGCCATGGACACGATCGCGATCGGGTCGTCGGCCACGGCGGGGGCGCGAGTGATCTCCCGCGTCCCGCCCGGGCCGCCGAGGAGTTCGGCGAGGTGGACCGTCAGCGCGGCGGGCGTGGGAAAGTCGAAGACGAGGGTCGCGGGCAGGGTGAGACCGGTGGCCCGCGTCAGGACGTTGCGCAGTTCCAACGCGGTGAGCGAGTCGATGCCCAGGTCCCGGAACGCCTTGCCGGGCGGCACGTCCGCGGCCGAGGGGTAGGCGAGCACTCCCGCGGTGCAGGAGCGCACCAGCTCGTCGACGTCCTCCGGGCCCACGGTGGTACCCACAGTCGGGCCGGAGGGCGCGGGGGCGTGGATCAGGTCGAACACGGTGCTGGGCCGGGATGCGGTGAACGCGGGGACGAACCGTTCCCAGTCGATGTCGGCGACGACGACGCACCCGTCGCCGACGGCCTTGCCGAGCGCGCGGACGGCGAGCGCGGGCGGCATCGGCGTCACCCCTCCGCGGTCGACCCGTCCGGAGGCGGGCCCTTCCGCGGCCATTCCGCCACCCGCCCACGCGCCCCAGGCGATGGCGGTGGCGGGCTCGCCTGCGGCGAGGCGGCGCTCGGCGAGCACGTCCAGTTCGGCGTTGGCCGCGGCGTAGTGGGCCTGTGCCGCGCTGCCGGTGACGCCGGAGACCGAGGTGAACAGGACGAACGCGTCGAGGCCGGTGGTCAGTTCGTCGAGCAGCAACGCCGCGTCGACCTTGGGCCGGAAGACGTTGGCGACTCGCTCCGGCGTGAGATCGGTGGCGACGCCGTCGTCCAGGACGCCCGCGGTGTGGATGACGGCGTCGACCGGGTGCCGGGTGAGCAGGGCGTGCAGTTCGTCGCGGTCGGCGGCGTCGCAGGCCTCGACGGTGACGCGGGTGCCGAGCGCGGTCAGCTCGTCGCGCAGCTCCGCGGCGCCGGGGGTGTCGAGCCCGCGACGGCCCAGCAGGAGCAGGTGCTCGGCGCCGTTCTCTGCGCACCAGCGCGCGGTGTGGGACCCGGCAGCGCCGAGACCGCCGGTGACGAGCACGGTCCCGCGTGGCTTCCAGGACGCCGTCGGCGCGGCCGCACGCACGAGTCTGCGGGCACTGACGCCCTGGGGACCGAGAACGAGCTGGTCCTCGGACGTCTGGGCCAGTGCGGCGCGGAGGTCGGCGGTGCGGTATCCGGGCTGCACGTCGATCGAGCCGCCCCACAGAGCGGGCTGTTCCAGCGCGACGGCCCGGCCGAAGCCGTGCACTCCGGCGGAGGGCCGGGTGGTCACGCACCACAGGCGCGCCGCGCTACCCGCGGCGACGAGCCGCTGTACGAGCGCGAGGAGGTCGTCGAGCGACGGGTCGACCGCCACCACCCCGCCCGTCGCGTCGTCGACCGTGGCGGTGCCACCGACGGCTTCGGCGATCGCGGTCGCCTCGTCGCCGGTGTCGGCGCCGACGACGGCCCAGGTGCCCTCCGGTTCGGCGGGGGGAAGGCCGACGGTCGTCCAGTCGACGCGGTAGCGCCAGCCGTCGGTGATGTCCTTGGGGAGCTGTTTGACCCAGTAACGGTCTCGCTGGAAGGCGTATGTGGGCAGGTCGCCACGGGAGCCACGGCCGGTCACCGCGGTCCAGTCGAGTGAGTGACCACGGGTCCACAGCTCGCCCGCGCCGCGCAGCACACCGCCTACTTCGTCGGTGTCCTTGCGCTGGGTGGGGATGCCTCCGTCGAGGAACGGCGTCAGAGCCGCATCCGGCCCGACCTCCACGACATGCGCCGCATCCAGCCGTGCGACACCCTCGGCGAACCGCACCGTATTCCGCACGTTGTCGACCCAGTAGTCCGGATCGGACGGAGAACGCTCACCGGCCACGGGGACGAACTCGACCCGCGGCTCCCGCAACTCCACCCGCTCGACCACCGA
>NZ_JAMTCN010000059.1 GCF_024171865.1 Prauserella aidingensis | reverse complement strand
GCGGTGTCGACCGGTACGTGCAGGTACACCATGGCCGCCGCCTCCGGCGGTGTCGCGCCCGGGTCGCGTCCGAGCAGCAGGTCGGCGGTCACGTCGGCGCGCAGTTGGTCGAGGGTGCGCTGGTCGCCGCTGCGGCGCAGCGACCGGGCCATCGCATCCACCCGGGAGTAGCACGCACTTGCCACCTCCGCCGGCAGCTGCGCTTCGAGTGAGGACATCACGTGCTCGCCGGGGGTGAGTTCGACCCGGCGCTCCGCCCGGGCCCGCCGCGCACGCTCGACCTGCCCGTCGGGGTCGACCTTCTCCACCAGCCGGCGTGTCCGCTGGGCCAGGTTGCCCGGCTGCCATGCCGTCTCCGGCGCATCCACCAGCTTCTCCGCGAGCAACGCGTCGACCTGCCGGGCGGCGTCGTCGTCGAGCGGGCCGGTCACCGCCAACACCCGCCTGGCCCCGTACGACTTGACCTCGCCGGCCCGCATCGCGGCCAGCAACCGCGGCATCCGCCCCGTCACCGACCGGCCAGCGTCGATACGGCGTTCGACCTCACGGGTCGAGATCCGCAGCACCGGCGTCAACTCCTCCGCCACACCACGGTCATCACCCACGGCCGCCGCAATCTCGGCCAACAGCGCCAACTCCTCGGCATCGAGCCGAGCCCGTCGGGCACGGATCTCCCGCACCCGCTCGACCTTGGCTCCAGCGCCGTCCCCCATGTCATTCACAACGGCCACACTATCGAACCCATGGTCGAACACACCATTGCTCAATAGAGTGAAACGGCTCCGGGTTCACACGCCGACAAGTCGACCAACGCACTCGCGCCCACAAGCCGCGTCTCGGTGTCGTGATCGATCCTGTTTGCGTCCCCGGTCGTGGCGGCTAGGGTCGGCGCGGTTGTCTGTCGGTTCTGGAGGTTCGATGGCGCGCAGGCTGATCATGGACGTGGACACGGGGACCGACGACGCCGTCGCGCTCATGTTCGCGGCGCTCCATCCCGACCTCGAGCTCATCGGTGTGACCACCGTCAACGGCAACGTGCCGCTCGCCGCCACGACCGACAACACGCTGCGCGTCCTGGACTGGATCGGCTGTTCCGGGATACCCGTGCACCCCGGGTTGGCGCGGCCGATCGTGCGGACCGACTTTCCCTCGGCCCGCCATTTCGACCCGGGCGGTGAGGACGACCCGCACGGGACGGCGCTCGACATTCCCGAGCCGAGCAGTCGAGCGCAGGATCAGGGCGCGGTCGAGTACCTGATCGAGACGCTGCGCGGCGCGGCCGAGCCGGTCACGCTCGTCGCCGTCGGACCGCTCAGCAACATCGCCGCCGCGCTCGCCCTCGACCCCGAACTGACCGGCCGCGTGGACGAGGTCGTCATCATGGGCGGCGGTCACGCGACGGCGAACGTGACGGCCTCCGCGGAGTTCAACATCTGGGCCGACCCGGAAGCGGCCGCGATGGTGCTGGCGGCGGGATTCCCGAAGCTCACGGTGGTGACGCTCGACGCCACGCATCGCGCGGTCATCACGCGGGACGCCTGCCGCGAACTCGCCGGTCTCGGCACGCCCGCGGGCACCGCGGCGGACCGGTTCATCGGACGGCGCATCGACGCCTACTCCGGCGGGACGGGCGACGGCGCGGCGCCGGTGCACGACGTCGTCTGCACCGCATACCTGGTCCGGCCCGACGTGGTCCGGACGAGCCCGCTCCCGGTCGCCGTCGAAACGGTCGGTACCGCGACCGTGGGCCGCACCGTGATCGACACCCGGCCCGGCACGCCCGAGCCGGCGAACGCGCACGTGGCGCTCGACGCGAACGCCGAGCTGCTGAGCGGGCTGTTGACGGACACGTTCGCCCGGACGCTCTGATGCGACAGCGTGTGCGTGTGAGGCTGCGACAGCGTGTGCGTGAGGCGACGCGAGCCTGCTGATCGACGACGTCGCCGCGACGTCCGGTCCGGCCGAGACGTGCACCTCGGTGGTGGTCGAGCGGGCGCCGTCGTACGACCAGCACTGGTCCGACCACGCCCCGGTGCCGGCAGCTGTCGACTTCGACGTTTATGCAAGAACACGGGTAGACCTTGCCCGTGTCAGCGGGTTGTCCGACGCTGTGAGCATGAAACTACGCATGGTGTCCGGGTGCGACGACAAGGACTGTCCGGCCGTGTACGTCTCCGATCGAGGGACCGCTGTCGTCCAGGGCTTCCCGGTGAAGTCTGCCGATGGCTTGCGGCTGGGCGACGGAGAGGAAGCGGTAGAACTACCCCCGAAGGTCATCCTTGCCGCATACGACGCCCTCAAGGCGGCGCAGTGATCCTTGACGGGGACGCGTTCGGACAGCGGTTCGAGGGTTACCGGCGGACCGCGTGGCGCTTCGAGTGTCAGGCTAGCTACGCGATACCGCGTGAAGGCTCGGACTTCGCCCGCTGGCGGGTTGGTGAGCCGAGACCCGAGACGTTCAATGCCGCGTGGCGCGAGCGCGTGCGGGGCATCGTCGATTCCGGGCGACGTATCGGCCGTGTCCGTGTCGTACGCCGGCCGCTGACCGAGTACCAGCGATATCAGTTCGATTGGGGAATCCCCGGCAACATCGAGGCGGGCGAGGACATTCGGATACTTGACGTCACGGATCTGGAGCTGGTCCTACCGACGCATGACTTCTGGTTGTTCGATGACGAGCTGGTAGTGGACCTGAATTTCAACCCTGACGGAACGCTGCTCAACCGCGACCAGCGGGAAAGTCCTGACCTGACCATGTACCGGAAGTGGCGGGATACGGCACTGGCTCACGCCGTGGCATTCGAGGACTATGCTCGAACCTGAGAATGTGGAGCAAGGCAGGAGGAACCTTGCCGAGACGCTCAGGCAGCTACGGAAAGCGGCCGGGCTCTCGGGCGAGCGGTTGGCCGCTCGTACTGCCATGTCTCAGTCCAAGATCAGCCGGATCGAATCCGGCCGGACGCTGCCGACCGTCGCCGACGTCGAGCGGATTCTCACCGCGCTGGAGGTACCCGCGGAAGCTCGGGAAGAGCTGCTGTCCCTGACCCGAACGGTCAACGTCGAGTACACGTCCCTTAGGTCATCCGCCCGTGTCGGGATCTGGCGCAGTCAGGCGGAGATCAAGGCGCTATCCGAATCGTCCGCGGTCGTCCGCCAGTTTCTTCCTGCTATCCCGTCCGGGCTCCTGCAATCAGCCGAGTACGCCCGCGCTGTGCTTACTCCTGGCATTGAAGGACGTCCGGCCCGGGACGTAGACCGTGCCGTCAGGGCACGACTGGACGCTCAAGGCGTGCTCAACGACGAGTGGCGACGGTTTCACTTCGTGTTGACCGAGCAGGCGGTACGGCTTAAGCGTGCGCCGGCGCCAGTGATGGCGGACCAGCTTCGACACCTGGCAAGTGTGGCGGAGCGACCTAACACGGACGTTGCGATACTGCCGAGTTCGACTCTGGTTGAGGCCAGTCCGCTGAACATATTCGTTATCTACGATGCGCGGCTGGTCACCGTGGAAACGTTCGCCGGGTCCGTTGTTCTCCGGGACTACCGGGACATCTCGTATCACCTGAACGTCTTCGAGCATTTTCGGGCACGATCACTGAGGTTTTCTCAGTAGCGTCCGTCGTGTTCGAACTGTGTGAGGACGAGTGCGGCTTTGGTGATGGCGCCGATGCGTCTGGGGCAGAGGGTG
>NZ_JAMTCN010000058.1:0-2500 GCF_024171865.1 Prauserella aidingensis | reverse complement strand
GGAGCGAATCCCTTAAAGCTGGTCTCAGTTCGGATCGTAGTCTGCAACTCGACTGCGTGAAGTCGGAGTCGCTAGTAATCGCAGATCAGCAACGCTGCGGTGAATACGTTCCCGGGCCTTGTACACACCGCCCGTCACGTCACGAAAGTCGGTAACACCCGAAGCCCATGGCCCAACTCTTCGGAGGGGGAGTGGTCGAAGGTGGGACTGGCGATTGGGACGAAGTCGTAACAAGGTAGCCGTACCGGAAGGTGCGGCTGGATCACCTCCTTTCTAAGGAGTTTTCTTCGGAAAGCTTTTTGGCTTTTGATTGTGGACGCAACAGGTAACAAGTAGGGCCGGATGGTCTTCCTCGCAAGCACGCTGTTGGGTGTCTGAGGCAGCACGCTGTCTTGGTGTGGTGTTTGAGAATTGTAGAGTGGGTGCGAGCATCTTTGTGGTCAAGTTATGTAGGGCACATGGTGGATGTCTGGGCACTAGGGGCCGATGAAGGACGTGGGAGGCTGCGATAAGCCTCGGGGAGTTGTCAACCGAGCTGTGATCCGAGGATGTCCGAATGGGGAAACCCGGCACCCGTGATGGGGTGTCACCCGCGCTTGAATGTATAGGGCGTGTGGAGGGAACGCGGGGAAGTGAAACATCTCAGTACCCGTAGGAAGAGAAAACACTAGTGATTCCGTGAGTAGTGGCGAGCGAAAGCGGAGGAGGCTAAACCGTATGCGTGTCAAGTTGTCAGGCGTTGCGTGTGCGGGGTTGTGAGAGCCGCTGTCCGGGATCTGACAGTCTCGGCATCATGTTGCATGGTTAGTGGAACACGTTGGGATGCGTGGCCGTAGTGGGTGAGAGTCCCGTACGCGAAAGCTGTGTGGATGTGGTGTGTGGTGTTCTCGAGTAGCAGCGTTTCCGTGGAGGGCGCTGTGAATCTGCCGGGACCACTCGGTAAGCCTAAATACTTCCTGGTGACCGATAGCGGACGAGTACCGTGAGGGAAAGATGAAAAGTACCCCGGGAGGGGAGTGAAAGAGTACCTGAAACCGTGTGCCTGCAAGCCGTCAGAGCAGCTGCCTTGTGTGGTTGTGATGGCGTGCCTTTTGAAGAATGAGCCTGCGAGTTCGTGCTGCGTGGCGAGGTTAACCCGTGTGGGGTAGCCGTAGCGAAAGCGAGTCTGAAGAGGGCGTTGTAGTTGCGTGGTCGAGACCCGAAGCGGAGTGATCTACCCATGGCCAGGCTGAAGCGCCGGTAAGACGGTGTGGAGGGCCGAACCCACTTAGGTTGAAAACTGAGGGGATGAGCTGTGGGTAGGGGTGAAAGGCCAATCAAACTTCGTGATAGCTGGTTCTCCCCGAAATGCATTTAGGTGCAGCGTCGCATGTTTCACTGTGGGGGTAGAGCTACTGGGTGGCTGATGGGCCTGATCGGGTTACTGACGTCAACCAAACTCCGAATACCATGGTGTGAGAGTGTGGCAGTGAGACAGCGGGGGATAAGCTTCGTTGTCGAGAGGGAAACAGCCCAGAACTCCGGCTAAGGCCCCTAAGTGTGTGCTTAGTGGAAAAGGATGTGGAATTGCCCAGACAACCAGGAGGTTGGCTTAGAAGCAGCCATCCTTGAAAGAGTGCGTAATAGCTCACTGGTCAAGTGGTTCTGCGCCGATAATGTAGCGGGGCTGAAGTACACCGCCGAAGCCGAGTCACTGCAACAACTGCTAACGCGGGTTGTGGTGGGTAGGGGAGCGTCCTGGGCCCGGTGAAGCCGTGACGGAAGTTAACGGTGGAGGGTGTGGGAGTGAGAATGCAGGCATGAGTAGCGAATGTACAGTGAGAATCTGTACCGCCGGATGACCAAGGGTTCCTGGGCCAGGTTGTTCCGCCCAGGGTAAGTCGGGACCTAAGGCGAGGCCGTCAGGCGTAGTCGATGGAGAACGGGTTGATATTCCCGTACCCGCGTGTGTGCGTCCATGGTGAGGCGTCGGATACTAACCACCCGAAGCCGCCTTGTTCCCTTCGGGGAGCTTGGTGTGTGGAGCGTGGGACCTGATGGCGTAGTAGTCAAGTGATGGGGTGACGCAGGAAGGTAGCTCCGCCAGTGAGTGGTAGTACTGGTGTAAGCGTGTGGCCCGCAGGATAGGTAAATCCGTTCTGCATGAGGGTGAGGCGTGATGCGTAGCCGTTGTGGTGAAGTAGAGTGATCCTATGCTGTCGAGAAAAGCCTCTAGCGAGTGTGCGCGTGGCCCGTACCCGAAACCGACACAGGTGGTCAGGTAGAGAATACTAAGGCGATCGGGTGAACTGTGGTTAAGGAACTCGGCAAATTGCCCCCGTAACTTCGGGAGAAGGGGGGCCAGCCATCTTGAAACCCTTTGCGGGTTAGGGGTGGCGGGCCGCAGAGACCAGCGGAAAGCGACTGTTTACTAAAAACACAGGTCCATGCGAAGACGCAAGTCGAGGTATATGGACTGACGCCTGCCCGGTGCTGGAACGTTAAGAGGACCGGTTAACCA
>NZ_JAMTCN010000057.1 GCF_024171865.1 Prauserella aidingensis | reverse complement strand
TGCACTGGTCACGATGGCGACGAACCAGCCAAGCCCGAGCGCGAGCCAGCCACTACCGGCGACGAGGCCATCACGAAGTGTCGTTGCAGTACTAGCCCAAGTTCGCGCATCAGGTCAGCAACCAACCCGACGCTGCACGCGTGGCCTTCGCGGTTGAGCTGGGCGGCGACCCGGCGACAGCCGTAGATGCCCCGGCCCTCGGTGAACACCCGGTCCACGTGGGTGCCCAGCTCGCGCCGACGGGCCTGGGTGGCGGTCTCGGTGGCCACCCGTTTCCGCCAGGAGTAATACGACGAGCGTGGCACCCCGAGTAACCGGCACATCCAGGTGATCGGATAGTTGGCCTTCTCCGCGTCGATCACGGCGCAGCGCTCGGTTACTGCGACGTCCGCGCGAAGAAGGCCGCGGCTTTTTCAGGAACTCGTTTTCCATCCGCAGCCGGCGGATCTCGTCTTCCATCTCCGCCACGCGGGCTCGTTCGGACGGGCTCACCGGCTGCTCAGAACCGGGGTTCTCCCGACGCCACGCGTTGACCCAGTTGGCCAGCGTGCCCGTGTTGATCTCCAGGTCCCGGGCGACCTCGGCGACCGGCTTTTCGGTCTCGATCACCATCTGCACAGCCTCAGCCTTGAACTGAGCACTGAACCTCCGACGCTGCTCGGGCATGCACACATTCTCTCAAACGAGAGGACCTGTCCAAGATCTTTGGTACACCTCAGATTCGGCACAGGCAGGTTTGTCTCATGTCGGGGTGAAACCGGGGTACGGCAGAAACGGGCCGCGCCGACCCGTGGAGTTGATGCTCGCTAGCAGAACCCAGTGCCGACCGGCGCCACCCAGTGGGGAGGAGCCGGTCGGCACTGCTCGCCCCCGTCACGGCGGGGGCAGGATACCGAGTTTGTTGCCCAACTCGAGTACCAGACGGTCCGCATCTGCGCCCGATTGGCCGGAGCCGAAGACGTAGAAGTCCGGTCGCACCAAGACGACGCCAGCACCGGCGCCACCCAACCACTTCTGGTACGTGCCGTCCACGTCGTGCCAGGGGGCTGGGCTGCCCACGTGGTAGCTACTCCCTCGAAGCCGGCTCCACAGCTCGCTCGCTTGAGGGCCGAGCGCGGACGCGGGGTCGGCATCCAGCCCGATCAACGTGAAGCTGCCGCTCCCGCACACCTCGTCGAAGAGGCCGATCTTCCCGTGGTGTTCGATGCGCCCCTGGTAGCTGAGTGTGCCGGCGAGCGAGTCCCCAGCCGCCAGCATTCCGCTGGCGAGTGCTGGGCGCGTGTCCATGGGGATCTCGGTACCGTTGTCGCGCTGCTCGCGCAGTGCATCGTCCCATTGTCGGCGTTCTTCGGGGTCGGTGACGCAGATCATGCGGGCGAGCTCGACGGCCGTCTCGATCTGCGGACGCACATGGGGCAACCGTTCTTCGGTGTAATGGTCCAGGACGCTGTCCGGTGCCCGGCCATCGAGGACGAGGTTCAGGTGGTGGGCCAAGTTGGCCGCATCACGGACTGCTGAGTTGAACCCCTGCCCCAAGAACGGTGGCGTCAGATGCGCTGCGTCACCAGCGATGAAGACACGACCAGCACGCCAGTCGCGGGCCCATCGCCCGCGGAAGCGGTACGGGACGCTGCGCTCCAGTACCGCGTTCTCGGGGGTGACGTCCCACTTTTTCATCAGGCTCCACGCCGCCTCAGGCGTGGACATGCTCTCGCTGGTTTCCCCGGGCATGAGCATGAACTCGAAGCGCCTGCGGCCCGGACCGGCCGGTGCGACTGTCGTGGGGCGAGTCACGTCGAGAACCTCAGCGAGGAACGGCTTCCAGTCCCGAGTGACTGTGGGCTGGATGTCGACGACGAGCCACTCCGAGCTGAAGCCCAGATCAGTGAATTCGACACCCGTTTGTGAAGCCACGAGGCTGTTCGCTCCATCGGCTCCGATCACGTATTTCGCGGCAAGCGCACGGGAAGCGTTATCTGGCTTCGGTTCGCCGCAGCCATCACCGTCCACGTGCTGCACAACCACACCGTCGTCCACGTGGTTCAGTCCGGTCACGAGGACGTTGCGCATCACCGTGATGTGCGGGTTCTCGGTCACCAGCTCTTCGAGCAACATCTCGATGTCGGGCTGGTTGAACCCCGTCATCTCGGGAAAACCGGATCTCCCGAGCCCTCCCTGTCGGTGACTGAGCAGAACCTCACCCGCCGGGGTCAGGAACTCCGCTGGTTCCTCCGACCGTTCGACGAACTGCTCGATGCGCTGATCGACACCGGCTTGGTGAAAGACACGTCGCACCTCGTGATCCAGAGCGATGGCGCGCGGCTGCGGGTAGGGCTGCGGCCAGCGTTCGATAAGCGCCACCGAGTTCCCGCTGCGCGCGAGCAGCAGCGACGCCGTGAGACCCGCAGGGCCAGCGCCGATGACTGCGACGTCGGCGTCGAAGTTCATCACGTTACCTCCCGATCTTTCATATTGCCCAACCCCTACAGGGCGTCCTGGAAGAAGGCGCGAAGCAACGCCTTGAACCGGCCCTGCTGCTCCCAGTGGGCCCAGTGGCCAGATCGGGGAAAGACGTGCAGTTGCGCGTTCGGCAGGTGCTGCGCGAGGTAGTACGACCGCTCGAGGGGGAGCACGCGGTCCTCACGGCCATGGACGACGAGCACTTGATGGAGGATCTGCCCCAAGTCCTCGGGCGTGAAGTTCAACGCGGATCCGTTGGGATCGACCAACGCAGCAGCGACCCGTGCGATGTCCGGACGTGTCGCGATCTCCAGACGCTCAGCAGCCAGCGCATCGAGGTCGAGTCCGAGCTGGGCTTCGTCGTAGACGAACATCCGCAGCAGGTCTCGCATGGTCTCGATCGTCGCATCGGCAGCGAAGGCACCCGACTTGGCGACGGCATCCGGGGCGAGCCCACCATTCCCGGCGCTTCCCATCAGCACGATCTTGCGCAGGCGGGACGGGGCCATCTGCGCCATGCGAATAGCGATGATCCCACCCATCGAGTTACCCACGACATGCGGGGACTCGACCTGCAACGCATCGAGCAACGCCAGGGTGTTCTTGGCCCGGAGGTCGACCGAGGCCATCATCCCGGGCGGGAACGGGTCCGGACATGCCGAGTCACCGAAGCCGAGGACGTCCGGCGCGATGTTGTAGAACTCTGGAGCCAACTCCGTCAGCAGGCCACGCCAGTTGGCCATGGCAGTGACACCCGGCCCCGAGCCGTGCAGCCAGAGCACAGGAGTTGCATTCCCGGAGCCGCTCTCGTAGAGGCGGAGGGAGTGGTCGTCGGCCATCACGTCGCGCGAAGTGATGCTCTCAGTCATGCGTGCATCTCCTCGGTGTCGACCGGCCGCAGGATCCCTGGCGCGGGCCAGGCGTCACCCGTCGGATGGTGGCCCCAGATATCACCGCGGTCGATCATGTTCGCCTTAGTGGTGGGATCGCTCTCGATGGCCCCCCAGCCGTACTCGATCTGCACTCCCGAGGGGGTGTCGGTGTAGAAGGACACCATGTGGTCGTTGCAGTGGCGTCCGAGTGAGACCAGCAGATCTCCACGGCGCTGCGCCGCGTCCAGCGCGGTTCCGACGTCGTCGAGCGAACGCGCCTCGAGCATGAGGTGCGCGACGCCGGTCATCCCCGGGATGGGCACCAACGCCAGCGAGTGGTGTCGCGAGTTGCAGTGGTAGAACCGTATAGCCTGACCCATGGCGCGGATTTCGTCGCTCAAGCGGAACCCGAGAAGGTCCACGTAGAAGGCTTCCGCGATCGCCAGATCCGGCACGGCCAAGGCGACGTGCCCGACACCCTGCTCCGCGGTGACGAAGCCGGACATCGGACGACCCGGCTGGAAGGTGCCCTGCCGAAGAGCCAGACCCCAGTGCAGCTCCTGCCTCCAGCCGAAGGGGTCGGTGAACGATGCGAGGTCGGCCACGCAACGCTTCGCTGCGAGCTCGGCACTCTCTCGCACCACGCTGATGCCCTTGGATTCGAGTTCCGCGATCGCTGCTTCGAACTCGCGCGGCCCTCCTACGGACCATCCCAGGTGGTCCAGGTTGTCGACTGTCCCCTCTTCGACGGAGATTCGGTAGGCCGAGTCGTCCATGCGCAAGCGGACGACGCCGTCCCCCTCATCAGGGGCGACCTGCAGCCCGAGCACCTCCGGACCGTACTCGTTCCACTCCCCTGCGCGGGGAGAAGTGAAGCCGATATATTCCAATGCGTTGAACATGCGTTGATCTTCTCTCTATTGACGGCGGCGGGTCATTGATTGCCCGCCCTGTCCCACCGCGGCATCGCGCTTGGGGCAAGCTGCGGGTTTACCAGCTGGCCGGAACGCGCACGGCAGGAAAGCTCATCTCATTGCTCCGTCTGTCCGCCGAGGAACGACATTGCGACCGTGCCGAGGTAGCCGAAGTCGGCCACCGCCACGGTGGCCTCACCGCCCTGGACCGTCTCGGCTCCGGTGTCGAGGTACACGAATCGGGTCATCGAGCCGGACAACACGACTTGACCTGCTTCCAGCGTCACGTCGAACTCCGACAGCTTGTTGACGAGCCAAGCGATCGCGGTGGCCGGGTTGCCCATGACCGCCTCGCTGGTGCCGCGTTGTTCGACTCGGCCGTTCACCCGTACTTCCGCGGCGACCTCGCGCAAGTCGAGCGAGGCTGGCGACACGCCCTGGTCGGCCAGGACGATCGCGTGTGCGGACGCGTTGTCGGCGATCGAGTCGACCAGCACAGCGCCAGACTCGTACCGCGAATCGACGACTTCCAGGCAGGGCAGGATCTCGTCTGTGGCAGCCAGTATGTCGGCCACTTCCACTCCGGGGCCCTGCAGCCTCTTGCCGAGCCGGAAAGCCAGCTCCGGTTCGACCGCCGGCTGGAAGACCTCGTGCCGAGGGATCGTTACTTCGGACCGGTAGACCTTGGATTTCAGGACCACACCGAAGTCGGGCTCGTGGATGCCTGCCATTTCCTGGGCCGCACGCGAGGTCAGGCCGATCTTGTATCCGGCGATTCGATCGCCGGCCCGGAGACGCTCCTTGGCCACCTCGCTGGCAACCCGGTAGGCATCATCGACGTCGACATTCGGCAGGCGTTTGGACAGTAGCGGTGCGGCCACGCGATCACGTTGGGCGGTGATCAGCAGCGCGGCCTCGTCGGAAATTTGCTGCGGGGTCAGCATGTCGGCTCCCCGAAGCCACAGTCCATCCGGGTCTGCACAGTGGTGCTCCTAAGATCAGTAGGTCGAGCGGCCGCCGGAGAGGTCGAAGACCCCACCAGTGGTGAAGCTGCAGGACGGTGAGGCGAGCCAGGCGACGAGTTCGGCGACCTCCTCGGTAGTGCCGAGGCGCCCCATGGGGATCTTGGAAAGCAATGTCTCCAGCACAGCGGGATCACTACCCTCGCTTCGCACCATCGGGGTGTCGATGACCGCCGGGGTGACAGCGTTGACCAGGACGCCGTCGCGGCCGAGTTCCTTGCCCAGGGACTTGGTGAGTCCGATAACGCCGGCCTTGGACGCGGAGTATGCGGCCAGATGCGGGTTGCCCTCCTTACCGGCCACAGAGGAGACGAGCACGATGCGTCCTCGGTCGCTGCGACGCAGCTCGGGAACGGCTGCCGCGGTGGTGCGCCACACGCCGTTGAGGTTGACGTCGATAACGCGCAACCAATCTTCCTCGGGTTGTTCCCAGGCCGGAGTCGCAGCCTGCCCGATGCCAGCGGAGCAGATCAGCACATCCAGACCGCCGTAGACCTGCACGGCATGATCGACCCCGGCCCGGCAACCGGCCGAGGCCCGAACGTCGAGGCTCACCGCGGAAACCGGCGCCCCCGACGCCGCCACCTCGTCGGCGACCTGCTTCGCACGATTCCCGTCGATGTCGGCGACTACCACTGCAAAACCTCTGCGAGCGAGTAGTTCCACGCAGGCACGACCGATTCCCGAAGCACCACCAGTGACCAACGCAACGGCGGGTTTTTTATCCATCACACCTCATTTCAATAGCTTTATTGATCGTTTGTATGTGGAACTTCTCAGCCCCTCAAGCAGGCTGGGTCTCCGATGCTTCGCAGACGCGGTTGCGCAAGATCCCGACGTTGTCGATCTCTACCTCGACCTGCTGACCGGGTCGCAGAAAGGCTTGAGGTTCCATGAACATACCTACGCCGCCCGGCGTGCCGGCGGCGATCACGTCGCCGGGGTTCAGGGGAGTGAAAGCGCTGACGTAGGCGATGAGTTCGGGAATGGAGTGCACCATGTCCTTGATTTGCGCGCGCTGGCGCTGCTCGCCGTTCACTCGCGTGGTGAGCCATGCGTCGCCGATGTTGCCGACCTCGTCCGCGGTCACCAACCACGGCCCGATGGAGCCGGACCGGTAGAAGTTCTTGCCCGGAACCCACTGGTGGGTGTGCATCTGCCAATCCCGCGCCGACCCGTCGTTGTAACAGGAGTAGCCGAACACGTACTTCATCGCGTCGCCAACGTCGACCTGCCAAGCGGGGGCGCCGATGACGATGGCCAGTTCACCCTCGTAGTCGAACATGGTCGAAGCAGCCGGCTTGAGCAGGTCGGCTCCGTGGCCGACATGGCTGTCGGCGAAGCGGTTGAAGATCACCGGGTAAGCGGGCCGAGCCTCCTCGATCTCGGCTTCTTCGCGGTGTGTTGGGAAGTTGACCCCGGCGCATACCACCTTGTGCAGTTCGACCGGCGACTGCAAGCGCACCTCTGCGAGCGGAACAGCCTCGCCAAGCTCGATATCGGCGACCTCGGGCAAGCCCTCGCCGATGAGCTCCCGCACGGTCGTCGCTGTTACACCCGGCACCGACCGAGCCTCGACGACCGTGTCTCCCACTACGAACCCGCAGGACAGCTGCTCTCCTCGTACATATCGTGCAACCCGCACTGGCCCTCCTTAAAGTTCGATGCACCACGACAGCCGGGCGCACAGTATCGACTGTGTACGTAACTTTATAAAACTAGCAACAAGGTATACTCCTGGTCATGGTTCGTAAGCAAGGAAGCCAGAGCCTCGCAGTGGATACCTTCGAGCGCCTGCAGCAAGTGATCCTCGACGGCAGGTTCATCCCCGGCGAGCGCCTGCGCCCAGCGGAGCTCGCCGAGCAGTACGGGGTGAGCACGAGCGT
Source organism: Prauserella aidingensis (assembly GCF_024171865.1). Lineage (GTDB taxonomy): Bacteria > Actinomycetota > Actinomycetes > Mycobacteriales > Pseudonocardiaceae > Prauserella > Prauserella aidingensis. Next base: position 908 of record NZ_JAMTCN010000057.1, on the reverse strand, counting down.
CATCCGGGAGGCGCTGATCCGGCTCTCGGAGAAGAGGCTGATCGAGGTCTCGCCGAACCGCGGCTTCACGGTTATGCACGCGGGGATGGAACGTCTTCGGGATCTGATCGAAGTGCGAGTGGCCAACGAGACGGCCGCTCTTCAGCTTGCCATCGAGCGAGGTGACATGGAGTGGGAGAGCTCGGTGGTCGCCGCGCACCACCGACTGACCGCGCTCACCGAACAGACCCCCGGGTCGGTCGACGAGTGGTTCATCGCACATCTCGCCTTCCACGAGGCACTGCTCTCGGGGTGCGGCAACTCTTACCTGATCGAGGTCTGCGCCGAACTGCTCCGCGCCGGCGACCTCTACCTGCGCTGGTTCGGGCACGAAGCCGAGAAGACGGATGGGAGGGTTCTCGCCGGACGCGACCACGCCGCGGAACACGCGGCCATCCTTCAAGCCACCCTCGACCGCGACGCCGACCTCGCGACGAGCCGGTACGAGCGGCACCTTCAACTCACCGGCTCCTCGATCGCGGAGACCGAATCGAGGACATCCGACACCATGAGCAACGGGGCTGCTGAAGGGGTCTGTGACATCTGAGTTCGCTTGCCGAGAGGTGGGCGTGGAAGGATGCCACTGTGCCGAAGCCGTATCCCCGTGAGTTCCGTGAGGACGTGGTCCGGGTCGCGCGTAACCGTGAGCCTGGGGTGACGATCGAGCAGGTCGCCAGCGACTTCGGGGTTCACCCGATGACGTTGCAGAAGTGGCTGCGCGCGGCCGATGTCGAGGACGGCGCCAAGCCGGATCTGTCCTCCAGCGCGGCGGCTGAGCTGCGGGAGCTCAAGCGTCGTAATCGGCTGTTGGAGCAGGAGAACGAGGTGTTGCGCCGGGCGGCGGCGTATCTGTCGCAGGGCAATCTGCC
>NZ_JAMTCN010000056.1 GCF_024171865.1 Prauserella aidingensis | reverse complement strand
CCCTGTTCGAGGATGACGTGGGCGTTGGTACCACTGACCCCGAACGACGACACCGCCGCACGACCGGGACGGCCCACCTCCGGCCACTCCCGCGCCTCAGTCAGCAGCTCCACCGAACCCGACGACCAGTCCACATGAGACGTCGGACGATCGACGTGCAACGTCCTCGGCACCACACCACGACGCATCGCCTCGACGACCTTGATGATGCCGGCGACGCCCGCAGCAGCCTGCGTATGACCCAGATTCGACTTCACCGAACCCAACAACAACGGCCGCTCACGACCCTGCCCATACGTCGACAACAACGCCTGCGCCTCGATCGGATCACCCAGAGACGTCCCCGTCCCATGCGCCTCCACCACATCCACATCAGACCCGGACAACCCAGCATTCACCAACGCCTGCCGAATCACCCGCTCCTGCGACGGACCATTCGGCGCCGTCAACCCATTCGACGCACCATCCTGATTCACCGCCGAACCACGAACCACCCCCAACACCCGACGCCCCCGCCGCCGAGCATCCGACAACCGCTCCACCACCAACACACCAACACCCTCACCCCAACCAGTGCCATCAGCCGACTCCGCAAACGACTTACACCGACCATCCGCAGCCAACCCACGCTGCCGCGAGAACTCGACGAAGGTGGACGGGGTCGCCATCACGGCCACACCACCGGCCAGGGCGATCGAGCATTCCCCCGAACGCAGCGACTGCGCTGCCAGGTGCAACGCGACGAGCGACGAGGAACACGCCGTGTCGACGGTGACGGCGGGTCCTTCCAGGCCGAACACGTAGGAGATACGGCCGGAGGCGACGCTGCCGGAGTTACCGGTGCCGAGGTAGCCCTCGACACCCTCGGGCAGGGAGACGAGCCTGCCCGCGTAGTCGTGGTACATCACGCCCGCGAAGACGCCACCCTCGGTGCCGCGGACGGAGCGCGGGTCGATGCCCGCGCGTTCGAGAGCCTCCCACGACGTCTCCAGCAGCAACCGCTGCTGCGGATCCATCGCCAGCGCCTCACGCGGCGAGATCCCGAACGGTGCGGGGTCGAAATCGGCCGCGTCACGCAGGAAACCTCCTTCGGCGGTGTAGGAGGTACCGGGGTTGTCCGGGTCCGGATCGTAGAGTGCCGAGACGTCCCATCCGCGGTCGTCGGGAAACGGGCCGATGGCGTCCCGACCCTCGAACACCAGATCCCACAGTTCGTCCGGAGTGGACACACCGCCCGGGTAGCGGCACGCCATGCCGACGATCACGATCGGGTCGTCGTCGGCGGGCGCGACGGTCGACGACGGCCGAGCGGGCGCGGTGCCCGCGGCCTTGCCCGCGAGGTGGGCGGCCAGTCGCAACGGCGTCGGGTGGTCGAACACGAGGGTCGCGGGCAGCCGCACCCCGGTCGCGGCGGTCAGGCGGTTACGCAGTTCCACGGCGGTCAGCGAGTCGAAGCCGAGGTCGGCGAACGCGCTGTCCGGAGCGACCGCGGCGGGACTGCTGTGCGACAGCACGGTCGCGGCGGTGCCGCGGACCAGGTCGAGCAGCGCACGTTCACGGTCGTCGGGCGCCATGTCCGCGAGCCGGTCCGGCAACGACGGCCCCGAGTTCGTCGCCACCGCCCGTCGCGCCGTGGCGGGCGCGAGCGCGCGCAACAACGGTGGCACGCCAGGGCCTCGCAGTGCGCCGAGGTCGAGCTTGACGGGAACCTGCAGAGCGGGCCCTTCCGCGGTGGCGTCGAGCACCGCGAGCCCCTCGGCCTCGGTCAGGGCCGACATGCCCGAGCGGGTCATGCGCGCACGGTCCACCTCGCCGAGGTCACCGGTCATGCCGCCGTCCTGCGCCCACAGTCCCCACGCGAGCGAGACCGCGGGTTTACCCGCGCCGCGCCTGCGGGCTGCGAGGGCATCGAGCACGGAGTTGGCGGCGGCGTAGGCCGCCTGACCCGCGTTGCCGAACACTCCCGCGGCCGACGAGAACAGCACGAACGACCGGACGTCGCCTGCGAGTTCGTCGAGCAGCACTGCGGCGTCGGCCTTCGGCCGCAGCACGGCCGAGACCCGCTCCGGGGTCAGCGATTCGACGGTGCCGTCGTCGAGCACGCCCGCGGTGTGGACGACGGAGGTCGGCCGGTGTTCGGCCAGCAATGCCGCGAGCCGTTCGCGGTCGGTGATGTCGCAGGCGACGACGGTGGCCCCGGCCGCGATCAGTTCGTCCGCGCCGGGGGCATCGGGGCCCCGGCGGCTCACCAGGACGACGTCGCGCACCCCGTGCACCTCGCCGAGATGGCGCGCGATCAGACGGCCGAGAGCGCCCGTTCCGCCGGTGACGAGGACGGTGTCGTCCGGCCCCCACACGGGTTCGGCGTCCTCGGCACCTCCGCTCCGGACCCCGCGCACGAGGCGGGGTGCGTGCCAGGCGCCGTCGTGCCAGGCGAGCTGCGGCTCGTCGGAGTCCGCGGCCGCCGCGAGATCGACGGCGACCGGGTCGCCCGGGCCCGTGGCGGACCCGACCGCATCGACAAGGGTGATGCGACCGGGGTGCTCCGACTGGGCGGTCCGGACGAGCCCCTGGACCGCGGCACCGGCGAGGTCGCCGGCGCCGGCAGGGCTCCCCGTACCGCCGGTCAGAACGACCAGGTGCACGTCGTCGGTGACCACGAGCTTCTGCACCAGCGTCAGAACCGCACCGACATCACTGCCGGGAACGGCCAGCACGTCGGGGGCCTCGTCCAGGACCGCGAGGGCGTCGTCGAGCGGGACACGACGCACGACCCGGTCGGAGGGTGCGAGCTCGACCCGCTGCCATGCCACGTCGAACACCGGGCGCGCGACGGTGGGTACGTCGGCGACCGGGCGGAACACCAGGCTGTCGGCGGTGACCAGCGGCGTTCCGGCGAGATCGGTGACCGCGACCGACACGGCGTCGGGCCCTGCCGGAGCGATGCGCACCCGAGCGGTGGTGGCGCCCGTGGCGTGCACCGTGACCCCGCTCCAGGAGAACGGCAGGTGCGGGGCGCTCGGGACGGACACGCCCGCCGTGGCCTCGTCGGCGGAAGCGAGCAGCACGACGTGCAGGGCCGCGTCGAGCAGCGCGGGGTGAACGGCGAAACCGGCGACCTCCGCGCCGGAGGCGTCCGCGCCTGCCGGATCCTCGTCGTCGCCGCCCGGCAGCGCGACCTCGGCGAACAGTTCGTCACCGCGCCGCCACGCCGCCGTGAGCCCACGGAAAGTGGGGCCGTAGGCGAATCCGCGGTCGGCGAAGGTCTCGTAGGCGCCCTCGAGGTCGAACCGGTCGGCTCCGTCCGGCGGCCACGTGGTGGACTCCTCGGGCGTGACCGCGGTGGCCGTGAGGGCGCCGGAGGCGTGGCGGGTCCAGCCGTCCTGGTCGGCAAAGTCCTCCGGTCGCGAGTGGACGGCCACCTCGCGGGAACCGTCGGCCGCGGGACCGGACACGGTGACCCGCAGCTGGACCGCCGTCTGCTCGGCCAGTACCAGTGGCGTCTCCACCGCCAGGTCGGCCACCGTCGGGCAGCCGACCTGGTCGCCCGCGCGGACGGCCAGCTCGACGAACGCGGTGCCCGGGAGGATGGCGCTGCCCAGTACGGCGTGGTCGGCGAGCCACGGCTGGTCCGCCAGCGACAGCCTGCCGGTGAGCACGACGCCGTGCGGGTCGGCGACCACGGCGCCGAGCAGTGGGTGTTCGGCGGCGCTGAGACCGACGGAGGCGAGGTCCCCGGCCCAGCGCTTGCCGGCCTTCGGCCAGAAGCGGGTGGGCCGGAACGGATAGGTGGGCAGCTCGACCCGGTTTCCCCGCTGGACTGCCTGCCAGTCGACCGCACGGCCCGCGGCATGCAAGGTGGCCAGCGCCTCCAGTGCGGCGCGGCGCTCCGCGTGGTCCCGGCCCGTGATCGGGGAGCGCACCCCGCGTTGGGCGGGGACGCAGTGGTCGATCAGAGGACTGAGCGCGGCGTCCGGGCCGACCTCCAGCACGTGCGCGGCGTCGAGACGTGCCACGCCGTCGGCGAACCGGACCGGGTTGCGGATGTTGTCCACCCAGTAGTCGACGCTGTCCGGCGCGCTCTCACCGGCCACCCCGATGAAGCCCACCGACGGCGCGGACCGCTCGACGGCCGTCACCTCGGACCGGAACTCCCCGAGCACCGACTCCATGTGGGAGGAGTGGAACGCGTGGCTGACGGCCAGTCGCTTCGTGTTCACCCCGCGCGACGCGTGCCGCGCCACCAGGTCGTCGACCGCGTCCTCGTCACCGGAGACGACCACGGAATCGGTGGCGTTGACGGCGGCGACCTCCACACCGCCGGGCAGCTCGATGTCGGCTTCGGCAACGGCGAGCGCGGCCATCGCTCCCCGCCGGTCGACCGATCCCATCAGCTCGCCGCGCCTGACGACCAGCCGTGCGGCATCGGCGAGCGAGAACACTCCGGCGACGTGCGCGGCCGCGAGTTCGCCGACCGAGTGGCCGACGACGACGTCCGGTGTCACGCCCCAGGATTCGAAGAGCCGCGCGAGCGCGACCTCGAACGCGAAGATCGCGGGCTGGGCGATCTGCGTCTCGTCGATGCGCGAGCCGTCGCGGATCGCCTCCCGCACCTCCACGGGGAAGTACGCGACGAGCTCGTCCCACGCGCTGGCGAACACGGGGAACGCCGCGGCGAGGTCCCGTCCCATGCCCACCCGTTGCGAACCCTGGCCGGTGAACACGAACGCCGTCCGGCCGCCCCGCACGTCGACCACGTCGCCGGAGCGCAGCCGCTCGGCGAGTTCCTCGCGGTTCTCCCCCACCGCGGCGATCCGCTGTTCCAGCGACGACCTGGTGGTCGCCAACGAATGAGCGACGTCCACAGCGGACAGTGAGGGATCGGATTCGAGCAGGTCGGCGACGCGTGCGGCCTGCGCCTTGGCGCCGTCCTCGCCCCGACCCGAGACGACAAGTGCGATCGGGCCGTGCGACGGCGAGGACTCGACCCGCTCGACCTGCTCGGCGGCGGGTGCCTGTTCGAGCACGACGTGGGCGTTGGTTCCGCTGATGCCGAACGACGACACCCCCGCACGGCGGGGACGGTCGACGTCGGGCCACGGCGTGTTGTCGCTCGCCAGCCGGACGGCGCCCGCGGACCAGTCGACGTGCGGGGTCGGCTCGTCGACGTGCAGGGTCGCCGGAACGAGACCGTTCCGCATGGCCATGATCGCCTTGATGGCTCCCGCCGCGCCCGCGGCGGCCTGCGTGTGGCCGAGGTTCGACTTCACGGAGCCGAGCAGCAGCGGATCGGCGCGGTCCCGGCCGTAGGAGGCGATGAGTGCGTCGGCCTCGATGGGGTCGCCGAGCGTGGTGCCGGTGCCGTGCGCCTCGACGACGTCGACGTCGGCGGGGGTCAGTCCCGCGCTGCGCAGCGCGTGCCCGATGACCCGGCGTTGTGACGGCCCGTTGGGGGCGGTGAGACCGTTCGACGCCCCGTCCGAGTTCACGGCCGAGCCGCGGAGCACGGCCAGCACCGGATGTCCGGCGCGCTGGGCGTCCGACAGCCGCATCAGCGCCAGCACGCCGGCGCCCTCGCCCCATGCGGTGCCGTCGGCCGCCGCCGCGAACGGCTTGCAGTGCCCGTCGGGGGCGAGTCCGCGCTGCCGGGAGAACTCGACGAACAGCGTCGGTGTCGCCATCACGGTGACGCCGCCCGCGAGCGCCACCGAACACTCGCCGGAGCGCAGCGCGTGCGCGGCGAGGTGCATCGACACCAGCGACGACGAGCACGCCGTGTCGACCGTGACCGCGGGCCCTTCGAGGCCCAGCGAGTACGCGACACGACCGGACAGGACGCTGCCCGCGTTGCCGGTGCCGAGATGCCCGCCCGCGTCGTCCCCGGAACCGAGCAGCAGGGACGGATAGTCCTGTCCGTTGGTGCCCGCGAACACGCCGACGTCGCGGCCGCGGAGCGACACCGGGTCGATCCCGGCCCGTTCGAGTGCCTCCCACGACGTCTCCAGCAGCAGCCGCTGCTGCGGGTCCATGGCCAATGCCTCACGTGGGGAGATGCCGAAGAACGCGGCGTCGAACTCGCCCGCGCCCTCCACGAAGGCGCCGCGCCGGACGTAAGTTCCGCCCGGGCGGCCGGGGTCGGGGTCGTAGAGGGCGTCGACGTCCCAGCCTCGGTCGCCGGGAATGTCGGTGACGACGTCCCGACCCGAGACGAGCACGTCCCAGAACTGCTCGGGGGTACGCACCCCGCCGGGGAACCGGCAGCCCATCCCGACGACCGCCACCGGTTCCTGCCTGCCCTCCTCGGCCTCCTGCAGCCGTTGCTTGGTCTGCCGCAGGTCGGCGGTGACCCGCTTGAGGTAGGTGAGGAGCTTTTCCTGCTCGGTGTTTTCCGCTCCGGTCACGACAACCCCAGTTCCCGATCGATGAAGTCGAACATGTCCGCCGAGGTCGCCGAGTCGAAGTCCTCGGCGTCCTCGGTCTTCTCCGGTTCGCCGTCGCGCCACTGGGCCAGCAGCGCCTGCAGTCGTTGGGCGACCCGCGTCCGGGTGGTGGCGTCGGCCTCGCCGGGGTCGACGAGCGCTGCCGCCAGGCGGTCCACCTCGTCCAGGGGCGACGCGGCCGCTGCATCCCCGAACAGGTCGCCCAGCAGGTACTCGGCGAGCGCCTGCGGCGACGGATGGTCGAACACCAGCGCCGCGGGCAGGGCCAGTCCGGTGGCCGTACGCAATCGGTTGCGCAGTTCCACGGCGGTCACCGAGTCGAAGCCCAGTTCCCGGAACGCCCTGTCCTCGTCGACCTCGTCGGCCTCGGTGTGCCCGAGCACGGCCGCGGCCTGTGCGCGCACCACGTCGAGCACGGCCCGCTCCCGCTCGGCCTCGGGCATTCCCGCCAGTCGCGTCGGCAGGTCGTCCTCGTCCGGCTCCGACGTCCCGTTGGCCCGCAGCTGGGGCATCTCGGACAGGAACCGGCTCGGCCGGGTGGCGGTGAACGCGGTGCCGAACCGGTTCCAGTCGATGTCGGCGACCGCGGTGAAGACGTCGCCTGCGTCGACCGCCCGGTGCAGCGCTTCGAGCGCGAGCTCCGGTTCCATCTCGGGTACGCCGTGACGGCGGGCCAGTTCGCCCACCGCGCCGTCGGCCATGCCGGCACCACCCCACGGGCCCCACGCGATCGACGTCGCGGGCAGGCCCAGGTCGCGGCGGTGTGCGGCGAGCGCGTCGAGGTACGCGTTGCCGGGTGCGTAGTTGCCCTGCCCGGGAGTGCCGAACGTGCCTGCGAAGGAGGAGAACAGCACGAACGCCGACAGGGGAAGCTCGCGCGTCAGCTCGTGCAGGTGCAGCGCCGTGTCGACCTTGGGCCGGCACGCACGGTCCACCCGGTCGGCGTCGAGCGCGTCGAGCACCCCGTCGTCGAGGACCGCCGCCGTGTGCACGACCGTGTCGAGCGGTAACTCCTCGGGCACGGTGTCGAGGACCGCGGCCAGCTGGTCGCGGTCTCCCGCATCGCACGCCGCGAACGTGACACGCGTTCCGAGGGCGGTCAGCCGCTCCCGGAGTCGTGGCGCGCCGGGCGCGTGCTCGCCGCGCCGCGACACGAGCAGGACGTGCGGAGCGCCGCGTTCGGCGAGCCACGTGGCAACCGCGGAGCCGAGCGCACCTGTACCGCCGGTGACCAGCGCGGTACCGCGAGGCTGCCAGCCCTCGGGTTCGCGGCTGGGTGGGGCTTGGACGAGCCGCCTGCCCAGCACTCCCACGTCGCGAACGGCGACCTGGTCCTCGCCGAGCGCTCCCGACACCACGGCCGCGAGGCGGTCCCCCGCCCGGTCGTCGACGTCGGCGGGCAGATCGACCAGTCCACCCCAGCGTTCGGGGTGTTCGAGGGCCGCGACACGGCCCATGCCCCAGACCATCGCCTGCAACGGTGCGCTCACCGGGGATCGCACATCGACCGCGTGACTGGTCACGCACCACAGGCGTGCGGTGAGGCCGGCGTCGCCGAGGGCCTGCAGCAACTGGAGGTTCTGGACCGCGCCGCGCCGTGCGGACGTCTGGCCGGGGTAGGTGTCCTCGGCGAGCGCCAGCAGTGACAGCACGCCCTCCGCGTCGGAAGGCAGCTGTGCGGCCAACGCGGCACGGTCGGCGGCCGCGGGCACGACGACGACGTCGACGTCGGCGCCACGCCGCATCAGCGCCTGCCGAGTGGCGTCGGCGAGCGGGTGGTCGCCGACGCCGTCGGGGACGAGGAGCGCCCACGTGCCGGTCAGCACGGCAGGTGCGGTGTCCGGGACGGGCCGCCAGTCGACGCGGTATCGCCACGCGTCGACGGTCGAGCGGGTCCTGCCCCTGCGACGCCATGCGGACAGGGCGGGAACGACGTCGCTGAGCGGGGCGGCGGGGTCGAGGTCGAGCACGCCGGCGAGGTCGTCGAGGTCCTCCCGTTCGACCGTGTCCCAGAAACGGCTCTCGACGTCGTCGACGGTGCGTTCCGGCCGGTGCCCCTCGGGCGGGACGAGCCAGTAGTGCTTCTGCTGGAAGGGGTATGTCGGCAGGTCGACCCGTCGCCCACCGGGAATGACCGCGTCCCAGTCGGGAGTGACACCGGCGACGGCGGCCTCACCCAACGACAGCAACAACCGGTCCAGACCGCCCTCGTCGCGCCGCAGCGAGCCCACGGCCACGACGTCGTCGGGCAGGGCCATCGTCAGCACCGGATGCGGCGAACACTCCACGAACGTGCCGAACCCATCAGCCCTCAACCGTTCCACCGCGTCGGCGAATTCGACCGGGTTGCGCAGATTGTCGAACCAGTACTCCGCGCCCATCGCCGAGCCGTCCTCGACCCGCCCCGTCACCGTCGAATACACCGGAACCTCACCGGCCCGCGGTGTCACCGGCGCCAACACATCCAGGAGTTCCTCGCGCAGATCGTCCACCTGCGACGAATGCGAGGCGTAATCCACCGGAACCCGCTTCGC
>NZ_JAMTCN010000055.1 GCF_024171865.1 Prauserella aidingensis | reverse complement strand
GCCTCCTGCGAGGCCGATGACGTTCGGGCGAAGCGGGTTCCGGTGGATTACGCCTCGCATTCGTCGCAGGTGGACGATCTGCGCGAGGAACTCCTGGATGTGTTGGCGCCGGTGACACCGCGGGCCGGTGAGGTTCCGGTGTATTCGACGGTGACGGGGCGGGTCGAGGACGGCTCGGCGATGGGCGCGGAGTACTGGTTCGACAATCTGCGCAACCCGGTCGAATTCGCCGACGCGGTGGAACGGTTGAGGGCTGATGGGTTCGGCACGTTCGTGGAGTGTTCGCCGCATCCGGTGCTGACGATGGCCCTGCCCGACGACGTGGTCGCCGTGGGCTCGCTCAAACGCGACGAGGGCGGACTCGACAGGTTGCTGTTGTCCCTCGGGGAGGCGGTCGTCAGCGGCATCGCCCCTGACTGGACGCGGGTGCTGCCGGACACCGGCCACGTCGACCTGCCCACCTACGCATTCCGGCGCAGCCGGTTCTGGCTGAGCCCGGCCCCCGACCACGGCGACGTCACCGCAGCCGGCCTGCGCCGCACCGGTCATCCCGTGCTGACTGCGGCCACCACCGTTGCCGACGGCGGCGTCCTGCTGACCGGGCGGCTCTCGCGGGCCACCCACCCGTGGCTGGCCGACCATGTCGTCGCCGGGCAGGTACTGGTCCCCGGCGCGGCACTGCTCGACATGGCCCTCACCGCTGCTGACCACACGGGTGCCACGGGCGTCGCCGAGCTGACCCTGCACACGCCGATCGTCGCGACCGACGGTGCCGTCGACCTGCAGGTCTCGGCGAGCTCCGGCCGGGTCACCGTGCATTCCCGTCCCGCCGATGCCGCCGAGGACGCACCGTGGACCCGGCACGCCACCGGCGCACTCGGCGACGTCGCCTCGGCGATGCTCGCCGCGGCACACGGCGACGCCGAGTACCACGACGCACCGCTGTGGCCGCCGGACGGGGCCGAGGAGCTCACCGTCGACTACGGCGCATTCGCTGCCGCCGGTCTCACCTACGGCCCCGCATTCCAGGGGTTGACACGTCTCTGGCGACTCGGCGACGACACCCTTGCCGAGGTGTCGCTGCCCGACGACCTCCCGGCCGACGGGTTCGCCCTGCACCCCGCGCTGCTCGACGCCGCGCTGCAAGCCGCCGGAGCGGGCGGGGCGTCGACCGCGGCAGTGGTGGCACCGACATCCGGGGATGCCACACCGGATGATGCGGCATCGGACACCGGACCGCTCCTGCCGTTCTCCTTCACCGGGGCCGCCGTCACCGCCACCGGAGCGCGGACCCTGCGCGTCCGCATCACCGCCGGCGCCACCGCTCCGGTCGCGGTGCAGCTGGCCGATGCCGACGGCGAACCGGTCGGCGCACTCGAGGGCCTCGCCCTGCGGCCTCTGACCGCGGCCCCGGTTGCGTCCGATGCCCATTTCGTCCTCGACTGGGTTCCGGTCGTGCCCGCCGCGCCGGCAGACGTCGACGTTCTCGACGCGTCCGGAATGACCGCCACGGAGGTGCTCGCAGTCCTCCAGGACCGGCTGTCCGCCGACGACGACCGGACGCTGGTCGTCCGCACCCGACTCGCCGCCGGGCCGGACGCGACCGACCCAGTGGGCGGCGGCACCTGGGGACTGGTGCGCACCGCCCAGGCCGAGCATCCCGGCCGGTTCGTCCTCGTCGACACCGACACCGACACCGACGTCACCGTGTGGACAGGAGAGCCGCAGGTCGTGGTGCGCGACGGAGCCGGATCGGCACCGCGGCTGACGCGGCCGTCCACCGCCGACGTGACCGTCCCCTTCGGACCGGACAGTCGCGTCCTCATCACCGGTGGCACCGGGACGCTGGGAGCCCTGCTGGCGCGCCACCTCGCCGACACCCACGGAGTCGGTGAGTTCCTCCTGGTGAGCCGTCGCGGTCCGGACGCCCCGGGAGCGGCCGAACTCGTCGCGGACCTGCGCGCACGGGGCGCACGTGCCGAGGTCGTCGCCGCCGACGTCGCCGACAGGGCGCAGCTCACCGCCGTGCTGGCGGACCGTTCCGTCACCGCCGTGGTCCATGCCGCCGGTGTGCTCGACGACGGCGTCCTCACCTCCCTGACCGCCGACCGGCTCGAAGCCCTACGCGTGCCCAAGGCCGAGGCGGCACGGGCGCTCGACGAGCTCACGGGCGAACTCGAGGCGTTCGTGGTCTTCTCCTCGGCGGCCGGCGTCTTCGGCGGTGCGGGCCAGGCCGCTTATGCGGCCGCCAACGCCGAGGTGGACACCCTCGTCGCGCGCAGGCAGGCCGAAGGCCGCCCCGCGGTGTCGCTGGCCTGGGGCCTGTGGGACGAGGCCAGCGGCATGACCGGCCACCTCGACGACACGGCGCGGCGCCGCATCGGCCGCTCGTCGGCGGCGTTGGCCACCGACGAAGCGCTGGCATTGTTCGACCGGGCGGTCGGGCGGCCCGAACCACTGCACGTGCTGATGCGCCTCGACCTCACACCTCGCGATCACGGGACGCCGCCGCTGCTGCGCTCCCTGGTGCGTACCCCCGCGCGACGGGTGGCCGGGCCGCGGGCGTCCGCGGCTCCGGACGCCCGCGGACCGGCCGAGCTGACCGACCTCGTCCGTGCTCAGGCCGCGGCGGTACTCGGCCACTCGGACGCCTCCGCGATCGCCCCGGACGAGCCGTTCGCGGATCTCGGATTCGACTCGTTGACCGCGGTCGAACTGCGTAACCGCCTCGCCGAGGCCACCGGTGAGCGGCTGCCCGCGACGCTGATCTTCGACCACCCCACACCCGCCGCCCTCGCGGTGCACCTCGCGGGCGGTGAGGCCGCGCCTGCGCCGGTGCGCCGCGCCGCGACCGACGGCGACCCGATCGCGATCGTCTCGATGAGCTGCCGTTTCCCCGGCGGCGTGACCACGCCGGAACAACTGTGGGACCTCGTCGTCGACGGGCGCGACGCCATCGGGCCCTGGCCGACCGATCGCGGCTGGCCGACGCGCGCCCTGCTGGACGCCGGAGCCACCGCCACCTCGGTGGGCGGGTTCCTCGACGGCGCGGGCGACTTCGACGCAGGGTTCTTCGGGATCTCCCCGCGTGAGGCGCTGGCGATGGATCCGCAGCAGCGGTTGCTGTTGGAGACCTCGTGGGAGGCTCTCGAACGCGCGGGCATCGACCCGCACACCATGCGCGGTAGCCGGACCGGTGTGTTCGCGGGCGTCATGTACTCCGACTACGCCGCCACGGCGGGTACGGACGCCGACGGGTTCATGGGCGGAAGCTCGGCCGGCGTCGTCTCCGGCCGCGTCGCCTACGCCCTCGGACTCGAAGGCCCGACCCTGACCGTGGACACGGCCTGCTCGTCGTCGCTGGTGGCCATCCACCTCGCGGCCAGGGCGCTGCGCTCCGGCGAATGCGACCTCGCGCTCGCGGGTGGTGTCACGGTGCTGGCCAACCCAGGCGTGTTCCTCGAGTTCACGCGACAGGGTGGCGCCGCGGTCGACGGGCGGTGCAAGGCTTTCGCAGGTGCCGCGGACGGTTCCGGGTTCGGTGAGGGCGCGGGGTTGCTGGCCCTGGAGCGGTTGTCCGACGCCCGCGCCAACGGCCGCCCCGTGCTCGCCGTGTTGCGCGGCTCCGCGGTGAACTCGGACGGCGCATCGAACGGGCTGACCGCCCCCAACGGCCCGGCGCAGCAACGCGTCATCGCCGACGCGCTCGCCGACGCCCGGCTCGAACCGTCCGATGTGGATGCGGTCGAGGCGCACGGAACGGGAACCGAACTCGGCGACCCCATCGAGGCGCAGGCACTCCTCGCGGCCTACGGCCGGGATCGCGCCGAGCCGCTGATGCTGGGATCGGTGAAATCCAACCTCGGCCACACCCAGGCCGCGGCGGGCGTCGCCGGCGTCATCAAGATGGTCCAGGCGCTGCGCAGCGACGTGCTGCCGAAGACGTTGCACGTGGACACGCCGACCCCGCACGTCGACTGGAGTTCGGGAGCGGTCGACCTGCTCACCGAACCGCGCCCCTGGCCCGACCTCGACCGCGCTCGACGCGCAGGCGTGTCGTCGTTCGGCATCAGCGGCACCAACGCCCACGTCGTGCTGGAACAGGTCGAGGACCAGCAGAGCACGGCCGCACCGACGTCCCCGGCCTCGTCCGGCCCGCTCGTCTGGCCGTTGTCCGCACGTAGCGCCCCGGCACTGCGCACCGGGGCGGCGCGACTGCTCGCCCGAGCGGCCACGGACCCCGGCGGCGCCGCCCCCGAGGACATCGCCCGGTCCCTGAGCACGACGCGGTCGCTGTTCGAGCACCGCGCGGTCGCCGTCGGCCGCACGGGCGACGAGTTGCGCGCCGCCGTGCAGGCCGTGGCCGACGGCACCGTCGACCTGCCGCCGATCGTTCGTGACGGCGGACTGGCGTGGGCGTTCTCCGGCCAGGGCAGCCAACGGCCGGGGATGGGGGGCGGGCTGCGCGCGGCGTTCCCCGCGTTCGCCGAGGAGTTCGCCGCGGTCGCCGATCGCCTCGACCCACTGCTCGACCGACCGCTGGACGACGTGCTCGACACCGACCTCGTGCACGACACCGCGCACACCCAGCCCGCACTGTTCGCCCTCGAGGTGGCGCTCGCCAACCTGCTCCGACGCTGGGGTGTCGAGCCCGACGTCCTGTTCGGCCATTCCATCGGCGAGGTCGCCGCAGCGCACGTGGCCGGGGTGTTCGACCTCGACGACGCCTGTGCGCTCGTGGCCGCTCGCGCGCGGCTGATGCAGGCCGTGCCCGCCGGCGGGGCGATGCTGTCCCTGGTCGCCACGGTGGAGCAGGCCGAGGAGCTGGCGCAGGGTGAGCTGGACCTGGCCGCGGTGAACGGACCCCGCGCGGTGGTGCTCTCCGGTGACGCCGACGTCGTCGGCGAGGTCGCCGCGCGGGCCGAGGCCGAGGGAGTGAAGACCAGGCGGCTGACCGTCAGTCACGCGTTCCACTCGGCGCACCTCGACCCGATGCTCGACGAGTTCCGCACCGTCGTGGCGGCCCTGACCGCACACGCGCCCGTTCTTCCGCTCGTCTCCGCGGTCACGGGCGGCCTGCTCACCGCTGAGCAGGCCGCCGACCCGGACCACTGGGTGCGGCAGGTACGGCGGGAGGTCCGTTTCCTCGACGCGGCGCGCACCGTGCGCGGACTCGGCGCGGCGACGTTCCTCGAACTCGGTCCGGACGCCGTCCTCACCGCGATGCTGCACGACTGCGTCGACGGCGAGGAGGTCCGCGTCGCACCGATGTTGCGCGCGGGCAGGGACGAGCCGGACACGGCCGTCGAGGCGGTGGCGAGAGCGGCCGAGCGTGGCGTCCGGGTCGACTGGCCGGAAGTGCTGCGGGGACGCGGGGGACGGGTCGTGCCGCTCCCCACGTATCCGTTCCAGCGTGAGCGCTACTGGCCGACGCCCGTGCCCGCGGGCGGAGCCGGGCTCGATCGGGCGGGTCATCCGCTGCTCGGCGGTCTCGTGGACCTGGCGGACGGCTCGGTCCTGGTCACGGCGGAACTGTCGGCCGAGACGCAGCCGTGGCTCGCCGACCACGCCGTGTTCGGCACCGTCGTGCTCGCCGGCACGGCACTGCTCGACCTGCTGCTGCACGTCGGTGAGAGGGTGGGCGCGCCGAACGTGCGGGAACTGACCATGCAGGCCCCGGTGGTGATCCCTTCGTCGGGCGCGGTCCGCGCGCAGGTGCGGGTGGCGCCCGAGACCGACGGCGCCCGGCAGGTGGAGATCCACTCACGGCACGACGAGGGCTGGACCCGGCATGCGTACGCGGTCCTCGTCGCGTCCGAGCCCGGTCGCGACACCTCGGCGCCGGTGGGTGACGCTGCCGGCCCGCCCGAGGGCGCCGAGCCGATCCCGCTCGACGGTTTCTATTCCGGATTCGCCGCCGCCGGATTCGGTTACGGGCCCGCCTTCCGCGGACTGCGGGCGGCCTGGCGCGACGGCGAGGATGTCGTCGCCGAGGTCGAACTTCCCGCAGCCGCGGGCGATGCGGCCGCCTTCGCGTTGCACCCGGCACTGCTGGACGCCGCGCTGCACACGCTTGCTCTGGCAGGCGGCGACGGCGCCCCACGCCTGCCGTTCGCCTTCACCGGTGCGACGCTGCACCGCCGTGGCGCGGAGCGGCTGTACGTCCGGATCGGGGGTGGCGACACGGCGCGCGTCACCGCGCACACGCCGGACGGTGCGCCGGTGCTCGACCTCGACGGGATCGTTCTGCGCCCTGTGTCGGCCGACCAGATCCGCCCTGCCGACGGCGACGCGCTGTTGAGCCTCGACTGGAAACCGTGGGTTCCTGCGGACGCGGTCGCGGTCGCACCCCTCGGCGCGGGCTGGGCACTGCTCGCCGATTCCTCCACAGTGGACGGGGAACGCGGTGATGCGAGGTCGGGGGAGTCGCGGGACGAGGGAACGCCCCGCCGCTACGCGTCGGTGGCCGACATCGCCCGGGAGGTGGCCGCCGGGGCGGAGGTGCCTGCGGCCGTGGTCGTGCCGCCCGCCGGAGGTGTCCCCGACGTCCGCACCGGTGTGGGCGAGCTGCTGGACCTGGTGCGTTCCTGGCTCGCCGAGGACCTCCTCGGCACGTCGAGGCTCGTGGTGGTGACCCGCGCCGCAGCGGCGGTCCGGCCCGGCGACTCCGTCGATGCGGGGACGGCCGCGGCGGCGGGACTGTTGCGGTCGGCCGAAGCCGAGAATCCGGGCCGGTTCCTGGTGCTCGACATCGACGACACCACCGAGCTGCACGCCACGCTGCCCGCGGCGCTCGCCTCGGGTGAGCCGGAACTCGCCGTGCGCGACGGCTCCCTGTTCGTTCCACGGCTCGTCCGGGGCGCGGCCGCCGACGGGCCGTCGGGGACGTTCAGCCCCGATGGAAGGGTGCTCGTCACCGGTGCGACCGGTGCGCTCGGCGGACTGGTCGCGAAGCACCTCGTCACCGCGCACGGGGTGCGTTCGCTGCTCCTGATCAGCCGCAGCGGTCCCGATGCCGGCGGTGCCGACGCGCTGCTCGCCGAGCTGAAGGAGGCGGGTGCGGACGCCCACCTCGCCGCCTGCGACGTGGCCGACGAGGCCTCCGTGGCCGCGCTCCTCGCCGAGTATCCGGTGTCGGCGGTGGTGCACACGGCCGGCGTCCTGCGGGACGGCGTCCTCGACTCGCTCACCGACGGGCATCTCGACGACGTGTTGCGGCCGAAGGCCGACGGTGCGCGGGTGCTGCACGAGCTCGCCGGCGACGTCAGCGCGTTCGTGCTGTTCTCCTCCGCCGCCTCGGTGCTCGGCGCGGCCGGACAGGCCAACTACGCCGCCGCCAATGCCTACCTCGACGGACTCGCCCGGCAGCGGGCGGCCGAGGGTAAGCCCGCGTTGTCACTGGCATGGGGTGCCTGGTCGGTCGGGGAGGGCGGCATGACGGCAGGCCTCGGCGATGTCGACGCGCGGCGGATGGGCCGCGCGGGCGTCCTCCCGCTCAGCGCGGAGGAGGGCATGGCGCTGTTCGACGCGGCACTGCGAGGGCCGGACGCGGTCACCGCGCCGCTGCGTATCGATCCGGCCGCGCTCGGGGCGTCGCCGTGGGTGCCTGCGCCGTTGCGGGACCTCGTTCCCGCCGCGTCGGGACGGTCCCGGCCGGACGCGGCCCAGCGGGTCCGGGCGGACCTCACCGGGCTCCACGGCGACGAGCTCGACCGTGCGGTGCTCGGCATCGTCCGGGCGGAGGTCGCCGGCGTTCTCGGGCACGCCGATGTCGCGGCGGTCGACGGCGGCCGGGGCTTCCTCGACCTGGGTTTCGACTCGTTGACCGCCGTCGAACTGCGCAACCGGCTCACGACGCTCACCGGGGTCACGCTGCCGGCGACGGTCATCTTCGACCACCCGTCACCGGACGCACTCGCAGCCCACCTCGCGGAGGCATTGGCCGCCGACGACGGGCGGGCGGCGCAGGGCGCGCAGCTACTCGCCGACGTGGACCGGCTGGCCCACGAGTTGGCGGGGGCCGAGCTCGACGACGTCACACGCCTGGCCCTCGACACGCGGCTGCGGGCCCTGCTGGACAGCCACGGCCCCGGCGAACCGGAGGCAGGCCCCGTCGCGCTTGACGACGCCTCCGACGACGACCTGTTCGACTTCATCGACAACGAGTTCGGGGGAGCCCGATGACCGAGCCCACGGCCACCGAGCAGAAACTGCGCGAGTACCTCAAGCGCGTCACCGGCGAACTGACCCAGACCCGCGAACGGCTGCGCCGTGCCGAGGAGAACGAGGGCGAGCCGATCGCGATCGTCGGCGCAGCCTGCCGCTACCCGGGCGGGGTCTCCTCGCCGGAGCAGCTGTGGCGCCTGGTCGCCGACGGCACCGACGCCATCGGACCGTTCCCCACCGACCGCGGCTGGGAGATCGGTGACACGCCCTTCGCCGCGGAGGGCGGGTTCCTCTACGACGCGGGCGCGTTCGACGCCGGGTTCTTCGGGATCTCGCCGCGTGAGGCGCTGGCGATGGACCCGCAGCAGCGGCTGTTGCTGGAGACGTCGTGGGAGGCACTCGAACGCGGCGGTGTGAATCCGCAGAGCCTTCGCGGCAGTGACACCGGCGTGTTCACCGGGGTCATGTACTCCGACTACTCGTCCCAGCTGCACCGGATGCCGGAGGGCACGGAGGCGTACCTGAGCACCAGCGCCAGCTCCAGCGTGGCCTCGGGCCGTGTCGCGTACACGCTCGGGTTGGAAGGACCCGCGCTGACGATCGACACCGCGTGTTCGTCGTCCCTCGTCGCGATGCACCTCGCCGCGCACGCGCTGCGTACGGGCGAGTGCGGACTCGCGCTCGCGGGCGGGGTGACGGTCATGTCCACGCCCAGCACGTTCTTCGCCTTCAGCAGCCAGCGTGGGCTGTCCGCGGACGGCCGTTGCAAGGCGTTCGCCGACGCCGCCGACGGCACCGGCTGGTCCGAGGGCGTGGGCGTACTGCTGCTGGAGAAACTGTCCGACGCGCGTCACAACGGGCATCCTGTGCTGGCGGTGCTGCGTGGCTCGGCCGTCAACTCCGACGGAGCCAGCAGCGGCCTGACGGCGCCGAACGGTCCGTCGCAACAGCGGGTGATCCTGTCCGCGCTCCGCAACGCCGGACTCGGTCCGTCCGATGTGGACTCGGTCGAGGCGCACGGAACCGGAACGACCCTGGGCGATCCGATCGAGGCGCAGGCCCTCCTGGCGACCTACGGCCGGGACCGGCCGGGCGACGCACCGCTGTGGCTCGGCTCGGTGAAGTCGAATCTGGGTCACACGCAGGCTGCTGCGGGCGTCGCGGGCGTCATCAAGGTCGTCGAGGCCATGCGGCAGGGAGTGCTCCCTCCGACACTGCACGTCGACACTCCCACCTCGCAGGTCGACTGGACCGCGGGTGACGTTGCATTGCTCACCGAAGCCCGCGAGTGGTCCGCGTCCGATCGGCCGCGGCGCGCCGCCGTGTCGTCGTTCGGGGTCAGCGGCACGAACGCCCACGTGATTCTCGAACAGGGCGATCCCGACGACCCGGAGCGTGTCGCCGGTGTCAGGGCGGAATCGGGCGGCTCCGCAGCTGGTGGATCGGACGACGCGGACGGCCCCGTGCCACTGGTGCTGTCGGCACGTGGGCGTGAGGCACTGCGGGCCCAGGCCGTACGGATCTCCGCCGTGTTGCCGACGGTGCCGGACGTCGACGTGGCGTGGTCGTTGGCGACGACGCGTGCGCGGTTGGAGTACCGGGCTGTGGCGGTCGGTGCTGATGCGGTGCGGGCGTTGGCCGAGGGTGTTCCGCATCCGTTGTTGGTGGAGGGTTCGGCGGGGGAGCC
>NZ_JAMTCN010000054.1 GCF_024171865.1 Prauserella aidingensis | reverse complement strand
TGCACTGGTCACGATGGCGACGAACCAGCCAAGCCCGAGCGCGAGCCAGCCACTACCGGCGACGAGGCCATCACGAAGTGTCGTTGCAGTACTAGTGCGCCGCTCGGCGCAAGAGGTCGCGGGCGATGACGATGCGCTGGATCTGGTTGGTGCCCTCGTAGATCTGGGTGATCTTCGCGTCGCGCATCATCCGCTCGACGGGGAAGTCCTTCACGTAGCCGGCACCGCCGAGTAGCTGCACGGCGTCGGTGGTGACCCTCATTGCGGTGTCGGAGGCGAAGAGCTTGGCGGCGGCTCCGGCTGCGCCCATCGTCGGCGAGAGTGTCTCGATCTCCTCGGCGGCGGTGTGGGTGAGCAGGCGTGCGGCGCGGACCGCGACGGCCATGTCGGCGAGCATGAACTGCAGTCCCTGGAACTCTGCCAGCGCCCGACCGAACTGCCGGCGCGTGGACACGTAGTCGACGGCGACATCGAGGGCTCCCTGGGCGATGCCGATCGCCTGGGCGGCGACCCCGGTGCGGGTGCGGTCGAGTGTGCCAAGGGCGATCTTCAGGCCTTCGCCGGGTCCGCCGATGAGTCGGTCAGCGGGGAGCACGACATCGTCGAGGAAGATCTCCGTGGTGGGGGAGCCCTTCAGGCCCATTTTCTTCTCCGGTGCACCGAACGAGAGGCCGGCGTCCTCCTTCTCGACGACGAAGGCAGAGATGCCGCGGCCGCCGGCGTCGGGATCGGTCACCGCGAAGAGCACGTAGCAGTCGGCGACCCCGCCGTTGGTGATCCATCGCTTGGTGCCCCGCAGCCGCCACCAGCCGTCCTCGGTCGGAGTTGCTCTGGTGGTCATCGAGGCCACGTCACTGCCGGCTTCCGGCTCGGACAGGGCGAAGGCTCCGAGTGCCTCGCCGGCTGCGATCGGCGTCAGCCAGCGCTGCTTCTGCTCCTCCGAAGCGGCCAGCAGCAACGGCCAGGAGAACAGCTCGTTCGCACCAGACACCTGCTGGGTGGTGGCGCAGGTCCGGGCGATCTCCTCCGCCACCACCGCACCGGTCAGCGCGTCGGCGCCGACGCCGCCGAAAGACTCGGGAATCACGACGGCGTGTAGTTGGGACTCGACGAGCGCCCGGTAGCCCTCGGTGGGGAACCGGGCCTGCGCGTCGACGTCGGCGGCATGGGGGGCGATGCGCCCAGTGGCGACGGAGCGGGCGAGCTCGCGGATCTGCTCGAGATCCTCTCGCGTTGCGGTAGTCATGTGCTGGTCCTCTGTCCGTGGGGGCCGCGCGGGCGGGAAGTGAGGCCGCTCGTGCCGTGCCTGTTCGGGCGGCACGGCCCCGGAGCCTCCAAGGCGTCGACGTGCTTAGCGCCTCGTGAACCTGGTACCGCGTGGAGCCAAGCGCTTCCTCAGCCGAGGAAGCGGAAAACGGGCTCTGCGATGCAGACCGGCTTGTCCGCACCCTCGGCCTCGATGACCGCGGCGACAGTGAGCTGTAGGCCGCCCTTGATCTCCTCCACCCCGGCCAGCGTGGCTGTCAGCCGGACCCGGGAGCCGACCGGCACCGGCGTGGGGAATCGGACCTTGTTGAGGCCGTAGTTCACCGCCATCTTCGTGTCCGTCACGGTGAGCACCTGCTCCCAGAGCGGGATGAGCAGCGACAGGGTGAGATACCCGTGGCCGATGGGCCCGCCGAAGGGGCTCTCGCGGTTGGCACGCTCGACGTCGACGTGGATCCACTGGTGGTCGTCGGTGGCGTCGGCGAAGAGGTTGACCCGGTCCTGGGTCACCTCGATCCATTCGCTGGTCCCGAGCTCCTTGCCGGTGAAGGAAGGCAGCTCGGCGAGGGTCGTGGTGGTGGTCATGCGGGGGGCTCCTCGGTATTCAGATGGGTGTTGCGCAGGTCGGGTTTGCGGATCTTGCCGGTGGCGGTCTTGGGGAGGTCGTCGACGAAGCGGATGTGGCGGGGCACCTTGAATCCGGCGAGCCGCTCGCGCAGTGCGGCACGGATCGCCTCGGGGTCTTCCGTGGTGCCCGGAGCCGCGACCAGCAGGGCGAGGCCGACCTCGCCCCACTTCTCGTCGGGGACCCCGATGACGGCGGCCTCGATGACGGCGGGAAGCTCGAGCAGGGCGGACTCGACCTCGGCGGGGTAGACGTTCTCCCCACCGGAGATGATCATGTCCTTGAAGCGCTCGCGGATGTAGAGGAAGCCGTCCGCGTCGAGCGATCCGGCGTCCCCCGTGTGGTACCAGCCGTCGACCAGCACCTCGGCGGTCTGTTCGGGGTCGTTCCAGTAGCCGGCCATGACGTTGGGCCCCTGGACGATCACCTCGCCGACCTCGTCGCCCCCGGTGTCGTGGCCGTCGGGGCGGACCACGCGGACGTCGGTGAAGAACAGCGGCTTGCCGGCCGAGCCGACCTTGCGCTCGGCGTCGGCCGAGTCCAGGACGGTGCAGCCGGGCGCGGCCTCGGTCATGCCGTAGGCCTGCTGCATCGTTACCCCGCGGTCGAGCCAGGTGCGCAGGGTGGGCAGGGGGAGCGGTGCTCCGGCGGCCCCGATGGTGCGCAGCGCAGAGAGGTCGCGGGTACGGAACTCCGGCTCGCGGGCCATCGCGTCGAGCATGGTAGGGACGGCGAAGAACGAGTTGATCCGCTGCGCCTCGATCACTTGCAGCGTCCCCGTCGGGTCGAACCGGCGGACGATCACCGCGCACCCGCCCCGGAGGAGGGCCGGGTTCACCGTGCCGTTGAGACCGCCGATGTGGAACAGCGGCGCCAGGGCGAGCGTGCGCTCGTCCTGCGCGAAGTCGAACCCGAGGAGCTGGTTCATCGCGTTCCAGGTCATGTTGCCGTGGGTGAGCACCGCGCCCTTGGGGCGTCCGGTGGTGCCCGACGTGTACATGATCAGGCACGGGTCGTCGAGGCTAACCGGCTCATCGCGCGGCACCGGGTCGGTGTCGGCGAGCAGCTGCTCGTACCGGAGAGACCCCGCGCCACCCTCGGTGGGCGGCTCGGCGGCCACCCAGTGCCGAACCCCCTCGAGACGGTCCCGCAGCGTGTCGGCCAGCTCACCGAGCTCCCGGCCGTGCACGACCACGGACGCCCCTGCGTGGCGCAGGATGTACTCGGCCTCGGGCGCGGCCAACCGGGCGTTGACCGGCACCCAGATCGCACCGAGCTGCCCGCAGGCGTAGAGGGTCTCCAGCGCCGATGGGTGGTTGCCCCCGGTCCAGGCCACCCGGTCGCCGCGGCCGACGCCCAGGCCGGCCAGGGCCGCTGCGGTACGCCGGACCCGCAGGGCGAATTCGCCGTGCGATGTCGTCGTTCCCTCGAACCAGATCGCGTCGCGCTCGGGCGAGATCAGGAGCCGGCGCTCGGTCCAGGAGCCCAGGCCTGCGTTACGCACAGCTGAGCCCGAGGGCACGGACGGCGTTGTCCTTCATGATCAGCGGCTTGACCTCGTCCTTGATCTCCAGGGCCTCGAAGTCCTTCACCCACCGCTCGGGACGGATCAGCGGGTAGTCCGAGCCGAACAGCACCTTCTTCTTGAGCAGGCTGTTCGCGGCGCGGACGAGCTGGGGCGGGAAGTACTTCGGCGACCAGCCAGACAGGTCGATGTAGACGTTGGCCTTGTGCTGGGCGACCGCGATGGCGGCGTCCTGCCAGGGCACCGAGGGGTGGGCCATGATGATCGTCAGGCCGGGGAAGTCGGCGGCGACGTCGTCGAGCAGCATCGGGTCGGAGTAGTGCAGTTTGATCCCGCGCCCGCCCGGCAGGCCGGAGCCGATGCCGGTCTGGCCGGTGTGGAACAGAGCTGGCACCCCGAGGTCCTGCAACTCCTCGTAGAGCGGGTAGTGCCGCCGGTCGTTGGGCTCGAAAGCCTGGATCGACGGGTGGAACTTGAACCCGCGGATCCCGTGCTCCTCCACCAGCCGGCGGGCGGCGCGGACGCCGGCGACACCGCGTGCCGGGTCGATCGAGCCGAACGGGATGAGCACGTCCGGGTGCTCGGCGGCGGCCCGCGCGATCTCCTCGTTGGACAGGGTCGGGTGCCCGGTGGCCAGTTCGCTGTCGACGGTGAAGATGACCGCGGCCATCTTCTTGTCCCGGTAGTCGGCGGCGATCTCGGGCACGGTCGGGTGGTAAGGGTCGCCCTTGAAGTACTTCGAAGCGGCGTCGAGCAGCTCGGCGTCCATCGACTTGTGCCCGTGCAGGTCCTGCTCGACGTGCACGTGCACGTCGATGGCGACCAGCGCGTCCAGGTCCAGGTGTGAGGTCATTTAGGGGGCTCCGGGAACTCTTGGCCGACCCTCTGCTGGGAACCGGCGAATGCCTCCGGCCAGACGCCGGCGATGGCGTCGGCCGACCAACCGGTGCCGTCGGCGAATTGCACCACGGCCTCGGTGGGGTGGGTCCACAGTGCGAGCCGGTCGCCGCCGATGCCGACGACCTGACCGTTGATGCCGGCCGCGGTGTCGGAGGCTAGGAAGGCGACCACGCCTGCGGTGTCCTGCGGCGACCCCAGGCTGAGCTCGCGGCGGCCGTACTCCGCCAAGGGGCCGCCGGTCTCCATCGCGTCGATGTAGGGCTTGAGGAAGGGGGCCGTCTCGGTCATCCCTGTGATGGCCACCGGCACGATGGCGTTGACGGTGATCTGCGCCCGGGCGAGCTCCAACGCCCAGGTTCGAACCATCCCGACGATCCCGGCCTTGGCGGCGGCGTAGTTGGTCTGCCCGAAGTTGCCCGCCTGGCCGGTGGGGGAGCCGACGCAGATGATCCGGCCGCCCTCGCCCTGCTCGCGAAGCTTGATAGCGGCGGCGCGGGTGCAGGTGAAGGTCCCGCGCAGGTGCGTGGCGATGACGTTGTCGAACTGGTCGTCGGTCATCTTCCACA
The DNA here is from genome assembly GCF_024171865.1 of Prauserella aidingensis. Taxonomy (GTDB): domain Bacteria; phylum Actinomycetota; class Actinomycetes; order Mycobacteriales; family Pseudonocardiaceae; genus Prauserella; species Prauserella aidingensis. The sequence continues at coordinate 7,526 of NZ_JAMTCN010000054.1, read as the reverse complement.
GGGTGGAGTCTCGGAGTATGCCCGCGTTGTTCACCAGGATGTCCAGCCGCCCGAACTCGTTCACGGCGCGGTCGACCAAGGCCTGTGCGGCTTCGCTGGTGCCGACTGCGACGACCTCGGCCACTGCGCGGCCACCCGCGTCGGTGATCGAGCGGACAGCCTCCTCGGCGACGGAGGCGTCGACGTCGTTGATCACGACGGACGCGCCGGATCGGGCGAGTTCGGTGGCGTAGCCGAGGCCGAGGCCCCGTCCGCTGCCGGTGACGATGGCGACCTTGCCGGTCAGGTCCACGGAGGCTCCAGTGTGAGAGGTAGGGGTGATGCCAACCAGGCATCGTTGCTGTATCGAACGCTAAGCCGATATCGTGGAGATTGTCAACGATTGAGGAGACCATTTATATGTCGGATCTGCGCAACGACGTCGGCTTTCTGCTGACACGGGCGAGCGGGCTTGTCGTCCGTGCCACGAACGCCGCGCTGAGTGACCTCGGGCTGAGGGTGCGGCAGTACTCGGTGCTCGCGCTGGCCGACGACTCCGGAGAGGGCATCGCCCAGCGCGACCTCGCCGAGGAGCTCGGACTCGATCCCAGCCAGGTGGTTGCGCTGGTCGACGAGCTGGCCGCGGCAGGGCTGGTCGAGCGGCGCCCGTCGCCGACCGATCGGCGGCCGCGGCTGGTTGTCGCGACGCCGCAAGGTACTCAGGTGCGCCGCCGGGCCGCCTCCTCGGCTGAGGGAGGAGTGCAGCGCCAGATGGGGGACCTGAGCGGGGAAGAGCAGGCGACCTTGCGGGGCCTCCTGCAGCGCGTCGTGGGTGGGTCGGTCGGGCGGTGCCGCGCCGGCGGCGAGCTGACGGAATGACGACGAGCGTGAGGTGCGCCCGCGGCCGGTGCAACCATCTGTGCGATGGGCATCCGCGGCGTCCCAGCGTTGCACATGGCGCAGCTCGCGCCGTCGCGGCTACGGAAGGTCGTGCCGATGGGCAGTGCCGCCAAAAGGTTGGTTGACCGCCGAGACGGTCCAGGAATCGATAGCCTTCAGCGCCGATCCGTCGGCGGAGACCATCGGCAACTTGCTGCGGGGGTTTTCGGCTACCACGAGGAGACCTTCGGCGTCGACTTCGACCAGCTCGCCGCGAAGCGTCTGGCTGTCGCCATGCGCACTCACCTCGTCCGGGCCGGTGCTGCAGCGGCCGACCCGGCCGGTCCCGTCCGAATGATGTCTCGCTCGAGGTCCTGGGACCAGGTCCACCACGAGACGCTCGTCGTGCATGGCCCGGCACGACCGCGTGCTCCCTGTCGAGCGGTCGTACAACATCGCCAAGCATGTCCCGAACGCGCAACCGCCCGTCTTCCCGTTCCGGCCGCTGAGCCCATCCGGAACAGGCGGAGCGGTTCCGCATACTGCTCCAGGCATGGCTGCAGGCCTCGATGTGAAGCTCCCGACGCAACGGAGGTAAGAACATGAAGCATGACGTGGATGTCGGCGTCGTCGGTGCCGGTCCGGCGGGGATGACGGCGGCTCTGCTGCTCGCGCGCACCGGAAACTCGGTGGCCCTGCTCGAGAAATGGCCCCAGCCCTATCCCCAGCCGCGTGCGATCGGTCTGGACCACGAGGTGCGCCGCGTCTTCCACCTGGCCGGTGTCGATCACCGGATCGAGCGGGGGATCGAGACTACGGACGGCCATCCGGCGGAGTACGCGACACCGGACGGTGAGGTCCTGGCCAGCATGCCCTCCCCGGGGCTCGGCAGCTCCGGTTTCCCCGAGATGGTGATCTTCCACCAGCCCGACGCCGAGGCACTCCTCGACCAGTTGACCATCGCACACCCGTCGATCACGGTCCTGCGCAACGTGATCGTCAGCGATCTGGAGCAGAGCGACGACGGCGTCGTGCTCCATTACCAGCACGGGGACGGGAACGGGAACCTGCAGGCCGATCGCGCGGGGGGTGCGCTGGCGGCGAAGTACGTGGTAGGCGCCGACGGCGCGAACAGCGTCGTGGCCTCCCTCATGGGTGCTGAGTTCACGACGCTGGATTTCGAGTCGGAGTGGCTGGTCGTGGACATCTTGCCCACCTCTCCCTGGGAGTGGAGGCCCTTCTTCGGGCAGGTGCTCGACCCCAGTCGTCCGACCACGGTCGCGCCGGCAGGCCCCGGACGCCGGCGCTTCGAGTTCATGCTCCTGCCTGGGGAGACCAGAGAGAGCATGTCCTCGCCCGAGGCGGCGTGGAGCCTCATGGCCAAGTGGGACGTCACCCCGGACAATGCGGTGCTCGAGCGCTCTGTCGCGTACGGCCTGCTCGGTCGGTGGGCCAACGACTGGCGTAACGGTCGTGTGTTCATCGTCGGGGACGCCGCGCACCTGACCCCGCCGTTCCTGGGGCAGGGCTTGAACTCGGCGGTGCGGGACGCGGCCAACCTGGCCGGTCATCTGAACCTCGTCCTCGACGGCCGTGCGCCGGAGACCGTCCTGGATCGCTACACCGAGGAGCGACTGCCGCACGTGCGGACGCAGATCGAGACGGCGGTCCAGCTCGGCCACGTCATCTGCATCACCGATCCGGAGGCGGCGCGTCAGCGGGACGATGGGCTTCGGCAGCTTCGCGACAGTGGCGCCGCAGTGCCCTTGGAGGCCCGTCCTCCTCTTCTGAGCGGGGTGCTGGCAGCCGACGATCCGCTCGCCGGGACGCTCAGCTTCCAGGGGCGGGTCGAACTCGACGGCCGGACGGGGCTCTTCGACGAGGTGCTCGCGAGTGGCGAGTACACCCTCATCGGGCTCGACGGCGACCCCGCGTCGGCACTGGGGGCTGAGGCACGGGAGGTGTGGACGCGCCTGCGGGGGGAGAGCGCCCATGTGGGGGACCAGGCGTCGGTCCGAGACGTCGACGGGACCTACCGGCAATGGCTGGGCGGCGCCGCCGTCGGCGTCGTCCTGGTGCGGCCCGACTTCTACGTCTTCGGCTCCGGCCAGTCGGTTGCGGACGCAGACCGTCTGGTGCTCGAACTGGGGGAGAAGCTCGGTGTGCTCAGCAACGTGACCAGCTGAGTGCAGCAGTCGATGGACTGCGTGGGTCGGTCCGTCGGAAGGATCGGGCGCGGCGTGTCGGGGAGGAGCTCCACCAAGACGACGTAGGGGAGTGGATCAGCGAACAGCCTGGTCTGCTGCCGCGCTGCTGAGAGAACCTGCGGCGTGAGCAGTGGCGCCGAGACGAACGGTCGAGATCTTCAGTTTGGGACCCCGGCCGGCGGAGCAGTCGCTTGAGCTTGGCTGGGGGCGTGTGGTGGACCGCCATCGATTCGTTGTCGTGGCGGATCGCTTTCGGACCGGACTTCGCGGCGACCCATGAGATGACACCGGATCACTGGGTCGAGGAGCTCTGCTCGGTCTGTCAGACGTACTTGATGACGCCACCGAGCTGATGACTCGATCGGGCGAGGCCTGGCGTTGCGCATCATGGGCTCCACTGGGAAGTCCTTCACGTAGCCGGAGCCGCCGAGGAGAGGACGGCGTCCGTGGTGACCTTCGCGGCGGTGTCGAAGGCGAACAGCTTCGCTGCCGCACCGGAAGCGCCCATGGTCGGGCTCCCGCCTCGACCTCCTCGGCCGCCGTCTGCGGCAGCAACGTGCTGCCCACGGCAAGGTTGCGGGTCATGAGGTTGGTGTCGGCTGAGGGTGCCTGAGAGATGGGGACGGGTCTTTCGGCGGCAGGACGAGAAGTGCGACCAATTCGCCTGCCGAAGAGAAAGACCCGTCCATGCATCACCGTAATGCCCCGCGGTCCCTTGAGGGCCACCGCTGACTCGTCGCGCGTTGCCAGCACCGCCCGATCGCCCATGCTGCCGCCGAGATGGGCATCTCCCGTCAATGCGCATCCAAGTGGGTCAACCGCTGGCGCCGGCACGGCGATGTCGACCTGCTCGATCGGTCCAGCGTTCCGCACCGCCAGCCCACCGTCACCGCGGCCGACGTGGTGGCCCGGATCGAACAGCTCCGCCGACAGCGCAAGTACTCGGCCCGCCGGATCGCCACCGCACTGTCCGCCGAGGGCATCACGATCTCGGTCCGCACCATCGGCCGCCGACTGCTGGATCTTGGCCTGAACCGGCGCCGCTTCATCGATCCCACCGGCGACACCAACCGGCAGCCACGGCGGATCAACGCCCGCTGGCCCGGACACATGATGCACGTGGACGTGAAAACTGCCGGCCAGATCCCCGACGGCGGCGGACGGCGCGTCCACGGCAAAGGCAGCGACTAGGACAAACTTGTCGCCCGAGGCAAACAACGCGGAGCGCGGGCACGCTACACTTACCTGCACTCGGCGGTCGACGGCTACTCGCGCCCGGCCTACACTGAAGCCCCGCCCGACGAGAAGGCCCGCACCGCGATCGGGTTCGTTCACCGCGCCCGCGCTTTCTTCGCCCGCCACGGCATCATCCACATCCACCGCTTGGTCACCGACAACGGCGCCTGCTAACGCGCAGCCGACTTCGCCAGTTGTCAGCGTGGCTCGAACTGTTCTCGCCTTCGACGTGAGGTCCCCCGGAGCGATGAACCCGACACAAGGGAGTACCCGCAGATGTGCAATGTCCTTCACGAGGCCGTCGCCGCCGTCCCAAAAACCGATCGACGCCGCCTACTCGCCATGATGGGTGTCGGAGCCGCCGGTACTCTCGGTGCTTCAGTGCTCGGCCAGGATGCTGCCGCCGCTCACCCACCCCAGGGGCCCGCGGGTCCTGGGGGTGGGAACGCGAAGTCTCGGACCGAGTTGGTCCTCCTGGGTACGGCGGGCGGACCAACTCATAACGGAGGCGAACGTTTCGGGATCTCGACCGCCGTGCGCTACAAGAACCGCGTGTACCTCGTAGATCTCGGGATGGGTGCGTTTCAGCGCTTGGCCGCGAGCGGGCTGAGAGACAACAGCGAGCCCAATGGGGCACTGAACAAGGTTCGGGGCATCTTTTTCACCCACCTCCACAGCGATCACACCGTCGATTGGCCCACCCTCTACGCCACGGGTTCCGTGAACGTCACTGACCCGGGACGCGAACCGATCGAAGTGTTCGGACCTGGTCGACGCGACTCGGCAACCCGGGTCTACCCCCCTTCCCGTCCGACCCCTGCGCTGGTGAACCCGAGCGATCCGTACCCGGGCATCGCCGCAATGACCGGCTACCTGCGTCAGGGGTTCGCGCAAGACTTCAACGACCGAATCCGGGACACCGACTTTGCCGGCCCGGACGTGATCTTCCGCGCGCATGACATCGACATAAGCGATCTTTGGAGGGTGGATCCCGCGGGCAAGCCCCCTCACCTAGACAAGCCGATCGAGGTGTGGCAGGACGGGGAGGTGACCGTGACCGCAACGCTGGTCGACCATCACCCGACTGCTCCCGCATTCGGGTTCCGGTTCGACACGCCCGACGGCGCGATCGTGATCTCGGGCGACACGACGGTCAGTGAGAACCTGATCGATCTCGCGCAGGGCGCCGACTACCTCGTCCACGAGGTAATTGATGCGCAGTGGGTGGACGAGATAGTCTCGGCGTTGCCGCCGGAGGCCGCCGAGCCCGTGCGTACCCATCTACTTGAGGCCCACACGACGATCGAGCAAGTGGGCCGAGACGTTGCCGAGCCGGCGGGCGTCAAGAACCTCGTCCTCAGCCACCTAGTGCCAGGCAATAGCCCCGACAAGAGTTGGCGGCGGGCGCAGCGTGGATTCAGCGGGCGGCTGATCATCGGTTCGGACCTGATGAGCATCGCCGTCCGTCCGTCCCCGTAGGAACCGGCACCGACACACCGACCTGAAGCGCCGCCTCCGCCGACGTGATCCTGTCGCGATCAGCTGCCAGAACTGTCGCTGGACCGCGCGCGAGGGGGCAGGACGTCCGGGCGAACGCATCGCGGGCTGAAGCGCCCGATCCGCGTGCCACTGCCGCCGGACCCCTTCAGACGTATCGCTGGTCTTCTTGCCTCAGCCTGTCGTCGCCACCCTGAGCACCTCCACGATCAAGGTGTTGCGACGACCGATTGAACTCGCCTTGACTGTCGCCATCGGAGTGGTGGATCAGACCCGGCTCGACCGGATGTCCACTGTGATCGCGTCGCCAGATGGCCATGTTGAGTGCAGTAAACACCAACGCGGTTGTCTTCGTATTCGCGGCGGTCCAGCCGACGATCGCGCGTACGCGTCGATGATGAAGGCCACGTAAGACCAGCCGGTACAGGTCGCCACGTAGGTGAATTCCGCGACCCACACGTGGTTCGGCGCGCAGGCGGTGAAGTCACGATTGGGCTTGTCTCCGGGCTCGTATCCCATCCTTGGCGGTGATTGTCGTGCGCTGCTTGTACCCCCGCACGACCCCGTGAACCCCAGTTCTCGCATGATGCGGTCGACGGTGCAGTCGAGTTCCCGCGCGAAGAAAGTCGAGGCCAGCATCAGAATCTCGTTGGCCTGCTTCTGATCGTCGGGTTCGGGGATCACGGCTGTGATCCCGCAGGAGCGCAGGTGGGAGCGGATCGCTCGGGAGGGGTAAGCCTTGTCGGCCCGCACCGCGTCGGGTCGGGTGCGTGGCCGTCCCCGCTGGCGGCCCACGCGCAGTTGTCGCAGCAGTGGCAGCAGCATCGGCAAATCCCCGGCCTGCCCTGCAGTCAGCAACGCGACCAGGGGCAGCCCCCGTCGACAAGCTGGTCGATCTTCGTCGACAGCCCGCCGCGCAAGCGGCCGAGCGCGTGATCACGCGGCTCGATGGTCGGCTGCGTGTAATTCGATCCAGCCCCCTGCACGGCGCGCGACATTCGCCGCGTGCTGATGCGCCCGCGATCGTGGAATCGACCGAGACCGACGAATCCAGCAACCCGGCCGCATCCGCCGCAGCGGCCAACTCGGCCAGCACCGCATCCCACGTGCCCTCGGTAGCCAGCCGCCGGTGCCAGGTCCAGACCGTCTGCCATGGCCCGAACACCTCGGGCAGGTCCCGCCACGCGATCCCCGTCCGATATTGGTAGATGATCGCCTCAACCATCGTTCACTCATCCGAAAACGGCCGACCCCTGCGACCAGTCGGACGCGGCAACATGCCCTCGATCAACGATCACTGGGCATCTGAGAGCAGCTGAAATCGCGACATGACCACAGACTCCCAGCACGCCACGCAAATATTTGTCAGACACACCTGTGCTGTTCGGGCACGTTGGTGACGGTTCGGCACGCGGTGGATGATCTTGATATGGGTGAGGGCCTCCGGGTTCGGTGTGGATCACCACGAACAACACGCCGATCCGAGGAGGCCCTCTGGTGGTCCACCGTAACGCTCCGCTGACTCCGACCGGACGGCTGCGACTGGCCCGGTGCGTCGTCGAGGACGGTTGGAACGTGCGCCGCGCTGCCGAACGGTTCCAGGTCGCCCACACGACCGCGGCCCGCTGGGCCGGCCGGTACCGCCACGGCGGCGAGCAGGCTATGGACGATCGCTCCAGCCGTCCCCGCCACAGCCCGCAACGCACCAGTCGGGTAGTCGAGGAAGAC
>NZ_JAMTCN010000053.1 GCF_024171865.1 Prauserella aidingensis | reverse complement strand
GACTTGATCTTGTGGTGAGACCAGTCCTACCAGGGGCTCTCCGCCTCATCTCAGCGCATCCATGCCACAGATCTCATGCGCCAGTTACTACCTCGCTGAGATCACCTCAATGGCGGCAAACTCTTGTCAAGAACGTTACTTCGCTCGCTAAGATAGGCCTACTTCGCTTCCGTACGTCAACGACACGCTAAGGCGGCACCTATGGTTCGGGCACCAGTCACCCCTCTTTGCACCCTCGGGAGCGAGCCCGCGACCGATACCAACATCTCCGCCCGTCTCAGCACGGCGCGCAAGTCACAGGCCCTTACCCAGCAGCAGCTCGGGCAGGCCGTACGGCCACGTGCCGGCCACCACGCCCACCGAGCCATGACCGGCCAAACAAGTTGAGTGCACCCGTGAACCAAGCGTCGACGGTCGGCGTCGTAGACGTCCACTACGACGACCAGGAACAAGCGAAGGCGGCACTGGTCGTCTGCCGAGACATGACCTTCTCAGCGATCGTGTCCGAGCACGTCGTCGACATCGCCCGAATCGAGCCATACGAGCCGGGCAAGCTCTACAAGCGCGAACTCCCGTGCATCCGAGCGGTCCTGGCGCTCGGCCCGCAACTTGAGTTACTGGTCGTCGATGGGTACGCGACCCTTGACCCCCAAGGCCGGCCAGGGCTCGGAGCGTATGCCGCGGACGCATTCGGCATTCCCGTCATCGGCGCCGCCAAGACACCCTTCCGCACCGCGACACACGCAGCCGAAGTGATCCGGGGCTCGGCGACCAGGCCCGTCTACGTCACTGCTGCCGGAGGTCTTGAAATCGACGAGGCGGCACGGATCGTTGCGGCGATGGCGGGGCCATATCGGCTTCCAACCGTGCTTGCGAGGGCGGACAACCTCGCCCGTGGACGCGTTCGACCGAACATCGATCACCAGATCACTTGACCTTCGAGACCCACGGACCTTCGCAGCAAGGGAAATCAGTGCTCGACAACCGCCGAGCGTATGAACTCGACGCGGTCCGGGTCGATAACCTCGATCACCTCCAGGGCATTGTCCCGCGCCCACCCTTCATGTGTCAGGGCCCACCGCACAAGCAACCAAAGCCCTTCACGCGCGCGATCCCTGCAGCGGCCTTGCAGGGATGAGTCTGTCGCCGAAAAGCCCCGCACGATGTAAAACAAGAGATCTAAGATCCGCCCACTTCGCCACGACGGCTGGTCCTCTATCAGTGCCGCAAGCATGACGGACACCGTCGGCTCGGCTGCGGAGTAAATGGTGCCCTGCGAGAAGACATGCTCTTCGATGTCACTCCACGCCGCCGATGCTTCGTCAACGTTGCCGCTCGAAAGGAGTCCGTGCAGGGCTCCACCAAGAGTCGCCGCGGGGCCCGTCGCCACGCGATAGGATGGCCAGTCGACTAGTTCAATCATGCGTTCTGCGACCGAGTTCACGATCTCAGTCCCCCCCAAGGCCCACCTGGAGCCCCGCGTGTGCCTGGCGCGAAGAGACCACGCGGGAACACCTGACAGTCCGCGCACACCGTGCCCTCGACCCACTCCGGGCCTACGGCGCTGTCACGAGTGCGCCAACCGAATGGTTTGCTCATCGACGCCCCCGGCTGCAATTGCTGGATACGGACTTCAGCATGCACGTCGTCGAGGTTTCCGACAGTTTGGAGATTGCCATCGGCATCCCGGTAGCTCACGTACCACGGGCTACTCCGATCGGGTGTGCCGTTGGGCTTCAGAACCGGCTCCGGGTTTGGTACAGCCCATGCGGTTTCGCCGGTGCCTGCGCTGAAGCCGTAGGGCTGGTCTCCGCCGCTGTTGCTGATGGTACCGGGCTGGGCGGTGTCACCGCTGTCGAGGGTGGTGCATTCCCAGCCGGTGCCGTTGCGTCGGACTTCGCCTCCGGTGGCGCATTCTTCGCTCCACAGGTGGCTGCTCTGCACACCGTCGGGTTCGGCGGCACCACCGGGCTGCTGCTGCGGCTGATACGGCTCCTCACCATCGGCACTCGGGTTGAGGACTCCGAGACGCACCGGCGAAGCACCCTCGGCCGCCTCGATCGCACGCTGCACCGACGGAGCAACCACCGGCCGCTTCGAACTGTCCGGCAACGCGTGCGGGGTCATGGCGTCGTCGATGACGCGTTGGCGGCGCGCGGCGAGCCAGGCTTGGTAAGCCCGGCGGGCCGCTGCCGCGGCGGTGTGGCTGCTCCCGCCGTGGCCCAGCCAGCCACTACTACTGCCGGGGCCGCCGTCCGGGGTGAGGGTCCAGTTCCGCCCCGGAAGGGACGGTGGCCGGTTCGGCCCAGGACCCGGCGAGGACCACAGCTCGTCGAACTGATCACCGATGCGCCCCGCCCACCGGGCGGCGCCCCTCCACCAGCTCTGGCCGGTGTTCTTCCACCACTTCCCGGCAGTGGCATCCCACAAGTCCTTGAGGGAGCGTTGCGGTGGCCGAGGGGTCGGAGTTGGGGCGGGCGGCGCGGCGGTCGTGTCCGAGGTCCACGACTCGACCTGGTCCGCCGCATGCGGGGCTGCTGCCAGTGCCCCGGTCACCGCCGTGGCACCCCCGACCGCGGCCGCGGCCTCACCGAAAGTGATTCCGATAATCGGGATCACGCACGGACACCGGCCGGTGGGGTCGGTCCGCCCCAGCGGATCACCACCCACATAGGCGTAGCGGTTGGCGTTACCGACGTCGCGGGGATCCAGGCCGGTGGTGTCGCGGGAGGCGAACGTGCCCGCATCGGGCTGATACCACCGCACACCCATGTTCACGTTGCCCGATTCCGGATCGGTGTACTGGTGCTGATAGCCCAAACCGGGCTCGACACCCTCACCAGCGGTTTGCTGCCCGAACGGGCCGTAGGCACGCGACCCGGCCAACTGCCCATCCGCGGGATCGAACACCCCCACCAGATCCGTGTGCCGGTCCGTCCACGCCACACTCGCCGCGCCGTCACCAGAGGCCACACCCAGCACATCCCCACCCGGGGTGTAGGTGTAGGAATCCGCCCCGTCACCGGTGACCGAGATACCCGACCCCGCATACGACAACGCAGCATCACCGGCCGACACCAACCGGCCCAACCCGTCATAGGCGTAAGCCGTCGCCCCGTCGGCGACCAACTCGCCGAACGCGTTGAACTGCACCCGCGTGGTCTCGCCACCACTCGTGCGCGAGGTCAACGTGCCCCGCGGGGTGTATGCGTAACTCGTGCCGTCCTTGGACACCAGCCGGTTACGGGCGTCGAACGTCGCCTCGAGGGCCCCGTCACGCACGAGATTGCCCGCCGCGTCCCAGCCATAGGAGTGCGCACCGTCGCCGTCGTCGAACGACGTCAGCCGCCCTGCCCGGTCATAGGCATAGGTGTTGTCCGCCGCACCCGCAACGCCCGTGGTGGTTTTCGACGTGAGCCGGTCGGCCTTGTCGTAGCCGTAAGCGATCGACGCGCTCACGGTGCCGTCCGGCGCCGTGATCTCGTCCGAGGTCAACCGGCCCAGGCCGTCGTAGCCGAACACCCGCGACGCCCGGCCATCGCCGTACCCGGTCGAGGTCACCCGCCCGGCATCGTCGTAGCCGTAGGACACGCTCGTCCCGGTCAGCGGATCCGCAGCCGAGGCCAGCCTGCCCGCGCCGTCGTAGCCGAACCTCGCCGTACCGGCCGACGTCGTCGCACTCACCTGACGGCCATCGTCGTCCCAGGCATAGCTCGACGACCCCGACGGTCCGGTCGCCGAGACGAGATTCCCGCGGTCATCGTACTCGAACTCGTTGATGCCGCCGGGTGCGGACACCCCCGTCAACCGGCCGGCCGTGTCGTAGGTGAACGTCCGGTCCGGCGTCACCGCCGACGCCCCGCTGCCGACCTGCTTGGTCAGGTTGCCCAACGGGTCGTAACTGTTGGACACCGTCACCCCACCCGGCTTCACGAGCCGGGCCAGCCGCCCGTTCAGTCCGTAGACAGCGGTGTAGGTGCGATCGGCCGCGTCCGGGGTCTGCGGGGTGGCCGGCTCGATGGTGGACTCCGGCAGGCCCCACGCGTTGACGGTGAACACCGTCGCGTGCCCGTTACCGTCGGTGGCGCGCGTGACGTGTCCCGCCGCGTCGTAGCCGTAGCTCCGCGTGATCGACTCACCCTCGGCCACCGGACGCGTCACCGACCGCACGCGGTCGAGCGCGTCATACGTGCGCGTGGTGGTGTGGCCCAGCGCATCGGTGACACCGGTGCGGTTGCCCGCCCGGTCGTAGTCGAAGGTGCGCTTCCGCTGTTGCTCACCGGCGGCGTTCGTGTCTGAGGCGGACACCCGGCGGCCGGCGAGGTCGTAGTCGTAGCGCGTCGACCGCCCCGTAGGGTCCGTGACGGTGAGCTGGTTGCCCGCACCGTCGAACGTGGCCGTGGTGGTGTTTCCCAGCCCGTCGGTGCTCGACAACCGGTTGCCCGCATCGTCCCAGGTGGCCTTGGTGACCACTCCCGACGGACTGGTTACGGTCGCCGGGTTGCCCAACTCGTCGTAGGTGTAGCGGGTCGTCAGATTCCGCGTGGGCCCCGGGACACGCTCCACCACCGTCGAGGTGGCCCGGCGGCCGAACACGTCGTAGGTGGCGTGAGTACGTGCGCCGGTCGGATCGGTCACCGACAGCCGTTCACCGAGCGGGTCGTGCGTCGCGGTCCATTCCCCACCTGGCTGCTCTGAGGACAACGGTGGGTCCGTGCGGCCCCGCAGGTGTCCGAGTTCGTCGTAGCGGTACGTCGTCTTGCGTCCCTGCGCGTCCACGGTCGCCGTGACACGGCCCGCCTTGTCGTACCGGATCCGCGTCGTCGGCGAGATCGCGTCACCCCCGTCCGGTGGCGTGTACCTCGGCAACGTGGTCGACGTCTCACGTCCTGCCGCGTCGAACGACTTCCGGGTGACGTTGCCGGCCGGGTCCCGCTGGGCCACCGGCTCACCGAAGGTGTTGTAGCCGGTCGTGGTCGTCGGGCGCAGCGTCCGCGGATCGTTGCCGCCGTTCTCGACCTCGACCGGCGGCGCCGTCATCCCGACCTGCCGGCCGAGGGCATCGTACGAGTACTCGGTCGTGAAGTCGTCCGCGTCGGCGCCCGCGGCGGTGCCACGCGGACCGACGACCGCGGTCACCAGACCGGCCTGGTCCCTGGTGGTACGGGTGGTCAGAGCTTCCGATCCGGTGTAGACGGTCTGCGACGTCGGCCTGCCGAGTGCGTCGAAATCGGATTCGACGTCGGAGTGCCGACTGCCGTCGGCGTTCTTTCCCACGACGTGTACCGGGTTGTCGAGAACGTCGTAGGTGGTTTCGCTGCTGCGAAGTACCTCGTCGCCCTCCCGGTCGACGGTCTTCGCCACGCGCCCGGCGTTGTCGTAGGACGTGGTCGTGGTGTACCGGCCGTGCCCGATCCACTTCTTGGTGACCTGCCCGGCGCCGTCGTAGCGGTACACGCCGGTGTAGAACGGCCGCTGCTCCCCGGTGTCCGGGTCGCTGCGCCCGCCCTCCACTGCTTCGGCTTCGAGCAAGTTGTCGTTGTAGTAGCTGAACGAGGTGGTGCGTCCCATCGCGTCGGTCACCGACGCGAGCCGCCCGGCGGGGTCGTAGGCGCGTGATTCGAGCACCACATCGCGGGGCTCCTTGCCGTCGCCGCTGTAGCCGTGCACGGTGCGCGTCGCAAGCTGGTGGCGACCCGTGGTGTACGTGGCGGTGAACTCCGTTCCGGACGGGGCGACCTCCCGGGTCACGGAGCCGAACGTGTCGTAGGTGGTCGTGGTGACCCCACCCGCCGGGCCGGTCACGGTGTGCACGCGACCGTGGTCGTCGTAGGTGTAGGACGTCGTACGCGCTTCGTCGTCACCGGCGACGTCGTCCACGGTGACCGAACTCAGCGTGCCGTCCGGGTTGTAGGTGTTGGTGGTACGCCGCTGATGGGGGTCGTCGGTGACGCCGTCGGGCGCTTCCGGGTCGACCTGCTCGACGAGCCTGCCCACGGCGTCGTAGCGATACGTCGTGGTGGCTGTGCCGAGCGCATCGGACGTCACGGTTTCCGAGGTCTTACGGCCGAGGTCGTCGTAGTCGTACGCGGTGACCTTCCCGGCCGCATCGGTGACCCGAGCCAGGTCTCCGGTCTGTGTGTAGGCGTAGCGGGTGACGCCACCGGCAGGATCGGTCGTGGTCTTCAGCAGGCCCGCGGGCTCGGTACCGCCGCTGACGGCGGTACCACTGCCATCGGTATAGGTGTGGGTCGTGGTGCGCTGCGCACCCCCGTTCGCTCCAGGAACGGACGCCGAAGCCACGTTGCCGTCCGCCGTGTAGGTGTAGTGGGTCAGGAACCGGTCGTCGTCGGGTCCCGACGAACGGCCGTCACGCGACTCGGTGACCTGTCCGTTCCGCGGATCCAGCGGATCGTCGTCGTTCCAGAAGTACGACGTGTAGGAGGTGTAGCAGGCCTCGACGCCGCCGTCTCGACACGCCGTCGAGGACAGGCGGTTACCGTGGGCGTCGTTGACGAACCGGGTGACGTGCCCGTTCTCGTCGGTGACCTTTCGTACGAAACCGCCGGTGTCGTAGGCATACACCCGAGCGCCCGGACCCGGCCGGTCGACGGAGATGTGCCTGCCACCCTTGGTCGGATCGAAGGTGTGGGTCGTCCGGTCGCCGGCCGGGTCCGTGGTGGTCACCGCGGTCGCGGCAACGGAGGCCGCGTAATGCGCCTGGATGCGCGCAGCGTCGAGCGGACTGTGGTAGACCGCGACCTCGCCGATCTGGCCTTCGAAATAGCCCCAGCCTTGCGGGATCTCGGGCCAACCCTCGTCGAACCGCCCGGTGCCGACGAATTCGTAGCGGTCGATGTTCGCGATACGGCCGTCGGCACGGGATCCGACCAACTGACCGTCGAGATACATCCGCTGTTGCGTGCCGTCGCCGGTGAGCGCCACGTGATGCCAATCGCCGTCGTTGACGACGTTGTCGCTGGTGATACCCGTGGTGTCACCGTCCCAGAACCCGCCGCGCAGGAGGCCGTCGGTACCGACGTACAGCACCGGATACGCACCGCCGCCGCTGTCACCCGGCAGATCCCGGCCGGTGGCATACAGTGCGCCGCCCGTTCTCGCGCTGGTCTTGAACCACATCTCGACCGACGTCCGCGTACGGCCGTAGATCTGATGATCCGGCAGCCGGACGTAACTCGAGGTTCCGTTCAGTCCGACACCGCCGGCCCCTGGCATGGGAGGCTGCGTCGAGGTATCGACGTCGTGGTGAGTCGCGGCGGTCGTGCCTGCGACGACATCGGCCTTCTCGGCCTGCGTGACCTCGTCCAGCGGCCAGAGGGTGTCAACACCCCAGGCGCGGGCAGTTTCTTCCTGCCACCCCTGATCGGTGCGAGACTCGTACAGCCCGGACACGGCTGTCGCGGGCAGCGCATTCGGGTACCACCCCAGATGGGCGATCCGGCCGTTGAAGGAGGCCCAGTCACGATCGCCGATCTGCGGCCATTGGTTGGCCCGGGTCCAGCCGGTGCCGACCAGCACGTGTTCACGCAGGTTCTGGATGGTCCCGTCCAGGGAGCCGATCTGTACCCCGTCGAGGAACAACGTTTGCGTGGTGTCGTCACCGGCCAGCACGACCTGGTGCCAGTCGCCGTCGTTGACCACCGCCTCGCTGGCCATGCCGGGCACGGAGCCCTGCCAGAAGTGTCCGTGCAGCTTGCCGTCAGTGCCGACGTACAGCAACGGGACGGCACCACCCTCGCTGGATTCCCCCGGTAGGTGATCCGAGGTCGAGAACAGCACACCGCCGTCGGACGCCGTGGTCTTGAACCACAGCGACACCGACCCCTGCCGAGTACTGCGGACCAGTCCGTCGGGCAGCCGCGCATAATCCCTGCTGCCGTCGAACGAACGAGCGTGACTGTTCGGGAATGGTCCCGCGCTCTGCGTCCCGCCGTGGTATGTCCCTCTACGTAGGGTGGGCGAACCGGGTGCGCTCGTTCCGTCGTTCTCCGCGAGTCGCCAATGCGAGTCCGGCCCCGAGGAACGCACCTCGTTCCCGTAACGATGCCCATCCCCTTGCACGACAGGAGCGCCAATGGTGCGAACGCCGCCGTTGGCGTCGGTGTAGCGGGTCACCCGGTCGTCGGCCTTGTCGTAGGCCAGCTTCGCCGCGACATGTCCACCTGGTCGCGTGATCTCCGTCAGCACGTCGGCGCGCTGGCGGGCGGCGTAGTGCTCGGACACCGTCGACTGACTGAGCGGATGCTGGTAGAAGGCGGCCTCGGCGATCTGACCGTCGAAGTAGTTCCACGCGCCTCCGTCCGTCGCGGGCTCGGAGGGCCAGTCACGATCGTTGAGTGCGCCCGCACCGAGGAAGTCGTACGGGTCGATGTTCACCAGTTGCCCGTCCTGGGAGCCCACCTCGGCACCGTCCAGGTACAGCGTCTGCGTGTCGTACGCCCCGGACAGCACGACGTGGTGCCACTGGCCGTCGTTGACGGCCACCTCGCTGACGATGCCGGCCACCGACTCGTTCCAGAAGTGTCCGTGCAGCTTGCCGTCCGACCCGACATACAGCGCCGGCATCGACCCCTTCGGCTCTGCGGCCCCTGGGAGATAGTTGCTGGTGGAGAACAACACGCCCTCGGAGGTCGTGTTGAACCACAACTCCATCGACGCGTACTGCGACTCTCGCACCAGATCGTCGGGGAGGCGCACGTGTGACGACGTTCCGTTGAATCCGGCCGCAGTGGACGGTGACCCGGCCAATGGGCCGGACCGGCCGAAGTCGACATCCACCGCGGTGCCGTCGACGTCGCCCCAGAACCCGGGGACCTCACTGACGGCTGTGCTGCCGCCGTTCTCCGACAACCGCCAGTACGCATGCGGATTCGCATCCATGGTGACCGTGCGATAATGCGAAGCCTGCTCATAAGCGTAGCTCGTGCACGCCTGCGTCGGGTCACACACTTCGGTCAGGCGATCACCGTCATACGTGTATGCCCACGTGTTGCCGCCCGCGTCGACTTCCGTGACGTGGCCGCCCGACCACGTGAACGACAGTGTCCTGCCCGAGGCCTCGTCGGTCGCCGTCGCCAGCTTCCCGGCTTCGTAGGACAGCTGCTGCGAATGCCCGGCGACATCGGTGACCGTCGCCAACCTGCCCGCGCTGTCGAAGGCGTAGCGCATGGCTCCCGGAACCTTCAACAGCCAACCGCCGTTGTCCCGGTCGACCACGGTCGAACGCTCGCCAGGAGGTGCCTGGTAGGAACCGTCGGCGTTACGCCCGAAACGTGCCTGACGACCGTCCGGGAATGTCACGACGACGTTTCCCGTGCCGTCGCCGTCCGGCTCGACGCGACTGTCCCATGTCGTGGACCAACCAGAACCGAACGCACTGTCCCGCCGCGGATCCCGGCTGTTGTAGGTCCGCTGAACAGCGAGGGCCGGCCCCACCGCAGCTACCGACGCGTCGGTGTCCCGGCCCGTGAAGTTGCCGATACCCGGGTCCACCTCGGCCTCGTCTTGCGCCGACGCCAGGTGACTCGTGATCGCCGGCTGCGGAACCCGGGGCGACAGAGTCGCCGCGCCGGTCCAGGCGCTCCGGGTATCGGTGTCCGAGAGCTGCCCGTACCAGGTGTAATCCTGACTCCACCGCAGCCGTCCCTCGGGAACCGACCACCGGGGCGAATCCTGCCACTCCGTCTGTGTGCAGTCGGCGCCGGACGCGTCACACAACTTGAACCGGTACTGCAGGCCCTTGCCCGGATACGCGTCTCGATCACGCCCTCGCAATGTCAAGGTGGGCGTGAGCGTCGGGGACTCGTAGTTGCTGGGCGGCGATGCCGAGCCGACCACCGGTGTCTGATTGCCGATCGTGAAGAACACGGCCTTGGACATCGGCGCACCGGACCACGAGAACCTGGTCACGCCCCGGCGGCCCATGTCCCATCGGATCTTGTACCGCCCTGGTGGCACCTGTTTCACCCGAGCGTCGATCGTCACCGACTGTCCCGGCGCGACCTTGCGGGGCATCTTCGTCCACGCCGCATTGGTCCCGTACTCGAGCTCCCGGCCTGAATCCGCGTCCCAGATGCGGTAGCCGAGCTCGTAGCCGTTCGTCGGCGTCCAGGTGTCCTTGCCACGGTTCGTGACCTGCACCTGCATACGTCCGTCGTCGCTGGATGACACCGTCTGCGTCATCGCGCCGACGCCGTATTCCGCCCAGTACGGGGTGTACGTCACGGCCAACGACGGCGGGTTCGCCGATGACGCCGACGCGAACTTCTTCCACCCGTACGAATCCGTCGTAGACGCACGCACCGTCAACCCGTGGTTCGCTTTGCCGTGCGTCCAGCCCTGGACCAGGTTCCGGCCACGATCGCCGAGGTCGATGCCCACCCAACCGGAGCTGCACCCGGAGTCGTGGCCGCGAGCGAAGCGTTTCGTCGCCAGTTTCGCACCCCACGACGGGCCGGGCCACGACTTGTTCCCGCCCACCGACCACGGCTGCGTCACCGGATGCACGGTCACCGGCCGCGCCTGACACGAATAGGACCATGTCTCGTACATCCACAACTTGGCGCCCAGGACGCGCTGTCCGGCCAGCTCGGACGACACGTTGCCGAACTTCAGGTACGCAGCGGCCTTGTTCCCGCCACCGTTGTAGGTACCCACGCTCAGGTTCGGCTCACCCGAATAGTCGTTCGTGTACGGCGAGAGCACGTACGTCGAACCAGGACTGTCCTTTCTACTGACCGACGGATCCACGGCCACCGGGAACTCGCGTGAGGGATCCTGTAACCACTCCTGGTCGACACGTACCCGCAGAACCGGGTCGTCCGACTCACCGACGAGCTCGTAGTCGACGTCGTACGAACGCGCGCCCTCACCCGAGTGGGGATCTCGGGTGGCGTCCTCCATGAATCCCGGCGGGATGCGGCCCGCCACCGCGCCGTCGGCGTCGCGCAGCACGACCGAGCCCTCGTCGTCGATGCTCGCGGTCACACCGTCGAGATGCAGCGGGAACTCCCAGACCGCGGGGGCATCGGCGGAGTGGAGGATCATCTTTTCCTTGATGCCCATCGGTGTGGCCTGCAAGACGATGTCGGCATCGGACCGAACGCTCTCGTAGGTGACACTGCGGCCATCCACCGTGCCGTGGACCGGCTCGGCATCGGCCAAGCCGAATCCGAAGGACCTCTGGTCGCCGAGCGACGTGCTCGCGAGAACCGGGGCTGTCGCCACTCGTGCGAACCGCTTGGCGTCCGAGTCGGCCGTGGTCACGAACTGTTCGCCGTCGTCTTTGAGCGTCGAGTCGATCCGTTGCCACTGTCCGTTCTCGTCACGGAAGAAGCGGCGTCCCTGATACACCCGCACGGTCCGCGTGCCGTCCGCGTTCTCGAATACGCGACGTTTCGGTCCGCTCTCATCGGCGACGAGCTGCGAGGTCGCCTTGTCGAACCCCGTGACGTCAGGCGGAGTATCTTTGGCACCAACCTCGACGCGGGCGTCAGGTGCGGGTGCCTCACCCAGTTCCGGCGTTGCGGCGCGCTCGTCCGGCGGTAGACCGCCTGGCTGTGAAGCCGCGTTGTGTTGCGCACGGTTTCGCCGCGGCTCGGTCGCCTCCATCGGCACGCGGTGAGGCCGGCCGGCCGCCGAACCGTAGTGTTGTTCAGGGAGTTCTCCCTGCGCCGCCAACGCCGACCTGGTCATCGACGGGGCACTGAGCAATCCGACCAGGATCACCGGCACCAGGATCAGCGACCACACCCGGACACCGACTCGCCCCAACGACAGCAACACGCGTACCTCTCACAGACATGGAGAAGGGCGAGCCACCCTGGCTCGCCCGAAGGTCGAACTCGAACACACTGCGCGCGACGCGGCGCCGAGCACCGCGGCAGACTAGAAACCTCGGACGACCCGCGGAACTGTTTGCGACCAAACCGTGATGACATCGCGTCTTTTAACGTGGCACGAATCACGACACAACCGACTGTTCCGCTGTCAATCCGCCGTACGGATCAACAGTCTCGACCTTGCACATAAACCCGTGGAGATTCACATTTTCTGAAATCAGCAAATCGGACGGTCCAGGCTGGTTCAGAAAAACTGTGACAGTGGTTTAGGCCGCTGAACTCAACGCGTTCGACGAGTTGGTGGCTGACGGGGCCACGGACTACGCCTACGACGGGTTGGGCCGGTTGGTCTCGGATGGGCAGTTGGCCGGGTCGCGTGCCTACGGTCCGTTCGGGCAGCAGACCGCTGGTGAGGGTGTTGGGCCCGGTTTGGGCTATCAGCACCAGTACACCGATCCGGGTTCGGGCAACGTGAACATGGGTGTGCGGTGGTATCAGCCCGATGCGGGCACGTTCGCTTCCCGTGACACCACCGGTCTGGATCCGCGCGATGTCGGCAACGCGAACCGCTATGCTTACGTAGGCGGCGACCCGCTCGGGAGGACCGACCCCACCGGGCGGTGTTTCGGCGTATGCACGATCGGGATCAGTGTCGGAATCGGTACGATC
>NZ_JAMTCN010000052.1 GCF_024171865.1 Prauserella aidingensis | reverse complement strand
ACCCACTGCGAACCCTGACCCGGAAACACGAACACCAGCCGACCCGGATCGTCGGCCGTCCCGGTCACCACGGCCGGGTGCGGGGCACCCGTGGCCAGCGCGGCCAGCCCGTCGGCGAGCCCGGCGGCATCTCCCACCACGACGGCACGGGCGGACAATGCGGTCCGCGTGAACACCAACGACCGCGCGACGTCGCCGACGTCGGCCGACCCCGCGGCCACCGACCCCGACAGCGCGGCCGCCCGGTCGCACACGGCCTCGGCCGTTGCCGCGGACAGGAACCACGGCACGGGAACACCGGAAACCGCGACACCGGGAAGCTCGGTACCGGCACGTTCGGTACCGGGAACCACCGCGCCAGGGCTCAGCGGCGGAGCCGACTCGCCGGCCTGCCCGTTCTCGCCGGGTTCCGCGGCGTCCGCAGGCTCGGCGGCACCGGCCGTCTCCGCCTGTTCGGGGCCGGGTGCCTGTTCCAGCACGACGTGCGCGTTGGTGCCGCTCATCCCGAACGACGACACGGCGGCGCGACGCGGCCTGCCGGACGAGGGCCACTCGCGGTGGTCGGTCGCGACCTCGACGGCGCCCGCCGACCAGTCCACCCTGGGGCTGGGCGTGTCGACGTGCAGGGTCGCGGGCACCGTGCCGTGCTCCAGCGCGAGCAGCATCTTCATGACGCCCGCGACGCCCGCGGCCGCCTGGGTGTGGCCGATGTTGGATTTCAGCGAGCCGACCAGCAGCGGCGCCGACCGGTCGGAACCGTAGGTGGCCAGCAGCGCCTGAGCCTCGATCGGATCGCCCAGCGACGTGCCGGTGCCGTGGGCCTCGACGGCGTCGACGTCGCCGGTCGCCAGCTGCGCGTTCTCCAGCGCGGCGTGGATGACCCGGCGCTGCGCGGGGCCGTTTGGGGCGGTCAGCCCGTTGGACGCACCGTCCTGATTGGTCGCCGAGCCACGCACGACTCCGAGCACCCGGTGTCCGAGCCTGCGCGCGTCGGAGAGGCGCTCGACGAGCAGCACGCCCACGCCTTCACCCCAGCCGGTGCCGTCCGCGGCCGCGGCGAACGGTTTGCACCGGCCGTCCGCGGCGAGACCACGCTGTCGGGAGAACTCGGTGAACGCGGCCGGAGTCGCCATGACGGTCGCCCCGCCCGCGACGGCGAGATCGCATTCGCCCCCACGCAGGGCCTGCACTGCCAGGTGCAGCGACACCAGCGACGCCGAGCAGGCGGTGTCGACGGTGACCGCCGGGCCTTCGAGGCCGAACGTGTAGGCGATGCGGCCGGACACCACCGACGCCGCGTTACCGGTGGCGACGTATCCACCCAGGTCGTCCGGCGCGCCGCGCAGCACCTCCGGGTAGTCGTGGACGTTCGCTCCGATGTACACGCCCGTACGGCTGCCGCGCAGGGTCGCGGCGTCCAGCCCGCCGCGTTCGAAGACCTCCCAGGTGGCCTCCAACAGCAGGCGCTGTTGCGGGTCCATCGCCAGCGCCTCGCGCGGGTGGACGCCGAACAGCCCGGCGTCGAAGCCGGCGACGTCGTCGAGGAACGCGCCCTCACGGGTGTAGGAGGTGCCCGGGTTGTCTGGGTCCGGGTCGTAGAGCGCTTCGAGGTCCCAGCCGCGGTCGGTGGGGAACGGGCCCACCGCGTCCCGGCCGTCGACGAGCAGCTCCCACAGTTGTTCGGGAGTGCGCACGCCGCCGGGGAAACGACAGGCCATGCCGACGACCGCGATGGGCTCCGACCGGGCCTCGTCGAGAGCACGGTTGCGGCGGCGCAGCCGCTCCGTCTCCTTGACCGAGGAGCGAAGGGCCTCGAGGAGTTTCTCGTTCGACGTGGTCATGTGCGCTCCCGGGCCGTCAT
Organism: Prauserella aidingensis; assembly: GCF_024171865.1. Classification (GTDB taxonomy): domain Bacteria; phylum Actinomycetota; class Actinomycetes; order Mycobacteriales; family Pseudonocardiaceae; genus Prauserella; species Prauserella aidingensis. The sequence goes on along the minus strand of NZ_JAMTCN010000052.1, from coordinate 11,015 downwards.
GCGTCGGTGTGGTCGGTGGCGAGCTGGATCAGCCGGTCGGCGTCCATCTCGTCGATGTCGTCCAGGTCTGTGAGCTCGTCCGGTCCGCTCCCGGCCGCGGTGGCAGCGGGTTCGTCCGCGTCACCGGGCCGGCGAGCGAGCGCGAGCAGGTCGTCCAGGAGGCCCGCTGCGCGGAGCCGCTCGACCGGAATGCCCGCCACCAGCCGGTGCAGCTCGTCGTCCGCGTCGGAGCCCGCCTCGCCGGGGGCCAGTTCGGCCAGCAACTGCTCGGCCGCTGCGGCCGGGGTCGGGTGGTCGAACACGAACGTCGCGGGCAGCGCCAGACCGGTGGCCGCGCGGAGCCGGTCGCGCAGCCGGACCGCGCTGAGCGAGTCGAAGCCCAGGTCGCGGAACGAGCGCCCCGCCGCGACCGACGCGGCCGCATCGTGCCCGAGGACGTCCGCGGCATGGCCGCGCACCAGCCGGACCAGGTGTGGCAGGCGGTCGGGCCCCGGCAACGCCCGCAGCCTGTCGAGCAGGTCGGGTTCGGGTTCCGCGTGTTCCTCGACAGCAGGCAGGAGCCCGCTCAGCAGCGGGCTGGGCCGTGCCGCGGTGAAGGTGTCGGCGAAGCGGGCCCAGTCGACGTCGGCGACGACGAGGGCACCGCGGGCGCGGGCGAGACGGCCGAGCTCGGTGATCGCGGTGGCTGCGGCCAGCGGCCGTAGCCCGTGCCGTTCCAGCCCCGCGCCGTCGGCCATGCCGTCGCCCGCCCACGGTCCCCACGCGAGGGAGACACCGGGGAGACCGTCGGCGCGGCGGCGCTCGGCGAGCGCGTCGAGTTCGGCGTTGGCCGCGGCGTAGGCGGCCTGCTCACCGCTCCCCCACGTACCCGCCACGGACGAGAACAGGACGAACGCATCGAGAGGGAGGTCGCGGGTGAGACGGTCGAGCAGCCGCGCGCCCTCGGCCTTGGCACGCAGTTCGGCGAAGTGGTCGGCATCGGCGCCGGCAAGCCGACGGTGTTCGGCGACGCCGGCCACGTGGACGACGGCGTCCGGCGGATGGGTGGTGACGATCTCGCGTAGCGCGTCCTCGTCCGTGGTCTCGGCCCGCGCGAGCACGACCTCGACGCCCAGGTCTTCCAGCGCCCGGAGTTCCGTGGCGTTGGGCGAGTCGGGGCCGCGCCTGCTGGTGAGCACCAGTCGTTGCGCCCCGGAGCGCGCCGCCCAGTGCGCGACGGCGGAGCCGAGCGCTCCGGTGCCGCCGGTGATCAGCACCGTGCCGCGCGGGGTCCACGGTGCGCTGTCGGTGGTCCGCGCGAGCCTGCGGCACAGGGCGCGGCCGTCGCGTACGGCGATCTGGTCCTCGCTCCCCGGCCGGAGGTCGCCGGGCAGGTCGCCGTCGACGAGTCCGCCCCACACCTCCGGATACTCGAGCGCGGCGACCCGGCCCGCGGCCCACACGGCTGCCTGTGCCGGGTCGGGTGCCTCGGAGGTGTCCACGGCCACGGCGTCACGGGTCTGCACCCACAGCCCGGCCTGCGGCGGCTGGTCCGCCGCGGCGACCTCGCGGAGGATGTCGGCGAGGTCAGCGGGTGAGCCGACGGTGACCAGGCGGGCCTCACCGGCGTCGATCCGTTCGGCGAGTGTCGGGCCGCTGTCGCTCGGCACGGGGTGCCACCCCGTCCGGTAGGTCAAGCCGCTGCCGCTGTCGGCCGGGGCGTCCAGCCAGTACCGCGTGCGCTGGAACGCGTACGTGGGCACCGACGTCGGGCGCACACCGGGGTACACGCCGTGCCAATCGACGTGGGCGCCGGCCGAGTAGAGCGCCCCGAGGGCGTCGAGGACGCCACGTACTTCGTCGGTGTCCTTGCGTTGGGTGGGGATGCCTCCGTCGAGGAACGGCGTCAGAGCCGCATCCGGCCCGACCTCCACGACATGCGCCGCATCCAGCCGTGCGACACCGTCGCCGAACCGCACCGCATTCCGCACATTGTCGACCCAATAGCCCACAGCGGAAGGATCGTCGTTGCCACCGGCCACAGGGACGACCTCGACCCGCGGCTCACGCAACTCCACCCGCTCAACCACCGACCGGAACTCAGCCAACACCGGATCCATATGCGCCGAATGGAACGCATGACTCGTCCGCAACACCGACCCGCGAACCCCACACGCCCGGTACTCCTCCACCAACGCACGCACCGCATCCGCATCACCGGACACCACCACCGAGTTCGGCGCGTTCACCGCCGCCAACTCCACACCCGCAGGCAGAACCAACTCCGCCTCCGACACCCCCAGCGCAGCCATCACACCCGGCGTGTCCACCGGCCCCATCAGGCGGCCACGCTCCACCACCAGGAACGCCGCATCCTCCAACGACAGAACCCCGGCCGCCCACGCCGCGGTGATCTCCCCCACCGAATGACCCATCACCACATCCGGCACCACACCCCACGACGCCAACAACCGCACCAGCGCAACCTCAAAAGCAAAAATCCCCGGCTGCGCACACCCCGTCCCCTCGATCCGCGGGTCATCGCCTTCGACAACATCCCGCACATCACCCGGAAACAGACCCACAACCTCGGCCCACGCCTCCGCAAACACCGGAAACACCGACGCCAACCCACGACCCATACCCACACGCTGACTGCCCTGACCCGTAAACACGAACGCCACACGACCCGAGGTGGCGGTGACAGGATCGCCGGTGTCGTCGTCTGCGATGCGGCGCAGTGCGGCGACGAGTTCGTCGCGGTCCAGGCCGGTGGCGGCGGCCCGCACGTCCAGCGCGGCGCGAGTGGTGCCGAGTGCGACACCGGCCGCGCGGAGGTCGTCGGCGTGCTCGGCGAACCCGGCCAGTCGCGCCGCCTGTGCACGCAGTGCGGCGCCGGACCGGCCGGACACCGGCCACACCACGGGAACCGCTGTCGCGGAACCGTCCACATCGGCCGCGACGTTCGCGACTCCCACCGCGTCGACGGTGCCGCCGGGGGCGGCCTCGGCACGCGCGGGCGGCGACTGTTCGAGCACGACGTGCGCGTTGGTGCCGCTGATCCCGAACGACGACACCGCGGCCCTGCGGGGCCTGTCGACCTCCGGCCAGGAACACTGCTCCGCCAGCGGCCGCACCGACCCCGTCGACCAGTCCACGTGCGGCGACGGGTCTGCCAGGTGCAGCGAGCGGGGCGCGACGCCGTGCCGGAGGGCCTGGATCGCCTTGATGACACCTGCGACGCCGGCCGCGGCCTGGGTGTGGCCGATGTTCGACTTGATCGACCCGACCAGCACCGGGGTTTCGCGGTCCTGGCCGTAGGTGGCCAGCAGCGCCTGCGCCTCGATCGGGTCCCCCAGCGTGGTGCCCGTTCCGTGCGCCTCGACCATGTCCACATCGGATGGATCCAGCCGGGCGGTTCTGAGCGCCGAGCGGATCACGCGCTGTTGCGCCGGGCCGTTCGGGGCGGTCAGGCCGTTGGACGCTCCGTCGGAGTTCACGGCGGAACCACGCAGCACGGCCAGCACCGGATGTCCGTTGCGCCGCGCGTCGGACAGGCGTTCCAGCACGAGCAGGCCCGCTCCTTCACCGAACCCGGTGCCGTCGGCGTCGGCGGAGAACGGCTTGCACCGACCGTCGGCGGCCAACCCGCCCTGCCGCGCGAAGTCCTCGAACACCGCCGGGGTCGACAACACGGTGGCGCCGCCCGCCAGGGCCAGGTCGCACTCCCCCGACCGCAACGCCTGCGCAGCCAGGTGCAGGGCCACGAGCGACGAGGAACACGCCGTGTCGACGGTCAGCGTCGGCCCCTCCAGCCCGAACGCATAGGCGAGCCTGCCGGACACGACGCTGGCGGAGCTGCCCGTCGCCAGCAGCGGTGCGAGATCCTCCGGCACCGACGGCAATCTGCTCGCGTAGTCGGAGTACATGATGCCGGTGAACACACCGGTACCGGTGCCTCGCAGCGACCGCGGGTCGAGCTCCGCACGTTCCAGCGCTTCCCACGCGGTCTCCAGCAGCACGCGCTGTTGCGGATCCATGGCCAGCGCCTCTCGCGGGCTGATGCCGAACAGGTCCGCGTCGAAATCGGCGGCGCCGTCGAGGAACGCGCCGATCGGCGGGTAGTCGCTGCGCAGAACCCAGCCACGGTCGGAAGGGAACCCGCCCATCGCGTCGACGCCGTCGGTGACCAGCCGCCACAGGGCGTCCGGATCGTCCGCGCCCGGGAACCGGCAGGCCATCGACACCACGGCGATCGGGTCGTCGCCGCGTGCGGGCTCGGTCGGGTCGACGGCCGACGGTGAGGTGGCGTCCCCGGCGGTTCCTGCGAGCAGGTCGGCCACGGCCTGTGGCGTCGGATGGTCGAACACCAGCGTCGCAGGCAGTCGCAGTCCCGTGGCGGCGGTGAGGCGGTTGCGCAGTTCCACCGCGGTCAACGAGTCGAAGCCGAGCTCCTTGAAGGCCCGTTCGGCACCGACGGCGTCGTCCGACGGATGCCCGAGCACCGCCGCGGCCGTCTCCCGAACCAGGGTGAGCAGATCACCCGCCGGTTCGGCATGCCGCCGCGGCGACGCGGGCGCCGTGGGAACCAGTGTCCGCAACAACGGGTGCGGGTCGCCCGCCGCGCGCAGCGCGGGCAGGTCGAGCCCGATCGGTACCAGCAGTGCGCGATCGGCCGCCAGGGCACGGTCGAACAGGTCGAGTGCCGACGACGTGACGAGAGGACGTATGCCCGCACGGGCGAGCCTGCGCCGGTCCGTGTCACCGAGGTGACCGGTCATGCCGCTGGCCTGCGCCCACAGGCCCCACGCCAGCGAAACGCCCGGCCTGCCCTCGGCCCGACGTCGCGCCACGAGCGCGTCGAGCGCGGCGTTGGCCGCGGCGTAGGCACCTTGGCCCGCGTTGCCGAACAGCCCCGCGGCGGCGGAGAAGACGACGAAGGCGGTGAGGTCGCCGGTCAGCTCGTCGAGGTGCCGGGCGGCGTCCACCTTGGACGCCCACACCGCGGCGAGCTGTTCGTCGGTCAGGCCCGTCACGACCCCGTCGCCGATCACGCCCGCGGCGTGGATCACCGCGGTGACCCGGTGCTCGCCGAGCAACGCGGCCACGGCGTCACGGTCGCTGACGTCGCAGGCCACCACGTGTGCGGTCGCGCCGAGCTCGGCCAGTTCGGACGGCAGGTCCCCGGCGTCCCCACGGCGGCCTGCCAGCACCAGCTCGCGCACCCCGTTGCGGGCGAGATGGCGGGCGAGCTCGGCGCCGAGTGTTCCGGTACCGCCGGTGATCAGTACCGCGTCGTCCCGGCCGAGCACGCCGGCACCGCCGCCGGACTCCACGGTGCCGGACGCCGCACCATCGGGCACCGCGGCATCGGGCACCGTGTGGTCCGACATCGCGGTGCCGTCGTGATCGGGACCGTCGATCTGCACGAGCCGCGGCACGTCGAGGCGCGCCTGCCCCACATCGGGGCACACACGCACCCATGGCTCGCCGAGTGCGACGGCACGACCGAGAAGGTCGGCGTCCACCCGCCGCGGGACGTCCTGGCTCGCGCCGCCCGCGCCGGCGGCGTCAGTGGGGGCGGCGTCCCCGCCGGGGGTCTCGACCACGACGACTCGTCCGGGGTGTTCCGACGCGGCGGAGCGGGCGAGCCCTCCTGCCGCGGCACCGAGTTCGGTGTCGGGGTCCACCACCACGGCGATGTCCCCGTCTCCCCCGAGGAGTTCGCGGAGACGGTCGAGGACGGCCGGGAGGTCGCCGTCGGCGCGCACCGTCTCCCCGGCGAAGGGGGACGCAGCGACGGCCGGTGCGGGTACCCAGTCCACGGTGTACAGCGGTTCGCCGTCGGGGGCGAGATCGGGCACGGGCCGGAGCGTGAGTGCGTCCGCGGTGAGCACCGGCCGGGCGTCGCCGTCGAAGGCCTGCACGCTCAGCGCGTTGTCCCCGGCCGGGGCGAGGCGCACGCGCAGTGTCTGCGCGCCGGTCGTGCCTGGGGTCTCGGTGGGCGCCGGGTGGCGGGTGACCCCGGTCCAGGTGAACGGCAATCCGGCGGCGTCGCGGCTCCCCAGGAACGCGGCGTGCAGGGCACTGTCGAGCAGGGACGGGGGCACGCCGAGGCCCGGGGTCGAGCCGGTCTCGGCCCCGTCGGCCCCGGCGTCGGCCTCGGCGAACAGCTCGTCGCCGCGCCGCCAGACGCGGCGCAGGCGCTGGAACTCTGGGCCGTAGCTGAGACCGGCGACGGCCAAGTCGGCGTAGAGGTCGCCGAGGTCGACGGGCTCGGCGTCCCCGGGAGGCCATTCCGCCGGCACGGGCGCGGCCGCCGGTTCCCCGAGGATTCCGGTGGCGTGTCGGGTCCAGTCACCACCGTCGGGTCGGGCGTGAACCTCCAGCGCGTCGGTGACGGACACCTGGATGTCGACCGCGTCGCCTGCGTCCAGCACGAGCGGTGCGGCGAAGGTCAGTTCGGCGATCGCGTCCCGGCCTGCGGCCAGCAGCGCCATGTCGAGGAGTGCGGTGCCGGGGACGACGATGCGGCCGGACACCACGTGGTCGGCCAGCCACGGGTGCGTGGCGACGCTGATGCGTCCCGTCAGCAACCTGCCGCGATCGCCGGGCAGCGCGGTGGATGCCGGGAGCAGCGGGTGCCCGGTGGCGGTCAGACCGGCGGCGGCGACGTCGCCGGCGGCGGTCTTGCGGGTGGGCCAGTAGCGGCGCTCCTGGAAGGGATACGTCGGCAGGTCGACACGTCGACCACCGGGGATGACCGCGTTCCAGTCCGGTTCCACACCGCGGACCACGGCCTCGCCCAACGACAACAGCACCCGGTCCAGGCCGCCCTGGTCGCGTTTGAGCGAACCGACCGCGACGACGTCGTCCGGCAGTGCCATCGTCAACACCGGGTGCGGGGAGCACTCGACGAAGGTCCCGAACCCGTCGGCGACGAGGCGTTCCACCGCGTCGGCGAACGCAACCGGATTACGGAGATTGTCGAACCAGTACTCGGCATCCATGCCCGAGCCGTCCTCGACCCGACCCGTGAGGGTGGAGTACACCGGTGTGTCGCCGGCGCGCGGCGTCACCGGCGCCAGCGCCTCGAGGAGTTCGTCGCGCAGGTCGTCCACCTGCGGCGAATGCGAGGCATAGTCCACCGGAACCCGCTTCGCCCGGATGTCGTCGGCCTCGCAGGCGGCGATGAGCTCGTCCAGGGCGCCCGGCTCCCCCGAGACCACCACCGCCGACGGGCCGTTGACCACGGCCACCGACAGCCGGTCGCCGAACGGGCCGATCCGCTCCCGCACGTCCTCGGCACCGAGCGCGATCGACACCATCCCGCCCTGCCCCGCGAGACGCCGCAACGCCCGAGAACGCAACGCCACGACACGGGCACCGTCCTCGAGCGACACAGCGCCGGCGACCACGGCGGCGGCGATCTCACCCTGCGAATGCCCGACGACCGCGGCAGGCTCGATGTCCCACGACCGCCACACCTCGGCCAGCGACACCATCACAGCCCACAACGCCGGCTGCACCACGTCCACCCGCTCGAGCAGCTCCGCGTCCGTCAGTGCATCGGACAGCGACCAGTCGACGAACCCGCCCAGCGCCGCCTCGCACTCGGCCAACCGCTCCGCGAACACCGGAGACTCGGCCGCAAGGTCCCGAGCCATCCCGACCCACTGCGAACCCTGACCCGGGAACACGAACACCACACGTCCCGGGTCGTCGGCCGAACCCTCCACCAACGACGGATGCGCGGCACCCTCGGCCAACGCCCGCACGGCGTCACCACTCAACGCGACGGCCCGGTGCTCCAGGCGCGCACGCGTCGTCGCCAACGACCACGCCACGTCGACGTCCGGCGCCGTCGGCAACACGTCGGAGAGCCGCGCGGCCTGCTCGCGCAGCGCGTCCTGGGTTCGGGCCGACAGCACGAACGGCTGCGGGCGCGCCTGCTGCTCCGGATCACCGGAACGGATCGGCGCCGGGTCACCTTCTTCGAGGACGACGTGCGCGTTGGTGCCGCTCATCCCGAACGACGACACGCCCGCGCGGCGCACGCGCTCGCCCGGCTGCCACGGCCTGTGGTCGTCCAGGATCCGGATCGTGCCCGCCGACCAGTCGACGTGCGAGCTCGGACGATCGACGTGCAGGGTGCGCGGCAGCGTGCCGTGGCGCAACGCCAGCACCATCTTCATCACCCCGGCCACACCCGCGGCGGCCTGGGTGTGACCGATGTTGGACTTCACCGACCCCAGCCACAGCGGCGTGTCCGGGTCGCGGTCGACGCCGTAGGTCCGCAGCAGCGCCTCGGCCTCGATCGGGTCTCCCAGCGACGTCCCCGTGCCGTGCGCCTCGACAGCGTCCACGTCGGACGGTTGAAGGTCGGCGGCGCCGAGGGCGGAGCGGATCGCCCGTTCCTGGGCAGGACCGTTGGGAGCGGTGAGGCCGTTCGACGCGCCGTCCTGGTTGATCGCGGACCCGCGCACCACGGCGAGGACGTGATGTCCCTTGGCTCGGGCGTCGGAGAGTCGTTCGGCGACGAGGACGCCCGCACCCTCGGCCCAGCCGGTGCCGTCCGCGCCGTCGGCGAAGGCCTTGCACCGGCCGTCCCGGGACAGTCCGCCCTGCTTGGTGAACTCGGTGAACGTTCCGGGAGTCGGCATCACCGTGACACCACCCGCCAGTGCCAGGTCGCATTCCCCGGAACGCAGTGCGTGGGCGGCCCAGTGGAGCGCGACCAGCGACGACGAGCACGCCGTGTCGACCGAGATCGCGGGCCCTTCCAGCCCGAGTGCGTAGGCGATGCGGCCGGAGGCGACACTGACGGCGTTGCCGGTGAGCACGTGCCCGCCGACGTCCTCGGCGGCCGCCGACAGCAGAGAGACGTAGTCCTGGCTGCTGATGCCGGTGAACACGCCCGCCGGGGTGCCGTGGAGGCTCTGCGGGTCGATACCGGCACGTTCCAGCGATTCCCACGCGACCTGCAGCAGGATGCGTTGCTGCGGATCCATCGCGAGGGCTTCCCTCGGGCTGACGGAGAAGAAGTCGGCGTCGAACCCGGCCGCGTCGAGGAACCCGCCGTGGCCGTCGCCGTCCCATCCTCGGTCCTGCGGGAACGGCCCGATGAGGTCGGCGCCGCTCGCCACGGCGTCCCAGAGCTGTTCCGGCGTGCCGATGCCGCCGGGGAACCGGCAGGCCATGCCGACGATTGCGACGGGTTCGTCCGCCGCGACCGCCGGTCGCGGCGGAGTGGGCCGGGTATCGCCCCCGCCGGCCGGCTCGCCGATGAGCCGCTCGGCCAGCGCGCGGGGCGTCGGGTGGTCGAAGACGACGGCGGCGGGCAGGGACAGCCCGGTCGCGGCGACGAGGGCGTTGCGCACTTCGACGGCGGTCAGCGAGTCGACACCGAGGTCACGGAACGTGCGGTCGGCCCCGACCGTCGACGTGTCGGGGTGTCCGAGCACGGTTGCCGTGGTGTCGCGCACGAGGTCGAGCAGCGCGGCGGCGCGCTCGTCGTCCGGCAGCGCGGCGAGCTCGTCCGCACGGTCGCCGCCGGGAGCAGGGGCGGTGGGAGCGAAGCGTTCGAGCAGCGGACTCGGGCGGCGGGCCGTGAACGTCTCGGTGAAGCGCGCCCAGTCGACGTCGGCGACGACGAGGTGCGCGCGGGAGGTGCGGTACAGCGCGTTCAGTGCCCGTTCCGGGACGAGCGGACGCAGGCCCAGCTCGGCGAGGTCGGCACCGACCCGGCCGCCGCCCATCCCGTCGCCGTCCCACGGCCCCCACGCCAGCGCGGTGCCGGGCAGCCCCGCGGCGCGGCGGTTGGCGATGAGGGCATCGACCCGGGCGTTCGCCGCGGCGTAGGCGGCCTGGCCCCCGCTGCCCCACGTTCCGGCGATCGAGGAGTAGACGACGAATGCGTCGAGCTGCCGGTCGCGGGTGAGGCGGTCCAGGATATCCGCGCCGGTGACCTTGGCGGCGGCGATCGCGGCGAGGTCGTCGGCAGAGGTGTCTGTGAGCGGTTTCGTCAGCGCGGTGCCCGCGGCGTGGACGACGGCCGCGGGCTGCCACGCGTCGAGCACGGATCGCATGGCGGCCTCGTCGGTGACGTCGGCGGCGACGGCGTGCACGTCACGTCCCTCCGCACCGTGCGCGGCGAGCTCGGGAGCGGCGGCGCCGCTGCGGCTGACGAGCACGACCCGGTCGGCGCCGTCGGCGAGGAGCCGGTCGGCGGTCCGCCTGCCGAGTGCACCGGTTCCACCGGTGATGAGCACGGTCCCGGACGGCCGCCAGTCCGCGGTGGCGGCCGGCGCGGGTGCGAGCCGCCGCGCCCAGGTTCCGGCCGCGCGGACGGCGACCTGGTCCTCGTCGCCGCCGATGACGTCGAACACCTGCGACGCCGTTTCGACGTCGACGAGACCACCCCACGTGTCGGGCAGTTCGAGCGCGGCCACCCGGCCCGCACCCCAGACCGCGGCCGGTTCAGGGTCGACCTCCGCGCCCGGCTGCACGGCCACGGCGCCGCGGGTCACCGTCCACACGGGCCGGTCGTCGTCCCGTTCCTGGAGGTCGCGCAGGGTCCACAGGAGGTGGTCGACGCCGGTGGCGGGCAGCAGCCAGCCGTCCGGATCGTCCTCGACGGCACCGGCTGCCACCAGTTCTCGCGCGAGGACGGGGTCGCCGGGGAGCACGCCCCAACGGCCCTCCGCCGGACGACCGTGAACGGGGACCCATTCGATGCGGTGGCACAGGTCGTCACCGGCGGACGGGGCGTGTGGCGTGCCCGCGTCGAGCCAGTAGCGACGCCGTTGGAACGCGTAGGTGGGCAACTCGACGCGGCGGATGCCGGGGCCGAAGAACGCGGACCAGTCGACGTCGACACCGGCGGCGTGCAGCCGGGCCAGCGCGGCGACGACGTCGGTCTCCTCGTCCATGTCCTCGGAGTTGCGTTGGGTGGGGATGCCTCCGTCGAGGAACGGCGTCAGAGCAGCATCCGGCCCGACCTCCACGACATGCGCCGCATCCAGCCGTGCGACACC
>NZ_JAMTCN010000051.1 GCF_024171865.1 Prauserella aidingensis | reverse complement strand
CACCCTGACTGTGGCCAACAACGGCAGCCGGCTCCACGCCCCACGACCGCCACACCTCCGCCAACGACACCATCACAGCCCACAACGCCGGCTGCACCACATCCACCCGCTCAAGCAACTCGACGTCAGCCAGCACATCCGACAACGACCACTCCACAAACCCGTCGAGCGCCGCCTCACACTCCGCCAGACGCCCGGCGAACACCGCAGACTCCGCAGCCAGGTCCCGAGCCATGCCGACCCACTGCGAACCCTGACCCGGAAACACCAACACCAGCCGACCCGGCTCCCCCGCCGAACCCTCCACAAGGGACGGGTGCGTGCCGCCGGTGGCCAGCGCACGAAGGCCGTCCACCAGCGTGTCCCGGTCACCGACGAGCGCGGCCCGCCGGTCGAACGACGCACGCGTCGTCGACAGTGACCACGCCACGTCGGCGGCCTGCGCGTCGCCGACCGAGGCCAGCAACCGTGCGGCCTGGTCCCGCAGTACGGGCGTGGTCCTGGCGGACAGCACCCACGGCACGGTCGACGCGGCGGGCTCGTGGTCAGGGGCCGCAGCGGCCGGCGCGGGGCCCTCTTCGAGGACGACGTGCGCGTTGGTGCCGCTGATGCCGAACGACGACACGGCGGCGCGCAGGGTCCGGTCCTCAGCGCTGAGGTCGACGGGTTCGGTCACCAGTCGCATGTCCCCTTCGGCCCAGTCCACCCGTGTGGACGGCCGGTCGACGTGCAGCGTCTGCGGAATCATGCGGTGACGCAACGCCATGACCATCTTGATGACCCCGGCGACACCCGCCGCAGCCTGCGTGTGGCCGAGGTTGGATTTCACCGAGCCGAGCAGGAGCGGACGATCCCGCTCGTGACCGTAGGTGGCGAGCAGCGCCTGCGCCTCGATCGGATCGCCGAGCGGCGTTCCGGTTCCGTGCGCCTCGACGGCGTCCACATCGGAGGGCCGGAGGCCTGCCGTGGTGAGGGCCGAGCGGATGACCCGCTGCTGCGACGGCCCGTTCGGCGCCGTCAGCCCGTTGGACGCGCCGTCCTGGTTCACGGCGGAACCGCGGAGCACGGCCAACACCCGGTGCCCGCGGCGCTCCGCCTCGGACAGTCGTTCCACGACGAGCATGCCCACGCCTTCGGACCAGCCGGTGCCGTCGGCGGATTCGGCGAACGGTTTGCACCGGCCGTCCGGCGCCAGGCCGCCCTGCCGCGAGAACTCGGTGAACGCGCCGGGGACGGCCATCACCGTCGCACCGCCCGCGAGGGCCAGCGAGCACTCCCCCGACCGCAGTGCGGCCGCGGCGAGGTGCAGCGAGACGAGCGACGACGAACACGCCGTGTCGACGGTGACCGCGGGCCCCTCGAGGCCGAGCGTGTAGGACACCCGGCCCGACGCGACGCTCGTGGCCGTGCCGGTCAGCAGGTGTCCCTCCACACCGTCCGGCAGGGCGGGCAGGCCGGCTCCGTAGTTGGCGGTGGCGGCACCGACGAACACGCCCGCGTCGGTCCCGCGCAGCGCCTGCGGGTCGATGCCCGCTCGTTCCAGTGCCTCCCAGGTGGTCTGGAGCAGCAGGCGTTGCTGCGGGTCCATCGCCAGTGCCTCCCTCGGGGAGATCCCGAAGAACGCCGCATCGAATTCGCCCGCGCCGTGGATGAAGCCGCCCTCACGCACGTGAGTCGTGCCGGGGCGCTGCAGCGTCGGGTCGTAGAGGGCGTCCATCTGCCAGCCGCGGTCGACGGGGAACGGGCCGATGCCGTCCCTGCCCTCGGCCAACATCGCCCACAGCTGTTCGGGAGTGTCGGCCCCTCCGGGGAAGCGGCAGGCCAGTCCGACGATGGCCAACGGTTCGTCGGTATCGCTCCGTGCCGGGACGGCCGGGGCGGCGTCGGCCGAACCGAGCAGCTCGCCGCGCAGGTGCTCGACGAGTTCCTGTGGCGTCGGATGATCGAAGATCAGCGTTGCGGACAGTCGCAGCCCGGTCTCGCCGGTGAGCCGGTTGCGCAGTTCCACGGCGGTGAGCGAGTCGAAGCCGATGTCCTTGAACGCCCTGCGCGGGTCGACCGCCTCCGGGCTGCCGTGTCCGAGGACGCCTGCGACGTGGGTGCGGACGAGGTCGAGCAGGGTGCGGTCGGCCTCGTCGGCGGGGCGTCCTGCCAGCCGTTCGGCCAGTCCCTGCGCCGCCCCCGGTGCCGCGGTGTCGCCGGCACGGCCCGCGCGCCTGCGGGACGTCCTCGCGGGGCCCACGAGGTCGCGCAGCAGTCGCGGAGCGGCCTCCGGAGCACTGCGCAGTGCCGCCAGGTCGAGGTGCATCGGGACCACCGCGGAGGTCGGTGCCTCGACCGCCGCGTCGAGCAGCCGCAACGCGTCCGTAGTGGACAGTGCGCCGACACCGGCGCGGGAAAGCCTGCCACGGTCGGCCGAACCGAGCTCGGCCGCCATCGACTCGGACTCGTCCCACAGTCCCCACGCCAGGGCCGTGGCCGGCAGGCCGAGTCCCCGCCGGTGGCGTGCCAGCGCGTCGAGGTAGGCGTTGGCGGCGGCGTAGTTGGCCTGTCCCGCACCACCGAACACTCCCGCGGCGGACGAGAACACGGTGAACTCGGCCAGATCGGCGTGCGAGGTGAGTTCGTGCAGGATCGTGACGGCCTCGACCTTCGGCGCGAACACCCGGTCCACGCGGTCGGGATTCAGCGCCCCGACGACGCCGTCGTCGAGCACGCCCGCGACGTGCACCACGGCCGTCAGCGGGTGTTCGTCGGGGATCGACGCGAGCAGCGCCGCGACGTCGTCGCGATCGGCCAGGTCGCAGGCCACGACGTGGGCGCCGAGGTCGGCCAGCTCCGCCGCCCGCGGGGACGCGGGGCCGCTGCGGCTGGCGAGCAGCAGGTGACGGGCACCTCCTTCGCCGAGATGCCGCACCACGCGAGCGCCGAGCGCGCCGGTCGCTCCGGTGACCAGCACCGTGCCCTCGGGGTCGCGCGGGCGCGGCACGGTGAGAACCACCTTGCCGACGTGCCTGGCCTGGCTGACGAACCGGAACGCCGCCGCTGCCTCCCGTACGTCCCAGTGGCGGCGAGGCAGGTGCCGCAGTGCACCCTCGGCGAAGAGTCCGACCAGCTCGGTCAACATCTCGCCGATGCGCTCCGGGCCCGCCTCGATGAGGTCGAACGACCGGTAGTGCACGCCGTCGGGGTCGCGCAGGTCGGTCTTGCCCATCTCGAGGAACCGGCCGCCGTCGGCCAGCAGCCCCAGCGAGGCGTCGATGAACTCGCCGGCGAGCGAGTTGAGTACCACGTCGACGGGTCCGAATCGGTCGGCGAAACCGAGGTCGCGCGACGAGTCCAGGTGGTCGACGCCCAGTTCTCGCACCGCATCCCATTTGGACGGACTCGCCGTGCCGTACACCTCGGCGCCCCAGTGACGCGCCAGCTGCACCGCGGCCATACCCACCCCGCCCGCGGCGGAGTGGATCAGGACGGACTCGCCCTCGCGCAGGTCGGCGAGGTCCCGCAGCGCGTAGTAGGCGGTGAGGAACACCAGCGGCACCGCGGCCGCGTCCTCGAACGACCAGTCGTCGGGGACCTCGGCGAGCATGCGCGCATCGGCGATCGCGGTGGGGCCGAACGCTTCCGGTACGAGGCCGAACACGCGCTGTCCGGGCCGCAGTGTCGTGACGCCGGGACCGGTCTCGAGCACGACTCCGGCGCCCTCACTGCCCATCGGCACGTCGCCCGGATACATGCCCAGTGCGATGAGGACGTCGCGGAAGTTGACGCCGGCAGCCCGCATCGCCAGGCGGACCTCGTCCTCGGCGAGCGCGCGATCGGCCGTGCCAGGCAGGGCGCGGACGGCGTCGACCGTGCGGTCCGCACCCGCGGCGAGCCGCCAGGTGCCGCCCGCGGGCGGGGCCTCGGGGGCGCGGACCAGCCGAGCGGCGTGCGGAACGCCGTCGCGCACGGCCAGCTGCGGTTCCGTGGCGGCCAGGTGCAGCGCGGCCGCGGGCAGTTCCGCGTCCGCGCGGTCCAGGTCGAGGAGCACGAGCCGGTCCGGGTTCTCCGACTGGGCCGAGCGGACGAGACCGTGCACGGCCGTTCCCGGCAGGTGCCCGACGTCCGGCGCATCCAGGCTCGCGCCGACGGTGAGCACGACCAGTCGCGCGTCGGCGAACCGGTCGTCGGCCAGCCAGCGCTGCACCAGGTCGAGCGCGGCATGGGTCGCCGCGTGCGCATCGACGTGCCCCGTGACGGGTGCGACGACGTAGTCGAGCACGCCCTCGGACCCCGCGGCGGCGAGGTCGTCCAGGTCGTCGGCGACCACGGCCGGCGGCACCTCGGCCGCAGGCGGGGTGCCGAGTACCGCCCATCGGAGTGCGGCGCCGGGCCGTGCCGTACCGGCCGGGTCCGTGTCGGACGCCGCGGCCGGGGTCCACGTCAGGTGGAGCAGGGCGGCGTCGGTGGGCGTCTCGGCAGCGACGGGTGCGCGCAACGCGAGCCCGTCGACGGTCACGACAGGGGCGCCGGCCGGGTCGTCCGCCCGGAGGGAGACCGCGCCGGTCGGCGAGCGGCGCAGTGTCACCCGCAGCGCGTCCGCCCCGGTGGCGTGCAGGGCGACGCCGGTGAACGCGAAGGGCACCCCGCCGTCCCCGCCGTCCAGCGCGGCGGCCTGCAACGCCGCGTCCAGCAACGCGGGGTGCAGGCCGTGCTCGGCCGCGTCCGTACCGGCACGGTGCTGCGCGGCGTCGGCGCCCCGGCCGTCCGGACCCGAGAGCAGGGAGACCTCGGCGTGCACGGCACCGTCCGAGCGCCAGGCGCCGCGCAGGGCCCGGAACACCGGTCCGTAGTCGAAGCCCGCATCGGCGAGCCGCGCGTAGAAGCCGTCGAGGTCCACCGGTTCGGCGCCGGGTGGCGGCCACTCGCCCGCGGGGGCGGGCACCCCGGGCAGTTCGGGGCTCAGCACGCCCTCGGCGTGCGCGGTCCATGCGGCGTCGGGATCACCCGCGGGCCGGGAGTGGACGGCGAGGGTCCGGGTCCCGCGTTCGTCCGGCGCGCCCGCGTTGACCTGGAGGTCCACCGCCGCGCCGTCCGCGGGAAGCACGAGCGGAGCGGCCAGGGTGACCTCGGCGACGTGCGGGCAGCCGACCTCGTCACCGACGTGTGCCGCCAGGTCGACGTACGCGGTCCCGGGCAACAGCACGTCCCCGCCGATCCGGTGATCGGCCAGCCACGGATGGGTCCGCGTCGACAACCTCGCGGTGAACACCCGCAGGTCGCTGCCTGCCACCGGGACCGAGGCGCCCAGCAGCGGATGGCCTGCGGACCCGAGGCCTGCGGCCCCCGCGTCGCCGGTGCCGGCGGCGAACGACCGCGGCCAGAACCGCTCGCGCTGGAACGGATACGTCGGCAGTACGACGTCGCGCGGCGCCGGGCCGAGCACGGTCCAGTCGACGTCGAAGCCGGCGACGTACAGCGCGGCCAGCGCCGCCGTCACGGCGTCGGGTTCGCCGCGGCCGGGCTGCCCGTCCCGCAGCAACGGGACCGCGGCGGACAACTCGGCCGCGGCCAGCGACGACAGCCCGCCGTCGGCCCCGAGCTCGAGCGCGGCGGTGACACCCGCCTCGCGCAGGCACACCAGTCCGTCGTGGAAACGTACCGCCTCGCGGGCCTGCCGGACCCAGTACTCCGGGTCGGTCAGTTCGGTCGCGACCGCGCCCGTGACGTCGGAGACCACCGGGATGCGGGGCTCGTGGAAAGTCAGGCCGGTGAGGACGTCGCGGAACCGGTCGAGCACCGGATCGAGGTGCGCCGAGTGGAACGCGTGGCTCACCCGCAGCTCGCGCACCTTCGTCCCGGCCGTGGTGAAGTACTCCACCACGGCGGCCACGGCCTCGCAGTCGCCGGAGACGACCGTCGCGTGTGGACCGTTGACGGCGGCGATGTCCGCTCCCTCGGGGAGAACGGCCCGCACCTCGTCCTCCCCGGCGGCGACCGAGGCCATGGCGCCGGGCGTGGTGACCGACTGCATCAGACTCGCCCGGGCGGCGACGAGTGCCGCCGCGTCGGCGAGGTCGAGCACGCCCGCGACGTGGGCGGCGGCGACCTCGCCGATCGAGTGCCCGAGCAGCAGGTCCGGTACGACGCCGTGGAACTCGGCGAGCCGGTGGAGTGCGACCTGCTGGGCGAACAGCACCGGCTGCGTCCACGCCGTCTCCCCCAGCAGTTCCGCGTCGCCGGTGTGGGCGACCTCGCGCAACGGCCGGTCGAGATGTTCGTCCAGGTGCGCGCAGGCCTCGTCGAACGCGGCCGCGAACACCGGGTCGGCGGCGTACAGCTGCGCCCCGGATCCGGGACGCTGGCTGCCCTGGCCGGGGAAGAGGAACGCCAGCCTGCCCGCGGTGGTGGCGTCGCCCGTCACGAGCGGCCCCTCGGCCAGCACGTCGGCATCGACGTCGAGCGGCCACGTCGCCCGGTGCTCGAAGTGGGTACGGGTCGTGGCCAGCGCCTGGGCGATGCGCGTCCGGGCGAGACCCGGCGCGGTCCGCAACACGTCGGCAAGGTCGGCCGCGCGGGCGCGCAGCGCTGCCTCGGATCGCGCGGACAGCACGAACGGGATCTCCCGGGTGACCTCCGGCGCGGGCGTGGGCTCGCCCTGTTCCAGGACCACGTGGGCGTTCGTGCCGCTGATACCGAACGAGGACACCGCGGCCCTGCGCGGCCTGCCGGTCTCCGGCCACGGCGTGTGCCGGGTGGCCAGTTCCACCGCACCCACCGTCCAGTCGACGTGTGTGCTCGGCTCGTCGACGTGCAACGACGCGGGCACCTCGGCGCGACGCAGCGCCTCGATCGTCTTGATCACCCCGGCCACGCCGGCCGCGGCCTGCGTGTGGCCGAGGTTGGACTTCACCGAGCCCAGCAACAGCGGGTTGCTGCGGTCCCGGCCGTAGGTGGCGAGCACGGCCTGTGCCTCGATCGGGTCGCCGAGCGCCGTCCCGGTGCCGTGTGCCTCGACGACATCCACATCGGACGGTTCGAGGCCCGCCGTCGCCAGCGCCTGGCCGATGACCCGCTGCTGGGCCGGCCCGTTCGGAGCCGTCAGCCCGTTGGACGCACCGTCCTGGTTGACCGCCGAGCCTCGCACCACCGCGAGCACCGGGTGACCGTTGGCGCGCGCATCGGACAGCCGCTCCACGAGCAGCACACCCACGCCCTCGCCCCAGCCGGTCCCGTCGGCCGCGGCGGCGAAGGGCTTGCACCGGCCGTCGGCGGCCAGCCCGCGCTGCCGGGAGAACTCGACGAACGCACCGGGCGTGGACATCACGGTCGCTCCGCCCGCCAGCGCCAGGTCGCACTCACCCGACCGCAATGCCTGCGCCGCCCAGTGCAGGGCCACGAGCGACGACGAGCACGCCGTGTCGACGGTGGCGGCGGGACCTTCGAGCCCGAAGGCGTAGGAGATCCGGCCGGAGATCACGCTCGCCGCGTTGCCGGTGGCCACGTACCCCTCGACGGCCTCGGTCGAATGCCCGAGCAGGGTCGCGTAGTCCTGGCTGTTGGTGCCGACGAACACGCCCGTGGCACTGCCGCGCAGGGTGTGGGCGTCGATGCCCGCACGTTCCAGCGCCTCCCACGAGGTCTCCAGGAGCAGTCGTTGCTGCGGGTCGGCGCTCAGCGCCTCCCGTGGGGAGATGCCGAAGAACGCGGCGTCGAAATCGGCCACGCCGTCGAGGAACCCGCCCTCGGTGGCGTAGCTGGTGCCGTGGTGGTCGGGGTCCGCATCGAACAGCGCGGACGTGTCCCAGCCGCGGTCCTCGGGGAAGGGGCGCACGGCGTCGCGACCGTCGGCCAGCAGTTGCCACAGCGCTTCGGGCGAGTCGGCGCCGCCGGGGAAACGGCAGGCCATGCCGACCACGGCGATCGGTTCGTCGGCGGCCTCCGCGCGGCGAACCCGGCCCCTTTCCGCGCCGCCGAGCAGCGTCACGCGGAGATGTTCGGCCAGCTCACCACAGCTCGGATGGTCGAACACCAGCGTCGCGGGCAGCGTCAACCCGGTGGCCGCCGCGATCCGGTCCCGCAGTTCGACGGCGGTCAGCGAGTCGAAGCCGAGGTCGCGGAACGCGGTCGCCACCGGAACCGGCTCGGTCGAGGCGTGGCCGAGCACGGCGGCCGCACTGGTGCGCACGAGGTCGGTCAGCCGTCTGCGGACCTCGGCGTCGGCGAGGCCTGCCAGCTCGGTGCGCAGCGCGCTGTCGTCCGCGGTCGCAGCGTCGCCGGTCTCGGGCGTGACACGGGCGAGCAGCGGGCTGGGGCGGGTCGCGGTGAACGTGTCGGTGAACCGGGCCCAGTCGACGTCGGCGACGACGAGCAACGGCTCCCCGGTACGGGACAGGGCCTCGACGGCCCGCCGCGGCTCCATCGGCCGCAGTCCGCGGCGCGTCAGGTCGGCACCGGTGTCACCGCCCGCCATACCGTCACCCGCCCACGGGCCCCAGGCGATCGCGGTGGCGGGCAGCCCGGCGGCCCTGCGTTCGGCCACCAGGTCTTCGAGCGCCGCGTTCGCCGCGGCGTACGCGGCCTGCTCACCACTGCCCCACACCCCGGCGATCGACGAGTAGACGACGAACGCGTCCAGGTCGGCCGTGACGTCGTGCAGGATCCGCGCGCCGGCCACCTTGGCGGCGGCGACGCGGGCATAGTCCTCCGGGATCGTCCCTGTCAGCGGCGCGACGTGGGAGACGCCCGCGGTGTGGACGACGGCGTCGGGCGCGTGGTCGGCCACGACCGCCGTCATGGCGTCCCGATCGGTGACGTCGGCGGCGACGGAGACGATGCGGGTCGTCCCGGCGGTGGCGCGGAGGTCGGCCAACACGGCGTCGTCCGCACCGCTCCTGCTGACGAGCACGACCTCGTCGGCGCCCTCGGCCGCGACCCACCGGGCGGCTTCCGTCCCGAGCGCCCCGCTGCCTCCCGTGATCAGCACCGTGCCGCGCGGACGCCAGGATCGCGTCGGCGTGGCGGGCACGATCCTGCGCGCCGCGGCGCGGCCGCCGAGTCGAACCTGGTCCTCGGTGCCCGCGAGGACCCGCGGGACGTCCGCCCACCCCGCGGGGTCGGTGACGGTGATCGTGCCGCCGACGCGGTCCGGGTGTTCGAGGGCGGCGACCCTGGCGACGGCCAGCACGGCCGCGTCGGAGCTGACCACCCAGGTCCTCGTGGCCCTGCCGACCGCTTCGGTGATCAGCGCCGGGTCGGGGTCGACCAGCAGCAGGGTCTCGTCGGCGAGTTCGTCGAGGGAGTCGATGCGGCGGTGGTCGCAGGGCGCCTCCCCCAGAACGGCGACCGGCTCGGTGGTCGGTTCGCCGAGGGTGATGGTGTCCCATTCGACGCGGTGCAGCCACGGCTCGACGGGCACGGGTTCGGCGTCGAGCCAGTAGCGGGTGTGCTGGAACGCATAGGTGGGCAGGTCCACGAGCCGCGCGTGCGGAGTGAGCCGGGCCCAGTCGACGTCACGACCGCCGACGTGCAGCGTGGCGAGGCCCTCCAGCAGGCCCGTGCGCTCGTCACGGTCGGTCCGCTGTGCGGGAACGCAGCCCTCGACCAGCGGTGCGAGTGCCGCATCGGGGCCGACCTCGAGGACGTGGGCCGCGTCGAGCCGGGACACGCCGTCGGCGAACCGCACGGTCTCTCGGATGTTGGCGACCCAGTACTCGACACTCTCGGGGTTCCGGGCCTCGGAGTCCCCGGCCACGCCGACGAACTCGACGACCGGAGCCGACAGGGTCACGGTGTCGAGGAACGCACGGAACTCCGGAAGCACCTCGTCCATGTGGGCGGAGTGGAACGCGTGGCTTACGTCGAGCCGGGTCGCCCGGACTCCGCGTTCCTTCGCCGCGGCCAGCACGGCCAGCACGGCGTCCTCGTCGCCGGAGACCACAGTGGACCGCGGGCCGTTGACGGCTGCGATCTCCACGCCCTCGGGCAGGTCCACGTCGGCGGCCGGGGAATCGATGGCGGCCATCGCCCCACGGTCACGCACCGACGCCATGAGGGCACCGCGCCGCACGACCAGCTCCGCGGCGTCCTCGAGCGTGAGGATCCCGGCGACGTGGGCCGCGGCGATCTCACCGACCGAGTGTCCGATCACCACGTCGGGCGTCACGCCCCACGACTCGAGCAGGCCGGCCAGCGCGACCTCGAAGGCCAGCAGTGCGGGCTGGGCGAACTCGGTCTCGCCGATGCGCTCCCCGCCGCCCGTCAGCTCGTCGCGCACGTGCTCCGGGAACAGCGCCAGTACGGCTTCCCACGTCCGCGCGAACACCGGGTACGCGGCCGCCAGCTCGCGGCCCATGCCCGCGTGCTGGGCTCCCTGACCGGTGAACACGAACGCGGTACGTCCCCGTGCCGCGGTACCGCGGACGACTCCGGGGCCGTCGAACGCCGCGAGTCCGTGCAGCAGCCGGTCCCGGTCACCGACGACGACGGCACGCTGCGGCAGGCGGGCGCGGGTCGCCGCGAGCGTGCGGGCGACGTCGGCCGCCGGCTCGTCGGTCAGGTGTGCGGCGAGCCGCCGGGCCTGCTGGGCCAGCGCGGTCTCGTCGTGGGCCGACAGCACCCACGCGTGCGGACCGTCGTCCGGTTGCGGGGACGGTGCGGAGGCGTCGGGGTCCGCGCCTGCCTGTTCGAGGACGACGTGGGCGTTGGTGCCGCTGATCCCGAACGAGGACACACCCGCGCGACGCGGCCGGTCGACGGCGGGCCAGTCGCGGTTCGCGGTGAGCAGCTCCACCGCGCCCCCGCTCCAGTCGATCCGCGTGCTCGGGGCGTCCACGTGCAGCGACGCGGGAACCACTCCGTGGCGCATGGCCTGGACCGACTTGATGATGCCGGCGACGCCCGCCGCGGCCTGAGTGTGGCCGAGGTTCGACTTCACCGACCCGAGCTGCAGCGGCACGTGGCGATCACGGCCGTAGGTGGCCATGAGGGCCTGAGCCTCGATCGGGTCGCCGAGGACGGTACCGGTGCCGTGCGCCTCGACGAGGTCGACGTCGGCAGGCCGGAGCCGGGCGGACTCCAGCGCCGTGGTGATCACCCGCTCCTGCGACGGGCCGTTGGGTGCCGTCAGGCCGTTGGACGCACCGTCCTGGTTGACCGCCGAGCCGCGGAGCAGCGCCAGCACCGGGTGACCGTTGCGGCGGGCGTCGGAGAGCCGTTCCAGCAGGACCAGCCCGACGCCTTCGGAGAAGCCGGTTCCGTCGGCGCCGTCGGCGAACGACCGGCAGCGCCCGTCGGCGGACAGTCCCTGCTGGCGGGTGAATTCGACGAACACGCCCGGCGTGGACATGATGGTGACACCGCCCGCCAGGCCGAGGTCGCACTCGCCTGTCCGCAGCGCCTGTGCCGCGAGGTGCACGGCCACGAGCGACGACGAGCAGGCCGTGTCGACGGTGACCGCAGGGCCTTCGAGACCGAACGTGTAGGAGACGCGGCCGGACACCACGCTGGCGGAGTTGCCGGTGCCGAGGTGCCCTTCGACGCCGTCGGGTACGGAGCCGAGCCGGGAGGCGTAGTCCTGGTACATCACGCCCGCGAACACGCCGGTGCGGCTGCCCCGCAGTCCGTGCGGATCCATGCCTGCGCGTTCGAACGTCTCCCACGAGACCTCGAGCAGTTGCCGCTGCTGCGGGTCCATGGCCAGCGCCTCGCGCGGCGAGATGCCGAACAGCCCGGCGTCGAAGTCGGCGGCCTCGGCGAGGAACCCGCCCGCGTGGATGTCGGGACGGCCGCCGGTGAGTGCGGCGAGATCCCAGCCACGGTCCGCGGGGAACGGACCGACGGCGTCGCGGTTGCCCGCGACGAGGTCCCACAGATCGTCGGGCGAGGCGATGCCGCCCGGGTAGCGGCAGCCCATGGACACGATCGCGATCGGTTCGTCCACGGGCCGGGTGACGGTGCCGGTGCGGCGGGCGGGCGCGTCGCCTGCGATGTGGGCGGCGAGCGCCTGCGGCGTCGGGTGGTCGAACACCAGCGTCGCGGGCAGTCGCAGGCCGGTGGCGGTGGCCAACCGGTTCCGCAGCTCCACCGCGGTCAGCGAGTCAAACCCCAGGTCGGCGAACGCCCGTTCCGGATCGACCGCGGAGGCACCGTCGTGCCCGAGGACGGCCGCCGTGGTGGCGCGGACCAGTTCCACCGCGGCCGCCGGTCCGAGTTCCGACGTGGGCGTGTCCGGCGTCGCGGCCTTCTTGCGCGGTGCGGGAACCAGGGACCGCAGCAACGGCGGGACCTCACCGGCCGCCCGCACCGCTGCGAGGTCGAGGTCGAGCGGCAGCAGCACGGGGGCGTCGGTGCGCACGGCGGCGCTCAACAGCGCCAGTGCGTCGGCGTCGGTGAGCGCGCGCACGCCGCCGCGGGCGGTGCGGCGCAGCTGGGTCTCGTCGAGGTGGCCGGTCATGTCGCTCGCGCCCGCCCACAGGCCCCACGGCAGCGACGTCGCGGGCACGCCCTGAGCGCGCAGTTCGACGGCGAAGGCGTCGAGTGCGGTGTTGGCGGCGGCGTAGCCGGCCTGTCCGGGGTTGCCGAACACGCCCGCGGCGGAGGAGAACAGCACGAAGGCGTCGAGGTCTCCGGCGAGTTCGGCGAGGTTGCGGGCAGCGTCGAGTTTCGGAGCGGACAGGGCGTTGAGGCGGTCGGCGTCCAGGTCGGTGACGAGCCCGTCGTCGAGGGTTCCCGCGGCGTGCACCACAGCCGTCACCGGGAACTCGGCCAACAACGCAGCCACCGCACCCCGATCAGCCACATCACACGCCACCACACGCGCCGACGCCCCCAACGCCGACAACTCCCCCACCAACGCCTCGACCCCCGGAGCATCACCACCCCGACGACCCGCCAACACCACCTCACCAACACCATGAGCAACCACCAGATGCCGCGCCACCACAGCACCCAAACGCCCCGTACCACCCGTCACCAACACCCGCGAACCACCACCGAACGGCTCCACCACCGGAGCCGCCTCGGCCCGGACGAGCCGCGGCGCGAGCACACGACCGCCGCGCACGACCAGCTCCGGCTCGTCGTCGGCCACCACGACGGCGTCGAGAGTGCCGTCCGTGTCGATCAGTGCGAGCCTGCCGGGGTTCTCGTTGGCGGCGGTGCGGACCAGGCCACGTGCGGCGGCACCTGCGACGGTGCTGCGGGTGCGGACGACGAGCAGACCACTGCCCTCGTCGGCGAGGTGGTCCTGCACGGCGGCGAGGATCTCGGCGGTCGGCTGGTCGTCGACGTCGAGGATCCGCGGCGCTCCGGTGGCGTCCGGGGTCTCGGCGAGGACGCCGGTGTCGAATGTCCGGTGGTCGACGGGTGTGTGGTCGACGGCGTACAGGGCCGCGCCGGTCGCGGGTGCGAGCGCGGCGGCGTCGAGCGGCCGCACCGCGAGACCGCCGATGCGCACGACCGGCGTGCCCTCGGGATCGGTGGCGGTGACGGTGACCGTGTCGGGGCCTGCTGCGCTGATGCGGACCCGGAGGGCCGTGGCGCCGGTGGCGGAGAGTCGGACGTCGGTGAACGAGAACGGCAGGCCGCCGCGGGTGGCCTCGGTGACGAATTCGCCGAGCGCGATGGCGTGCAGGGCGGCGTCGAGCACCGCGGGGTGCAGGCCGAATCGCTCCGCGGTGACGTGGTCGGTGTCGTCGAGGCGGACCTCGGCGAGTACGTCGTCACCGTCGCGCCAGGCGCGGCGCAGCCCTTGGAACGCGGGCCCGTAGCCGAGGTCGTGGCTCGCCAGTTGTGCGTACAGCCCGTCGACGGCGATCTCCTCGGCGACCTCCGGTGGCACACCGTCGTGGGCGGGCGTTTCGGGGGCGACGGTGGTCAGGCGGCCGTCCGCGTGCCGGGTCCACGGTGCGTCGTCGGCGTCCGGTCGCGAATGGACGGCCACGCTGCGGCGCCCGTCGTGGTCGGGGCCGACGGACACCTGCAGGCTCAGCGCGCCCTGTTCGGGCAGGATGAGCGGCCGTTGGAGGGTCAGTTCCTCGATGTGCGGTGCGGCGGTGTGGTCACCGGCGCACAAGGCCAGTTCGACGAGTGCGGTCCCGGGCACCACGAGCCGTCCCGCGACGACATGGTCGGCGAGCCAGGGATGCTCGTCGAGGCTGATCCGACCGGTGAGCACGGCACCGTCGCCGTCCGCGAGGGAGACGAGCGCGCCGAGGAACGGGTGCCCCGCGGCGCCCTGACCGAAGCCCGCCGGGGATCCCGCCGGGGCGGTGACGCGCCGCGGCCAGAACCGTTCGTGCTGGAAGGGGTATGTCGGCAGGTCGACACGGTGACCGCCGGGGACGACGGCGTTCCAGTCCGGTTCCACACCGGCGACGACCGCCTCGCCCAAGGAGAGCAGCAGCCGGTCGAGTCCGCCCTCGTCACGCCGCAGCGAACCCACCGCGACGACGTCGTCGGGCAGGGCCATCGTCAGCACCGGATGCGGC
This sequence comes from Prauserella aidingensis, assembly GCF_024171865.1. Classification (GTDB taxonomy): domain Bacteria; phylum Actinomycetota; class Actinomycetes; order Mycobacteriales; family Pseudonocardiaceae; genus Prauserella; species Prauserella aidingensis. The sequence goes on along the minus strand of NZ_JAMTCN010000051.1, from coordinate 270 downwards.
GAACACTCCACGAACGTGCCGAACCCATCAGCCCTCAGCTGTTCCACCGCGTCGGCGAATTCGACCGGGTTGCGCAGATTGTCGAACCAGTACTCCGCGCCCATCGCCGAGCCGTCCTCGACCCTGCCCGTCACCGTCGAATACACCGGAACCTCACCGGCCCGCGGTGTCACCGGCGCCAACACATCCAGGAGTTCCTCGCGCAGATCGTCCACCTGCGACGAATGAGAGGCGTAATCCACCGGAACCCGCTTCGCCCGAACGTCGTCC
>NZ_JAMTCN010000050.1 GCF_024171865.1 Prauserella aidingensis | reverse complement strand
AGGCGGCGGCCATGGTGTACCTGCACGTACCGGTCGACACCGCCCTGACGATCTCCGACCAGGGGTGCGAACTCGACGGCTACGGACCCGTTCCTGCCGCGGTTGCGCGGGAGATCATGACCAACCGGCGCAGCGTCTGGCGGGCCGTGTTGTGTGATCCGGGCACCGGCGAGCCCCTGGACTTGGGACGGACGCGGCGGCGACCCAGCGCGACGATCCGCGAGCTTGTGCGGGTGCGCGACCGGGAATGCGTCATGCCCTGGTGCCACCGTCCCGCTCGGCATTGCGACCACGACCACGAACAAGCCTGGACCACCGACGGCGGTGGCGGCGCCACATCGGTGGCCAACGGTGGTCCACGCTGCCGACGCCACCACCGACTCAAACACGATCCTCGCTGGAGCGCCCGCTACGACCCCGTCCACGGCACCACCCGGATAACAACCCCACACGGGGCGACCTACACCGCACACCGCCACCCCGTCCTGTCCCCGAAGTCAGGACGACGCCGGCCCACCCCGGCCCGCGACACCCGAGCACGTCACGCACCGCGGTGCGACGCTCCGGCACGAGAAGCCCCGGCACGAGAAGCCCCGGCACGTGACGCCCAGACGCGCCGCCAACCCGCCGGAGCCCCACCGGCACGAGACACCACCGGAACCGACCACCAGAACGACGCCGACCCACCGTTCTAACTAGACGAGGCCGAGTTCGCGGGCGCGGACGCCGGCCTGGAAGCGCGACTCGGCGCCGAGCGCCGCCATGAGTTCGCCGACGCGACGCCGGTAGGTGCGCACACTCAGCCCGAGTTGCCGCGCCGCGGACTCGTCCTTCGCGCCCTGGCCCAGCAGGTCCAGCACAGCCGGCGCGAGGCGGCGGATCTCGGCGACCTGCGCGTCGTAGACGTCGAGGTCGACGGCCGAGCGCCACACGGTGTCGAACAGCGACACGACACCCTGCACCGTTTCGGGCTGGGTGATGACGCTGTAGCTGCGCGGCCCCTCGCGACGCTCGCCGGCCAGGATCGCGACCTTGCGGTCCACGACGATCGTCTCGCCGAGTTCGTCGGTGGTGATGCGGACCTGTGCGCCGTGCCGGTCCCGGCGGCGAGCGAGTTCCCGCGCCGACACCGCGTCGAGCAGCAGTCCCGACCGGTAGATCTTGCGGATCCGTGCCGAACCGGCCCGTCGCAGCGCGGCCTCCTCGAGTTCGGCGGCCCTGCTCTCGGCCACCCAGAGGGCGAGGTCGTTGGCGACGCAGGCCACGTCGGTGGCCGACAGGAACAGGTGACCGACGCGGCGGAACAGTTCCTCCTCGCCGCGCACGATCGTGACCGGATCGCCGGTACGCACCTCACCCATCGCCATGCTTCCGATTGTGCTCCCGGACGGGCCGATCCGCCCGGGTTGGCAGGTTGTTGCCATCCGCGGACGCACCCGGCGACGGCGCCGCACGGTGGCGTCATGGCTATCACCGACATGCACACCAACCCGACCACCGCCGACGCCGCGGGCACGTGGCGACTCGGCGACCACGCCGTCAACAGGCTCGGCTTCGGCGCCATGCGGCTGTCCGGCATGCCGTGGGACCCGAAACCGCGCGACCGCGACACCGCCATCGCCGTGCTGCGCAGGGCCGTCGAGCTCGGCGTGAACCACATCGACACGGCGGCCTTCTACTTCGTGCCCACTCGTTCGGCGGGCGAACTGATCAGCACCGCGCTGCAGCCGTACCCGGACGACCTCGTCATCACCACGAAGGTCGGCCCGGCCCGGGACCGCGAAGGCGGCTTCGAGTACGCCCGCCCCGAACAGCTGCGTTCCCAGGTCGAGGAGAACATCCGCCAGCTCGGCCGTGACCACATGGACGTCGTCAACCTGCGGTGGGGCTCGGGGCTGGGCAAGGAGGACGGGTCCGTGGCCGACCACGTGGGCGCGCTGGCCGAGCTGCGTGAGGCCGGGTTGCTGCGCCACATCGGCGTCTCGAACGTGACCTCGGAGCAACTCGACGAGGCGAGGGAGGTCACGCCGATCGTCTGCGTGCAGAACCGCTACGGCCTCACCGACCGCGCCGACGACGACATCGTGGACCGGTGCGGCGCGCTCGGCATCGCGTTCGTGCCGTTCTTCTCCGTCGCGGGTGCGGGCCCCGGAGAGAACACCGACGCCGAGCACGGGCGGGCGGAGATCGAGACGGTCGCGCAGGCGCACGGGGCGAGCCCCGCCCAGGTGCGGCTCGCCTGGAGCCTCCACCGCGGCGACCACGTCCTGGCCATCCCGGGCACGGGCGACCCGGCGCACCTGGAGCAGAACATCGCGGCGGGAGCGCTCCGGCTGACCGACGACGAGCAGGCACTTCTCGACGGCGTCGGCAAGGCCGCGTCGTAGTCGACCGTCGAAGCCCTGACTCGGGCCGGCCCACGGTCCCGCCTCGGGTGGGCCGGCCCGAGTCAGGCGACGTCCTCCACCGTCAGGTCCGGCCAGCGCATGGCGGTCGCGCCCCAGGTGAGGCCGGCGCCGAACGCGGCGAGCAGGACGCGGTCGCCCGCCTGGAGGCTGCCGTCGCGAACCCCGTCGGCGAGGGCGAGGGGGATCGACGCGGCGCTGGTGTTGCCGGTGCGGTCGATGTTCACCACGAGGCTGTCGGCGGGCAGTCCGAGCTGCTTGGCGACGGTGTTGAGGATGCGGATGTTGGCCTGGTGGCCGACGAACCGGTCGACGTCACCGACCGTCCAGCCGAGTTCGTCGAGCACCACGCGCGACGACTCGGCCATCCGCGCCGTGGCGTGGCGGAACACGGCAGGGCCCTCCATGCGCAGGTACTCCTCGCCCGGCTCGCGGGCGGTCTTCTGCCGCGAGCCGCCCGCGGGGACGACGAGCAGGTCCGTGCCGTCACCGTCGCTGTGCAGGTCGAACGGGCCGAGCGCGCCGGGTTCGTCCTGGTCGCCCGCCCGGAGCACGACCGCACCGGCGCCGTCGCCGAAGATCGGCACGGTGCCGCGGTCGGCGGGGTCGACGAGGGTGGTGAACGCGTCCGAGCCGACGACGAGCACCTCGCGGGCGATCCGTCCGGCGATGAGGCCGGCGGCCGTGGCGAGGGCGTACAGGAAGCCGCTGCACACCGCGCCGACGTCGAACGCCGCCACGTCACGCTGGCCCAGCCTGGTCGCCACCTGGGGTGCGCTGGCCGGACAGGGCTGGTCGGGCGTGGAGGTCGCGAGCACGACGGCGTCGACGTGCTCGGTGCCCGCCGACCGCAACGCCCGCGCACCCGCCTCGACCGCCATGTCCACAGTGGACATCCCGTCGTCGACGACGCGGCGCTCGGCGATACCCGTGCGGGAACGGATCCACTCGTCGGTGGTGTCGAGGCGGGTCGTCAGCTCGACGTTGTCGACCACGCGCGGTGGCAGCCAGCCGCCCAGGCCGGCCAGCACCGCGGTCGAACGTGTGGCCACTTGCGGTCCCCCCAGTGAAGGCACTCATCGGTCCGGAGACGTCGCGAAACGTCCCCGACGCACCTATGTATGGCCTACTTTTCGGTAGAGGCACGCCTTGTGACCCTTGTCTCCCACACGGGCCCGGGGCATCCGCCGAACGGAGGTCACGAACGGGCTCTTCGTGCCAGGCCGGGTGTCGGGGCGATGCCGAGGCGCCAGCAGTCGTCCACGTCGGCGTACGGCGGCATGCGACGTCGACGCGGACCCGCAGCCCCGGAACCGTCGTGCCGGGCCAGCAGACGCCGCGGCACAATCAGCCCTGCGGCAACTTCGGCTCGACAACGGCGGCCACTTCGTCGGCGATCTCACAACTCTTCTCAGTGCCCTCGGTGGCAATAGTATTGACATCGACGCGGGACGTTTGCGAGACGCCGATGACGATCGTGCATACTCCTGGCCCTGGAACTCGCGCATACGACCGGCCCTCAACCTCCCCGCGATCGATTCCCTGACCCAGGTCTTGCACGTCGTCGATGCCCTGCTGGTCGCGAAGATTCACCGAAATTACGCGGTTAGGATCGGTCGTCGGACTATCCGTGTCCTTCTCGAACTTGCAGCCACGAGCTGTTCCAACGTTGTTCGGGGCACCGGCCGGAAATGTGCCGTACTTGCTCAGTTCGTCAGCGCTCAGCAGGCTACACGGATCGATGTTGGATAACGACGCTGTGGGTTGTTCGCCAGTCGTGGCAGTCGAAGACTCTGACTTCGGCGCTGACGTGACCCTCGTTGTTTGCGGCTCTCCCTCTTCTGTCGACGAGCACGCTGCAGACACAACTGCGCAAGCCCCGACGATGAGTGCAACAACTGTCCGGGTGTTGGCCAAGATTCCAGTCACTCCTGAGTGAGGCCGAAGCGAATTTATGCGTCGCGCATCTTAGCGGCCTCTTCTGCCTCGGCGTACTGACCCGACGCCCGATAGAGCGCCTCATTGAGGGCGATGAGCGTCTTCTTCAGAGCATCAAGCTGAGGCAGAACACCCTGCGGGCCGTCCGCTGAAGCTCGAACGTGCTGAGCAACCTGTCGAGCATAGGGACTACTACCAAGTTTCGGCTCTTGTGCAAGACTCACGAACGCATCACTTTTCGACTCGATCTGACCGATCATCTCGTCGCAGACCTTGGTCATCTGCTTGACGCCTTCGGGGTCCGTACGGAAGCCGCCCGACTTGGCGGCGTTCACCATCTGCTCAGCGCCGGTCTTCATGTTCTCGACGCCGGCCAGGAAGCCACCCACCTGGGCACCGAGCCCTGCACCGATCTCGGCACCACCGGAGCTCGGCTGCCCTTGGTCGACTGAGTTGTCCCCAAACACGCCGGTCATGTCTGTTCCCCTCGTCCGTTCGTCGCGTGTGCAGGTGGCCGTTATTCGCCGATGACGGGTGGTGCGGTGCGTTCGTCGGTGCCGAAGAGGCTGTCGGGGTCGGCTTCGACGAGCCAGGAGGGGCGCTGGTGTTCTTCTTCCTCGCCGCCCTGCTGGCCCTTGCCCGCTCCGGCGCCGCCCATCATTCCCGAGCCGCCGCGGGCGCCCGACCCGCCGGCTGCGGCGGCCGCGCCCGGCGCGGCACCCGTCCCACCGGTCATGCCCTTCGCAGCCCCCGACGCGGCACCGGCGCCCGCGGCACCACCGACACCGGCCGCGCCCTTGGCGGCTCCGGCGGCGGAGCCACCACCGGTCGGGCCGAACCCGGCCGACGCGGCCCGGCCACCGAGCTTGCTGTTGTACGGCGTCGAACCACCGGCCTGGCCACCGCCACTCATCGGACCGACCGGCGCCGGGCCCATACCACCGAAGCCCGGACCGCCACCCGTGGTCGGCACCCGCGGCCCCACCGGCCCGTTGCCCTGCGGCCCGGTGCCCGGCAGCTGACCGGCACCCGTCGACGGGCCACGACCGGCCACCGGCGTCGGCGTCGGCACCGCACCCGGACTGTTGCCCGACGGGCCGTTGTACCCGCCACCACCGGTCGGCCCACCCCCGGTCATCGGCGCGCCACCCGTCGGCCCACCACCGGAATAGCCGGACACGCTCGTCGCATCCCCACCCGAAATGTCGACGACATTCGACGTGCCGAAGTCGGACGTGCCGCCCTGGCCGGCACCACCGAACTCCGGCGGTGGGGAGAACGCGGGCTGCTTCGAGGCAGCTTCGTAGAGGTTCCGGTCGTAGTCGGTCATCACCTGAGCGGCCTGCTGGTGGGCGGCGTCCGCCTTCTCCCGCGTCTCCATGGCCTTGTTGAACGCGCCGATCGGGTCCAGCGGGTTGTCCTTGACGGCGGAACCGAAGTCCTTGAGGAGCCCGTCGGTCTGGACCGGCTCCGGCATGGTGTTCTTCGCCGTCTCGGACGCGCTCGACTGCGCATACACGGCTTCGGAGGCCAACTGCGCCTGCTGCGAGTTGGTGCTCGACCAGCTGCCCAGGCTGCGGACGTAGCCACGAGCCGCCTCGGCCGATTCGCCTTCCCAGTGGTGTTGGGACTGCTGGACGGCCTCGTTGAACTTGCCGTCGAAGTCGTCGAACAGCCTGACCAGCTGCGACCAGGCATCCGACAGCTGGGTGGTCTGGCCGGAGTCGAGGTCCTGGTGCACGTACTGGTAGATCGTCTGGTGGTCGACACCCGGGTAGTTCTGGTCCGACCCCTGCAGGCCTTCCAGGACCTCCGCGTCCTGGGCGAGCTTCTGAATCTGTTGCTCGTTCATGCCCGCGGCGCGTGCCTCCGCGACGAGCTGACTTACCGGGAGGCCGAACGGCACGTTGCCGTACTGGGCCTCAGCCTCGGCCCGGTACATCGCTTCACGCTGCTGCGGCGGCAGGTCCGCACCATCGCCGCCGATCATGGTGCCTACCGGGCCGACGGTGCTGCCGTCGCCGGTGCCGGGCTGCGACATAGCTACTTCCCCACCTCGTCAGGTCGCCACGAGACACGTACGTTATGTGACGGTACTGGGACGCTCGGACCGTGTCAGCGGTTCCCACGAAATCACCCGACCTCAGTTGACCACTCCCGTGACCGGCGGGGACGGCTACTGCCGCTGTTCGCGCGCCTCGACCAGGTCGGACAACTGCGCGAGCTGTCTCTGCAGGTGACGTAGCCACGCCGGCTGAGTGACGTCTCGAGCCTCGAGAGTGTCACGACGCTCCGCGACCCGACCGGCGAGTCGGGACAGTGCACGGGGCAGATCGGCCTCTCCTGGGCGGTCGCGCACGTGGGGATGGTCACCGAACCCCGTGGGCCACGCAGCCCAGCCGTTCGGACACCTGCGCCTGAGTGCGGCCCTGTGCGGCTCGGATCTTCACCAGCGCGGCCTGCACCTGCGACAACTGCGTGGAATCGTCCGGCACGGTATCGATCTCCGGCGACAGCACACCGTCGGGCGCGCCAACGGTGACGCGAACACGCGCGCCGATGGCCTCGGCATAGCGCAGCAGCGTGGAGAACTTCGGGGTCCGAACGTGCCGTTCGAAACGGTCCACCGCCCGATGCGTGGCGAAGCCCATCAACGTGGCCACTGCCAACCGTGGCAGGCCGCGCTCCTCCCGGATCGCCGGGTGTCGGGGTGGTCAGCCTTCGTCGGTCGGGTTGCGCGGCGGGCGCGTGGCCTGCTCGCCCGGGGGAAGGCCGAACAGCGAGATCGCACCGATCATGCCCGCGTACAGACTCTCCACCGGGCATCGCGCGACGTTGCCGATCTTCGTCCACGCCGGGTCGTCACCCTTGGGCGCGCCGGGCGGCGGGGGCGGCGTCGGCTCCGACACCGGCATCTCGTCCGCCACGGCGAGGTCGCCGGTCAGCGGCAGGTCCCGCGACGAACCGCCGACCGACAGCGTGTAATCGCCCGCGCCGCGGACCCACTGGTCGGCATCGACGTCCCACTGCGCCAGTGACCGCTCGTCCAGCTCGAAGCGCACCCGCTCGCTCTCGCCCGGTTCCAGCTCGACCCGCCGGAAACCCTCGAGACGCTTCGGCGGCTCACCCGCCGACTCCGGATGCGCCACGTACAGCTGTGCGACCTCCGAACCGGCACGCTCGCCGGTGTTGGTCACGGTCGCCGTCACGGTGGTGCCCGCCCCGCCGTCGCCGTCGACCTCGAGCTCCGAGTAGCCGAACGTCGTGTAGGACAGGCCGTGGCCGAACGGGAAGAGCGGCTCGATGCCCTCGCGGTCGTACCACCGGTAGCCGACGGCCAGTCCCTCGTCGTACGCACCGCCGGGGAAACGGTCCTTGTCGGCCGCGGGCAGATCCGCCTGCGACACCGGGAACGTCGCGGGCAGCCTGCCGCCCGGGTCCGAGTCGCCGTACAGCACGGACGCGAGCGCGTCGCCGTACTCCTGACCCGGGTACCACGCGGCCAGCACCCCGGCCACGTCGTCGAGCCACGGCATCTCGACCGGACCCGCCGTGTTCAGCACGACGATCGTGTTCGGATTGGCGGCCGCCGCCCGGATCATCTCGTTGTCCTTGTCGGACAGTCGGATGTCCTTGTTGTCCTTCGATTCCGTGGACCACTTCCGCGCGACGACCACGGCCACGTCCGCGGCACCTGCTGCCTCGCCTGCCTGCGACCCGTCGTCGAAGGTCACGTCGGCGCCCGCCCGCCGGGCTCGCTCGGCGATGCCGTCATGGGGCGTGACGATCTCCGGTGCGATCACGTGCGGGCTGCCGCCACCGGAACCGATGACGCGCTCGCCCGCCGCGTCACCGATCACCGCGACGGACCCGGTGTCGTCGCCCAACGGCAGCAGTGCGTCGTCGTTCTTCAGCAGCGTCATGCCCTTCTGGGCGACCTCACGCGCGACGGCGGCATGGTCCGGGCCGGTCACGACGTCGTCCGGCGAACCGTTTTTCTCACGTTCGAACAGCCCGAACCGGAACATCGGCCGCAGGATCCGCGACACCATGTCGTCGAGCTTCGACGTCGTCACGGCTCCGCTGTTGATGCCGTGGCGCAGCCGGGGTCCGTAGTGGCAGCCGCCGGGCATCTGCAGATCCATCCCGGCGTTCGCCGCGGCGTGACTGGCCTGGGTGGCGAACCAGTCGGACGTCACGAACCCGTCGAAACCGAACTGTCCTTTGAGGACTTGGCTCAGCAGGTAGGTGTTGTTGCAGGCGTGCACGCCGTTGAGCCGGTTGTAGCCGCACATCACCGATGCCGTGCCCGCGTCGACGACGTCCTGCACCGGCGAGAGATACACCTCCTGCAGCGTGCGTTCATCGACAATGGAGTCGTTGGCCGGGAGGTTGCGCAGCGTCTCCTGGTTGTAGGCGGCGATGTGCTTCGACTGCGCCAGCGCACCCTCACCCTGGATGCCACCGACCTGCGCGGCGGCGAGTTCACCGGTCAGATGCGGGTCCTCGCCGAGCGTCTCGAACGACCGGCCCGCGCGCGGGTCACGCAGCAGGTCGACCGTCGGCCCGAGCACGACGTCGGCACCCTTCCCCCTGGCCTCGCGGGCGATCGTCGCGCCGTAGCGACTCGCCAGGTCGGCGTCCCACGACGCGGCGAGCGCCATCGGCGACGGCAACTGCGTGACACCGGTGTGCCCGTTGCCGACCCCGGCGGGGCCGTCGGACAACCCGAGCCGGGGAATGCACAGCCGGGGATTCTCGGAGATCATGCCTGCGTACGTCGGGCCGACGAACTGGAACGGCACCGCCGAGCCGTGCACCAGGTCGAGCTTCTCGTCGAGCGTCATCCGCGACACGAGCTGATCGATGCGCTGCTCGACCGGCGCATCGGAGCCGACCCACGGACACCGGGTCTCCACGGACGGATTCGCGGCGGGGTCGACCACCTCGGCCACCTCGGCCGCCTGTGCCGCCGACCCGGTGACGAGCGTGGTCGCCGCGATCAACGACACGAGTGCGGAGGCCGGCCACGCGTACCGGCCACGACGCTGGAGACGCACGATGCTGCCTTCCGTTCGACACACGAACGCGAAGCAGTTTCACATATGGCGGCACGTGGGGCCAGAGTTGATCATGTCCGCCGCCTCGAGAACCCACACTCGGACCAGCGTCGTCACCCACGGTCACCGGCAGCCCGAGACAGCGCACCCGAGCCAGCGCACTGGAGGCCAGCCCACTGGAGTCCTGGCGCACCGAGGCCGTCGCGGACGGCCTACCAGCCTGCCCCGTAGCCGCCGTAGCCGTGTCCGCCGTACGCGCCGCCACGGTGGTCGGGGCCGTCGTAGGCGCTCCCGCCGTAGTAACCGTCGTCGCGCGCACCGTCGACACGGGGTTCATGGGTCCGGTTCATGTCCTCGTAGGACGGCTGCTCGCCGTAGCCGTGGCGGTCGACACGCGCGTCGGAACCCGGCAACCCGCCGTCGTGCCACCCGCGCTCTCCCACGACGTGGGGTGACCCGTCCCGGCCGTCTCGGTCGGCCCGCCCATCACCGGAGCGGACCTGCTCACCCTCGGCGTTCTCGTCCACGTCGGACCGGGATTGGACGGGCTCACCGCCGTCCCGCTCGCCGGCCTCGCCGCGCTCCTGCCGCGCCTGCCGCGTCGGGATGTGCTGCACCGGCCCGTGCCCGCGCATCGCATGCGTGACGGTGTTGAGGATCGCCTCGAAACGGCGCGCTCCCCCACGCGCGCCCTCGCCCCGAGCAGCGTCACGGCCGCGCACGTCATCGCCGGGCACGTCATCGCTGCGCGCGCCGCGGCTACGCGCGTCGGTGTCGGGTGCCCGGAAGCCGTAGTGCCGGGTTGTGTGGCTTTCGATGCTGCGGCGGAGCTCCTCGCCGAACCGTTGCACCCGCCGTTCGACCGCCGACCGGTCCCGTGCCGCGCGATCCTGCCACGACGTCCACGCCCCCACGACGCGCGTTCCCGACGTCCGTGTCGTCTCCCGCGCCGCCGTGTCCGCCTTCCGCGCCGACGCCACGTCGGACCCGGTGACGTTCGTGCCCGCGGCTGCCGGTTCCGCCCGTGCCACGCCCGGGACCGGACCCGCCAGGCCGTGCGCGAGCGAGTCGTCCGCGGGGTCGGTCGCCGCGTCGGCGGGAACCTGCACCTCGTCGGAGCGCGCATCGACGTCGACATCGGGCGAGACGGGCCGGCCCTGGACGTCGCCCCCCTTCCGGGACTGCGCGGCGTCGCCGGGGTCCTCGTCGGTCCCCGCAGCGGGACCGTCGCCGCGCTGCTCGTCCGATCCGCTGCCCTCCGTGACCTGCGGCGCCGCCTCCGTCACCTCGTCGCCTGCGACCAGCCTGGACCCGCCGCCGTCACCCTCCAGTCCGGACACACCCGTGACGGCGGCGAGCACCATGACGACGAACGCCACGAACCCGGCCGCGCCGGAACGGTTGATGCCCGGGGTCGGCGGTGCCGCCGGGCCGTGCCCCGAGGCGCAGATGATCCCGGTGCGGTCGAGCAGCGCGTCCTCGTGCGGTGTGGGACGCGGGGCCGTCGGCGCCATCAGCCCTCCAGGAACGTGTCGGTCGAGCAATCACCGGGTACACACAGCACCGCAGCGAGACAGCTTGCGGGGTGCCCCATTAACGCGCCGCCCGGCCTCGATGTCACGGCAACGTCCCGAATTCGCAACCAGAAGGGCTCGATGGGGTGAAACCTCGCATACGGGCGGTCACCAAATGCCCCAATCGGGCGAAGCGGGGAAGTTTTCGTCGTAGTGGTGCATCAGAGTGTGCCTCATCGGGAGTCTCACCCACGACAGCCGCCGAGGGGGCGGCACCGGAGAGACGGGAGTGTGCAGTGCGAAGCGACGCCGTACACCAGAGCCAGTTCGTGTACCTCAACGGCTGCAGCACGCCGGTACTCGCTCGACTGATGTACCGCGCGGACGACCCGTTCACCGTGTCGCTCGCGTTCCGCGTCGATGCGCGCGAGTGGGTGGAGTGGGACTTCTCCCGTGAGCTGCTGCTCGCAGGACTGACCGAACCCGCGGGGATCGGCGACATCCGCCTGCGTCCCGACCTGGCGACCGACGAGGAGTACCTCGTACTCGAGCTCGAGTCGCCCGACGGCTATGCCGTGGTGGAGCTCGAGATCGCGGAGGTGCGCCGGTTCGCCGACGCCACCACGGCGATCGTGCCGCCCGGCACGGAGGCCGAGCGGCTGGACCTGGACCGGCTGATCGACGAACTCACGACCGCTCGCCCCTGACGCCCTGGACGCGTGCGGTCAGCCGCACGCGTCCTTGGAACGCAGCACCCGGGTCAACGACGCGTTGATGCGCTCGTCCGACAACTCACCGCTGTTCGCGGCCTGCTCGAGCCGGTCCAGCACGGGCCCCACGTTGCCGCCCGACGACCACAGCGCCTTGTCGGCACCGGCCTTCAGGGCGAGCAGCACGGCCTCGGGAAGCGAGTGCCGGTCGGTGATCGCCTTCATCGCGCCCAGGTCGTCGGTGACGACGGGACCGTCGAAGTTGTAGTCCTGCCGCAGCAGCCGATACGCCGCGGGCGAGATCGAGGCGGGCTGCCCATCGGTCAGCTGCGGCACCGTGAGGTGGCCGACCATGACGCCGACGTCGCCGTACTCGCCGATCCGTTCGAACGGCTTCAGGTCGTGCTTGCGCAGTTCGGGCAGCGGCGGCGTGGTCACGTCGCCCGCGTGGGAGTCACCACTGGCGTTGCCGTGGCCGGGGAAGTGTTTGATCACCGGTTGGACACCGGCCTCCTGCAGACCGTCGCCGAACGCCTTCGCGTACCGGCGCGCCGTCGCCGGGTCGGTGCTGAACGAACGGTCGCCGATGGCCTCGCTCGCCGGTTCGTCGGTGAGGTCGAGATCGGGGGCGTAGTCGACCGTCACACCACGCTTCGCCATCTCCCTACCGCGTTCGACGGCCAGCTGCCGCACCTCCTGCGGCGTCATCGACGCCGCCATCTCGCGGGCACTCGGCATGTCACCGACGAGCTCGTCGAGTCGCTGGACCCGGCCGCCCTCGTCGTCGATCGCGATCGACACCGGCACGTCCGCGGCGTCCTGCACCTGCTTCAGCGCACCGCCGGTGAACAGGTCCGTGGCGTTGCCGCCGATGAACAGACCGCCGACCTGGTGATCGCGCACCAACTGCGTCGTGGCCTGCGCGCCGGACTCGACACCGACCACGACGAGCTGCGCGACCTTCTCGCGGGTCGACATGTCGGCGACCGCCGGACAGCCGGGGGCGGAATCGGGTTTCGCCGCGGACGACGACGCCGGTGCCGACGACGTCGTCGACGGTGTCTCGGACGCCGCCGAACCGGGACTCGGTGCACTCTGGGTCGTCGGAGCCTCGGACGAACCGCATCCGGCGACGAGCAGCCCTGTCATGGCCGCGAACAACAAACGCTTCCTCATCGTGTCTCCACAGTACGGCTCGACCCGACCACGCGCGCCGAGGTGGCGACGCGTGTGCTGACCACCCGGATGCCCCGGCTGCACGATCGTGACGCGGGGGCGGGCCGGTGACTTCGCGTCCGCACTCGAGTCGGGACACGCGCGACAATCCCTCGTCCCGGCCCTCCGGCGGTACGCGTCGACGCGCGGGTCGGCGGGCCCGCCCCGAGACCGGACGAGGCCGGGAAGGACGGATCCGGCCGTGTCACGAGTGTCGAATTCTCACCGCCCCGGGGGACCGCTGCCGCCGGCACAGCCCGCGCGCCGGACCGGGAATGTCGGTAATGCCGCCTAGCCTGCTCGCTGCCGTCCATGCGCTCGATCACGAGAGAACTCGGACGGCGGCCGCGGGCGTGCGCGGCGGCGAGCCGTTCGGCGTCCCGCTTGCGGACGTGACGGGACAGCACGGCCCCGTCGCGGACGACCAGCCAGGTCAGCGAGTCCGGTGACAGCCGGAACCGGACCGCGAACACCGTGTGCTGCGCGGGTTCGTCGGTGTGGCGGCGGCCTTCTGTGTGGCCTGCGGGACGTTCGACGGTCATGACCGGTTCCCCCTGTCGATGTTCGTGACGGTCGTCGGAGCACGGGCTCCGGACCCGTGCGCGCACCACGGTCCGGCCGACCCGAACCGTGGTGGCCGTCGCCCGTGTCGGTCGCGTGCCGTGTCGAGCTTGCCTCACGTGTTCCGATTGTGCAACTCTGTTGCCTGACTGCAATTTCAGGGTGGCCATCCGGGCTGCCACCTGCCAAGCTGTGCTGCGCCGACCCGCCGAAGGAGGTCACATGTCAGGTCGCATGGACCTGCGCCGACTGCACGACGCGCTCGACGCGCAGCGTCGTGCGCGCGATCTGTCGTGGCGCCAGCTCGCGGAGGAAGCCGGGGTGAGCCCGTCACTGCTCAGCCGCATGGGCAACGGCCAACGCCCGGACCTCGACGGATTCATCGCGCTCGTGCAATGGCTCGGCACCCCCGCGGAAGAATTCATGAGCCGCCCCGACGAGGACCACGCCGACGACTCCGCGGACGGCGGCCCGACACCGGAACTCGAAACCCAGCTCGCCATGTTGCTGCGGGCCCGCGACGACCTGCCGGAGGCGGACAAGGAGTACCTGCTCGAGATCGTCGGCGCGACGATGCGCCGCATCAAACACCACACCGGCACGGGAGCGGCCGGTTCCGGTGACACGCGTCCGGAAAGGTGACGGCCGTGTCGCAGCCGCTCCGACGGGGTTTCAAGGCACACGCCGGCCGTCTCGCACTGGCCGTCCGGAACGAGCTGGGGCTGGCCGCGGCCGACCCGCTCGACCCGTACGCCCTCGCCGAGCTGTACGGCATCCCGGTCCTCGATCTCGCAGATCCGGCGATGCCCCGCGAGGCGGTCCGGCATTTCACCGGCCCTGCGGCGGACTCGTTCTCGGGCGCACTCGTCGCGGTCGGCAGCGTGCGCGCCATCGTGGAGAACCACGTGCACGACACCCGTCGCAGGCGCGCGACGGTCGCCCACGAGATGGCGCACGTGCTGCTGGAACACGATTTCGGCCTGCTGGTGACCGGATCGGGCCTGTGTGGCACGACGGCCACGTCGGTGGAACGCGAGGCCGACGAGCTCGCGGGCGAACTGTTGCTACCCCGGGATGCGGCGCGCACCGCGGCGCTGCGCGGGTGGACCGACGCCGCCGTGGCGCGCAGGTTCGGGGTGAGCAAACGGCTGGCACGCTGGCGGCTCAACGCCACGGGTGCGCGGACGATCGCCTGCCGCCATCGTGCGAAACGCCCCCGGTTCGCCGCCGCCCGGACCGCCGACGACGGCATCGCCGGTCCGGGCGACGTGACGGTCCCCGACAGTGGCGCAGTTCCGGTCAGCGGGGCAGTTCCGGTCGGGGACGCAGTTCCGGTCAGCGGCGATTCGAACAGCGGCACGGATCCGGGCAGCCGCTCGGAACCGCGACATGTCGGTCCCAGCTGACAGCATCGCCGTCATGACTGCCGAACGACCGACCGACGGGCACGTATCCGTGGAACGACAGCGGCCGCCGACGACCGCGGACGAGGCGACGACACTCGCGGCGTGGCTCGACTTCTACCGCGACACCCTCGCCCTCAAGTGTGAAGGGCTCGACGAGCACCAGTTGCGCACCGCCTCGGCGCCACCGTCGGAACTGACCCTGCTCGGACTGGTGCAGCACCTGACCGAGGTGGAGCGTGCCTGGTTCCGCCGCACGCTCGCCGGTGAGGACGTTCCGTCGGTGTATCCGTCGACGGGCGGCGAACACGACGAGGGCTTCGCCCTGCTGGACGACGTATCAGCCGAGCAGGCGATGACGGCGTGGCGCGAGGAGATCGCCGTGGCCAAACGCAACTGCGCGGACCGCGCGCTGGACTCCACGGCGCCGTTCCACGGCATGGAGGTCAGCCTGCGCTGGATCTACACCCACATGATCGCCGAGTACGCCCGCCACGACGGCCACGCCGACCTGCTCCGCGAACGCATTGACGGAGCCACCGGCGTGTGAGGCCCGGTGCCGGGACACGACGGACGGACCCTGCCCCCGACCGTCGTGTCCGGTTCCCGCCGGTCGAGCGGCCGCTGCTGCGGTGTGATCCCAGGACGAGCGATCACGCCGCACTGCGGAACCGACACGGAAGGGAACTCGAGCCGACGCCCGATCCACCACGCCCACGCCTTCTGCCGCTGCAGTTCGTCGCCTTGTCGTTGGCGTGGGGGTCGAGCTTCCTGTTCATGAAGACCGGCCTCGACGGCCTGTCGCCGCTCCAGATCGCGACCGCCCGGATGACGCTCGGCGCCGTCGCCCTGGTGTTGATCGTGTCCGTTCTCCGGATCCGACTGCCGAGATCACTCGCGCCGTGGGGACACATCGGCGTCGTCTCCGTGTTCCTGTGCGTGCTGCCGTTCAGCTTGTTCGCGTGGGCCGGCCAGCACGTCGACTCGGGCCTGATGAGCATCTACAACGCGACGACACCGCTGATGACCTTCGTCGTCACACTGGTGGCCCTGCGGAACGAACGTCCACATCGAGCCCAGCTCTCCGGCCTCGGTGTCGGGCTCATCGGGGTCCTGCTCGTCCTCGCCCCGTGGCAACTCATCGGAACGACGGGCGCGGGAAGTCTCGGCGGGCAGCTCGCCTGCCTGCTCGCGACCGGCAGTTACGGTGTCGCGTTCGTCTACCTGCGACGGTTCGTCTCCCCGCTGGGCCTGCCTGCCGCCTCCGTCGCCACCGTCCAGGTCGGCATCGGCGCCGTCGCACTGCTCGTCGCCGTCCCGATGATCGACGACCACCCGGTGTCTCCGAGTCCGGGCGTCGTCGCGAGCATGATCACGCTCGGGGTCTTCGGCACCGGACTCGCCTACGTCTGGAACACCAACATCGTCGCCGGCTGGGGCGCCACGGCTGCTTCCAGCGTCACCTACCTGACCCCGGTCATCGGTGTGGCCCTCGGCGCCGTGATTCTCGACGAGACCGTCACCTGGAACCAGCCGATCGGCGCAGCCCTGGTCATCGCGGGGATCGTCATCGGCCGTCGACAACCACGGCCCGCCGGAAGCAGCATCGCCACCGCCGAACCCGCTCCTCGTTGACCGCCGGTGCCACGGTCGACAACCGCCGACCCTCCCGCGATCGCCCGGGCCGAAAACCGGACCCAGGCGCCACAGCCGCCGTCTGAGACGGGGAACTGCAACCCGAACTGAGACCCGCTAGCGCGAAACGCCGGGTCGGACGCGGTGTCCGACCCGGCGTTTCGCCTGTTCACAACGGCGGAAGCGGGGGGATTTGAACCCCCGGTGGGTTGCCCCACGCTCGATTTCAAGT
>NZ_JAMTCN010000049.1 GCF_024171865.1 Prauserella aidingensis | reverse complement strand
ATGCGCTGGGCGCGCTGTACGCCGCCGCCTCACAGGGGCTGCCGACCCTGGCCGACGGCGGCTACGAAGGCACCGGAATCGGAGTGCACACCCCGATCAAACACCCACCCGGCAACCAAGTCCTCGATGCCGACAACCGCACCTACAACGCCCTGCTACGCAGGCTGCGCTGCCTCGGCGAACGCGGATTCGCCCTGCTCACCGGCCGCTGGCGCACCTTACAACGGATCACCGCCAGCCCCAGCAAGATCGGCAGCATCATCCAAGCCGCACTCGCCCTCACTCACCTCGAACACCGGCCGACCTGAAACTCGCTGAGATCAACTCACTGATCCAGAAAACACGCTCAAGGTCGCCCGAATGGATCATTTAGATTCATGATCGACAAGCGGATTTCTCAGGGAGTCGGAACACTCCTGATCAGCACGAGTGACTGAATTCCCCGACTCACCCGATCTGCGAAAAAACTGGGAGGTCCTTCATGTCGACGAGGACCAAGTCACTACTGGTAGCGGCTGTGGTGTTGCTGATCGTCGTGTCCGGCGCGACCGGTTGGTTGCTGCGCGGCAACGGCGACATCACCAACGCAGCGGCAAAGTCCGACGTTCCGGTCGGAGTGCCGACCATCGTTTCGCAGGGCGAGCTGTCCGAGATGGCGCGTCACCACTATCCGTTCTACGCAGCAGGCAACCGTCCCGGAACGAAAATGGAGGTCACCGTCACCAAGAAGAGCGCGGTATTCGTCCGCTACCTGCCGGACGACGTCGACGCCGGCGACAAGGGTGAATACCTGACGGTCAGCACCTACCAGGCGATCGACGGCTACGACGCGCTGAAAGGTGCCGACAAGGACGCCGCCGACGTGACCGAATCGAAGAACGGCGCCATCATCGCCGTGTTCAAGGAACGACCCCTCTCCACGTACTTCTCGTTCAAGAACGCCGGCTTTCAGGTCGAAGTGTTCTCCCCGAAATCCGGGGAATCGAAGAAGTTGACCGACGGCGGTGACATCAAGCTCGTGGGAGGCGGCTCGTGACGCCCCGCGCCTCACTGGCCCGCCGCACCGTCAACATCGTCCTGAGTACCACTGCCGCCGTTGTCACGGCCCTCTCCGGCCGCTATGCCGCCGTCGCGCAGGAGGGGCCCGAGCAACCGTGGTTCGACGTGGGGCCGTCCGGCATCTCCGGACCCGCGATCGCCGGACCTTCAGGCCCGGACGCGCTGTCCCCCGACGCACAATCCGCGGACCCCGACTCCTCCGGGTCGGACGGTTCGCAAGGACCACAGGGCGTGCCGGGGCCGGACGGGGACACCGGTCCCACCGGCCCACAAGGACCGCAGGGCGCAGACGGTGCCGATGGCGCCGATGGCGCCGACGGATCGGACGGTGCGAACGGAGCCCAGGGGCCGGTCGGCCCGCAGGGCTCCCCGGGCCCAGACGGGCAGCAGGGGCCGGCCGGACCTCAAGGCGCCGACGGCGCACAGGGAGCACAAGGCGCACAAGGCGCCGACGGAGCTGATGGCGCCGACGGTGCTCAAGGTGCCCAGGGGCCGCAGGGTGACCAGGGCCCGCAAGGCGAAGCCGGCCCGCAGGGCGCTCAGGGCGCGGACGGCGCGCAGGGCGAGACGGGCCCGCAGGGTGACCAGGGCCCGCAGGGCGAAGCCGGGCCGCAGGGCGAGGCGGGGCCCCAGGGCCCCGTCGGGCCTCAGGGAGCTGACGGCGAGGAGGGTCCCCAAGGCGCGCAGGGTGCGCAGGGCGATGTCGGCCCACAAGGCGTGGCAGGCCCTGCCGGCCCACAGGGACCCGCAGGTCCTCAGGGCGCGCAGGGCGACCAGGGCCCGCAGGGTGAAGCAGGTCCGCAGGGCGACCAGGGGCCGGAGGGTCCGCAGGGTGACGAGGGGCCGCAAGGGCCACAGGGCGTCCAAGGTGAACAGGGCGCACAGGGCGCCGACGGTGCTCAGGGCGAGACGGGTCCGGAAGGGCCGCAAGGCGCCGGTGGTCCGCAGGGACCTGCCGGTCCACAGGGCGCCGACGGTGCGCAGGGTGACCAGGGGCCGCAGGGCGCCCAAGGCGCGATACGGGTCCGCAGGGAGTGGCGGGGCCTGCCGGTCCCGAGGGGCCTGCCGGTCCTCAGGGACCACAGGGCGACGTCGGTCCACAGGGCGGGGCCGGTCCGCAGGGTGCCCAAGGCGCCGACGGTGCGGACGGTGCCCAGGGCGAGACCGGCCCGCAAGGCCCGCAAGGTGCTGACGGCGAGGACGGTGCACAGGGTGCACAGGGCGACGTCGGCCCGCAGGGGCCGATCGGACCGGTAGGCCCGCAGGGTGCGATGGGTCCCGTGGGGCCGCAGGGTCCGGCAGGTCCGACCGGTCCGCAGGGTGCTCCGGGCGCGCAGGGGGCGCCCGGCTCCCAGGGCGCCACGGGGCCTCAGGGCGCACCCGGCCCTCAGGGCGCACCCGGACCCGCGGGTCCTGTGGGCGCCACGGGGCCGGCCGGGCCGCAGGGCGCCACCGGTCCGCAGGGTGCGACAGGGCCGCAGGGTCCACAGGGGACGGTTTCCTCGGGGGCGGTTACTTCTACACGAGCTCGACGGCCACCAACAACGCCAACTCCCCCGTTCCGATGACCACGGTCGGCACGACGTACGGCACGGGCGTGGGGTTGTCCGGCGGCGGTGTGCAGCTGGCGCAGGGTACGTACACGATCAACTACACGTGGCAGGCAGACGCGTCCGGCGACGGTACGGTCCTGTCGGAGCTCACGTCGGCGTATCTGGTGCTCGGTGGCGTCGAGGTCGCAGGTAGCCGCATCAAGGCCACGACGGCCACGGCCGCGAACACCGAGGGGCAGGTCGCGAACGAGGTCACCGTCACCGTCCCGGCCGGTGGCCAGTGGCTGTCGTTGTACAACGGTGCGCGGGCCGCGACGCACAGCAGCAGCCTCGCCGGCATCACGGGAAGCATCAACGTGACGCGGGTGGGGTGACGCGGGTGCAGTGACGCGGCTCAGATCAGGAGCGGCCCGCCCTGGCGCGGGCCGCTCCTGACGGCCATCAGGTTGGCGTCGACGTACGAAATGTCGTTGGCGGCGTGGAAATCGGTGGGGAAGTACGTGCCGAGGCCACTGATCTGGAAACGCATCGGATTCCCGGGGAACACGCGATCGCGGCGCTCGGCCTGGGTGAGGTACCAGAAGCTGTTCTGGTTCCAGAACGCCACGTGCGTCGGATCCTGGAACGCTCCCCTGCCGTCGGTGCTGGGCGTGGTCGTCAACACGAGACCGCCGTGCGCGAGAACGCGGTAGCACTCGGCGAAGAACGCGCCACGATCGGGAAGTCGTTGTAGCAGCTCGTCCGCGACGATCACTCCGACCGACTCGTCGTCGAACGGCAACTGCGGCGACGCCGGGTCGATCTCGACGCGCGTGCCGTCCTCGGTCGCGGTGCCGTCGGGCCACGACGCGGTGTACAGGTCGAGCACGCCGAGGTCCGACCGCAGTGCCCACGCGACCGCGAGTCTCCGAATGCCGTGGTGGTAGCGCGTGACGGTGTCGGTCTGGATGCGTTTGTTGATGCTCTTGTCGCGCTGGGTGTTCGCACCGTGGATGCGCTGCAGGTACAGACACTTCGGGATGCGGCGGAACGGACCCAGTTCGTAGAGCCGCATCATCAGGTCCTGGTCGTCCAGGATCTCCAACGCCGCGTCGTATCCCCCGGCCTTCTCGTACGCCGCACGCCGCATCGCGCGTACGTGGTTGGGCGCGTACCAGATGTAGGACACGTTGTGCGGGCTCGGCTCGAGCGCGAGGCAGCGATCCACCTCGTGACCGTCGACGTCGGCGACCGTGTACTCTCAGCCCATCGCCGGGTTGAACCTGTCGTGGTTCGCTGATCCGTCGCCGTCGATCTGGGCGAAGTCCGAGTAGACGAGGACCGCGTCGGGGTCGGACTCGAAGGTCGAGACCAGCTCGGCGAGGCAGGTGGCGGCGAGCATGTCGTCGTGGTCCAGTTCGACCAGGATGTCGCCGGTGGCCAGTGCGCACGCCTCACGCTTGCTGGCACCCACGCTGCCCGTCGTGTCGCCGCGCACGACGCGGATGCGCGGGTCGGGTTCGGGTGGATCCCATCGGGCGTCGCCGTTCAGCAGCACGATCCATTCCCAGTCCGGACAGGTCTGGGCGACGACGCTGCGGTAGCAGTCGTCGAGGTAGTCGGGTGCGTGGCTCGGCGTGAAAATGGTGGCTTTCACCCGGGTGATGCTCGCACGTGATCGGCGACTCGGCAGGGCGTCGCGTGGCACTCGGGGGACGGCGACCGGGGCGACCGGGGCGGTCGACGATTCGCCGCGGCCGCGGCGGCCGGACGCGACTACCCGTCGAGCGCCCAGCGCGCGCCGATGCCGTCGAGGAAGGCGTCGAGAGTGAAGCGCATCGCCTCGCGACCGTGGAAACTCCAGGCGTCCTCCTCGGTGGTGACGGCCGCGAGGCGCGGGTAGTCGCCGCCTTCGGCCGCCCGGACGAGATACGGCTCCTGCGCGGCCCACCATTCGCTCTCGGTCGTGGGCGGCGGGGTGTCGGACGAGTCGGCGATCAGGTGGTCGCGTGCGGCACCGGTCACGATGCTCATGACGCCGGTGATGATCAGGTTCTGGTCGCGCGCCGGGATGTCGAGTCCCTCGAAGGCCCGTAGCGCCCAGTCGAAGCCGGTCAGCGACCCCGGCCCCATGACGGGACGGCGCTGGTTCAGTTCCAGCAGCCACGGGTGGGCGGCGAAGTCGTCCCACGTGCCCTCCGCGAGCAGGACGAGGTGTTCCCGCCAGTCCGAGCCCACCGTCGCGAGATCCTCGGGTGACGGTTCCGTCGCGCGGTCGACCATGAGATCCAGCAGCTCGGCCTTGCCCGGCACGTAGCGGTACAGGGTCATCGGCCCGGTACCGAGCTCGTCGGCCACCGCGCGCATGTTGAGCGCGGCGACGCCGGAGCGGTCGGCGAGAGCGATCGCGGTGGCGACGACCTGCTCGAGCGTGAACCGCGGTTTGGGACCGGGACGCCCTTCCTGGGCACCGTCCTCGCGCCACAGCAGTTCGAGGCTGCGCCGTGGATCGCCTGCGCCGGTCTGGGGAGTGCTCATGGGACAAGAATCCTAGCTACCACTGGCGAACCGGGTACATCGTACGCTATAACTGGGTACAACGTACTCGGTTAGCACGCAATTGGTTAGCACGCAATTGGTTAGCACGCAGGAGTCCTGATGAGTAGCTCCGTCATCGAGGCCCACGGCCTCACCAGACGGTTCGGGGAAACCGTCGCCCTGGACGACTTCGATCTCGACGTGGCACGTGGCAGCGTCCACGGACTGTTGGGTCCCAACGGCGCGGGCAAGACGACGGCGGTGCGGATCCTCACCACGCTGCAACGGTTGCAGACGGGCACGGCGGTCGTCGCAGGCCACGACGTCGTCCGGGAGCCGCGGCAGGTTCGCCGCCGCATCGGGCTGACGGGACAGCAGACGGCGGTCGACGACCTGCTCAGCGCGCGGCAGAACCTCGTCTACTTCGGACGGCTGTTCCGGCTCGGCAAGGCCGACGCCCGCGCCCGCGCCGACGAACTGCTGGCCCAGTTCGGCCTCACCGCTTCCGCCGACCGCGTGCCGAAGAAGTTCTCCGGTGGCATGCGCCGTCGTCTCGACCTCGCGGCCAGCATGATCCTGGCACCGGACGTGCTGTTCCTCGACGAGCCGACGACCGGGCTGGATCCGGCCGGGCGCAGGGAGGTCTGGGAGGCCATCGCGGGGCTGACCGCCGGCGGCACCACGGTGCTGCTCACCACGCACTATCTCGACGAGGCGGACCGGCTGTGCGACCGGATCTCGGTGGTCGACCGCGGCCGGAACGTCGTCGACGACACCCCGGACGGCCTCAAGCGCCGGATGGGTGCCGAGCGCCTCGAGGTGGTGGCGACGACGCCCGAGGCATTGGAGTCGATCACCGAGGTGGTCAAGGCGGTCGGGACGGGCGAACCCTCCGTGGAAGCGGAGGCGCTGACGGTCTCGGCGTTCGTCCACGACCCGGTGGACGCACTGGTGAGCGCGGCCGCCGAGATCCGGCAGCGGCGGTTGGAGGTCGCCGATCTCGGGCTCCGGCGGCCCACTCTCGACGAGGCGTTCCTCGAACTGGTGGGGAGGGAGACGGCATGACCCACGACATGACAACTCCGAGGCCGGCGGCCGACGACTCCGTCGGCGACCGGATCCGCTGGACGCTGAGTGACTACCGGGTCGTGGTGGGACAGGAATTCGCCCACCTGGTGCGGCAGCCGGCCAACTTCGCGTGGCAGCTCGGCTTCCCCGTGGTCATGGTGCTGCTTTTCGTCTACGTGTTCGGTTCGGCGATGGACGTCACCGGGCAGGGCGCGGGCGTCGGCTACATCGGCTACGCGATGCCGGGCCTGTTCGCGATGACGATGGCGTTCGGGTTCATGAACACCGCCTTCGCCGTCGCGGACATGAAGGAGAAGGGCTTCATCGACCGGGTGCGGTCGATGCCGATGGCGTCGTCGGCGATCGTGGTGGGCCGCAACCTCGCCGACACCATCCAGGCGGCGGTCGACCTGGCCGTGCTCGCCGTGATCGCACTGCTGATCGGCTGGAGCTCGGACGGGATGCTGTGGCAGACGATCGCCGCGTTCGCGCTGTTGTTGTGGCTGCGATTCTCGCTGATCTGGGTGGGGATCTGGATCGGACTTCTCGTCAACGGCACCGAGCAGGCGGGCAACCTGTTCGCGCTCGCGTTCCCGTTCGGGATGATCTCGTCGGTGTTCACGCCCCCGGAGTTGATGCCGAGCTGGTTGCAGCCGGTCGCGGAGTGGAATCCCGTGTCGGCGACCGCCACGTCGATTCGGGAGTTGTTCGGCAACCCGGTTCCGATCGGCGACGCGTGGCCCGAGGTGCACGCGATGACCGCGGCGATCATCTGGCCGTTGGTGATCACCGCGATCTTCCTGCCGCTCGGGGTGCGCCGGTTCCGCAATCTCGGGCGCTGACGTGAGCTGGGATCCGAACGCCACGACGATCCGGATCGTGACGCGGGGCCGTGTCACGGGAGTGGAGCACCCGGTCACGACCTGGTTCGCGTGCGCGGGAGGCGCGGTCTACGTGGCGGCGCGGGGTGGACTGCGGAGCGACTGGGTGCGGAACGTGCTGGCGACGCCTGCGGTCGAACTCCGCAGGCGCCGTCGTTCGTGGATGGTGGTGGGCGCGATCGTCGACGACGGCGACGAGGTGGCGGGCGCAGTGGAGGCGTTCGCGGACAAGTACGTGCAGCATCCCGGAGTCGTCGACGCCTGGCGCGCCGACCCGCCGACGTTCGTGCGATTCCGGTGGACGGAGTAGCCCGGTCCCGCCGCGCGCCTCGGCCGCGGGTGCGGTGACGGTCACGGTCGCGTCTCGTTCGGTGGCAGTGGATTCCGTGGTCGTCGCAGGGGAGACGATGCTGAGTACGTGGGGGTCGAGGCGGTTGTTCACGTCGAGTTCTCGAGGTGACCGATGGGCGCGGTCGTCGGCATCGTGCTGGGTGTCGTGCTGCTGATCGTGGGCGGGGTCGTCGGCGTGGTGACGTTGTTCGACGTCCTGATGGCGCTGATC
Source organism: Prauserella aidingensis (assembly GCF_024171865.1). Classification (GTDB taxonomy): domain Bacteria; phylum Actinomycetota; class Actinomycetes; order Mycobacteriales; family Pseudonocardiaceae; genus Prauserella; species Prauserella aidingensis. The sequence continues at coordinate 9,462 of NZ_JAMTCN010000049.1, read as the reverse complement.
CCGCGTTTCGAGGCGTGATCGCCTTATGCTGAGCTGGCCAGGGCTGTGCGAGCGGTCTACGGCTTGTCGTCCGGTGGCTCGTCGGACCGCGACCGCTGCGTCTCCTCGAGCACGTCGGCGATGCGGATCACCTCGACCGGGCAGTCCGCGAAAATGTCCTGGTACGGGTCGGATGTTCTCCGGCCGGGCAGCGGGTGTTCCTCGGGTGTGTGCTGCACTGCGGTTCCGTCCCTCCGTGTCCGTCCGCCGGCTCGATCCGGCTGTGATGCGACTCTTCCACGGACGGCGCTCGGCGTGTGAGGGTCGTACGGCCGACGTGTTCTCAGTTCGGAGGCGGACGACCGCGCGAGATTACGTGCCGACCCGGCGTCGGCGTTGCATCGTGACGACGAAGGCGGCGGAGGCGAGTCCTGCCACCGCGGTGGCACCCGCCAGGGCCTGACGTCCGGTGCGGGCGCCCTGGCACGCCCGAATGGCCTGGCTCTGTCGTTCCGACACGAGCACCTGCCTGGCCCACGGGACGTCCGCTCCGAGCAGGTGATCCGACTCGTCGGACGGTTCGAGGGCGGTGCCGCAACTGCTGAGCATGTCCGCGGCGCCGTCCGCGGTGACTGGGGACGTCAACGCCCACCACGAGACGAGTGCACACGCCACCGCGACCAGCCCTGCGAGCACCGACATCCGCACCACGGCAGTATAGGCAGCGCTTCGCGCGTGTTCGGCTTGCTGTGCCACCTGTCGGCCTCGCTGTTCGGGTGGCGGTCGCCGGTCCCGGGAGTACGGTGACAGCTGTGTACGAGCAGCGCTTGTCCCGGGTGGGCGCGGTGCGAGTGGCGTGGCGCGCGGTCGCCGAGACGGACGGTCGGCATCCCGTGCGGGCGAGCGAGCACTGGGGACTGTCGTTCATTCGGCGGGTCGACGGAGCCTTGGACGCGGAGCTGGACGGGCCTCGCCGTGCGGCCCACGTGGTGTCGTCGAGCGCGGGAGAGACGTACTGGGGCGTCGAGTTCCGTTCGCACGTCTTCCTCCCGGGCGTCGACAAGCGCGCGCTGAGTGGCGAGACGGTGCGGCTCCCGTGTTCCGGTGCGGCCGTGGCCTTCGGCGACGTGACCGTGGCGATTCCGGAGTTCGACGCCTTGGACGCGTTCGTGGAGACCCTGCTGTCCCGGGGGATCGTCGTCGCCGACGAGGAGGTGCGCCGTGCACTCGAGGGTGACGCGCCGGGGCGGTCGGCGCGCACGTGGCAGCGGCACGTCCGCACGACGACAGGCCTGACGCGGTCGCAGGTGCAGCAGTTGCGCCGCGCTCGACGCGCTTACCGGCTCCTGCAGGGCGGCATGTCGTGCGCCGAGGCGGCGCAGTGTGCCGGTTACGCCGACCAAGCCCACCTCACGCGTGCCCTGCGGGTGTTCGCCGGCCGGACGCCCGGCCGCATCCTCGCGGGTAAGCCACCCCCGACGTGACGTTCTCGTTCAAGACGGTGCCCGGTTCTCGCGATGCGATGACAGCCGACGACGTCACCGCATCGAGAGGAGAACGATCATGCCCGTCGCGCCCGAGGGCTACGCCGCCGTCAACCCGTTCATCATCACCCGTCGTGCCGAGGCGCTCCTGGAGTTCCTCGTCGACGTGTTCGGCGCCGTCGAGAGGCCGGACGCACGGACGGTCGACACGGACGGGCTGCTGCTGCACTCCGAGGTCGAGCTGGGTGGATCGACCATCGCCGTCGCCCATCGGAAGCCCGGATGGCCTTTCACACCGTCGCTGCTGCAGGTGTGGGTCGACGATCTCGACGAGACGCTCACCGCAGCGCGAGACCGCGGCGCGACGATCGTGACCGAGCCGACGCCGTTCTTCGGCGACACGTTCTCGCGGTTTCGCGACCCGTGGGACAACCTGTGGTGGGTCTACCGGCACGACCCGAGCGCGGTCGTCGAGTGGAGCGCGGAAGCCGAGTCCTCCGAAGTGGACACGGACGAGGCGGCGTGGGCGCCGACGCCGGAGCTCACCTACATCCACGACACGCTGCTGACGGCGATGGCCGAGCTGCGCGACCGCAGTTGAACGTCGGGTTGACGCTGAAGTCCAGCGCTGTCCGTCCGTCGGACACTGGTGTGGAGTTGCGGAGGACGGGCCCGCCCGCCCGGTCCTATGGCGGACCGGGCGGTCCACTATTGGGTAGCCTGGACGTATGCCGCGTCCACGCCAGTTCGATGAAGCGCGTGTCCTGGCATCCGTGCAGGACGTGTTCTGGGACAAGGGGTATGCAGGCACGTCGCTCGAAGATCTCCTGGCGGCCAGTGGGCTCGGTAAGGGAAGCCTGTACGGGGCGTTCGGGGACAAGCGAACCCTCTTCCTGCGCGTGCTGCGCGAGTACGACGAAGCCAACGACCGGATGCTGCGCGCGTGGCTGGACGAGGCCGACCGCTCCGTCGACGTGATTCGCGGCTTCGTCACCGGGCCCCTACGGGACCCCGATGGCGACCAGGCCCGTCGTGGCTGCCTGCTCGCCAACACCGCGATGGAGCTCTCCGTGAGCGCCTCCGACGTGGCGGCCGAGGCTCGCCGAAGCTACGCCGCGACGACGTCCGTGCTGGTCGACGCGATCCGGCGGGCGCAGCGCGAGGGGGACGTCGCATCCCGTGTCGTCCCGGAGAGTGCCGCGCATGCGGTGCTGGCGGGTCAGCTCGGACTGGTCGTCCTCGGCCGGGTCGGCCAGGATCCGGCCACCTTGCTGAGCATGGCCGACACCCTGCTCAGTGGGCTGTTGCCCACGTCTTGAACACCACGAGAGACGGCGTGAGGTACGACACCGACCGTTTTATTGACCAATCAGTCCATATCGAGTGTTATGGACCAGTCGGTCAATAATAGGGAAGTGGGAAGCTGTCATGAAGGCTCTTGAGGGCAAGGTCGCGGTCGTGACCGGGGGAAACGCCGGTATCGGACTGGCGATCGCGCGTGCTTACGTCGGCGAGGGTGCCCGGGTGTTCGTCGCCGGGCGTCGGCAGGAGCAGCTCGACGAGGTCGAGGCCGAACTCGGGTCCGGGGTGACCGGGGTCCGCTGTGACGTGGGCAGGCTCGAGGATCTCGACGCGCTCTTTGCGACGGTCGCCGAGCAGGCGGGCCGGATCGATGCCCTGGTCGCCAACGCCGGGATCGGGATCGTGGCGCCGTTGGGTGAGATCACCGAGGACCAGTTCGACGCCATGTTCACCACCAACGTCAAGGGTTCGCTGTTCACCGTGCAGAAGGCGCTCCCGCTGCTGTCGCCGGGGGCGTCGATCATCCTCACCGGATCGACGGCGGCCTCGCGCCCCGAGCCGTACCTGCCCGTGTACGGGGCGACGAAGGCAGCGATCCGGAACCTGGTGCGCGGGTTCGCCCACGGCGCGGCGGAACGCCAGTACCGGATTAACGTGCTCTCCCCCGGTGCCACCCGCACGCAGGGTTTGATCGACCTGATCTCGGCAGAGACGGCCGCCGCCGCGGGTGAGTCCGTGCCGCTCGGTCGGCTGGCCGAGCCCGAAGAGGTCGCCGCGGCAGCCGTTTTCCTCGCGTCGGACGCCTCCAGCTATGTCAACGGCTCCGATCTCGCCGTGGACGGCGGCGTCGCACAGGTCTGAAGCCAAACGTCGGGCAAGCGCTGGCGATGCCCGCGTCCCGGGAATCGGGAAGCGTGCCCACGGTGCCGGTGGTCCGAAATTCGGCCGACCGCCGGTGCGACCGTGGACAGCGCGCGTGAGCTGATGCCGGCATCGGAGGCGTGTGGTGGCGTCCGCCGACGGTGAGTGCGTGCTTCTCGGGCGCGGACCTCAGGTGTGGAGCAGGTCCGAACCCGCGTCCGCCGTCTTCTCTGCGATCTCCCGGGGGTCGTCGTTGCCTGCGAGGAGGTCGTACTCGGCTCGGCCGAGCAGTTGCCACGCCTTGCGCATTTCGGGAGCCGTCGGCATCGGCGTTCCCCGGCGGCACTGTTCGACGTAGGGCGCGAGAACCGGGTCGGTCTCCGCGACCGTGGTCATCGCCTCCTCCTGTGTGGGCACCAACTGCTGGATCGCGTTGAGGTCCTCCCCCGCGTCGGGTATCGAGAGGTACGTCGTCAGCAGGTCCTGTGCGGCCGGAAGGTTCTTCGCCCTCCGGTTGAGATAGAAGCCGTACACCGACACGAAGGGAACGGCGGGCCGAGGGCCGAGTGGTGGCACCGTGCGCACGGTGACGCGCATACCGCGTTTCCTGATCGACGCGAGCGCACGCGAGGAGCAGATCAGGAAGGGCGCCTTGCCTTCGAGGAAGAGTGGAAGCGATTCGGCGCGTCCGACGGCCGGATCGAGCGGCCCGCCGTGTCCCTTGCCGAGCTCGGCGAGTTTCACGAAGCCTGCGACGAAATCGTCCCGCCACCGCGCGGTGTCGCCCGGTGTTTCGGAGTGTCGACCGAAGAACGAACCGCCGACGCTCGTGAACAGCGGCCACAGGTGGTACGGATCGCCCGCGTTGCCCCGGTCGTCGGGCTCTCCGACCTGCAGTGCGACCGGGACTCCGTCGTCGATCCCGTGGCGCCGCAAGGTTTCGGCCCCCGTCGTGAGGAGCTCGTCGAACGTCTCGGGCATGACCCCACCCGCGAGCGCGTCGTTGCGGATCAACGCGACGCTGTCGAGCACGTAGGGAATGGCATGCAGCGATTCGTCGTGGGTGAACGCGTCCAGGGCCGTCCGCGACATGCGCGCGAGACCTTCCGGCGAGAACTGTGGTTTGGCCGCCCACTCCTCGGCGACGACGCGGCCCATCCAGTCGTGCGGGCCGGCGACGATGTCCGGCATCTCGTAGCCGCTCGGCGGGCGGCCGGATTCGGCGACCTGCTCGAACGCGGCTTCGAGCGCCTCGGTTCGTTCGAACCGCTGGACTTTCACCGCCAGGTTGTACGTTCGGCGGAAGTTGCTGCGCCGCCCGAAGTAGCGTTCGAGTGTCGTCGCCCTTGTTGCCTCGGCCCACAGCACCAGGGATCGCACGCGCTCGACCTTCCGCTCGTCTCGCAGCCAGTATCCCTTGCCGCTGCGGAAGGTCGCGTGCACCTTGTGCGGATCCGTGTCGTGGCTGCTTTTCTCGGCCGATTCCGTGCCTGCCCCGTGCACGTCGCCGGTCGGCCAGAGGTGGGTGTCCTGTGCCTTCAGCACAGCCACGTCCCTGCGGAAGGTCCTGCCCCACGTGCCACAGGTGACCGTGACGACGAGCTGTTGCATCGGGAACTTCGACTCGTTGTAGACGAGAGCGCCCGTGCTCTGCCTGTCGGACTCGATCTGCCAGCCGATTCTGAGCTGTTGCGCCCTGGTCTTCTGCCTGCGCGCCACGAACCACACGACGACCGGGGACAGCGCCACGACGAGCGCCCCCAGCGCGCCGAGCAGGTCGGAAAGGTTGCCCAGCATCGGCGGATCGTACCAAGAGAACCGCTGCGCACGAGGCGAAAACGGCAAGCTCACGGGCCTGTTTGCGGTGGCAAGGCACTGGAGTTGCCCGCGCGCTCGTCCGTACCGACGATCACGCCCCATCGGATGGAGTAGAGGGGGATGTGCGGCGCCGTGATTTTCCAAGGCGGTATCGTGCGACACCGTGGCCGGCTCCGGTTTCGGCGCTGTTCGTGGCACGATCCCGGGCATGGGCCGAGTGAACATCCGTCCGGCGGAGCCTGCCGATGTCGAGGTGCTGGACCGGTTCGTACGTGAGCTCGCCGTGGCCGAGGAGTTTCCCGGCGAAGTGCAGGCCACGCCCGGCGATCTTGCGGCCGCGCTGTTCGGCACGGTGCCCACGGCCGAAGCCGTGTTGGCGACCATGGACGGCGTTGCGGTCGGCTTTGCGCTCTATTACCTGACTTACAGCACGATCGTCGGACGGCCGACGCTGCACCTGGAGGATCTGTACGTCAGCCCGGCGCAACGCGGCTGCGGCGTCGGCATGGAGCTGCTTCGACATCTGGCGGCGGAGGCCCTCGCGCGTGGCTGTCGCCGTTTCGAATGGTGGGTGCTGCGTACCAATGAACCGGCAATCCGCTTCTACCGACGGATAGGCGCCCGCGAACTCGACGAGATCCACGTGATGCGACTCGCCGACGAAGGCCTCGCCGAGCTGGCGCGCACGTCGGGACCGTCCTCGGACTGAGCGTGTCACCATCCGGAGATGGATGTCGACATGGACGGCACTGCTGGCATGCGGGTTCTTCATGAGTCGGTGCTGGCTGCGTCGGAAGTGCTCGGTGAGAGCCTGGAGGCGGCGTTCACGCTCGGCAGTCTGGCGCACGGCGGGTTCGCGACCTTGGTGAGCGATGTTGACATCGCGCTGGTGTTGGCCAACCTGTCGGCGGATACCGATTCCGATATCGACAAGATCAGCAGCCTGGTGAAGGCACGGTATCCGGGAACATTCGCCGAGCGCTTGTCGATATTCTGGACAGACTGGGAAGGCGTATTTCGTGGCACAGGTTCCCTTGGACGATTGCCCGCAGTGGACCGTCGCGACCTGATCGAGTCCGGCCGGTTGCTGCACGGAACCGACCGGCGAACACAGGCCACGTCTCCGGACACTCACGAACTGGTGATCAACGGGGCAGAGTTCGCTGTGGGGAAGTTCGATGCCCAGTATCTTGCCGTTGTTCGGAATCCGGGCCGTCTACTCGCCGAAGGTGTGCGGGCGACGACGAAGGTCGTACTGTTTCCCGTCCGGTTTATGTACACGCTCAGCACCGAGCGGATCGGTCGGAACGATGAGGCTGCAGCGTGGTACAGCCGGACGGGGGCGGCACCGGCCCTGGCGCAGGCAGCCCTCATGTGGCGGCGCCAGGGCATCGACAACCCCGGCCATGCGCAACTACTTCTGTCAGAACATCTTGTGCCGATGTATCTGGAGTTCTTCGATGCGTACATCGAGGCTGTGACCGCAGTCGGGCGGGCGGACCTCACGCGAGAGTTGCAGCAGCGCCGAGCACGACTGGCAGCGACCCCGAAGGAAACGTGAGCCGACGGGTCAAGGACGAGCGGTAGCTCATCGCGTAGCGACGCCGTAGGTCGCGTCGGTCGATAGGTTGACTTCGTGGCGATTCGCGCGGCGGTGTTCGACATTGGCGACGTACTCGAGATCGTGCCTGACCTCGGTGCCGGCAGGCGGTGGGAGGCCAGGCTCGGTTTCTCGGAGGGTGAGATCGGTCGACGGATAGCGGATATCTGGGCGGCCGGGGCCATCGGCGCTGTTACCGAAGATGAGGTGCGTCAGGCGATCAGCGATCGGCTGAACGTTGACGTGGCGCAAGCCGATGCGTTCATGACGGATGTCTGGGAGCAGTATCTGGGCACCGGCAACTCCGAGTTGATCGAGTACTGCCGGGGGCTGCGTCCGCGCTATCGGACCGGCATCTTGAGCAACAGCTTCGTCGGCGCCCGGGAACGGGAACAGGCCGCGTACGGGTTTGAGGATCTCGTGGATGACATCGTGTACTCGCACGAGGTCGGCATGAGCAAACCGGATCCGCGGATCTACAAGCTCACGTGTGACCGCCTTGAGGTGCGGCCCGAGGAAATGATCTTCCTAGATGATCTCGAGCCCAACGTCGCCGCGGCGCGTGCAGTCGGCATCCACGGGATCCACTACCGGGACAACGCTCAGGCGATCGCCGAGATCGAGGAGCTGCTGACGTCAGCTGGCGGGTGAACCGCCGCATTGCGGAGCACCTTCCTTCGTCGGGGCGTGCAGCTCGGAGGAACGTGGATTCGTCACGGCGGCGATGCGCTTGGCGACGTGCTCGAGGCCGTAGGGGACAAGTGGCTGAACGGCCCGGCGCAACGACCGTTCTGCTAAGGGGCTGCGGCTGTGCAGGCGCGGCCGTCCGTGTTTAACGGTGTTACATTTCATGAACACTGTAATAGGATCGGTGGCATGGCAGCCACGGGACTGAACGAGCCCCCTGACGAGCGGTCAGGGGCCGAGGCAAGCCCGAGCAACGCGACGGCGGTCTCGGGGACGGTCTGGTTGAGAGACGAGCCTGATCGTGCTCGACGCGCTGCGCCCTTGACTCGTGAGCAGATCGTGCACACGGCGGTGGCGCTGCTGGATCAGTCGGGGGCCGGCGGGCTCACGATGCGTCGTCTTGCCCAGGAGTTAGAGGTCACGGCAACCGCGCTGTACTGGCATGTGAAGACGAAAGACGACGTGCTCGACCTGGCCGTGGACCGGGTTTTCGCGGAGGTGGCCATCCCCGAGCAGACGGACGAGTGGCGGGCCGATGTTCGCACCCTTGCGAGTCGTTGGCGCGAGGTGATGCTGGCGCACCCGTGGGCACCGGCGCTGATCGGCCGCCCCATGTTGGGGCCCAACGTGCTGGCCCGCACCGAGTTCTTGCAGTCCTCGCTCGCCCGCAGTGGCCTGAACGAGCGTGAGCTGACCGTGCGGACCCGACTGCTGGCGAACTTCGTCATTGGATCCGCACTGACCGAGGCCACCTGGCACCAGGCCAGCGATCCTGCGATGCGCACCGAGGCCCGGGATCTCATCGCTGCGGATCCTGAGCGATACCCGACTCTGACAGCGTCGGGACACCTGGACGAGGAACGCTGGAGCGATGCGGACCTGTTCGAGTGCGGACTGGATGCACTGCTGGCCGACACCGGGCCGACGAGCCCAGCAGCGCCGCCAACTCACTCAACAGACGAGGCTTGAACGCCATGCCGCTGAAGCGCACCGAAATCACCGCCGAGAGTCGGGAGGAAGCCCGCCGGCTGGTGGAGCTCTACCGCAAGGGCGGACATGACCAGGCACTCGAAAACGAGGTCACCGACGACGTCGTCGAACACGGTTTCACGCCCCGCGGACGTCCGAGGCTGACCGGGACGACCAACGGCAATCCCCCGATCCTGTTCTTCGACACCGACGTCTATCCCGACATCAGGCGCTGATGTCGGACGGTCGTCCTGGACATGCCCACCCAGGAAGCCCGGCCGGTTTCGCTGCGGAGCCTGGACGTGTCGGTCGTGTGGGGCGCCCGCGCCGAAGCGCATCGCGGATTCGGCGCTCGTGCACGTTCCGGAGCGGCGGAGCCCGTCGGCGGCTCGCGCTCGCTCGGCCCCGACACGACGAAGGCCCAGGTCCGAAGTGGATGGCTTCTGACCTGGGCCTTCGTGGTTGGAGCGGATGACGGGAATCGAACCCGCGTTCTCAGCTTGGGAATCAGGCGGACGCGCCTGGAAAGTGGCCCTGACCTGCGAGCGAGGGTGCGCCTCGGGTGCCACCGTTGACCGTGGTTGACCGCCCCTAATGGCACGCTAATGGCACGACGGCGCACAAATCTGGGTGACCTCATGGTCGTCGTTGGCGACCTGCGGCAGTGAAACAGGCCATGTGCTATGTCGATACGTCGTGGGGCTTATCGCGGGTTCTGGCGGCTGCCTGTTGCCCAGATGGACCTGTAGATGGCCCGATGTG
>NZ_JAMTCN010000048.1 GCF_024171865.1 Prauserella aidingensis | reverse complement strand
TCACGGGTCGAGACCCGCAACACCGGCGTCAACTCCTCCGCCACACCCCGGTCATCACCCACCACCGCCGCAATCTCGGCCAACAGCGCCAACTCTTCGGCATCGAGCCGCGCCCGCCGAGCACGCAGCTCCCGCACCCGCTCGATCATGGCCCCAACGCCGTCCCCCATGCCATCCACAACCGCCACACTATCGAACCCATGGTCGAACACATCATTGCTCAATAGAGTGAATCAGCTCCGGCGGCGCCTACCGAAAACTCGACCAACGAAACAACTCGCGGCCGACCCCATGCATGGTCGCCACGTTCCATCCCCGGGCAGGTCGAGCTGCACATCGACCCGGCAACGGGTGCCGGAAGCGTGCCGGCGGGTCCGATTGATCGTGGCAGCGACCAAGATCGGCCAGCCGGTCAATCGTGTCCGGTGACCCGGGGGTCACAGCCTCGTGCGGATCCGGGATCTCACACGCCTTCGCGTTGCCCGCGACCAAGCACACTGCCGCCGCTCCGGCACGTCCCGTCAGGGAACAGCCTTAGCCGTGCTCGGCCGGCGCGGTGTCCGTTGCCCGTGTCGCAGCCTGCTCCGTAGCCGGGCCACCCGAATCCGGCTCCGCCGTCGCCTCCGCGGCCGGGTTCCGTGCTGCGGCCTGCCGGGCGGGCGGATCGGTGTGCGACGCCCCGTCGCCGGGCGGGGTCGACCACGTCTCCGTCGGCTCGGCCCGGCCGCGCAGTTGGTACGTCTCGTGCGGATGCCACCGGTCGCGTTCGGCGTCGCACGCGGCGTCGAGTGCGGCGCGGCTGGCGAGGATGCGGCCGTCGGCGTGTTTGGCGTGCTCGGTGAGGCGGGCCGCCTCGTTCACGGCGTCGCCGATCACCGTGTACTCGAAGCGGGTCGAGGTGCCGAGCTGTCCCGCGAAGGCGGGGCCGGTCGCGACGCCGATCCCCAGGTCGAGTTCCCCTGACGCCGACACCGCGTCGCGGATCGCCCGTGCCGCGGCCAGCGCCGACGTCGCCGGGTCGGCGTGGCGGGCGGGTGCGCCGAAGATGCACATCGCCGCGTCGCCCTGGAACTTGTTGACCAGGCCGCCGTGGGTGCTGACCGCGTCGACGACCGAGGAGAACAGGCCGTTCAGTTTGCGCGCCACCTCGTCGGGGGCGAGTTCGGCGGCGAGGCTGGTCGAGTCGACGACGTCGACGAACAGCGCCGTCACCACGCGCACGTCGCCGGACATCGACGCCCCGTGTTCGAGGGCGTGCCGGGCGACCTCGTCGCCGACGTGCCTGCCGAACAGGTCCCGCATGCGTTCCTGTTCCCGCAGGCCCGAGGTCAGGTCGTTGACCGATGCCTGGAGCATGCCGATCTCGCTGGCGTCGTCCACGCCGACGGCCACGTCGCGCCGGCCGCGGGCGATCTCGCCGAGCACGTCGCGCAGCCGGTGCAGCGGCGCCGCGACGGATCGGGCCAGCAGGAACGTGGCGGCGGCGCCGAGCAGCAGGCCGAGGATCGATAGCGTCATGAGGCTGTAGCGCGGGTCGCCGCCCAGGTCCGGTGGCAGCACCAGGATCAGCACGCCGATCATGGGTGCACCGCTGGCGAGCATCCAGGTCACGACCAGCCGGGCGAGCACCGTCGTCGCGAGCGATTCGCCGGGCGGCACGGAGTGCAGCGCCGTCGCCAGGAGTGGCCGCGCGACCCATTCGGTCGCGAGGTAGTTGAGCCCGACGGTCGCGATGCCGCCCAGCGCGATGGCCAGCGAGACGCCCATCGCGTCGAACCACGTGCCGAACACCGCGGTCAGGGTGCCCAGCACCACGATCCCGCCCAGCCACAGCGTCCCGCTCACCTTCGCCAGGTGCAGCGGCAGCCGCAGTGCACGGCGCGCCTCGTCGCCGGTGGGTGTGCGGCCGAGGACGAACCACACGACCGTGCGGCGCTGCAGGAACACGGCCCACGTGGTGCCGATCAGCACCGACAGCAGGACGTACCCGGCGGCGACGACCGCGATGATCCACTCGGTGCCCTGTGCCCCCTCCGGCACGCCCTGGAGCAGCAGCACGAGGAACACCACGCCCGCGCCGAAGAAGCTCGAGCAGAACCCGAGCGCGGCGAGGCCGAGGCTGGTGCGGAGTACGGGGCGGAGCCGCTGCGGGAGGCGGGGTCGGGGCACGGGCCGATGGTAAGGCGCACGGGCGGGCGGAGGGAAAACAGCGCCGGCGGGCGGAGGGAGAGGATCGCTGCCGGGCGGAAGTAGGCAACGCTGCCGGGAGGCCGGAACAGCGCGGTCCGAGTTCGTCGCGGGGACGGCGGTGCCTGCCGCGGTGGTCGGGCGTCCGGTCAGGTCTCGTCGGCGAGGCCCGACCGGAGCTTGGCGAGCGTGCGGGCCAGCAGCCGGGAGACGTGCATCTGGGAGATGCCGACCTGTTCGGCGATCTGCGTCTGGGTGAGGTTGTGGACGAAGCGGAGGGCGAGGATCTTGCGTTCCCGTTCGGGCAGCTGTCTCACCAGGGGTTGCAGGGTCTCGTGGTTCTCGACGCCCTCGAGCGCCGAGTCCTCCTCGCCGAGGGTGTCGCCGAGGGCGAGGTTCTCGACCTCGCCGGAGAGCACCTCGTCGAGCGACATCGAGTGGTAGGCGTTGCCCGCGTCGAGTCCTTCGAACACGGCGTCCTGCGAGATGCCGAGGTGCTCGGCGATCTCGCTGGGTGTGGGCGCCCTGCCGAGCTGCTGGGACAGCTGGGTGCTCGCGCTGTTGATCGACAGGTGCAGTTCCTTGAGCCGCCGCGGCACCCGGATGACCCAGCCGGTGTCGCGGAAGTGGCGGCGCACCTCGCCCATGACGGTCGGCACGGCGAACGACAGGAAGTCGGACCCGCGCCGGGGGTCGAACCGGTCGACCGCGTTGATCAGGCCGACGCGCGCCACCTGCACGAGGTCTTCCTTGGCCACGCCGCGTCCGGAGAACCGCTGGGCGATGTGCTCGGCCAGCGGCAGGTGGCCCCGGACGAGTTCCTCCCGCAGCTCGGCTCGCCGGGGGTCGCTTTCCTCCAGCGTCACCAGCTCGTCGAACAGCGGGATCAGGTGCTCGTAGTCTTCGGAGGAACCACGCGATCCGCGTTTGGTGGATTCGGTCACGTAAACGTCGGCTTTCGTTTGGTCAGTTCGACGTGCACCCGGCCGTGGATTCCGTCGGGCGCGTCGCCGGGTGCCGCGCCGTCGGTCGAGAAGTCGCTTGCGGGTTCGAGCCACGTGGTCGCCGAGTCGGCGAGCGTGGTCAGGACCTTCCACCCGAACGAGGCCGTGCTGGGCGGCTCCTGGTCGGAGGAGGGGACCGTGCCGTGGAAGTGGAGTTCGTCGGATTCGATCGTGAAGCGGCAGCTCATCGCGGAGCCGCTGTCGGCGCTCGTGATCAACGTGGAGCAGGCCTCGTCGACGGCGAGCCGCAGGTCGGAGATGGCGTCGATGTCGAAGTCGGCGCGGACGGCGAGGTTGGCCGCGATCGACCGGACGAGGGGCAGGTGCGTCAGGTTCGCACCGAGGCGCACCTCGATGTCGTTCTCGGCGGCGAGGGCGTGTTGTTCGCCGCCGGCCGGCTGCGCGCGCCCTGTCGACTCTGTCTCTGTCACTTTCACCTCAGTGGGGACGGGCCTTGTTCGGGCCGTTGGTGTCTTTCCTCGATGATGACCGGTGGCCGTGACCTTCTGTCACCCACTTGTACCTCCTCGTGGCGCCGTCCGCAGGGCGCTCCTTCCGGCTGCGGCCCGCGGCTGGGTTACCCGTGATCACGGTCGGGAAACGTCCCGGCGGTGAGCGCGGCCACGCCTGCCTCCCCGCGGGCGACGGCGACGGCCGGGGGCGGCCTATCGTCGCCGGGTGATCTGGTGGCATGCCGTTCTCATCGCGATAGCCGGCGTATGGGCCGGGATGATCAACACGGTCGTCGGCTCGGGGACCCTGGTGACGTTCCCGGTGCTCGTGGCCCTCGGCTATCCGCCGGTGACGGCCACGACGTCGAACGCGATCGGCCTCGCTCCCGGCAGCGTCAGCGGTGCGATCGGGTACCGCCACGAGCTGCGCGGTCACGGGCGCGTGCTGCTGTCGTTCCTGCCCGCGTCGGTGCTCGGTGCGGTGGTCGGGACGATCCTGCTGTTGTCGCTGCCCCCGGACGCGTTCGAGACGATCGTGCCGGTGCTGATCGTGCTGGCGCTGGTGCTGGTGCTGGTGCAGCCCAAGGTGTCGGCGTGGGTGACGCGCAGGCGGCAGCGCGCGGGTGCCGGCGACGCCGACGGCGGGTCGATGTCGACGAAGGGCGCGGTCGGGCTCGTGGCCGCGATCTTCCTGATCGGTATCTACGGCGGGTACTTCACGGCGGCGCAGGGCGTGATGCTGATGGCGGTGATGGGCATCCTCATGACCCTGCCGCTGCAGACGCTCAACGGCATCAAGAACGTGTTGTCCGCGGCCGTCAACATCGTCGCGGGCACGATCTACGCCTTCGTCGCGCCGATCAGCTGGCCGGTCGTGGCGTTGCTGGCCGTCGGATCCGTCGTCGGCGGTCAGCTCGGTGCGAAGATCGGCAGGAAGCTGCCGCCGCGGGTGTTGCGCGCCGTCATCGTCGTGGTGGGCGCGGCGGCGGCCGTGCAACTGGTGGTGCAGCAGCTGTGAGCCGAGGCGGCACCGGTGTGACGGTCGCGGTCGTCGGCATGGGGGCCGTGGGAACAGCTCTCGCCGGGGCGCTGGCCTGCGCCGGACACGACGTCGTGGCTTGCGGGAGGCGGCCGCTGTCGACCATCGAGGTCACCGACGGCGAGGTCGCGACGACGCATCCCGTGCGCTGGGCCGCCGAGCCCGGCGACGTCGGCCCCACCGAGCTGACGATCCTGGCCACGAAGATCCACGACACGGCGGGTGCCGCCGCCTGGTTGGCGGCGTCGACGTCGGAAGGCGGGGACGTCCTCGTCGCCCAGAACGGCGTGGACCAGGCCGAACGGGTCGGCCCCCTCATCGGCGCCGACCGGAGCGAGACCCGTCCCGGGGGTGTTGTCGTGCCCGCGCTGGTCTACATCAACGCCGAACGCACCGCGCCGGGCGTGGTGCGGACCCGCCGCACCGACTGCGACCTCGTCGTCCCCGGTCACGAGGAGGCGGCGCCCGTCGCGGACCTGTTGGCCGGGGCGGGACTGGCGGTCGAGCGGTCGGCGGACTTCGCGACGGCGGCCTGGCGGAAGATGCTGACCAACGTCTCGGCGAATCCGATCACGGCGTTGACGGGACGGCGGGTCGAGGTGCTCGCGGAGCAGCAGGCCGCCGAGCTGGCGATGCGGGTGCTGACCGAGACGGTGGCCGTCGCGAACGCCGAGGCCGCGAGCCTCGACGACGCCGACGCCCGCGACGTGCTCACCTGGTTGCAAACGCTTGCGCCCGGCAGTACGACGTCGATGCTGCAGGACCGCGAGGCGGGCAGACCGCTCGAGTACGACGGCCTCACGGGCACGGTCGTCCGGCTGGGCGACCGCCACGGCATCGACGTCGGCGCCAACCGCACGCTGCTGTCCCTGCTGTCCGCGGTGTCGCCCGCCCCCGGCGCCGTGTCCCGCTAGCCGCGCCCCGCTAGCCGCGTCCCGTCAGCCGAGCGGGAACGCGCGGGCGGCGGCCAGCAGCATGTCGTTCTCCTCCGGCTCACCGATCGTCACGCGCACCCCGTCCGGTGCGTAGCCGCGGACGACGACCTTGTGCTCCAGCGCGTGCTCGGTGAACTCCTGGGTGCGCTCGCGCAGCGGCAGCCACACGAAGTTGGCCTGCGTCTCCGGAACCTCGAACCCGGCCTCACGCAGCGCGTCGGCGACCCGGGTCCGCTCGGCGACGATGCCCCGGCACCGCTCGAGCAGTTCGCCCGCCGCGTCGAGCGAGGCGATCGCGGCCCGCTGGGCGAGCGCGTTGGTGCTGAACGGCACGTAGACCTTGCGCAGCGCCGTGATCACCTCCTCGGGCCCGATGCCGTAGCCGACGCGCAGGCCCGCGAGTCCGTAGGCCTTCGAGAACGTCCGCAGTACGAGCACGTTCGGGTAGGTGCGGCCCAGCTCGACACCGTCCGGCACGTCGTCGTCGGTCACGAACTCGCGGTACGCCTCGTCCAGCACGACGAGCACGTGCGGCGGCACGGCGTCGAGGAAACGGACGAGGGCATCCCTGCGCACGACGGTGCCCGTCGGGTTGTTCGGGTTGCACACGAACACCAGGCGCGTGGCCTGCGTGATCGCGGCGAGCAGCGCGTCGAGGTCGTGGGTGTGCGCGTCGTCGAGCGGCACCGGCACGGCCGAGGCGTTGGCGATCTGCGTGGCGATCGGATACGCCTCGAACGAACGCCACGCGTACACGACCTCCTCGCCGGGCGCGCACATCGCCTGCACGAGCTGCTGACACAGCGCCACGGAGCCGCAGCCGACGGTGATCCGTTCGGTGGGCACGTCGAGTTCGCGGGAGATCCGCTCGGTCAACGCCGTCGACACCATGTCCGGGTAGCGGTTGACCTCGGCGGCGGCGTCGGCGATGGCGCGTGCGACGCTCGGCAACGGGCCGTAGGGCGTCTCGTTGCTCGCCAGCTTCACCGCCCCCTGCACGGTCCTTCCCGCGACGTAGGCGGGCAGGCTCTCCAGATCCGCCCTGGTGTGGAGCTGCTGCTCCGGAGGGTCGGCAGGCGACGGGGATGCGCTGGACACGGTGACGGCTCCCTGCTCTCGATGTGGTCGTGTGCCGCGGCCCGTGGGATCCGTCCTCGGACCGCTTCCACGCGTTCTTCCGCGCGGTGTCACCTCAACTTAACGCGGCCCGTGTGCTGCAGGTCCACGGATTCGAAATCGCGTGAACCGGTCGGCTCCCGCGTGCGTCGCAGTTACAGTTGCCGACATCGACGACCCTGGGGGTGTGATCGTGACCGAACCCAGCACGACGCGCGACGACGGCGCGGCGTGGCAGTCGGCCGACGCCGCGGCGTCCGCGGACGCCGGACCGTTCGGAGCGGCACCGGCGGCGCCCGCACTCGACTTCGCCTCCGGCGCGGCGGGCAGGCTCGCCCCGGTGGCCGAGGAGCTGAACCAGGTCCGCGAACAGATCGGCAGGGGTGAGCTCCGGCTCGACCACGGTGCGGCCCACTCCCTGCTCGCACAGCTGATGCAACTGCAGGGGCACGTCCACCGGCTCATCGCCGACGCGGGCGAGAACATCGCCGCGCCGCTGCGGTTCGGTGACAACTTCGTCGGCGAAACGCTGGCCCAGCGGTTGCAGGGCGCCGCGGACGGGGACACGAACGCCGCGTTGCCCG
Source organism: Prauserella aidingensis (assembly GCF_024171865.1). Classification (GTDB taxonomy): domain Bacteria; phylum Actinomycetota; class Actinomycetes; order Mycobacteriales; family Pseudonocardiaceae; genus Prauserella; species Prauserella aidingensis. The sequence continues at coordinate 11,049 of NZ_JAMTCN010000048.1, read as the reverse complement.
TGCTCAAGGCGTACGCGGCCCAGCTGGAGAAACTCGAAGGCATCGTGCGCGCCGCGGCCGGGATGATCACCACGGCCGACGAGGACGCGGAGCGGGACCTGCAGCGCATCGGGAGGATCGAGTGATCGCGAACTGTCTGCCCTTTCCGTGGCCGCCGCGCGAACCGGAGGGTCCCCGGCCCGGCGAGGACGCCCTGGACTCGGAGTTCGACTGGCAGGCCCTGTCGCATGCCGAGCTGTATCGCATGGCGACGACCGGCGTGGATGCCGAGGATGCGGAACGGGTGGCGCACAAGTGGGCCGACCTGGGGGCTCAGCTGCAGGACATCGGCGACAGCCTGCGCAACGCGCTGCGGGAGGCCTCGGAAGGTTGGCAGGGCGGCGGGGTCGAGCAGGCACGGCAGCGGGTCGAGCAGCTGTCGACGTGGACCGACCAGACGGCGCGGGACAGCCACGGCGTCGGCACCGCGATCCAGGCGCAGTCGCACCTCGCGCAGTGGGCGAAGAACAACATGCCCGAGCCCCCGCAGTTCTCGCACCCCTGGCCGTGGTTCCCGCCGCCGATGCTGCCCGCCCCGATCCGCGAGTTCGAACCCCACGACGGTGACGACGTCGTCGCGCTCGGCGAACCGCAGTCGGACGCCGACCGCGGCGGTCGTGGCGGCGGACTGCCCGGGGAGATCGACGTGCTGGGCGAGGGCGGAGGCGGATCCGCGGACGGCGGGCGTCCGGGCGACGACGGATGGGCACTGGGCCGTGGCGGAGGAACCCCGGGCCGTGGCGGCTCCGGTGGGTCCACAGGCCTGGGCGGCGCCGGAGGAACGGGCAACATGGGTGGAGCCGCGGACACGGGAGGTGGCGGCGGCGGATTCGCCGGTGGCGCCGCGTTGCCCCTGGACCCGATCGCCGACGTCGAACGCCGCGAGGAGCTGCACCGTCAGGCGGCGCAGGTCATGCGGACGTATCAGCTCGAATCCGGGAACGTGTTCCGTGGCGTGCCGCAATTCGTGATGCCGGGCGAGGACATCATCAAGGACGATCCGCGCGACCGTCGCGAGCCATCGCCTCCGCCGGAGGACGGCGGCACCGACCCGTCGCACCGGGTCGGCCCGCAGCCTCCGGGCGGCACGGGCGGTTTCGTGCCCGGCGTCGTCGCGGCGCCCCTGGCCGCGGGTGCGGCGTCGGGAATGGCGGCGGGTGCCGTGGGCGGTGGCGGCGCGGCCTCGTCCGGCATGCAGACCGGAGCCGGCGCGGCAAGCGGTACGACGGGCGCCGCAGGTGGGCAGGCCGCGTCGGCCGCCGGTGCCGCGCGCGGTGCGGGCGGCGCGCCGATGGGCATGACGGGCGGTGCGGGCGCACGTGGCGGCCAGGACGAGGAGGCCGAGCACCACTCGCCGTCGTACCTGCAGGAGGAGGACGACGTCTGGGGCATGCCGGTCGGGCGGGTCGCGCCCCCGGTGATCGGCGAACGCGGCTGGCGTGGGGACGAGTGACGGCGGGTGCGTGACGAGAACTCCGGATGGATCACGCTCCACCCGGGTGAGTTCTACCTGTTGTGGCGGACCCTGCAGCTCGGCGATCCACCGTCGGTGCTGGGCGTGCCACGGGTCGGGGCGACGGAGTCGTATCGCGCGGAGCTGATCGCCCTGGCCGACGACTCGCTGGCCGAGCGCGGCCTCGGCACGGTGCGGTCGCCGGACCGGGACGTCGAGGACCTGTTGCGCACACTGGCGGAGCCGGACGTGTCGGTGGACCTGAGCGCCTCCGGGGCGGATGCCTCGTTCCGTTCCTACGGCGCGGTCGGCGAGCGTGGCGCGGCGACCGCGGGCACCTCGGGTGAGGACGTGCTCGTCGGACCCGTGCGGCCCGCGGAACTGATCCCGACGATGTTGGAGGCACTGCCGGACGTCGGCGCAGGGCCGGGCGCGCCCGCGAACGTCGGGTTCGCGGACTATCGCCGTGCCTGCCGCGCGGGCGAACACGAGGGTGCGAGCGGGTTCCTCGACGCGCTGCGCGAGGCGGGCGTGCGGTCGTCGGAGGCGGCGACGGTCCTGCGCGCCGTCGAGGGCAGGCGCGCGGGCGGGTACGTCGGTGCGACATCGCGCACACAGGGACGCACGCCGGGCACCGTCAACTGGGTCGACACCGAGCAGGGGCGCTATGCGCTGCGGAAACTCGGCGACTGGGTCACGGTGACTCCCGCGGACGTGGCGAGATTGCGTGGCATGGCGGAGGAAATGGTCGACGATCTGACCTAAGGTCGCGGGCATGAGCACGCAGGGCAGCGACGCCACGAGCACGGGCACCGCAGCAGGTACGAACACACCGGACTCCGCCACCACCGCAGCGGACACGGCGACCACCGGGAGCGGCGCTCCCGAGGTGCTGTGGACGCCGACGCCGGAGCAGGTCGAGCGCACGCGCGTGGCCGACTTCCGCCGCTGGCTGGCCGAGGAGCGCGGCGTGACGACGAAGGACTACGCCGAGCTGCACGAGTTCTCGACGGCGTCCCTCGGCGACTTCTGGTCGGCTGTGGCCGAGTACCTGGGCGTGATCTGGCACGACGAGCCCGGCCGGGTGTTGTCGGGTCCGGAGATGCCGGGCGCGACGTGGTTCGCGGGCGGCACGCTGAACTACGCCGAGCACGCGCTGACCGGCGGCGTCGCGGGCGCCGCGAAGGCCGACGACGAGGTCGCACTGGTCTTCGCGCGGGAGGACGGCCTCGAGCGGCAGCTGACGTTCGGCGAGCTGCGCGGCCAGGTGGCGGCGGCGCGCGCGGGCCTGAAGGAACTGGGCGTCGGCAAGGGCGACCGCGTGGTGGCTCTGGCGCCGAACTGCCCGGAGACGCTCGTGGCGTTCCTGGCCGCGGCCAGTTTGGGCGCGATCTGGTCGTCGTGTTCGCCGGACTTCGGGGTGCGGGCGGTCGCGGACCGGTTCACGCAGATCGAGCCGAAGGTGCTGATCGCGGTCAACGGCTACCGCTACAACGGCCGGTCGTTCGACATCCGCCCGACGGTCGACGAGCTCGTCGGACAGCTGCCGGGCCTCGCCGCGACGGTGCTCGTCGACTACGAGGGCGGTGGCACGATGCCGGGCGCCCGCGGCTGGGACGACCTGCTGGCCGCGCACGAGGGCGCCGAGCTCGCGTTCGACGCCGTCGAGTTCGACCACCCGCTGTGGATCCTGTACTCGTCGGGTACGACGGGCCTGCCCAAGGGCATCGTCCAGGGCCACGGCGGCATCACCCTCGAACACCTGAAGGCACTCGCCCTGCAACAGGACCTGGGTCCCGGTGAGCGGTTCTTCTGGTTCACCACGACCGGCTGGATGATGTGGAACTTCCTGATCTCCGGCCTGCTCGTCGGCTCGACGGTGGTGCTGTACGACGGCAGCCCCGGCTATCCCGACCTGGGTGCGCTGTGGCGGCTGTCGGCCAGGCACGGCGTGACGGTGTTCGGCACGTCGGCGCCGTTCGTGCAGAGCTGCCTGAAGGCACACCTCAAGCCGTCCGAGGACGTGGACCTGTCGTCACTGCGGGCGATCGGCTCGACGGGGGCGCCGTTGTCGGAGGAGGGCTTCCGGTGGATCGCGGAGGCGATCGGGCCGGAGGTGCAGATCTGTTCGGTGTCCGGTGGCACGGACCTGTGCACGGCGTTCGTCGGGTCGGCGCCGGACGTGCCGGTGTGGCTGGGCGAGCTGTCGTGCCGGAGCCTCGGCGCGGCGGTGCAGGCCTACGACGACAGCGGGCGTGCGGTCGTCGACGAGGTGGGGGAGCTGGTGGTCACCAAGCCGATGCCGTCGATGCCGGTGATGTTCTGGAACGACCCCGACGGCAGCAGGCTGCGCGAGGCGTACTTCGAGGACTTCCCCGGCGTGTGGCGGCACGGCGACTGGATCAAGATCACGAGGCGCGGTTCGGCGATCATCTACGGCCGCAGCGACTCGACGTTGAACCGTGGCGGCGTGCGTATGGGCACCGCGGAGTTCTACCGGGTCGTCGAGGGCTACGACGCGGTGCTCGACTCGCTGGTGATCGACACGTCGGCGGCGGGCGAGGAGGGGGAGCTGGTGTGCTTCCTCGTGCTCGCCGACGGTGTCGCGCTGGAGGATCTGGAGCCTGACCTGCGGAAGCAGCTGCGTGCGGCGCTGTCGCCGAGGCACGTGCCGGACCGCTTCGTGGTCGTCGACGCCGTGCCCCGGACGCTGAACGGCAAGAAGTGCGAGGTGCCGGTCAAGAAGATCCTGTCCGGCGCCGACCCGGACCGCGCCGTGTCCCGCGACGCCCTCGCCAACCCGGACGCACTCTCGGCCTTCGTGGAGTACGCCGCCCACCCCTGACCCGCGTGTTGCAGTCCCCGGGGCCCGTGTTGCGCCTTCGCGGGCGCGTGTTGCGGATTCAGGGGCCCGTGTTGCGGATTCCGGGGACCGTGTTGCGGATTCAGGGGCGCGTGTTGAGGGTTCGGGAGCGTGTGTTGTGCCTTCGGGTGCGGCTCCCGCGTGTGCTGCACCCGGCACCGCACGTCCTGCACCCGGGCCCGGGTCTGCTGCGTCGGGCCCGTCGCCGGCGTCCCTCGATGGCGTGTGCCGGAGCGCGGCCGGGACGTCACGGCCGTGCTGGCGAGCGGACCTCGGGCTGGCTGTCGCCGTGCAGCAGTTGCGTTGATGCGGGCCGAGTGGAGAGTGGGCCGTGGCCCGTCGCCATCTCACCGTGAGGCGATCCACGCGGTTCGCGATCACGCAGGTCACAGCCACCGCGGCGTGGTCGTACACGCGAAAGGGGGGGTGGCTGGAAGTCGGGTGCGGGGCATGCGTAAACTATGACGGCAGTGGTCGCGACCGACCCGGGAGGCTTCGCCTAGTCCGGTCTATGGCGCCGCACTGCTAATGCGGTTGGGAGTAACCCTCCCTCGCGGGTTCAAATCCCGCAGCCTCCGCTGACACCCGGTTCACCCCGGGCGTCGGACCCGGCAAGCCGTCGGGTACAATTGAACATGATGCGCCTGTAGCTCAACGGATAGAGCATCTGACTACGGATCAGAAGGTTTGGGGTTCGAATCCCTACAGGCGCGCAGAAACCCCCAAGTCACTGGCCTGGGGGTTTTTCTTTGCGCGATGCGGATCCAGATGCCTTGCACATGCAGTGCACGGTGACGAAGGTGTGAGGTGGTCGCCCAGATCGGCCGCCGCAGGCATTCGAGCTCGGCCGTGCCGACGGAAGGAGACCCTTCCACGCAATCCGAAAGTCGGATGGTCTCGACCGGTGTCGTGTTGCCCGCTGGACGACTTGCCGGGAGTCGTACTGCTCCCGGGAACACGATTGACAGAGCGTGACGGCCGTCGGTGCGGTTCAGCGAGGAGACGGAACAGTGCCGGTCGGCGCCTTACGGCGAAAACGTTGTGGGCGCTCACGGACGTCAGTAGTCTGCCGAACATGCACCGCAGACCGCGTGACGCCGAGCTATCACGGCGGTAGCGCCCACCTGCATTCCCGCGGGACGGGCGCTGCCGCATGAGCAGCTCGGAGCGTCACATGTCCCGTACCGACAAGACCCAGCCGTTCCGCCTCCGTCTCTGGGACGGCTCGTTGCGCCGTGTCGCCATCCACGATCACCGCGACGGTGTGTGCGACCTCCCCGCCACGCTGAAGGCAGACCTCGCGCACTTCGCGGACAGCGGCGGTTCGGTCGCCCGCGGCTCCTGCTTCTGGGAACTGCACTACACGGGCACTCGCCCCTGCGGCTGCCCGCTGTGCCACGAGTCCGACCTGTTCCGCGCCGACCGCCGCGCATCGCGACAGCGGAGCCGCCGCGAACTGGCCGCCCTGCTGAAGCTCGCCAGGCACGACCCGTGGAACCTCGACTGATCGGGTGTCGGTGACGAACCGGTGGGTGAGCCGGCCGGGCTTCCGCGTGCACGCCGGTCGCCGAGTCGCAAACCGTCGGGTCGCCGCCACGGTCGTCGTGCCGCGGCTGGACAATGGGGTCGTGGTGGAAACGAGCCTGTGGATGCAGAAAGTGGCCGAGGACCCGGGTCACTCCGACTGGTACGTCGAGCGGATGCGGGGCCTCGCGCGTGCCGGTGACGACCTCGCCGGAGAGGCGCGGCTGGTGGACGCGATGGCCTCGCGCGGCTCGCGGATCCTCGACGCCGGGTGCGGTCCCGGGCGGGTCGGTGCGGCGCTGGCGGCCGCGGGTCACGACGTCGTCGGAGTGGACGTCGACCCCGTGCTGATCGCGGCCGCGCGGGAGGACCATCCCGGCCCGCGATGGGTGGTCGGCGACCTCGCCGAACTCGACCTTTCGGCCCAGGGCGTCGACACGCCGTTCGACCTGGTCGTGTGCGCAGGCAACGTGATGCCGTTCCTGGCGCCGAGCACGCGGGGTGCCGTCCTGAGCCGCTTCCACGGGTGGCTGGCGCCGGGCGGGCGGGCCGCGGTCGGGTTCGGAACCGACCGCGGGTACACCGCCGACGACTTCTTCGCCGACGCCGCTGCAGCCGGGTTCCGCACCGATCACGCCTTCGCCACGTGGGATCTCCGCCCGTTCGAGCCGGACTCCGGGTTCCTCGTCGCGGTGCTCAGCCGTGCTCCGGAGGGCGCGTGACGTTCGCTCCGCCACGCTGAGACGGCCCGCCACGGTCGACGCCGAGGCCGCCGTGGCCGCCGAGGACCGGGCCGGCCGGCGAGTCCCCGCGGGCGGTATGCGCCGTTTCGGGACCACACCCTCCCGGGGGCACCGCCGATTGGGCTACGCTGCGTGCGCGAGTCCCCCGCCGTTGTGACATGCCCTGTGTAGCGAGGTCAGTGCGAATGTCTGCTTCCCGTTCCGAGTCCCAGCCGATCTCGTCCAACGTGGTGAGCATCGACACCACGACCCCGAGCATCGCCCGTGCCTACGACTTCGCCATCGGCGGGAAGACGAACTACGAGGTCGACCGCGAGCTGATCTACCGCATGGACGAGGCCGTGCCGGAGGTCCGCCAGATCGCGATCAGCAACCGGATGTTCCTCATCCGCGCCGCGCGCTTCCTCGCGGCCAAGGTGGGTCTCGACCAGTTCCTCGACTGCGGTTCGGGCCTGCCCACCGCGGAGAACACGCACGAGGTCGTGCAGCGGCTCAACGACGAGGCACGCGTGGTCTACGTCGACAACGATCCCGTGGTGCTCGCGCACGGCCGCGCGATCCTCGAGGAGAACGAGCACACCCGGTTCCTCGACGCCGACATCTTCCGGCCCGAGCAGGTCCTCGACAACGCGATGGTGCGGGAGTTCCTCGACTTCTCCCGGCCGATGGGGCTGTTGCAGGTGGCGACGCTGCATCACCACGACGCCGAGTTCGGGATGCCGCCCGTCGACGTGATGCGTGCCTACATCGACGCGCTGCCGTCCGGCTCCTACGTCGCGTTCACACACTTCATCAACCCGGAGAACGAGCACACCGAGACCGCGATGCGGGTGCAGGAGATCATGCGGGGCGCGGGCGGCACCGGCCGCGGCTACTGGCGGACGCGCGCGGAGATCCTGGAGATGCTCGAAGGTCTCGACCTGATCGAGCCGGGGCTGGTCATCAACGACGACTGGTGGCCCGACGGCCCCCGCGTGGGTGAGCTGTCGTCGGCCGCCCACTGCATCGCCGCCGCCGTCGGCCGCAAGCCGTAGCGCCGACTACCGCCGGCCGTGCACCACGAACCGGCAAGTGGGCGGTCAGCCACTGTTCACCCGATCCCGCGGAGTCTCGAACGTTCGTAGGTGCCGCCCGAGTTGTCCCATTTGTAGCGTGGCGATCGTTACCGGCTACGAAAGGGCGACGACATGTGTGAGCAATGCGGAGCGCCGGACGACAGACTCGGCACCGACGCAGCCGAACGCCGCGGTCTGTCGCGGCGGGCGATGCTGTCCGGCACGGCAGTGGGGGCCGGAGCGCTGGCCCTCGGGCTGCTGGGGGCGACCGGGACCGCGTCGGCGGCGTCGCTGAAGAACGGCGCCTGGCGTAACCCCGCGCTGGGCTACTTCCCCAGGGGCGGCCACTTCGGTGCGGACCGTGGTGGCGTGCCGCATGCGGGCCAGGACGTCACCAACTCGACCGGCACGGCCGTCTACGCGGCGGCGACCGGCCGCGCCTGGAGCGTCGGCTGGGGCGTCCTCAGCGGCCGCACCGGTCGCGGCATCATCATGTCCCACGGCAACGGTGTCTACACCTACTACGGCCACCTGAGCCGCTTCCGCGTCAGCGAGGGTGCGTGGGTGACGGCCGGCGAGTGGATCGGCGACATGGGCACGACCGGCAACGTGACCGGTCCCCACCTGCACTTCGAAACGCACACCGGTGGGCTCCACGGCATCGTCAACCCGGTGTCGTTCATGCGGGCACGTGGTGTGGACCTCGGCGGCGGCTGGTCGTCCATCGACCCCGGCGCGGACGGTGAGGTCGTCAAGACGATCCAGTACCTGATGCGCTACCGGGGTACGAACCTGGTGATCGACGGTGACTACGGCCCGATCTCGGTGTCCGCCGTGAAGTCGTTCCAGTCGTCGCAGGGTCTGTACGTCGACGGCCAGGTCGGCCCGAAGACCTGGCCGCACCTCGTGGCCACGGCCCGCTCCGGCCGCAACGGCAACCACGTGAAGGCCGCCCAGACGGCACTGAACATCCGCAGTGCAGGCCTGCTCGTCGACGGCGACTGCGGACCGGTGACGGTGTCGGCGATCCGCTCCTTCCAGAGCGTCAACCGGCTCGTCGTCGACGGCGTGTGCGGCCCGGTGACCTGGCGCGCCCTCGTCGGCTGAACCGGCCACCCGGCGATTCGGGCCGGTGGTGGAGTCCACGGACGTTCCGGGTCTCCACCACCGGCCGCCGGCCGGAAAACCGTGTGCGCAGGGTGGTTCGGGCGTGGCAGGGTGCGGGTATGACGTCCGGTCCGGCCAGCATTCCGATCACCGACGAGTTCGTCGTCGGTGCCCTCGAACTCGAACGCACCGATCGCGGCGTGTTGCCGCACCGGCTGCCCGCGTGGGCGCGTACGCAGTGCTTCGACGGGCGGGCCGACGGTGCGCAGCTGGCCATGGCGGAGACGCAGCCCGCGGGCGTGCGCCTCGCGCTGCGTACCGCCGCGACGACGGTCGAACTCGACGTGGTCCGCACCCGCAAGCTCTACCGCGGCGCACCGCCCCGGCCCGACGGTGTCTACGACCTGCTCGTCGACGGAACACTCGCCGCGCAGGCCACCGCGACCGGCGGCGACGCCATTCATGTCGACATGTCGACTGGGGAATCGCATGTCGAACACGGCCCCGCCGCCACGCTCACGTTCACCGGGCTGCCCGCGGGGGAGAAGGACGTCGAACTCTGGCTGCCGCACAACGAACAGGCCGAACTCGTCGACCTGCGCGCCGACGCCCCCGTCGCGCCGGTGCCGCGCACGGGCCGCCGCGTGTGGCTGCACCACGGTAGCTCGATCAGCCAGGGGTCCAACGCCGCGAGCGCCTCCACCACGTGGCCCGCGGTCGCCGCCGCGTCCGGCGACGTCGACCTGCTCAACCTCGGCTACAGCGGCGCCATGATGCTCGACCCGTTCGTCGCCCGCATCATCCGCGACACCCCCGCCGACGTGCTCAGCCTCGAGATCGGCATCAACATCGTCAACGGCGACGCCATGCGCACGCGGACGTTCACCCCGGCCGTGCACGGCTTCCTGGACACGATCCGCGACGGCCATCCGACGACCCCGCTGGCGGTCGTCTCGCCGCTGTACTGCCCGATCCACGAGGACACCCCGGGGCCCGGCACGTTCGACCTCGACGCACTGCGCGAGGGTCGGATGCGGTTCGCGGCCACGGGAGACCCGGCCGAGGTGAAGGCGGGACGGCTGACGTTGACCGTCATCCGCGACGCGCTGCGGCGCATCGTCGAACAACGGTCCACTCACGACCCGAATCTGTTCTATGTGGACGGTCTGGACCTGTACGGGCCCGCCGACCACGACGAGCTCCCGCTTCCGGACGCACTCCACCCCGACGGCGAGTCCCACCGCCGCGTCGGACGGCGCTTCGCGCAGTGCGTCTTCGCGGGGTGAGCGTGGCCGTCCTCGGGTCGGCTCCCGCCCGTCAGAGGTCGATGTACATGATGTGCAGCCCCACGCGGCCGTGCACCGGGTGGTCGAACCCGCCGGGGACCGTGCCGATGATGCGGAATCCCAGTCGCTCGTACAGCTTCACCGCAGACGTGTTCGTCTCGACGACCGCGTTGAACTGCATCCCCGCGTAACCGTCCGCGCGGGCACGGTCGAGCGCGTAGCGCACCAGCGTTTCGCCCACACCCTTGCCGCGCGCGGCGCTCGACACCATGAAACTCGCGTTCACGATGTGGCTGCCGCGTGCCGGGCGGACCGGACTCATGTGCGCGGTGCCGAGAATGCCGGTGTCGTCGACGGCGACGACCGTGTGTTGCCCGGCCACCCAGAACTCGTACGCCTGCTCGGGCGTCAGATCGGGCTCGACGGCGTAGGTGTCCTCTGCCTTGATGACCTCCTGGACGATCGGCCACACGGCGTCCCAGTCGGCATCGGTGAACTCGCGAACCTGCACGTGTCTCACGGTACCGGCGTGACGAGGGCCCGCGCCCGCGTCGCAGACGCGAGCTCGCCCGCGGTGAGCCGATTCACGTGACGCGGACGCAGCTGCGGGCCGGTTCGCGCCCGAACCGCAACTGCGCCGAGGTCAGGGCGCTAGCTGTGCTGTTCGGGCACGTTGGTGACGGTTCGGCACGCGGTGGATGATCTTGATATGGGTGAGGGCCTCCGGGTTCGGTGTGGATCACCACGAACAACACGCCGATCCGAGGAGGCCCTCTGGTGGTCCACCGTAACGCTCCGCTGACTCCGACCGGACGGCTGCGACTGGCCCGGTGCGTCGTCGAGGACGGTTGGAACGTGCGCCGCGCTGCCGAACGGTTCCAGGTCGCCCACACGACCGCGGCCCGCTGGGCCGGCCGGTACCGCCACGGCGGCGAGCAGGCTATGGACGATCGCTCCAGCCGTCCCCGCCACAGCCCGC
>NZ_JAMTCN010000047.1 GCF_024171865.1 Prauserella aidingensis | reverse complement strand
TCCCGCCAGACCTATGGGTGCCGCCGGGTTACCGCGGCACTCAACCGCGACGGCATCGAGGCCAGCGTCGGCCTGGTTGTCGACCTGATGCGCGAGCAGGGGCTGGCCGCGGTGCAGCCTCGCGCCTACAAGACCACCACCGTGCCCGGCCAGCAGCCGGTGTCCAGTCCGGATCTGCTGGTGCGGGACTTCACCGCCGCACAACCCGGAACGCGGCTGGTCGGCGACATCACCTACCTGCGCACCGGCGAAGGGTGGCTGTATTTGGCCACGGTGCTCGACCTGGCCACCCGCATGGTCGTCGGCTGGGCCATGGCCTCCCACATGCGCACCAGTCGCGGTCGAGGTTCGGCCCCTGCGCACAGATGTCCCGTCGACGCAACACGATCGGGCACGCCACGGCGCACCACGATCTTCAGACGGGCCGGGTTGTCAGCGATGAAGACCCCACAGGGATGACTTACCTGGAGTTCCTCAGCGAAACCCTCGGCGTCTTCGAAGCGCTCTCGACGCTCGCCCAGGTCTTGAGAGCCACCCGAGTGGCGTCATCGCCGGACTTTGTCCTGCCGGAGGGGTAACCCGCAGGTCAGCGGTGAGCGCCCTTCCTGAACATCGACGCTAGCGATACCGACGTACACCCGAGATCAGGACGCCCAGCAGGATCACGGCACGCCAGGTGCCGGCCACCCAGAGGGCAAGCTCGGTCAGAGCGGCGTTGGTGACACCAGCGCTGGCTGCGGCTGCGATCAGGCCGAGGAAAAGGGCACAGATAGCGGCGCTGCCGTACCGGCGGGCTGGCCAGGGACCGCCCAGCGCGTCGGCGAGGCTTTCACGAAGTGTCAGATCGCGGGGCGGGGTGGGCACACGCTTGTGCGGGTTAGCCTGCGGTTTCGTGTGTTCTACGGCCGGAGGCTCCGGGGTGGGGGTCGTCGGTGGCTCGGGTGGTGACGGCGCCGGTGGCGGATCCGTCTTGACCGACGCGGCGGTAGTCGGTGACGGCGTGGCGGGCGTCCGCGGGGACGAGGAACGAGCGTGGAGTGCTCCAGTTGAGCGGGCGGTCTGGGTGCGTGGCCGGGTGTCTCGCGGGGTCGGCTTCCGCTTCGGCCGGCGGTGTGGGGGTTTGCTTGGTTGTGCGACGGGATCTGTCCAGTGCTGCCGGCGATCGGCTCGGATCCACCACCACTCGCCGCTGTCGAGATACGGGTCTCTGCGGGAGGGCACTACCTGCCCACGCGCGATGGAGTACACCACCTGCGACAACGGCACGGACGTAACCGGGCACCAGATTCCGCCCTCCTCGGTCCCGATGTAGCGCTGGCACCCGTCGACCACCGTCCAGTCACGCTCCTGCGAGCCCGCCGAGGCTGTGGGCCCGGTGACCACGAGCGCGCCATGGGTTCGGAACCACGGGCGTTGATGTCCTTTGACGATCCACACGCACTCGATCCCCGCCTCCCGGTAGCGCTTGCTGCGGTGTCGGGCATCCTCCTCGGTCTGGGGGCTGAGCTGGATCTCGAACGCGACACGACGCTGCGATCGCGGATCGGTGGCCAGAACGTCGGCACGCCAGTCCTTGGTGGGGCTGGTGACTTCCAGAGCGGCGTGCCACCCCGCTCGTCGAGCCCACTCGGCGCAGCGTCGTTTCAGCTCCCGATGCTCGCGCGTTTCGCTCTCGGCCGGGCACGTGGGCCGACTCGAGTCCTTGTTATGCGCGAAGTGGGGCCGTTTGCCCCGGTTCGCACCGCCGCGAGGGTGCATGTCGCGACCACACTCGCGGCATTTCATCGGCAAGGTGTCGTCGTCACGCACCTGTTGCCAGGACATGCCTCCGCCCACGTCGCTCTCGTCTCGAGTGGCATCGAGTACGAGATCCCGATCAGTCAGGTATGTCGTCAACGGCATGCCATCGCTCCCGCGCGGCCCCACATCCACGCTCGGTGGTCCAGTCGCATGGTGGCACCCACGACCGACAAGACCGGCCCGCCCAGTCGCAGTCTCACCCGCCTGGCCGAGCATCATTACCGCCGCTCACAACAAGCAGCGCGAGTTCGCATCAGTCGCGATATCAGCGGGTTTGCTGGTCGTGCGGGGTATTCGCGCGTGCGATTCGGGCGTTGAGAGCCAGGTTCCAGCGAAAGGGAGCTCGGAGAGGCACGCAGGTTGAGCGGGCACCGCGTGCGGGTGGCAACCCGGCCCGAACGAGCTGGACGATTCCGCCACGTAGATACGTGAGCATCGCCGACTGGCACAGATGATGCCCTCGTTGTGCACTATGATGCACTTATGGACGTGAAAGCAGAGAGCCTGGCACGCGCCATCGGCACGAGACTGAAGCAGGAACGCGCTGCCCACGGCTGGACGCTTGACCAGCTCGCCCAGAGTGCGGGGGTGAGCCGGCGCATGGTCGTCAGTGTCGAGCAGGGGGCTGTTAACCCGAGCGTGGGCACGCTGCTGCGGCTCTCCGACGCTCTCGGGGTGGCGCTGCCCGCCCTCGTCGAGCCTCCGGCACCGAAGGCAGCGAAGGTGACTCGCGCCGGTCAGGGTGCGGCGCTGTGGACCGGCGAGCAGGGTGGGCGCGGCGTGCTCGTGGCCAGTACGGAGCCGCCGGAGGTTATCGAGCTGTGGAACTGGACGCTCGCGCCCGGTGACCGCCATGAGAGCGAGGCCCATGCCGCCGGCACCCGCGAGCTCCTCCAGGTCTTGGAAGGCACGCTCACGGTCGAGGTCCACGGGCGGTCTCATGTGCTCGCGGATGGTGACGCGCTGGTGTTTCACGGCGATGCCGAGCACTCCTATTTCAACCCGAACGACGACCCGGCCCGGTTCACGCTCTGCGTCCACGAGCCCGGTGTGGGACACGCCCACCTAACGGAGACCAACGATGACTGAGACCCAAGCACTCGACGCGTTCCTCGCCGAGTGCGAGGTCGACCCTGCCGTGCTCGAGCTGCGCCCGGACTACCGCGCGCTTCTCGTCCTGGTGAGCGGGATCAATCCTCGAGTGTCCTCCTCGGCGGTCGACGAGCTGATCGACCGGGCCGAGGCGCATGCGCGAGCGCTACTCGCTGCCTCGCCGGTGGACGAGCTGGACCACATTGCCGCGTGGCGGGAGGCGTACCGGGCGTTCGGCGCGAAGCCGCAGCGCACCCGCAACAGCCTCGAGGCCCTCACTCGGCGTGCGGAGAAGGGCCTGCCACGGATCAACGCGCTCACCGACATCTACAACGCGATCTCCGTCTTGCACCAGATCCCACTCGGCGGCGAGGACTTCCACGAGTACGAAGGGCCAGCCCGGCTGATCCGAGCCAACGGCGACGAACCTTTCGACACGACTGCGAACGGAGAAATGGTGCGCGAGTATCCGGACACCGGCGAAGTCGTATGGTGCGACGACGCCGGGGTGACCTGCCGACGCTGGAACTGGCGTCAGGGCCGACGCACCGGACTCACCGACGACACCCGGACGGCGCTTTTTATCCTCGACGCCCTCGCCCCGGCTACGACCGAGGAGTTGGCCGCGGCCGGGAACAGTCTGGTCGAGGCCCTCACTCAGCTCGGCCCCGACGTGCGCGATTCGCGCCGACTGATCCAAGCTCCATGAGCAGCCGACATGACAACGTCCGAACGAACGCCGGGAACACACCTTTCATGAGTACCGAAGAGTCTTTTGTGGACGCCCCTCGCCCTGACAGATATGACCATGCGACGTTGACCGGGGACACATGGGCCGTCCACGGCGGCAACCGGCCCGATGAGACGACCGGCGCGATTCGCACCCCGATCGCGATGGCGAACTCCTATCGCCTTCCCGCGGATCCGACTGCTCTGGCCGAGGACGATCCCGATCTTCTGGTCTACACCCGGGAGTCGGGGGCGAATCAGCTCGGTCTGCAGGACAAGCTCGCTCATGCCGAGCGCGGCGAGGCCGCCGCAGTGTTCACGACGGGGATGGCAGCGCTGCACGGCGCGTTCTTCACAATCCTGGCCCCCGGAGACCACGTCATCGTCTCCGACATCGTCTACATGGGAACCTTTGACCTGCTCACCTCCCTGTTGCCGAAGAAGATGGGCGTCCAGGTCGACCTCGTCGACATCACCGACCTCAACGCCGTCCGAGCAGTGATCCGGCCGAGCACGAAGCTGATCCACACCGAGGTCATCTGTAACCCTGATCCCAAGGTCGCCGACGTCGCAGCCCTGGCCCGAATCGCGCACGGCGCCGGAGCTCTGCTCACCGTGGACTCGACCTTCACCCCGCCTCCGCTGATGCGCCCCCTCGATCACGGGGCCGACCTGGTCATGCACTCGCTCACCAAATACATCAACGGACACGGTGACGCGATGGGCGGAGTGGCCATCGGCGACCGTGATCTCGTCGACCAGATCAAATTCGGCGCACTCCACCACGTCGGCGGGGCGATCGCGCCGTTCAACGCCTGGCTGATCATGCGGGGATCACTGACGCTGCCTCTGCGCCTGCAGCGACACTGCGAGAACGCGCAGGCCATCGCTGAGTTCCTCGCCTCCGACCCCCGCATCGATCTCGTCGCCTACCCGGGGCTCGCAGGCGATCCCCATCATGCGTCGGCATCAGTGCAGCTGACCGGCGGCTACGGCGGAATCGTGTCCTTCGCCATCGCCGGAAGCCACCAGGACAGGGTCCAGTTCATCGACGACCTGCGCTTGATCACCTCGGCGGTCTCACTCGGCCACGACGAGACCCTCATCGCATACGAGCATTACCCCCCAGAGCGCGCCGCCGGCTTCCGAGAGCCGTTCGGCGACCATGGACTGATCCGTCTCGCCGTCGGCCTGGAATCCGCCAAGGACCTCATCGCCGACCTCGACGCCGCCCTCACCACCGTTTACGGCCCCCGCACATGACCGGACCACGCGGTATCAAGTAACCGTCGGCCGTCCGCACGAAGGAGCATCCATGACCAGCATCTTCACCGGACTCTCCGCCTTCCCCCTGACCCCGCTACACGACGACACGGTCGACGCCCGCGCCTTCGCCCGCCTCATCGAGCGCCTGGCTGCTACCGGAGTGGACTCGATCACCGCACTCGGCTCGACCGGCTCGTACGCCTATCTCACGACCAAGGAGCGCGCTCGCGTCGCCCGACTCGCGGTCGAGCACGCCGACGACACCCCGGTGCACGTCGGAGTGGGTGCACTGCGCACATCACATGTCCTCACCAACGCCGAGGCCGCCCAGGCGGCAGGCGCTGCCGGGCTGCTACTGGCCCCGATGACCTACCAGCCCCTGACCCACGACGACGTCTTCGAACTCTTCCGCGCCGTCACCGCCGCGACCGACCTGCCGGTCATCGTCTACGACAATCCTGGCACCACGCACTTCGAGTTCAGCAACGAGCTCTACGGCCGCATCGCTGAGCTTCCCGGCATCGCCTCAATCAAGATCCCCGGCGTCCCCAATGATCCCGAGGCCGCTCGGCAGCACGTCGCGGCAATCCGAGCCGTCATCCCGGAGCACGTCACCATCGGCGTCTCCGGCGACGCCTCCGCCGCGACCGGGCTCAACGCCGGCTGCGAGGCCTGGTACTCGGTCATCGGAGGGACTCTGCCAGCACCGGCGATGGCGATCACCCGCGCCGCACAAGCGGGCGGGGCGGCCGACGCCGTCGCGGAGTCCCAGCGACTCGCGCCACTGTGGGATCTGTTCGCGCAGTTCGGCGGCAGTCTGCGCGTCGTCGCAGCGATCGCCGAGCAGCTCGGTCTGGCAAGACGACCGAGCCTCCCCCTGCCCATCCAGGGACTCTCCCACCAGCAGCGCGAACAGGTCGCTGCCGTGGTCAATCTGCTCGGCCTTGGATGAGCACGAGTCCGGGGCGGCAGCCTCCGGAGCTTCCGGCCGCCTGGCACGGTACGTCGTCGCGGCGACCCTCGTGCGCTCCGCCGACGGCGGCGCGGTCGTTGCGATCGTCCTGCTCGCCCACGCTTCCGGCCAGCCCGACTGGGCCTCTGGCCTGCTCGGAGCGTCAATCACCGCCCCACACCTCCTCGGCCCGTTCATCGCTCGTCGCCTCGACACCGCCCGCGACGGACGGAAGATCATCGCCGCCTCCGCTCTCATCCACGGGACGCTCCTCGGCGTCGCCGGCCTCATGCTGCCGGTCACCTGGGCCGTGGTCCCCGCGCTGCTGCTGATCCTCTCCGGCATGTTCGGCCCGATGCTCACCGGCGGAGTCAGCAGCCGCCTGCCATCCATCGTCGGACGCTCCCAAAAGAGCCAACGGCGCGCGCAGAGCTGGGACGTCGCAAGCTACGGCATCAGCGGGACCCTGGGGCCGGCTGCGGTCGCCTGGATCGCTGCAACCTCCAGCCCACTCCTCGCGACCCTGGCCCTCGCGACGGCAGCGATCGCCGGGGCCGGGGCCGTCCTCGCCCTCCCGCGGCAGTCACCACTCCACGACCCCGGCACGGTCCCGTCCCCGGCCCACACGCTGGGCAGCATCTGGCGTTTCGGTCCGCTTCGGCGCACCCTGGGCCTGACCGTCATCGTCGCCTTCTCCGTCGCGGTGTTGCCCATCTACGCCGTGGCAGTGGCCCCGTCCTTGGGCGATGCAGCCTTGGCCGGGACGCTCGTCGCCGGCTACGGAGTCGGGAGCCTGACGGGATCGGCAGTCCTCATGGCATGGCCGATGCGCGGGGATTCCGACAAGCTCACCAGTGTCCTCGCAGCCGTCGTCGCTGCAGCACTGCTGCTCGTGATCGCGACGCCGAACTTCACCACGGCCCTCCTTGCGTTCGGCGCGGCCGGGATCGCGAACTCCCTGTTCTTCGCTGCGACACTCGCCGCCCGCAGCGAGTACGCCCCGCTCGAGACGCGAGGACAGGTCTTTATCTGGGTCGGCGCGCTGAAGATCGCCGCCGGCTCGGCCGGCACCGCCGTCGCCGGGACGCTCATCAGCGGAGCCTCCTGGCTGGCGGTCGCGATCGTCGCGGCCCTCTCGGCTGCCGCTGCGACGGTCTGTCTGATTCAGCGGAGCAAAGGTCGAACCTGACTCACCTGGCGCCGGGGTCGACGTGGTCCCAAGCCGACCTTCGCATAGACAACATCCGCTGGGTGACGAGTAAGGACGACCACCTCAGCGACCGTTCTTGTCGGCCGCGTAGCGCTGCCAGGTGGTGCCTGTTTCGAACGCAATCCGAGTGGCGGTGGTCGTGCTGTAGCCGAGCATGTCAGCGATGACGGGTGCCGGAGCTTGCTGCAGAAGATGCCGGATCGCAGCAGCGCGGCCGTCGAGATTGGACAGTCCGAGGTTACGGAGCCGGAGCGAGGTGGTGGTCAGGTGCTGTCCTGCACGGCGTCCGGGGAACAGACAGCGGTTGCGTGCGTTCGCGGCGCTGTTGAGATTCAGCCGGTTGTCGAGGTAGTTGGTCAGCACCCCAGCGAACGGTTCAGGCACTGGCGTGGGCGGGCCTCCCAGGCGCAGGAGTACCTGGTTTTCGTCCCGGATCACGTCATCGACGGTGAGTCCGGCAATGCGAATGAGCGGCTGGGCATAGAGCAGGATCAGCAGTGCGAGTACCTGATCTGCGACCGGAATGGTGTCGTCGGTGAAGATGTGACGGACGTACGCTACGCGCTCGTGCTGTCCCAGCGGCGCGGCTCGAGTCGGTACTGATCGCGGCAGCTGCAGGGGTGGAAGTTCGCGTTGCCGTCGGCACCATTTCAAAAAGGGGCGCAGGCTGGCGACCTGTCGGTTCTCTGCGCTGGCGGTCCATGTGTCGAGGTCGTTTTGGGTGCACTCGTCGATCCGGCGGCCTCGGTCGGCGAGGTAGGCCAGGAACCGCTCGGCGTCGCGCAACATGGTGCGCGCGTTGTTCTGCCGGTAGGAGGTCACTGGCTGGTTCTCACGTAGGCGACGTGAGACGTGCCAGGTGGCGAACCGGGTCAGCAATCTCCGGTGACCGTCGTCGCCACGCTCGGCGAAGGCGCCACCCACCACGAGCAGTCCCCAGCACGCCCGCCCCACCCGACCGCGGCGCCGTCGCGGCGCCATGACGCCGAGAGCCCGGTCGGCAGCCGGCGGCGTGCGGCCAGAGTCCGCACTTCCGCTGAATCCTTCCCCACCTGACTCAAGCGCGACCTCGCCTTCGGGGTAGGAACACACTCCACGGCCGCCGACGGATCCGGTCACTCCTCGGCACTGCCCTTCGGCGGCCGTTTCGGCAGTCGAGAACCCAGGATCTCGGCTGCTTTCCGGTCACTCGCCGCCACCCACGCCGCGTAAACCCGGAGCGTGGTCGCTCCTCCCCCGCCGTGCCCCAGGCGGCCGGCGACCGTGCGGAGATCGACGCCCGCCGACAACAGTTCGGTCGCCGAGAAGTGGCGTAGTGCGTGGATGTGGGTGTTGACCGGCGGGTTCAAGCGTGCCGCCATGCGCTTGTACCGACGAGAGATCGCGTCCGGCGGATACGGCGTGGTCGCATCGGCACTGCGCGCCCCCATGAACACGAACATGTCCTCATCGAGCTCCACGCCAAGCTCGGCGAGCTCGTCGCGACAGTTCTCCTTGTGCGCGCGCAACAACGTGACCGTCTCGGAGTCGAGGGCGACCCGGCGCATCTGGTGCGTCTTCGTGTCCTTCTCCAGACCCTTGCCTTTGCTCTGCACATAGGTGTGCCTGATCTCGACGGTCTCGGCGTCCAGGTCGACGCGCGACCACCGCAACCCGGCAACCTCCGCCCGCCGCATGCCGGTGGTCATCACCAGCCACACGAGCGTTCCCCAGTCGTCCCCCAGTTCGAACGCGGCCTCCACCAACCTGGCCGCATCAGCCGGCGTCGGGGGCTGGGGATCCGGCGGGCGCAGCTTCGGCCGCTGGGCATTCTTGGCCGGGTTCGTTTCGATCCATTCCCACCGCACCGCGGCGTTCAGGACGCTGCTGATGATCGAGTGGATCTGCCGCACCGTCGAGGCCGCCATCGGCTTGCACCGGTGCACGACGCACTCCGCCACTGCACAGTCGTGCTCGTCCTTCGCCTTGTGCTTCTCGACGAACGGCTTCCCATCGCAGCGCATCCGGCAGCGGCGCAGATCGGCGTAGAGATTCTCCAGCTGCCGCGCACCGAGCTTGCTCACCGCGATGTCGCCGAGCACGGGCTTGATCACGCGGTCGATGTATCCGACATAGCTGTCCCGGGTGCTCTGTTCGATGTCGGCGGTACGCAGCCACTCATCCACCGCATAGCCGAACGTCACCGTCGACGCCGTCGATCGCTGCTTGAGCACCTTGGCCCGCAACTGCGTCAGCGTGTTCTCGGCCTTCCGCCACGCCGCATCGTCCGTGCCGTTGATCTTCTCGCGCAGTACGTCCGACGACCCGTCACCGGATCGGTCCCGGCGAACACGACGACGCGAAGACTGTCGCCGCGCTGCTCAATGCGACCGCGCTGGCGACCTCCGGAACGGGTGCGAGCCATACCCGGAGACTACTCGCACCCAAACCCGCACCCAAGGGTCGAAACCCGGATGGGCGGACGATTGAACATGCAGGTCAGAAGGGTGGGCCGGGTCGGACTTGAACCGACGGCCAAAGGATTATGAGTCCTCTGCTCTAACCAACTGAGCTACCGGCCCCCACGCCGATTCCGGCGCCGGCTGCACTATATCGGTGGAGCCTCCCCGGCTCCGCAGCGATCCTGCCTCCACGCCACATCCAGCCGCCGGCAGGGCCGCCGCGGCGTGCTCCCCCATCGCCGCAGTCGCCCCGACCTGCAGGTCGAACGGCGATTCCCAAAACTGTCGGTACCCACTCGTACCCTCCACAGCACCGTCATCGCAGGGCACGACCCCGGTCATCCCGGTTCCACCGACCGAGAGGCCGCCTGCGCCGACAACCCCGTGATCTTGCCTGTGTGATGTACGGTTGTTTTTGAAAAGTGATCTCAGTTACAGTACAACCCAAGCGCCTCCGACACCTCCACCATGACTCGAGAAGGGGACTCAACATGGCCGGCGTACGCGTACTCGTGGGCACCCGTAAGGGCGCCTTCATCCTGACCGCCGACGGCACCCGCCGTGACTGGAAGGTCGACGGCCCGCTCTTCGCGGGCTGGGAGATGTACCACCTGGCAGGCTCGCCGCAGAACACCGACCGCATCTACGCCTCGGCGTCGCTCGGCTGGTTCGGCCAGCAGATCCACCGCAGCGACGACGGCGGCACTACCTGGACCCCCGTCGGCAACGAGTTCACCTACGACGGCGACGTCGGCACCCACCAGTGGTACGACGGTTCGCAACGTCCCTGGGAGTTCACGCGCGCCTGGCACCTCGAACCGTCACTGTCCGATCCGGACACCGTGTACGCCGGTGTCGAGGACGCCGCCCTGTTCCGCTCCGTCGACGCCGGCCGGAGCTGGCAGGAACTCCGCGGCCTCCGCTGCCACGAATCCGGCCCCGACTGGCAACCGGGCGCCGGCGGCATGTGCCTGCACACGATCATCCAGGACCCGCGCGACGCCGACCGCCTGCACGTCGCGATCTCCGCCGCGGGCGTGTTCCGCACCGCCGACGGCGGCAAGACCTGGCAACCCGCCAACCGTGGACTCAACTCCGGCCAGATCCCGCAACCCGAAGCGGACGTCGGCCACTGCGTCCACAACCTCGCCCGGCACCCCGCCCGTCCCGACACCCTCTACATGCAGAAGCACTGGGACGTCATGCGCAGCGACGACGACGGCGCCAGCTGGTACGACATCGGCGACGGACTGCCCACCGACTTCGGCTTCCCCATCGACGTCCACGCCCACGACCCCGACACCGCGTACGTCGTGCCCATCACCAGCGACGAGCAGCACTTCCCCGTCGACGGCAAACTACGCGTCTACCGCAGCCGCACCGGCGGCGGCGAGTGGGAACCGCTCACCCACGGACTTCCCCAAGAGCACTGCTACGTCAACGTGCTGCGCGACGCCATGGCCGTCGACCGCCTCGACGACTGCGGCATCTACTTCGGCACCACCGGCGGGCAGGTGTACGCCTCACCCGACGCCGGCGACACCTGGACACCCATCGTGCGAGACCTGCCGTCCGTCCTGTCCGTGGAAGTGCAGACCCTGCCATGACCGAACCGGCCACCACCACCGCGATCCGCGTCCACCTGCCGACACACCTGCGCAAACTCGCCCACATCGACGACGGCGAACTGACGCTCGACGTGCCCGGCACCGTGACACTCGGCGGCGTACTCGACATCCTCGAACACCACTACCCGGTCCTGACAGGCACCATCCGGCACCACGGCACCGACAGGCGCCGCGCCTTCATACGATTCTTCGCCTGCGAAGAAGACCTGTCCCACGAACCGCACGACACACCACTGCCCGAACCCGTCGTCCGCGGCACCGAACCACTGCTGATCATCGGCGCCATGGCAGGCGGCTGACACGACACCCGGCCAGGCAGGCGGGGCGACCACCGAGCCGCCCCGCCGAAGCCGGTCGACCCGGCATCCCGTCGGCCGAAGCCGGTCAGCCCAAGTGAACCGGCAACTTCTCCACGCCGTACACGATCGACGTCTGCCGGAACTCCAACTCGGCCGGATCCACCGCCAACGTCATGTCCGGGAACCGCCGCACCAACGCCGAATACGCCGCACGCAACTCCAACCGCGCCAGCTCCGCGCCCACACACCGGTGCGCGCCGTAACCGAACGCCAGATGCTGCGTCGGCGACCGCTCGCCGTCGAACGCCTCCAGATCCGCCCCGAGCGCACCGTCCCGATCCGCACCAGACAACGACACCACGACCATGTCGCCCTTGCCGATCGTCACACCGCCGACCTCGATGTCGTCACGCGCGAACCGCGGGAACGCCACCTGCACCACCGACAGGTACCGCAGCGCCTCCTCCACGAACAGCCGCACCGCCTCGTCGTCCTCACGCACCCGGCGCAACGTCTCCGGATCCCGCAACAACACCAGCGCGCCCAGCGACAACATGCTCGCCGTCGTCTCGAACCCGCCCGTCAACACACCGTCGGCCAGCCCGGCGAGCTCGCGATCGTCGATCTCGTCGCCGTGCTCGCGGATGATCATGCCGATGAGCCCGTCGCCCGGATCCTCACGCTCCTTGCGCACGACCCGCATCAAATACTCGAGCGACTCCGAGATCGCCCCCACCGCGGCACCCGCACCCGCGAACAGGTCGAACCGCGCCACCGCCAGATGCTGGAACTCGTCCCGGTCCTCGTACGGCACCCCGAGCAGCTCACAGATCACCAACGACGGAATCGGGAGCGCGAACTCCTCCACCAGATCCACCGGCTCGCCCAACTCCGCCTTCTTCGCCATCGCATCCAGCCGATCGGAGACGATCTGCTCGATACCCGGCCGCAACCGCGACAACCGGCGCATCGTGAACTCCGGCGTCAACAGCTTCCGCAGCCGCGTGTGCACCGGCGGATCCACGAACCCCAACCCACCCGGATTGTCGTCCGGATTCATCCCCAACTCGGCCATCAGAGTGCCGAAATCGTTACTGAACGCCTTCCCGTTGCCCAGCACGGCCTTCGCCTCGTCGTAGCCGCTGACCAGCCACAAGTTCAGCCCGAACGGCACCGGCAGCTTCCGCACCGGCTCCGACTCCCTGGCCTCCGCGAGCTCACCCACGGGATCGAGACCGTCCCGCCGCAACGGCATCAACGCCGTCTCGGGCAACACTTTCTGCAGGTCGAGGCCGCCCTTGCGCTGCGCGCGCGCCAGGTACAGCCGCGTAGCCCACGAGGTGACGCGCGATCGAAGTTTCCCCACACGTCGACGGTACCAACCGACCCACTCCTGTGACCGGCCGGTAGCCCCCGTATACACCCGCCGACCTGCGGTCCCGTCACCCTCCGGTCCACATCGGACGATGCAACTCACGTAGGGTTACGACCCGTGAAATTCGGGATATTCCTCCTGGGCGCCGTGTTCGGCGACGACGACCCCGGCGCGGCGCTGCAGACCGCCGCCGACGCCGTGCTCACCGCCGAGAACGCCGGATTCGACGAAGCCTGGATCGCGGAACACCACTTCATGTCCTACGGCACCTGCCCGTCGGCCATCACGTTCGCGGGCCACGCGCTCGGGGCGACCAACCACATCACCGTCGGCACAGCCGTGAGCGTACTGTCCACCACCCACCCCGTCGCCCTCGCCGAACAGACCCGCATGCTCGACCGGCTCTCCGGCGGACGCTTCACCCTCGGCGTCGGGCGCGGCGGGCCGTGGGTCGACCTCGAAGTGTTCGGCACCGGCGCCGACGCCCACGACCACCACTTCACCGAACGCCTCGACCTGCTCCTCACTAGCCTGACCGACGACCGGGTTCGCGGCGACGGGCCGAGCCTGACCTTCCGCGAGGTACCGCTCACCCCACCGGCGCTGACCCGGCCGCACCCGCCCGTCACCGTCGCCTGCACCTCCGCCGACACCGCCGCCCTCGCCGCCGAACGGGAACTGCCCATGCTGCTCGGCATGCACGCGAGCGACGACGAGAAGGCCCGCATGGTCGCCGCCCACGACCGCGCCGCGGCACACACCGGCGGCCCCCGGCCCGTCGGCCACACCTCCACCGTGGTCGCCCACGTCGGCCGCGACCGCGCGTCGGCCGTGGACGAACTGCGCTCCTCGCTCCCCCGCTGGCTCGGCCCGGGACTCGCCGGGTACGTGCCCGTCGACGACCGGCCACGCACGCCCCGCGACCCCGTCGAATACGCCGAACTCCTCTGCCGGCTGCACCCCGTTGGCGACCCCGAGTACTGCGTCGACCGGATCCGCACCGGCATCGCCGCCACCGGCATCGACCGGGTACTCATGCTGGTCGAGGGTGGCGGCTCCCGCGCACGCACACTGGCCACCATCGAACGCCTCGGCGCCGAGGTGCTGCCCGCGCTCCGCGGGAGCCGCCCGAACTCGGACTGACCGCCTCAGCAGTCGCGCAGCTCAGGGCTCTGGTTCAACAACTGGCCCCGCACCGAGACGAACTCGCGGTACTCGTCACCGTCGACGGCGCCCGGTCGGAACGCCGCGACCCGGTGACAGTTCTGGAACGCCAGCTTCACTCCGAAGTGCCGCTCCAACCCGCCGCGGATCGAATCCGACGCCAACGCGCGCAGCAGCTGGCCACGCTCGGCCTCGGACGGTGGCGGCGTCGCATGGTCGGCGAACGGCCCGCCCTCGGTCTCCAGGTCCGCGACGACACCGGTGATGATCTCCCACGCGTACGGCAGCGACTCCCGCACGCACGCGACGAACTCGGCGTCGTCGACGCTCCCGCTCTCCGCGCGGTCCAACAACTCGGTGGGCACATTCAGCGACATGGATCGGCCTCCAGCCTTCCTCGCACTCGGATACGGACCCGTCACCGCCGTTCGGCGACGGGCGACCTCGTCCAGTGCTACTGAAACCGATGTTCATGTGCAACAGCACCGTGAGGGTGCCACCGGGACGGACGACGACCACCACACGGCCGGACGCAGCACGGCCACGCGCAGCGACGGCGTTCCCCCGCGAGGGCGCCTCCCCTCGGGCCTCGGACTCACCGTGCCCCGCGGACGGCGGACGTGGCGGCGGGGCAGGCGACGGCGAGGACCCACCGGATCCCGGCGGCCTCGGTCACGTACCCACGGACCTCGTCGCCGCACCGCTGCCCTGTGCCGCCTCCGGACGCTCGCCGTCGGCCGCGTCGGGAGCCCCCGCGTCCACCGCACGCGCGCCTGCGGGATGCGGGTGTTCGCCGCCCGTCCCCGTCGACGACCCGGCGTCGGCATCCCCGTCCCGCGGCGCGGGCACCGCCTCGGCGACCGACCGCAGCTCACCTGCCACGGGCTGCGCGGGGCGCACCGGCTGCACCCCGCGCCCCGGCGTCGCGTAGCCCTGCCTGCCGGCGTCGGCAGGCCACACCACCGGCCCCGGCTCCGCACCGGACCGCGCCGCGTCCTCGTGGGCCTCACCGCCCCCACGCGCCGGCTCCGGCTCCTGTCCGCGCAGCGGCTCCGATTCCGCGTGCGCAGGGTCGGTGAGTTCGCCGACCGCGCTCAGGACCGCCCGTGTCTCCCGCAACCGCGCGGTGAGCGTGCGCTGCACCTCTTCCAGTTGCTCCACTCGGGCGGTCGCCGTCGCGACGACCTCGGCGGCGTGCTCGCGCGCCTGCGCCAGGACGGCCGTCGCCCGGTCCGAAGCCTCCTCCTCACGGCGTCGCACCTGGCGTTCCGACTCGGCCCGCCTCGCGGCCAGCGCCCTGCCGAGCTCCTGCTCGGCCTGCTGGCGCCTGCGGGCCGATTCCTCGTCGAGCCTGCGCCTCTTCTCCTCGGCCGCGCGCTCCCGCTCCTCGGCCTCGGCCTCCAGCCGCCGCGTCCGCTCCGCGAACTCGGCCTCCAGCTGCGTGCGGCGATCGTCCAGTTCGGCCAGCGCGTGCTCGTACCGGCGGCGGAGACGGCCTGCCTCCTCGTCGGCAGCGGTACGAGTGCGCTCGGCACGGTCACGGGCGTCCTGCACGATCTCGGCGGCTTCGACGTGCGCCAGCTCGACCAGCCGCAGCATCCGTTCCGACAGCCCGTCGCTCTCGATCGGGCTGCGGCACACCCGGTCGAACTTGTGCCGCAACGCCGTGTGCGACTCGCGCAGCTCCGCCAACTCGGCCGCCAGCACCTCGGCACGTCGCTGGTGCAGCGCCCGATCCGTTGCCATGGCGCGGTTTTGTTCCTCGAAGGCGGTCAGGTGACGATCGACGGCCTCGCGGTCGTACCCCGCGAACGTCATCCGGAACCGGTTCTGCGAAACACCCATGCCAACCTCCACTGCGCGCCGACGACGTTCGCCGGACCCCACTCCACCAGACACCACACGCCGTCTCACCCACGAGGAGGCAACGTGTGGACGGATCGGTTCGTCCGGCGTACCAAGGAAAAGTGACCGCCTGCGGTTGACCGCCGGCTCCCACCGAACCGACGATCACGACCGCCATCGACACTACCCGAACTCTCCGCCCGCCCACCGCCGAAAACCGTGCGGTGACACGACATCCGACAGCGATGACGACCGCACCGACGCCGGAGGCGACAGCCGACGGCGAGGAACTCGGCCGGAACGCGCACGGGGCGCCTCCGGCCGCGGAAGGGAGCGAGCATGGAGCAGGCCGGACTGACCCATCACGACTGTGTTGCCTTGATCGGCGATCGGGCCCGCCGCGTTACGGCAACGATCTCGGTCGACGGCGGGGAACCCGTCCCGCTCGCGGCGTACGCCTGTCCCGGCGGAGATCTGCTCGTGCCGACCGGCACCGATCCGTCGCTGCCACGGGCCGCCGTCAGCAAGCCCGTCACCGTCGAGTTCACCGAGACGACCGGCCGGGGCGACGAGAACTGGACCATCAGCGGCACGGGCCTCGCCCAGCCGCTCTCCCACCACGACCGGCCGCCGGACGATCACCCGCAAGCCATGCTCTACGCCTTCGACAACGGTATCCGCGTGCTCATGGCGCGGCTGTCGGCCGTGCGCGCCGAGGTGACCGCGCTCCCGCAGCAGCGGACCAACGAGCCGGCCCGCCACCGACCGCACTCGCACCGCCTCGCCACCTCGTCGCAGGGCTCGCACCGGCTGCCTGCGGGCAGGCACCGGGCCCGCGGGCGCCGCGGCGCGACGACGATTGGACCGCCACCGCTGTGGGTAACCCACGGCACGGCGGAGCGGAGCACGAAAAATCCCGGGGTCTCGCAGGCGGACATCTCCGCAGGCGAGACCCCGGGATCTGACGGGGAACCGGTGAACACCGCCGGCCCTGCCGCCTCACGGCGGCCGGATCAGCGCAGCGGCGAGTAGTAGTCCAGCATCTCGGCGAACACCTCGAACGCCGGCTTGGACACGCCGAGCGGCACCTCCAGGTGGACGCTCAGGTCGAACCCGAGGTCGCCCACGCCGTCGATGACGCGCTTGTACAGGTCCACGAGCTCGCGCTTCTTCTGCTCGAACGGCATCTCGGCGAGCCGCGCGACGTACTCCTGCTCCTTCTTGACGACCTCGTTGCCCGGGTCCTGGATCAGCCAGTCGATGAGGCCGATCTTCGTCTCGATCTTGGGCACGAAGCCGAAGGACAGCAGGATGTCCGGGCGGTGCTCGGAGTGCTTCGCGAAGTCGCGCAGGAAGCCGACGATCGCGTCGGAGTAGAGCAGCTGCGTCATGCCGTAGGTCGCGCCGCGGTCGCACTTGAAACCGAATCGGCCCTGCTCCCCTTCCCGCGTCGGGATGAGGATGGCGCCGCGGTTGGGCACGACGTCGGTGAACTCGGCCAGCGCGTCCGTGGGCGCCATGCCGGAGCCTTCGCCGTCGGCCATCGTGCGGGGCACGCCCACGAAGACGATGCCGTCCATCCCCGCGTCACGCAGGGAGTGCAGCCGCTCGGTGAGCTGGGGCTTGTCGTGGAACGCCGTGACCTGGGTGCACAGACCCCGCACGTCGTCCAGCTCGCCGCTGACCGAGTTCCAGAAGTCCAGCACGTCCATCCGTGGCTTCAGCTCCACGGGACGGTCGGACTCCTCCTCGATCATGCCCGGGATCATCAGGTGCTTGATGGCGCCGTCCAGGCCGGTCTCCTTGGCGACGCGCGCGACCTTCTGGCCTTCCTCGACCGCGGCCTGCGGGCCGCCGTCCACCTCGGGCGGGACCAGCTCAAGAGCAATGGTTTTCATGTCGAACCGCCTTCTCGGGTCCTCCGGTGCACGAACGGTGACTGCTTCGGGCTGCGGGTCCGCCCGGCCGGCGGCAGGGCGGACCCGCGCGGTACGCACCGGCGGCCCCGAAACGACGGGGCCGCCGGACACGCCCTCACCGCGAAGTGATCAGTACCGGTAGTGCTCCGGCTTGTACGGACCCTCGACGTCGACGCCGATGTACTCGGCCTGCTCCTTGGTCATCTTGGTCAGCTTCACGCCCAGCGCGTCGAGGTGCAGGCGCGCCACCTTCTCGTCCAGGTGCTTCGGCAGCAGGTAGACGTCCTTGCCGTACTCGCCCGGCTTCGTCCACAGCTCGATCTGCGCCAGCGTCTGGTTGGTGAAGCTGTTGGACATCACGAAGCTCGGGTGGCCCGTCGCGTTGCCCAGGTTCAGCAGCCGGCCCTCGGACAGCACGATGATCGAGTGGCCGTCGGCGAAGGTGAACTCGTGCACCTGCGGCTTGATCTCGACCTTCTTGATGCCCGGGGTGGCCTCGAGGCCGGCCATGTCGATCTCGTTGTCGAAGTGACCGATGTTGCCGACGATGGCCTGGTGCTTCATCTTCGCCATGTGCTCCGACGTGATGATGTCGAAGTTGCCGGTCGTGGTGATGAAGATGTCGGCCGTCTCGACGACCTCGTCCAGCGTCGTGACCTGGTAGCCGTCCATCGCGGCCTGCAGCGCACAGATCGGGTCGATCTCGGTGATGATGACCCGGGCGCCCTGGCCGCGCAGCGACTCGGCCGAGCCCTTGCCGACGTCGCCGTAGCCGCAGACCACGGCGACCTTGCCGCCGATGAGCACGTCGGTGGCACGCATGATGCCGTCCGGCAGCGAGTGGCGGCAGCCGTACTTGTTGTCGAACTTCGACTTGGTGACCGAGTCGTTGACGTTGATCGCCGGGAAGAGCAGGTCGCCCGTCTTCACGAGCTCGTAGAGCTTGTGAACACCGGTCGTCGTCTCCTCGGTGACGCCCTTGATCTCCTGGGCCAGCTTGGTGAAGCGGCCCTTGTCGCTGGCGAGCGACTTGCGCAGCGTCTCGAGGACGACCTTGAACTCGGCCGGGTCCTCGTCGGTCGGCTGCGGCACGACGCCTGCGGCCTCGAACTCGACACCCTTCTGCACGAGCATCGTGGCGTCGCCGCCGTCGTCCAGGATCATGTTGGCGACCTTGCCGTCACCGAAGTCCCAGAGCTGGTCGGTGCACCACCAGTAGTCCTCGAGAGTCTCGCCCTTCCACGCGAAGACGGACACGCCCTGCGGCTTCTCCGGCGTGCCGTTCGGGCCGACCACGACGGCCGCGGCGGCCTCGTCCTGCGTGGAGAAGATGTTGCAGGACACCCAGCGCACCTCGGCACCGAGCTCCACCAGGGTTTCGATCAGCACAGCCGTCTGCACGGTCATGTGCAGCGAGCCCGCGATGCGCGCGCCCTTCAGCGGCTTCGACGCGGCGAACTCGCGACGCGTCGCCATCAGACCCGGCATCTCGTGCTCGGCGAGCCGGATCTGGTGCCGGCCTGCCTCCGCCAACTTCAGGTCGGCGACGGCGAACTCGAGACCGTTCACCTGCTGCAACTTGTTACTCATGACTTCCTTTCTGATCCTGACCCTCGCCTACCGGCACCTACACGACGACGCGCGCCGACGACGCGCTCGTGAGCTGGGATTCCGGCATCGCGATAGGCCTCCTGTGACAGAGGCGCCCTTCCGTTGCCAGGGAAAGTGGCCGAGCGTGGCGGAGGTCTCTCCGCTGCAGCGCCTCTCGGCCCACTCGTAACGAGTTTCCCAGGCTCAATGTTGCGCGGTCAAACATGTCGACACACCGTCACACCCACTCAGGTGTCGGCGCGGTTCGCGATGTCGTCTTCGCCCGGGTTCGCGAGCGCGGTGCCGGACGTGCGGGGCCCGATCGCGCCCGAACCGGCGCCGAGGCGACCGCGGTGGGCATCGCGCCTGCGACATCCGGACGTGTGACGTTCAGGATCCCGTCGCCGCCCTCGATCGGGCCGAGGGCGGCGAGCGTGCCGCCACGGGCCTGCAGCGCAGCGCCCATGGCGCCGCCGGGGACCCGCGCCTCGACAGCCGGCAGACCAGCGCTCGCCATGATCAGACCCGCAGTTTGGACTCGATTTCGGCGGCGGCGTCGTTGCCGTAAGCCTTGGCAACACGGTTCGAGAACTCGGAACGGTCGAGCGTGTACTCCTGCGGCCCCACGGTCTCGAGGACGATGCTCGCGAACACACAGCCGACCTGGGCCGCGCGCTCCATCGTCATGTTGACGCCGAGGGCCCACAGGAAGCCGGCGCGGAACGCGTCGCCGACACCGGTCGGCTCGGCGACCTTGACGTCGGGCACCGAGGGGATCTCGACGGTCGCGTGGCTCTTGCCGGAGATGCGCACGCCGTCGCCGCCGAGCGTGGTGACCCAGCTGCCGACGCGGTCGAGCACCTCGCCCTCGCTCCAGCCGGTGTTCTTCAGCAGCAGCGTCGCCTCGTACTCGTTGGTGAACAGGTACGTCGCGCCGTCGACGAGCTTGCGCACGTCGTCGCCCGACATGATGGCCAGCTGCTGCGAGATGTCCGCGGCGAACGGCACGCCGAGCTGACGGCACTGGTCGGTGTGACGCAGCATCGCCTCGGGGTCGTTGGCGCCGATGAGGGCCATGTCGAGGTCACCGACGCGGTCGGCGACGGCCTTGAGGTCGACGTCGCGCATCTCGCTCATGGCACCGGCGTAGAAGGAGGCGATCTGGTTCTCCTCCTCGTCGGTGGTGCACAGGAACCGCGAGGTGTGCTGGGTCTCGGAGACGTGCACCGACTTGGTGTCGACGCCGTGCTGCTCGAGGAAGGACCGATACTCGCCGAAGTCCTGCCCGACGGCCCCGACCAGGACCGGGTTCAGGCCCAGACGGCCCAGTCCGAGCGAGATGTTCCCGGCGACGCCGCCACGACGGACGTCGAGGTGTTCGACGAGGAACGACAGCGAGACGTTCTCCAGCGAGTCGGCGACCAGCTGGTCCTTGATCTTGCCGGAGAACGACATCAGATGGTCGGTTGCGATCGAGCCGATGACGGCGATGCGCATAACGGGGTCCACTCCCTTTTTGGGTGTATGAAAGCTTGCGGGGCGCGGAAACGGCGCCGGAGGAGACTACTGGCCGCTGCCGGTCTCCTCCGGCGCCGCATGCGTTCGCCGTCAGGCCTTGGCCGCGTCCTTCAGGGCCGCCGCGCGGTTGGTGTTCTCCCACGGCAGGTTCGCATCCGGACGGCCGAAGTGGCCATAGGCCGCCGTCTGCGCATAGATCGGCCGCAACAGATCCAGATCACGGATGATCGCCGCCGGACGCAGATCGAACACCTCATTGATCGCCGCCTGAATCTTCTCCGGCGCGATCTTCTCCGTCCCGAACGTCTCCACGAACAGACCCACCGGCGCCGCCTTACCGATCGCATACGCGACCTGCACCTCGGCACGATCCGCCAACCCGGCAGCCACCACATTCTTGGCCACCCACCGCGTCGCATACGCCGCCGACCGGTCCACCTTCGACGGGTCCTTACCCGAGAACGCGCCACCACCATGCCGGGCCATCCCGCCATAGGTGTCGACAATGATCTTCCGACCCGTCAGACCCGCATCACCCATCGGACCACCAACCACGAACCGGCCCGTCGGATTGATCAAAATATTCGGGTTCTCCGCCTGCAGACCCAAATCCTCGATCTCCGGATCGATCACATACTTCTGCACATCCGCAGCCAGCTGCTTGTCCAGATCGATCCCCTCGGCATGCTGCGACGAGAGCACCACCGTGTCCAACCGAACCGGCTTGTCCTGGTCGTACTCGATCGTCACCTGCGTCTTACCATCCGCACGCAGATACGGCACCGTCCCGTTCTTCCGCACCTGCGAGAGCCGCAACGACAACCGATGCGCCAACGCGATCGGCAACGGCATCAACTCCGGCGTGTCCGAACAGGCATACCCGAACATCAGGCCCTGATCACCCGCGCCCTGCTTGTCCAAATCATCCAGAGCGTTCTCCAGACGCGACTCGTACGCCGTGTCCACACCCTGCGCAATATCCGGCGACTGCGCCCCGATCGACACACTCACACCACACGACGCCCCGTCGAAACCCTTCTCCGACGAGTCATACCCGATGTCCAACACCGCCTGACGCACCAACGCCGTCGTATCGACGTTCGCCGCCGTGGTCACCTCACCAGCCACATGCACCTGACCGGTCGTCACCATCGACTCCACCGCAACCCGCGACCGCGGATCCTGCGCCAACATCGCATCCAAAATCGTGTCGCTGATCGCGTCACAAATCTTG
>NZ_JAMTCN010000046.1:15038-23664 GCF_024171865.1 Prauserella aidingensis | reverse complement strand
TGGCCGTGGGCTCGCTCAAACGCGACGAGGGCGGACTGCGACGGCTGATGCTCTCCCTGGGCGAGGCCGTGGTCCGCGGCGTGACGCCCGACTGGTCCGCGGTGCTGCCCGGCGACGGGCGCGCCGACCTGCCCACCTACCCGTTCCAGCGGCAGCGTTTCTGGCCCGCCCGCGGCGCCACCGATGTCACCGCGGCGGGCATGGCCGCCACCGGGCACCCGTTGCTCGGCGCGGCGCTGACGCTCGCCGCCGACGACGGCGTCGTCCTCACCGGACGACTGGCCTCGCCCACCGCACCGTGGCTCGCCGACCACGTGCTCGGCGGCCGCCCGGTGCTGCCGGGGACCGCGATCCTCGACCTGGTGCTGGCTGCCGGTCGCCAGGCCGCGGTGCCGCACATCGACGATCTCACCCTGCGCGAGCCGTTGGTCCTGCCCGCGACCGTGCAGCTCGCCGTCGGCGCGGGCACCGCGGGGACGGAGACCCGGCCGGTCACCGTGTTCGCCCGCCGCGACTCCGACGACGAGTGGGTTCGGCACGCCGAGGGAACCCTGCGTGCCTCACCTGCTGTCACCGGCGCGGCCGACGGCGACGCCGTGGACCTGCCCGCCGACTCGGAGGAGGTGCCCCTCGACGGCCTCGCCGACCTGTTCGCCGAGGGCGGGATCGAGTACGGCCCCGCATTCCGTGGCCTGACCCGCGTGTGGCGGAGCGGTGACGAGGTGTTCGCCGAGGCGTCGTTCGACGGCGACGTGACCGGACTCGGCGTGCACCCGGCGTTGCTCGACGCCGTACTGCATTCCCTCGCCGTCACCGGTGGCGCCCCCGCACTGCCCTTCGACTGGCAGGGCGTCACCCTCCACGCCACCGGAGCCCGCGCCGTCCGTGCCCGCCTCACCCCGGTGGACGGGGACGCCGTCACGCTGGCCGTCACGACCCCCGACGGGACGCCGGTGCTGAGCGCCGAACGTCTCGGCTTCCGCCCGGTCGACCCCGCCGCGCCCACCGCGCCGCTCTACCGTCTGGAATGGACGGAGACGGCCGCGACGGAACCGGCGCCCGCCGACGTCGTGGCGTTGTCGGACGCCCACGCCGGCCTGCCCACCCCGCTCACCGTCGGCTGCCCTGCGGGCACCACGCCCGCGGACGTGCTGCCGTTGCTCCACGACTGGGCCGATCGCGGCGACGGGCTCCTCACCCTCGCCGTCCACCCCGGCCCTGACGGTGCCGCCACCGCCGGTCTGGTCCGCAGCGCCGCCGCCGAGCACCCCGGCAGGTTCGCCGTTGTCGAAACCCGCGGGGCCGTGCTGCTGCCGACAGCCGACGAACCGTGGACCCGCGTCGAACGGGGAGTGCTCGAGGCTCCGCGGCTCGCCCGGGTGACGCAGGCCGCCGACGCGCAGGCCGACACCGCGTCGTGCGCCGAGATGTTCCCCGCGGACGGGACCGTGCTGATCACCGGCGGCACCGGCACGCTCGGTGCCGAACTCGCTCGGCACCTCGCCCGGCGCGGTGTCGCCGCTCTCGTGCTCGCGAGCCGCCGCGGCCCGGATGCCCCGGGGGCCGCCGAGCTCGCGGACGAACTCGGCGAACTCGGTGCCCGGGTGGAGGTCGTCGCCTGCGACGTCGCCGACGCCGCCCAGGTGCGCGCCCTGCTCGCCGAACACCCCGTGACCGCCGTCGTGCACACCGCAGGCGTCCTCGACGACGGGGTCCTCTCCGCCGTCACCCCGGAACGGCTCGACGCGGTCGTCACACCCAAGCTGACCGCGGCTCGCGTGCTCGACGAGACCACCGCCGACCTCGACCTGACCGCGTTCGTCGTCTTCTCCGCCGCAGCCGGGCTGTTCGGCAACGCCGGCCAGGGCGCCTATGCCGCGGCCAACGCCGGACTCGACGCCGTCATCGCGCGCAGGCGTGCCGACGGCAGGCCGGGCACGTCGCTGGCGTGGGGATTGTGGAGCCGGGCCAGCGGCATGACCGGTCACCTCGACGAGACCGCCGTCTCACGGCTCGCGCGCGCGGGTGTGCGGCCGCTGCGCACCGAGGAAGCGTTGGCGCTCTTCGACCGCGCCGTCGGTGAGGACGCCGCCGACGGCCCGCTGGTGCCGATCGGTCTGGACCTTTCGACACTGCGGTCACGGACCGACGTGCCGCCGCTGCTGCGCGGCCTCGCAGGGCCGCGGAAGGCCCACGTCACGTCGGTGGACGACATCCAGGCGGACCTGGCGGGCGCGACCGGCGCCGAGCGGCAGCGGCGCGTGCTGGACCTCGTCCGCAGCCACGCCGCCGCCGTGCTCGGGCACCCGTCGTCGGCCGCGGTGGAACCCGGACGTGCCTTCAAGGACCTCGGTTTCGACTCGCTCACCGCCGTGGAGTTGCGCAACCGGCTGGCCGAGGCCACCGGGACCCGGCTGCCCGCGACGGCGGTCTTCGACCACCCGACCCCGAGCGCACTCGCGGACGTCATCGCGGGCACCGCACGGAGTGAGCGGTCCGCGACGACCGCCGTCCCGGCCGACGAGCCGGTGGCGATCGTCGCCATGGCCTGCCGTTACCCCGGCGGCGTCGCCGATCCGGAGCAGTTGTGGGATCTCGTGCGCTCCGGCACCGACGCCATCGGCCCGTTCCCCACCGATCGCGGCTGGGACATCGCCGGGGGATACGACCCGACGGGCGAGCGTCCCGGCTCGTTCTCCGCCCGCGAGGGCGGGTTCCTGGCCGACATGGCCGACTTTGACGCCGAACTGTTCGGCATCTCGCCGCGCGAGGCGCTGGCGATGGACCCGCAACAGCGCCTGCTGCTGGAAACGGCGTGGGAGACGTTCGAGCGCGCGGGCCTTCCGGCGGAACGGCTGCGCGGCAGCCGCACCGGCGTGTTCGCGGGCCTGATGTACTCCGACTACGCGGGCAGGCTGACCGGTGTGCCCGCGGACGTCGAAGGCCACCTCGGCACCGGGAACTCGGGCAGTGTCGCCTCCGGCAGGCTCGCCTACACCTTCGGACTGGAAGGACCCGCCGTCACCGTCGACACGGCGTGCTCCTCGTCGCTGGTGGCACTGCACCTGGCGGCGCGGGCACTGCGCTCCGGAGAGTGCGACCTCGCCCTCGCGGGCGGTGTCACGGCCATGTCCACGCCGGGGCTGTTCACGGAGTTCTCCCGGCAGCGTGGGCTCTCCCCGGACGGGCGGTGCAAGGCGTTCGCCGACGATGCGGACGGTACCGGATTCGCCGAGGGCGCAGGCCTGGTGCTCGTCCAGCGGCTGTCCGATGCGCGGCGGGCGGGCAACCGGGTGTTGGCCGTGCTGCGGGGTTCCGCGGTGAACTCCGACGGTGCGTCCAACGGCCTGACCGCGCCCAACGGGCCGTCGCAGGAACGCGTCATCCGTGCCGCGCTGGACTCCGGTGGACTGCGTCCGTCCGATGTGGATGCCGTCGAGGCGCACGGTACGGGCACGGTGCTCGGTGACCCGATCGAGGCGCAGGCGCTGCTCGCCACCTACGGGCAGGACCGGGAGACCCCGCTGGCGCTGGGGTCGATCAAGTCGAACATCGGTCACACGCAGGCGGCGGCGGGTGTCGCCGGGGTCATCAAGATGGTGCAGGCGCTGCGGCACGAGGAATTGCCGGCCACGCTGCACGCCTCGACGCCCAGTTCGCACGTCGACTGGAACTCCGGTGCGGTGTCGCTGCTGACCGAGCCCTCCCCGTGGCCGCGGACCGCGGCACCGCGCAGGGCCGCGGTGTCGTCGTTCGGCGTCAGCGGTACCAATGCGCACGTCGTTCTCGAACAGGGCGACCCCGAGCCGGCCGAAGCGTCCGCCGGTCCCGACGCGATCGACGACGGCGTCCCCGGCAACGCGGGCACCGACGACATCGCCGCCGCAGGAGCCGCTCCGCTGGTGCTGTCCGCCAGGTCCGAGCAGGCCCTGCGGGCCTCGGCGGCACGTCTCGCGGACGCGCTGCCGGACCTGGCGTGGACGTCGGCGGCGTACTCGCTCGCCACCACCCGCGCGCGGTTGCCGCACCGGGCCGTCGCGTTGACCGGCGAGGCGGTCGCGGCGCTTGCCGCGGGGCGGGCACACCCGATGCTCGTCCAGGGAGACGGCGACACGGCGCACAGCGCAGGCAGGGTCGCGTTCGTGTTTCCGGGTCAGGGTTCGCAGTGGGTCGGGATGGCGCTGCGGTTGCGGGACGAGTCTCCGATGTTCGCGGCTCGGCTGGCCGAGTGCGAGGCGGCGTTGTCGGAGTTCGTGGACTGGTCGCTGTCGGATGCGCTGGCCGACGCGGAGTTGCTGGAGCGGGTCGACGTCGTGCAGCCGGCGTTGTGGGCCGTGATGGTCTCGCTGGCGGAGGTGTGGCGGTCGTGGGGCGTCGAGCCTGCCGCGGTTGTCGGACATTCCCAGGGTGAGATCGCCGCCGCCGTGGTCGCCGGAGCTCTGTCGCTCGAGGACGGTGCGCGGGTTGTCGCGTTGCGTTCTCGGGCGTTGCGGCGTCTCGCGGGCCGTGGCGGGATGGTGTCGGTCGCACTGCCGGAGGCCGAGGTGCGGGACCGCATCGCCGGGTGGGGCGAGCGGATCTCGGTGGCGGCAGTCAACGGTGCGTCGGCGGTGGTGGTCTCGGGCGAGCCGCATGCGCTGGACGAGCTGATCAGCGCATGTGAGGCCGAGGACGTTCGTGCCAAACGAGTCCCGGTGGACTACGCGTCGCATTCGCCACAGGTCGACGAACTCCGCGAGGAACTCCTCGACGTGCTCGCACCGGTGACGCCGCGGGGCGCCGAGGTGCCCGTCCACTCGACGTTGACGGGTCGGATCGAGCACGGCCCGGGTATGGACGCGCAGTACTGGTTCGACAACCTCCGGTCCACGGTCCGCTTCTCCGACGCGGTCGAACAGCTGGCGGCCCACGGATACGCCACGTTCGTCGAGTGCTCCCCGCACCCGGTGCTCACCGTGGCGATGCCCGACGAGGTGACCGCGATCGGCTCGCTGCGCCGCGACGACGGCGGCGCGCACCGCCTGCTGCTGTCGCTGGGCGAGGCCGTCGTCGCCGGTGTGGAACCGGACTGGAACGCCGTCGTCCCCGACGGCGAACGGGTCGACCTGCCCACCTACGCCTTCCAGCGCAAGCGCTACTGGCTGGAACCGGGTCCACGCGACGCGGGCGGGGACGCCGAGTTCTGGGCAGCCGTCGCACGGGGCGACGTCGATGCCTTGGCACCCGAGGGACCCGAGCGGGACGCGCTGCGCACCGCCCTGCCCGCGTTGGCGCATTGGCACGAACGCCGCCACGAGCGCGAGACCATCGATTCCTGGCGCTACCGCCTCGACTGGGAGCTCGTCACCCCGGCAGGTCGGCTCGGCGGTGACTGGCGCGTCCTCGTGCACGAGAGCCAGGCGGACCACCCGTGGCCCCGCGCCGCGGCCGACGCCCTCGGCGCCGAGATCGTCACCGCCGCCGACACCGACGACCGTGCCGCGCTGGCGGATGCGCTGGGCGGCGACGGCGTGCTGTCGTTCCTCGCCCTCGCCGAGCACCCGCACGCGACCCATCCCGACCTGACCGCGGGAGTCGCACTCACGCTCACCGCCGTCCAGGCCCTGCACGACACCGGTGCGGCCACCCGGTTCTGGGCCGCCACCACCGGCGCGGTGACCACCGGTGACGACGATCCCGTGCGCAGCCCCGCCCAGGCACAGATCTGGGGCCTCGGCAAGGTCGCCGCACTCGAACACCCGGCTCTGTGGGGCGGTCTCGTCGACCTCCCGGAAACCCCGGACGGCGTCCCGCGTCGCACCCCGGCCGACGACCTGCCGCCGGTCCTTTCCGGACACGAGGATCAGGTCGCGATCCGGGAGGGCGGCATCCTCGCCGCCCGGCTGGTCCGCGCCGCCACGCCGCGCACCGACCTCTGGCAGCCCTCCGGAACGGTGCTGCTCACCGGCGGTACCGGTGCGCTCGGCCCGCACGTGGTACGGCGACTGGTGGCGGCAGGGGCGACGAAGGTCGTGCTCACCAGCAGGCTCGGCGCCGACGCTCCCGGCGCGGCGGAGTTGACCGCCGAGTGCGCCGGGGTGGTCGAGTTCGTCCGATGCGACGTGACGAACGCCGACGACGTGCGAGCGCTGGCCGACCGGCTCGCCGCCGACGGCACACCCGTGCGGACGGTGCTGCACGCGGCCGCGTTCATCAAACTCGGCCCGGTCGCCGGAACCACACTCGACGAGGTGGCGGCCGTGGTTCGGCCCAAGGTCGGCGGAGCGGCCGTCCTCGACGACGTCTTCGGCGACGACCTCGACGACTTCGTGCTGTTCTCCTCGATCGCCGGCGTCTGGGGCAGCGGTGACCACGTCGCGTACGCGGCGGCCAACGCCCACCTCGACGCGCTGGC
Source organism: Prauserella aidingensis (assembly GCF_024171865.1). GTDB lineage: Bacteria > Actinomycetota > Actinomycetes > Mycobacteriales > Pseudonocardiaceae > Prauserella > Prauserella aidingensis. Next base: position 17,270 of record NZ_JAMTCN010000046.1, on the reverse strand, counting down.
GGCCGCCCGCCGTGGTCGCGGCGCCGCGGGCACCTCCATCGCCTGGGGCGTCTGGGCCGCCGCGAACGAGTGGGACGACGGGCACGTGCACGAGGGAGTCGACCCCGAACGCGTCCACCGGCAGGGCCTGCCGTTCCTCGACCCGGACCGTGCCCTCACCGCCATGGTCGAGGTCATCGGCTCCGAGGCCGTCCCCGTGGTCGCCGACGTCGCGTGGGACCGATTCGTGCCCGTGTTCACGTCCCTGCGTCCCAGTCCGCTGCTGTCCCGTGTCCCGGAGGTCGTCGCGATCGCCGAGCGGGACACGCGGTCCGACGCGGATCCGTCGGGCACCGGGTTGCGGGCCGAGCTCGCGGGCCTGGCCCGCGGCGACCGGCTGCGCAGGCTGACGGCCCTGGTGCGCGAACACGCCGCCGCGACCCTCGGCCACGGCGGCGCCGACGAGGTCGAGGCGCGCACCGCCTTCCGCGATCTCGGCCTGGACTCGCTGACCGCCGTCGCCCTGCGCAACCGGCTCACCGCCGCGACCGGACTGCGCGTGCCGACCACGGTCGTGTTCGACCACCCCACCGCGACCGCGCTCGCCGAGCATCTCGACGGCGAACTGTTCGGCCACGCCACGGGAGCCGAGGTCGTGGTCCGCGAGGCCGTGGACGAGCCGCTCGCCGTCGTCGGCATGGCCTGTCGTTTCCCCGGCGGCGTCACCGGACCCGACGAGCTGTGGGCATTGCTGGACGAGGGCGGCGACGCCATCGGGCCGTTGCCGACCGACCGTGGTTGGCCCGCCGACCTGTACGACCCGGACGCGGACCGCCCCGGCACGACCTACGCCGAGGGTGGCGGGTTCCTCGACCGGGTCGCCGACTTCGACCCGGCGTTCTTCGGCATCTCCCCGCGGGAGGCCGCCGCGATGGACCCGCACCAGCGGCTGCTGCTGGAAGTGTCCTGGGAAGCGCTGGAGCGCGCCGGTGTCGATCCCACCACGCTGCGGGGCACCCGCACCGGCGTCTTCGCGGGCGTCAACTACCAGGACTACGCCGCCCGCCTCGGTGACACCGACGACGCGTCGCAGGGTCACCTGCTCGTCGGCAGCGCCGCGAGTGTCGTCTCCGGCCGCGTCTCCTACACCCTCGGGCTGCAGGGCCCCGCGGTCACGGTCGACACCGCGTGCTCGTCGTCCCTCGTCGCGCTGCACCTCGCGGCCCGGTCGCTGCGTTCGGGCGAGTCCGATCTGGCGCTCGCCGGTGGCGTCGCGGTGATGTCGGGGCCCGGCGCGCTGATCGGGTTCGCCCGCCAGCGCGGCCTGGCCGCCGACGGCCGGTGCAAGGCCTTCGGCGCGGACGCGGACGGCATGTCCCTCGCCGAGGGCGCGGGCATGGTCGTGGTCACGCGGCTGTCCGAGGCCCGCCGCCGTGACTGGCCGGTACTCGCCGTCGTGCGCGGGACCGCCACCAACCAGGACGGCGCCTCCAACGGACTGACCGCCCCGAACGGCCCGTCGCAGCAGCGGGTGATCCGAGAAGCCCTGGCCGAGGCGGGGCTCGGCACCTCCGACGTCGACTACGTCGAGGCTCACGGCACGGGTACGTCGCTCGGCGACCCGATCGAGGCCGACGCGCTGCTCGCCACCTACGGCCAGGGCAGGCAGCGGCCGCTGCTGCTCGGCTCCGTGAAGTCGAACATCGGCCACACCCAGGCGGCCTCCGGGGTCGCCGGGCTGATCAAGGCTGTGCTGGCGCTGCAGCACGCCCGACTGCCCCGCACACTCCATGTCGACGTGCCCACCCCGCACGTCGACTGGACCGCGGGCCAGGTGTCGCTGGTGCAGGAGGCCACCGCCTGGCCGGACACCGGTCACGAACGCCGGGCAGGGGTGTCGTCGTTCGGGATGAGCGGTACCAACGCCCACGTCGTCCTCGAACAGGGTGACTCCGTTCCGGTACCGGTCGCGCCGGCCGAGTCCGGGACGCCGGGTGAGCTCGGAGCCGCGCCGGTGCCGCTGATGGTCACCGGCCGCACGCGGACCGCGTTGCGTGACCACGCCGCTCGCGTGGCCGCCGTCCTTCCCGGATTGCCGGCGGAGTCGGTGGCGTTCTCACTCGCCACCACCCGCACCGCCTTCGAGTACCGGGCTGTGGCGGTCGGTGCTGATGCGGTGCGGGCGTTGGCCGAGGGTGTTCCGCATCCGTTGTTGGTGGAGGGTTCGGCGGGGGAGCCGGGTCGGCTGGTGTT
>NZ_JAMTCN010000046.1:0-14408 GCF_024171865.1 Prauserella aidingensis | reverse complement strand
GTTCGGCACGTTCGTGGAGTGTTCGCCGCATCCGGTGCTGACGATGACCCTGCCCGACGACGTCGTCGCGGTGGGTTCGCTGCGGCGTGACGAGGGCGGACTCGACCGGCTGCTGCTGTCCTTGGCCGAGGCGGTCGTCGCCGGTGTGGAACCGGACTGGAACGCCGTCGTTCCCGGCGGTCACCGTGTCGACCTGCCGACATACCCCTTCCAGCACGAGCGCTACTGGATCGACGCGCCACGCGGGACGAGTATCCCGGGCCGGCATCCGGTCCTCGCCGCCACCGTCGACCTCGCCCAGGGCGACGGACTCGTGCTGACCGGCCGGATCGGCGTCGGATCCCACCCGTGGACGGCCGACCACACCCTCCAGGGACGCGTCGTCGTGCCCGGCACCGGCATGCTCGAACTCGCACTCCACGCCGCCGACGAGGCCGGCTGCGCCGAGGTCGAGGAACTGTTGCTCACCACGCCGCTGATCCTTCCCAGCCACGGCGAGCTCGACATCCAGGTCACCGTGGCCGACCCGGACGACGACGGGCGCCGGGCACTGTCCGTCCACTCCCGACAGGCGGGCTCGCACGCGCCCTGGACCGAACACGCGACGGGTGTCCTCACGCCGGACGGAGCCGACGCGCCTGCCACCGACCCCGTGTGGCCGCCACCGGACGCCGAACCGATCCCCGTCGAAGCCGACACGGTCTACGCCGCGTTCGCCGACGCCGGATTCCGTTACGGTCCCGCCTTCCGCGGACTGCGCGCCGCTTGGCGGCGCGGCGGCGAACTGTTCGCCGAGATCGCGCTCCCCGACGGGGCGGTCGGAGATGCGGACGGGTTCGCCGTGCATCCGGCGCTGCTCGACGCCGGACTGCACGTCGCGCTCCTCGACGCGCTCGACGGCCCCGGCGGGGGACTGCCGTTCGCCTGGCGCGGCGCCGCGCTGCACGCCACGGACCCCCGCAGTCTGCGCGTCACGCTGCGTCCCGCCGGCCACGACACGGTGTCGCTGCACTTCGCCGACACCACGGGCGCTCCCGTGCTCACCGTGGCGTCACTGGTGTCACGCACCATGACGGCCCGTTCCCTCGAGGCGGCGCCCGAATCGCTCTACCTGCCGACCTGGATCCCCGCGGAGGCCGGAACGCGCGCGGGGACCGCAACGCATGCCGACGACACCGTGGTCGTCCGTCCCACCGGTGCGACGACTCCGCGGGACGCCGTCGTCGACGTGATCGAACGGCTGCGGGCCGCGCTCGCCGACGGCGCCGCGCGCGTCGCCGTCGTCACCACTCGCGCCGTCGCGGCCCGCGACGGCGAGGACGTGCTCGACCTCGTCCACGCCCCGATACCGGGACTCGTCCGGTCGGTCCAGGCCGAACAACCGGGCCGCGTCGTGCTCATCGACTCCGACACCGACGTCGACACCGACACCGCGGCGCACGCGAGCGATCCCGTACTGGCGGCCGCACTCGCCACCGGCGAGCCGCTGGTCGCCGTCCGTGACGGCGAGGTGCTCGTTCCGCGGCTCGACCGGGTCACCGCGAGCGCGTCCCTCGTGCCGCCCGGTCCGATGTGGCGGGTCGAGGCGAACGGACCGGGCACGATCGACGCGCTGGAGGCCGTCGACCACGCCGGCGACGACACCGAGCCCGGGCCGGGCCAGGTGCGGATCGCCGTGCGCGCCGCCGGTCTGAACTTCCGCGACGTCATGATCGCGCTGGGCATGTACCCGGAGCGGGCCGAGCTCGGCGGTGAGGGCGCGGGCGTGGTGACCGCGGTCGGCGACGGTGTCACCGGCTTCGCACCCGGCGACCGCGTACTGGGCATGTTCACCGGCGGTTTCGGCAGTCACGCCTTCGCCGACGCCCGCATGCTCGCGCCGATCCCCGAGGGCTGGACGTTCGCCGAGGCGGCCGGGGTGCCGGTCGTGTTCCTCACCGCCTACTACGGGCTGCGCGACGTGGCGGGGCTCGAAGCGGGGGAGTCGGTTCTCGTGCACTCGGCCGCCGGAGGGGTCGGGATGGCCGCGGTGCAGCTCGCGCGGCACTGGGGCGCCACCGTGCTGGGCACGGCGGGCCCCGCGAAGTGGGAGGCGGTGCGGGCACTCGGCGTGGACCGCCTCGCGTCGTCACGGGACCTCGGCTTCGCCGAGGAGTTCGCCGCGGACGGCCCCGTGGACGTGGTGCTGAACTCCCTCGCCGGGGAGTTCGTCGACGCCTCGGCGAGTCTGCTGCGGCGAGGCGGGCGCTTCGTGGAGATGGGCAAGACCGACGTCCGCGACGGCCTCCCGGACGTCACCTACCGGGCCTTCGATCTGCTCGCCGACGCGGGTCCCGACCGGATCGGTGAGATGTTGCGCGAGGTCCTCGACCTGTTCGCGGCGGGCGCGCTGAGGCACCTGCCTCGGCGGACGTTCGACACGCGGCGGGCACGTGAGGCCTTCCGGTTCGTCGGCAACGCCCGGCACACCGGCAAGGTCGTGCTGACCAATCCGGCTCCGCTCGATCCCGACGGCACCGTCCTGATCACCGGCGGCACCGGAACGCTCGGCGCGCTGATCGCCCGGCACCTGGTCCACGCCCACGGAATGCGGCGTCTCGTGCTGGCGGCCCGTTCCGCGGAGAAGGCGACCGAGCTCGCCGACGAGCTGCGTTCCGCGGGCGCCCACGTCCACCTCGCCGCGTGCGACGTGACCGACAGGGCCGACCTGACCGCGTTGCTCGACGACGTCCCTTCGCAGCATCCGCTCACGGCCGTGATCCACGCCGCGGGCGCACTCGACGACGGCACGCTCGACTCGCTCACATCCGAACGCGTCGACGCCGTGCTGCCCGTCAAGGTCGATGCGGCGACCGCGCTCCACGAACTGACCCGGGACGCCGACCTGGCCGCGTTCGTCCTGTTCTCCGCCGCGGGCGCCACGCTCGGCAGTCCGGGGCAGGGCAATTACGCTGCGGCCAACGCCTACCTCGACGCGCTCGCCGTGCACCGTCGCGTGCAGGGCTTGCCCGCGGTGTCGCTGGCGTGGGGACTGTGGGACGAGGCCAGCGGCCTCACCGCGCACGTCGACCGCGCACGGCTGGGCAGAGGTGGCGTGCATCCACTGTCCACAGCGGAGGCTGTGGGTCTGTTCGACTCCGCACTGCGCGTCGACGAACCCGTCGTGGTCCCCGTCGGCCTCGACCTGACCCCGCGAGAGACCGTGCCGGCGATCCTGCGCGGCCTGGTCCGCACGACGGCGGGCCGGCGCGGCGCGGCCACGGCGGCGGAGTCGGCGTCGACGGCGCAGCGACTCGCGGCGGCGGCGCCGCAGCAGCGGCACCGCCTGGTGCTCGACATCGTGTGCGACCACGTCGCCGCGGTGCTCGGCTTCACTCATCGTTCCGCGGTCGACGAGGACCGGCCGTTCAAGGACGTCGGGTTCGACTCGCTCACCGCGGTCGAACTGCGCAACCGGCTGAGCGCGGCCACGGGCCTGACACTGCCCGCGACGCTCGTGTTCGACCACCCCACGCCGACCGAGCTCGCCGGACATCTCACCACCGAGTTGGGTCCGGCCACTCCCGCCACACCCACCGGGGACGTGCTGGCCCGTCTCGACGGTATGGGGGCGGAACTCGACGACGCCGCGGCCACGGCGGATCCGGGTACGGGTGACGTCGTCGCGGCCCGGCTGCGGGAACTGCTCGACCGCTGGACCGCCGCCACCGGAGCGGCCGGCGGCGTTCCCGGCGAACCCGGTGAGGACCCGGGACGAGCGCTCGCCGACGTCGCCGACGAGGACATCTTCGATTTCATCGACCAGCGCTTCGGCGGGTCGGACAGTGTGTGAGGGGTTGCTATGACCGACGGACCGACGGCCGACCGGGGTGCGGCCGGCCAGCAGAAGAAGCTGACCGACTACCTCCGCCGGGTCACCGCGGAACTGGAGGAGACGGACGGAAAACTGCGTGCCCACCAGGCGCGTGAGTCCGAACCGATCGCGGTGGTGTCGGCCGCGTGCCGCTACCCCGGGGGTGTCCGTTCGCCCGAGGACCTGTGGCGCCTGGTGGCCGAGGGTAGGGACGCGATCGAGCCGTTCCCCGACGACCGCGGCTGGCCCGCCGATCTCCACCACCCCGACCCCGATCGGCCCGGTACGTCGTACGCCCGGCACGGCGGGTTCCTCGCCGGTGCGGCCGACTTCGATCCCGCCCTGTTCGGCATCTCGCCCCGCGAGGCGCTCGCCATGGATCCGCAGCAGCGGCAGTTGCTGGAGGTCACGTGGGAACTGTTCGAACGGGCAGGCACGGACCCGTCGGGGTTGCGCGGCCACGACGTCGGTGTCCTGGTCGGCGCCGCGTACTCGGGTTACGGCTCGGCCGCCGACGACATCCCCGAGGGAGTCGAGGGCCACCTGCTCACCGGCAACGCCGGGAGCGTCGTCTCGGGGCGTATCGCGTACGCGTTCGGTCTCGAAGGCCCCGCGTTGACCGTCGACACGGCCTGCTCCTCGTCACTGGTCGCGATCCACCTCGCCGTCAACGCGCTGCGGCGCGGCGACTGCTCGTCGGTGGTGGCGGGCGGCGCCACGATCATGCCGACCCCCGAGGTGTTCACGGCCTTCTCCCGGCAGCGCGGGCTCGCACCCGACGGGCGGTGCAAGCCGTTCGCCGAGGCGGCCGACGGCACCGGCATGGGGGAGGGCGTCGGCCTCGTGCTGCTGGAGCGGCTGTCGGTGGCGCGCCGCGCCGGTCATCGCGTGCTCGGTCTGATCCGCGGCACCGCCGTCAACTCCGACGGCGCGTCCAACGGGCTGACCGCGCCGAACGGGCCGTCCCAACGTCGGGTGATCCAGAAGGCGCTGGCCACGGCGAGACTGCGGCCCTGCGACGTCGACCTCGTCGAGGCGCACGGCACGGGCACCGTCCTCGGCGATCCCATCGAGGCACAGGCGTTGCTGGCCACGTACGGGCAGGACCGCGACACGCCTTTGCACCTCGGTTCCGTCAAGTCCAACATCGGCCACACACAGGCAGCCGCGGGCGTCGCGGGAGTCATCAAGGTTCTCGGCGCGCTGCAGCACGCCGTGCTGCCCCGGAGCCTGCACCTCGACGAACCGTCGACCCACGTCGACTGGACCGAGGGCGACATCGACCTGCTCACCGAGTCCCGCCCGTGGCCGGTGCAGGACCGGCCACGGCGTGCGGCGGTGTCGTCGTTCGGGATCAGCGGGACGAACGCGCACGCCGTGCTCGAACAGGCACCGGAGACCGACGAGGCGGACACGACGGGACCGGACGCGGGCGAGCCGGAGCGTGAGGCGGTGCCGGGGGTGCTCGCCTGGCCGGTGTCGGGACGCACGCCCGCGGCGCTTCGGGAACAGGCGTCACGCCTCGCGGCGTGGCTGCGGGCGAGGCCGCACGAGCCGCAGGACGTGGCCAGGACACTCGTCGACGCGCGGGCGTGCCTGGCGTCCCGCGACGTCGCCGTCGGACGGACCGTCGAGGAACTGCTGGCGGACCTGGACACGATCGCAGGGCGCCCCGGCGCCGCGGACACCCCGGCGCGAGGGCGCACGGCATTCGTCTTCACCGGCCAGGGCAGCCAACGGGCCGGTATGGGCCGCGAACTCGCCGTGGCGTTCCCCGTGTTCGCCGAGGCGTGGGGCGAGGTGCTGGGCCTGTTCCCCACCGACATCCGCACCGCGGTCGTCAGCGGTGGCAGGCTGGACGAGACCCAGTACGCCCAGCCCGCGATCTTCGCGTTCGAGGTCGCGTTGGTGCGGCTCCTCGAGTCGTGGGGCGTCGTGCCGGACGTCGTGATCGGTCATTCGGTGGGGGAGATCGCCGCGGCGTGGGCCGCCGGGGTGTTCACGCTGGAGGACGCGGCCGCGCTCGTGGTGGCACGTGGCGCGCTGATGGGGTCGGTACGTGCCCGCGGGGCGATGGCGGCCATCGACGCGGCGGAGTCCGACGTCGCGCTTCCCCGTGGGGTGGAGATCGCGGCCGTCAACACCGCCGACTCGGTCGTCGTGTCCGGCGACGCCGACGCCGTGACCGCGCTCGTGGCCGAGTACCGGGCGCGTGGGGTGAGGATCTCGCAGCTCGCCGTCAGCCACGCGTTCCACTCCGCCCACATGGATGAGGTGCTGCCTGCGCTCGTCGACGTCGTCGACGCGCTCACACCGTCCCCTCCGGCGATCGACTTCGTCGGCGTCGCGAGTGGGAAGGCACCCGACGAGCCCGGCTACTGGCTGGACAACCTGCGTCGCCCGGTGCGGTTCGCCGACGGCGTGGACCGGCTCGACGCCGCGCACATCATCGAGGTCGGACCCGACGCCGCACTCACTCCGGTGGTCGAGGGCTGTGTGCCCGCGCAGCTACGGGACCGTGACGAGGCCGTGACGGCCGTGCGCGCGCTCGGCGCAGTGCACGGCGGCGGCAGGCGTGTCGACTGGAGCTCGTTCACCCGGGGCGGCCGTGTCGTCGACCTGCCCACCTACGCGTTCCAGCACGAACGGTACTGGCTCGACGCGGGCGTCGTCGGGGGCGCAGGCGGAGGCGACGGCAGCCCCGACTGGCTGTACCAGGTCACCTGGCAGCGGATCACCCCCGAGCCCGCCGAGCTGCCGTCCGACTGGGCACCCCACAGCCCCGCCACACCCGCGGAGGCCTTGTCCCTGCTGCAGCACGCCGACCGTCCACTGTGGTTCGTGCTGCCCGACGACGGCGAGCACACGGAGGCCATCGCCGCGCTCGGCCGTACGGCCGCACTCGAGATCCCCGAACGGTGGGGCGGACTCGTGCGGGTGACCGGCGAGGCGTCCGAACTGGGCGCCGCGGTGGCCACTGGTGAGCCGGAGGTGAGGGTCGGCGATGACGGCGTGTTCGCACGCAGGCTCGTCCGGGCCTCGGGACGGGGCAGTTGGTGTCCACACGGGACAGTTTTGATCACCGGAACGGGTGGACTGGCCGTCGAAGTCGCACGGTGGGCCACGGCTCGGGGTGCCGAGCGAGTCGTGCTGGTCAGCAGGCGCGGTCCGGACGCTCCGGGAGCCGCCGAGCCGGCCGCGGAACCGGGGATCGAGGTGCGCGCCGCCGACGCGACCGACCGTGGGGCCATGGCCGCGCTGGTCGCCGAGATCCGGCCGACGGCCGTGATCCACACGGCGGGCGTGCTGGACGACGGCGTTCTCGACGGTCTCACCCCCGAGCGGCTGGAGGCGGTCACCGTTCCCAAGCGCGACGCCGCGTCGGTGCTGGTCGAGGTCGCCGGTGACGTCGAGGCGTTGGTCGTCTTCTCGTCGGCCGCGGCCACGTTCGGCGCCGCAGGCCAGGCCAACTACGCCGCAGCCAACGCCGAACTGGACGAGTTCGCGCGCCGCGCCCGCGCCGAGGGCGTCCCGGTGACGTCCCTGGCGTGGGGACCGTGGGCAGGGGCGGGCATGGCCGTCGACACCGGCGCCGCCGACCGCGTCGCGCGCGGAGGATTCGCACCCATGGACCCCGGCCGCGCACTGGCGGCCCTCTCGACGGCCGTCGGCACCGGGCTGCCCGCCGTCACGATCGCCGACATCGACTGGGACGTCCTGGGCGCGCGCGGCACCCCGCTGTTCGCCACGATCCCCGAGGCACGGCGTGCCGCCGCCCCCGCGCCGGAGGCGGTGACCGACGAGGCATCCGCGCTGCGCCTGGTTCGGGAGACGGCCGCGACCGTGCTCGGCCACGACGGGGCCGCCTCCGTTCCTCCCGGCACTGCGTTCCGCGACCTGGGGTTCGACTCGCTCACCGCCGTCGAGTTCCGCAACCTCCTCGCCCCCGCGGTCGGGCGCACACTCCAGACCACGGTGGTCTTCGACCATCCCACGCCCGCCGACCTGGCGCGTTTCCTCGCGGGTGAAACCGGTCCGGAGAGCCGGACCAGGGACACCTCCGACGATCCGATCGCCGTCGTGGGCATGGCGTGCCGGCTGCCGGGCGGTGTCGATTCCCCCGAGCACCTGTGGGAACTGTTGGTCGACGAGGGTGACGCCGTCGCCCCGTTCCCGCGGGACCGCGGCTGGGACCTCGCCGCACTGTTCCACGACGATCCCGACCGGTCCGGCACCACCTACGTCCGCGAGGGCGGCTTCCTCGCCGACGCCACGGGCTTCGACGCCGACCTCTTCGGCATCTCGCCGCGCGAGGCGCTCGCGATGGATCCGCAACAGCGCGTGCTGCTGGAGACCACGTGGGAGGCGCTGGAACGTGCCGGACTCGACCCCTGCGGCATGCGTGGCAGCTCGACCGGCGTGTTCGTCGGCACCAACGGGCAGGACTACCTGTCGCTCGTCACCGACTCCGCCGATCCCGTCGACGGCCACATCGCCACCGGCAACGCGGCCAGCGTCGTGTCCGGCCGCCTCTCGTACGCCTTCGGCCTCACCGGGCCGTCCCTCACCGTCGACACCGCCTGCTCGTCGTCGCTCGTGGCACTGCACCTGGCCGCCCAGGCCCTGCGCAGCGGCGAGTGCGACGTCGCGCTCGCAGGCGGCGCGACCGTCATGTCCACCCCCGGTGCCTACGTCGAGTTCGCGCGGCAGCGCGGACTGGCCCCGGACGGCAGGTGCAAACCCTTCGCGGCGGCCGCCGACGGCACGGGATGGGGAGAGGGAGCAGGCGTGCTGGTCGTGCAGCGGCTGTCCGACGCGCGCCGGCTCGGCCGTCCGGTCCTGGCCGTGCTGCGCGGCACGGCCGTCAACTCCGATGGCGCCTCCAACGGACTCACCGCCCCCAACGGTCCCGCACAGCACCGTGTCATTCGCAGCGCTCTGGATGCCGCGGGGCTGACCGGGTCCGATGTGGACCTAATCGAGGCGCACGGCACCGGAACGGCACTGGGCGACCCGATCGAGGCGCAGGCCCTGCTGGCCACCTACGGCGCGGATCGTAGCGACCCGCTGTACCTCGGCTCGGTCAAGTCCAATCTCGGCCACACGCAGGCCGCGGCCGGGGTGACCGGGGTGATCAAGACCGTCCTGGCGATGCGGCACGGCTTCATGCCCGCGTCACTGCACGTCGACGAGCCGACCCCGCACGTCGACTGGAGCGAGGGCGCCCTCGAGGTGCTCGCGGGCGGACGGCCGTGGCCGGAGGTGGACCGGCCCCGTCGCGCGGCGGTGTCGTCGTTCGGCGTGAGCGGCACCAACGCCCACGTCGTGCTCGAGGAGGGGCCTGCCGTCGAACCGACCGAGTCCCGTGAACCGGCGGCCGTGGTCTGGCCGCTGAGCGCCGGGTCGGAGTCCGCGCTGATTGCACAGGCGGCGCGACTGCACACCGCGTTGGCGGACGGTTTCTCGCCGGTGGACGTGGCCGCAACGCTCGCCGGACGTGCCTCCCTGCCGCACCGGGCCGCCGTCGTCGGTGGCACCGCCGAGCAGCTGCTCACCGGCGTGGCGGCGCTGAGCCGCGGCGAAGCGTCCCCACTCGTGGCCTGCGGCGACTCCGCCGACGATCCGGGTCGGCTGGTGTTGGTGTTTCCGGGTCAGGGTTCGCAGTGGGTCGGGATGGCGCGCGAGCTGGCTGCGGAGTCGCCGGTGTTCGCCGGGCGTCTGGCGGAGTGTGAGGCGGCTCTCGAGGGGGTTGTGGAGTGGTCGTTGTCGGATGTTCTGGCTGACGTCGAGTTGCTTGAGCGTGTGGATGTGGTGCAGCCGGCGTTGTGGGCTGTGATGGTGTCGTTGGCGGAGGTGTGGCGGTCGTGGGGTGTGGAGCCTGCCGCGGTGGTGGGGCATTCGCAGGGTGAGATTGCTGCTGCGGTGGTGGCGGGGGTTCTGTCTCTTGAGGACGGGGCCAGGGTTGTTGCTCTGCGTTCTCGGGCGTTGCGGCGTTTGGCCGGTGGCGGCGGGATGGTGTCGGTCGCTGCGGGTGTGGAGGACGTTCGCGCGCGCATCTCCGGGTGGGGTGATCGGTTGTCGGTGGCGGTGGTGAATGGCCCGTCGGCGGTGGTCGTCTCGGGTGAGCAGGAGGCGTTGGACGAGCTGATTGCCTCCTGTGAGGCCGATGACGTTCGGGCGAAGCGGGTTCCGGTGGATTACGCCTCTCATTCGTCGCAGGTGGACGATCTGCGCGAGGAACTCCTGGATGTGTTGGCGCCGGTGGTGCAGCGGGCCGGTGAGGTTCCGGTGTACTCGACGGTGACGGGGCGGGTCGAGGACGGCTCGGCGATGGGCGCGGAGTACTGGTTCGACAATCTGCGCAACCCGGTCGAATTCGCCGGCGCGGTGGAACGGTTGAGGGCTGATGGGTTCGGCACGTTCGTGGAGTGTTCGCCGCATCCGGTGCTGACGATGGCCCTGCCCGACGACGTCGTGGCCGTGGGCTCGCTGCGGCGCGACGAGGGCGGACTGCGACGGCTGATGCTCTCCCTGGGCGAGGCCGTGGTCCGCGGCGTGACGCCCGACTGGAACGCCGTCGCCCCCGGTCGCCTCGTCGCCCTGCCCACCTACCCGTTCCAGCACGAGCGGTTCTGGCCGACGCCCGCCGCCCGTCCCGCCTCGCTTCCCGCCGAGGACGCGGAGTTCTGGGCCGCCGTGGCGGACGGGGATCGCGACGCGCTCGCCACGACACTCGGGGTGGACGCCGACGCGACGCTCGACGACGTCCTGCCCGCCCTCGCCGCCTGGCGCGACCGCGGCACCACCCGCGACACGCTGGACGGCTGGCGTTACCGCATCACCTGGGAACAGCTGCCCGAGACCTCGGCGACGCTCCGCGGCCACTGGCTGATCGTCGTGCCCGACGGTGTCGAGGACGACTGGAGCGAGCCACTGGCCCGCGCCCTCACCGCCCGTGGCGCCACCGTGACGTGCACCGTCGTGGCCGCCGACAGCGACGCCACCGTACTCGCCGAGACGTGCCCGCGGGCAGGCCACGCAGGGAACGACGAGTGGGAGGGGGTCGTGTCCCTGCTGGCTCTCGACACCCGCCCGCTGCCGGCCACCCCCGAGGTCAGCGCCGCCCTCATGGCCACGAGCGCACTGCTCTCGGCCTGCGACACGGCACCGTTGTGGTGCGTGACCCGGGGCGGCGTCGCTGTCGGAGCCGGCGACGCGCCCTACGATCTCGCAGCCGCCCAGGTGTGGGGTCTGGGCCGGGTCGCGGCCCTCGAACACCCGCGCCGCTGGGGAGGGCTGGTGGACCTCCCCGCGACCGCCACGGACCGCGCCGCCGAACGGCTCGCCTGCGTCCTCGCCGCAGCCGACGAGGACCAGGTCGCGGTGCGCTCGTCGGGGGTCCACGCTCGCAGGCTGGTGCGCGCCCCGGTGAGCGCCGCGCCCGCCGCCGGGCAGTGGGAACCCGAGGGCCGCATCCTCGTCACCGGGGGCACCGGAGCGGTCGGCGGGCACGTCGCCCGCTGGCTCGTGTCCCGCGGGGCCGACAGCCTCCTGCTCGTCAGCAGGCAGGGCGAGGCCGCACCGGGCGCCGGTGCGCTCGCCGACGAGTTGCGGGCGTCCGGCGTCGAGGTGACCGTCGCGGCCTGCGACACCGCCGACCGCGGCGCTCTCGCCGCGCTGCTCGACCGGTGTCCCGTCACCGCCGTGTTCCACACCGCGGGTGTGCTCGACGACGGCATGCTCGACGCGCTCACCCCCGAGAGCGCCGCCACGGTGCTGCGCCCGAAGACGACCGGCACGCAGAACCTGCACGACCTCGCGGGCGAGGTGTCGGCGTTCGTGCTGTTCTCCTCACTCGCGTCCACCACCGGTGGCGCGGGGCAGGGCAACTACGCGGCCGCGAACGCACACCTGGACGCGTTCGCGGAGCGCCGCCGCGCCGCCGGGCTGCCCGCGACGTCCGTGGCGTGGGGCGCATGGGGCGGTGGCGGACTGGCCGAACAGGGGGAGGCCAGGACCCGGAGGATGGACCAGGGCGGGCTCACCCCCATGCCGCCGGAGCTGGCCGTGGCCGCGCTGGAACAGGCACTCGACCACGACGACACGGTGGTCACCGTCGCCGACATCGACTGGGCCCGGTTCACGGCCGGGTTCGCCGCGACCCGTACCAGCCCGCTGCTCGCCACCATCCCCGACGCCTCGGTCCCCGAACCGGCCGAACGAGCCGCCCAGGGCGGTCTCCGCGGCCGCCTCGCGGGGCTCGCGCCGCGCGAGGCGGAGGAGGTGGTGCTGGCCGAGGTGCGCGATCAGGTCGCCGCCGTGCTCGGCCGGACCGGCGCAGGAGAACTGCCCGCGGCCACACCCCTGAAGGATCTCGGCTTCGACTCGCTGACCGCCGTCGACCTGCGCAACCGGCTCGCCGCCGCGTCCGGACTGGACCTGCCCGCGACGTTGGTGTTCGACCACCCCACCGCACAGGCGATCGCCGACCTGCTGACCGGACACCTGGTCGACGGAGCCGATCCCGCCGAGACAGCCCTGCGCGACCTGGAAGGCCTGGAAACGGCGTTGTCGGCCGACACGCTCGACGCCACCACCCGGACCCGGGTGCTCACCCGGCTGCGCGCCCTGCTGGACGATCCCGACGACGGCGAGAGCGGCGAGGGCACAGACCTGGACGACACCACCGACGAGGAGATGTTCGACCTCCTCGGCACCAAATTCGGCATTTCCTGACACCGCCCAGGGAAGAGAAAGGGACCCCGCAGATGTCCGATCCCGGGCAGAGCACCGAGGACAAGCTCCGTCACTACCTCAAGCGCGCCACCGCGGAGCTCGAGGCCACGCACGAGAAGCTGCGCGCCGCCGAGGAACGGGCGGGCGAGCCGGTCGCGATCGTCGGCATGGCGTGTCGGTTCCCGGGCGGTGTGACCGGTCCCGAGCAACTGTGGGAGCTGGTCTCCGAGGGGCGGGACGCCACGGGCGACCTCCCCACCGACCGCGGCTGGGACATCGACGCGCTCTACGATCCCGACGGCGAGCGGGCAGGCACGTTCTACGCGGCGCGCGGCAGTTTCCTCGACGGTGCCGCCGAGTTCGACGCGGGCTTCTTCGGGATCTCGCCGCGTGAGGCCGTTGCCATGGACCCGCAGCAACGCCTGCTGCTGGAGACCTCGTGGGAGGCGATCGAGGCGGCGGGGCTCGATCCCGTGGCGTTGCGCGGGACCGACACGGGCGTGTTCGTCGGCACGAACGGCCAGGACTACACGAGCCTCGTCGTGGAGGCGGGCGACGCGGTCGACGGGCACCTGCTCACCGGCAACGCCGCCAGCGTGATCTCCGGTCGGGTGGCCTACACCCTCGGACTCGAAGGCCCGACCGTGTCCGTCGACACCGCGTGTTCGGCCTCGCTGGTGTCGTTGCACCTGGCGGTACAGGCGCTGCGGGCGGGGGAGTGCTCGCTGGCGCTCACGGGCGGCGCCACGGTCATGGCCACGCCCGCGCTGTTCGTCGAGTTCTCCCGGCAGAAGGGGATGTCCGCCGACGGACGGTGCCGCGCGTTCGCGGACGGGGCCGACGGAACGGGCTGGGGTGAGGGCTGCGGCATGCTGCTGCTGGAACGCCTGTCCGATGCCCGGCGCCACGGTCACCGGGTGCTCGCCGTGGTGCGTGGATCGGCGACCAACCAGGACGGTGCGTCGAACGGCCTCACCGCGCCGAACGGGCCCGCGCAGCAGCGCGTTGTGCTGAAGGCGCTCGACAACGCCCGCCTCGCACCGTCCGACGTGGACGCCGTCGAGGCGCACGGAACCGGCACCACGCTGGGTGACCCGATCGAGGCGCAGGCGCTGCTGGCCACCTACGGCCAGGACCGTGAGATCCCGCTGCAGCTCGGCGCGATCAAGTCCAACATCGGCCACACCCAGGCGGCCGCGGGCGTCGCCGGAGTCATCAAGATGGTCATGGCGCTCCGCCACGGCGTGCTGCCCAGGACACTGCACGTCGACGAGCCCACCAGCCGGGTCGACTGGTCCGCCGGTGCCGTGGAGCTGCTGACCGAGGCGCGCGCGTGGCCCGACACCGACCGGCCGCACCGGGCCGGCGTGTCGGCCTTCGGGGTGAGCGGCACGAATGCACACGTCGTGCTGGAGCAGGCCCCCGACGAAGAAGCCGCCGAACCCACGCCGCCCGAAGGTGTCGTGGCGTGGCCCGTGTCCGCGCGCTCGCAGGACGCCCTCCGCGGGCAGGCCTCGGCACTGCTGGCGGGCCTGCCCGACGAGGCCTCGCCCGCCGACGTCGCGGTGTCGCTGGCTGCGCGGTCCGAGTTCGAGGAGCGCGCCGTCGTCGTGGGCGACACCTCCCGGGAACTGTGCGACGGGCTGACCCGCCTCGTCGCCGGCGAGCCCTCGGCACACGATTCGGCGGCACTCGGGCCCGCGGTTCTCCGGGGGACGGCCACCTCGGGTCGTACGGCGTTCGTGTTTACGGGTCAGGGCAGTCAGCGTGTGGGTATGGGCCGGCAGTTGGCGTCGGTGTTTCCGGTGTTTGCGGAGGC
>NZ_JAMTCN010000045.1 GCF_024171865.1 Prauserella aidingensis | reverse complement strand
GCGCTGGGCGCGCTGTACGCCGCCGCCTCACAGGGGCTGCCGACCCTGGCCGACGGCGGCTACGAAGGCACCGGAATCGGAGTGCACACCCCGATCAAACACCCACCCGGCAACCAGGTCCTCGATGCCGACAACCGCACCTACAACGCCCTGCTACGCAGGCTGCGCTGCCTCGGCGAACGCGGATTCGCCCTGCTCACCGGCCGCTGGCGCACCTTACAACGGATCACCGCCAGCCCCAGCAAGATCGGCAGCATCATCCAAGCCGCACTCGCCCTCACTCACCTCGAACACCGGCCGACCTGAAACTCGCTGAGATCAACTCACTTTCCGCGCGCCATATACGCCGTAATTGTCGATAAACACGCGCCGAACCACACGGCGCAGGAACTCATCACGCAATGCCCGCCGCGACGGCTCACGTTTCTTCGTCGCCCAATATGTTCTCGGAGCGATCTGCACACCTGCCTCATTGAGCACCGCGCAGATCGGCTCGACTCCGAGTTTCTTTCCTGCCACCACACGCCCGCGGTGGTTATCGATGTACTCGATAACCACCGCGAGCGGAACCTCCCGCAGCTCAGCGGGGGCACCAGGGGCTATGTGGTCTTGCGGTCGAGCTCCGCGGCGGCGAAAAACGCCGACGCCGTCTTTAAGATCTCATTCGCTCGCCGCAGTTCACGATTCTCCCGTTCCAGCTCCGCGATCCGCCCAGCGTCGTCGCTGCTACGGCCGGGCGCGACACCGGCGTCGACCTCGGCGCGCTTGACCCACGTCCGCAACGCCTCAGGATGAACGTCCAACTGGCCCGCAACCCGGCGGACCGCCGCCATCCGCTGCCCGTCGGCCGCGATCGCATCCAATGCCATCCGCGTCGCCCGCTCCCTCAGCTCATCGCTGTACTTCTTCGGTGCCGCCATGCCCTGCATCCTCCTGGAATCAGAGCCCGCACAGAACCCGGGGCGCAACAGTCGGACTGACCCCCATTCCCGGTAATCCGATGTATGCCGCCGCCAAGGCCGGGGTCGCCACACTGACCATCGCGTGCGCCATCGAACTCGCCGAACTTGGCGTCAGGGTGAACGCGGTGGCCCCGGTCGCTCGATCGCGGATCAGCGAGGCCGTGGCCGGGGACCTCATGAAGTCG
This sequence comes from Prauserella aidingensis, assembly GCF_024171865.1. GTDB lineage: Bacteria > Actinomycetota > Actinomycetes > Mycobacteriales > Pseudonocardiaceae > Prauserella > Prauserella aidingensis. The sequence continues at coordinate 24,122 of NZ_JAMTCN010000045.1, read as the reverse complement.
GTCGAGCGGGGCTTCGACCGCATGGATCCCGCGAACGTCGCGGCCGTGGTCGCTTTCCTGGCGTCACCGCTGTGCCGCTTCACGGGCCGGATCTTCGGGGGCGCCGGGGACGATGTCACGGTTTTCGATGGATGGACGGTCAGTCACCACCTCGACAATGCCGAGCAGCGGTGGACGGTGAAGGGCTTGGCGGACGCGCTCGCGGACGTTCCGTTGCAGCAGCGCGTGATCGAGCAGGCGATGAAAGGGATGGAACCCAAGTTGGCGCCGTCGGACGGTGTGCTGGACACGCTCGAGAAGGAAAGCATGTAACGCTCAGCACGAGCGGGCGTGTGACGGTGGCGCGCCGCAGTACTCCCGCCGGCCAGAGATAAGGCACTGACTCCGGGCTAACCGGGTAAGTTGATCCTCCCGCAGCTTAGTCTGGGCGACTCGGCGGGAGCGATGCGCGAATCCTGATGAACAGGCCGAACAACGCGGTCGAGCGAGCTGTGAACCGTGCGGTCGGGTTTCCACCCTCCGGGCCGAAAAGAGCCATGGTACGTCGGCTCACCTCCGGTCTCGGTGCCCTTCCCGGCTTGCACCCCCATGTGCGGAGCGCCTGCTTCGCCGAATCCGGCTACGCGCTGTTCGACCTGCTCGCGGTGGCCACCGCGAACGCCCGGTTGGCGGAGGCCTACCGCGGCCTCGCCGGGGAGATGCCCCGGATCTGGTCCATGGTCCTCGCCAACGAGGCAGGACCCGCGTTGGCAAGCGCAGCAGGCTCGAAACTGGCGCCCCGCGCTCGACGGCGATGACAGGGCCACAGGGCCGCCGCCCTCGCCTGGAGCTTCATCGAGGCCACCCATCGCCATGCCTGCCGGCTGACGCGGACCATCGCGACCGCTACTCTGCGCAACGAACGGCACGCGACGTCGGCTGGATGACGCAATACGCGGTTACTCCGGCTAGCACGGTATTCTGAGCGCGGGCCTGGCACATCACCGCACCAACCGTGGGAAAGCGAGCAGCCGTGACACTCCCCTCGACCGAACCCCGGTCCCTCGGCGACGCCGCGTACCAGCAGCTGCGGGCGGACATCGTGTCCTGCCGGCTGGCACCAGGACAGCGTCTGACCGAACGCGCGCTGGCCGAGACCACAGAATTCGGCATCTCCCCGATCCGGGACGCCCTCACCCGGCTCAACCACGACGGCCTGGTCCGCACCCTGCCACGCAAGGGTTACCAGGTGACACCGCTTACCTTGAAGTCGGTCGACGACCTGTTCACGCTGTGGCAGATCGTCGCACCCGAGATCGCCCGGCTGGGCATCCGCGATGCGACCGCCGAGCAGCACCAGCGGCTGATGGATGCTTTCGGCCGCATGGCGGAGCTGACCGCACAAGCAGGATCCCGCGAGCCCGAGACCCAGCTGAACCTGATCGAGATCGCCGACATCGCGTTTGGCACCCTCGCCGCGGCGACGCAGAACGACTACCTCCTTTCGATCTTCCGGCGCCTGCAGAGCGACATGGCCCGGATCTGGGTGCTCCTCACCCAGGCCGACATCCGGATGCCTGACCTCGGCGTCGACCAGCGATGGACCCAGGCCATCGAACGCCGCGACGGCGACGCCGCCGCGGAGACCGTGCGCGCCGCGCTAGCCGAAGCGCACGGTAACGCGCTGCGCATCTTCAGCCGGTGGCCCTCGGTCGCCGCCAGCGAGATCACCCCGCTACCCCTCTGACCAAGTCTCTCCGCACGACGGCAACCAGTGTGAACATCTCAGGCGCTTGCTTTCGCACCCGCGCCTCGACGCGAATCCACACGGCAAGTGCCCGGGTCGCCGTCTGCCCTTTTCGGGCACCTGCCGAATCCGCGCACGCCGCGACCAATTCCGCGCGCTTGCCCGTCGACCGGGGTCGCCGAAAGCGCCGAGTGCTGCCTCCGCGGCGCGGACCGACAACGGCGCGTTCGTCACAGAGACCAGAGCCCGGCGACGGTCTCAAGTTCGACCGGTGACGGCCAGTTGACCAGCCCGAATTCAAGCGCGTCCACGTCGGTCACGGCGCGGCTGTGAACAGATGAACCACGACCCACCGCTGCTCGCGGTGCTCGCCTTGCGGAACCACCCGAGCAGATCAGCACTTACGTCACACCGATGATCTAGAGAAGATTCTTCGGCACGATGTGCCTGTCCGAGCCATAGGCAGGATCATCGCTGTCCGATGTGGAAACCAGGTCCATCCCGGACGGCGACGACCGGTACCGGATCTTCGGGCGCAAGATGTGAATTTTGGTCGGCGACCACGAGCTGAGCAAGAACATCGTGCACCTCTTGCTGGCCAGAGTGCAGGGCGCGCCCCGGCGTGAAGGGCCTGTCCCTGTTCCTCATCCCGAAGTACCAGGTGCGCGACAGGGCACCCTCTGCGACCGCAACGACGTCGCGTTCGCCAGCCTGAACCACAAGAGGGGCTACCGCACCAACTCGATGCTGAACTCGATGATATATCACTTCAGCTCTGTGAAACACCTTTCCGTCCGACGTGCCCCGTCGCAGTAGGCCGACGGGGTCGGGCCGAATCTGCCGGTGATGGTCACCTCCGGAGACCGGTCACCACATCGCTCCTCAACGTTGCGGAGGATCCATGCGCCCGCGTCTCGCCGTCCCGCCCCTCATCGCGGAGGCGGCGCATGACCGCCGTCCTCCAGCTGGCTGTGCTGGGCACGGTCACCGGTCGCTTACGCCCGCTCGGCGCACTCGTGCACCGCAGCTCCGGGGCCTGCTGGGAACCGTGCAGGAGCACCATGAAACCCCGCCTCCCCTGTTGTTCCGTCGAGGTGCCCACACCACGCAAGCCTGACGCACGTAGTGCCGTCACCAGGAGACACAGGCGTAAGCAGGGATCTGCCGTCGCGAGAATCGTGTGCAAATTCGATGCTGTGATATTGGTTGACCATCCCACTGAAATGTCATAAAGTCCTCATTAAAGCTGGCCCTCAATTTCGGCCAACCTCAGCCCCGTCTGCACAGTCGCAGTCGTCACGATCGAGGTTTCCATGACTACTTCTCAGCAGCTGCCCGAACAGTCCACGGCTGCCGGCACCCCGTTCAGCGTGGACCCGGCCTCGGCGGCCAACCGAGATCGGCTGCTCGCCGCGGTCGAGGAGATCGCCACTGAGGCCGAGGCCGAGGCCGAGGCCTGCGAGGCGGACGGCAAACTGACCGACCGCGCGCTGGACCTGTTGCGCAGCACCGGCATCGGCTGGGGCCTGGTCAGCGCCGAGCTGGGCGGTCTGGACATGTACCCCGGCGATGTCTTCCCGGTCCTGGAGCGCATCGCCCGCATCGACGGCTCGATCGGCTGGATCGCCACCATCGTCGCAAGCTCCGGTCCCTTGCTGGCATACCTCGATCCCGCTGTGGCGAAGTCGCTGCTGGCGGACGGGTTGCCGATCTTCGCCGCCTCCGGTGCACCCAGCGGCCGGGCGGTTGCGGTCAAGGGCGGTTACCGCTTCTCAGGTTCCTACTCCTACTCCAGCGGTGGATTGCACGCCGACTGGGTGTTTTGCGGAGGCGTGATCTACGACGGGGACGAGCCCGTGTCCGACCCGTCGCTGAGCTTCCTCGTCCCTTCATCCGCGGCGAAACACAGCGGCAACTGGGACACTCTCGGTCTGCGCGGCACCGGCAGTGTGGACTTCACCGTCACCGACGAGTTCGTGCCCACCGAACGGGTGATCAACATGTTCGGGCAACCGGCCAGCGGCGGCGCCGCCGCGGGCGGCGGCGCGTTCCTGCTCATCCACCTGATGCACCTCGGCTTCGCGGCGGGTATCACCCGCAGGCTGCTCGATGAACTGGCTCGTCACGCGCAGCGCCCCTCCACCCGTCCGGGCGCCACGTCACTGGCGGACAACCCAGCCTTCCGCACCGAGTACGCCGAGCACGAGCTGGCGGCGCGTTCCGCCCGGGCGCTGATCACCGAAACGCTCGCCGGGATCGACGTCACGCTAGCTCGCGGTGATCGTCCCAGTCGCCGTCAGATCAGCCTTCTCTACGGCGCCAACGTCCACATCCACGACACTGCCCGCAAGATCGCGTCCTGGGTCTTCACCAAGGGCGGTGGCACCGCGCTGCGGGCCGGCACCCTCCAGCGCCTGGTCCGCGACGCCTACTCCGGCGGCCAGCACTTCCTCGTCGACCACAGCCACCTGACCGACATCGGTCACGAGCTACTGGGGGCGCCGCCCGAGATGCAGTGGGCCGGCCCCTTCTTCGCCGCACAGGGCTGAACCAGCGTCCGTCCCGCCCAACGAAGGAGCGAGATGATTATCGAATCCACGCAGCACGGCGGTGTCCCGCTGCGTATCGCCCGTCCGGCACAACCGCGGTCCACCGGAGTCGTCGTGCTCCACCAGGCGAACGGCTACGCACCGCAGACCGAGAGCTGGTTGACCCGGCTCGCCGAGCGGGGCCACCTCGCGGTGGCTCCCCTGCTCCTGCAGCGTCGCGGAGTCGAGAGCGTCGACCCGACGGAGCGGTTCGGCGACGATCTGAACGCCTTCGCGCGGTTCCTGCCGGGTGACGCCGACGTGCTGGAGGACATCACCACCGCACTGGACTACCTGACCACGGAGGACCTTGACGCCAGGCACACCGGAGTCCTCGGTTTTTCCTACGGGGGCCGCGCCGCCTACCTGATCGCCACGAAACGCGCCCTCGGTGGTGCCGTCACCTTCTACGGCAACGGAATCCATCGCGAAAGCTTCCTCGGCAACGAACACATCCCCGCTCTCACCAGCCGGGTAAAGTCCCTACAGACCCCGTGGCTCGGCCTCTACGGCGATCAGGACTTCCTGCTCGCCGAGGGAGAACTCGACGAGTGGCAGACCGAACTGACCGGCGCCCCTGTCAACACGGAACTGGTCCGCTACCCCGACGCGGGCCACGCCTTCGACGTCGACCAGGCCTTTAGCCCCGACATGCCCTCGCCCTACATCGCCAAGGCAGCCGAGGACGCCAGCGAACGCACCCTGCGCTTCTTCGACTCCACACTCCGCTGACAGCCTAGAAACCGATCGATGATGATCACGGACCTCCACATCCTGCGGCACCAGCTCCCGCACCTGGGCCTCGGCATCCCACCCGGAAGTGGTTCGAGGTCGCTGCGATCGGTTCCGAGCCGGTGCGGAGCTGATCACCTATGAACGGCCGGACCTCATTGAACGAGACGGCCTACCGGCACGTCCGCGGCGAAATCATCGCCTGCCGTATGCCCCCGGGGAAGCGGCTGACGGAGAAACGGCTCGCGGCGGACACCGGTTTCGGCATCTCGCCGGTGCGGGACGCCCTGACGCGACTCGACCAGGAAGGGCTGGTCTGCAACCTGCCCCGCAAGGGGTACCAGGTCACACCACTGACCCTCAAGACCGTCGACGACCTGTTCGTGATGTGGCTCATCGTTGGCCCGGAAATGGTCCGCCTGGGAGTCTCGCGGGCCAGTCAGAAAGACATCGCCCGCGCTCGTGCCGGGTTCGATGGGCTCGCCGCCACGGCCGGCGGGCTGGAGATCATCGACTGTGCCGAACAGGCGTTCCGGACACTCGCCCATGCCGCGGACAACGAGTACCTGACCAGCCTCTTCGACCGGATATCCGGCGACATGGCACGGGTGTGGGCGCTTCTGCTGAGCGCCGACCCGGCCGCGTCGACAATTGTGGCAGCCCAGTCCGGGATCGGCCGGATCCTGGACGAACGCGACGCCGACCAGGCTGCCGACAACGCCCGCGCCTACATCACCGAGTCCCATGAGCGCGTGCTGCGCACCATCATGCGTTGGCCGTCGGTGATGAGCACCGAACTCGTCACTCAGCCGTACTGACCGTCCAGAAGGGACCACGATGCCACAGCTGGGGTGCGACCTACCGTACTTCCGCGAAGCCGCCGAGACCCGGGACTTCGCCCAGGCCGCTGAGGAGCTCGGTTACGACGTGCTCAACTTCTCAGAGCACGTCGCGGCCACCACGGACAGTCCGTTCCCCCCGGGATTCACCTTCGGAGACCCCTGGCACGAGTCCATGACGCTGGCCGCCTTCCTGGCCGGAGTGACCAGACGTATCGAGATCAGCACCTCGATGTACCTGCTGCCACTGCGCCCCACAGTGCTCGCCGCCAAACAGGCGGCCGAAGTGGACCTACTCACCCGGGGGAAGACTCCGGCTCGGCGCGGCCGTCGGCTGGAACGAGCGCGAAGTCCAGACCCTCGGGCAGGATCCACGCACTCGGGGCACGCGGTTCGAGGAACAGATCGAGGTGCTCCGTCTACTGTGGACCCAGGATGAGGTGACCTACCGCGGGGCCTTCCACGAGCTCACGGGGGTCGGCATCCATCCCCGCCCCGAGCGCCGCATCCCGGTGTGGATCGGGGCCGGGAACTTCGCCAGCGGCGGCATCCCGAGCGACCGGCTGCTACGCCGCATCGCACGGACCGCCGACGGCTACAAGATGTTCGCCCCGCTCGGCCTCAACGAGAACGGAGCGGTGGAGGTGGTCGACCGGCTACGCGCCTTCGCCGAAGCGGAGGGCCGCGACCCCGGCGACCTCGGAATCGAAGCCCGGCTGCTGGCCCAGGCGCTGCCCGAGGACGACTGGCACGACTTCGTCGAACGGTGGGCCGACCGCGGCATCACACACATCGGGCTGGGCAACCGCATCGTCGGTGGCTCGGTAGCCGACCAGGTGAAGCTCATCGAACACGTCACCCACATCGTCCGCGGCTGAGCGAAGAAAAACGCACGTTCGACATTCAGGAGGTGTCCATGGACAACGAAGTCGGCAAGCTCAGCGTCCCGGCCCAGCAGGATCTGCAGACCGCCTTCCGCGACGTCATGGCGGCGGTCTGCACCCCCGTCTCGGTGGTCACCGCGATGGCCGGCGACCACCCGCACGGAACGACGGTGAGCGCGTTCGCTTCCCTGTCGATGAATCCGCCGATGGTTCTCGTGTCGTTGGATCGCGCATCGAACCTACTGGCCATCGCCCGTGACACCCGGCTCTTCGGACTCAATGTCCTCAGCAGCGACCAGTCCGCCCTCGCCGCGAACTTCACCCGCAAGGGCGAGTCCAAGTTCGCCGGCATCGAATGGGAGACCGTGGCCGGGGTTCCGCAGCTGCCCGGCGTGTGCGGTTTCGTCGCATGCGAGGTCACCGAGCTCGTCAACGGCGGCGACCACGTCGTCCTCCTGGGCCACGTACAGGCCGCCGAACCCGCCGGAGGCAGACCACTGACCTATCACGCCCGGGTGTTCGGCACGCACTCCGCGCTCCAGGAAGCTTCAACATGACACGCATCCTTCCGGCCGAAGTTGTCGGCACCGCAGTGGCTGCACTCGCCGCCGGCGAGATGATCGTCGTGACCGACGACGCCGATCGCGAGAACGAGGGCGATCTGGTCGTCGCCGCCGAGTTCGTCACCGACAACCAGATGGCTTTCCTGGTGCGTCACACCACCGGAATCGTCTGCAGCCCGATGCCCGGCGAGCACGTCAACGACCTGCGCCTGCCACCGATGGTCGCCGACAACGCCGACGCCCACGGCACCGCGTTCACCGTGTCCGTCGACCTGGTCGGCACCGGCACGGGCGTCTCCGCGGAAGCCCGCACGGCGACCGCGCGGGCTCTGGCTGATTCCACTCTGCGGCCGGAACAGCTCCGGCGTCCGGGCCACGTCTTCCCGCTGCGGGCTCGCGACGGCGGCGTCCTCGTCCGGGCCGGGCACACCGAGGCCGCGGTCGACCTGCTGTCCCTCGCGGGACTGTCCGGGGTAGGCGTGATCAGCGAACTGGTCGCCGAGGACGGTTCCATGCGGCGCGGCGCGGACCTGATGGCCTTCGCGGCCGAGCACGGCCTGCCGATCCTGGCGATCGCCGACCTTGTCCGCCACCGGCGGGCGACCGAACAGCTGGTGGAGCCGGTGGCCACCTCGACCATGCCGACCGAGTTCGGCGACTTCCGGGCCGTGGCCTACCGCAACACGCTCGACGGCACCGAGCACCTGGCCCTCGTCCTCGGTGACGTCGTCGCCGCCGGTGCGAGCCCGCGGGGCGCGCTCGTGCGGGTGCACAGCGAATGCCTCACCGGCGACGTCCTCGGTTCGCTGCGTTGCGACTGCGGAGCCCAGCTGGAAGCGGCGCTGAAGGCGATCGCCGCCGAAGGGTGCGGCGCGGTGGTGTACCTGCGGGGACACGAGGGCCGCGGCATCGGTCTCGGTCACAAGATCCGGGCCTACGCGTTGCAGGACCAGGGACTGGACACCGTGGACGCCAACACCGCACAAGACCTGCCCGTCGACTCGCGCAGCTACGGCATCGGCGCCCAGATCCTCGCCGACCTCGGCATCCGCCGCGTCCGGCTGATCACCAACAACCCCGCCAAGTACGGCGGTCTCGAAGGGCACGGGCTGGAACTCGTCGACCGCGTGGCCCTGCCGACCGTGCCCAACCCGCACAACGTGCGCTACCTGCAGACCAAACGAGACCGGCTCGACCACGCACTGAGCTTTCAGACCTCGGCACAAGGAGAAGACGATGCGACTGGCGACTGTCCGCCTGAGCACCCGGACCGCGGCGGTCCGGATCGACGGCGACTCGGCCGTCGAAGTGGGCGTCAGCAACGTGGGCGACCTGCTCAAGGACCCGGGCTGGCGACAGGTCGCGGCTGACGCCGACGGACGCCGTCATGACACCCACGGCCTCGACTACGCGTCACTGACCCCCCAGCCCCCGAAGATCATTTGTGTCGGGCTGAACTACCGAACCCACATCCTCGAGTCGGGTTCGCCCATCCCGAAGCACCCGACGCTGTTCGCGAAGTTCGCGCCGGCGCTGGTCGGTGCCTTCGATGACATCGAGCTGTCCGTCGCGGCCTCACAGTGGGACTGGGAGGCCGAACTCGGCCTGGTGATCGGATCAGTGGCACACCGCCTCGACGAGACCGAGGCAGCCTCGGCGATTGCCGGGTACACGGTCGTCAACGACATCACCGCACGAGACTGGCAAATGCGGACCAGGGAATGGCTGCAGGGCAAAACCTTCGCCCGCACCACACCGATCGGACCGCACTTGGTAACCGTGGACGAAGCAGGTACCACGCACGGGATCCGCTGCTCGGTCAACGGAGAACTGATGCAAAAGGCCGATACCGGCGACCTCGTCTTCGGCCCTGCCGCGCTCGTGTCCTACATCTCCACGATTCTGCCGCTCCAACCCGGAGACGTCATCGCGACCGGCACGCCGGGCGGGGTCGGCCTCTCCCAGACACCGCCACGGTTCCTCTCCGACGGCGACGAAGTCATCACCTGGATCGAGGGTGTCGGCGAGTGTCGCAACACCTGCCGAACTCCCTGAACCGCTCAACAGCAAGGAGAGCAACGTGGACCTCGGTATCGCAGGCAAGTGGGCGATCGTCTGCGCCTCGAGCCAAGGGCTCGGCCGCGCATGCGCCGCGGCTTTGGCCGCCGAAGGCGCCAACGTCGTGATCAACGGCCGGGACCCGGAGAATCTAGAGAAGGCGGCCAACGAGCTGCGTGGTACGCACTCGGTCGAGGTGGTGCGCGTCGCGGCCGACATCACCACGGCCGAAGGGCGGGCGGCACTGCTGGCTACCTGTCCCAGCGCGGACATCCTGATCACCAACAACGCTGGCCCCAAGCCGGGCGTATTTGCCGACACGACCGAAGAGGACTTCGCCCGGGCTATGGAACTGCACTTCCACACGCCCCTGGCTCTGGTACGAGCGGTCGTGGACGGAATGCGAGAGCGCAGGTTCGGCCGCATCGTCAACATCACCTCCGCAATGGTTACGACACCGAACCCGTTCATGGCCGCCTCCTCCGGCGCGCGCACCGGTCTGACGGCCGTGATGAAGGGTTTGCAGCGACATGCGGTGCGAGACAACGTGACCATCAACCAGCTACTGCCCGAACGGATCGACTCCGGACGTCAACTGCAGATGGCCCAGATCGAAGCCGAACGCGACGGGATCTCCTTCGACGAGGCCCGCCGCCGCCAGGCCGCCTCCATCGCCGCCGGCCGGCTCGGACGGCCCGAGGAGTTCGGCGCCGCCTGCGCCTTCCTGTGCAGCACGCAGGCCGGCTACATCTCCGGCGACAATCTCCACCTTGACGGCGGCAGCTACACAGGACTGGTGTGACATGACTACCACGCTTCCCAACTGCTACGAAGCTCCCGACACGATCCGGCGGATGCTCGTCACGACATGGGCACTGTTCAACAGTATGGACAGCACCCAGCGCGCCGAGTGCTCCTTCCCGATGGACGATCCGGGCCGCGTCGACTGGGACTTCATCCCCAAACCCGACCGCCAGGGCATCCCACTGTGGCGCCTGTCCAGTCACCAACGCACCCTCGTGCACAGTCTCCTCGCCGCCGGCCTGAGCGAACAGGGTTACACTCAGGCGCTGCAGATCATGGCGATGGAGAACATACTGCGAGAGCACGAAACCGAGATGCTCGGCATCGTCACCGGCGATTTCCGCAGCAGCGACCAGTACTTCCTCTCCTTCTACGGCCGCCCCGGCTTCGAGGACACCTGGGGCTGGCGCTTCCTCGGCCACCACGTGTCGCTGAGCTACACCATCGTCGAGCAGCGCTGGCTGACTGTCACGCCGTGCAACCTGGGCGCACAGCCCGCCCGCGCCGGGGTCCTCGCGCCCCTGGCGTCCGAAGAGGACCAGGCCTTCGCACTGCTGCGGTCGATGACCGCGGTGCAGCGCGACGAGGCGGTTATCCACACGGTCGCCCCCGCCGACTACACCACCCGCCAGGTGCCCTCCATCGGTAAGGTCGAATACCCGGACTTCGTGGACCTGGGCATCCCCTGGTACCAGATCACCGAGGAAGACCGCGAAGCCCTGAAGTTCAGCAAGGACGAACCCCGGGGCGTGTGCGGCTCGAACCTGTCCACCGAGCAGGGCGACGCGCTGATCGCCCTGCTCGGCAGCTACCTCGGGCGGGCGCCGGACGAGCTGGCACGCAAGCAGCTGGCGCGGGTAGAACACGAAGGCCTGGACAACCTCTGGTTCTGCTGGGCCGGCGGTCAGGAGCAGGGCACCCCGCACTACTACCGCATCCAGGGCAGTCACCTGCTCATCGAGTTCGACAACGCCATCGACAACGGCAACCACATCCACTCCGTCTGGCGCGACTACCGCAACGACCTCGGCCACGACCTGCTGGCCGACCACTACGAACGCGAGCGGACCACAGGGCACCACCTCGTGACGCGCCTGCGTTCGACGGTTCCCGACGAGTGACGGAAGGCCACGGACATGAGTGACACAACCGCGAATCGACCACTCGATGGGGTGCGGGTGGTGGACTTCGGCCAGTACCTCGCCGGGCCGTTACTGGCGGCCTTCCTCGCCGACGCCGGGGCCGACGTCGTGCGCGTGGACCCTCCCACGGGACCGCGGTGGCAGCACCCCGCCGATGCGATGTTGCAGCGCGGCAAGCGCAGCATCGCCCTCGACCTGCACGACGGGGACGACCGGAACGTCGCGCGGCGGCTCGTGGAGCGCGCCGAAATCGTCGTCGAGAACTTCCGCCCCGGGGTCATGGACCGTCTCGGTCTCGACCCGGAGTCCGCGCTGGCGGCGAATCCCCGCCTGCTGTACTGCTCGCTGCCCGGTTTCGGCGCCGACGATCCGCGGGCCGCGGTACCCGGCTGGGAAGGCGTGGTCAGCGCGGCGGCCGGGTTGTACCTCTACCCCGGCTGCACGCCCATGGACTACGTCGGTGACCGGTCCGGTGAACCGATCTACAGCGCGATTCCGGCCGCTTCGTCCTATGCGGTGTTCGTGGCCGCGCATTCGGTCGCGGCCGCCCTCGTCGCCCGTGAACGCACCGGCGCGGGTCAGCGGATCGAGGTCTCGCTGTTCGACGCGTGCTTCGAGCTGATCGGTGCCAGTGTGATGAAAACCGACCGGCCGCCTGCGGCGCCGGCCGGGCCGCGGATCACCGCGGGCCTTCCCCAGCTGGGGCACTACCGGTGCGCCGACGGACGCTGGCTCGAGCTGTGCCTGTTCCAGGACAAGCACCTGCGGTGGTTCGCCGAAACCTTCCTGCCGCCGGAGTTCATCGAGGACGACATGGGCGACGCCGAACACATGCTCACCGAACCGGCTTTGCAGGAACGCGCCCGCAAGCGTTACGCCGAACTGCTCGCCACCCGCCCGGCCCGCGACTGGGAGATCGCGATCAACGAGCAGAGCGGTGCGTCCGCCGCGGTGTGCCAGACCAGCGAAGAGTGGCTCACGCTCGACTCCCACGCCCGCGACTCCGGTGCTGTGATCGAGCTGCACGACCCCGAGTACGGCACCACCTACCAAGCCGAGTTCCCCATCCGGATGTCATCGACCCCGCCCGCCGTGAACTTCCCGCGCCGCCCGCTTGACGCCGACCGCGCGGAGATCCTGGCCGAACTGGCGCGACCGGTTCCTGTCGCCCGGACGGCGGCCGAGGAAACCATCAGCGCACCTCTGGACGGGATCCGGGTTCTCGATGTTTCCCAGGTCCTCGCCGGCCCCACAATCGGCCGCATTCTCGCCGAATACGGCGCCGAGGTCATCAAGATCCACAGCTTCCTCGACCGGCAACTCGGCATGCACCTCTACACCAACAGCGGCAAGCGTTCGATCATGCTCGACCTCAAGGCACCCGACGGCATGGCGGTCTTCGAGCGGATCAGCGACGGCATCGACGTCTTCACCCAGAATTTCACCCGCGGCGTCGCCGATCGTATGGGCATCGGCGACACGGCTTTGCGGGAACGCAACCCGGGCCTGATCTATGTTTCGATCAGCGCGTTCGGGCACGAGGGGTACCGCGGCGGCTGGCGCGGGCGGGAACAGCTCGGCCAGGGACCGACCGGCATGCAGATCCGGCTGGGCGGTGACGGCGAACCGTCGATGGCGCCCTACCCCTGCAACGACTACGGGTCAGGAAACCTCGCCGCGTTCGCCACCCTGCTGGCCCTCTATCACCGGCTGCGCGGCGGAGCGGGGCAGCACGTGCAGTCGTCGCTGACGCACAGCAGCACGTTCCTGCAGATCCCCTACATGGTGGCCCACCCCGGCCGGGTCTGGGACGAACCACGCGGGCAGTCGACCAAGGGCCCGGGGACCTTCGCGCGGCTCTACCCCGCCGCCGACCGGTGGTTCTACCTGTGTTCCCCGGATGGACTGGACGGGGTACCGGAGCTGGCCGGGCTCGCCGAGGAGCGTCTGGCCGAGGTCTTCCGCACCCGGCCAGCGCAGGAGTGGGTGGACCGGCTGGTCGCGGCCGGCGCGGGCGCGCACATCCTCATCGACCAGCCCGACCTGATGGACGCCCCCGTCGTCCAGGACCGGGGGCTGGCACTAGAGCGGGATCACCCGGGCTTCGGCCGGGCACGGATGGCCGGCCCGTCATTCCGGCTGTCCCGCACGCCACCCCGGGCACCCCGCCCGGTGGGGCCGCCCGGGGCGGACACCCCCGCAGTTCTGGCGGACTTCGGATTCGACAGCGACGACCTCATCGCCCGCGACATCGCTCGCGACGGCCTGCCGGAGGGCACCACCTTCGTCGGAATGTTCCGTTGACCGACTACAACGACGTGAAAGGGCTTTACACTGATGCGCTTCTCGATCATCTCCGGTCCACGGCAGCGAGCCGACCTCGGCCAATCGGCGGCTGAGGCATGGTGGAACTACGTCAACGACGCGGTCCTGGCCGACGAATTGGGCTACGACGCCGTCTACTTCGGTGAGCACCACTTCTGCTTCGCCTCGGGCAACTCCTCGCCGCTGACCATGGCGGCCGCGGTGGCCGCGCGCACGAACCGCATCCGCATCGGCACGTCGATCATCTGTGCCCCCTTCCACAACCCGCTCCGCCTCGCCGAGGACATCGCCGCGGTCGACATCGCCTCGAACGGGCGGTTCGACCTCGGCATCGGTGTCGGCTCGCAATGGGAAGAGTTCCACACCTTCGGCATCGACCCGAAGGAGCGGTTCGGGCGAACCTGGGAGGTCATCGACATCCTCGAGAAGTGCCTCCACGGTGACGAGGAGGAGTTCGACCACAAGGGACGGTTCTTCGAGTTTCCCGGTGTCCGCTGGATCATGCAGCCCGTTCAGGACCGCATTCCGATCCTCTGGGGCGGGTTCGGGCCGAAGGGTGTCCAGCGGGCGGCCGAGCGCGGCTACCACCTCATCGCGCCCGACGTCACCGGCACCTACGAGCGGGTGATGCGGGAAAACGGGCGCCGCCCCGAGGATCACCTGATCGGGTTCGTGAACCACGTGAGCATCGCCGACACGTGGGAAGAGGCATTCCAGGCCATCGCCGAGCCGTGTCAGTGGGTGAGTAGCACCTATGCCTTGCGCAAGGACCTGGACGGCAACGTGCCACCGGAGTCGGCCGTGCTGTCCTTGGAGGACATTCGGCGCGGGGCCGAGACCGGCGAGGACGTCGGGTTCGCGGTGCCCGGCCCTGGGACGGTGGAGCAGACCATCGAGAGGTTCCTGCCCGTCGTCGGGGGTGAGCGCGGTCTGATCACGAACCTCTGCCTGGAGGTGCGTCCTCCTGGCACCCGGACCGAGGACGCGCACCGCACGTTGCGGCTGTTCGCCGAGCAGGTCATGCCCGTACTCAAAGAAGAAGCCGTCCGTCACGGCCGATGACCAAACAGGCCGGGTGTAATGTGACCTATGCCTCATACTGACCAAATGAACGATACGGTCAGTATGATTGAGCGCATGAGGGAGAACAACACGGGCCGCGTGCTCATTGTCGGAATGGGAATCAGCGGGATCGCCACGGCTGCACGCCTGCACCGGGCCGGCTGGACGCCGGTGATCATCGAACGAGCACCGCAACGGCGTTCCGGGGGATACTTCGTCGCACTGTTCGGCGCGGGACAGACGGCTGCGCGACGACTGGGTGTCCTGGACGCGATGCACGACCGCAGCGCGACGACTCCGAACCTCGACATCGACCGCAACGGACGCGCACGTCCGGGTATGGCGTTCGGCGACATGCCCGGCAAACCGTGGATGATGCTGCGCGGCGACGCGGAGAAGGCCGCGTTCTCGGCGCTACCCGAGGGCGTAGAGATCCGGTACTCGACGGTGCCGACCGCGATCGAGCAGGACCCCGACGGGGTCGACGTGACGCTACGGGACACCGCGTCGGGCACGTCCACGACCGAACGGTTCAATCTGGTCGTGGGCGCGGACGGGCTCCGCTCCACGGTGCGATCGCTGGTCTTCGGCCCGCACCAGGACTACCTACGTCGGCTCAACTACATGATCGCCGCGTTCGAGTACCCCGGAACTCCGAAAGGCCTGGCCCCGTACCAGGGCGCCACTCTGTTGGAACCGGACCGCTCGATGTGGGTCTTCGCCTTCTCCGACCACAACCCCACCATCCTGCTGACCTACCGCACCGACGACGTCGATGCCGAGTTCACACAGCCCCCCACGGAGCGCATCCGGGCAGCATTCGGACCCCAGCCACTCGGCGACACACTCGGCGATGTCATCGACGCCGTGGATTCCACTGATGAGGTGCTGTTCGACTCGGCCGAGCAAGTGCACCTGGACACCTGGCACCGTGGACGGGTCGTACTCGTCGGCGACTCCGCGTGGTGCGTCACGCTCTACGCCGGCATGGGTGTCTCCGCCGGGTTCACCGGCGCCGACCTGCTGGGAGCCATGCTGGAACGACACCCGAGCGACATCGAAACGGCCTTGAGCGAGTGGGAGAAGGCACTGCGTCCCTACATCGACCACTACCAGGAGACCGCGTTCGACCAGCGCAAAATCTTCGTCATGGACAACCGGCCACAGATCATGCTCCGGCGCGCAATGCCAAAACTGACCAAGTTCAAGCTCGGCACCCGTCTCATGGAGCGGATGATGCGGATGGATGACATCGCCGAGTTCAAGAACGCCGATATCGTCGGCAAGGCCCTCGGCCAGCACGCACCACCGGAGAGGACACACAGTGCCTGATCTACCCGAGCACAGCTCACCCAAGGCGGCACGCATCCTCACTGCCGCGGGAGAGCTGCTGATCAACCGCGGCAGCAAGGGGGTGACCATTGCCGAGGTGGCGCAGAAGGCCCACATCGGCAAGGGAACGGTCTATCTGTACTGGAAGACCAAAGAGGACCTGCTGCTCGGTTTGGTGTGCCGCGATTTTCTCGCCCTCGCCAACGAAGTGATTGCCGAGGTCACCGCCGACCCGGACCTGGCCCGGCCTTCCAGGCTCTGTCCGCGCATGTTGCGCCACGCCGCCGAACATCCCTTCGTCACCGCTCTGCAGCGTAACGACGACTACCTGCTCGGCGTCCTCGCCGACGACCCCCGCTCCGAGCGCCTGCTCGACACTCTGGGACCGGACGCGCTGATGGACAACGTACTGCCCATTTGGCGAACCCACGGCCTAGCCCGTACCGACTGGCCCCTGGCCGACCAGGCCCTGGCCCTGCACGCCCTGACCACCGGGTTCGCGGCGGAAGCCGCACACGGGGATCGACCACAGGTGGACGATCCCGAACGAGTGCTTGCCGCCGCCGTCACCGCGCTGCTCGGCCCCGAACAGGCAAGCGCGGAGCAGGTCGCGTCGGCGGCGGCCGCGGGTATCCGGCAGCTCACCGAAGGACGCGCCACCGCGCTCAACCTCATCAGCCCGTCCGCCGTGGCGGTCAGTACGCCGTGAAGCGCGGAATCGCCGCCGCGATCGGCGCCGCGCTCCTCGCCATCGGCGTGCTCCTGCTGGTCCTGCCCGGTCCGGGACTGCTGCTGGTGCTCGCCGGGCTGATCATCCTGGCCTCGGAATTCCCCGCACTGGAGCGCTTCGTCGATCCCGTCCGCACACGCGCACTGCGGGCGGCCGAGGAAAGCGTGTCCTCTCCGTGGCGCATCGCCGGCTCGGTCATGGCTGGCCTTCTGCTGATCGCGGGCGGCATCGCGTGGGGCGTCGTGCGGTCGTTACCGCTCGCCGGATGGAGCACCGGGACCAGTCTGATCCTGTCCGGGCTCGTCCTCCTCGGCCTTCTCGTCTGGAGCTACCGCCGGGTCCGGGCACGGCACGCGCAGCAGTAGTGCCGGCGTGCGCGGCGGGACCACGCCGCGCACGCCGGTAGCCGACATCGTGACGCACGCACGAATCGCCCCGCAGTGAGCGAGCACTGCGGGCGGCCGCCGCTGATCGCAATAGAATGAGGACTTCTGAAACATCACTTGTGTCTTGTGATGTTTGACCTTACCTTGGCAGATATAGCCTCTGTCAGTGCCGGAGAGGAGTCCCGTGAAGGTCTCGTTCACCTGCATGAACAACTACTACTCCCCGGAAGCACTCCAGCTGGCCTTCACCACGACGCCCCGCAAGCTGTGGGATTCCGCGGCCGGCAAACGGTCGGGGGCTCAGACACTGGAACAGGCCGCACTGGCGGATGCACTGGGTTTCGACTTCGTCAGCGTCTCCGAGCACCACTACCAGGCCGCGATCTGCAACCCGAATGCCGCGGTCCTCGCCGGCGCACTGACGGGCGTCGTCCGACGCGGCGGGCTGGCGCTGCTCGGGCCGCTGGTGTCCTTGAACAACCCGGTTCGGGTGGCCGAGGAAATCGCCATGCTCGACCAGCTCTCCGGCGGCCGGCTGATCGCGCTGCTGCGTGGCACTCCCAACGAGTTCGCCTTCTTCAACGTACCTGCCGATCAGACCCGGGCTCACACCGAGGAGGCGATGCTGCTTATCCGCAAGGCATTGACCGAACCGGAACCCTCCGTCTGGAAGAGCGAGCACTACGACTTCCCGGTGGTCTCCGTCTGGCCCGGCGCGACGCAGATTCCCCATCCCCCGCTGTTCGACTCGGCCAACAGCGACGAGTCGATAGCCTTCATCGCCGAGCACCGGTTCGGCGCCGCCATGTCCTACTTCGGTCCGCGGGCCGTCGCCGCGAACATGTGCAAGTACCACGAACGCTGCCGCGAACACGGCTGGGAGCCCACCACGGACCAGAAACTGTTCCGCGCCTTCTGTGTGATCGGTGCAAGTACCGACCACGCACAGGATCTCGAGGGCCGGTTCACGGGCGCGGTGCCCCCACCCGCCGCCGGGACGCCCGGCCCTGCCCTCGGCTCCAGCACCGACAGCACGAACGTGCAGGACCTGGAGGGGTTCGGCTTCGGCTTCCTCCAGTTCACCGGCGACCCCGAAGGCCTGGTGGAACAGTTCCGCGTATTCCACGAGCTGACCGGCGTCGGGATCCTCGACCTGAGCTTCAACTTCGGCCACTACACCCATGAGGAGACGCTGGACCAGTTGCGCCTGTTCGGTGAGAAGTTCCTCCCCCGGCTCCGGAAGATCGCCCCCGTCGCCGCTTGACCCATCCACGATCAGTCCACAGGAGACACCACGTGGCTCATATGGAGTACATCCGCCCATTCGATTCCGTGCACGCGATCGACACCGGCTTCTCCGGCTACCGGGCGCAGGTTCTGTCGCACCTGGAGAGCGCGGTCATGATCGCCAGCCACATCGAGGAGGGCGGCTGCGGACCGGACCTGCACTACCACCGAAGCGATCAGCTCTACTACCTGATGCGCGGATCCATGAACATCCGCCTCGGCGACGACGTGCACGCCATCGAAGCCGGCACGCTGGTGTTCATCCCGGCCGGCTTGGCGCACTGCAACTGGAACATCGGGCCGGGCGCGGAAACCCATTTCGAGATGATCATCCCGGCGCCGAGCCCGCTCGGCGCCATCGCGATCCCGGTGGACTCACCGGACGCGGTACCCGCGGCGGATCGCACCATCCGCGGCGGCGACATCCGCCCCGTCGATCCGGCCCGCTTCGGCGAGCCGATCCCCGGGTTCACGATCCAGCCGCTGGCGGACCTCTCCACCGGTTCCGTACACACCGTCGTCAACTACGCCGAGGTCGCTCCCGGCAAGGGCGGTCCCGCCACCCACGTCCACGATTTCGACCAGTACTACCTCGTCCTCGAGGGCGAACTCACCGTCGAGGTCGCACTGCAGAAGCACGTCGTCGGGCCCGAAACGCTCGTCGTCCTCCCGGCAGGAGTCCCGCACCGGCAGTACAACGACGGCAATACCGTCGAGAAACACCTCGCCATCCTTTCCCCCGCCCCGGAGGAGGGCCGCCCGTGGGACGAGGGCGTCACGCTCACCACCACCGGTGAGAACCATTCCGGTGACCTCCATTCCGCCGCCCGTTCCCCCGAACCGGCCGGTGACCGGTGAGCAGCGGCTCCTACCGCGGCTACCGCCCTCGGCCGGCCGACCTCCCGCTCAAACGGGGCGCGGTCGATTTCACCGACGAGGCCGGTGTCGCGGCGATCAGCGCCCTGATCGGAGACGCGGCTTTGCCTCCGGTCGCGGAATCCGCCGCCGAACCGTTCGTGGGTATCACCACCGATGGGACACCCGTCCCCGGGCTTTTCGGTGTCGCCGACGAGACAGCACCGACCACGGGCGCACTCGACGCCGCCCAGGCCTACCTGTCGTCTTTGGACCGTGATCAGCGGGGCAAAGCGGTCCTACCGGTCGACGCGCCCGAGTGGCAGATGTGGATCAACGCGTTCCTCACCTTCCCGGAGCACGGCCTTCTGCTCCAGGAACTCGGCGAAGAACAACGCGACGCCGCACTGGCGATCGTGGCAGCCTCACTGAGCGCAGACGGATTCGCCCAGGCGCGGGAGGCGATGCGGCTCAACGGCGCACTCGGCGAGTTCGTCGGCGGTTACGACGACACCCTCACTGAATACTGCTACTGGTTCACCATATTCGGCCGGCCCTCCGACGACGGCCCGTGGGGTTGGCAGTTGCAGGGACACCACGTCGACCTGCACTGCTTCCTGCTCGGCTCGCAGATGATCCTCACCCCGAAGTTCCTCGGCGTCGAGTTCCACGGCGACCGGATCTTCACCCCGCAACGGGAAGCCGCCCGCGAGCTGATGGCGTCGCTGCAGCCCCGGCAGCGCGACCGGGCTCTGCTGTCCGGGTCGATGCTGGCGGACGACCTGCCACCGGAGCTGGCCGGGATGGTCGACGGCAGGCACCGCGCCGGCGCGGGCCGCGACAACCTCGTCCTGCCCTACGAGGGACTCGCCGGTGACCAGCTGGGCCCGGGCCAGCGGGAACTGCTCATGAGCCTGGCCGCCACCTTCCTGACCGACCTGCCCGACGGACCTCGCGCGCACCGGATCGCCCAGATCGAACGGCACCTCGACGAAACCCACCTCGCGTGGATCGGGACCTGGGGCGAGGCCGCACCGTTCTACTACCGCCTGCACAATCCGGTGCTGCTGGCCGAGTACGACAACCACGCCGGCATCTTCCTCGACAACGCCGAACCCGAACCGTTCCACGTGCACACTATCGTCCGCACCCCCAACGGCGGCGACTACGGCACGAGCCTACTCCGGCAGCACTACGCGGCCCACCACCACTGAGTTCACCGAGGACCACCATGCGCGGCTTGATGCAAGACCACTCGCTCACCATCGACGCGATCTTCCGGCACGTCGAGCAGCACTTCGGCGACGCGACCATCGCCACGAACGGCCCGGACGGGATCACCCGTGCCACCTACTCCGAGTGGGCCGAACGCACCCGCAGGCTCGGCGGCGTCCTGGACGCCCTCGGCATCAGCGGTGACGGGCGGGTCGGCACCTTCGGCTGGAACAGCCAGCGCCACCTGGAACTGTACTTCGCGGTCCCGTGCACCGGCCGGGTCCTGCACACGCTCAACATCCGGCTGTTTTCCGAACAGCTGACCTACATCGTCAACCACGCCAAAGACGAAGTCATCTTCACCGACCGCAGTGTCCTGGACCTGCTGTGGCCGCTGATCGACGATGTGCAGACCGTCCGGTACGTCGTGGTCATGGACGACGGCGGGAACTGCGAGATCCCCGACGACCCGCGAGTGCTCGACTACGAGGCATTGCTGGCCGGCGCCACACCGGCCGACTTCGCCGTCACGGACGAGAACTCGGCGGCGTCGATGTGTTACACCTCCGGAACCACCGGTAACCCCAAAGGTGTCGTCTACTCGCACCGCTCAACGTTCCTGCACACGATGGGCGCTCTCAGCGCGAACGCGTTCGGGCTCGGCGTCGCCGACGTCGCCCTGCCGGTCGTGCCGATGTTCCACGCCAACGCCTGGGGCGTCGCCCAAGCCGCCCCGGCCGCCGGAGCCTCGCTGGTCCTGCCGGGCCCGATGATGCAACCCGACGCCATCTCCCGCCTCATCCTCGAGGAGCGGGTCACCTTCGCCGCGGGGGTACCGACCGTCTGGCAGGGCGTGCTCCCCCACCTGACCGGGAAGTCCGTGAGTCTGCGCCAGATCCTCTCCGGCGGCTCCGCCGTTCCGCCGGCGCTGTCGCAGGCCTACCGCGAGCAGGTCGGCTTGCCGATCACCCAGGCATGGGGCATGACCGAGACCCATCCGCTCGCCTCGACCGCACTCGTACCGCCCCATCTGGACGCGGCCGAGGAGGCAGCCATGCTGGCTCGCGGCGGAACACCCCTGCTCGGCATCGAAGCCCGCATCGTCGACCCCGCGACGCTTCAACCGCAACAGTGGGACGACACGGCCACGGGCGAACTGCAGGTGCGCGGCCCGTGGTGCGCCCAGGACTACTATCACCCGGACACCGACGTGGCGCTGACGACCTCCGACGGCTGGATGTGCACCGGTGACGTCGCCGCGCTGGACGCCGGAGGTTCCATCCGCATCGCCGACCGCACCAAGGACCTCATCAAGTCCGGCGGGGAGTGGATCAGCTCCGTCGATCTCGAGAACGCCATCATGAGCCACCCGAAGGTGTCCGAGGCCGCCGTCGTCGCCGTTCCGCACCCCAGGTGGGACGAGCGCCCGCTGGCCTGCGTCGTGATAGAAGACGGTGAAAGTCTCACCGCGGAGGAGATCATCGACTTCCTGCGGCCGAAGGTCGCCAAGTGGTGGCTACCCGACGCCGTCGAATTCCTCGACGAGATACCCAAGACCAGTGTCGGCAAGTTCTCCAAAAAGGACTTGCGAGCCCGCTTCAGGTAGTGCCGAGCGCCGGAGGAGACGTCACGAGCACGCCTCCGGTTCCCCCGGAGGCGCGACGGCCACGCCGAGATCGTCTACGACGACGTGTGGGTGCCCCGGGAGGACCTCCTGGGCGAGCTGCACCAGGGGTTCGCCATCGCCCAGGCGCGCCCCGGCCCTGGCCGCATCCACCACGCCATGCCCCTCATCGGGATGGCCGAACGCGCCTACGACCTCATGTGCGAACGCGCGGCCGACCGTCACCCGTTCGGCAGGACGCTGGCCGGCCAGGGCGTGTTCCAGAACTGGGTCGCCGAGGCGCGCATCCGCATCGAACAGGTCCGGCTCCTCGTGCTCGAGACCGCCTGGCTGATGGATACCGTCGGCAACTGCGGCGCAGCGGTGGAGACTGCCCTCAAGGTCGCCGCACCCGCCATGGCAACCTGGGTGATCGACCGCGCCATCCAGGCCCACGGCGGCGCGGGGTGAGCCAGGACTTCCCGCTTGCCCAGCTCTGCGTTCATCGCCCTCGCGGTGTTCTGGAGAGTCCGCCGCCTGCCGGACCGGGAGCCGGCCGCGCGGTCCCGGTCCACACCGGAACTGGACGCGGCCGGCTGGCCCGCAACAGCTAGGTGTACCCGGCCAGGACGTTGGTAGCGGCGTGTCTGGCTGAACAGGCGAGAACCTCCGGGTGAGATGTGGCTTGTCGAAGGCCCACTCCACCCCGGAGGTTCTCGTGTTCCACGGTAGCGCCCGGCTGACCGTCCACGGTCGCCGACTGATCGTTCAACGCCACCAGGCTGGCTGGAAACAGGCCCATATCGCCGCAGCGATGGGCGTGTCCCGTAAGTGCGTGAAGACCTGGATCGACCGCTACGCCACCGAAGGCGAACCTGGCCTGGCCACCCGCTCATCACGCCCACACACCAGTCCCACCCGCACGCCCGACGACGTCGAGCAGCGGGTGCTGGACCTACGCCACCGCGAACGCCGTGGACAGGACTGGATCGGCCCCGAGTTCGGAGTCCCACCCCGCACCGTGGCGCGGATCCTGCGCCGCCACGAGGCGCCCTACCTGACCGAATGCGACCCGATCACCGGCGACGTCATCCGCGCCTCCCGCGCAACCGGCGTCCGCTACGAACGCGAACGACCAGGCGAGCTGACCCACATGGACGTCAAGAAGTTCGGCAAGATCCCCGACGGCGGTGGCTGGCGTGTCCACGGCCGCAGCGAAGGGGTCCGTGCCCGCGGTAACGGCTACGACTACGTCCACTCACTCGTCGACGACCACTCCCGCTTGGCCTACTCCGAGATCCTGCCCGACGAGAAAGGCCCGACCTGCGCCGCGTTCCTACGGCGTGCCGCCGCCTACTTCGCCGATCACGGAATCCCACATCGAGCGCGTGATCACCGATAACCACCTCAGCTACCGACGATCGCGCGACATGGCCGCCGCGCTCGCAGCACTCGGCGCAACCCACAAGTTCATTCGGCCCCACTGCCCCTGGCAGAACGGGAAAGTCGAGCGACTCAACCGCACCCTGCAAGCCGAGTGGGCCTACCGCCACGCCTTCACCAGCAACGAGGCCCGAACAGCAGCACTTGCGACCTGGATCGAGCACTACAACACTCAACGCCGCCACACCGCACTCGGAGGACAACCGCCCATCAGCCGGCTACTGAGGTGTACCAAGGATCTTGGACAGGGCCTCTCGATTGAGAGGATGTGTCTGTGCCGGAGAAGCGTCGGAAGTTCAGTCCGCAGTTCAAGGCCGAGGCGGTGCAGCTGGTCGTCACGACCGGTCGGCCGGTGGCTGAGGTGGCCCGGGAACTGCAGATCAACGAGGGGACCCTGGGTAACTGGGTCAATTCCTGGCGGCGGGACAACCCGGAACCCGAGCCCGAGATGAGTCCCGTGGAGCGTGCGCGGTTGAGCGAGTTGGAAGACGAAGTCCGGCGGCTGCGGATGGAGAATGAGTTCCTGAAAAAAGCAGCGGCCTTCTTCG
>NZ_JAMTCN010000044.1 GCF_024171865.1 Prauserella aidingensis | reverse complement strand
ACCTCGTCCGCGCACGCGACCGCGAATGCCTCATCCCCTGGTGCCACCGCCCAGCCCGCCACTGCGACCTCGACCACCACCACGAATGGGCCCGCGACCACGGCCCCACCTCCACCACCAACACCGCACCACGCTGCCGCCGACACCACCGACTGAAAAACGCCCCCGGCTGGACCACCCACCACAACCCCCACCACGGCACCTCGTCAGTCACCACACCCCACGGCGCCACCTACACCGCACACCACGAACCCATCCTCACCCCACGACCACCCCGCCAGACGCCGCCACGGCCACCACGGCGGCTGACGCCGCCACGGCGGCAGACACCACAACCACCACCACTCCCCGACAACCCACCCTTCTAAGCGCAGGGGGCCACACGTCGGTGACGCCGACGTGTACCCGTAACGCCGGTGACCGCCTCCCTGACGCAGTACGCGGCCGGGGCGGTCGTCACAGGACGAACGAGTCCGACCACGGCTGGCCGCCGCGTCCGGTGATGGCCTCGAGCATGGTCGCGGCCTGCGCATCGGTCAGCGAGGCGACGAAGTCGACCACCGCGCGGCCACGCGCCAACCCGCGGACGGCGTCGGCGCCCGCGACCCGCTCCCCGGTCGCGCCGACCAGCAGCTCCGGACTCTCGCGCACCAGCCGGCCGTACTCCTTGCCGGCCAGCGCCACCAGGTCGTGCAGCTTGCGGGGCAGCCGGTCGGCCTCGTCGCGGTCGCCGAGCCAACTGTCGAGTGCGTCCACAAGGGACGTCAGCAGGGCGGCCTGCCCGCGCTGGTGCAACGCGAAATCCGGCCGCTGTAACACGAACTGCCGGTGCACGAACTTCAGCACCTGCACCTCGTGCCACTGCGGCTGCCGCAACGTCACGTGGCCGCTGCGGGTCGTCGGAGACGGGGTGACGATCACGCCGTCGGCCAGCCGCGCCGTCCAGCCCGCCGAGAACGTCGCCATCGCCTGTTCGGCCTCCACCGACCCGTCGAACGGGCTGGCCAGCAGACCATCGACCAACTGATGCTGGACCCGCGCCACCGCGCCCGCGAACACCGCGTCGTCGGCGATCCACGTGTCCTTGGCATGCAGCCGCCGCCGCAGCGCCTCCAGCGACCGGCCCGGACGGCCGTGCACCTCACGCAACGTCTCGTCCGACAGCGCCGCGAACGCGCCCGGCTCGGCGAGCCACCGGCCCAACTCCGTCGCCACCGACGCGTGCTGCAACACCCCGATCCGGTGGAAGTCCTGCAGATCGTGGATCGCGTA
This sequence comes from Prauserella aidingensis, assembly GCF_024171865.1. GTDB lineage: Bacteria > Actinomycetota > Actinomycetes > Mycobacteriales > Pseudonocardiaceae > Prauserella > Prauserella aidingensis. The sequence continues at coordinate 24,091 of NZ_JAMTCN010000044.1, read as the reverse complement.
TGCGATGTCGTCGGCGAGATCCATGACCGACGCCTCGACGGTCTGCTGCCACGGCGCGACCAGGTCGGCGAACGGCGCGCGGGCCTGGTCGACGTCGTCGAGTTCGGTGACGTACGCCGAGAACTTCGCCGACCCGGTGCCCGGCTCCTCCCCCTCGGCCGCTCCGCGCGGTGGTTCGTCCATCGTCGCCGGGTGCGGTTCCGGCCGATGGAGCCGCAGCCACGGGTACTTCAGCAGCGCGGCGCGCGTGGCCGTCGTCAGATTCAGCCCCTCCGGTGTCGGGCCGCCCACCTCCGTGGTCGTCACGATCCGGAACGTCTGGGCGTTGCCCTCGAACCCGTCGGACAGGCCGTACCTCCGCCGCGCGATGCGATCCAGGACCTGCTCGCCCAGATGCCCGAACGGCGGATGCCCGAGATCGTGGCCGAGCGCCGCGGCCTCCGCGACGTCCGGGTCGCACCCGCCGAGCTTGCCGACCACCGCGCTCGCCTCCCCGTCGGCGCCGAGCCGTTCCGCGATCGCCCGCGCCACCTGCGCGACCTTCAGGCTGTGGGTGAGCCGGTTGTGCAACAGCCCTGAACCACCCGTGCTGACCACCTGGGTGACACCGGACAACCGGGCGAAGTACGGCGACGCGGCGATGCGATCCCTGTCGATGCGGAACGGGCTGCTCACCAGATCCGCGAAACCTCCGGCCTCCGCTTCGGCGTTCCGTCGTGTCGTGCGCGCGGTGTCCGTAGTACCCATGCGCGACACACTATGCGACCGCAGGTGAGGCGTGGGCCCATCCTCCGAAACCCGCCTGCGCCCGCACCCTCGCCGCGACCGCGTTCATCGGACCGTCCGCATGGCGGTGACCCACGCCTCCTTGCCCGCGTATCTGCAGCTCACGGACTTGCGACTGACTGAATTACCAGTCAGCCTCTTGCGATCGTCGCAAGTGGTTACTACGGTCGGGCGACATGGCCGACACGGATGGACTGCGCGACCGAATCCGGGGACTGCTCCCCGCGAAGCCCGGCGCACAGCGAGAGTTCGCGGCGGCGATCGGACTGGACGAAACCAAACTGTCCAAATCGCTCAAGGGAACCCGCAGGTTTTCGCCCCTCGAACTCGTCCGGATCGCCGAACACTCCGGTGTCACGGTGAACTGGCTGTTGAACGGCAGCGACGACGCCGTGACCGTCACCGCGGTGCCCGCCCCCTCGGCGAGCTCCACACAGGACGGCCCACAACCGGAGACCCGCAGGAGAATCCTGGAAACCGCGTGGGAGCTCATCGCCGAGCGTGGCTACCACCACGTGCGCATCGCCGACATCGCCACGGCGTGCGGCCAGAGCGCGGCGAGCATCCACTACCACTTCCCCACCAAGAAGGCCGTGCTCACCGAGGCGTTGCGGCGCAACGTGAAGCTCGCGTTCGACCGGCAGGTCGCCGAGCTCCACACGATCGACAACGCCTACGAACGGCTGCTGCGGCTCGTCGAGCTGCAGCTGCCCACCGACGGGCTGCTCCGCGACGAGTGGTCGGTGTGGCTGCAGGTGTGGAACGAGTCCGCGCTCAACCCCGAGATGCGCAGCCTCTACTGGGACTCCTACGACCGGTGGTTCCACACGATCGCGATGACGATCCGATGTGGACAGGAGCAGGGCGTGTTCGCGGAGCGGGACCCCGACGCGATCACCACCCAGCTGAGCGCGCTCGTGGACGGGCTCGGCATCCAGGTACTCACCGGCAAGCCGGGCAGTTCGGTCGACGCCATGCGTGAACACCTGAAGGACTTCATCGACCGCACCATCGCCGGAAAAGGAATGTGAAACCCTCCATGCGAGACAGAGTCATCGTCACCGCCGCGCTGACCGGCGCGGGGGACACCGTGGGCAAGAGCGAGCACGTGCCGGTGACACCGGAGCAGCTCGCCTCCGACGCCGTCGCCGCCGCCAACGCGGGTGCCGCCGTCGTCCACATTCACGTGCGCAACATCGAGACAGGCCAGGGATCCCGTGACGTCGCGCTGTACCGCGAGGCCGTGTGCCGCATCCGGGAGTCCGGTGTGGACGTCGTCGTCAACCTGACCGCGGGCATGGGCGGCGACCTCTTCCTCGACGAGGAGGACCCGCTCAAGCCCGTCGACGGCACCGACCTGGTCAACGCCACCGACCGGCTGCCGCACGTCGAGGAGCTGCTGCCCGACATCTGCACCCAGGACTGCGGCTCGCTCAACTTCGGCGAGGGCCACCAGCTGTACGTGTCCACTCCGGACATGCTGCGCACCGGCCTGAAGCGGATCCAGGAACTCGGCGTCAAGCCCGAACTGGAGATCTTCGACACCGGGCAGCTGTGGCTGGCGACGAAACTGATCGAGGAAGGCCTGATCGACGCCCCGCCGCTGTTCCAGCTGTGCATGGGCATCCCCTACGGCGCCCCGGCGAACCCCGAGCTGCTGCAGACGATGGTCAACATGCTGCCCGAGGGCGCACAGTGGGCCTCGTTCGCGATCGGCCGCAACCAGCTGCCGTGGGTGGCGCAGTCGGCGCTGCTCGGCGGGCACGTGCGCGTCGGACTCGAGGACAACCTGTACCTCGCCAAGGGCGTCAAGGCGACCAACGCCCAGCTCGTCGAGCGCGCCGTGGGCATCGTCGAGGGTCTCGGCGGCACCGTCGCCACCCCGGACGAGGCACGTGCCCAGCTGAACCTGAAGGGAGCGGGCCGTGGCTGAGCACCCCACCGACATCACCGCACACGACATCACGACCGTCGCCTGCGTGGGCGCCGGCGTCATAGGCGGCGGCTGGGCCGCCCACTTCCTCGCCCGCGGCTACCGGGTGCGCGCCTGGGACCCGGCTCCCGACGCCGAGGCGAAACTGCGCCGCGTCGTGGCCGGCGCGTGGCCCGCGCTGACCGAACTGGGCCTGGCCGAGGGTGCCTCGCAGGACAACCTGACCGTGCTGCCGACGCTGGCCGAGGCCGTCGACGGCGCCGGGTTCGTGCAGGAGAGCGCGCCCGAGGACCTCGACCTCAAGCGCACGCTGCTGGCCGACATCGACGCCGTCACGGCCCCGGACGTCGTCATCGCCTCGTCCACCTCGGGCTTCCCGATGAGCGACATGGCCACGACCGCAGCGAACCCCGCGCGGCTCGTCGTCGGCCACCCGTTCAACCCGCCGTACCTCATCCCGCTCGTCGAGGTCGTCGGCGGCGAGAAGTCCGAACGTTGGGCGGTCGACCGGGCGAGCGCGTTCTACCGCCACGTCGGCAAGTCCGTCATCACCATGGATCGCGAGCTGCCGGGCTTCATCGCCAACCGCCTGCAGGAGGCGCTCTGGCGGGAGGCGCTGCACATGGTGTCCGAGGGCGAGGCGACCGTCGAGCAGATCGACACCGCGATCACCGACGGTCCCGGATTGCGCTGGCCGGTCCACGGACCGTGTCTGACGTTCCACCTCGCGGGCGGCGAGGGCGGCATGGCACACATGCTGGACCACTTCGGACCGTCGCTCGAGGCGCCGTGGACGAGGCTCACCGCGCCGGAGCTGACGGCCCGGCTGCGCGACGACATGGTCGCGGGCTGCGAGTCCGAGGCCGATGGCCGGAGCATCGCCGAGCTCGTCGCCGAGCGGGACCGCGCCGTCATCGCGGTGCAGCGCGCCGCCGCCGAATCGCGGGGGCGCACCGATGGCTGACGTGCTCGACTACCGCGACCGGGTCCGTGACGACTGGATCGACTACAACGGTCACCTCAGCGAGCCGTTCTACGTGATGGTGTTCGGCTTCGCCACGACGAACCTGATGGACCACGTCGGTCTCGACGAGGCGTACCGCGCCGAGACCGGATGCTCGCTCTACACCGTCGAGGCACACGTGCGGTACCTGCGCGAGGTCGGCCCCGGCGCCGACCTCCACGTCACCACGTTTGTGACCTCGGTGGCGGCCAGGAAGGCCGTGCTGTGCCACGAACTCCGCGTCGGCGGAGAGCTCGTGGCGACCGAAGAGCTGACGGCGATCCACGTCGCCGACGAGGGGGCGGCGCCGTTCCCGGATCACGTGGCGGACAAGCTCCGCCGCCTGCTCCAGCCGGCGCCGGAGTACGCGGGAAGAGCGATCCGCTCATGACCCGCCCCTGTCCCCGACGGAAAGCCCTTCATGTCCCTCGACAACCACGACACCCGTATCTCTCGAAGGAAGTTCCTCCTCGGTAGCGCCGCACTGGCCGGCGCCGTCCCGTTCCTGTCGGCCTGCGGCGGGCGCAGCGACGCCGCCGCGGCGCCGACCGGTCCCCCGAAGCGCGGCGGCACGCTGCGCGTCGGCGTCACCGGCGGTGGCGCCTCCGACTCGCTCGACCCGCACTCGCCCGTCACCAACCCGGACATCGCGCGGGTCCGTAACCTCTACGAACCGCTGGTCTACCGCGACCACGACTTCGAGGTCTCCTACCTCGTCGCCGAGAAGCTCGAACCCTCCGCCGACTCGGCGACGTGGACGGCGACCCTCCGCGACGGCATCCGGTTCCACGACGGCAGGCCGGTGACCCCGGCGGACGTCGTCGCCACGTTCCGCCGCATCATGGACCCCGACGACCCGAAGTCCGGTGCGGCCAGCCTGTCGATGCTCGACCGTGTGACGGCCAAGGGCGACCGGCAGGTCGAGTTCCACCTCAGCGAACCGTCCGCGGTGTTCGCCGACTACCTCGGCCAGTACTCCCTCGGCATCGTGCCCGCCGACTTCGACGTCGCGAAGCCGGTCGGCACCGGCCCGTTCCGCGCCGAGTCGTTCACCGCGGGCCTGCAGAGCCGGTTCGTGCGCAACCCGCACTACTGGCGTCCCGACCGGCCGTATCTCGACGAGCTCGTCCTCATCAACTTCACCGAGGACGACGCGCGGATCAACGCGCTGCTCGCCTCCCAGGTCGACGCGATCGACCAGGTGCCCGTCGCGCTGGTCGACGTGCTGCGCAGCGACGAGCGGATGCGCATCCTCTCCTCGGAGACCGGCACGTGGCTGCCGTTCACCATGCGCGTCGACCGCCCGCCGTTCGACGACGTGCGCGTCCGGCAGGCCCTGCGCCTCGTCGTCGACCGAGAACAGATGATCAATCAGGTGCTGTCCGGTCAGGGCCGCGTCGGCAACGACCTGTACGCGCCGTTCGACCCCGCGTACGCCTCCGAGCTGCCGCAGCGCACGCAGAACATCGCCGAGGCGCGCAGACTCCTGGCCGAGGCGGGCAAGTCGAACCTCGACATCGAACTCGTCACCGCGCCCATCCAGGCCGGGGCGGTCGAGGCCGCGCAGGTGTTCCAGCAGCAGGCGAAGGCCGCGGGGGTGACCGTGCGCCTCCGCCGCGTCGACACCACCACCTTCTACGGCGACAACTACCTGAAGTGGGATTTCGCCCAGGACTTCTGGTACACGCGCAACTACCTTCCGCAGGTCGCGAACGGCTCGCTGCCGGACTCGCCCTACAACGAGACGCACTGGCAGGACCCGGAGTTCGTGCGGCTCGTCCGCACGGCCGATCGCACGAGCGACGCCGGAAAGCGCACCCGGCTGCTCAAACAGGCGCAGCGCATCGAGTACGAACGCGGCGGCCTGATCGTCTGGGGATTCGTCAACCAGGTCGACGCGCATCAGGTCTACGTCGCCGGGCTCGTCCCGGACCGCACCGGCCTGCCCCTGTCCGGTTACTCGTTCGGCCACGTCTGGCTCGGCTGAGGAGGTGAGGATTTCGTGTTCCGACTGATTCTGCGCAGGCTCGCGATCAGCGTCGCCGTGCTGTGGCTGGTGTCGCTGCTGGTGTTCGTCGCGACGTTGCTGCTGCCGGGTGATCCGGCCCGGGCCATCCTCGGCCAGCAGGCCACGCCCGAACGCATCGCCGCACTGAACGAGCAACTCGGCCTCGACGCGCCCGTGTGGCAGCGCTACCTCGACTGGCTCGGCGGCGTGCTCACCGGCGACCTCGGCACGTCGGCCGCCTCACAGGGACCGGTGACCGAGTTGTTGGGTGGCCGCATCGGCGCGTCGCTGGTGCTGCTCGTCGGCGCCGCCGTGATCAGCACGGCCGGCGGTCTCGCGCTCGGCACGTGGTCGGCGTTGCGGCGCGGCCGCGCCGTCGACCACACCGTGTCCGGCATCAGCCTGGTCGTCGCCGCGCTGCCCGAGTTCGTCATCGGTGTCGCGCTGATCGTCGTGCTGTCGACGACGGTCCTGCCCGTGTTCCCGTCGGTGACGCTGGCACCGCCCGGCGAGCCGGTGTGGTCCCAGCCGATCCAGCTCGTGCTGCCGATCCTGACGCTGACGCTCGTCGTCACCCCCTACATCACGCGCATGATGCGCGCGACGATGAGCGAAGTGCTCGACAGCGGTTACATCGAGATGGCCCGCCTCAAAGGCCTCCCCGAACGGGTCGTCATCACCCGGCACGCCGTGCCGCACGCGATCGGCCCCGTCGCACAGGTCGTCGCGATCCAGCTGGCCTGGCTCGCGGGCGGTGTCGTGGTGGTGGAGTTCCTCTTCCGCTACCCGGGTATCGGGCAGGCGCTCATCGACGCGGTCAACAACCGTGACGTCGCGGTCGTCCAGGCGATCACGCTGCTCATCGCGGGCGTCTACATCGTGGTGAACCTGATCGCCGACATCGTCGGCATCATGACCAACCCCAAGCTGCGCGCGGAGGTGTCCCGATGACGGCGACGACCACACGACCCACGTTGCTGCGGCGTGCATTGGCCCTGCCCCAGGCGAAGATCGGCCTGGCGCTCACCACGGTCGTCGTCGCCGTGGCGTTGCTCGGCCCGTGGGTAGGCCCCTGGCTGACCGGTCACGACACGACGGGCTTCGCGGGCAAACCCTTCCAGTCGGGCGGCATCGCCGGCACCGACGGTCTCGGCCGTGACGTGCTGACCCGGTTCCTCGCCGGTGGACTGACCCTGCTGATCTACGCGGTGCTGGCCACCGCGCTCGGCCTGGTGCTGGGAGCGGCGCTGGGCATGGTCGCCGGCTACAGCGGAGGCAGGCTCGACTCGCTGATCATGCGCGGCAGCGACGTGCTGCTGTCGTTCCCCCAGCTGGTGTTCGCGCTGCTGGCGATCGCCATGATCGGCCCGGAAGGCTGGCTGCTGGTGCTGGTCATCGGCATCACCCACGCGCCGCGTGTCGCCCGCGTGGCCAGACAGTCCACCGTGGCGGTCAAGGACGCGGACTTCATCCGCGCCGCCCGCATGTACGCCCTGCCACGCAGGCGCATCCTGCTGCGCGAGGTACTGCCGAACATCACCGGTCCGCTGATGGTCGAACTCGGCCTGCGGCTGACGTACTCCATCGGTTACGTCGCGTCGCTGTCGTTCCTCGGGCTCGGCATCCAACCGCCCACCGCGGACTGGGGCCTGATGATCAACGAGAACCGCATCGCCCTGGTCGTCGAACCGTGGGGCGTGCTGCTGCCCGTGCTCGCGATCGCCGTGCTGACCGTCGGCACCAACCTGATCACCGACTCGCTCGCCTCGGCGGCCGCGCGCAGCTCGGACGCGACCACGTCGCACACTGCGAAGGAGGCCTCGGCATGACCGCCCCCACCACGGTGGCCCACACCCTCGTCGCCCGGGATCTGCGCGTCGACACCGTCACCGGACAGCCCGTGCTCAACGGTGTGTCGTACGAGATCGCACCCGGCGAGGTGCTGGCACTGGTCGGTGAGTCCGGCTCCGGCAAGACCACGGCGGGGCTGGCGGCTCTCGGCCACTTCCGCCGCGGGCTCGTCCACAGCGGCGGCGACGTCTCGGTGCAGCCCGGTGGCGCGGCGCCGGTGTCCGTGCTGGCCGCGGGCGAGCGGGAACGGCGGTCGCTGCGCGGCAGCACCGTCGCCTACATCCCGCAGGACCCGGCCGCCTCGCTCAACCCGGCGCTGCGCATCGGCAGGCAGATCTGCGAGGTGCTCGAGACGCACGGCTACGGTGCGTCCGCGGCCGAGCGGTCCGCCCGCGTCGTCGAGGTGCTGGCCGAGGTCGGGCTCCCCGCCGACGAGTCCTACCGGCGGCGCTACCCGCACGAACTGTCCGGCGGCCAGCAGCAGCGCGTCGGCATCGCGATGGCGTTCGCCTGCAGGCCGAGCGTCGTCGTGCTCGACGAGCCGACCACGGGACTCGACGTCACCACGCAGACGCTGGTGCTGCGCACGGTCGCGACACTGACCGCGGAGCACGACACCGCCGCGCTCTACATCACGCACGACCTCGCGGTGGTCGCCACGATCGCCCACCGGGTCGCGGTGCTGCGCCGCGGCGAGGTCGTCGAGTGCGGCTCCACCGAGGAGGTGCTCCGCGCGCCCTCGCACGCCTACACGCTCGAGCTCGTCACCGCGGTGCCGCACCTCGACGGCACGGGCGCCGCCGCACCGTCCGCGTCCGGCGCCCACGTGGTCGAGTCCGTATCGGACGGTCGCCACGCCGCGGAGCGTCACGACGTGGCAAGCGGTTCCGGTTCCGCATCCGCGTCGAACGGCGACCGGGAGCGCCCGCCGGCCCTGTCGGTGTCCGACCTGTCCGTCTCGTACGGCGACCACCGGGTGCTCCACGACGTGGCGCTGGAGGTGCGCGCGGGCGAATGCCTGATGCTGCTCGGCGAATCGGGCTCAGGCAAGACCACGCTGTCGCAGTGCGTGGCCGGGCTGGGCAGACCCCACGCAGGCACCGTGTCGGTGTCCGGCAGCCCGTTGGCCGCCTCGACCCAGCGGCGCACCGCCGAGCAACTGCGCGCGGTGCAGTACGTGTTCCAGAGCCCGTACTCGTCGCTCAACCCCCGCAAGACGATCGCCCAGTCGGTCGAACTCCCCTTGCGGACACTCACCGACCTCGACGCCGCCGCACGCCGGGAGCGCGTCACCGAGACGCTCGAACGCGTGCGCCTCGACCCCGCACTCGCGGACCGGCTCCCGGACGAGCTCTCCGGTGGCCAGCGGCAGCGCGCCGCGATCGCCCGTGGGCTGGTGACCACACCGGACGTGCTGCTGTGCGACGAGGTGACCTCGGCACTCGACGTGTCCGTGCAGGCCACGATCGTCGACCTGCTCTGCGAACTGCGGCGGGAACTGGGCATGGCGATGCTGTTCGTCACCCACAACATCGCACTGGCCCGGCACGTCGCCGACCGGATCGCGGTGCTGCGCGGCGGCGAGGTCGTCGAGTCCGGCACCGTCGACGAGGTCCTCGACTCGCCGTCGCACGAGTACACCCGCGAACTGCTCGCCAACACGCCGAGGATGTGACGATGGCCGTCCACGGATCCGTCGCGCCGGGTTTCGACGCGGTGCGCGGCGTCTTCGCCGACGTGATCGCCGACGCGCGCGGCGGCGCCTCGTTCGCCGTCGTGCGCGACGGCACGCCGGTGGTCGACCTGTGGGGCGGCCTCGCCGACCCGGCGTCGGCCGTGCCGTGGCGTGAGGACACCCTGTGCGTCCTGTTCTCCGGCACGAAGGGCGTCGTCGCCACCGTCGTCGCCGCACTCGACGTGATCGACCCGGACGCCCCCGTGCGGGACCTGTGGCCCGAGTTCACCGCCGACGCCACGGTCGGCCAGGTGCTGTCCCACACCGCCGGTCTGCCCTATGTGGACGGTGAGCACGACATGCTCGACAACGGATCCTGCGCGGCGCTGCTCGCGGCGCAGGATCCGTTGTGGACGCCGGGAACGCGCGTGGCCTATCACGCCCTGACCTACGGCCACCTCGTCGCCGAACTGCTGCGCCGCGCGACGGGCCGCTCCGTCGGCACCCTCGTGCGGGAGGTCGTCGCCGACCCGTTCGGGCTCGACCTGCACCTCGGCACGCCCGAGTCCCTCGACGGCCGCACGGCACGGCTGCAGCGTGCACCCGGGTACGCCATCAGCACGTTCCTCGACGACCCGGAGCGCCGCACCCTCGTCGAACGCATGTACGCGGGCCTGCTCGACTCCGACCAACTGATGAACTCGGCGGCCTACCGCCGCGCCGAACTCGCCGCCGGAAGCGGCACCGGCACGGCGCGGGCCATGGCGCGGCTCTACGACCTGCTCGCCCACGGGCACGTCGTTCCGGCCGACACACTGGCGCGGGCAACCCGCACCTGGTCGGAGGGCATCGACGCCATCAACGACCGGCCGCTGCGGTTCGGCCTCGGCTACGAACTCGAGGACCCCATCGGCACCTACGGCCCCGCGTCACGGTCGGCGGGCGCGTTCGGCCACTCCGGGGCAGGCGGCGGCCGCCACGGCGCATGGCCCCGCGAAGGACTCGGCTTCTCGTTCGTCACCAACGAACTGCGCAGCGAGAACGCCGACGGCCGCGCCGAGGCGCTCCTCGAAGCACTCAGCGCGTCCCTCTGACACGCGCCGCTCCGGCACGCGGCCTGCCCGCGCCGCCCTACCCCCTACCCGAGCCGCCGCCCTGCCCGAACCGCCGCTGCGGCCGACGCGCCATCCACCGTCGGCCGCAGCGGCACCCCACGACACAGCGGCACCCCACGACACACACGTGCCGGACACCCGGGAGCGGGTGTCCGGCACGTGACGTCGGTTCAGGCCGTCGAACGCCTCACACGGTGAAACCGAGGGCGCGCAACTGCTCGCGGCCGTCGTCGGTGATCTTCTCCGGGCCCCACGGCGGCATCCAGACCCAGTTGATCCGGTAGTCGTCGACCAGCTTTCCGGAGCCCTTCAGCACCGACGCCGTCTGGTCCTCGATCACGTCCGTCAGCGGGCACGCCGCCGACGTCAGCGTCATGTCGATGGTCGCCGTGTTGTCCGGCTCCACCCGAATGTCGTACACCAGACCCAGGTCCACGACGTTGATGCCGAGCTCGGGGTCGACCACGTCGCGCATGGCCTCCTCGACGTCCTCGACCTTGGCGACGTCGCCGCCCGCCGACGATGCCTCGGCTGCCTGCGCCTCCTGCTCGAGATCGGCCGCGGTACGGCCCTCTCGCTCCTGCTGCGTGCCGGCTTCGGTCATGCTTCCACCTCTATCTTGCGGGAGTCGGCCTCGGTGAGCGGCGCTGCGCAAGCTCCATTGTCGCTCACCCGGCCTCCACGCCGTTCGATGTGCGGGCCAGTGCGTCCTTGAAGGCCATCCATCCCAGCAACGCGCACTTCACCCGCGCAGGATACTTCGCCACGCCGGCGAACGCGATGCCGTCGTCGAGCACGTCCTCGTCCGGTTCGACCTGGCCGCGCCCCTGCATCAGTTCCGTGAACGCATCCATCGTGGTCATCGCCTCGTCGACGGAATGGCCGATCACCAGGTCGGTCATCACCGACGTCGAGGCCTGACTGATGGAACAGCCCTGCCCCTCGTACGACACGTCCTCGATCTTGCCGTCGTCGGTGACCTTGACGCGCAGGGTCACCTCGTCGCCGCAGGTCGGGTTGACCTGGAACGACTCGCCGTCGAACGGCTCACGCAGGCCGCGGGCATGCGGGTTCTTGTAGTGATCCAGGATGATCTCCTGGTACATGCTCTCGAGCTGCATGCCTCTACTCCCCCACTCCGAAGAACCGCTGCGCCTCGCGCACTCCCGCGACCAGCGCATCCACTTCGGACGGTTCGTTGTACAAGTAGAACGACGCGCGCACCGTCGCGGGCACACCGCACGCCCGGTGCAGCGGCCACGCGCAGTGATGTCCCACGCGCACCGCGATGCCCAGGCTGTCGAGCACCTGGCTCACGTCGTGCGGATGCACACCGTCGACGACGAACGCCACGGTCGCGCCGCGGTCGACCGTGTCCTCCGGTCCCACGATCCGCACGCCGGGGATCTCCGACAGTCCTGCGAGCGCCCGCTCGGCGAGCAGGTGCTCGTGGGCGGCGACGCGCTCCATGCCCACACCGTTGAGGTAGTCCACCGCGGCGGCGAGACCGACGGCCTGCGAGGTCATCGGCACGCCCGCCTCGAAGCGCTGCGGCGGCGGCGCGAACGTCGACCCCTCCATCCGGACCAGTTCGATCATCGAACCGCCGGTCAGGAACGGCGGCATCGCCTCGAGCAGCTCCCGCCGCCCGTACAGCACGCCGATGCCCGACGGGCCGAGCATCTTGTGCCCGGAGAACACGGCGAAGTCGACACCCAGGGCGCCGAAGTCGACCGCGCCCTGCCCGTACACGCCGTGCGGGACGGACTGGCACGCGTCGAGCACGACCAGCGCGCCGACCTCACGGGCCCGCCGCACCAGCGGCTCGACCGGGTTCACCGTCCCGAGCACGTTGGACTGGTGGGCGAAGGCGACCACCTTCGTCCGCTCGGTGATCATCGAGTCCAGTTCGGACAGGTCGAGCCTGCCCTCGTCGGTGACCGGGAACCACGTCAAGGTCGCCCCGGTGCGCTGGCACAGTTGCTGCCACGGCACCAGATTGGCGTGGTGCTCCATCTCGGTGACGACGACCTCGTCACCGGGCCCGAGGGCGAACCGCTCGGACTCCGGGCCCGCCGTGCCCGCGTTGCTCATCGCGTACGCGACGAGGTTGATGCCCTCGGTGGCGTTCTTGGTGAACACGACCTCGCCCGGCGACACGCCGACGAACGACGCGATCGTCGCGCGGGCGCCCTCGTAGGCGTCGGTCGCCTCCTCGGACAGTTGGTGCGCCCCGCGATGGACCGCGGAGTTGGACGTCTCCACGAACCGCCGCTCGGCGTCGAGCACCTGCGTGGGGCGCTGGGACGTCGCCCCGGAATCGAGGTACACCAGCGGTTTCCCGTCGCGAACGGTGCGCGACAGGATGGCGAAATCGGCTCGCAGCGCTGTGACGTCCACAGGCAGCGAATCCGTGGTGGTCATCGCCGGCTCCCTTCGGTCCGGGTCTGCCGGAGCGGTGCCGTCACCGCACCGGCAGACCGCGCGTGACGTGTCAGACCGCGGCTTCCGTCGTGTACTTGACGTAACCGTCGGACTCGAGCTCGTCCGCCAGCTCCTTGCCGCCGGACTGCACGACCTTGCCGCCGGCGAACACGTGCACGAAGTCGGGCTCGATGTGTTTGAGGAGCCGCGAGTAGTGCGTGATCAGCATGACGCCGACCTCGTTCTTCGACTTGTAGTCGTTGACCGCCTCCGACACCGTGCGCAGCGCGTCGACGTCGAGGCCCGAGTCGGTCTCGTCGAGGATGGCGAACTTCGGCTTCAGCAGCGCCATCTGCAGGATCTCGTGGCGCTTCTTCTCACCACCGGAGAAGCCCTCGTTCACGCTGCGCTCGGCGAACTCGGAGGAGATGTCCAGCTGGCCCATCTCGTCCTTGACCTCCTTGACCCAGTGCCGCAGCTTCGGGGCCTCGCCGCGCACCGCGGTGGCGGCCGAGCGGAGGAAGTTCGACATCGACACGCCCGGTACCTCGACCGGGTACTGCATCGCGAGGAACAGGCCGGCGCGGGCGCGCTCGTCCACGCTCATCTCCAGGACGTTCTCGCCGTCCAGGAGCACCTCGCCCGAGGTCACTTCGTACTTGGGGTGACCGGCGATCGCGTACGACAGCGTCGACTTGCCGGAGCCGTTCGGGCCCATGATCGCGTGGGTCTCGCCCGAGCGGATCGTCAGGTTGACGCCGTTGAGGATCGGCTTGTTGCCCTCGTCGGTCACGACGTCGGCGTGCAGATCCTTGATTTCCAGTGTGGCCATGCCTTCTTCGTTTCTCTTCGGCGTTCGGAAGTCGTCAGTGATGGTTCGGCCGCGTTACACGCCGATGGCTTCGAGTTCGGCCTCGATGGCCGCCTCGAGCCGTTCGCGCACCTCGGGGACCTCGATCTTCATGAGGATCTCGTGGAAGAAGCCGCGCACGACGAGCCTGCGGGCCTCGTCCTCCGGCAGGCCGCGCGCCTGCAGGTAGAACAGCTGCTCGTCGTCGAAACGGCCCGTCGCGCTCGCGTGGCCCGCGCCGGAGATCTCGCCGGTCTCGATCTCGAGGTTCGGCACCGAGTCGGCGCGGGCGCCCTCGGTCAGCACGAGGTTGCGGTTGAGCTCGAAGGTCTCGGTCGCCTCGGCCGCCGCGCGGATGAGCACGTCGCCGATCCACACCGAGTGCGCGTCGGCGCCCTGCAGCGCGCCCTTGTAGAGGACGTTGGACTTGCAGTTCGGCACGGCGTGGTCCACGAACAGCCGGTGCTCCTGGTGCTGGCCGGAGTCGGCGAAGTGCAGACCCAGCATCTCCACGTCACCGCCGGGGCCCGCGAACGTGGCCGTCGGGCTGACGCGCACCAGGTCGCCGCCGAGCGTGACGACGATGTGCTTGAGCCGGGAGTCCCGGCCCAGCTTCAGGTGCTGCTCGGAGACGTGCACCGCGTCGTCGGCCCAGTCCTGCACCGACACGACGGTCAGCTGCGCGCCGTCGCCGAGGACGAACTCCACGTTGTCGGCGTAGGTGCCGGAACCGACGTGGTCGAGCACGATCGTCGCCTCGCCGAACTGCTCGGCACGGATCTGCACGTGACCGTAGGCGGTCTTGCCCTCACCGGGACCGTTCAGCCGCACCAGCGTGCGGGCCGAGGCCTTCGTCTCGGCGGGAACCGTCACCAGCGTCGCCTTCTCGAACGACGAGTAGGCCTGGGCGGAGATCCGGTCGCTCGGCACGCCGGCCTGACCGAGGCGGTCGTCGTCGCGGCCCACGGTCTCGACACGCACCTCCGGCGCGGCATCGAGCTCCAGCTCGGACTCGCCGGTGGCCGGAGCCGAACCGTCGTGCAGCCCGCGCAGGCGCTTCATCGGCGTGAAGCGCCAGTTCTCCTCGCGGCCACCGGGGACCTCGAACGCCTCGACGTCGAACGAGGCGAAACGCTCCGCGCGGGAGGCCGCCGGGATCGTCACCTCGGCGGCCTCCGCGGCGTTCGCGGCTGCGGTGTTGTCAGCAACCGTCATGTCAGCCGACGCTTCCTTCCATCTGCAGTTCGATCAGGCGGTTGAGCTCGAGCGCGTACTCCATCGGCAGCTCCCGCGCGATGGGCTCGACGAACCCGCGCACCACCATCGCCATGGCCTCTTCCTCGGTGAGACCGCGCGACATGAGGTAGAACAGCTGGTCCTCGCTCACCTTGGACACGGTGGCCTCGTGGCCCATGGACACGTCGTCGTTGCGGATGTCCACGTACGGGTAGGTGTCCGATCGGGAGACCGTGTCCACCAGCAGGGCGTCACACACCACGCTGGAGCGCGAGTGGTGCGCCCGCTTGGCGACCTTCACCAGGCCCCGGTACGAGGTGCGGCCACCACCGCGCGCCACCGACTTCGACACGATGGTCGAGGACGTGTGCGGCGCGAGGTGCTCCATCTTGGCGCCCGCGTCCTGGTGCTGGCCCTCGCCCGCGAACGCGACCGACAGGACCTCGCCCTTGGCGTGCTCGCCCATGAGGAAGACCGACGGGTACTTCATCGTCACCTTGGAGCCGATGTTGCCGTCGACCCACTCCATGGTGGCGCCCTCTTCGGCCTTGGCGCGCTTGGTCACCAGGTTGTAGACGTTGTTCGACCAGTTCTGGATCGTCGTGTAGCGGCAGCGGCCACCCTTCTTCACGACGATCTCCACGACCGCGGAGTGCAGCGAGTCGGACTGGTAGATCGGCGCCGTGCAGCCCTCGACGTAGTGCACGTAGGCGTCCTCGTCGACGATGATCAGCGTCCGCTCGAACTGGCCCATGTTCTCCGTGTTGATGCGGAAGTAGGCCTGCAGCGGGATGTCGACGTGCACACCCTTCGGCACGTAGATGAACGAGCCACCGGACCACACGGCCGTGTTCAGCGCGGAGAACTTGTTGTCACCGGCCGGGATGACCGAACCGAAGTGCTCCTTGAACAGCTCCGGGTAGTCACGCAGTGCCGTGTCGGTGTCCAGGAACAGCACGCCCTGGGCCTCCAGGTCCTCACGGATCTGGTGGTAGACGACCTCGGACTCGTACTGCGCGGCGACGCCGGCGACGAGGCGCTGCTTCTCCGCCTCGGGGATGCCGAGCTTGTCGTACGTGTTCTTGATGTCCGTCGGCAGGTCCTCCCAGCTGGTGGCCTGCTTCTCGGTCGAACGCACGAAGTACTTGATGTTGTCGAAGTCGATCCCCGACAGGTCCGCGCCCCAGTTGGGCATCGGCTTGCGCTCGAAGAGCTTCAGGGCCTTCAAGCGTGCGTCGCGCATCCACTCCGGCTCGGACTTCTTCTCCGAGATGTCCGTTACGACATCCTCGTCGACGCCACGCCGAGCGCTCGCGCCCGCCGTGTCCGGGTCCGCCCAGCCGAACGCGTAGTTGCCGAGAGACTCGATGGTCTCTTCCTGGCTCAACGGCGTGGTGGTGGGATTGCGCTGCTCGGCAGCGGCAGTCATGCGGTCGTCCCTCCATTCGGAGTTCGTGCTTCGTGACCCGGCGCCGGGCCGGGCACGTGCGTCGTGCACACGGCGTCGCCGCGCGCGATGGTGGCCAGTCGCTGCACGTGTGTGCCGAGCAACTGGGCGAACGCCTCGGTCTCGGCCTCGCACAGCTGCGGGAACTCCGCTGCGACGTGGGCCACCGGGCAGTGGTGCTGGCAGAGCTGCGCTCCGGTACCGGAGACTCCGGTACCCGCCACGTCCGGAAGATCACTCCCGGAGGAGGCCGAGCCGCCGGTGTCCGGACCGCCCGCGCCGACCTGCCTGGTCGACGCAGCGTAACCCTCCCTGGTCAAGACGGCGGCCAGGGCCTCCGCCTTGTCCGCGGGAACACCCTCGTTCGAGATCTGCTCCCGGTACGGATCGACGAGCGCCGCCACGCGCCGCTCGGCGAACGCACGAACCGCGTCCTCGCCCACGTGCTCGGCGAGGAACCGGATCGCGGAGACCGCGAGGTCGTCGTAGGCGTGCCCGAACCGCGCCCTGCCCTGCTCCGTGAGCAGGAACAGTTTCGCGGGCCTGCCACGCCCCCTCCGGCCGCGTCGCGATGCCTCCCTGGTCTCGGCCTCCGCGTCCGCCAGCAGTGCGTCGAGATGCCTGCGCACCGCCGTCGGGCTGATACCGAGCTGTTCGGCCACCGCGGCCGCGGTCATCGGGCCCTGTTCGAGCAGGACCCGGGCGACCTCGCCCCGCGTGCCACCGTCCGATCCCGGGGGTGGCACCGGTGCCGTGACGGAACCCGTCGCCACCGGCGGCGCGGTGCCGCCCTGCGGTTCGTGGGTGCCGTCGTTTTTCACAACATAATTGTGTCTTATTTCCGCGCGGCAGGCAAAGGCGCCTCACCGGCAGTGACCCGACTCACCGAGACGGGACGTGCAGCGCCGGACACCGGAGCCGTACCCCGGAGTCGTGCCCACCGACGCGAGTACCCATCGCCGCGAGGGGACGATCCGTCGCGTTGAACGCCCCCAAGGGCACCCTCGTGGCGTTCAACGCGACCAAGGTGCCCTTGGGGGCGCCCCGAGACGCGGGCGCTCTCGGCCGGCGTGCGACCACCGCCCCGGGGAGACCGGCTGCTCACCGCTAGTCTCTCGGCGTGGCATCAGGGAGGGGTCCCGTGACCTTCGGCAGGGGACGCAGGCGACGACAGGGAGACCACGACGGTCCGGCGCGACCCCGGGAGACGGGAGACTCCGGCTCGCCGCGGTCGTCGCTGGCGGCAGCCACCGTGTGGGTACCCACGCGGTCACCCGCCCATCCCGGCGACCGCGAACCCCTGACGGCCGACGAGCGGCGGTCGGTCCGCCTCGTGCAGACCTTCGGCACCTTCGGCTCGTTGATGCTGGCCTTCGGTTCCCTCGGGGCCGGCGCCGCACCGGTGCTCAACCCCGTGAACACGCTGCCGGTGCTACGACTCTTCGCCCGTATTCCCACGGTGTCGCTGGCGCTGGCGTTCATCGGCATGATCATGCTGATCGCGGGGTGGCTCCTGCTCGGCCGGTTCGCCAGGCCCAGCCGCAAGCGCATCGTCGGCAGGCGGGAGCTGCACCGCACGCTGCTGCTGTGGATCGCCCCGCTCGTGGTGATCCCGCCGGTCTTCACCCGTGACCCGTACGTCTACCTCGGCCAGAGCGAGGTCCTCACCCGCGGCATGGACCCGTACGAGGTCGGGCCCGAGGCCCTCGGCAACGGCGATCCGCTGGTGGTCGGCGTCGCCAACATCTGGCGCGACACCCCCGCCCCGTACGGCCCGCTGTTCCTGCGCATCGGCAGCTGGATCACCGGCATCACGGGCGAGCACGTCTCCGGCGGCATCCTGCTGTTCCGCCTGCTCACCCTCGTCGGCCTCGGCGTCGTCGTGTGGGTCCTGCCCCGGCTCGCCGACCGATTCGGCGTTCCGCCGAGCACCGCGCTGTGGCTCGGCGTGGCCAACCCGCTCGTGCTGTTCCACATCGTCGGCGGCGCCCACAACGACGCCCTCGGCATCGGGCTCATGCTGCTCGGCCTGGAAGTCGGCCTCCGGCGCCTGCCGTACCGGGTCCGCGGCGACTCCCCGCCGCCACGGGCCACGGGCGAGATCGCGTTCGTCGTCGCAGGCGCCGCGATCATCACCGTCGCCGCGACGATCAAGCTCCACGCGATCGTCGCACTCGGCTTCTTCGGCGTGATGATCGCCCGCCGCTGGTACGGCGGCATCACGGACCTGCTCAAGGCCGCTGCCGGCATGCTCGTGATCTGCGCCGTCGTCATGACCGCGGTGACCTACGGCGTCGGCCTCGACTACGGCTGGGTCAACGGGCTGAGCACCCCCACGAAGCTCTGGAACTGGATCGCCCCGACCGCGGAGATCGGCCAGCTCGGCGGCGTACTCGGGGTCGCGCTCGGACTCGGCAACCACACGGCCGGCATCATCGCCGTGCTCGCCGTCCTGAGCTACCTCGCCGCGGGGGCGATCACCGTCAAGTTCCTGTGGGACAGCCTCCACTGGCGGTACCGCCCGATGATCGGTCTCGGCGTCTCCGTCGGCGCGTTCATGCTGCTGCACGTCGCGATGCAGCCGTGGTGGCTGCTGTGGGCGATCATCCCGCTCGCCGCCTCGGCCGGCACGTCGCGCTTCCGCGTGCTCGCCACCGGCATGACCGTCGTGCTGGCCGTACTGATCCCTCCGAACGGCAGCCCGTTCGACGGCCGGCTCTACACCCTGCCGCAGGCGTACTTCGCGGGCGGACTCGTCGTACTCGGGGCGTTGGCCCTGCTCTGGTGGCGTGCGCCCGCGGTGCTGTTCGCCCGCACCGACCCCGACGACCTGCTCCGCCCGCCGGGGCCCGCCCGCCGGGGCC
This sequence comes from Prauserella aidingensis, assembly GCF_024171865.1. GTDB lineage: Bacteria > Actinomycetota > Actinomycetes > Mycobacteriales > Pseudonocardiaceae > Prauserella > Prauserella aidingensis. The sequence continues at coordinate 4,899 of NZ_JAMTCN010000044.1, read as the reverse complement.
ACCGCCGCGGGCACGCCGAGGGGCCGGATTCCGCCGACACCGGAGGCGACACGTCCCGCCCCACCGAGTCCGCCCCCGAGGCGAGCGGCGCGGCGACCCGCGAGGACGCTCCGCGAAGCAGGCCCTGACCGCACCGCCCGCCCCAGGGCGACGCGAACGCGCGGCCCGCACGCCGTACCCTTGACGTTCGTGAATGCTGCGGCCGTCGAGATCACCGGTCTGGTGAAGCGCTTCGGATCGGTCACCGCCGTCGACGGGCTGGATCTGAAGATGCCGAGAGGCGAGATCCTCGCCCTCCTCGGCCCCAACGGCGCGGGCAAGACGACCACGGTCGAGATCTGCGAAGGGTTCCGCACCCCCGACGCGGGCACCGTGCGCGTGCTCGGCCTGGATCCGGCACGGGACGGCGCCGCCCTGCGCCCACGGGTCGGTGTCATGCCCCAGGGCGGAGGTGCCTATCCCGGCGTCCGTGCCGAGGAGATGCTCCGGCTGGTCGCAACCTGCGCGGCCGACCCGCTCGACCCGGCCTGGCTGCTCGACGTTCTCGGCCTCGGCGGCACCCGGCGCACCCCGTTCAAGCGGCTCTCCGGCGGCCAGCAGCAGCGCCTGTCCCTGGCGTGCGCCCTCATCGGCAGGCCGGAACTGGTGTTCCTCGACGAGCCGACGGCAGGCATGGACCCGCAGGCCAGGCGACTCGTGTGGGAACTGCTCGGCGCACTCCGCACCGACGGGGTGAGCGTGCTGCTGACGACCCACCTCATGGAGGAGGCCGAGTCGCTCGCCGACGACGTGATGATCGTCGACGACGGCGCCGTCGTCGCCCAGGGCTCCCCCAGCGCCCTCACCGCCGAGCACGCCGAGGACGCCCAGCTGCGTTTCCGCGCTCGACCCGGCCTCGACACCCGGCTGCTCGCCGCGGCCCTGCCCGAGGGGTACGTCGTCCGCGAGTCCAGCCCCGGCTCGTACCGCGTCATCGGCCACGTCGACCCGCAGGTCGTGTCCACCGTGACGTCGTGGTGCGCCCAGCAGGGCGTACTCGCCGAGGAGCTGCACGTCGGCAGACGCGACCTCGAAGAGGTCTTCCTCGAACTCACCGGACGGGAGCTGCGCACGTGACGACGTCCCGCTTCGCCCCAGGCACCTTCACGCCCGCACCCGGCCGCGGCCGGCTCGGGCGCATGCTCGCCACGCACGCGCGCGTCGAGACCGCGTTGACACTCCGGCACGGCGAGCAGATCCTGCTCACCCTCCTCATCCCGCTCGCACTGCTGCTCGGGCTCAGCCTGCTCGACGTACTGCCCGCGGGCGAGTTCGCCGGCATGGAGCGCGTCGACTGGATCACCCCGCGCATCCTGGCGCTGGCCGTGCTGTCGTCCGCGTTCACCGGGCAGGCGATCGCGCTCGGGTTCGACCGGCGCTACGGCGTACTGAAACGTCTCTCCGCCACGGCGCTGCCGCGGTGGCTGCTCGTCGCGGGCAGGCTCGTCGCCGCGCTCGTCGTCGTCGCGTTGCAGGTGCTCGTCCTCGGCGGTGTCGCGGCGCTGCTCGGCTGGTCGCCGTCGGCGGCGGGCATCGCCTTCGGCGTGGTGCTGCTGGCGCTCGGCACGCTGTGCTTCGGGGCGCTCGGCGTGCTGCTCGGCGGCGCGCTGAAGGCCGAGGCCGTGCTGGCGCTCGCCAACATCGTGTGGTTCGTCCTGCTGCTCGCGGGCGGCATCCTCATGGTGCCGTCCGCCCTGCCCGACGCCTACGCGACGGTCGTCGCGCTGCTGCCCTCCGGCGCGCTCGCCGAGGGTCTGCACGCCGCCCTCGTCGACGGCGCGTTCTCGGCAGGATCCTGCGCCGTGCTCGCCGTGTGGGCCGCCGTCGCCGCCGCGATCGCCACCAGGACCACGAAGCTCACCTGACCCGGCCACGTCACCGCCCCCAAGGGCACGCTGGTTGCACTCGGTGCAACCACGGTGCCCCTCGCTGCGATCCGTGACGGCGGCACGACACGCGTACCCCGTGGCCGACGCGAGGGGAAGATTCGTGGCGTTGAACGCCACCAAGGTGCCCTTGGGGGCGACACCGGCCCCTCTCCCGCCGCCGCCCAACACGAAGCGCTCCGCGCTGCCCCTACGGCCGGCCCGCTCCCGCCGCCGCCCATAACGAAGCGCTCCGCGCTGCCCCTACAATCTGTAGTGTGAGCGCATTCGTGGAGCGGTTGTCCTCGCTCGTCGGCCGTCTGCCCTATCCGTCCCGCGCGGTGCAACGCACCATCGCGATCGCCGCGATCATCACCCAGGGCGGCATCGGCGTCACCGGCTCCGTCGTGCGCGTGACCGGCTCCGGCCTCGGCTGCCCCACGTGGCCGCAGTGCTTCCCCGGCAGCATGTTCCCGGTTGAACATCCCGAGTACGAGATGTTCAACCAGTGGATCGAATTCGGGAACCGCCTGCTCACCGGCATCGTCGGCGTCGTCGCCGCGCTCTGCGTGCTCATGGCCTGGCGCATCAGGCTCGCCCACCCCGGCCGCACCCGGCTCGTCAAGCTGGCGTGGACCATGCCCGGCGGCGTCGTCGCCCAGGCCGTGATCGGCGGCATCACCGTGGTCACGGGCCTGCTGTGGTGGACCGTCGCGATCCACTTCCTCGCCTCCGCCGTCCTCGTCTGGCTCGCCACCCAGCTCCTCCACGCCCTCGACGAAGGCGACGAGGAGCCGCGTCCGGTACTGCCCGCCCGGCACCGGCCACTGTTGCAGGCACTCGTCGTCGCCCTCGCCGCACTGCTGGTCGCGGGCACCACCGTCACCGGTGCAGGCCCGCACGGCGGCGACCCCGACACGCCGCGGTTCGACGTGCCCATCGAGACGCTCTCGTTCATCCACGGCGGCCTGCTCGTGGTGTTCCTGGCGATCCTCGCCGCCCTCGGCGTCGCCGTGTGGCGGAGGCGTGCGGAGACGCCGCCGTCGACGGCGTTGCGGCGGCGCTACGCCGTCGTCTGGGTGGTGTCGCTCGCCCAGGGCGTGCTCGGCAGCGTGCAGTACCAACTCGGCGTGCCGGAGGAACTCGTGTCCTTCCACGTCCTCGGCTCCGCCGCCGTCATCGTCGCCGTGTCCGCGCTCTGGTGCGCCACCCGCGACCGCGGCCCCGCCGTCAGCCACCATCCCGCAGCCGACCACGTCGCGGGCACCGGCCCGCACGACGCCGACACGCACGGCGCGGCATCCCCCACCGCGGGCACGACCACCTCCTGAGCCCCGCCGCGGCCCCGTCGCCGCCCACGGCCCGCCCGCTCCCGGCGCAACCCCACGGCGCCGGTCCGTTCACGCGCGCGCCGACGCCGACGAGGCGTACGTTTCGTCACCTGTCATCGCCGAACCACCCACGACCCGGGCGCCTGCCGGTATTCTCCGACCGGCGCCGCTCTCCGGCGGCCCCGAGCGCCCCGCCTCGGCGCGGGCCCGAGACCGTCCCACTCCCCTACCACTGCATCGAGACGAGGTCGCACCCCCCCATGAGCACCGCCGAACAGGCACCGGAAACCGCATCCGGCGCGTCCGGACCGAAGCCCCTCCTCGGTGAAGCCCGCAGCACCGGCCAGATGCTGGTGCTGAAGACGTTCCTGCTCGTCCCGTTCGCCGCCCTGGTCGTCGCGATCCCCTTCGCCTGGGGTTGGGGACTCAGCTGGCTCGACCTCGGCCTCGCCGCCGCGTTCTACACGGTGGGGACCCTCGGCGTGACCGTCGGCTACCACCGCTACTTCACCCACGGTGCGTTCAAGACGGGTCGTCCGCTGCGGATCGCACTCGCCATCGCAGGCAGCATGGCCGTGCAGGGGTCGGTCATCTTCTGGGTCGCCAGCCACCGCAGGCACCACGCGTTCGCCGACCGGGAGGGAGATCCGCACTCGCCGTGGCTGTTCGGCACCTCCCCCGGCGCCCTGCTGCGCGGGTTCTGGCACGCCCACATGGGCTGGATGTTCAAGCGCGACGTCACCAACTACCAGCGCTTCGCCCCGGACCTGCTCGCCGACGCGGACCTGAAGATCGTCAACCGGTTCTTCGCGCTGTGGATCGTGGCCAGCCTCGGCCTGCCCGCGCTCATCGGCGGACTGGTGACGTGGTCCTGGTGGGGCGCGGTGACGGCGTTCTTCTGGGCGGGCCTCGTGCGTATCGCCTTCTCGCACCACGTGACCTGGTCGGTCAACTCGGTGTGCCACATGGTCGGCGAACGCCCCTTCACCAGCCGCGACAAGGCGTCCAACTTCTGGCCGCTGGCGATCCTGTCCATGGGCGAGTCCTGGCACAACTCCCACCACGCCGATCCGACGTGCGCCCGCCACGGCGTGCTGCGCGGGCAGCTCGACATCTCCGCCCGGCTGATCTGGGTCTTCGAGAAGCTCGGCTGGGTCCGGGGCGTCCGCTGGCCCAAGCCGGAACGGCTCGCCGCGAAACGCGTCGCCGCCTGACACGGGCGGGTGGGGGCGCCCGCGACGCGCCCCCACTGCTCGGTCGTTCCCGCGGACCGGTGGTGCCGTCGGCACAGCGCCTCAGGTCGACACGGCCCGACGACACGGCACGACGACACGGGGGGGTGTCCCTATGGGGGACGTCAAGCGGCTGCGGGGAGGTTTTCGCTCGGTGTGGTCTGGGGTGGTTGGTAGTGGGTGCCGTTGCGGAGCATGGCGTGTAGGACGTCGCAGCGGCGTCGGGCGAGGCAGATGAGGGCGGCGTTGTGTTTCTTGCCTTCGGCACGTTTCTTGTCGTAGTAGGTCCGACTGACCGGGTCCGTCAGAGAAGCGAAGGCGGCGAGGAAGAACGCCCGTTTGAGCTTGCGATTGCCCGCCCGTGTCGGGTGTTCGCCCTTGATCGACGATCCGGATTTGTGGGTGACGGGGGCGATGCCGGCGTAGGCGGCC
>NZ_JAMTCN010000043.1 GCF_024171865.1 Prauserella aidingensis | reverse complement strand
ACGCCTCCGCAAACACCGGAAACACCGACGCCAACCCACGACCCATACCCACACGCTGACTGCCCTGACCCGTAAACACGAACGCCACACGACCCCGTCGTGCCTCCACGGGGGTGGCCGCGTTCAACGCGGTGCGCAGCTCGTCGCGCGTGCGTCCCACGGCGACCGCACGACACGGCAGCGCGGCGCGGCCGGTGGCCAATGACCACGCCGTCTCGAGGGCACCGTCCGGCTCGGCGGCCAGCAGCCGTGCGATCTGCTCCCGTACCGCGCCCTCGGTCTGCCCGGACACGATCCACGGCACGATCCTCCCCGGCTCCGGCGCCTGTTCCAGCTCGGTCACCGGCTCAGCGGCCTGTTCCAGGACGACGTGGGCGTTGGTGCCGCTGACGCCGAACGACGACACCCCCGCGCGCCGGATCTCGGCGTCCCACGGCCGGTTCTCGGCGGCCGGCTCGACGGCACCCGCGGTCCAGTCGACGTGACTCGACGGCACCTCGGAGTGCAGGGAACGCGGCAGTACACCGTGGCGCATCGCCTGCACGGCCTTGATGACTCCGGCGACGCCGGCAGCGGCCTGGGTGTGGCCGATGTTGGACTTCACCGACCCCAGCCGGACCGGCCCGTTGCGGTCTCGACCGTAGGTGGCCAGCACGGCCTGCGCCTCGATCGGGTCGCCCAGCGTCGTCCCGGTGCCGTGGGCTTCGACGACGTCCACATCGGATGGTTCAAGGCCCGCGTCGGCGAGTGCGGAACGGATGACACGTTCCTGCGACGGACCGTTCGGGGCGGTGAGGCCGTTGGACGCGCCGTCCTGATTCACCGCACTCCCGCGGAGCACGGCCTGCACCGGGTATCCGAGACGCCGCGCGTCCGAGAGCCTCGCCAGCAACAGCACTCCCGCGCCTTCGCCGAAGCCCGTGCCGTCGGCGGCGTCGGAGAACGGTTTGCACCGGCCGTCGGCGGCGAGACCGCGCTGCCGGGAGAACTCGACGAACAGACCGGGCGTGGACAACACGGTCACCCCGCCCGCCAGCGCCAGGTCGCACTCCCCCGACCGCAGGGATCGAGCCGCGAGGTGCACGGCCACGAGCGAGGACGAGCAGGCGGTGTCCACCGTGAGCGCCGGTCCTTCGAGGCCGAAGGTGTAGGCGACGCGGCCCGAGGCGACGCTGGCCGAACCGCCGTTGCCGACGAGGCCCTCCAGGTCGGCGGGCACCTCGTGCAGCCGGGTCGCGTAGTCGTGGTGCATCACGCCCGCGAACACGCCGGTGCGGGTGCCGCGCACCCCGTGCGGGTCGAGGCCCGCACGTTCGAACGCCTCCCAGGAGGTTTCCAGCAGCAGCCGCTGTTGCGGGTCGGTGGCCAGCGCCTCTCGTGGGGAGATGCCGAACAGGTCGGCGTCGAACTCGGCCGCGTCGTGCAGGAACGCGCCCTGCCTGACGGCGAACGAGCCGGGCCGCTCGCCCTCCGGGTCGAACCCTCCTTCGAGGTCCCAGCCGCGATCGGTCGGGAATCCCGTCACCGCGTCCCCGCCGTCGGCGACCAGCCGCCACAGTTCCTCGGGCGTGCGCACACCGCCGGGGAACCGGCAGGACATGGCGACGATCGCGATCGGCTCGTCGGTGTCCCGGTCGGTGCGGGCCGCGGTCGGCGTGGTCGTCGCCGGTCCCGGCTCGAGCCGGTCGTCGAGCAGGTCCGCCAGAGCCTGCGGCGTGGGATGGTCGAACACGACGGTGGCGGGCAACCGCTCCCCCGTCGCGGCAGCCAGCCGGTTGCGCAGTTCGACGGCCGTCAGCGAGTCGAAGCCGAGGTCGCGGAACGCCCTGCCGGGGTCGACGGCCTCGGCCGAGTCGTGCCCGAGCACGGCGGCGACCTGGGTACGGACGGTCTCGAGCACCGCCGCACGGCGCTGTTTCTCCGGCAGGCCGTCGAGCCCGGCCGGCATCGCCTCGGCGGCCCTTCTGCGCGCGGGCCGGATCAGGCCGCGCAGCAGCGGGTGGACATCGTCGCCCGCCTCACGCACCGCGGCCAGGTCGAGCCCGACGGGTACCACCATTCCGTCGCCCGCCTGCTCCGCACCGGACCGGACGTCGTGGGACACGGCGGCGTCGAACAGGGCGAGCCCGTGCTCGTCCGACAGCGCGCGCACACCGCCCCGGTCCATGCGGGCTCGGTCACGATCGTCCAGGTGCCCGGTCATACCGCTGGCGCGTTCCCACAGCCCCCAGGCGAGCGCGAGGCCGGGCAGCCCTTCGGCGCGGCGGCGCGCGACGACCGCTTCGGCGGCGGCGTTCGCCGCGGCGTAGGCCCCCTGCCCCGCGTTCCCGAACAGATGCGCCGCGGCGGAGAACACCACGAACGCGGTGAGGTCCAGACCGCGGGTGGCCTCGTCGAGCACGGTGACGGCGGTGGACTTGGGCGCGGCCACGGCGGCGGCCCGTTCCGGGGTGATCGACTCCACCACGCCGTCGTCGAGGACGCCGGCCGCGTGGACGACCGCCGTCACGGGATGCGCGGCGAGCAGGGCGTCGACCTGGCCGGAGTCGGTGGCGTCACAGGCCACGACGGCGACGTCCGCGTCGAGCTCCGGCACGGGCCCTCCGGTGCGACCGGCGAGCACGAGCCGCCGCACACCGTGGGACTCGACGAGGTGCCGGGCCAGCAGAAGACCCAGTGTCCCGGTGCCGCCGGTGATCAGGACCGTCGACTCCGGACCGAACGGTGCCGGACGTGCGTGGTCGTCCCCGTCCGGCTGCGTCACCGCGGCGCGGGCGAGCCGCGGTGCGGTGACCACGCCGTCGCGGACCCGCAGCCACGGTTCGTCGCCGAGGACCGCCTCGCCACCGTCGACGACGGCGAATCGGCCCGGATGTTCGGTGGCCGCCGAGCGCAACAGCCCGGCGACCGCGGCGAACTCGGGGCGGTCACCGTCGAGCAGCGCGACCAGGCAGGCCTCGGTGCCCAGCGCGTGGTGCAGCACCGGCAGCACGGCCGCCATCGCCGGGTCACCGACCCGCCACACGACGGTGCCGTTCTTCGCCCCGTCCAGTGCGGCGACGACCTCGTCGTCGGACACGGTGCGCGCCGCGGGCTCCGCGTCGACGGGTGTCCATTCGAGACGGTAGAGGTCGGTCACGGGGGCGCGAGCCGCGTCGGCGAGCGGCCGGAACGCGAGCTCCGCCGACAGCACGGGAGCGCCGGCAGGGTCCACGGCTGCGAGGGCGACGGCATCAACGCCGAGCGGGGTGAGGCGAACCCGCAGCGCGGTCGCCTCGGTGGCCCGGCACCGTGCGGACCGCCACGAGAACGGCAGCAGTACCGTCTCCGGAGCGGTGTCGATGCCCCCGAGCGCCGTCGCGTGCAGAGCGGCGTCGAGCAGGGCCGGGTGCACGCCGAACCCGGCGGCCCGCACCGACTCCGGCAGCCGCACCTCTGCCACCAGGTCGCCGCCGTCCCGGCGCACGCGCTGGAGTCCCCTCAGCGCGGGTCCGTAGTCGACACCGCGGGCGGCGAGCTCGGCGTACAGACCGTCCAGTGGCACGTCGTCGCCGTCCGGCCACGCGATTCCCTCGACGCCTCCGGCCGGCACGTCACCCACGGCCCCGACGGCGTGCCGGGTCCACGGCGTGTCCTCGTCCGGTCGGGAGTGCACGGTGACCGGCCGGGAGCCGTCGTCGGCGGCGCGACCGGCGACCACCTGGAGTTGCACTCCGCCTCCCTCCGGCAGGACGAGCGGGGACTCCAGGGTCAGGTCGAGCACCGCGGAGGCGCCGACCTGGTCGGCCGCGTGCAGTGCGAGGTCGAGCAACGCCGTGCCCGGTACGACGATCCGGCCCGTGACGACGTGGTCGGCCAGCCACGGATGGGTTCCTGTGGTCACCCGGCCGGTGAGAACCGCACCCTCGCCGCCTGCGAGTACGACCGCGGCACCCAGCAGGGCGTGACCGGCCGACCCGACGCCGAGCGCGGCCGCGTCGCCGGACGGCGTCCCCGACGGCCAGTATCGGCGTTGCTGCAACGCGTAGGTGGGCAGTTCGATGTGCGGCGTCGCCCGCCGCGTTCCGGACGGCGTCGGGTCGAAGCCCATGAGCGCGCCGAGGTCCGGTTCCGCGCCGTGGGCGTGGAGCCGGGCGGCGGCCTGCAGCAGCTCGTCGCGGCCGTCGGAGTCGCGGCGCAGCGTGCCGGTCACGAGAACGCCCTCACCCGCGGCCTCCTCGATGCCGACGGTGAGCACCGGATGCGGGCTGACCTCGACGAACGTGTCGACCCCGTCGGCGAGCAGGTCCGCCACCACGTCGTGGAAGCGCACCGTGCCGCGGAGGTTGTCGAACCAGTAGCGCGCGTCCAGCGCGGACCCGTCCTCGACACGACCGGTCAACGTGGATCGCAGCGGCACCGAACCGGCGCGGGGGCGGATCGGCGCGAGCACCTCGAGCAGTTCGTCGCGCAGCTCGTCGACCTGCGCGGAGTGCGAGGCGTAGTCCACCGCGATGCGCTTGGCGCGCACGTCGTCGGCCGCGCAGCCCGCGACCAGTTCGTCCAGCGCAGCGGGCTCGCCGGAGACGACCACGGCGGTCGGCCCGTTGACCGCGGCCACGGACAGCCGCTCACCGTACGGTGCGATCCGCGCTCGCACGCTCTCCTCGTCGGCGGCGATCGACACCATGCCGCCCCGGCCCGCGAGCCGGAGCAGCACCTGCGACCGCAGCGCCACGACCCGTGCCGCGTCCTCGAGCGACAGTGCTCCCGCAGCGCACGCGGCGGCGATCTCGCCCTGCGAGTGGCCCACGACGGCGGCGGGCACGAGCCCGCGCTCGCGCCAGAGGTGCGCCAGCGACACCATCACCGCGAACAGCACGGGCTGCACGACCTCGACGCGTTCCAGGTCGTCGCCGGAGCGCAGCGCCTCGCGGACGTCGAACCCGCAGTGCGGTGCGAGCGCGTCGGCGCACTCGGCGAACCGCGGCCCGAACACCGGGTCGTCGAGCAGGTCGACGGCCATGCCCGCCCATTGCGACCCCTGTCCGGGGAACACCAGCGCGACCCGCCGGTCCGGGCCCGCGCTCGCCCGCAGGCCGGCCGTGGGCTCCGTGTCCGCGGCGACCGCGTCCAGCCCGGCGAGCAGCTCGTCGGTCGTGCGGCCCGCGACGACCGCACGGTGGTCGAAGGCCGTCCGCGTCTCGATCAGGGCCCGGGCCACCGCGGCGGGTTCCCAGGCGTGGGTTCGCACCGCGTCGGCGAGCGCGCCGGCCTGCGCGCGCAGTGCGTCCCGGCCACGACCCGACACCGTCCACAGCAGACCGTGATCGGAGGTCGGGCCGGTTTCCCCGGTCGGTTCTCCGCGTTCCGGCGCGGCTTCCAGCACGACGTGTGCGTTGGTGCCACTCATGCCGAACGCCGACACGGCCACGCGCGGGGGCCGGTCCGTCACGGGGAACGGGGTGTGCTCGGTCGCCAGCCGCACGGCGCCCGACGACCAGTCGACGTGCGGACTGGGCTCGTCGGCGTGCAGCGTGCGGGGAACGGCACCGTGACGCAGCGACAGCACGGCCTTGATGACCCCGGACACGCCCGCCGCGGCCTGGGTGTGTCCGAGGTTCGATTTGAGTGATCCCAGCAGCAGCGGGTGGTCGCGGTCCCGGCCGTAGGCCCGCAGCACGGCGTGCGCCTCGATCGGGTCGCCCAGCGTCGTGCCGGTGCCGTGCGCCTCGACGGCATCCACATCGGACGGTGCGAGTCCCGCGTCGGCGAGCGCATCCCGGATCACCTGGCGCTGGGCGGGGCCGTTCGGCGCCGTCAGACCGCTGCTGGCGCCGTCTGCGTTGACGGCCGTCCCGCGCAGCACGGCCAGCACGGGACGGCCGTTGGCCTCGGCGTCGGACAGCCGCTCGACGACGAGCACACCTGCGCCCTCGGACCAGCCGGTACCGTCCGCGCCGGCCCCGAACGCCTTGCAACGCCCGTCGGCCGACAGGCCCCGCTGTCGCGCGAACTCGACGAACACGCCCGGCGTCGGCATCGCGGTGGCGCCGCCGACGAGCGCCATCCCGCATTCGCCGCGGCGCAGTGCCCGGACGGCCAGGTGCAGGGCGACCAGCGACGACGAGCACGCCGTGTCGACCGTCAGCGCCGGTCCGCGCAGGCCGAAGGTGTAAGCCAGCCTTCCGGAGGCGACGCTGAGGGCGGTGCCCGTCAGGCCGTGCCCCTCGACCGCGTCGGTGTCGCCGAGCAGGGAGGCGTACCGCTGCTCACTGGTACCGACGAACACACCGGTGCGGCTGCCGCGCACGGCGTCACGAGGCAGGCCGGCGCGTTCGAGCGCCTCATGGGCTGTCTCGAGCAGCAGTCGCTGCTGCGGGTCCATGGCCAGCGCCTCGCGAGGGCTGATGCCGAACAGATCCGCGTCGAAGTCGGCGACACCGTCGAGGAACCCACCGCCCTCGGCGTACGTGGTGCCGGGGTGATCCGGACCGGGGTGCTGCAGCGCGGCCAGGTCCCAGCCGCGGTCCGTGGGCAGCAGGCCGATGGCGTCGCGGCCGTCGGCGAGCAGCTCCCACAGCGCCTCCGGAGTGCGGACGCCGCCCGGCAGGCGCAGGCCCATCCCGACGACGGCAATGGGCTCGCCGTCGCGGGCGTCGACCTCCTCCAACCTGCGCTTGGCCGTGCGCAGTTCGCCGGTCACCCACTTGAGGTTGTCCAGCAGCTTCTGCTCGGTCGCTGAGCGCTCGGTCACGCGCTGATCACCGTCCTCGTCATTCCTTGCCGAACTCCGACCGGATCAGGTCGAGCAGCTCGTCGGCTCCGGCATCGGCCAGCTCGCCCGCCGGCTCGTCACTCCGGGTCAGCCGGTCGGCCAACGCACGGAGCCGCGCCGCCACACCGTCGGCGTCGTCGATCCCGCCCGTGTCGACGAGCGCCTCGAGCCGATCGAGCTCCCCACCGGGATCGGCGTGGGGCCGCAGCTCGTCGGCGAGGTACTCGGCGAGCGCCTCGGGGGTCGGGTGGTCGAACACGAGCGTCGTGGGCAGTGACAGTCCGGTGCTCGCCGCCAGCGCGGCGCGCAGTTCCACCGCGGTGAGCGAGTCGAACCCGATCTCGAGGAAGCCGCGGCGCGTGTCGACGCTCGGGGTACGCAGCACGCGCGACGCCTCGGCACGTACCAGGTCGAGCAGTCGCCGGGTACGCCCCGCCTCGTCGAGCAGGGAGAGCTCGTCGGCCAGTGCGCCGTCCTCGCCGGTGCCGGACGGAGCCGGGGAGGTGCCGAGGCCGGTCGCCGCAGCGGGCACGGCGACCTCGTCCAGCAGCGGTGCGGCGCGGGACGAGGTGAACAGCGGAGCGAACACGTCCCAGTCCACGTCGGCCACCACGGCCGTCGGACGGTCCCCGACCAGACGCACCATGTCGGCGACCGCACCCTGCGGATCGAGCGGGCGCAGGCCGCGACGGCGGAGGCCGTCGCCGACGTCACCCGCAGCCATGCCACCGCCGTCCCACGGTCCCCACGCGACGGCCGTCGCGGGCAGCCCGCGGCGGTGCCGGTCGAGCGCGAGGGCGTCGAGCCGAGCGTTGGCCGCGGCGTATGCGGCGTGCTCCCCGCTGCCCCACACGCCCGCGATCGACGAGAACAGCACGAACGCGTCGACGTCGCCGACGAGTTCGTCCAACAACCGGGCGCCGGTGACCTTGGCGCGGGACACCTCGGCCAGTTCCTCGTCGGTCAGTTCGTCGACCGGGGCGAGGTGTGCCACGCCCGCGGCGTGGACGACGGCGTCCACGGGGTGCTCGGCCAACAGCGCGGTCAGTGCGGTGCGGTCGGTGACGTCGCAGGCCACGATCACGGCCCGCTCCCCCAATTCCTCCCGCAACGCCGCAGCCGACGGTGCGGTGGGGCCGCTGCGTCCCGCCAGCACGACCTTCTCGGCCCCGGCGTTGACGAGCCCGCGCGCGACGTGACCGCCCAGCGCGCCGGTACCCCCGGTGACCAGGACCGTCCCCTGTGGACTCCAGATACCTCGTCCCGGCTCGGCACGGACGATCCGGCGCGCCTCGACGTCGGATCCGCGCACGCGCAGCTGGTCCTCGGTCCCGCCGAGGACGGTCGCGACGGCGGACCAGTCGGGCTCGTCCACCTCGACGGCCCCGCCCCAGCGCGACGGCTGCTCCAGCGCCGCGACCCTGCCCAGTGCGTGGGCTCCGGCGTCCCCACCGACGATCCACAGTGGAGCTCCGGTCCGGCGCAGCAGGTCGAGCACGTGGGTCTCGTCGGGCGGGTCGACCACCACGACCCCGTCGGGCGCACCACCGCCGGGCCCTGCCGTCGGGTCGTCACCGACGCTCACCCCCCGATCCGCCAGCGCCGCACGCAGACCGCAGGCGTCGCCGAGTACCGCCCAGTGACCCGAAGGGCCGTCTCCGGGCCGAACGGACCGGTACTCGACGACGTAGTGCCGATCCGACGAGGTGTCCGGGAGTGCGGGCCAGTAGCGCGTGTGCTCGAACGGGTAAGTCGGCAACTCGGCGTGTGTCCCTGGCTTCCCCGCGAGCACGGACCAGTCGACGTGCTCCCCGTCGACGTACAGCTCGGCGAGCGCATCGACGACCGAACGAACCTCGTCGGCACGGGGGCGCAGCACCGTGGCGAACACGCCCGCCTCGACGGTGCCACGCGCCGCCGCGGTGAGCGCGGCGCCGGGACCGATCTCGAGGAACCGGTCCGCACCGGCGTCCAGCGCGGACCGGACGCCCTCGGCGAAGCGCACCTCGTTGCGCATGTGACGTACCCAGTACTCCGGGTCGGTCAGTTCGCCCGGATCGGCGAGTTTGCCGGTGACGTCGGAGATCACGGGGACGTCCGGGTCGCACAGGTCGACGCCTGCGACGACGGCGCGGAACTCGTCGAGTACGGGCTCCACGAGTGACGAGTGGAACGCGTGACTGACCCGGAGTCGCCGCGAAGGGGCGGGCACCGCCTCCGCCAGGGCGTCGACCTCGTCGGCCGCGCCCGACACGACGACGGCTGCGGGGCCGTTGACGGCGGCGATGTCGACACCGGCGGTGAGCAGCGGGCGCACGTCCTCCTCCCCGGCGTCGACGGCGAGCATCGCCCCGCCCCCGGGCAACGACTGCAGCAGCCTTCCCCGTGCGGCGACCACGGCCGCGGCATCGGCCACCGACAGCACGCCCGCGACGTGGGCGGCGGCGAGGCCGCCCACCGAGTGGCCGAGCAGCGCGACCGGCGTCACGCCACAGCTCGTCACGAGCCGGTACAGCGCGACCTCCAGTGCGAACAGGGCCGGTTGCGTGTACGCGGTCTCGTCGAGCAGGGCCGCATCGTCCGACCCGGGCTCGGCGAACAGCACGTCCTGCAGCGGGCGATCCAGGTGCGGGTCGACGTGTGCGCACACCTCGTCGAGCGCGGCGGCGAACGGCGGGTGAGCCTCGGCCAGCGCCCTGCCGACGCCGGCGTGCTGGGCGCCCTGGCCGGGAAACAGGAACGCGACCCCACCACCTGCCCGTGCGGCACCGGTGGTGGTCCCGACGTCGTCACGGGAGGCAGGCCCGGAGAGGTCGAGGAGGGCGGCGACGAGCTCGTCGCGGTCCGCGCCGGTGACGACGGCGCGGTGGCTCAGGTCGGCACGGGTGGTGGCCAGCGCACGCGCCACCGCCGCCGGATCACCGAGCGCTCCGGCCGTCCGGTCGGCGACCGTACGCAGCGCGGACGGGGACGCGGCCGACAGGGGCAGCGCGTGCAACGGGAACGCCGTCCGAGCGCCCCTGTCGCCGGCACCGACGTCGCCGGTCCCTGCCTGCGGCGCGGTGCCGGCCGCGGGCGGCTCCTCGAGGATCACGTGGGCATTGGTGCCGCTGAACCCGAAGGAGGAGACACCCGCCCTGCGAGGGCGGCCCGTGTCCGGCCAGTCGGTGGCCTCGGTCGCCAGCTCGATCGCGCCCGACGACCAGTCGACGTGCGGGCTGGGCTCGTCGGCGTGCAGCGTGCGCGGCAGGATGCCGTGGCGCATGGCCCACACGGTCTTCAGCACGCCTCCGGCACCGGCCGCGGCCTGCGCGTGCCCGATGTTGGACTTGAGCGACCCCAACCGCAGCGGGCGGTCCCGGTCCCTGCCGTAGACCGCGAGCAGGGCCTCCGCCTCGATCGGGTCGCCCAGCGTCGTGCCGGTTCCGTGCGCCTCAACCACGTCCACATCGGACGGCTGCAGCCCGGCGTCGGCCAGCGCGGCGCGGATGACCCGTTGCTGGGACCGGCCGTTGGGCGCGGTGAGCCCGTTGGAGGCGCCGTCGGAGTTGACCGCCGTGCCGCGCAGCACCGCCAGTACCGGGTAGCCGCGCTGCTCGGCGGCCGACCTCCGGGCCAGCACGAGCATGCCGACGCCCTCGGACCACCCCGTGCCGTCGGCCCCCGCGCCGAAAGCCCTGCACCGCCCGTCCGGGGACATGGCGCGCTGGCGCGTGAACTCGACCAGCACCCCGGGCGTGGACATGATCGTGGCCGCGCCCGCGAGCGCGAGGTCGCACTCCCCCTCGCGCAGCGCCCGCCCCGCGAGGTGCAGCGCGACCAGCGACGACGAACAGGCCGTGTCGACGCTCAGCGCCGGGCCTTCGAGACCCAGGGTGTAGGCGATGCGGCCCGACAGCACGCTCGGCGCGTTCCCGACGCCGAGGTGCCCGCCGACGTCGTCGGTTCCCGCGGCCAGCACGGATGCGTAGTCGTTGGGGTTGGCGCCCGCGAACACCCCGGTGCTGCTGCCACGCAGGGTGTGCGGGTCGATCCCCGCGCGTTCCAGCGCCTCCCAGGACACCTCCAACAGCTGCCGCTGCTGCGGATCCATGGCGAGCGCCTCGCGGGGGCTGATCCCGAAGAAGCCGGCGTCGAACCCGGCGGCGTCGTCGAGGAAACCGCCGTGCCGCGACATCGACGTGCCCGCGTGGTCGGGGTCGGGGTGGTACAGGGCCGCGGGCCAGCCCCGGTCGGTGGGAAGTCCGCCCACCGCGTCGGTGCCGTCCAGCACCAGCCGCCACAGGTCCTCGGGCGAGCGCACCCCGCCGGGGAAGCGGCAGGCGGCTCCGACGATGACGACCGGATCGTCGTCGGCGACGACTTCCGCCCCCGCCGACAGTCCGGCCGCCGCGTCGTCCTCGCGGGACAACAGTGCGGCGAGGCGCCGCGGCGTCGGTTCGTCGAAGACGACGGTCGCGGGCAACCGCACGCCGAGGACGTCGGCGATCCGGTTGCGCAGTTCCACCGCGGTCAACGAGTCGAACCCGAGGTCGCGGAAGGCGGTGTCGGCACCGACGCCGGTCACGTCCGCGTGTCCCAGCACCTCGGCGGCCTGCTCCCTCACCACCTTGACCGCCTGCGCGGCCGGGAGCTTCGTCGGCGTATCCGCCCCGGCGCCGCGTGCGCGTGCGTGCGACCCGTCCCCGGCGGGGACGGCTGCGCCGGTCGAGACCGCCTGCTCCGACAGCAACGGCGAGCCACGCCGCGCGGTGAACGCGGGGTGGAACGTCTCCCAGTCGACGTCGGCGAGCACCACCACCGGCTCTGCGCCGCCGAGTTCGCGCAGCAGTGCCCGTGCGGCCCGGTCCGGGTCGAGCGGGCGCAGGCCCATCCGGCCGAGCGCGTCCAGCTCTCCCGCGTCGTGGGCCATCCCGGTCCCGGACCACGGCCCCCAGGCGACGGCGGTCGCGTTGAGCCCGCGGGCGCGGCGCGCGGAGGCGACGGCGTGGAGCGCGGCGTTGGCCGCCGAGTACGCACCCTGCTGCGCACTGCCCCATACCCCGGCGATCGACGAGAACAGCACGAACGCGTCGACATCGCCGACGAGTTCGTCCAACAACCGGGCGCCGGTGACCTTGGCGCGGGACACCTCGGCGAGCTCGGCACCGCCGAGCGAGGAGACGGGCGTGCGCGACCCTCCGGTTCCCGCGGCGTGGATCACGACGTTCG
This sequence comes from Prauserella aidingensis, assembly GCF_024171865.1. Taxonomy (GTDB): domain Bacteria; phylum Actinomycetota; class Actinomycetes; order Mycobacteriales; family Pseudonocardiaceae; genus Prauserella; species Prauserella aidingensis. Next base: position 14,285 of record NZ_JAMTCN010000043.1, on the reverse strand, counting down.
GCCGGTGCTCCGCCACCACGGCGGCGAGCGCGTCGCGGTCCGTGACGTCGGCCCGCTCCACGACGACGTCGGCGCCGAACCGGGCGTCGTCGTCGAGTCGACCGCTGCGGCTCAGCAGGACGATCTTGGCCGCGCCGCGCAGCTGTCCCGCCACGGCGAGACCGAGTCCGCCGGTGCCGCCGGTGATCAGCACCGTGGCACCGTCGAGGACCGATCGGCCTCGCGAGTGCGGCGCGGCCACGAGGCGCTGAGCCAGCATGGTCTCGCGCAGGGCCACCTGGTCCTCACCGGTTGCCATCGCGCCGCGCACCGCGTCCATGTCCGTGGTGTGCGGCGACGCGACGTCGATCAGTCCGCCCCAGCGGTCCGGCTGTTCGAGGGCGATCACGCGGCCGAGGCCCCAGATCGCCGCCTGGTCCGGGTCGGGCGTCTCGTCGCCGACGGCCACCGCGCCGTGGGTCAGGCACCACACCCGGTCGCCATCCGGCAGGTCGCGCAATGCCGCGCCGAGGTCGGCGGGTGTCCCGCGGGTCATGTCGAGGACCGTGGCCCCCTCCGTCCCCGGGACATTCGCCCCGGATGGGCCCTCGGTGCGTACCGGGATCTCGCGCCACACGGGCGTGTACCGCCAGGGGTCATCGACCCGCTGCCGGGTGGCGGGCCAGTACCGGTCACGCTGGAACGCATACGTCGGCAGCTCGACGAACCGTGCGCCGGGGTGGACCGCACGCCAGTCGACCCCGACCCCCCGTGTCCACAGCGCGGCGAGCGCGCGCATCACGGACTCGACCTCGTCGCCGTCGCCACGCTGCGTGGCGACGGCACTCAGCGGGCCGGCCACGCCGTCCACGCCGGCCAGGAACGGCAGCAGCGCGGCCTCGGGTCCGACCTCGATCGCATGAGCCGCGTCCAGCCGGGCGACCCCGTCGGCGAACCGCACGGTCGAGCGGACGTTGGCGAGCCAGTACGCCGTGTCGGTGGGACCGATGTCGCCCTCGGCCTCGGCGACGCGCACGAACTCGACCCGCGGCCGCTCGCGCGGAAGCGCATCGACGACGGCGGCGAAAGGGTCGAGGGTCCCGTCCATGTGCGCGGAGTGGAACGCGTGGCTCACGGCGAGCCGCGACGCCCTGACGCCGTCCGTGCGGTACCCGGCCACCAGCCGGTCCACGGCGTCGGCGTCCCCGGACACCACGACCGAACCGGGGCCGTTGACCGCCGCGAGTTCCACGCCCGGGACGACCGGCAGGTCCTGTTCGGACACGGCGATCGCCGCCATGGCGCCCGGTGTCGCCACGGAGCCCATGAGCTCGGCCCGCTCGGTCACCAGCCGGGTGGCGTCGGCCAGCGTGAACACGCCGGCCACGTAGGCGGCGGCGATCTCGCCGACCGAGTGGCCGAGCACGACGTCGGGACGCACGCCCCACGACTCGAGCAGCCGCACCATCGCGACCTCGAAGGCGAAGATCGCGGGTTGGGCGTACCGGGTGTCCTCGACCGGTTCGCCCCCGTCGATCGCCTCGCGGACGTCGCCGGGCAGGAGGGCGAGCACCTCGTGCCACGCCTCCGCGAACGCGGGGAAGCGCCGGGCGAGGCCGCGGCCCATCCCGGCCCGCTGCGAACCCTGACCGGTGAACACGAACGCCACGCGGCCGGCCGCGGCCTCCGTCACGTCCCGCGCGGCCCGCAGCCGCTCGACGGCCTCGTCGGCGGAGCAGGCCACGATCCCGATCCGGTGGTCGAACGCCGCCCGCGCCGCTCCCGACGTCACGGCCACGTCGGCGGGACGGCACTCGGGCCGGGCCGTGAGGAAGTCCGCGAGCCGCCCGGCCTGCGCCCTGGCCGCGGCGGCGCTGCGCCCCGACACGACGAGCGCCACGGGCCAGTCGTCCGCCTGGGGCCGCTCGTGCGCGCCGCCGGTGCCGGCCGGCGCGGGCGGGTCGACCACCGCCTGTTCGAGAACGACGTGAGCGTTGGTACCGCTGAACCCGAACGACGACACGCCGACGCGGCCGGGACGGCGCTGCTGCGGCAACGGCACCTCGTCGCGCAGGAGCGCGACGGCGCCCCAGTCGGCGTGCGCGGACGGCACCGCCGCGTGCAGTGTGCGCGGCAGGATCCCGTGGCGCAGGGCGAGCACAGACTTGATCACGCCCGCGACTCCCGCCGCCGCCTGGGTGTGACCGATGTTGGACTTGACCGACCCGAGCCACAACGGCTGCTGCCTGCCGGTGTCGTAGACGGCGCCGAGGGCGCCCGCCTCGATCGGATCACCGAGCCGGGTCCCGGTCCCGTGGCCTTCGACGGCGTCGACCTCGGAGGGTTGCAGACCGGCGTCCGCCAGCGCGTCGCGCAGCACGCGCTGCTGAGCGGGGCCGTTCGGTGCGGTCAGACCGTTGGATGCGCCGTCGGAGTTGACCGCGCTGCCGCGCACGGTCGCGAGCACGGGGTGGCCGTTGCGGCGGGCGTCGGACAGCCGTTCCAGCACGAGCACGCCCGCGCCCTCGCCCCACCCCGTGCCGTCGGCGTCGTCGGCGTAGGCCTTGCACCGGCCGTCGGCGGCCAGCCCGCGCTGCCGGGCGAACTCGGTGAAGGCGGTCGGGGTCGCCATGATCGTCACTCCGCCCGCCAGCGCGAGCGAGCACTCCCCCGACCGCAGGGCACGTGCCGCCAGGTGCAGCGCCACCAGCGACGACGAGCACGCCGTGTCGACGGTCATCGTCGGCCCCTCGAGCCCCAGCGCGTACGACACGCGGCCGGACAGCACGCTCGCCGCGCTTCCGGTACCGAGGTAGCCGTCGGGGCGGTCGGGCGCGTCGGCGAGGACCGAGGCGTAGTCCTGGCCGTTCGTTCCGGCGAAGACGGCCGTGTCGGTGCCGCGCAACCCGGAGGGGTCGACACCGGCACGTTCCAGGGCTTCCCAGGTGACCTCCAGCAGGACGCGCTGTTGCGGATCCATCGCCACGGCCTCGCGTGGCGACACTCCGAAGAACGCGGCGTCGAAGGCGGCCGCGTCGTCGAGGAAAGCACCTTCGGCGGTGTACGTGGTGCCGGGCCGGTCCGGGTCGGGGTCGACGAGCGCGTCGAGGTCCCAGCCGCGGTCGGCGGGGAACGGGCCGACCACGTCACCACCGGCCCGCAGTAGATCCCACAGAGACTCCGGGGCGTCGACACCGCCCGGGAACCGGCAGCCCATGCCGACGATCACGACCGGATCGGCGTCGCTGCCGGCCGCCGGGGACCGGGTCGTCGCGACCTCGCCACCACCGGTGAGCTCGGACACGACGTGCTCGATCAACGCCGCCGGGCTCGGGTGGTCGAAGACGACCGTGGCGGGCAGGCGCAACCCGGTCGCCCCCGCAACGGCGTCGCGCAGCTCGACCGACGTGAGCGAGTCGAATCCGAGATCGCGGAAGGCCCTCGTCGGGTCGACGTCCGCGGCCGAGTCGTGGCCCAGCACGGTGGCGACCCGCTCGAGCACGATGTCGGCCGCGTCCTCGGGACCGATCGCGGCAGCCGCGGCCGTCGCGGGACGCACCGTCTCGACCGGCCGCGCGCCCGGGATGCCGGACAGCAGTGGGCTGGGGCGGCGGGCCGTGAACGCCGGGACGAACCGGGCCCAGTCGACGTCGGCGACCGTGACGCACGTGTCGCCCGTGGCCAGCGCCGTGCCGAGCGCGTCGAGTGCGGTCTCCGGGGGCAACGGGCGCAGTCCTCGGCGGATCAGGTCGTCGGCGGTCTCGCCGATGGCCATGCCCACCTCACCCCACGGACCCCACGCGACCGACAGCGCCGCCGCGCCGTGTGCGCGCCGCCGCTCGGCGAGGTCGTCCAGCAGCGCGTTCGCGGCGGCATAGGCACCGAGCCCGCCGCTGCCCCAGACACCGGCGATCGACGAGAACAGCACGAAGGCGCTCAGCTCGCCGGTCAGCTCGTCGAGCAGGCGCGCACCCGTGACCTTGGCCTCCAGTGCCGCCCTCAGGTCGTCGGCCGTCGTCTCGGCCAGTGGCCGGGTCACGACCGAGCCCGCCGTGTGGAACACCGCGTCCACGGGGTGCGCGGCGAGCAGTACGGCCAGGCCGTCGCGGTCGGTGACGTCGCACGCGGCGATCGTCACGGCGGCGCCGCGTTCCTCCAATGATCGGCGTAGTCGGGCCGCGCCGGGGGCGTCGGGACCACGGCGACCGGTGAGAACCAGCTCGGTCGCACCCCGGTCGACGGCCCAGTGGGCCACACGGGATCCGATGCCGCCGGTACCACCGGTGATCAGCACGGGACCCGCGGGCCGCCACTCCGCGTCGGGGCGTGCCGGCGCCGGTGTGAGCCTGCGCAGGTGCGGACCGGAATCCCGGAGCGCCACGGCGTCCTCGGCGTCACCGGCACCAGCCACGACGGCCCGCACGTGGTCGAGCCGTCCGTCGAGGTCTCCCTCCAGCTCGATCGTCCCGCCCCACAGGTCGGGGTGTTCGAGCGCCGCGACCCGGCCGAGCGCGGCGACGGCCGCGGCCTCGGGGCCGTCCGCCAGGCACCAGAGCCGCACGTCCGCGGAGACGGCACGCCGGATGCGCTCCAGCGCCTCCTCGGCCGTGGCAGGCCGGAACAGCAGCGTCGCGCCGGCGGGCGGTTCGCTGACGGTGTCGAGGCCGGGAACCTCGGTGTCCCACGCGTACGTTCCGGCCGGGAAATCGCCGATCCCGTCGACCACCGCGGGCGACCACGTGACGCGGTAACGCAGCGAGTCCGATGCGGGCTGCCCCGCCGTCGCGGGCGCGTCGGCCCAGAACCGCTTGCGCTGGAAGGCGTACGTGGGCAGAGGAACCGTTCGCGCACCGGCGTGGAAGGCCGCCCAGTCGACGGGCTGCCCGGTGACGTGCAGGCGGGCCAGGGCCTCCAGCACAGTGCGCCGTTCGTCGCGGTCCCGCTTCCCGGCGGGCACACAACCGTCGACCAGGGGTGTCAACGCGGCGTCCGGGCCGATCTCGACCGCACGCACGGCTCCGAGACGCGCGACGCCGTCGGCGAATCGCACGGTGGCGCGGACGTTGGCGACCCAGTACGCGGCGTCCTCCGGCCCGACGTCGGGGTCGGCCGTGCCTGCGACGGCGGCGAAGTCCACCGTGCGCGGATGGCGTGGAACGCCGTCGACGACGTCGGCGTACGCGGACAGGATCGCGTCCATGTGCGCGGAATGGAAGGCGTGACTGGTCCGCAGGAGCGTCGCGCGCACGCCGCGTCCGCGGTGGTCGTCCACCGTGGACCGCACGGCTTCGGCGTCGCCGGAGACGACGATCGAACCCGCGGCGTTGACCGCGGCGAGCTCGACCCCCTCCGGCAGGTCCACCTCGGACTCGGGCACCGCCAGGGCCGCCATCGCACCCGGCGTGGTGACCGCGCCCATGAGCGCGCCGCGGGCGACGACGAGCCGGGTGGCGTCGGCGAGTGTGAAGATCCCGGCCACGTGCGCCGCGGCGACCTCGCCGACCGAATGACCGATGACGATGTCCGGGGTGACTCCCCACGACTCGAACAACCGGGCCAGCGCGACCTCGAAGGCGAAGATCGCGGGCTGGGCGTACTCGGTGTCGTCGATCCGCAGGTCCGCGTTCTCGACGACCTCCCGCACCGGCTCCGGAAGCAGGTCCAGTACCTCGTGCCAGGCAGCGCCGAATGCCGGGAACGCCTCCGCCAGGGTGGCGCCCATACCCGCCCGCTGCGATCCCTGACCGGTGAACACGAACGCGGTGCCGCCCGCGACGGCAGTGCCTGCGACCACGTCCGCGGAATCGTCTCCGTCGGCGACGGCCCGCACCGCGGCGGCGTGCTCGCCGAGGACGACGGCCCGGTGCGCGAGCGAGGCCCGCGCCGTGCCCAGGGTGAATCCCACGTCGGCTGCGTCGAGTCCGTCGGCGACACCCGCGAGCCGCCGGGCCTGGCCGCACAGCGCGTCGGCGCTGTGACCGCTCAGCGGCCACAGCGCGGGTCCGGAACGGACGGCGTCGTCGGCGGAGCCTACGGCGTCCGCGGCAGGGGGCTCCTCGAGGACGGCGTGTGCGTTGGTGCCGCTGACGCCGAACGACGACACCCCCGCCCTGCGGATCCGCTCTCCCCTCGGCCACGCCTCCGGATCGGTGAGCAGGGAGACCGACCCGGACGACCAGTCGACGTGCGGGCTCGGGGTGTCGGCGTGCAGGGTGCGGGGCAGGGTCTCGTGGCGCATGCCCTCGACGAGTTTGATGATGCCCGCGATACCCGCCGCGGCCTGGGTGTGCCCGATGTTGGACTTGATGGAGCCGAGCCGTAGCGGCTCCGACCGGTCGCGGCCGTAGGTGTCCAGCAGCGCCTGCGCCTCGATCGGATCACCGAGCCGCGTACCGGTGCCGTGCGCCTCGACGGCGTCCACGTCCGACGGGTCCAGTCCTGAGTCGGCCAGTGCCGCACGGATGACGGCGCGCTGCGCGGGGGCGCTCGGCGCGGTGAGGCCGTTGGACGCCCCGTCGGAGTTGACCGCGGTGCCGCGCACGACAGCGAGTACAGGATGGCCGTTGGCGACCGCGTCCGACAGCCGTTCCAGCAGGAGGAAGCCGGCGCCCTCCGCCCAGCCGGTGCCGTCCGCGTCGGCCCCGAACGACTTGCAACGCCCGTCCGGGGCCAGGCCCTGCTGCCGGGAGAAGTCGACGAACACCTGCGGTGTCGACATGACGGTCACCCCGCCCGCGAGGGCCATCGAGCACTCACCCGACCGCAGGGCGCGCGTCGCCCAGTGCAACCCGACCAGCGACGACGAGCACGCGGTGTCGACGGTGACGGCGGGGCCTTCGAGCCCGAAGGTGTACGAGACCCGGCCCGAGGCGATGCTGCCCGCGCTGCCGTTGACGACGAACCCTTCGAGCTGCTCCGGAATGCCGTCGAGCCGCGCCGCGTAGTCGTGGTACATCAACCCGGCGAACACGCCGGTGCGGCTGCCCCGCATCGCACGCGGGTCGAGCCCCGCGCGTTCGAACGCCTCCCACGCGATTTCGAGCAGCAGCCGCTGTTGCGGGTCGGTGGCCAGCGCCTCGCGGGGCGAGATGCCGAACAGGTCGGCGTCGAACTCGGCGGCGTCGTGCAGGAATCCGCCGCGGCCGGTGCGGGAGGTGCCGGGACCTCCGTCGGGGTCGTGCAGGTCGACGGGCCAGCCGCGGTCCGTCGGGAACGAGGTGGTGGCGTCCCGGCCCTCGTCGACCAGTCGCCACAGGTCCTCGGGCGAACGCACCCCGCCGGGATAGCGGCAGGCCATGCCGATGACGGCGACAGGCTCGGACTCGGCGGCCTCGACCTCGGCGAGTCGCCGCTTCACGGCCCTCAGATCGGTGGTCACCTTCTTCAGGTAGTCCCGCAGCTTCTGCTCGGTACTCATGCGACCTCACCTGCCCCGTGTCCGGTCGTCGCTCCCATGACTCGCACTAGTCGCCGAACTCCCTGTCGATGAGGTCGAAGAGCTCGTCGTCGGACGCGATGTCGACGTCCTGGTCGACCTCCTCGCCCGGCCCCTCCCCGGACGCGGACTCGGGTTCCGGGTCCGCATCCGTTCCGGCCAGCCGCTCCGCGAGGCCCGCCGCGAGCGACTCGGGCGTGGGGTGCTCGAACACGAGCGTGGTCGTCAGCGACAGGCCGGTCGCGGCGGACAGTTCGTTGCGCAGTTGCACCGAGGCCAGCGAGTCGAAGCCGAGCGAACTGAAGTCGCTGTCCGGATCGATCTCGGACGGCGATGCGTGGCCGAGCACGGCGGCCACAGTGGTGCAGACCAGGCCGAACAGTGCGCGGTCGCGTTCGGCCGCGGTCATGGCCGCCCACCGGTCGGGCCGCGGCTCGTCGCCGGTGGACCCGGTGGACGTGGCCGGGGACCTCGCCGGGGCGCCCGCCGCTCGGCCCGCGAGCCGCGACAGCAGCGGTGGCACCTCACCCGCGCCGCGCAGCGCGGCCGTGTCGATGCGTGCCGGAACCAGGTTCGGCAGGCCGGTGCGCAGTGCGGCGTCGAACAGGGCGCATCCCTCGTCCTCCGACAGGGCGCGGATCCCGAGGCGAGCCAGCCGGGCACGGTCGGTGTCGGCGAGACCGGTGTCCATGCCGCCCGCATCGCCGGTGTCCCACAGGCCCCACGCGAGTGCCGTGGCGGGCAGGCCACGGGCGGCGCGGTCGGCGGCGAGCGCGTCGAGCGCAGTGTTGGCGGCGGCGTAATTGGCCTGGCCCGGCGTGCCGAACACCCCCGCGGCCGCGGTGAAGAGCACGAACGCGTCGACGTCGGTCGCGAGCGCGGCCAGGTTCCGCGCGGCGGTGATCTTCGGCCGGGCCACCGCGTCGAGACGTTCCGCCGTCAGCGACTCCAGGACGCCGTCGTCGACCACACCCGCCGCATGGATCACCGCGGTGATCCGGCGGCTCGCACAGGCCCACACGGCGGCGCAGCCGTCCGGGTCGGCGACGTCGGCGGCCTCGATCCGGACCTCGGCCCCCAGCCCCCTGAGCTCGGCCGCCAGTCGGGCCGCACCTGGCGCGTCCGGGCCGCGCCTGCCGACGAGCAGGAGATGTTTCGCCCCCGATGCGGCGAGGTGGCGCGCGATGAGCGACCCGATCCCCCCGGTTCCGCCGGTCACCAGCACCGTGCCGTCGGGATCGACCACGGGGCCGCTACGGCCGGTCTCGCCCGCCGGGACGCGGACGAGGCGCGGCACGTGCGCGGCGCCCTCCCGCAACAGCACCTCGCGCTCCCCCGATGCCAGGGCGGGATACGCGACGGTCGGGTCGGCGGAACCGCCGTCGGAGCCCTCGCCGCCGGGGTTCTCCACGAGCGCGAACCGCCCCGGATGCTCGGCGCACGCCGACCGCACGAGGCCGGCGATACCCGCACTGCCGGCTCCACCGTCGGTGACCACCACGAGGGTGCGTTCGCCGGGCTCGGCGAGGAACTCCTGCATGCGCCGCAACGTCTCGGCCGGCTGCCGGCCGTGGTGGACGACGAAGCGGTCGGCCTCCACGTCGGCCATCGGCTCGGCCACGCGGACGTGCTCGACCTGGTGGAGCAGGTCCACGGCCGGATCGGACGGAGGCGCCGGGCGCAGAGCCAGCTCCTCGATCGTGGCGACGCCGCGGCCCGCAGCGTCGGTCACCTCGACGGCGACGGACAGCGGCGCGATCGGTGTCACCCTGGCCCGGAGCGGGCCCGGTGCGGCGCCGGAGACGGTGACTCCGGTGAACGAAAAGGGCAGCAGCGCCGTCCCGGTGTCGCCGTCGAGTTCGCCGAGTCCCACCGCGTGCAGCGCGGTGTCGAGCAGAACGGGATGGACGACGTAGCCGCCGGTGAGCACCTCCGGGGAGGCGATGTCGGCGACGTACCCACTGTCGTCCCGCCGCAACCCGGTCGTCCCGCGGAAGACGGCACCGTAGTCGAGGCCGTTGCGGGTGAACCGCTCGTAGAGGGCGTCCGGATCGTAGGACGCGTCCGGGGCCTCGGACGCGGAGACCGGTGTGGGCATCGCGTCGACGCGGGGGCTCGGCGCGGCGACCGCACCGACGGCGCCCGTCGCGACCACCTGCCACGTCCCGTTCTCGGGTCGGCTGTGGACGGTCAGCCGCCCGTCGGTGTCCACCTTGACCTGGATGTCCACCCGCACCCCGTCGGGCACGGGGACGGGCGCGAGGAGAGTCAACTCGGCGACGTCGAGTCCCCCGGCGCGGTCGGCGGCGTACGCGGCCAACTCCAGCAGCGCGGTACCCGGCAGGAGCACCCGCCCGGAGACGACGTGTCCGGCCGACCAGGGGTGCGTGGCGGTCGAGACGGTTCCGCTGAGGACCAGGTCCCCGGTGTCGGCGAGCGTCACCTCGGCCGTCAGCACGGGGTGGGTGTCCCGCCCGCCCGTGGGGCCGGCGAGCCAGAACGTCTCGCGCCGGAACGGGTAGGTCGGGATGTCGGCCAAGCCCTCACCCCGCGGCACGGGAGCAGGTCCACGGCCCGCGGCGTACAGCCTGGCGAGTGCCGTGGTCACGGCGTCCGGTTCGGACGCGCCACGTCCGAGCAGCGCCGCGGCGACGGCGCCGGGCTCGATGTCGGCGACCATGGCCGTGAGGGCGCCGCCGGGGCCGACCTCCAGGAAGGCGTCCGCTCCTTCGGCGACGGCCGTCGTGACGGCGTCGTGGAACCGGACCGCCTGCCGGGCGTGCCGCACCCAGTGGTCGGCGGTGGCCAGTTCGTCGCCCGCGAGCTCACCCGTGACGTCGGAGACGACGGCACGCTCCGGCGTCGAATAGGTGATGCGCTCGGCCACGGCACGGAACGCGTCCAGCGCCGGGTCCATGCGGTCCGAGTGGAAGGCATGGCTCACGGCGAGCCGTGTCGTGCGGACACCCCGCTCCTGCCACCACGCGTCGAGTTCGTCGACGGCGCCGGCGTCGCCCGACACGACGACCGAACGCGGACCGTTGACGGCCGCGATCGACACGCGGCCCGCCACCGACGACACCACCTCGTCCTCGGAGGCGTTGACAGCCAGCATCGCCCCGCCCGCGGGCAGTTCCTGCATGAGCCTGCCGCGGGCCGTGACCAGTTCCGCGGCATCCCGCAGGGAGAACACCCCGGCGACATGGGCGGCGGCGATCGACCCGATGGAGTGGCCGAGGAGGAGGTCGGGGAGGACCCCGCGACAGGTGACGGCTCGGAACAGCGCCACCTCGACGGCGAACAACGCCGGTTGGGTGTACTCGGTGCGGTCCAGCAGTCCGGCGTCCCCGCCCCACAACACGTCCCGCAGTGCCGGGTCGAGCACGCCGGCCACCTCGTCGAACGCGGCGGCGAAGACCGGATCCGCGGCGTACAGTTCGCGTCCTGCTCCGAGGCGCTGACTGCCCTGCCCGGGGAAGACGAAGGCGAGCTTGCCGTCACGGACCCGCGTCGCCGTCAACTCCCGGAGGCCGCGCCGGAACCCGTCGCGGTCGCGGGCGAGCACGACGCCGCGATGCCCGAACGCCGTGCGGGCGGCCAGTGCGCGCGCGACGTCGGCCGGATCCGCCCCGGAGCGCTCGAACCACTCGCCCAGTTCGTCGGCGCGGCGCCGCAGTGCGTCGCCGTCCTTCGCCGACAACGGCCACGCCACGAGGTCGCCGGAACGATCGCCCGCGGCGGCGTCCTGCGCCGCGGAACCGTTCCCGGAGGCGGCGTCACCAGGAGCGGTGCTCTCGGTGACGCCGCCCTCCTCGATGATCACGTGCGCGTTGGTGCCGCTGATGCCGAACGACGACACCCCGCCGCGGCGCGGACGGTCCCCGCCACGCCATTCGGCCGGCTCGGTGAGCAGTGACAGGGCCCCGGTCGACCAGTCGACATGTGGACTGGGCTCGTCGGCGTAGAGTGTGCGGGGCAACCTTCCGTGACGCATGGCCTGCACCAACTTGATCACGCCGGCCACCCCCGCGGCGGCCTGGGCGTGGCCGATGTTGGACTTGAGCGACCCGAGTGCCAACGGCGTGCCGCGGTCGTCGCCGTACACGCCGATCAGGGCCTCGGCCTCGATCGGATCGCCCAGCGCCGTACCGGTCCCGTGCGCCTCGACCGCGTCCACATCGGATGGCTGTAACCCGGCGTCGGCGAGCGCGTCGGCGATGACCCGTTGCTGTGCGGGGCCGTTCGGAGCGGTCAAGCCGTTGGAGGCACCATCGGAGTTGACCGCCGTGCCGCGCACCACGGCCAATACCCGATGCCCGTTGGCGTGCGCGTCACCGAGCCGTTCGAGCACCAGCACGCCCGCACCTTCGGCCCATCCGGTGCCGTCCGCTCCCGCACCGAACGCCTTGCACCGTCCGTCGGCCGCGAGCCCACCCTGCTTGCCGAACTCGAGGAACACCCCGGGCGAGGCCATGACGGTCGCGCCCGCCGCCACGGCCAGCCCGCACTCTCCCGCCCGCAGCGCGCGTACGGCCAGGTGCAACGCGACCAGTGACGACGAGCAGGCGGTGTCGACCGTGAGCGACGGGCCACGCAGCCCGAAGGCGTACGAGAGTCTGCCGGAGGCCACGCTGGGGTGCCCACCGGTGAGCGCGTTGCCCGCGACGTCGTCACCCACGGCGTCCAGCCGCGGACCGTACTCCTGATGGGAGGCCCCGACGAAGACCCCGGTGTCGCTGCCCTGCAGCGCATCCGCATCGAGTCCGGCCCGTTCGACCGCCTCCCACGCCGTTTCGAGCAGGACGCGCTGCTGCGGGTCCATGGCGAGGGCCTCCCTCGGGGAGATCCCGAAGAACGCGGCGTCGAACTCGCCTACCCCGGTGAGGAACCCGCCGCGGTCCGGGACCCCGGCCTCGGCGAGGGCTCGCAGGTCCCAGCCCCGATCGTCGGGCAGCGGCCCGAGCGCCTCACCGCCGTCGCGGACCAGTTCCCACAGGTCCTCGGGGCTGCGGATGCCGCCCGGATAACGGCAGGCCATGCCCACCACGGCGATCGGCTCGTCGGCTCGTGCGGCGACGGACGCCGGGCGCGTGTCATCGGCCCTGCCGAGGTGGTCGGCGAGCGCCTGCGGACTCGGGTGGTCGTAGAGGACGCCGACCGGCAGCCGCCGTCCGGTCACGGCGGCCAGCGCGTTGCGGAGTTCGACGGACGTCAACGAGTCGAACCCGAGGTCCTTGAAATTCCCGTCGGGTGGGACGGCCTCGGGATCACCGTGGCCGAGGACCGCGGCCGTGTGCGCACGCACGAGGCCGAGTGCGTCCTCGACCGTCGAGGGCGCGTCGACGCGGCCGGACGTACCGGGCCGGGTCCGGGCTTCGCCGCGGCCGACTTCTGTCAGCAACGGTCCGGGGACGGTCGCGGCGAATCTGTCCCAGTCGACGTCGGCGAGCACGGTGACCGGCCGCCCGCTCGCGACGGCGGCCCACAACGCGTCGACGCCTCGGTCCGGGTCGAGGGCCCGCACGCCACGCCGCGCGAATCCATCCATTGTGGACGTTGCCATGCCGCGTCCGGCCCAGGGACCCCACGCGACGGCGGTGGCGGGAAGCCCACGGGAACGCCGGTCACGGGCGAGTGCGTCCAGTGCGGCGTTGGCCGAACCGTACGCACACTGTCCGGGATTGCCGGTCACGCCGACGAACGACGAGAAGAGCACGAACGCACGAACGTCACCGGCCAGCCGGTCCAGATTGCGGGCGGCGTCGAGCTTCGCGCGGCGCGCGGCGGAGAGCGACTCGGCCGTGGTGTTGGCGAGCGTGGCGTCGTGGAGGGCTCCCGCGGCGTGCACGACGGTGTCGAGCGGACCGACGCCCTCGAGCACAGCGGCCAACGCGTCGGCGTCGGCGGCGTCGCAGTCGGCGAGCGTGACCCGCGTGCCGCGGCCTTCCAGCTCCGCGGCCAGGTCCGTGGACCGGGAGGCTGTGCGACTCAGCAGCACCAGGTGGTCCACGCCGCGGCCTGCCAGGTCCCGGGCGACCGTGGCGCCGAGCGCACCGGTGCCGCCGGTGATCAGCACCGTGCCCCGTGGCGTGAACGCCGTATCGGGACGAGAGGTCCGGGCGAGCCTGCGGACCGTGACCCGGCCGCCTGCAACGGCGAAGTCGGTTTCCTCACCCGGGTCCGCGATGACCCGACGGGCACGGGCGAGGTCCTCGGCCGTGGCGTCACCGGGCAGGTCGAGCAGGCGCACGTCGAGGTCGGGCCGTTCGGTGCGGGCTCCGTGCACGAGGCCGCGCACGGCGGCCTGGTCGGGATCCGTTTCAGCGTCCCTGGTGAGTACCCACAAGCCGGGAATTCCCCGCTGGAGCACCATGAGCAGGTCTGCGGCCCCGAGGCAGGCGACGATCGTGGTGCCGTCGTGGCCGACCAGCTCGTCGGCGCCCGCGACCACGGTGGCTTCGGGGAACGGGTTGTCGCCGTCGGCGGCGAGCACCATCAACGGTGCGGTCCGGGTGGACTCGGGCGGGACGGGTGCGGCGTCGGTGGCTGCGGCGTCGGTGGGTGCGGCGTCGCGGTACGGGGTCCAGCGGACGGTGTGGAAGTGGCTGTCCCGGCTCGTGTCGTCGGCGGGAAGCCAGAAGCGCCGGTGCTGGAAGGCGTACGTGGGCAGGTCCGCGCGCGGCCCGGGTGGCAGGAGGCCGCCCCAGTCGAGGTCGGTCCCCTGGACGAACAGCCGGGCCGCCGCGGCGAGGACGGCGTGTACTTCGTCGGTGTCCTTGCGTTGGGTGGGGATGCCTCCGTCGAGGAACGGCGTCAGAGCAGCATCCGGCCCGACCTCCACGACATGCGCCGCATCCAGCCGTGCGACACC
>NZ_JAMTCN010000042.1 GCF_024171865.1 Prauserella aidingensis | reverse complement strand
CCCTGTTCGAGGATGACGTGGGCGTTGGTACCACTGACCCCGAACGACGACACCGCCGCACGACCGGGACGGCCCACCTCCGGCCACTCCCGCGCCTCAGTCAGCAGCTCCACCGAACCCGACGACCAGTCCACATGAGACGTCGGACGATCGACGTGCAACGTCCTCGGCACCACACCACGACGCATCGCCTCGACGACCTTGATGATGCCGGCGACGCCCGCAGCAGCCTGCGTATGACCCAGATTCGACTTCACCGAACCCAACAACAACGGCCGCTCACGACCCTGCCCATACGTCGACAACAACGCCTGCGCCTCGATCGGATCACCCAGAGACGTCCCCGTCCCATGCGCCTCCACCACATCCACATCAGACCCGGACAACCCAGCATTCACCAACGCCTGCCGAATCACCCGCTCCTGCGACGGACCATTCGGCGCCGTCAACCCATTCGACGCACCATCCTGATTCACCGCCGAACCACGAACCACCCCCAACACCCGACGCCCCCGCCGCCGAGCATCCGACAACCGCTCCACCACCAACACACCAACACCCTCACCCCAACCAGTGCCATCAGCCGACTCCGCAAACGACTTACACCGACCATCCGCAGCCAACCCACGCTGCCGCGAGAACTCGACGAAGGCCGTCGGGGTGGACATGACCGTGACGCCGCCTGCGAGGGCCAGCGAGCACTCGCCGGACCGCAGCGCCTGTACGGCGAGGTGCAGGGACACGAGGGACGCCGAGCACGCCGTGTCGACGGTGACGGCAGGACCTTCCAGGCCGAACACGTAGGACAGCCGGCCGGACACGACGCTGGCGGAGTTACCGGTGGCCAGGTGTCCTTCGACGCCTTCGGTCGAGCCGCTGAACAGCTGGGCGTAGTCCTGGCCGTTGGTGCCGACGAACACGCCGGTCTCCGAGCCGCGCAGGCCCGTAGCCGGGATACCGGCGCGTTCGAACGCCTCCCACGACGTCTCCAACAACAACCGCTGCTGCGGATCCATCGCCAGCGCCTCACGCGGCGAGATCCCGAAGAAGTCGGCGTCGAACCCGGGCAGGTCGTGCAGGAACCCGCCGGTCTCGGTGTAGGAGGTGCCGGGGTTGTCCGGGTCCGGATCGTAGAGCGCGGCCAGGTCCCAGTTGCGGTCGTCGGGGAACGGGCCGAGGCCGTCCCGCTCGGCGAGGAGCATGTCCCACAGCTCGTCCGGCGAGTTCACACCTCCGGGGAAGCGGCAGGCCATGCCGACGATCGCCACGGGCTCGTCGGATCCCGTGGCGGCCACGACCGAGGGCACTCGCGTGCCGTCGGCGCCGTCGAGCAGTTCGTCGAGGTGACGGGCCAGGTCCGCCGCGCTCGGGTGGTCGAACACGGCCGTGGCGGGAAGCGACAGTCCTGTGGCCGCGTTGACGGCGGTGCGCAACTCGACCGCGGTCAGCGAGTCGAAGCCCAGATCGCGGAACGCCTGGTCGGCGGGTACCGCGCGGGCGGAGTCGAACCCGAGGACGGCGGCGGCCTGTTCCCGAACGAGGTCGAGCAGTTCCCGGCTCCGCCGGTCGGCGGGCAGGGACCGGAACCGGTCGGCCGGGTCGGCCTGCGGAGCGGTGACGGCGGGCCGTGCCGGGGCAAGGTCCTCGAGCAGCCGGCCCGGCAGCGAGAACACCGACCAGTCGATGTCGGCGACGGTGACCACGGGCAGTCCGGATCCGACGGCCAGGGCGAGCGCGGTCGTGGCGCGGTCGGCGGTGAGCCCGGTCAGGCCCGCGCGTGCGGTGCGCGCGGCGGCCTTGTCGCCGGTGGCCATGCCGTCGTCCGCCCACGGGCCCCAGGCGACGGCCGTACCGGGAAGCCCCGCGGCGTGGCGCGCGCGGACGAGCGCGTCCAGTTCGGCGTTGGCGGCGGCGTAGTTGGCCTGGCCCGGTGCGCCGAACGTGGCGGCGGCCGAGGAGAACACGACGAACGCGTCCAGGTCGAACCCGCGCGTGACCTCGTCGAGCACGCGCAGGGCGACCGGCTTGGCCGCGGCGACCGTGGCCAGCCGCTCGGGGGTGAGGCGGTCGAGCACCCCGTCGTCGAGCACCCCGGCCGCGTGGATGACGGCGTTCGGCTCGCACTCGGCGACGAGCGACGCCATGGCGTCCCGGTCGGAGGCGTCGACCGCGACCACGCGAGTGTCGCCCGGCAGACCCTCGGGCACCTCGCCGCCGCGGCGGCTGGTCAGCACGATGCGGTCGGCGGTGGCCGCGGCCCAGTGCGCGACACGGACGCCGAGCGCCCCGGTACCGCCGGTGATCAGCACGGTGCCGCGCGGCGTCCAGGACTCCGCCGTCTCGGCGCGGGTCAGGCGGCGCGCGTGGTTGCCGTCGGGGCCCACGACGACCTCGGTCTCGCCCCCGCCGAGCACCCGGGCCACGCGTTCGGCGTGCAGCTCGGCGGGTACGTCGGCCCGGAGGTCGACGAGGCCGCCCCAGCGTTCCGGGATCTCCAGCGCCGCGGTGCGGCCCAGGCCCCACACTGCGGCCTGTTCGGGATCGTGCAGCTCGGGCGGGACGGCACCTGTCGCCGTGTCCTGCGCTCCGGTCGTAACCGCCCACACCGGTACCGGATTGTCCACAAGGGACTGCAGCAGCGTGAGGAGGCCGCCGACCGTCGGACGCAGTGCCAGGACGCCCGCGGTGCCGGTGGTGATCGACGAGGGCAACTCGTCGTCGGACACGGCGCGCGCACCACGTTCCACCACGCCGTCGATCAGCGGAGTCGACGGGTCACCGACGACGAGCCAGCCGTCGAGCGACGCGGGCGGGTTCTCGGCGATCGGAGTCCAGTGGTCACGGTAGTGCCACGGGGTGCCGGTCGGCGCTTCGACGGCGGGCCAGTACCGGGTCCGCTGGAACGGGTAGGTCGGCAGGTCGACGATGCGGCCCCCGCGGTGCAGCGAGGTCCAGTCCACGTCGCCGCCGGTGGCGTGGACATGGGCGAGCGCCCGGAGAACCGTGTGCACCTCGTCGCGGTCCCGGTGCTGGGAGGGCGCGCAGCCCTCCAGCACCGGGGTGAGCGCCGCGTCCGGACCGATCTCCACCACGCGGGCCGCGTCGAGCCGGGCCGCACCTTCGGCGAACCGCACCGTGTCGCGCAGGTTGTGCAGCCAGTAGTCGGCGTCGTGGGGACCGCCGGGTCCCGCGACGGTGACGAAGTCGACAAGCGGGGCCGACCGCGGCAGCTCCGCGACGAATGCCGCCAGCGGCTGCACGGCCTCGTCCATGTGCGCCGAGTGGAACGCGTGGCTGACGGTGAGCCGCGTGGCCCGCACGCCGCGGGCGGTGCACTCCTCGACGAGGGCGAGCACGGCGTCCTCGTCACCCGAGACGACGGTCGAGTCGACGGCGTTGACCGCAGCGATCTCCACCCCGTTCGGCAGGGTGATCTCGTCCTCGGGCAGGCCGACGACGGCCATGGCGCCGCGGGCGGTGACCGAACCCATCAGCCGGGCGCGTTCGACGACGAGCGCGGCCGCGTCGGCCAGTGTGAGAACACCGGCGACGTGCGCGGCGGCGATCTCCCCGACCGAGTGGCCGATCACCACGTCGGGGCGCACACCCCACGACTCGAACAGCCGCACGAGTGCGATCTCGAACGCGAAGATCGCGGGCTGGGCGAACTCCGTCTCGTCCAGGCGGGACTGGTCCTCGGTCAGCACCTGCTGCACCGGTTCGGGCAGCAGCGCGACGATCTCGTCCCACGCCTCGGCGAACACCGGGAAGGCCGCGGCCAGATCCCTGCCCATGCCCACGCGCTGGGACCCCTGGCCGGTGAAGGCGAAGGCCGTTCGGCCGCGGGTGGCCGTCGTCGGGGTGACGGCGTCCAGTCCGGCCAACAGCTCGTCGCGGGTGGAACCGACGACGACGGCCCTGTGCTCGAACGCCGTCCTCGTCGTGGCCAGCGAGTGTCCGACGTCGACGGGGGTCCATTCCGGGTTCGCCGCCACCGCGCCGCGAAGCCGGTCGGCCTGCACGCGCAGGGCGTCCTCGTTGCGCGCGGCGAGCGGCCACACGGTCGGGCCGTCGTACGCCGCTGCGGGCGAGTCCTCCTCGTCGCCACCGTCGCCGCCGTCCGTCGCGGCGTCGGCTCCGTCCGCAGCGTCGTCGGCTTGATCGTCGGGCGCCTGCTCGACGACGACGTGCGCGTTGGTGCCACTGATCCCGAACGACGACACCGCCGCACGCCGCGGCCGGTCCACCTCGGGCCAGTCGCGGGTCTCGGTGAGCAGGGAGACCTCTCCCCCGTCCCAGTCCACCTGCGACGTCGGGGTTTCCAGGTGCAGCGATCGCGGCATCGCCGCGTTGCGCACCGCCATGATCGCCTTGATGACGCCGGACACCCCGGCGGCGGCCTGGGTGTGCCCGATGTTCGACTTGATGGAGCCGAGGTACACGGGCCGGTCACGGTCCTGGCCGTACGTCGCGATGACGGCGCCCGCCTCGATCGGGTCGCCCAGCGGCGTGCCCGTCCCGTGCGCCTCGATCATGTCCACATCGGACGGTTCCAGTCGGGCGTTGGCGAGCGCCTGCCGGATGACGCGCTGCTGCGAGGCCCCGTTCGGGGCGGTCAGGCCGCTGCTTGCACCGTCGGAGTTGACGGAACTGCCGCGCAGCACGGCCAGCACCCGGTGTCCGGCCCGCCGCGCGTCCGACAACTTCTCCAGCAACAGCACGCCGACGCCCTCGCCGAAACCGGTGCCGTCGGCGCCTTCGGCGAACGACTTGCACCGGCCGTCGCCGGACAGTCCTCCCGCACGGGAGAACTCGACGAAGCTGCCCGCGTTGGACATCACGGTGACGCCGCCCGCGAGCGCGAACCGGCACTCGTCCTGGCGCAGCGCCGACGCCGCGAGGTGCAGCGCCACCAGCGACGACGAGCACGCGGTGTCCACGGTCAGCGTCGGGCCCTGCAGACCCATCGTGTAGGCCACCCGGCCCGAGACGACCGACGCGGCGCTGCCGGTGCCGACGTACCCGGCGACGTCGTCGGCGGCGCTCTGCAACCGGACGGCGTAGTCGTGATACATCACGCCCGAGAACACACCGGTGCGGGTGCCGCGCAGCGATGCCGGGTCGATGCCCGCCCGCTCGACGGCGGTCCACGCGTGTTCGAGCAG
The DNA here is from genome assembly GCF_024171865.1 of Prauserella aidingensis. Classification (GTDB taxonomy): domain Bacteria; phylum Actinomycetota; class Actinomycetes; order Mycobacteriales; family Pseudonocardiaceae; genus Prauserella; species Prauserella aidingensis. The sequence continues at coordinate 21,439 of NZ_JAMTCN010000042.1, read as the reverse complement.
CAGCCGCTGCTGTGGATCCATCGCCAGTGCCTCGCGCGGTGAGATCCCGAAGAATCCCGCGTCGAAGTCGCCCGCGCCGTCGAGGAAGCCGCCTTCCTGGACCGACAGCGAACCCGAACCCTCGGTGTCGCGCAGGGCGTCCTCGGCCCAGCCGCGATCGGTCGGGAAGCTCCCGATGCCGTCCCGGCCCTCGGTGACCAGTCGCCACAGATCCTCCGGGGACTGCACCCCACCCGGGTACTGGCAGCTCATGCCGACGACGGCGATGGGCTCGTGCCGCTTGTCCTCCGACTCCGCCAGCCGCCTGCGCGTTTCGCGCAGGTCCGCGGTCGCCCGCTTGAGGTAGTCGAGGACCTTGGCGTCATCGGCCACGCGGGGCCACCTCCCGGTCGTTCACGCCCGTCATCAGATTCCGATCTCGTTGTCCAGCACGTCGAAAAGGTCTTCGGCGGACGCGTCGCTCAGGTCGTCACCGGCCGCGGCGTCCGCGGGCGCCGGCGCCGCGGTGTCCTCGCCGAGCTCGGCCAACAGCGTCCGCAGTCTCGTCGCGACGCGCTGCCGGTCGACGTCGTCGTCGACGATGTCCGCCACGAGTGGTTCGAGCGCGTCGATGCCCGCGAGCGCCCGTTTCGCCGCGCCCGCCGCCGTACCGCCGAGCCGATCGCCCAGATGGGCGGCCAGTTCGGCCGGTGAGGCGTGATCGAACGCGAGGGTCGCCGGCAGTCGCAGTCCGGTGGCCGCGGCCAGCCGGTTGCGTAGTTCGACGGCGGTCAGCGAGTCGACACCGAGGTCGACGAACCCACGCTCGGGATCGACCGCCGCGGCCGATTCGTGCCCGAGGACGGCCGCGATGTGGCCGCACACGAACTCCAGCAGCTCCGCGGCGTCCAGCCCGGTCAGGTCGGTCGCGGCCGCGGTGGTCGCCGTGGCACGCGGGCGAATCCGCAGAAGTCCGCGCAAGAGCGGCGGGACCACGCCCGCGGTCGTCGCGGCGGTCCTGGCGGCGGCGAGGTCGAGGGCGAGCGGTGCGAGCAACGCCGTGTCGGTTCCGACCGCCGCGTCGAACAGCGCCAGTGCGTCCGTCGTACCGAGGGCTCCCCCGCCGCCCCGCCCGGCGCGGCGCAGCTGGGTGTCGTCGAGGTGGCCGGTGATTCCGCTGGCTTCGGCCCACAGGCCCCAGGCGAGCGACAACGCCGGTTTCCCCTCGGCGCGCCTGCGTGCGACGACCGCGTCCGCGGCGGCGTTCGCCGCGGCGTAGTTCGCCTGCCCCGCGTTGCCGAACAGGCCGGCAGCGGACGAGAAGACGACGAACGCGTCGAGGTCGCCCGCCAGTTCGTCGAGGTGGGCCGCCCCCGCGGCCTTGGCGCCCCACACGGTGTCGACCCGCTCCGGAGTGAGCGTGCTGAGCACGCCGTCGTCGAGGGTTCCCGCGGCGTGCACCACAGCCGTCACCGGGAACTCGGCCAACAACGCAGCCACCGCACCCCGATCAGCCACATCACACGCCACCACACGCGCCGACGCCCCCAACGCCGACAACTCCCCCACCAACGCCTCCACCCCCGGAGCATCACCACCCCGACGACCCGCCAACACCACCTCACCAACACCATGAGCAACCACCAGATGCCGCGCCACCACAGCACCCAAACGCCCCGTACCACCCGTCACCAACACCCGCGAACCACCACCGAACGGGCTCGATGCGGGCTCGTCGGTGACCGGCGCGGTGAGACGGGGGGCGAGCACACGACCGTCGCGCACGACGAGTTCCGGTTCGTCGGACTCGGCCGCCGCGGTCGCCAGATCGCCGTCGCCCGCGATCAGCAGGGTGAAGCGTCCGGGGTGTTCGGTGTCGGCGGCGCGGAGCAGACCACGCAGCGCCCCGGCGACGAGATCGTCCTCGGTGACGTGGACGACGAGGCGATGGTCGTCGGCGCAGGCCTCCTGGGCGGACGTGAGGACGCGGTCGACGGCGGCGCGGGCGGCCTGCTCGGTGTCACCGGGCTCGATACTCAGCACGACGGGAGCCGTCGTCCCGGCGCCTGTCCCGTCGTCTGGTGCGGCCAGGGCCGCGTCGGCGAGCTCCACGCCGTACAGCGCGGCCGCACCGGTCGGCGCGCTGCGGTCCGCGGCGGTGAGCGGCCGGAGTGCGAGCGCGTCGACGTGCAGCACGAGAGCCCCGGACTCGTCGACCGCCGTGACCGACACGGTGTTCTCGCCCGCCGGTGCGAGGCGGGCGATCACCCGGCCCGCGCCGGCCGCTCCGAGCACGGCGCCCCGCCAGGAGAACGGCAACCACGCCGACCCCGGATCACCGACGAACGTGCCGTAGCCGGTGGCGTGCAGCACGGCGTCGATCACTGCAGGATGGACGCCGTAGCCTGCGGGGACGTCCCCGGGCAGTGCGACGTCGACGTAGACGGCTCCGGCGTCGGCGGTGTCGGGGGTGGGGCCGGTGGCGGCGCGCCAGACCTTCCGCAGTCCACGGAACAACGGCCCGTAGGCGAGTCCGCCCTCGGCGAGCTTCTCGTAGGCGCGGGCGACGTCCACCGGCTCCGCGTCGGACGGCGGCCACGGCAGCCGGGGCCGCTCGGGCACGGGAAGGTCGGCCAGCGTTCCCGACGCGTTGCGCAGCCAGCCTCCACCGGACTGTCGCGTGTGGAGAGTGAATGTCGCACGCCCGTCGGCGACGGGGCCGACGACGAGCTGCACGTCCACGCCGCCGTCGGGGACGACCACGGGCGCGTGCAGGGACAGTTCGTCGACGCCGGCCAGTTCGGCCGTGTCCGCGGCGTGCAGCGCCAGTTCGAGCACGCCGGTGCCGGGGAACACGACCTGTCCCGCCACGACGTGGTCGGCGAGCCAGGGCTGTGTCTCGGTCGCGAGCCTGCCGGTGAGCAGGATCCCGCGTTCGTCGGGGACGGTGGTCACCGCGGCGAGGAGCGGATGTCCGGCCCGCTCGAGCCCGGCGTGGTCGAGCGAACCGGCCGCCACGACCCGCCGCGGCCAGAAACGGTCGTGCTGGAACGGGTACGTCGGCAGGTCGACCCGGCGCGCACCGGGGACGACCGCTTCCCAATCCGGTTCCGTTCCCGCGACGATCAGTGCGCCGAGCGACAACTGCAACCGCCGCAGCCCGCCGTCGTCGCGGGTGACCGACCCGACGGCCGTGCAGGTCTCCGGCAACGCCGTCGTCAACACCGGATGCGGCGAGCACTCGACGAACGTGCCGGCGCCGTCGGCGGTGAGCCGGTCGACCGTGTCCGCGAACCGGACGGCGCTGCGGAGGTTCTGGTACCAGAAGTCGGCGTCCATGCCCGTGCCGTCCTCGATCCGGCCACTGGAGGTGGAGTAGATCGGCACCTCCGCGGCGGACGGCTCGACGGCCAGCACGTCCATCAGCTCGTCCCGGACCCGCTCGACAACGGCGGAATGGGACGCGTAGTCGATCGGCACCCGCTTGGTCCACACGCCCTCGGCCGCACAGGTGGCGATCAGTTCGTCGAGTACGTCCAGTTCCCCGGACACGACCACGGATCGAGGGCCGTTCACGGCGCCGATCGACACCCGGTCGCCGTATTCGGCGATGCGCTCGCGGACGGCGTCCTCGGGCAGGGCGATCGAGAGCATGCCGCCCTGCCCTGCCAACGCATGCAGCACCCGCGCGCGCCGGACGACGATGCGTGCCCCGTCGTCGAGGGAGACCGCGCCCGCGACGACGGCGGCCGCGAGCTCTCCCTGTGAGTGGCCGACCACGGCGTCCGGCTCGATGCCCCACGCACGCCAGACGGCCGCTATGGACACCATGACCGCCCACAGCGCGGGCTGGACCACGTCGTCGCGTTCCAGCAGCTCGGCGTCGTCGAGCACGTCGTCGAGTCGCCACTCGGCGTACCGCTCGAGGGCCTGGGTGCACTCGGCGAACCGGGCGGCGAACACGTCGGACTCGGCCGCCAACCGCCGGGCCATACCCGGCCACTGCGGCCCCTGACCGGGGAAGACGAACACGGTTCGGCCCGGCTCCCCCGCGGTTCCGCGCACCAGGTGGGGGTGCGACTCCCCTGCGGCCAGTGCCCGCACCGCGTCCGGGGAGACGGCCACCGCGCGGTGCGTCAGCCGGGCACGCGCCGTGGCGAGGGAGTACGCGACGGCGCCGCTGAGGCCGGCCTGCCCCTCGGCCAGCCTCGCCGCCTGCTGCCGGAGCGCAGGCTCGGACGCGGCCGACAGCACGAACGGGACCTGCCCGGCCCCGGCCGCCGCGGCGTCCTGCTCCCCGACCGGTTCCGGTGGGTCGCCCTGTTCCAGCACCACGTGGGCGTTGGTGCCGCTGACCCCGAACGCGGAGACCGCCGCGCGCCGCTGCCGGCCGGTCTCGGGCCACGCGCGCGTGGTGGTGGCGAGTTCGACACCGCCCGCGGACCAGTCGACGTGCGGAGTCGGCTCGTCGACGTGCAACGTGGCGGGAACGGCACCCTCCCGCAGGGCGAGCACGGCCTTGATGACACCCGCCACGCCCGCGGCCGCCTGGGTGTGACCGAGGTTCGACTTCACCGATCCCAGCAGCAACGGCCGGTCACGGTCCCTGCCGTACGTCGCCAGCAGGGCCTCCGCCTCGATCGGGTCGCCCAACGACGTTCCGGTTCCGTGCGCCTCGACGACGTCCACATCGGACGGTCCCATGTCGGCGGCCGCGAGCGCCGCACGGATGACCCGTTGTTGCGACGGGCCGTTCGGCGCGGTCAACCCGTTCGACGCACCGTCCTGATTCACCGCCGAACCGCGCATCACCGCCAGCACGTGACGGCCGTGGCGCCGAGCGTCCGACAGCCGTTCCACCGCCAGCACACCGACGCCCTCGCCCCAGCCCGTGCCGTCCGCATCCGCCGAGAACGCCTTGCAGAGTCCGTCGCCCGCGAGGCCGCCCTGCTTCGAGAACTCCACGAACGCACCCGGTGTCGCCATCACGGTCGCGCCACCGGCCAGGGCGAGGTCGCACTCGCCGGAACGCAGTGCCTGCGCGGCGAGATGCAGCGCGACCAGGGACGCCGAGCACGCCGTGTCGACGGTGAGCGACGGGCCTTCCAACCCGAGGGTGTAGGACAGCCTTCCGGACACGACCGCCGCGGCGTTGCCGGTCACGAGGTGTCCCGCGACGTCCTCGGCGGAGCCGACGAACAGGTTCGCGTAGTCCTGGCCGTTGGTTCCCATGTACACGCCGGTGGTCGTGCCCTTGAGGGAGGTCGGGACGATGCCCGCACGTTCGACGGCTTCCCAGCTGGTCTCCAGCAGCAATCGCTGCTGCGGGTCCATCGCCAGCGCCTCGCGCGGCGAGATCCCGAAGAAGTCGGCGTCGAAGCCGGAGGCGTCGCGCAGGAACGCTCCCTGTCCGGTGGCGGACAGGGCGGAGTCACCGGACAGGGCGGCGAGATCCCAGTTGCGGTCGTCCGGGAACGGGCCGACCCCGTGGCCGCCGGTCGCGAGCAGGTCCCACAGGTCCTCCGGACTGCCTACGCCACCGGGGAAACGACAGGCCATACCGATGATCGCGACCGGTTCGTCGACAGGGTTCACCCGCGCGGGCCGTGCCGCGCGGGCGGGAGCCGGTGTCCCCGAGTCGTCCGCCGCACCCTCGAGTCGCTCGAGGATCGCATCGGCGAGTTCGGCCGGGGTCGGGTGATCGAACACGACGCCCGCGGGCAGGGTCAGACGGGTCGCCGCGGCGAGGGCGTTGCGCAGTTCGACCGCCGTCAGCGAGTCGACCCCCAGGTCGCGGAACGGCTTTTCCGAGGGGATCGCCGCAGGATCGCGGTGGCCGAGCACCGCGGCGGCGCGGGTACACACGAGCTCGAGGACGGTCTCCGGCGTGACGTCCGTGAGGTCGTGAAGGGCCCCACCGTCCGGTCCGCCCGCACCTGCGGCCCGTGCCGCCTCGGGCAGATGGTCGAGCAGTCTGCCGGCGCCGAGAGTGAAGACGGCCCAGTCGATGTCGGCGGCCGTGACGACGGGCAGTCCACTGGCCACCGCGGCGGACAGGGCCGCCGTGGCCACGACGGGTACCATGGGCACGAGGCCCCCGCGCGCGAGGCGGGCGGCAACGTGGTCACCTGCCGCCATTCCCGCACCCGACCAGGGACCCCACGCGATGGACGTCGCCGGGCGACCCTCGGCCCTGCGCCGTTCGGCGAGCGCGTCCAGCTCCGCGTTGGCGGCGGCGTAGGCGGCCTGCCCCGCGGCACCGAACGTCGCGGCCGACGAGGAGAACACGACGAACGCGTCGAGATCGCCCGTCAGCTCGTCGAGCACACGCACCGCGTCGCCCTTCGGCGCCGCCGTGGCGCGCAGTCCGTCGGCGGAGACCCCGTCGAGTACGCCGTCGTCGACGATCCCGGCGGTGTGCACGATCGCGTCCGGCGGGAACTCGGCCAGCAGTGGCGCCATCGCCGCGCGATCGGCGACGTCGGCGGCCCTGACGACGACCTCTGCCGACGGTGACAGTTCGGCCACCAGCTCGGCCATGCCGGGCGCGGCCGCGCCCCGACGTCCGACGAGGACGAGCCGGTCGGCGCCCGAACGCGCGGCCCAGCGCGCGACCTCGCCGCCGAGCGCCCCGGTGGCACCGGTGACGAGCACCGTCCCGCGGGGCGTCCAGCCGTCACCGGGGTCCGCGACACGACGGAGCCGTCGTGCGAACACACCGGTGGAGCGCACGGCGATCTCCGGTTCCCCCGCCGCGAGCACGGCGGCCACGACGTCCCAGTCAGGAGCGTCGGGCAGGTCCAGCAGTCCGGCCCAGCGGTCGGGTGCCTCCAGGGCGGCGACCCGGCCGAGTCCCCAGGCGGTGGCGGCGTGCGCGTCGGGCACGATGCCGCCCGCGGCGACGGCCTCTCGGGTCACGGCCCACACCGGCACGCCCCCGGCGGTGCGGTGCAGCACGTCCAGCAGCTCGGTGGCGTCGGCCACCGGCGCGATGACGCCGGCGGCAGGCTCGTTCCCCGCGCCGCGCGCGGAGAGTTCGGTGTGGACGGCCGACTGCCAGGGCTGCGGCTCGGCAGGCAACGTGACGGTCCAGCCGGTCAGATCGGTGGTGGCCGTCGCCGAGACCGGGGTCCAGGCCGCCTCGTACAGCAGGCCGGCCGCGGGAGCTGCGACGGCAGGAGCAGCAGCCGGTTCCGCGGGCCAGAAGCGCTCGCGCTGGAACGGGTAGGTCGGCAGGTCGACGAGACGGCCCCCGCCGAGCACCGCGCTCCAGTCGACGGCGACACCGTGCGTGGCGAGGTCGGCGACCGCGGTCAGGAATGTGGTCGCCTCGTCGCGGTCGCGACGCAGCGCCGCCACGCACACGGGTGTCTCACCGGCGACCGTGTCCCGGACGGAACCCAGCAGCGCGCCGTCCGGTCCGACCTCCACGAAGCGGTCGAGTCCCCGGCCGGCGAGCGTGGCGATCCCGTCGGCGAACCGGACGGATTCACGCACGTGGCGCACCCAGTACTCGGCCGTCGCGACCGCCCCGTCCGCAGGCGCTCCGTCCAGATCGGACACCAACGGCAGGCGTGGCTCGCGGTAGTCGATCGTCTCGGCGACGGCGCGGAACCGCTCGAGCATCGGCTCCATGCGTGCCGAGTGGAACGCGTGGCTGACACTCAGCCGTGTCGTGCGTGCTCCCTCGGCCGCGAGCCGGTCGGCGACGGCGAGCACGGCGTCCTCGTCGCCGGACAGTACGACCGCTTCGGGCCCGTTGACCGCCGCGATGTCCGCACCCGGGACGAGGGCGTCGCGGGCCCGCGCCTCCGAGGTCGCCACCGCGGCCATCGCACCTCCGGCGGGCAGCGCCGACATCAGCTCGGCACGGGCCGCGACCAGCGTGCAGGCGTCGTCGAGGTCGAACACCCCCGCGACGTGTGCAGCGGAGATCCCGCCGATCGAGTGGCCCAGCAACGCCGCGGGGCGGACGCCCCAGTGCTCCAGCTGCCGCGCGAGCGCCACTTCCAGCGCGAACAACGAGGGCTGGGCATGTCCGGTGTCGTCGAGCAGGCCGTCCGGATCGTCGCCCAGCGCGACCGTGCGGATGTCCACGTCGAAGCGGTCGGCGATCTCGTCGAAGGCCGCGGCGAACACGGGCAGCGCGGCGTACAGCTCACGTCCCGCACCGGCCCGCTGGCTTCCCTGACCGCTGAACAGGAACACGGGCCCGCTCGCACCGGTGGCCGCCCCGGCCGGGTGCCGTTCGGAGGGCGCGGACGCGGCCAGCGCATCGAGTGCGTCGAGGGCCTCGGCCCGGCCGGTGACGACAGGGGTGGCGCGGTGGTCCAGTGCCGCACGGCTGGTGGCCAGTGTCCAGGCGATGTCCCGGAGCGCTGTGTCGGAAGCGCCTGTGTCGGAGTCGGCCGTGTCGGGCAGGGCGCGCACGTACTCGCCCAGTTGGGCGGCGTGGGCCCGCAGGGCCGCCGGTGTGGCGGCGCTGATCGGCAACGGCACCGGCCGGAACGCCGGGGCCGTCCCCGTGGTGGCGGGGTCGGCGCCCGGGACGGCGGCGACGGCGACCTCGGACTCGGGCGCCTGCTCCAGCACGACGTGCGCGTTGGTGCCGCTGATGCCGAACGACGACACCGCAGCGCGACGTGCCCGGTCGGCAGGCCACGCACACGGTTCGGTGAGCAGGGCGAGGCTGCCGGTGGTCCAGTCGACGTGCGGTGTCGGCTCGTCGACGTGGAGGGTCGGTGGGAGGACGCCGTGGCGGAGCGCGAGCACGGACTTGATGACGCCCGCCACGCCCGCGGCCGCCTGGGTGTGACCGAGGTTCGACTTGATCGAACCGAGCCGCGCCGGTTCGGTCCTGTCCCGGCCGTAGGTGGCCAGCAGCGCCTGCGCCTCGATCGGATCTCCGAGTGGGGTCCCGGTGCCGTGCGCCTCGATGACGTCCACATCGGATGGTTCGAGTCGGGCGTCCGCGAGGGCCGCCCGGATGACCCGCTGCTGGGACGGTCCGTTGGGTGCGGTCATCCCGTTCGACGCGCCGTCGGAGTTGACCGCACTGCCGCGCAGCACCGCCACGACCGGGTGACCGTTGCGCCGCGCGTCGGAGAGTCGTTCGAGCACGAGCATGCCCGCGCCCTCGCCGAATCCGGTGCCGTCGGCCCCTGCGGAGAACGGTTTGGCCCTGCCGTCGGCGGCGAGACCGCCCTGCCGGGTGAAGTCGACGAACAGGCCGGGGGTGGACAACACGGTCGCGCCGCCCGCCATGGCCAGGTCGCACTCCCCGGCGCGCAGCGCCCTGGCGGCGAGATGCAGGGCGACCAGCGACGACGAACAGGCCGTGTCGACGGTGACCGCCGGGCCCTCGAACCCGAAGACGTAGTTGATTCTGCCGGAGGCCACGCTTCCCGCGCTCGCCCCGAGGTGCCCTTCGACGTCGGCGAGGGTGTCGGGACTGCCGAGCAGGCGCGCGGTGTAGTCCTCCCCCATCAGCCCCGCGAACACGCCGGTTCGACTGCCACGCAGGCCCGAGGGCTCGAACCCCGCCCGTTCGAGGGCCTCCCACGCGACCTCCAGCAGCAGGCGCTGTTGCGGGTCGGTGGCGAGCGCCTCGCGAGGCGAGATGCCGAAGAACGCCGCGTCGAAGTCAGCTGCGTCGTAGAGGAACCCGCCTTCGCGGGCGGCGCTGGTGCCGGGTCCCTCTCCCACGAACAGCCGCTCGGTGTCCCAGCCGCGGTCGGCGGGGAACGCGCCGATGGCGTCCCGGCCCTCGGAGACCAGCTGCCACAGCTGTTCGGGTGTGCGAACCCCGCCCGGGTACCGGCACGCCATCGACACGATCGCGATCGGCTCGCCGTCCCGCGGCTGTGCGGTGACGGTCCCGCCATGCGCCGTGCCGCCGTCGGTGAGCTCGGCCTGCAGATGCCGGGCGACGGCGACCGAGGTGGGGTGGTCGAACACGAGCGTGGCGGGCAGTCGCAGTCCGGTGGCGGCCGACAGCCGGTTGCGCAGTTCGACCGCGGTCAGCGAGTCGAACCCGAGGTCGGTGAATGCGCGTGCGGGTTCGACGGCCTCACCGCCACCGTGACCGAGCACCGCTCCGACGTGCGAACGGACGAGGTCGAGCAGACGTCCCTCCCGTTCCTCGTCCGGCATCGACGCCAGTTCGGCCGCCAGGCCCTCGTCGGGTTCGACTGTCGCCGCCCGCGGCAGGGGAGCACGGACGAGACCGCGCAGCAGCGGCGGAACCCCGTCTTCGGCGGCGCGTGCGCGCACGCCTGCGAGGTCGAGACGGATCGGCAGCAGCAGCGGCTCGGACGAGCCGACCGCGTCGTCGAACAGCGCCAATCCGTCCTCGGTGGACAGTCGGGTCATGCCGCCACGGCGGAGCCGGTCGTGCTGCCGGTCGTCGAGGTGCCCGGTCATGCCGCTGGACTCGGCCCAGAGTCCCCAGGCCAGGGACACACCCGGCTTGCCCTCGGCCCTGCGTCGGGCGACGAGCGCGTCCAGGCCGGCGTTGGCCGCCGCGTACGCACCCTGGCCGGCACCGCCGAACACTCCTGCCGCCGACGAGAAGACGACGAAGGCCTCGACGTCGCCCGCGAGCTCGTCGAGGTGGTGGGCGGCGGTGAGTTTCGGTGCCAGCACCGTGTCGAGCCGGTCGGGGGTGAGCGCCGTCGTGGTGGCGTCGTCGAGCACACCGGCCGCGTGGACGACGGCCGTGACCGGGTGTTCGGCCAGCAGGGCGGCGACGGCGTCGCGGTCCGTCACATCGCACCGGACGATTCGCACGTCGGCGTCGAGCGCCGGCAGGTCGGCCGTCCCGCTCCGGCTCGCGAGAACGACGTGGCCGACGCCGTGCCGTTCGACGAGGTGGCGCGCCAGCGCCGTGCCGAGGGTGCCGGTGCCTCCGGTGATCAGAACACGGCTGTCCGGGCCGAACGGGGTCTCCCGCGCCGGCTCCGCCCGCGCGATCCGCGGCACGACGACGCCGTCGCGGGTCACGCGCACGTGCGGCTCGTCGCCGGGTAGTCCCGCGATCTCGCTGCCGACGGGAACACCGTCGGCGCGTTCGACGAGGACGACCCTGCCGGGATGCTCGGCCTGCGCGGAGCGGACGAGACCACCCGCGGCGGCCGCCTCGGGCTCGTCCCCGACAAGCAGGGCCACCGGTTCGCCGTCTGCGGCGAGGATGCGATGCAGGACGTCGAGCGCTTCGGCCGGCGAGCGCACGGGCTCGACGGGCAGCGTCAACGCGCCGCCCGCGGGAAGCCACTCGAGGCGGAACAGCGTGTCCGCGGAGCCACCTGCCGGTTCCGGGAGTGCGGGGATCGGCCGCAGCGCCAGTGCCGCGATCTCGGCCACGGGCGCGCCCGTGCCGTCGGCGGCCAACACGGTGACACCGTCCCGGCCCGCGGGGGCGAGACGCACCCGGAGCGAGGCCGGCCCCGCGGCGAACAGCCGGACGTCGGTGCAGGAGAACGGCATCCACCCCGCATCGGCGTCGGCGACGAACGAGCCGAACGCCGTGGCGTGCAGTGCGGCGTCGAGCAACGCGGGGTGGATAGCGAAGCCGTCTGCCCCGTCACCCGCCGTGACCTCGGCGAAAACCTCGTCGCCGCGCCGCCACGCGGCCCGCAGGCCTTGAAACGCCGGACCGTAGGTGATGCCCGCTGCGGCGAAGGCGTCGTAGGTGCCCGCGATGTCGACCGATTCGGCTCCCGCCGGCGGCCACTCCGCCAGCGACGCGGGCACGACCGCGGCGGTCTCGCCGACGACGGTTCCCTCGGCGTGCCGCGTCCACGGGTCGTCGGCGCCGCGCCGGGAGTGGATGTGCACCGGTCGGGAACCGCCGGTGTCCGGTCCGACGGCGACCTGCACGTCCACACCGCCGTCTGGCAGTACGAGCGGCTCGGCGAAGGTCAGATCGGCGACCGCGCCGCAGCCGGACCGCCGTGCGGCGTGGAGTGCGAGTTCGAGAAGTGCGGTTCCGGGGACGACGATGCGGCCGGACACGACGTGGTCGGCGAGCCACGGATGCGTGTCCGGGGAGAGTCGCCCGGTGAGGACGGCGCCGTCGTCGTGGGCGACGGAGAGAGCAGCACCGAGCAGTGGGTGGTCGGCTGCGCCGAGGCCGGCGGCGGTGACGTCGCCTGCACGATGTCCGGTCGGCAACCAGAAGTGCTGTTCCTGGAACGGGTAGGTGGGCAGGTCGACGAGGCGACCGGGGGCGACGGCGTCCCAGTCGGGGGTGACACCGGTGACGGCGGCCTCGCCCAACGACAGCAGCATCCGCTGCAGTCCGCCCTCGTCGCGTTTGAGCGAGCCCACGGCGACCACGTCGTCGGGCAGGGCCATCGTCAGCACCGGATGCGGCGAACACTCCACGAACGTGCCGAACCCATCAGCCCTCAGCTGTTCCACCGCGTCGGCGAATTCGACCGGGTTGCGCAGATTGTCGAACCAGTACTCCGCGCCCATCGCCGAGCCGTCCTCGACCCGCCCCGTCACCGTCGAATACACCGGAACCTCACCGGCCCGCGGTGTCACCGGCGCCAACACATCCAGGAGTTCCTCGCGCAGATCGTCCACCTGCGACGAATGCGACGCATAATCCACCGGAACCCGCTTCGCCCGAACGTCGTCCGCCTCACAGGAGGCAATCAGCTCATCGATTGCTTCCGGCTCACCCGAGACAACCACCGCCGACGGGCCATTCACCACCGCCACCGACAACCGAGCACCGAACGGAGCGACCCGCTCCCGCACCTCGCCCACACCGAGCGCGACCGACACCATGCCACCCTGGCCCGCCAACCGGCGCAGCGCACGCGACCGCAACGCCACCACACGGGCACCGTCCCCAAGAGACACAACGCCCGCCACCACCGCAGCAGCAATCTCACCCTGCGAATGCCCCACCACCGCGGCAGGCTCCACGCCCCACGACCGCCACACCTCCGCCAACGAGACCATCACGGCCCACAGCGCCGGCTGCACCACGTCGACCCGCTCGAGCAACTCTGCGTCGGCCAGCGCGTCCGACAGCGACCAGTCCACAAACCCGTCGAGCGCCGCCTCACACTCGGCAAGACGCTCCGCAAAAACCGGAGACTCGTCCCGCAGCCGCAGCGCCATCCCGACCCACTGCGAACCCTGACCCGGAAACACCAACACCAGCCGACCCGGATCGCCCGTGGAGCCGCGTACGAGCGCGGGATGTGCCTCGTCGGCGGCCAGTGCGCGCAGGGCGGCCAGCAGCGTGTCCCGGTCACCGACCAGCGCGGCCCGCTGGTCGAGCGCTGCGCGGCCCGCCAGGGTGCGGGCCACGTCGGCGATACTCACCTCGGTCGAGGCGACGTCGGTATCGCCCCCGTTTCCCGTCCCCGTGGTGTCGCGTCCCTGAAGGTGATCGAGCAGGCGCACCGCCTGTGCGACGAGCGCCGCCTCGGTACGGCCGGAGAGGACCCAGGGCGCGACAGCGCACTCGACCGGATCGGAAGGCTCGGTCGCGGGTGCCTGTTCGAGCACCACGTGAGCGTTGGTGCCGCTCACGCCGAACGACGACACCGCCGCCCGGCGCAGCCGTTCCACAGCGGGCCAGGTGCGGGTCTCGGTGAGCGGTGCGACGGCGCCCGAGGACCAGTCGACGTGGGCGGACGGGGTATCGATGTGCAGGGTCTTCGGCAGGACCCCGCGCCGGAGCGCACCGATGGTCTTGATCACGCCCGCCACTCCCGCGGCGGCCTGGGTGTGCCCGATGTTGGACTTCACCGACCCGACGTACAGCGGTTCCTCGCGCCCCTGACCGTAGGTGGCGAGCAGTGCCTGCGCCTCGATCGGGTCACCCAGCGTGGTGCCGGTACCGTGTGCCTCGACGAAGTCCACATCGGACACATCGAGTCGAGCGTCCTCCAACGCCTGCAGCACGACGCGCTGCTGCGACGGGCCGTTGGGCGCGGTGAGGCCGTTCGAGGCACCGTCCGAGTTCACCGCCGACCCCCGCAGGACCGCGAGCACGGGATGGCCGTGGCGCTGCGCGTCGGACAGTCGTTCCAATAGCAGGACGCCCGCCCCCTCGCCCCATCCGGTGCCGTCGGCAGCGTCGGCGAACGCCTTGCAGCGCCCGTCGGCGGCGAGTCCACCCTGACGGGAGAACTCGACGAAGCCGTTGGGCGTGGCCATCACCGTGGCCCCACCCGCCAGAGCGAGCGAGCACTCCCCCGCCCGCAGTGCACGTGCCGCGAGGTGCAGGGTGACCAGCGTCGAGGAGCAGGCCGTGTCGACCGTGACCGCGGGCCCCTCGACACCGAAGGAGTAGGCGATGCGTCCCGACAGCACACTGGCGGCGTTACCGGTGGCGAGGTAACCGTCCGCGTCCGCACCCGAATCGAACAGCAGGGTGGCGTAGTCCTGGCCGTTGGTCCCGGCGAAGACGCCGACGCGCTCGCCGCGCAGGCCACGGGGGTCGAGGCCTCCGCGCTCGAACGCCTCCCAGCAGATCTGCAGCATCAACCGCTGCTGGGGATCCATCGCTACGGCCTCGCGCGGCGAGATGCCGAACAGGTCGGCGTCGAAGGCGCCTGCCTCGTCCAGGAACCCGCCCTCCCGGGCCAGCGACTCGGTGCCCAACCTGTCGAGATCCCAGCCGCGGTCCGTCGGGAACGGCCGGAGCGCATCGGTGCCGTCCTCGACCAGATTCCACAGGTCCTCGGGGGAGGCGACCCCGCCGGGGAAGCGGCACGCGGCGGCGACGACGGCGATCGGCTCGGACTGCGCCTCGCGCTGCTCCTTGAGCTGCCTGCGGGCGCGCTGCAGGTCGGCCGTGACCAACTTCAGGTAGTCACGGAGCTTGTTCTCGCTCGACAAATCTGGCGACACCTCCGCGAAAAGGCCGGGTCAACCCACCAAAGGCCCGACAGGAGTGCACCGATGAATCCCAGCCGTGGCCAACACTATGGAGGCCCGAAACGGCCGACAACCCCTAAGGAATCGGACACCGGTGACCCCCGGAGGGGCACACCCCTACCCCCTTTTCCGGTCCCACCCCTAGACCGTCGCGGGTGGCGGTCGTACCGGACCGGCGTCCCCTCCCGGCCGCCGGCCCGGCCGGTCTAGTCCTGTCCGAGGCTGCGCTCGATCAGGCCGAACAGTTCGTCGTCGGACTCCAGCGACAACACCTCGTCGTCGGTTCCCGTGTCCCCGCCGCCGTCGGTCCAGGCGTCGAGCAGACTCCGCAGCCGGACGGCCACCCTGGCACGGTCGAGCTCGCCGGTGGCGGCCTCGGCGAGCTGCTGCTCCAGCCGGTCGATGTCCTCCAGCAGCGAGGGCAGTCCCGTCGACGTCAACCTGCCGACGGCGAACGTGGCGAGGTCGTGCGGTGTCGGATAGTCGAACACCGCGGTGGCGGGCAGGGCTACTCCGGCGGCCCCGAGGACGTTGCGGAACTCCACCGCCGTGAGGGAGTCGAAGCCGAGCTCACGGAACGACTTGCCTGCGGGCACCGCGTCTGCCGACGGATGTCCGAGCACGCCAGCGGCCGCTTCCCTGACCGCATCCAGCATCACGCGCTCGCGGTCCGCCGCGCCGGCGATGCGGGCAGCGAGGTCGGGGCCCGCCGCGGGAGTCACGGCGCGGGCCTCGGGAAGCGTGTCGAGCAACCGTCCACGCCGGACGGTCGTGAACGCGGCGGAGAACCGTGCCCAGTCCACGTCCGCGACGGTGACCACGGGTTCCGCCGCGCCCGCACACCGCGACAGCGCCGCGAGCGCACGCTCCGGGGCGAGCGGCGCCAGGCCGCCACGGCCGAACCGGCCGTCCAGGCCGGAGGCCATCCCCTCGTCGGCCCACGGGCCCCATGCCACGGACGTGGCCGGCAGTCCCGCTGCGGCGCGCGCCCTGGCGAGGGCGTCGAGTTCGGCGTTCGCGGCGGCGTAATTGGCCTGCCCCGCGGCGCCGAAGGTGGCCGATGCCGACGAGAACAGCACGAATGCGTCCAGGTTCCGGTCGCGCGTCAGCTCGTCGAGGACGCGGGCCGCCTCGGCCTTCGGCCGTGCCACCGCAGCCAGACTCTCCGCCGTCAGCCCTTCGAGGACCCCGTCGTCGAGTACCCCTGCGGCGTGGACGACGGCGTCGACCGGGTGGCGGCCGAGCACCGAGGCCATGGCGTCACGGTCGGCGACGTCGGCGGCGACCACGTGCGTCTCCACGGGCAGTTCGGCCTTCAGGTCGGCCGCTCCGGGGGCGTCGGGACCACCGCGGCTGACCAGTACCAGCCGCTGCGCGCCCTGGTCCGCGGCCCACCGGGCGACCCTCCTGCCCAGCGCGCCGGTGCCTCCGGTGATCAGCACCGTGCCGGCCGGCGTCCAGGCCCCGGTCGGTTCGGTGCGGACGACCCGCCTCGACAGGACCGTCCCCCCGCGCAGGGCCACCTCGTCGTCGGGCCCGGCGAACACCCCGGGAAGCACGTCCCAGTCCGGGTCGGCAGGCAGGTCGACGAGACCGCCCCAGGTGTCCGGCAGCTCGAGCGCCGCGACGCGGCCCAGGCCCCATGCGGCCGCGTGCTCGGGAATCGGTGCGGGGTCGGCGGGGCCGGCCGTCACGGCCTGCGTCGTCACGCCCCAGACACGGGTGCCCTGCGGCGCGGCGTGCAGCGCGGCGAGCAGGTCGGCCGGGTCGTCGGCGCACACCACCAGGGCCGGGACGGTCGCCTCGGCCGCGTCCACCAGGACGTCCGCTCCCCTGGCTGCCAGGGCGTCGGTGACGGGCCCGTCACTGAGAACGGCGATGCCGGAGGCGTCGGCGCAGGCCGTCGAGCCGACCGGCTGCCACGCGTCGGTGTAGTACATCGCGTCGTCCGGAGCACTCGCCGTGTCGGGCCAGTAGCGCCGTCGTTGGAACGGGTAGGTGGGCACGGCCGCGGGACGGACGCCGTCGAAGAACCCGGCCCAGTCGACGTCCCCTCCGTGGGCGTGGACGTCCCCGAGCGCGGAGACGATCGCGTGCGCCTCGCCGGTACCCGCACGCTGAGCGGCGACGAACACGGCCTCGGCAGGGCCTTCGCCGCCCGCGGGGCCTCCGGGTTCCCCCGCCCCGTCGACGTCGGTCCTGGCGGACTCGGCCATAGGGGTCAGTGCGGCATCGGGGCCGACTTCGAGGAACAGCCGGGCGTCCACGGCGCGTACGGCGTCGCCGAACCGGACCGGTTCGCGGACCTGCCGCACCCAGTGTTCCGGGTCGGTCCACACGTCGCCGACCGGCTCACCCGTCACCGCCGAGACGGCGGCGACGCCGGGTGCGGCGAACGTCAGCTCGGAGACGACCTCACGGAACCGTTCCAGCATCGGATCCATCAGCGAGGAGTGGAACGCGTGGCTGACGGTCAACCGCTTGGTCCGCACCCCGTCGGCGGCGCAGCGCTCCGCCAGTGCCAGCACCGGTTCGGTCGGTCCGGACACCACGACCGAACGAGGCCCGTTCACCGCGGCGAGGTCGACCCCGTCGGGCAGGTCCAGCTCGTCCTCGCCGACCGCGATCGCGGCCATGGCACCGCCTTCCGGCAGGGCACCCATCAGCGCGCCGCGGGACACGACCATCCGGCAGGCGTCGGCGAGGTCCAGGACCCCGGCCACGTGTGCGGCGGCGATCTCGCCGACCGAATGGCCCACGACGACATCCGGTCGCACACCCCACGTCTCGAGCAGCCGAACCAGTGCCACCTCGACCGCGAACAGGCCGGGCTGGGTGAACTCCGTGCGGTCGATCCGTGAGTCGCCTTCCGTCAGCACGCGCCGCACGGAGTCGGGGAAGTGCGCCAGCACCGCGTGCCACGCGTCGGCGAAGGCGGGGAACGCGGCCGCGAGTTCGAGGCCCATCCCGGCACGCTGCGCCCCCTGTCCCGAGAACAGGAACGCCGTGCCGCCCGAACCGGCCACCACACTGGTGACCCGCTCCAGGCCGGTGCGGAGTTCGTCCGCGCTCGACCCGACGACCACGGCCCGGTGGTCGAGGTTGGCCCGGGCCAGTGCGAGCGCGGCGCCGGCGGCGGCGAGGCCGGCCGAGGAGTCCTCGGCTGCCAGTTCCGCGGCGAACGTGCGGAGCCGCTCGGCCTGTGCACGCAGCGCGCCCGCGCTCGCGCCCGAGAGCACCCACGGCACCGGGACGTCGAGGGCGGTGCTCACCGGGTTCCCGGCCCGCGGTGCCTGCTCGACGACGACGTGTGCGTTGGTGCCGCTGAACCCGAACGACGACACCCCGGCTCGCCGCGGCCGCTCGCCGTCCTCGGGCGGCGTGTCCCAGGCGACGGTGTCGGTCGCCAGCCGTACCGGCCCGTCGTCCCAGGCCACGTGCGGGGAGGCCTCGTCGGCGTGGAGGGTCTTGGGCAGTGTTTCGTGGCGCAGCGCCAGCACCATCTTGATCACGCCGGCCACCCCCGCGGCGGCCTGGGTGTGACCGAGGTTCGATTTCACCGACCCCAACCACAGCGGCCGGTCACGATCCTGACCGTAGGTGGCCAGTAGCGCCTCCGCCTCGATCGGATCGCCCAGCGACGTCCCCGTACCGTGCGCTTCGACGGCGTCCACATCGGACGGGTGCAGCCCCGCATCGGCCAGCGCCCGCCGGATGACGCGCTGTTGCGACGGTCCGTTCGGTGCCGTCAACCCGTTCGACGCGCCGTCCTGATTCACCGCCGAACCACGGACCACCGCCAGCACACGGCGGCCGTGGCGCTGCGCGTCGGACAACCGCTCGACGGCGAGCACACCGACGCCCTCGCCCCACCCGGTGCCGTCCGCATCCGCCGAGAACGCCTTGCACCGGCCGTCCCCGGCCAATCCGCCCTGTCGCGAGAACTCCACGAACGCACCCGGCGTCGCCATCACGGTGACGCCGCCCGCCAAGGCCAGGTCACACTCGCCCGAGCGCAGCGCCCGCACCGCCCAGTGCAACGCGACCAGGGACGAGGAGCACGCGGTGTCGACCGTGACGGCCGGGCCCTCCAACCCGAAGGTGTAGGACAACCTGCCGGACACGACGCTGGCCGCGTTGCCGGTCGCGATGTGTCCACCGACGTCGTGCGGGGCGTCCAGCAACAACGAGGCGTAGTCCTGTCCGTTGGTGCCGACGAACACGCCGGTGGCGCTTCCCTGCATCGACAGCGGGTCGAGGCCCGCGCGTTCGAACGCCTCCCACGAGGCCTCGAGCAGCAAGCGCTGCTGCGGATCCATCGCCAGCGCCTCCCGGGGCGAGATCCCGAACAGTTCCGCATCGAACTCGGGTACGTCGTGCAGGAAACCGCCCTCGCGGGTGTGCGACAGCCCGTTCTCCCCGTGCAGCATCGCGGCGTCCCACCCCCGGTCGGCCGGGAACGGACCGATGGCGTCCCCGCCCGCACGCAACAGTTCCCACAGCTGCTCGGGAGTGTCCGCCCCACCGGGAAACCGGCACGCCATGCCGACGATAGCGATCGGCTCGTCCGTGGCCGTCGTGGTCGCCGTGGCCTGGTCCGTTTCGCCGTGGCCCAGCATCCTGCCGAGCTCGGCGGCCAGCCTGGTCGGCGTCGGTTGGTCGAACACGATGCCCGCGGGAAGGGTGAGTCCGGTGGCCGCGGCGAGCAGATTGCGGATCTCCACCGAGGTCAGCGAATCGCATCCGAGGTCGCGGAACGCCTTGTCCTTCGGCACCGCGTCGGCGCCGGGGTGGCCGAGGACGGCCGCGGCCGTGTCGCGGACCAGGCGCAGCAGCTCCCCGCCGCCGAGGTCCGCGGGCCGGGACGGTTCGGCGGCGCGCAGCGCCTCCCTGGCCTCGGGAACGCCGTCGAGCGCGGGCTTCGGCCGCAGCGCCGCCATGGCGGGGGCGAAGCCCGACCAGTCGACGTCGGCGACGGTGACGACCGGGTTGCCCGCCGTCACGGCCGTGGCCAGGGCGTCGAGTGCGCGGCCCGCGCGGAGCCCGCGCATCCCGGCACGGTCGCCGAGGTCGGCGGCCATACCGCCGTCGGCCCACGGTCCCCAGGCGACGGACGTGGCGGGCTTGCCTTCGGCGTGCCGTGCCCTGGCCAGTGCGTCGAGCCGGGCGTTGGCGGCAGCGTAGTTGGTCTGCCCGGCGGAGCCGAACGTCGCCGACGCCGAGGAGAACAGGACGAACGCGTCGAGGTCGCCGGTCAGCTCGTCGAGCAGTCGGGCGGCGTCGATCTTCGGGACGTCGACGGCATGCATCCGTTCGCGGGTGAGACCGTCGATCACACCGTCGTCGAGGATGCCTGCCGCGTGGACGACGGCGTCGGGCGGGAACTCCGCGACGAGAGCGGCGAGCCGGTCCCGGTCGGTGACGTCCACGGCGCGCACGATCGCGCCCGTCTCCTCGGCGAGTTCCGCCGCGCCGGGCGTATCCAGGCCCCGGCGTGCGGCGAGGACGATGCGTTCCACGTTCCGCTCGTGCAGCCAGCGGGCGACGTGCGCACCGAGCGCGCCGGTGCCGCCGGTGACGAGCACGGTTCCCCGGGGTTGCCACGAACCGGCCGCCGGTGCCATCCGGACGATGCGCCTGCCGTAGAGGGCGCCGTCGCGGACGGCGACCTCGTCCTCCGGTCCCCCGAGTGCGCGGACGACGAGTTCCCAGTCGGAGCCGTCGTGGTGGACGAGACCGCCCCAGGTGTCGGGCTGTTCGAGAACTGCCGTGCGTGCGAGCCCCGCGGTACCCGCGTCATGCGCGACCGCCCACAGGCGTCCCGGAATCGCGGCGTCACCCATGGCCTGCAGCAGGACGAGAACGTCGGCGGCACCGTGCAGTACGGACAGCACGTGGTCGGCACCGATGCCGGTGTCCGCCGTGTGGCGGGCTCCGGCGAGGAGGTCGGCGAGCCCGCCGCGGTCGATGTCACGTGGCACGGCGAGGCTTGGCACGCCGTCCAGTGGCGCCGGCGTGCCGGCCTCGTGCACGACGAGCAGACGTTCGCGCTCGACGGTCCGGGAAGGCGCTGTCAGCGGTGCCCAGTCCTCGACGTAATGCAGCGAGCGTGTTCCGCCGTGGCGATGCTCGGGCCAGAACCGCCGCTCCTGGAAGGCGTAGGTCGGCAGGTCCACCGTGACCGGTCCGCTGTCGCGGAAGAACTCCGTCCAGTTCACGGCCACCCCGCGTGCGTGCAGCGTGCCGAGCGCATGGACGAGCGCGGCCTCCTCGTCGTCGCCGGTCGCCGTGGGAATTCCTCCGTCGAGGAACGGCGTCAGAGCCGCATCGGGCCCGACCTCCACGATGTGCCCCGCGTCGAGCCGTGCGACACCCTCGGCGAACCGCACCGTGCGACGCACGTTGTCGACCCAATAGTCCACAGCGGAAGGATCGTCGTTGCCGCCGGCCACGGGGACGACCTCGACCCGCGGCTCCCGCAACTCCACCCGCTCGACCACCGACCGGAACTCAGCCAACACCGGATCCATATGCGCCGAATGGAACGCATGACTCG
>NZ_JAMTCN010000041.1 GCF_024171865.1 Prauserella aidingensis | reverse complement strand
CTGTCGTGGGGGTGTGCTGTGGGCACACGCGGCCTGAAACGTGTCAGGCGGTGGCGCGCTTGCGGAGTTCGCGGGCGGCCACACCCGGGTCCGGGGCGTTGTAGATCGCTCCACCGGCCACCGCCACCGTCGCACCGGCCTCACGCACCGACCCGATCGTGTCCGGACCCACACCACCAGCGATCGAGAACGGCACCCCGGCCTCCCGACCATCAGCCAACAACTGATCGATCGAATACCCCGGCCGCGCCTGCTCGTCCAGACCCGCATGGATCTCCACGAACGACACACCCAACTTCGCCACCTCACGGATCCGAGCCACCCGGCCCTGCACCACCGTGATCATGTCCGCCACCACACTCTTGCCGTACTTGGCACCCGCAGCCACCGCACCACGCACCGTGTCGTCATCCGCAGTACCCATCACCGTCACCAGATCAGCACCCGCCTCGAACGCCAACCCGGCCTCCAACTCACCAGCATCCGCCGTCTTCAAATCCGCGAACACCAACTTGTCCGGATGCGCAGCCTTCACCGCACTCACCGCACCAATACCCGCCGACTTCACCAACGGCGTACCCAACTCCAAGATGTCCACGTGCTCGGCCACCTGATGCGCCAACGTCAACGCCGCCGGCAGATCCACCACATCCAACGCCACCTGCAACCGCACAACAAACTCCTCACGAAGAAACACAAAAACCGGACCCGGCAACAATCACCCACCACCCCGAAAAACCACAACAACCAGCACATAAAAAACCCCAACCCCCCAATACGAACAACCAATAACCGTTGGGATTCCGCTGTCGAGGTGGTTCGGATCAGACTGGAAACCGCGTCCGATGGCGGCGTGCGGTACTGCCGGGTACCGGCGGGTGCGGCCGATGTGCTTCGGCCGCACCCGCCTTGCACGCAGGGCCGCCGGGCGGTCGGCTCGCGAGGGTCCGTCCGCACGGGGACCGCCGCGCCGCGGCCGGACCGCTCGTCCGCTCCGTTCGTCCGTTCCGGCGGTCGTGGCCGTGAGCCTCGCCCCTCGCTGCTCCGTTCGAGTCATCGCCGGTGGGCGACTCGCGAAACGCCTGGGCAACGGGGGTGTCGGCGCCGGTTGTGGCCCGATGATCGTCCGGCACACGCCGCGGTCCGCCCGTGACGGCCTGCCCACCGTTCGTCAGTGATTCGTCCCCGGTCATGCCTGATCCGTTGTCACGCCCGGCCGGGACGAAGAAGCTGGAAGGCGACAAGCCGAGCGCAGTGCGACGATTCCGGATGATCGCCCTGCCTCGACCCTCCGCCGGCGATGAAGCCGCCCATTCGGCGGCCGTCGTCTGTGGTCGAATGCGAGGGAGGACGCCATGAGGCGACACGCTTCTGAATCAGCCGACGAAGGGGACCCGGGGCCGCGGGATCACGTCGCGGAGGATCCGACAACGGTCGGCCCACGCGCAGCGGATCTCGATCAGTCCCGTCGCCGCATCCGTCGTCTGTGAAGGATTGTTCTCGCACTGTGTTTATTCATTGCCTCGGAGCTGCGGCAGGCGGAGGTTATCCGCAATGGAATTGCGCGTGTGAAGGATGCCGCAAGGCGCGCGCCACACCGGAACTCGCGACGAAACACGCCGGGATCGCGGTGTCCGGTGACGGCGACCGGTGGTTTCTGCTCAACGCGACGCCGGACGTCCACCACCAGATCGCGGCGGATCCGGCACTGCACCCCGGACCGGGAGTGCGGGAGACACCGGTCGCGGGTGTGTTGCTGACCGATGCCGAGTTCGACCACACCATCGGCCTCCTCATGCTGCGTGAGGAGTCGTCGTTGGCCGTGTACGGCACGTATCCCGTGCTGGAGGCGCTGCGACTGCACTTCCCGATCCGGGACCTGCTCGGTGACTACGCCGAGCTGTCCTGGTCACTGGTCGGCGTGGGGGAACCCGTCGCGCTGGACGACCGGCTGCGCGCCACCGCCTTCCTGACCGGCTCCAAGGCACCCCGGTACGTCGGGGAGTCGTCGCCGCGCGGCCCGTCGGACTGGGAGGTGGGCTACCGCCTGGAGGACACCGTGACGGGAGGGACCGCCGTGTACGCGCCGACGTTGCCGCGATGGGACGCGAGTTTCGCCGAGGAGGTCGACTCCGCCGACTGCGTCTTCGTGGACGGCACGTTCTGGACCGACGACGAGATGTCCTGCCGGGGAGCGGGCGGCCGGACGGGGCGTTCCATGGGGCACATGCCGGTGAGCGGCGACGACGGGTCGGCTCGCAGGCTGGCGCAGCTGCCCGCACGGCGGAAGATCTACACCCACATCAACAACACGAACCCGATTCTCGACGAAGACTCCGAGGAACGGCGCCGGCTGACCGACCTGGGTATCGAGGTCGGTCGGGCAGGCCTGGAGGTGGAAGTATGAACGCTCGGTCCGCCGAGGAATTCGAGTCCCGGCTGCGTGCGATCGGGGAGCAGCGGTACCACCATCTGCACCCGTTCAACGAACGCATGCACGCGGGCACTCTGTCCGAAGAGGAGTTTCGCGGCTGGGTGCGGAACCGCTTCTACTACCAGGTGAACCTTCCGGTGAAGGACGCGTTCATCCTGACCAAGTTGCCGGGCCGCGACGACCGGAGGCGGTGGATCCAGCGCATCATCGACCACGACGGCCGCACCGGCGACGAGGGCGGGATCGAGAAGTGGATCAGGCTCGGTGAAGCGGTCGGCCTGACCAGGCAGGAACTGCTCGACGGCGAATCGGTGCTGCCGGGGGTGCGCTTCGCCGTGGACGCCTACGTGGATTTCTGCCGACGGAGGCCGTGGCTGGAGTCCGTGGCGTCGGCGTTGACCGAACTGTTCGCCCCGGACCTGCTCAGCAAACGCATCTCCGACGTGGAGCGGCATTATCCGTGGATCGCGTCGGAGGGCCTGGAGTATTTCAGGGCGCGGCTCACGCAGCAGCCCAAGGACATCGCGCACCTGCTCGAGCTGGTGATCGAGAACGCGACGACGGCCGAGCAGCAGGACGCCTGCATGCGGGCGCTGGAGTTCAAGTGCGACGTGCTCTGGAGCCTGCTGGACGCCGTGCAACTCGAGTACAGCAAGAGCTGACGATGGACGAGAGCGAACTGGCGGCCGTGCCCAAGTTGGCAGGCAAGGCGATGCTCAGACACGACAACGTCCGCGACGTGGAGCTGCTGCTGCTACCGGAGCGGGTCGTGCTCCTGAACAAGTCCGGGGCGGCGATCCTCGGACTCTGCGACGGCAACCGGACCGTGCAGCAGGTCGTGGAACAGCTCGAGCGGGATTTCGAGGCGACCGACCTGGTGAACGACGTCATGACTTTTCTGAAGGACGCGAGAGGACGAGGCTGGGTGGTGGTCACATGACCGGGATGCCGCAACCGTTCGGACTGCTGGCCGAGGTCACGCACCAGTGCCCGTTGCACTGTGTCTACTGTTCGAACCCGGTGGAGCTGTACGAACGCAGCAGTGAGCTCGGCACCGACGACTGGCTGCGTGCGATCCGGCAGGCGGCCGAACTCGGCGTGCTGCAGGTCCACTTCTCCGGAGGGGAGCCGCTCGTGCGCGGTGATCTGGAGACGCTGGTGGCCGAATGCCGAGGGCTGGGGCTGTACACGAACCTGATCACCAGCGGTCTCGGGCTCACCGAGAGCCGAGCCGAATCGCTCGTCTCGGCGGGGCTCAACAGCGCTCAGCTGAGCATCCAGGGCGACACCGCCGAGTCGACGAACCTCGTCGCTGCGAGCAAACGGTTCGACAAGAAGGAGGCGGCCGCCCGCATCATCCGCGACGCAGGGCTGCCGCTGAACATGAACGTCGTCCTGCACCGGGTCAACCTCGACAGGCTCGACGCGATCATCGACGTCTGCGTGGAGTGGGGCGCCGAGCGGCTCGAACTGGCGAACACCCAGTACTACGGGTGGGCGCTGCGCAACCGTGAGCAGTTGCTGCCGAGCAAGACGCAGCTCGACGAGGCGGTCGGCGTGTACGAGCGGCGGAAGGCGGAACTGGAAGGGCGGATGGAGCTGCTCTGGATTCTGCCCGACTACTACGAGCCCTACCCGAAGCCGTGCATGGGCGGATGGGCACAGACGGCACTGACCGTCGCGCCGGACGGTCGCGTCTACCCGTGTCCCGTCGCGGAGGAGATCACGACGATGGAGTTCCCGTCGGTTCGGGACCACGATCTGGAGTGGATCTGGGCGGACTCCCCGGCGTTCCAGGCGTACCGCGGAACGGACTGGATGCCGGACCCGTGCCGCAGCTGTTCCCGCAAGGAACTCGACTTCGGCGGCTGCCGGTGCCAGGCGTTCGCGCTGACCGGCGATGCCGGTCGTACCGACCCGGTGTGCATTCACTCGCCCGACCATCACCTGGTGCAGGACGCGCTGGACCGGGCCAACGACGGTGCCAACGGCGCCGACGGCGACGCGGACGGGGAGAAGCTCGTCTACCGCAGGCCCACCGTGTCGGCGCGGAGGTCGTGACGAATGGGAGGCGGTGGCCGCGACGCGGCGGACAGTGCGCTGACACACGACGAGGCCGTGGCCCGATCGGGCGTGATCTCCGATCTGCACTACGAGGTCGAACTCGATCTCACGACGGGAGAGGACACGTTCCGGACGAGGACGGTCGCCGGGTTCCATGCGAGTTCGAGCGACACGGTCGTCCACCTCGACTTCGTGGGGGAGGTCGAGTCGGTCGAGTGCAACGGCCGCCGCTCCGGTCCGGAGGCCTTCGACGGCCGGCGCGTCCGCGTGGACGTGCGGGAAGGCTGGAACTCGGTGCGGGTGTCCGGTTCCGCGTCCTACTCGCACACAGGGGAGGGGCTGCACCACTTCCGGGACCCGCTCGACGGGCACGTGTACGTGCACACGAAGTTCGAACCGTTCGCGGCGCA
This sequence comes from Prauserella aidingensis, assembly GCF_024171865.1. Lineage (GTDB taxonomy): Bacteria > Actinomycetota > Actinomycetes > Mycobacteriales > Pseudonocardiaceae > Prauserella > Prauserella aidingensis. The sequence goes on along the minus strand of NZ_JAMTCN010000041.1, from coordinate 21,894 downwards.
CACCGTGTTCGCGTGCTTCGACCAGCCGGACCTGAAGGCCACGGTCGACCTGACGCTCACGGTCGATCCGTCGTGGGTGGTCGTCTCCAACACCGACCCCGAGGAGCCGCCACCGTCCGGCGGTCACCGCGCGACGTGGCGGTTCGCGCGCACACCACCGTTGCCGACGTACCTGGTGGCCTTCGCCGCGGGCCCGTTCCGGGTGCTGCGTTCCCGGCACGGTGACGTTCCGCTGGCCCTGTACGCGCGCCCCTCGCTCCACGACGAGCTCACCGCAGAAGCGCCCGAGCTGTTCGACGTGCTCGGCCGTGGCCTCGACTTCTACGAGACGCTGTTCGGCCTGCCGTACCAGTTCGCGAAGTACGACCACGTCTTCGCCCCGGAGTACGCGTTCGGGGGAATGGAGCACCCGGGCTGTGTGACGCTCAACGAGCGATTCCTGTTCCGGCACCGGGTCACCGAGGACGCGCGACGGCGGCGAGCCTCCCTCCTGACGCACGAAATGGCGCACATGTGGTTCGGCGACTACGTGACGATGCGCTGGTGGGACGACCTGTGGCTGAACGAGGCCTTCGCGACGATGTTGGCGGTCGTCGCGCAGCCGGAAGCGACGCCGTACGGCGAGGGCTGGACGTCGTTCGCGCACCACGACCTGCCGCTGGCGCGCCGCGCCGACCAGCTGCCCACCAGCCACGCGATCCGTGTGGGCACCGCCGACACCGACGCCGCACGGTCGAACTTCGGGCCGATCGTGTACCGGCGGGGCGCGGCGGTGCTTCACGACCTCGCCGAACGCGTCGGGTGGGAGAACTTCGTCGCGGGGGTACGCGCCTACCTGCGGACGCACGCGTGGGGCAACGCGGGTCTCGACGACTTCGTGGTGGCGCTGCGCCGGTTCACCGACGAGGACCTCGACCGGTGGGTCGACGAATGGCTGCTGCGGCCCGGCATCAACACGGTCGAGGTGCGCCGCGGTACCGGCGGTGACCGGCTGGTGCAGCACACGGACGAGCGGGCCGAACCGCGCCACCTGACCGTCAGGGTTGCCGCGTTCGACTACCGCGGTGCGGAACTGCTTCCGCGGGCGCCCGTCGACGTGTCGGTCGACCCGGCGGCCTGTGAGCGCGGCCTGCCGGAATTCGGCGGCACCGAACCGGATCTGGTGATTCCCAACGCCGACGCCGTGAGTCACGTCAAGACCAGATTGGACTCCCGATCCCGAAGGACGGCACTGCGAAGTCTGTCTGCAGTGGACGACCCACGGGCGCGAGCGGTCGTGTGGGGATCGCTGTGGGACGAGGTCCAGGACGCCCGCCTGTCCGCGCGGAGCTACGCCTCGGCGGTGCTCGCCCACGGCACGCGGGAGCGCGACGTCGGAGTCCTCGAAGCCCTCCTGGAACGGGCCTCCAGGGCACTGCTGGTGTACGGCGATCCCGTCACCGGACACGACACGGCGGCGGTGCTGGTGCGGAGTCTGCGGGAACACCTGGTGTGTGCCGAGGGTGGGAGCGATCGCCAACTGGCGTTCGCCCGGGCTCTGGTGGGTGTCGTCTCCCCCGACGATCACGGCCTGCTCGGCGACATCGTGTGCGGCCGGTCGCCGTGGGCGGGCCTGGAGGTCGACAGGGACCTGCGGTGGCGGGCCCTGGTCCGGCTGGCCGCGACCGGAGGTGATGCCGACGGCCTGGTGGACGTCGCGATGGATGCCGATCCCGGCGACTACGGCAGGCGCAGCGCCTTGACCGCCGAGGCGGCGTGCCCGTCGCAGGCCGCCAAGGACAAGGCGTGGACACGGCTGTTCAGCGGGGACCACTCGCTCGCGGAGCGACAGGCGATCATGGCAGGACTGCGGCAACCGGGGCAGGAGCCGCTGCTGACCCCGTTGGCGGACCGGTACTGGCATGCGCTGGAGTCCCTCGCCGGCACCGCTGAGACGGAGTTCCTGTCGTCGTTCGCCCGCATGCTCTACCCCTGTTTCACCGAGGTGGAGGAGCGCGTGCTCGAGGAGACGGACCGGTTTCTCGCGCGGAAGCCACTTCCGGAGAGTGTGCTGAAGGTGATCCGGGAGGAGCGTGCGGAGCTGCTCGTCATCCGGTCCGCACGCGCGTGCGACGCGGCGGACGCACGGCACTGACCGCCGCTCGCCGCGCATTGTCGCGCAGTCGGCCGACATTCGGCCATCGCCGCGCGACGAGTGGCGGTAGGTCGATGCCGGACGGCACCGTGGCCGTGACCGGGGGCCCGGACGGTGGCCACGGTATCGCCGGGAGGGCTCAGCTTTCCGGCGAAACGCGAGAGCGTCTCACAGCTGGGCGGGGTGAGCCGATTTCCGTTGGGGTTACCAAGTTTTCCGTTTCATGGCAGGGCGATCGTGCTGGGATCGTGGCCTGCTCGAACGGGTTCGGGCGCGTTCGGACGGACGTTCCGTCCGTGCGGGGCCCGTCCGCAGAGGCCGTGAGGCAGGCGATTCGGCGGAACCGCCCGGCATGTGCGGCGGCCCGTAGGTAACCGGCTTCCCGCCGTTCATGTCGGCGCGCGGCGCGTTCGTGAACAACCGATTGACGGTCCGTTCGGCGCCCGTGCACGCTCATGACACCTCGCCGCGCAGCCGTCACCACGGCTGCAGGTCGAGGAATGCACGAATGGACACCGGACACCGTCGCCGACACGCGTGCCGAGACACGGATACGCGGTGACACGGACTGGACGTGACGCGAGGCCTGCTCGCCGGAAGTTCGGTGGACTCGCCCGCAATCGATGTGCGGTGTTCGAGAAGCGTCGCAGGGCTCCCGGCACGTGGCGTGCCGGGTGGCCCGACCCGAAGCGGTACCGGCGACGTCCGATGGAACGAGAGGTGGAATCGTGGTTCTCCCGTCGAAGATGCCGCAGCTCGCCGACCTGGATCTGCTGCTGTCGGTCGAGGACTACGGCAGCGTGGGCAAGGCCGCCCAAGCGCACAGCTTGTCGCAGCCTGCTGCGAGCATCCGGCTCAGCGCCATGGAACGGCGCCTCGGGATCCGGTTGCTGGAGCGCTCGCCGACCGGTTCCAAGCTCACCGAGGACGGCCAGACGCTGGCCAAGTACGCCCGCAACGTCATGCATGCTGCGCGTGAACTGCTCGAGTTCGGGTCCGGCTCGTCGGCGTCGGAGGCGAAACGCCTCCGGGTCGCGGGGAGTCCGGGAATCTCGGAGAACCTGATTCCCGAATGGCTCAGCCGCGGTGGGGCCGCGTTCGGCGAGGTGCGCGTGGAAGTGCAGACCGGCAAGGTCGACGCGCTCCGTCAGCTGGTCCACGCGAACCACGTCGACGTCGCCTTCATCGACGGCTGGTGCGAGTCCGGAGGCCTCGTGCCGAAACAGTCCCGTGAAGACCTGATCGCCCAGTACATCTGTGACGACAGGCTCGCCGTGGTGGTCGGGTCGAGCCATCCGTGGGCGGACCGGCCCGGCCACGTCACGGTGCAGGAGCTGGCCGAGGCCCAGCTCGTCGTCCGTGAGCGGGGCTCGGCCATCCGGGAGTTCACGGAGGAAATGCTGGGAACGGCCCCGGGGCCGCGGAACTACCTCGAATTCCCGTCGAGCGGGGCGATCAAGCACGCGATCGCCGACGGCAGGCGCGTGGCGGTGCTGAACGTGTCCACCGTGAGGTCCGAACTCGCGGACGGCAGGTTGTGCTGGGTTCCGCTCGACCGGGAGATGCCGGCGAAGCCGATCTACGCGGCGTGGAGCAAGAGCAGGCCACTGCCCGGCCCTGCGCGTGAGCTCGTCGAGATCGCCGCGAAGAAGGGAAGTCCGTTACCGCCTGTCGACGGCGTTTCGGAGCTCGGAAGCAACGTGATCGCGGAGGCGAATGCCGCAAAAACCATGTACTTACGTTCGCCGTCCATGGAAACGATGACCTGAAATGCCGAACAATTCGTGAACCTGCCGAACTCTCGGCACCGAGCCAGGAGGATCAAAACTCAATGTCAGTTCTGAACAAGATCGCGCGTACGCTCGTCTCCAACAGGCGCGGGATCCTTGCCGCCGACGAGAGTATCGGGACCATGTCCTCCCGACTCGAGAAGGTCGGAGTCGAGGCGACGGCGGAGAACCGGCGGCTCTACCGCGAGCTGATCGTCACGACCCCGCAACTCGCCGAGTCGATCAGCGGGATCATCCTCGCCGATGAGACGTTCCACCAGAAGCTGTCCAACGGACGCACGTTCCCCGAGTACCTGGGGGACATCGGCATCCTCGCCGGGATCAAGGTCGACACGGGCGCGAAGCCCCTGGCGGGCGCGCCGGGCGAGAAGGTCACCGAGGGCCTCGACGGGCTGCGGGAACGGATCGAGGAGTACGTGCGCCTCGGTGCGACGTTCGCCAAGTGGCGTGCGGTCATCGACATCGGCGACGGCAGGCCGACGGACCGTGCGGTGCGTGCGAACGCCCACGCCCTGGCCCGGTACGCCGGTCTCTGCCAGGAGGGCGGCCTGGTGCCGATCGTGGAGCCCGAGGTGCTGATGGACGGCTCCCACTCGCTCGCGAAGTGCCAGGAGGTGACGACCTCTGTGCTGGAGACGGTGTTCGCCGAGCTCGACCTCATGGAGGTGCAGCTCGACGGCATCGTGCTCAAGCCGAACATGGTCGTCGCCGGGGCGGAGAGCACGGAGCAGCCGTCGGTCGAGGACGTCGCGAACGCCACGGTGGAGTCGCTGCGTGCGGCCGTGCCTGCGTCGGTGCCCGGCATCGCGTTCCTGTCCGGCGGGCAGCGCCCCGAGGTCGCGACGCAGAATCTCGCGGCGATGCAGAAGCTGGAGTCGCTTCCCTGGGAGCTCACGTACTCGTTCGGCAGGGCGCTGGTCGGCCCCGCGCTCGAGACGTGGCGGGGCGACAACGGGAACGAGGCCGCCGCGCAGCAGGCGCTCTCGGAGCGGGCCGTGGCGAACGCGTCGGCGCGCTGACTTCTGAGGAGACCGGCGGTTGACCGGATCGGCGACACGGGCGGCGATCCGGTCAACCGCTTTTTCGGTGGCCCGGCCGGAGAACCGGAACCGGGCACAGGTGTCGACCCGGTACGTGCGGCCGCAGGCCCGAGGGGATGGGTGTCGATGAGAAGTCAGCAGTGGGACATGCGTGAACGTGCCCGCCGTCCCGGCCCGGAGTCGGGTCCCTCGGGTCCGACGCTGTCGGCCCCCGCAGGGGGGCCCGACCACGGCCTCGCGCTCGAACTGGTGCGCGTGACCGAGGCGGCCGCGATCGCCGCGGGCAGGTGGGTCGGCCACGGCGATGAGGCCGCGGGCAAGGCGGCGGCCGCCGCGGCCATGCGCGAGCACATCCTTCCGGTGCCGATGCGGGGCGTCGTCGTGGTCGGCGAGCAGTCTGCGGGGGGCAGACCCGCCCTGTCGAAGGGCGCCGACGTCGGTGACGGGACCGGCCCGGCATGCGACGTGGCCGTCTCCGCCGGGGACGCCGCGTTGTCACCTGCCAGGGACGTGCCGCACGCGATCACGGCCGTTGCCGTGGCCGAGCGCGGCGCGATGTACGACCCGCCACCGGCGGTGCCCATGCAGAAGCTGGCGGTCGGCGCCGACTACGCCGACGTCGTCGACATCCGCCTGTCGGTGGCGGAGAACCTGCGGGCGATCGCCGCGGTCAAGGGAGTCGGCACCTCGGACGTGACGGCCGCCGTACTCAACCGGCCCCGGCATCGGGACCTGGTCCGCGACATCCGCGACGCGGGCGCGCGCGTGCACCTGGTCGAGGGTGGTGAGGTCGCCGGAGCTGTGGCCGCGGCACACCCCGAGCGTTCCGTCGACGTGCTGCTGGGCACCGGCGGTGGAGAGGAAGGCGTGCTCGCCGCGGCCGCCTTGTCCTGCATGGGCGGTGCGGTACAGGCACTCCTCCGCCCCGAAGGGCCCGATCCCCGGGATCAGGTGCGGCGGGACACCGGTCGCGTGCTCCGCACCGACGACCTCGTGCGGGGCGAACGAATCCTGTTCTGTGCCACGGGTGTGACCGGCAACGAGCTGTTGCGCGGCGTCGGCCACTACCCGGACTTCACGACGACCGAGTCGACGGTGATGTGTTCGAACCCGGGCATCGTCCGGTCCGTCCGGTCGGAGCACCGGGCGGACGGCTGACCCGGCCGTCCGGAAACCCGGCCGCGGACGAGCGACGCCGGAGCGACCGTTCGCGGCTGTCCCGGTGGTTCGGCCGCCATGTCACGCCTGTGCCGTTCGGCCGCAGGCAGGAGGAGCGCAGCGACGCATGACGGAAGAGATAACCACCCCGGCCGGCCGGACCGAGCCCCTCATCGCTCGCTACCGTGGCCTGATCTGCGACCTGGACGGCGTCGTGTATCGCGGCGCCACGGCGGTCCCGCACGCGGTGGAGACGGTGGCCCGGTTGCGGGCCGACGGCGTCCCCGTGGTGTTCGCGACCAACAACGCGTCCCGGCCACCGGAGACCGTCGGCGATCACCTCCGCGGAATCGGTCTGCCGCCGGGCGGGTGGTCGGTGGTCAACAGCTCGCAGGCGGCGGCCGCGCACCTGGCTCAGCGGCTGGTGCAGGGCGCGCGCGTGTACGCAGTGGGAGGGCCGGGTGTCGCCCATGCGCTCACCGAAGCGGGACTGACCCCCGTCCGCGTCGCCGATCTGGACGACGCGCCGGTCGAGGCGGTCGTGCAGGGCTTGGGCACCGACATCACCTGGACCGAGCTGGCCGCGGTGGGCAGGGTGGTCGAGGGCGGGGCGGCCTGGGTGGCCACGAACCTGGACCTCACGCTGCCGACACCGTACGGAAAAGCGCCGGGCAACGGCGCGCTGGTCGCCCTCGTGCAGACTGCGACCAGCGCGGAGCCGCACGTCGTCGGCAAACCGCAACCGGCGTTGTTCGACCTGGCACGGTCGCGGCTCGGCAGCGCGCCGGAGGACACGCTGGTGTGCGGCGACCTGCTGCACACGGACATCGAAGGCGCCAACGCGGCCGGTCTCGACTCGCTGTTCGTCCTGAGCGGCTCGTCGCGGCTTCGCGACCTGGCACTGGCCGAGCGGCCGCTGCGCCCGACGTACGTCGCCGCCGACCTGGGCGGGCTGCTCGCGCCGGGGCCTGCCGTGCCTGCGTGGCCTGCGGCCCACCTGCTCCAACTCGGCCCCGGCGGCGTTCCACGGGTGCCGCGTGACGGCCATCCGGGGGTCGGCCACGGTTCGGGGAACGGCTTCGGTGACGGCGCGCTGTTGCAGGCCGTCGTCGCCACGGCGTGGGCCGCACGTGACGAGGGCAGGCCGTTGGCCGAGGACGCCGCCGCGTGGCAGGACGTCGAACGCAGGCTCGGCATCGCCGCGCCGCCGTGAGGGACGGCGCGCCTCCGGCCGGCGGTCTCGGGGCACCGGCCGGAGGCGCTGATCCTCAGGGCAGAGCCGGCGGCTCGCCCGAGCGCTCGTAGTCCGCCAGCTGGTCGATCCTGCGCTGGTGCCGGCCACCTTCGAACTCGGTGGTCAGGAAGGCATCCACGATGTGCTCGGCCTCGGCGGTCGTGTGCATCCGCGCACCGATGCCCGCCAGGAGCGCGTTGTTGTGCCTGCGGGACAACCTCGCGGTCTCGACGTTCCACACCAGTGCCGCGCGGGCACCGGGCACCTTGTTGGCGGCGATCTGCTCGCCGTTGCCGGAGCCGCCGATGACCAGGCCGAGGCTGCCCTCGTCCGCGACGACACGGCGCGCCGCCTCGATGCAGAAAGGCGGGTAGTCGTCCTCGGCGTCGTAGACGGCAGGCCCGACGTCGACGATGTCGTAGCCGAGGCCCGAGAGCCGTTTCGCGAAATGTTCCTTGAGTTCGAGACCGGCGTGGTCGGATCCGAGATAAATTCGCACGCGGTCATTCTAGTCCGGAATCCCCCGAAAAGCGGTTCTGTAGTCGCCCGATCGCCATTGCATCTCGCTATGAGAAGCAATTTGTGGTAGTTACGTCGAACGCCGCGCGGGCGGGAACCGTGGTCGAACTTCGAACCGGTGCCGCGCCGGTGTGCGGCGAATCGTGTCGTCGATCGGCCTGCAGGCCTCGTGTCCGTGTCCGGTGGGTCCGATCGGTGCGGCCCAGCCGGCGTCGTCGTGTCCGTACAGCGCCACGGGAAGACCCACGCTGGTCCGATCGGGTGATGGCAGGGCCGCATCGAGGTTGGCCGTGACTCAGCGTGGGCACCCACCTGGGACGGTCCCCTGCCGGCCGGCTGATGCCCGTACGCAGGGCTGTCGCGGAGTACCGCGGTGCGTCGTGACCGCGGGGTTGCGGGCGGGTGCACCGCTGGTGACGGCGGTCACTCCGATCATGTCGCGCGCGCCGCCGTTCGGCACGGGTTACCGGCCACTGGTCCTATCTCTGTTGCAGGAACTCCGAGCCGTCGCGGATGCTCGTTCGAGCCGTGACGTTTCGAGGTGGTGGCCTCGAAACCGGCGGATCATGCTGTCCGGTCAACGGGTATGCCGAACACGAGGAGGATGAACATGATGTGGGAAACGCCGGAATACACGGTCGTCGAGGTGTGCGCTGAGGCCACCGGTTACTTCTACCGGGGCTGACGATCGCGCGGCACTGACCGTGTTTCTCGAATTCGCGTGATCTCGGCGGGCGGCTACGGCCCGCCGTGACCACGGCTACGTTGGTGCAAGGCTCCGCGTGCGGAAGAAATACCGCTCGCAGAGCCTTGCACCACGTCTCTGCCGGGCCGCCCCTCGTACCGCAGGGAAGCGGGTGGGGGAATCCGGCGGAAACGAGCCACTGATGAGCACGGTGGGACAGCCACGGTGGGACAGCGGTTCGTCATCGGGTGGCCGCCGGCGTCGTTCGGCGTGCACGCCTGCTCCGCGGCATATGGCCGGTCGGTGCCGCGACCCTGTTCAGCTCACCTACTGCCGACCGGCGAGTAGCGCAGTACGTTCGAGGTGAGCAGCCGCTTCGGCCGACCCCCGCAACGGGGACCGGCCGCGGCGGTCACGGGCGGCCGGAACACCGGGCAGGTGTGCCGGCCACCCGGCGCGCAGTGTCGAGGCGAGCGAAACGCTCGCGCTCGGTGCGATGTGGGAGGACACCAATGCCGGAGAATCCCGACACTCACGTGTACCGCACGTACGACAAGGTCCTCAGCGAGGGCAAGCCGGACCGCCGGAGGAACCACCCGACGGCCAGCGGCGACGTCAACGACTGGTGGCCGTATCGCGTCGACGTCACGAAACTGCGTCGGCACGGCCCCTCGACCGACCCACTCGGCGCGCAGTTCGACTACGCCGAGCAGTTCGACACGTTGGATCTCGACGAGCTGGCGCGCGACGTCGACGAGGTGCTGACGACCCCGCAGGACTGGTGGCCCGCAGACTTCGGGCACTACGGCCCTCTTGTGCTGCGCATGGCCTGGCACGCGGCGGGCAGTTACCGCATGAGCGACGGCAGGGGCGGGGCCGCGGCCGGAATGCAACGCTTCGCCCCGTTGAACAGCTGGCCGGACAACCGCAACCTGGACAAGGCACGCCGGTTGCTCTGGCCGGTGAAGCAGAAGTACGGGCGCAAGATCTCCTGGGCCGACCTGATGATCTTCGCGGGTAACCGGGCGCTGGAGTCGATGGGCTTCAGGACGTTCGGCTTCGGCGGCGGCCGCGACGAGGTGTGGGGGCCCGACGACACCTACTGGGGTCCGGAACACAAGTGGCTGGCCGACGAACGGCACAGCGGTCGGCGCGAACTCGACGAGGAGCTCGCCGCCAGCGACATGGGGCTGATCTACGTCGATCCGCAGGGGCCGGCCACGAACCCGGACCCGGTGCTCGCGGGCCGCGACATCCGCCAGACGTTCCAGCGGATGGGCATGAACGACGAGGAGACGGTCGCGCTGATCGCCGGCGGCCACACGTTCGGCAAGACCCACGGCCTCGTGGACCCGGTTCTCGAACTCGGACCCGAACCGGAGGCCGCGCCGCTCCACGCGCAAGGCCTGGGCTGGTCCAGCTCGCACGGCACCGGCAAGGGGCCGGACACCACGTCGAGCGGGCTCGAGGGGATGTGGACCCGCACGCCCGTGACCTGGGACCACACCTTCTTCGAGACGTTGTTCGAGTACAAATGGGACATCGAACTCAGCCCCGCGGGGTTGTGGCAGTGGATCCCGGCCGACGGTCAGGGCGAGGACACCATCCCGGACCCGTACGACCCGGACACGAAACACCACCCGGTCATGCTCACCACGGACCTGTCGTTGCAGGAGGATCCGGTCTACGAGCCGATCTCCCGGCGCTTCCTGGAACATCCGGACGAGTTCGAGGACGCGTTCGCGCGAGCGTGGTTCAAGCTGACGCACCTCGACATGGGACCGGTCCGCCGCTATCGGGGTTCGCTGGTCCCCGACGAGCCGCTGATCTGGCAGGATCCGGTTCCGGAGCCGGACCACGAACTCGTGGACGCCGACGACGTCGCCGTCCTCAAGCGTGAACTGCTCGCATCGGGACTCACGACGGGGCAGCTCGTCACGACCGCATGGGCCTCGGCGTCGACCTACCGCGACACCGACAAGCGCGGCGGCGCGAACGGGGCGCGCATCCGACTCGAGCCGCAGTGCGGTTGGCCGGTCAACGAACCCGAGAAGCTGCGCGTGGTCCTGGACGTGCTGGAGTCCATCAGGGAACGGTTCAACGCGTCCTGCCGGGGAGACAAGCGGATCTCCCTGGCGGACCTGATTGTGCTCGGAGGCTGTGCCGCAGTGGAGCACGCCGCCGCGGCGGGCGGGCACGAGATCGAGGTGCCGTTCCGGCCCGGCCGCACCGACGCGACCCAGGAATGGACGGATGTCGCGTGGTTCGGCGTTCTGGAGCCGAAAGCGGACGGCTTCCGGAACTACGTGGGCCCTGACCTGAGACTGCCGCCGGAGCACGCGATGGTCGAGCGGGCGGACCTGCTGACCCTGAGTCCGCCCGAGATGACCGTGCTCACCGGCGGACTGCGAGTGCTCGGCACCAACCACGGCGGCACCCGGGGCGGAGTGCTGACCTCGGCGCCGGGCGTGCTGACGAACGACTTCTTCGTGAACCTGCTGGACATGGGAACCGAGTGGGTGGTGAGCGAGCAGCGGCACGGCCCCGAGAACTACGAGGGACGCGATCGGGGCACCGGAGAGGTGAGGTGGTTCGCGAGCCGGGTCGACCTGCTCTTCGGCTCGAACTCGGAACTGCGGGCCCTGTCCGAGGTCTACGCGTGCGAGGACGCGAATGCGAAGTTCGTTCGGGACTTCGTGTCCGCATGGGTGAAGGTCATGGAACTCGACCGGTTCGACCTTCACTGATATTCGTCGTACCAATCAGTCGCGGACACCGGGCGGAATCCCGTGTCCGCGACTGATTTCGTGGTGCAGGGCCGAATGGTGCGGCAGCCGAATGGCGCAGGGCCGAATGGTGCAGGGCCGACAGCGCCTCGTCCGCACTCGGCGGTCGCCCGTCCCGCCCGTTCGATTCGGCTTCCCGCACGCACGATTCGCAGGTGAGGCGCGTATTCGCCATCAGCCGTTCGGCCGGCGCGGGCGACGTCCATCGAGGCGACTCCGCTCGTTCTGTCGGTACCGCCGTCCGTTGTGCGATCCCGCCCGCCCGTGCCTCGAGCGTTGCCCCTCGGCCGGGGTAACGCGAAAGTGGGACAACGCTCGCCGCCCGGTGGCGAGTTCCGTCCGCCGAGACCGAAGAAGTTCGAGGTGTCATGGAATCCATCGCCCTTTTCGTCGTCGGAGCTGCGATTCTCATCTACAGCGCCGAGAAACTGATCGGATACCTGGTGGGGGTGGCCGCGGGACTCCGGATATCGGTGTTCCTGCTCGCCATCGTCTTCACCGGTATCGAGTTCGACGACATCGCGCTCGGGCTCGTACTCAACATGGAGGACCTCGACGGGGCGGCGCTGGGGCTGGTGTTCGGCACCGCGCTCTCACTGCCCGGCGTGGTGCTCGCGCTGGCCGCGCTGCTGGTGCCGTCGAAGGTCAACATTCCACGCAATTACCTGATCCTGTACGCCTGCTCGCCGCTGGTGGTCTGCGGGTTCGTGGCGCTGGCCCCGCTGAATCCGGTCAGCGGCGTCGTGTTGGTGTTGGTGTTCGGCGCCTTCCTGGCTTACATGGTGGTGCGCGAGACCCGCGGGGAACGCCCGATCTTCCGGGACGCCGAGCTCTACGAGTCCTACGCGGCCGCACGCGAGAGCGGTGGAGGCACCGCGACGTTGGTGTCACCCCCTCGGACGCAGGAACCTCCGGAGGATCCCGCGAAGGGGCGGGGCTTCTCGGACGCGATGCCGTTCTCGGAGGCCCGCAGGCTCAACGGATGGGCCGGGTTGGGGCTGGCCGTCGTCGCCCTGGTCGGCGTCGTCGCGGGCGCCTGGGCCACCGGCGAGGGAACCGAGGGAATTCTCGAGGAGTACGGGCTCGAGGCGACGCTCTTCGGTGCCACGATCGCCACTCTGGTTCTCACCATTGAGGACATATTCCTGACGGTGGAGCCGGCTCGTCGTGGTGCACCGGAGATCGGTGTGGCCAACGTGATCGGCAGCGTGGTGTTCTCGGTGACCGGAAAGCTCGGCATCATCCTGCTGGCAGGTGGCGTCATGGTGCACTCGAGCGTGTTCACCGTGCACATGCCGGCCTTGTTGCTGCTGACCATGCTGTCCGCGTACTTCCTGTCCACCGGACGGCTACGCCGTTGGCACGGCGTGATGTTGCTCGTTCTCTACGTCGCGTACTGGGCGGTCTGTTTCGGTTTCCTCGGCATCGTTCCGGTCGAGATGGACTAGCGGTACCGCGTACCCGTAACCGCCCGGCGCGCCTTGTGCGGCACGCCGGGCGGTTAAGAGCATTTATTGCGTCCATTGTGGACCGGATGTGTCGAGTTTTGGAGGTGTCGCAGTGCATCTTGCACGGCGGGCATGGTCCGTCTCGGTGATGTCCGGAACGGTTCTTCCGGTGCGGCACCCGCGACGAGGCCGCGCGGCGGGAACTCTCGCCGGCGGCGGCGTCGCACGAACGGTATCTCCCCGCCGGGGAGCGGCGGTGGTGAGCCGGTCGGTGGTGAGGGATATGGAAATGGCTTGCCGATGTGTAGCGTCGACGTCGTTACAGGCACGGCAACGAAATTCGACATGCGATCGGTACCTGTAATCGTGGTGCCGCGCTGGATTCCACCGCGGCGCAGCGCGGGAGGGCACGTGGGAGTTCCCGAACGGACCCGGTGCTCGTGCCCTCGACGGCATGTTCCGCGAAACCTGTCAGTCAACGTCATTCCATGCTCACAAGGAGGTGAAGTCCGGTGACGATTGCTGAGGACCGTGAAGCGCTCCTGGCCGAGATCGGCGGACAGAACAAGGCAACCATCGGTGCCGTGTTGGGATCTGGTTCGATCGAGAAGGCGACCGAGCGGGCCGACGGGACGATGGAAGCGACCATCCGGATCCCCGAGGACGCTTTGGCCTGGGAGCCCGGGGTGCTGCTCCTGCCGCACGGCGGGATCCTCGAGTTGACGATCATCAACGACGATAAGAACACGCACGCGTGCCTGTTGCCGAGCAACGGCGACAGGAAGTTCATCGGTCTGTTGAACCACTCGAAGGGTAGCGCAACGCTCGAGCTGGACGGCCCGGGCTACTACTGGTACGGCTCGCCCGCCGGTAACGACGAGGGCCGGGGTCTGACCGCCGCCATCGTGGTGGGCGGCGAGGTGCCGCCGGAAGCCAAGCTCGACCGACCCGCTCAGCCGCGCCCCTGAAAGGTAAGGAACCCATCATGACCATCGAATACGTCGATGCCGGCGAGGCGATCAATCACAGCCAGCTCTCCAGCCTGCCGCACCGCGCGCCGGATGTGACGCGTGGCGTCAACTACGACCGCATCCTCCAGGCGCGCAGCGAGTCGCACAACTGGATCACCTACTACGGCGACTACGACGGCAAGCGGCACAGCCTGCTCGACCAGATCAACGTCGACAACGTCAAGGACCTGAAGGTCGCCTGGATCCACCAGTCGAGTGCAACCGGCATGATGGCCTCCACGTCGACCTACGCCTTCGAGGCGTGCCCCCTGGTCGTCGACGGCGTCATGTTCGTCACGGGTTGGGACGGCGTGATCTGGGCCCTCGACGCGACCACCGGTGAGCAGCTGTGGCGGTACAAGCACGCGGTGCCGTTCGACGTGACGCTGTGCTGCGCCAACGTCAACCGTGGCTGCGCCGTCGCCAACGGCAAGGTCTACATGGTCACCCAGAACGCCCAGCTGGTCGCACTCGACGCGACCACCGGCGAGAAGGTGTGGCAGAAGACCATCGGTGACGTGCGTGCGGGTGAGAGCGCCTCGCTCGCTCCGCTGGTCGTCAAGGACACGCTCATCACCGGTTCCGCCGGTGGCGAGTTCGGTGTCCGGGGCCACATCGACTGCTGGGACCTGGAGACCGGTGAACAGCGCTGGCGCTGCTACACCGTCCCGAAGCCCGGCGAGCCCGGCAGCGACACCTGGCCGGCCGACGGTGAGGCGTGGGCCCGTGGCGGCGCAAACCACTGGGTTACGGGCACCTACGACCCGGAGCTGAACCTCTATTACGCCGGCACCGGTAACCCGGCGCCGGACTTCGACGGTGAGGTCCGGCCGGGCGACAACCTCTACACCGACAGCGTCGTCGCCGTCGATGTGGACACCGGCGAGATCAAGTGGCACTACCAGTTCACCCCCCACGACCTGTGGGACTACGACTCCACCATGGAGATGACCCTGTTCGAGCGGGACGGCAAGAAGCTGCTGGCCCACTTCGACAAGAACGGGTACATGTTCGTCCTCGACCGCACCAACGGCGAACTGCAGCACGTGACGCCGTTCGTCGACCGGATCGATTGGGGCGCCATCACCCGCGACGGCAAGTTCATGCCGCGGAAGTACCCGGACAAGGAAGGCGAGCCCTGCCACTTCTTCCCCGGTCCCGCCGGTGCGAAGGAATGGACGCACGCGTCGTACAACCCGGACCACGACCTGTTCTACGTTCCGGTCGCCGACGTGGGCGCCACGGCCACCCGCCGTCGCCGCGAGTTCAAGGAGGGCATGCCGTACTGGGGTGCCGCCGTCGAGGTCGACGTCGACAACATGGCCGGTTCGGTCAGCGCCTTCGACTCCCACGGTGAGGAGAAGTGGCGCTACCGGATGGACATCCCGATGGCCGCGTCGACCCTCAGCACCGCGGGCAACCTGGTGTTCGCGGGCAAGCCGACGGGTGAGTTCATGGCGCTGCACGCCGAGACCGGCGAGAAGCTCTGGGAGTTCCAGTGCGGCAGCGGTCACCACAGCAGCCCGAGCACCTACACCGTCGACGGCAAGCAGTACATCACGGTGCCGGTCGGCTGGGGTGGCTGGCTCGAGGGCATCGTTCCCGGGATGTCCGGCCAGGGCAAGGGTGCCTCGCTGATCACCTTCTCCCTGTGAGACCGGCGGTCACCGCGGACGGTGGCGCACCTCCGCGGTGACCGCTTCCACGGTGTCACGCCGCGGAAGGTGACACCGATACCCGAGCAGCGGTGACCGCCCTTCGGTTGCCTTTTCACCCGCTCGGTGATCGAATCGTCCCGGTGACGGTTCGATCGCCGAGCGGGTGTTTCACGTCGTCAGGAGAGCCACGCGTGAGGCGTGGTGTGGTTTCCCGCGTCTGCGGCTTTTCCCGTGGCACGCCGTTTCCGGTGGTCCGCGGTTTCCTGCGGTACACGGATTCCGAAGGTATGGCGGCGAATTGCCCGGCGAGACGCCGATGACGGAACGAACGAGAAGCAGGTGAGCTGATGAACCAGTCGTCGGTCCCCCAGAACGTCGACACCGAGCGACTGCCGTGCCCTTACTGCGGGGATTCGTACGAATCCGGCGACCTGGCGCGGCACAACGAGCCGGTGCAGTGCGGCCCCTGCATCCAATGCGTCGGCAAGCCCGCCTGCTTCACGTGCGGTCTCATGTACTGCGCGTGCGACGTGCACAAATTCCGCGGCTGACGCGCGTTCGAGCGCGGCCGGGTCGGCAGCACCCTGGGCGTACGGCAGCACCCGGGCTACGGCCGACGCTCCGGGGAGACGGCAGGACTCCGGGAGGCGGCCGAGCCCGGTGACCCGGCCGTGGCCGGCTCACCGGGCTCGTCTTCCGCTCCGGGTTTCCCCGTTCCGCGCCCGGCACTCGAGGGCTCACGCGCGGCCGGGTCGGCAGCCGGTCAGCTCCCGGGTGGGGCGAAGAACTCCAGGGCGATGTCGTCCGGGTCCCGGAACGACACTCCGCTGCCGTAATGGGCCTTTTTGATGCCGTCGTGCGCGATGCCCAACTCGGTCAGCTTCCGGGCCCACTGCTCGAGCTCGGCGTGGGATCCGACGCCGAAGGCGATGTGGTCGAGGCCGGTGCGTTCCTCGGTGAAGCGTTCACCGGACTCCCGTCCCTGGTGGGTGTGCAGACCGAACAGCGTTCCGCCGTCGAGGGCGTAGACGGCGTGGTGGTAGCGCCCGCCCTCCTCGTCCTCGTCCAGGACGGGTTCCGCGCCGAACAGCGCCGAGTACCAGGTCGTGCTGCGTTCCAGGTCGCTGACGGTGATCGCGACGTGCTGCAGTCCGGGAAACGGCATTCGAATTCTCCTCTGTCGTTCGCGCTCGGGTACTCGGGTGGGCAACCGACGGGCGATCCTGGACCCGGCAAGGATTGGGGGTCGTCAGATTTCCAGCAGCTGCCGTACCGCCGGGGTGTTCCGGCGGGAGACCGGGACCATCGTGTGTTCCTCGTCGTCCATGACGAGACACAGTTCTCCCTTGATTCGGCGCTCCACCTCGCGGATTCGGCTGAGGTTCACCACGTACTGGCGGTGCACCCGCAGGAACCCGGCGTCGCTGAGTTCCGTCTCGAGCTTGTCGAGTCCCGGCGAGGCGGCGCGCAACCGCCCCTGGTCCGTCGACAGCCACACGTCACTGCCGTCGGACTGTGCGAACGAGACCTCGGGAAGGCGCAGCAACACCATCCGGTTCTCACGTGTGCCGACGAGACGCTGCGGTTGGGTCCGGGGGGTGCTGTCGTCGACCGCACGGGGCAGCGGGTCGCCGTCGGACAGGCCGAACGAGACGAGATTCCCGACCAGGTGACCGGACAGGAACACCGGCCGGAACGTGATCGAGGTCGGTTCGTCGGCGAGGCGGGTGAAGATCTGGGTGGAGCCGACCCAGCCGGGATTGTGGGTCGCCTGTTTGGCGGCGTACTGGGCGGCGCCGATGAACTCCGGGAGCTCCGGTTTCCACCGTACGGCCGGGTCGGCGGCGGGCGTGGACCCCGGGATGCCGAGGAGTACCGCGGCGGTGTCGTCGGCGAGGACGACCTTGCCCGCGGGATCCACAGCCGCGAGCGGCACCCGCGAGCCGGATCTGGCTTGGCTGTAGGCGGCGATGAGCTCGGCGCCGTCGTCCTGAGCTCGCTGGCGCAGAATGCGCTGCGTCATCTTGGCGACGTTGCCGAGCCACGTTCCGGCGGTGCCGGGGAGTTCACTGCGCCAGCACGAGATGTTGAGGGTGGCGACCGGCTCCCGGGTCACCACGTCCCGGATCGCGACCCCGCCGCACGTCCAGTCGTGGAACGCTTCGCACCAGTGCTCGGCACCACGGATGAGCACGGGGGTGTAGGACAGCAACGCGGTGCCCATGCCGTTCGTCCCCGTGGCACCCTCGGCCCAGCAGAACCACGGCGCGAGATTCGCTTCGGCCGCGACGCTCCGTGTGGTCTGATCGCCCCATTGAGCCAGGACCCTGCCGGCGCCGTCGGTGATGGTCACGATCCCGCCGACGTTGCCGACCTCGTGTGCCAGCGAGGCGGCGCGGAATCCGAGTTCGGCGATCACCACGTCGTGTTCGAGGGCGTGGTCGACCTGTGCGACGGCCACCGGGGCCTTGGTGAGGTGCGGGTCGACGCCGTGCTGGTCCCGGCACCGGTGCCACGAGATCGCAATCTCCGGGCGCACCCCGCGGAGATCGTCCTCGCCTCGCACGAACCGCTCCCACGCCCTGTACACCGTCGCGCTGTCGGCACCGGGAGATGTCGGATCGTGCCAGCCTACTTCTGTCATCGAAGACCGCCTTTGGTCTGTTGCCGACCGGTGACACGGGGACCGGTGACCGTGCGCGTCCCGCTCGGTGTTCGGTCCGGGCCCCGTCGCCTCCGCCGGACGCAAGCTAAACGCGGGCGTGAACGGAGAGCAAGCAGCCTGGGATGACTGCGGCCGAACGTCCCACGAACGGTCCCGACGCGGCGCTCACCGGTGGCCGTCGGCGCCGCAGCGGTAAGTGCCGCGTCGGCGTCCGGCCGGTTCGCGTCGGGAGTCGCGTTCGACTGTCGGAGTGACGCAGGCGACGGCCGGGTGTGGTGTCCGCCTGCGCCACCGAGAACGCCGCCGGCACGTCTCCGAGACTCCGTACGAACGTCGCCTGCAAGCCCGAACGCAGGCCTCGCCTGCGCCGATACCGAGTAGGACTCGGCCGTTCGGCCCATGGTCGGACTGGGCCGGACAGACGTATCGCAGGTGGTCGCGACACGGCGTTCGCACTGCCGTACCGGCCCGGACCACTGGGGCAGAAGTGCCGCGGATCTTGAGGCCGTCTACCTGGCGGCGTTAGACTGTGTCGCCGGTCACGGCCGCGGTCCGAGTTCCAGTGCGGCCCGTGACGGCGGATGACAAGGAGGTCACCATGGCTGGAGGCTTGCCGCCGCTGGCGATCGCACCGAGTCGGCGCCCCCGACTCGACCACGCATCGGATGACTCCCTCGAAGCCACTTCCTCGGCGGAAGTGGCTCGTGCTTGGGAGAACTTCGCCGCAGGCGAAGACGTCGAGGCAGGTGTCCGGCCCGAGATTCTTGCGTCGTGGTATCGCTGCCGTGACCGGTACGAGGTGGACCGATCGCTCGATGTCGCACCGGGCGCACGGTGCGAGGACGTTCAGCGACTCGACAACGGCGTCATCTTCACGACGCTCGGCGGGCTCGGCGCGCTGGCGGGCCGGGAAGTCGAGAGGGACGGCGCCGTCGTCACCGTGACCGACGGTGACGGGCGCGTTCTGGGATCGTGGGGCGACCCCGCGGCGCAACGGAGGGCCGAGTTGCACAACCTCGCCCCGTGGTCGTCCTGGTCGGAGGAGTGCACCGGGACCAACGGCATGGGGACCTCGCTCGAGGTGGCGGGCCCGGTGACCGTGACGGGCCCTGAACACTGGTGTGAGGCCTTCCACCGCTGGGCGTGCGCGGGGATCTCCATTCGCGACGTCGTGACCTCCGCGCCGGTGGCGTCGATCAACATCTCGCGGTGGAACGCGTCGTTGTCGCCGCTGACCCCGGCGTGGCTCAGCAAGGCGGCCAGGTGCGTCGAGACGGAGATCTACCGGCGCGCCATGTTCGAGACCGACAAGGTGTGGGCCGAGTTCAACAGGAAGGCCGGCGAGGTCGGTGTCCCGGTCATGGCGATGGACCGTGGTGGCAACGCGGTCGCGGCCAACGAATCCGCCGCCTCGCTGCTGGGTCTGGCGAACGAGAGCCCGGTCGTGGCGGGTGCGATCGAGCCCGCCCAGCGGTGGACACCGGACATCCCGGGACTGTCCGATGTGGTCCGTTGGGCCAAGGAGCGGGCGCGGGAACCGGCGCAGTGGAGCGGCTACGCCTGCCTTCCGCTGGGTAACGGAGACGAGGAAACGCCGGTGACGTTCCGGCCCGTCGTCGACTCGGACAGGCTCGTCGGCCTGCTGGCCTACTTCGGCATGCAGGAAGGCGAGCCGTACGAGGGGAACTCGGAGCCCAGTGCCGGGTCGGTGCCGCAGCGCATCATCGGGATCCGCAACGACCGCCTCGTGCTGCTCGCCCCGTCGGAGATCCGCTACGCCGAGGCCGACCGCAACATCGTGTGGCTCGTGACGGAGCGCGGGCGGATCCAGGCGTCGACGCGCGGCCTGGACAACGTCGAGCGGTCGTTGGCGCCCCACGGGTTCCGCCGGGTGCATCGGCGGTTCCTCGTCAACCTGCGGCGAGTGGCCGAGCTCGAGCGCGGCATCAAGGGAGAACTCTTCCTGATCACGGACTCGCGGTCCCACGAGTTCGTCCCCGTCTCGCGGCGCCACGCTCCGGAGTTGCGGCGCATGCTCGGAGTCTGAGCACCGGCGGGCGACGCCGGTAGCGCACGTCATCGCGGCCGGGTTCGCACAGCACGCGCTGTGCGAACCCGGCCGCGATGACGCTCGATGCCCTGGACCGATGCCCCGGACCGACGTCCTGCACCGGTGGCTCCTGACCGTCGTCTCGGACACGCCGGCGCCGAGGCCGGCTCACGACCGGGATCGGCCGAACGGGCGCTAGGACCGGCTCCGTGACGACACCGACTGCACCTGGCTGCGCAGTCCCTCGACGGCGCGTCCCGGGTCGTCGGCCGAATAGACGGCCGATCCGGCCACGAAGCAGTCGACACCGGCCTCCGCAGCCTGCTCGATCGTGTCGGCGTTGATGCCGCCGTCGATCTCCACTACGAGATTCAGGTGGCCTGTGTCCACCATCGTCCGCGCCTTCCGCACCTTGTCGAGGACGTCGGCGATGAACTTCTGTCCGCCGAAACCCGGTTCGACGGACATCACGAGCAGGGTGTCGTAGCTGCTGAGCACATCGACGTAGGGCTCCAGCGGAGTGTTCGGCTTGATCGCCAGACCTGCTTTCGACCCCGCGGCACGGAGATCCCGAGCCAGCTTGACCGGATCGTCGGCGGCCTCGACGTGCACCGTCACGTTGTACGCGCCCGATTCGGCGTAACCGATCGCCCAGCGGTCCGGGTTCTCGATCATCAGATGACAGTCCAGTGGCAGGTCGGCGCTCTTCTGCAGCGACTGCACGACCGGAAGCCCCAGTGTCAGGTTCGGCACGAAATGCGCGTCCATCACATCGACGTGCAGCCAGTCCGCTCCGCTGCCCGGCGGGCCCTGGACGGCGGCCACTTCGTCGGCCAACCGTGCGAAGTCGGCGGAGAGAATGGATGGAGCGATCAACGGATGATTAGCCACGGTTTCGATGATAGTCAGTGTTTCGCGGGTGCGGTTATTGGTTGTTCGTATTGGGGGGTTGGGGTTTTTTATGTGCTGGTTGTTGTGGTTTTTCGGGGTGGTGGGTGATTGTTGCCGGGTCCGGTTTTTGTGTTTCTTCGTGAGGAGTTTGTTGTGCGGTTGCAGGTGGCGTTGGATGTGGTGGATCTGCCGGCGGCGTTGACGTTGGCGCATCAGGTGGCCGAGCACGTGGACATCTTGGAGTTGGGTACGCCGTTGGTGAAGTCGGCGGGTATTGGTGCGGTGAGTGCGGTGAAGGCTGCGCATCCGGACAAGTTGGTGTTCGCGGATTTGAAGACGGCGGATGCTGGTGAGTTGGAGGCCGGGTTGGCGTTCGAGGCGGGTGCTGATCTGGTGACGGTGATGGGTACTGCGGATGACGACACGGTGCGTGGTGCGGTGGCTGCGGGTGCCAAGTACGGCAAGAGTGTGGTGGCGGACATGATCACGGTGGTGCAGGGCCGGGTGGCTCGGATCCGTGAGGTGGCGAAGTTGGGTGTGTCGTTCGTGGAGATCCATGCGGGTCTGGACGAGCAGGCGCGGCCGGGGTATTCGATCGATCAGTTGTTGGCTGATGGTCGGGAGGCCGGGGTGCCGTTCTCGATCGCTGGTGGTGTGGGTCCGGACACGATCGGGTCGGTGCGTGAGGCCGGTGCGACGGTGGCGGTGGCCGGTGGAGCGATCTACAACGCCCCGGACCCGGGTGTGGCCGCCCGCGAACTCCGCAAGCGCGCCACCGCCTGACACGTTTCAGGCCGCGTGTGCCCACAGCACACCCCCACGACAG
>NZ_JAMTCN010000040.1 GCF_024171865.1 Prauserella aidingensis | reverse complement strand
AGATTACCCACGTGTTACTCACCCGTTCGCCACTCATCCACCCACGCAAGCGCGGGCTTCAGCGTACGACTTGCATGTGTTAAGCACGCCGCCAGCGTTCGTCCTGAGCCAGGATCAAACTCTCCAACAATGCATCAGAGAAAAATCATCCAAGCAAAAAACACACAACCACAACCAACACAACATCAGCCATGGCCACGCGCTAGCTCAAAGAAACCCCAAAAAAAAGGGGCACAAAGCAACAAAACAAAGCTCACAAACACACTGTTGAGTTCTCAAACAACACGCAGTTGGTTTTTGACCCGAAAGCGCCAGCAACCACCGTAACTTATCTCTGAGGAGATCCGTCGCTGGGGTTGTGGCCCTCGTGAGGGCCGACCAAGAAGCTTACCCGGTCCGTCTCGGCGGAGTCAACCTCTGTGGGTCGGCCTCTGCCTCGTCCCGTCCGCTCCCTGGCGACAAAGAGAACATTACACGGCCGCTAACCCCCCTGAAACAGGGGGGTGCCCTTATGGCGAAACCGCAGGTCAGAGCACTGGAAGCAGGGTGCGGAGCTCGTACGGCGTCACCGAGCTCCGGTAGTTGTTCCACTCGGTGCGCTTGTTCCGGAGGAAGAAGTCGAAGACGTGCTCGCCGAGCGCCTCGGGCAACAGCTCCGAACTCTCCATCTCCGCCAGAGCCTCGCCCAGGTTCTGCGGCAGCTGCTTGTAGCCGGCGGCCTTCCGCTCGACCTCGGACAGCGCCCAGATGTCGTCCTCCGCCGCGGGCGGCAGCTCGTAGCCCTTCTCGATGCCCCGCAGGCCGGCGGCCAGGATGACCGAGTACGCCAGGTACGGGTTGCACGCCGAGTCCAGCGACCGGATCTCCACCCGCCGCGACGACGCCTTCCCCGGCGAGTACATCGGCACCCGCACCAGCGCCGAACGGTTCGCCCGGCCCCAGGACACCGCCGTCGGGGCCTCGCCTCCGACGATCAGGCGCTTGTACGAGTTGACCCACTGGTTGGTGACCGCGGAGATCTCACGTGCGTGGTGCAGCAATCCGGCGACGAACGCCTTGCCGGTCTCCGACAGCTCGTACGGGTCCTCGGGGTCGTAGAAGGCGTTGCGGTCACCCTCGAACAGCGACACGTGGGTGTGCATGCCCGACCCGGGATGGTCGGTGAACGGCTTCGGCATGAACGTCGCGCGCACACCCTGCGTCAGCGCGACCTCCTTGACCACGTACCGGAACGTCATGACGTTGTCGGCCATCGTCAGCGCGTCCGCGTAACGCAGGTCGATCTCCTGCTGCCCCGGCGCGCCCTCGTGATGGCTGAACTCGACGGAGATGCCCATCGCCTCGAGAGCCTCGATGGCGTGCCGCCGGAAATGGGTCGCCGTGGCGTGGCTGGCCTGGTCGAAGTAGCCGCCGTTGTCGGCGGGGATCGGTTCCTTGCCGTCCTCCGGCAGGTCCTGCAGGAGGTAGAACTCGATCTCGGGGTGCACGTAGCAGGTGAACCCCGCCTCCCCGGCCTTCGACAGCTGGCGGCGCAGCACGTGGCGCGGGTCGGCCCACGACGGCGACGCGTCGGGCATCGCGATGTCGCAGAACATCCGCGCCGAGTAGTGCCCGCCGTCGGCCTGCTCCCACGGCAGCACCTGGAACGTCGACGGGTCCGGCTTCGCGATCATGTCCGACTCGTAGACCCGCGCGAAGCCCTCGATCGCGGAGCCGTCGAACCCGATGCCCTCGGAGAACGCGCCCTCCAGCTCCGCGGGGGCGATGGCCACCGACTTGAGGAAGCCCAGTACGTCGGTGAACCAGAGACGCACGAAGCGAATGTCGCGTTCTTCGAGTGTGCGCAGCACGAACTCCTGCTGACGATCCATGGCCGTGACCCTATGCCCGCCGTGTTAACGGAATGTTTCGAGGGTTACGCCGTGTCGCGGGTCTCGCCGTCGCGGGTCCGTCCGGATGTCGCCCGGACGGACCCGCGACGGCCGCGTGGGGTTCACACCGGTGGCTGCGGGTCGTACTGAACGCCCCGCCGCACGTCGCGGGCCCGCCCGGGCGGTCCCAGCCGCGCAACGAGGTGGAGTGCCATGTCGATGCCCGCCGAGACACCCGCCGAGGTGACGACGTCACCGTCGTCGACGAATCGATCGTCCGGACGCACGTCGATCGTCGAATCCAGCGCCGCGAGCCGATCCACGGACGCCCAGTGCGTCGTCGCGGGCCGCCCGTTCAACAGGCCCGCCGCAGCGAACACGAGCGCCCCCGTGCACACGCTGGTCATCAGCGGAACCGAAGCCCGCTGCGACCGTAGCCACTCGAGGTGACCGGCGTCGCCGAGCTGCGGACGCGTTCCCCGGCCTCCGGGATGGACCAGTACGTCGAGCTGCGGAATGTCCGCGATCGAACGGTGTGGGACCACCGTGAGGCCCTTCGCGCACGTCACGGGCTCGCCGTCGGCCGAGAACGACCACACCCGCCAGCCGTCGCCGGGAAACGTGCGAGTCCAGAACGACAGCACCTCCCACGGGCCGATCGCATCGAGTTCCTCGACATCCGGGAACAACAGGATCCCGATGTGTCGCACGCCTTCGTCAGTCATGCCCCGAGCCTGGTCCGTCGATGCCGCGACGACGAGTGGCACGAATGCCACTATGTGCGAAGATCTTGCCATGAGCGCGCACCGGGTCACGGTCCTGGCCCTCGGCGAGGTCGTCGGCTACGACATGGAGATACCGCCGCAGATCTTCACGTGCGCCGAACGCGACGGGCGGCGGCTGTACGACGTGCGCATCTGCGGAGTCGGCGACCGGCCGGTGCGCGTGTCGTCCGGCTACTCCGCACTCCTCGACCACGGGCCCGAGGCCCTCGACGACGCCGACACCGTGATCGTGCCCGGAACCCGGCTGCCCGGGCCGCGCCGCGACGGGTCACTCCCCGACGACGTCGCCGCGGCCCTCGCGCGCGTGCCCGCGTCCGCCCGGATCATGTCGATCTGCACCGGTGCGTTCGTCCTCGCAGCGGCCGGCCTGCTCGACCGGCGCCCCGCCACGACGCACTGGGCGCACGCCGACCGCTTCCGCGCGCTCTACCCCGGGGTGCACCTGGACGAGAACGTGCTGTTCGTCGACGACGGTGACGTGCTCACCTCGGCGGGCCTCGCCGCGGGCGTCGACCTCTGCCTGCACGTCGTCCGCGCCGACCACGGCAGCGACGTCGCCAACCGCGCCGCCCGCTACTGCGTCGTCCCACCGTGGCGCGACGGCGGGCAGTCGCAGTACATCGACCGCCCCCTCACCGACGCGGGCACCGGCAGTACCGCACCCACCAGGGCCTGGGCGCTGGAACGGCTCGGCGAACCGCTCGACCTGGCCACCCTCGCCGCGCACGCGCGGATGAGCATGCGCACCTTCAACCGCCGGTTCCGCGACGAGACCGGGCTGCCACCGCACACGTGGCTGACCCGGCAACGGCTGGTGCACGCCCGGCACCTGCTCGAGGCCACCGAACTGCCCGTCGACCGGGTCGCCGCCGAATCGGGCCTCGGCACCGCGGCGTCACTGCGCAAACACCTCCGCGACGCCATCGGCGTCTCCCCGCTCGCGTACCGGCGGACGTTCGCCACCCGCACCGAGAGCGCGGACTCCGAGGCCGACACCGGGGCCCTCGACACCGGCTCGGCTCGCTGACCGAACCGGCTCGCCCCCGCGGTACCGGCCGGCCCCTCGCCCGCCACCGCCCAACCGGACGGGCTTCGCCCGGCAGTATTGTCATCAGCCATGTCCCGGCGGATTCTGGTCGTCATCACCGCGGTGCTCCTGCTCGTCGCCGGGTGCACCTCGTCACCCGAGGCGCCCGAGAGCGATCCGCCGGGCGCGTCCCTCGTCCGTGACGCCTCGGCCGCCCTCCGCGACGTGACCAGCGTCCGCTTCGACCTGCGCACCCAGGGAGCACTGGCAGGCTTCCCGATCCGGTCGATCGAGGGCGTCGCCACCCGCGCAGGCTGGGCACGGGGCGAGGTCGACCTGCAGCTCCCGGACGGGCGCATGCAGTACGAGTACGAACTGGGCGACCGGGCCGAGGCCTCCCCGAGCGGTGCGCCGACGTCCACGGCCCGCAACGGCGGCAGTGCCGGGGCGGCCCACGACAGGACCGTCACGCTGACCGACGCCGACGACGTGACGACCACGGCGGTCGTGCCGGAACGATTCACACCCCAGCACCTGCTCGCCCGCGACGGCGGTCTCCGGGACCTGCTCGGCGACGCGACCGAACTGAGCACCGAGAGCCGCGAGGACATCGGCGACGTGCCGACCTACCGGGTCAGCGGCACCCTGCCCCAGGCCGACATCTCCGAGTTGCTGCCCGGCGTGCCCGACGACGTCGCGGTCAAGTTCTGGGTCACCGACAACCCCGAACGCACCCTCTTGCGGGTCTGGCTCCAGGTGCCGCCCGCGAAGCCCAACCAGGGCGCCACGATGATCGAACTCGGACTGAGCGAGCACAACCAGCCGGTCGAGGTGTCCAGCACGGCGGCGACGCCGACCGGCTGAGGCCGCCACCCGCCCCGCCGTCCACGCCCTCGCACGTGCCACGACCCCGCACACCGGTGTCCTGGGCCCGCCCGCGGCATCCCGACCGGCCGCGTCGCTCACGCGCAGCGCTTGCCCTCCGGGGGCAGTGTCCCGTCGATCAGATAGCGCGCGCCCGCCTGGTCGACGCACTGGTTGCCCTGCAGGAACACGGTGTGCTGGTTGCCCTCGAAGGTGAGCAGCCTGCCGCCCATCGCCTTCGCCAGTTGGACACCCGCCTGGTACGGCGTCGCGGGGTCGTTCGTCGTGGACACGACCAGCGCGGGCGGCACGCCGTCGACGTCCGGCAGGTGCGGTTCGGACGTGTGCTCGACCGGCCAGAACGCGCAGGCGTCCCGGGCCGCCGACGGCCGGGTCCCCGGGTCGAGGAACGGGGCGACCTCGGCGTAGCGCCGCTGGGCCTCGCGGATCTTCTGCCTGTCCTCCACCGGCGGATCGTCGACGCAGCGGATCGCGACGAACGCGTCCTGCGTACTGGCGTACTCGCCGGAGGAGTCGCGTTCGTTGTACATGTCGGCCAGCGCCATCAGGGTCGAACCGTTGCCGCGCGACAGCTCGATCAGGCCGTTCTTCAGCTGCGGCCACATCCGCTCGGAGTAGAGCGCCTGAATGGTGCCCGTCGTGGCGTCGTCGTAGGACAGCACGCGGCCGCCCACGTCGACCGGTTCGTCGAGCAGCGGCCGCACCAGGTCCTGATACGCCTTCGTCGCGTCGCCGGACAGCGGGCAGTCGGACCGTTCCTGGCACCACCCGGCGAACTCCTCGAACGAGCGGCCGAACCCTTCGCCCTGCGACACGAGCGATTCGACCGAGTCCTGTTCGGGGTCGAGCGCGCCGTCGAGCACCAGGGAGCGGACGTTGCGGGGGAATCGTTCGGCGTAGGTGTAGCCGATGCGCGTGCCGTACGAGTAGCCGACGTAGCTGAGCTTGCGGTCGCCGAGCACCGAGCGCAGTACGTCCATGTCCTGCACGACGTCGCGGGTGCCCAGGTGGGCGAGCATGTCCTCCCCGTGCTCGGTGCGGCGCGCACACTTGGCGGCGAACTGCCGTTCCTCCTGTTCCACGGCCCGCACGCCCTCCTTGCTGCCGTCGTACTCGACGTCGTCGGCGCGGTCGGCGTCACGTTCGGCATCGGTGAGGCATTCGACCGTCGGTTCGCTCGCACCGACGCCGCGCGGATCGAAGCCGACCAGGTCGAACCGTCGGCCGATCTCCGTGTCCGCGGTCGGACCCGCCATCGACGCCGCGTTCAGCATTCCCGACGCCCCGGGGCCACCCGGGTTGACGACGAGCGATCCGATCGGGTCGTCACCGGTGGCCTCGTGCCGCAGCAGGCCGAGCGAGATCGTCTCGCCGCCGGGCTCGCCGTAGTCCAGCGGTACGGTCAGCCGCGCGCACTCCAGTCCTTCCGCTCCGAACGACGAGCGCGCCGTGTCGGTGGTGGCGTACGGCTCGCAGTCACCCCAGTCGAGCGCCTGCCCGTAGAACCGGTCGAGGCCCTGTGGCACGGGCCCGACCGGACCCTTCTGCTCGGGCTCGTCGGATGAGCACGCGGTCGTGAGCCCGCCCAAGGCGAGTACACAGGTGACGAGAGCCAGGTAGCGTTCGACTGAAGGCACAGAGGTGATCGTGCCATCGCAGGACGAGAAGCGAGATGGGAGACCACGCGTGGCGTTGATGAGCCGGGTGAGCAAGCGGTTGCGCAGGATCATCCAACGTCCGGCGAGCGTGGAACTGACGCGGTACGAGGCGTTGCTGCCGCGGATCGAGAAGCGTGAGCCGGAACTGGAGAAGCTCGACGACAGCGAACTGACCGCCGCCGCCACCGAGCTGGGCGACGAACTGTCGTCGACCGGGACGTTCACCGATCGGCAGCTCGTCGAGGTGTGCGCGCTCGGCAGGGAGGCGGCGCGCCGCGGGCTGGGCGAGCGGGCGTTCGACGTCCAGCTGCTGGGCACGATGGGCCTGCTGACCGGGCACGTGGTGCAGATGCAGACCGGTGAGGGCAAGACCCTCGCCGGTGCGCTGGCGGCAGCCGGGTACGCGCTGCAGGGCAAGCGGGTGCACGTCATCTCCGTCAACGACTATCTGGCACGTCGCGACGCGGAGTGGATGCGACCGGTCTACGACCTGCTCGGCGTTTCCGTCGGCTGGGTCGAGCCGTCGCTGGAGACGGTCGACCGGCGCGCGGCCTACGGCGGCGAGATCTGTTACGGCGCGGTCAGCGAGATCGGCTTCGACGTCCTGCGCGACCGGCTCGTCACCGACGCGGGCGACCTGGTGCAGGCCGAGCCGGAGGTGGCGATCGTCGACGAGGCCGACTCCGTGCTCGTCGACGAGGCGCGCGTGCCGCTGGTCATGGCCGGCTCGGTGGACGCGGGAGTGGCGGACCTGGAGGTCGCCGACATCGTCCGCAGGCTGCGCGTCGGACTGCACTACGAGACCGACCCCGACGGGCGCAACGCATGGCTGACGACGGCGGGCGCGTCCGTCGTCGAGAAGTCCCTCGGCGGCATCGACCTGTACGCCGAGGACGGGGCCGACCGGCTCGCGTCGGTCAACGTCGCGCTGCACGCACACGCGCTGCTCACCCGCGACGTCGACTACCTGGTGCGCGACGGCAAGGTTCAGCTGATCAACGCTTCCCGCGGCCGTGTGGCGGAATTGCAACGCTGGCCGGACGGCCTGCAGGCCGCGGTCGAGGCGAAGGAGCAGCTGCCGGCGTCGGACCGTGGCGAGATCCTCGACTCGATCACGGTGCAGGCACTCGTCGCGCGGTACCCGCAGGTGGCGGGCATGACCGGCACAGCGGTGGCCGTCGCCGAGCAGCTGCGGGAGTTCTACGAGCTCGAGGTCGCGGTGATCCCGCCGAACACGCCGAACGTGCGGGAGGACGCCGGGGACCGCATCTTCGCGGCGCCGAACAACAAGCTGCGCGCGATCGTCTCCGAGATCGAGGAGGTGCACGCGACCGGGCGGCCGATCCTCGTCGGCACCCAGGACGTCGCCGAGTCCGAGGAGCTCGCCGAGAAGCTCGAGAAGGCCGGCCTGCCGTGTGTCGTGCTCAACGCACGCAACGACGCCGAGGAGGCGGCGATCATCGCCGAGGCGGGCACGTACGAGCGGATCACCGTGTCCACGCAGATGGCGGGCCGCGGCACGGACATCCGGCTGGGCGGCGCCGACGGTTCCGACAGGGAGCGCGTCGCCGAGATCGGCGGGCTGCACGTCATCGGCACCGCGCGCTACCCCAGCAGCCGCCTCGACGACCAGCTCCGGGGGCGTGCCGGACGCCAGGGCGACCCGGGCAGTTCGGTGTTCTTCGCCAGCCTCAACGACGAGCTCGTGCTCGGCCACGCACCGGACGTGCCGGACGGCATCGACGCCGACCCCGAGACCGGCGAGGTCACCGACAACGCCGCGCACCGGCAGATCAACCACGCCCAGCGCGTCGCCGAGGGTGTCGACCTGGAGATCCACCGCAACACGTGGCGCTACACGCGGCTGATCGAGCACCAGCGTTCCGAGTTGTTGAAGTGGCGCGACGAGGTGCTGCGCACCGACGCCGCCACGAAGACCCTGAGCGAGCTCGCGGTCGCCGACGACGGCTCCGATGGCTCTGACGACGCCGACGGCTCCGGCGACGCCGCGGACAACGGCAGGGACAAGAACGGCAGGAAGGCGAAGAAGGCGTCGGAGGACACCGGGCCGTCCGACGGCGAGTCCGCCGACGGCGGATCCCCCGATGACGAATCCGGGGATGCCGAGTCCCCCGATACCAGGGATTCCGATATCGCGGCCGGGGACGCTGCCGTCCGCGAGACCGACACCGCCGACGAGACCGACACCGCCACCGAGGCCGACAGCGCTGAGACCGACGGCGCTGAGGGGACCGACGGTGACCGCAGCGGCCGGGCGGGCTCCGGTGCACCGCGCCTCTCGGAAGCGCGGCTCACGGAACTGGCCGAGAAGCTCGGTGAGGAGGAACTCACGACCGTGTGCCGGCGCATCATGCTGTTCCACATGGACCAGCGATGGGCCGATCACCTGGCGTTCCTCAACAACGTGCGCGAAACGATCCACCTGCGGGCGATGGCCAGGGAACAGCCCCTCGACGAGTTCCACCGCGCCGCGATCCCCGAGTTCCACAAGATCCGCGGGGACGTCGAGCAGCGGTCCGCGGAGACCCTCGCCGCCGCCGAGATCACCTCCGACGGGATCGACCTCGCGGCGGCGGGCGTGCGCAGGCCGACGTCGACGTGGACGTATCTGGTGCAGGACAACCCGTTCGACTCGGACGCAGAGCAGGCTCTGAAGAAGGTGCGCGGGATGCTGCGCAAGAAGCGCAGCTGACGGCACCCGGCAATCACGACAACCGACCCGGCGACGCGTCCGGCAGCCCGTCCGAGGACGAGCGTGATCTCACGAGCGAAGCGGTGCGCGGGTGCGCGACAATGACGGCATGCCGCACCTGCGCATCGCACTCGCCCAGATCAACACGACCGTCGGCGACCTGAACGGGAACTCCGACCTGATCGTCGAACGGGCCCGCGAGGCCACCGACGCGGGAGCGCACGTCGTCGTGTTCCCGGAGATGACGCTCACCGGGTATCCGGTGGAGGACCTGGCGCTGCGGGAGACCTTCGCACGCGCGTCACGGCAGCAGGTCGACACGGTCGCGCGCAGGCTCGCCGACGCGGGCTGCGGCGACCTGCTGACCTACGTCGGCTACCTCGACCAGGACGAGGCGGGCCCGCGCAACGCCGTCGCCGCGCTGCTGGGCGGCGAGGTCGTCGCCACGCAGTACAAGCACCACCTGCCGAACTACGGCGTGTTCGACGAGCGCCGCAACTTCGAGCCGGGCACCGAGCTCGACGTGGTGCGCCTGCACGGCGTCGACATCGGCATGGTCGTCTGCGAGGACCTGTGGCAGGACGGCGGTCCCGTCGCGGCGCTCGGCGAGGCGGGGATCGACCTCGTGGTGTCGCCGAACGCCTCGCCGTACGAACGCGCCAAGGACGACGTCCGGCTGCCGCTGGTCGCCTCGCGCGCGCGGGAGGCAGGCGCCCCCGTGGTCTACACCAACTGCGTGGGCGGCCAGGACGACCTCGTGTTCGACGGCGATTCCATCGTCGTCGGCGCGGACGGCACGCTGCTCGCCCGCGCCCGCCAGTTCACCGAGCAATTGCTCGTCACGGACGTCGAGGTGCAGGAGGCGTCGAACACCGCCGAGGGCGAATTCGCCGGGCTCACCGTGCACCGGCGGACCGTGAGCGACGACCCGGTACCCCCGCGCGAACAGTCGGGCGACCCGGTGATCGGCGAGCCGTTGCCGGACGAGGCCGAGGTGTGGTCGGCTCTCGTGCTCGGCCTGCGCGACTACGTCCGTAAGAACGGCTTCGGCTCGGTGATCCTCGGCATGTCCGGCGGCATCGACTCGGCCGTGGTCGCCGCGCTCGCGGTCGACGCGCTCGGGCCGGAGAAGGTGTACGGCGTGGCGATGCCGTCGGAGTACTCCTCGGAACACTCCAAATCGGACGCTGCCGACCTCGCCGAACGACTGGGCTGCCACTTCCGCCTCGAGCCGGTGGCCGACATGGTGAAGGTGTACGTCGACCGACTCTCGCTGCAGGGCCTGGCCGAGGAGAACATCCAGGCCCGCGTGCGGGGCATGCTGTTGATGGCCTTGTCCAACCTGGACGGACACCTCGTGCTGGCTACGGGAAACAAGACCGAGCTCGCCGTCGGCTACTCCACGATCTACGGCGACGCCGTCGGCGGGTTCGCGCCGATCAAGGACGTGTTCAAAACGCACGTGTGGGCACTCGCGCGCTGGCGCAACGACGAGGCCGTGAAGCGCGGCGAGACCCCGCCGATCCCGGAGGGCTCGATCACGAAGCCGCCGTCGGCGGAGCTGCGGCCCGGTCAGGTCGACACGGACTCGCTGCCCGACTACGCGCTGCTCGACGACGTGCTGGACGACTACGTCGAGGGCGACCGCGGCTACGCCGACCTGCTGGCCGCCGGATTCGACGCCGAGGTGATCGACCGCGTGGTGCGCATGGTCGACGGGGCGGAGTACAAGCGCAGGCAGTACCCGCCGGGCACGAAGATCACGTTCAAGGCGTTCGGCCGCGACCGCAGGCTGCCGATGACGAACCTGTGGCGCGAGACGCACTGACGCCATGAGCGGCGACGGTGGCATCACCGTGTTCCCGACGGCGATCGGGCACTGTGGACTCGCCTGGGCGACGGAGCCCGCGGCCGCGGTCGCGGGCGCTCAGCTGCCGGAGGCCGACGTCGAGGCGACCCGGGCACGGCTGCGCACCCGCTTCCCCGGCACCGTCGAACACTCCGTCGTCGAACACCCCGCCGTCGAACACCCGGCCGTCGCGACCGCTGCGCACGATGTCGGCGGCGCGGACGGGCCGGTGCCGCCGTGGGTCCTGGAGGTGATCGACGCGGTGACGGCCTCGCTGGCGGGCGAGGCCGTCGACCTGTCGGCGATTCCGCTGGACCTGCGTGCGGTGCCGCCGTTCCACGCGCGGGTGTACGAGGTCGCACGCGCGATCCCGAGGGGGACGACGACCACCTACGGCGAACTCGCGCGGCAGCTCGGCGACCCCGGCGCGGCGCAGGCGGTGGGGCAGGCACTCGGCGCGAACCCGTTCGCCCCGATCGTGCCGTGTCATCGGATCCTCGCCGCGGGCGGCAAGCCGGGAGGGTTCTCCGCGGCGGGTGGCCTGGCGACGAAGGAACGCATCCTCGAGGCCGAAGGCGTCCACCTCACGCCGCCCACGCTGTTCTGAACGGGCGCCGGGTCTCCTGCGGGCGGGCCTGCTGCGGTTCCGATTCGTCAGCTCTCGCCGCGGTCGTGACCGGTTCTGCGGAGGTAGGCGACCCCGGCACCGAGGACGATGCTCGCGCTGATCATCTGTCCGCGCGAGGCCAGTCCTGCGAACTCGCCGGGTCCGACGAAGTCGTCCAGCACCAACAGCAGCCAGGCGATCGTTCCGGTTACGACGCCGATGGCCGGCGCGACCGTCCACCTGCCGTGCCACCACAGCAGCAGCGCGACCGGGCCCGCGGCGCAGAAGACGTTGACGAGGATCGACGCGGCGATGTGGAGCTGGCCACCCAGCGAAGGATCCGGGTCGGGGATGCATCCCCCCGCGGCGACGACGCGGCATTCCAGCGGGAAGATGCCGCGGACGAGGTACAGCACACCGAGCAGGCCGACCAGGACCATCGTGGTCCGCGCCCGGTTGTGCACGGGCGCGAGGCGCAGCAGCGGCGGCACGGCCAGCACGAGCGCCACCCCGGCCATCAGTTCCGCAGCACGGAACACGGGCGCGAACGGCTGCCCCGGCACGGCGAGCGCGGACGTCACGGTCCGCAACGGCGACAGGTGCGTGTGCAGCACGAGTTCGGCCACCCAGCCGAGCTGGCCGATGATGGCGATGACCAGCAGGGATATCCCTGCTCTACGCACCGCGGTCAGGGTCGTGGGACCGCGGAGCTCCGGCAGCATAGCGAACTAACTATCACGCTATCGGCCGAATCGAAACCCGTCATGGCGTCGCACACAGCGTGATGGGCCCATTACTCGGCAGTGATCCGGCCGCCGGGCCGCTGTGAAGCTGCTCGCACGAGCTTCCTGCTCCGCGAACGGGGGTGCCACGCTCGGTGACGTAACGATCCACAACCCGGGGACCTGCCGTGTGCGGCCTCGAGGGAAGGACGGTTCGACGACGATGTCTGTTTCCGAAACCCCCGGAGACTCCGCGGGCGAGCAGCCCGCGCCGTACGGCTCCGGCACCACCCCGACCGGCGACCACAGCGGCGGTGCGCCCGAGCGCAGGAAGGTCCGCATCCACCAGCTGCGCCAGTGGAAGGAACGCGGGCAGCCCTGGCCGATGCTGACCGCCTACGACATGTACACGGCGAAGCTGTTCGACGAGGCGGGCATTCCGGTGCTGCTCGTCGGCGATTCCGCCGCCAACAACGTCTACGGCTACGACACGTCCCTGCCGGTGACGGTCGACGAGCTGCTGCCGCTGGTCCGCGCCGTCTCGGGCGCGGCGACACACGCCCTGGTCGTGGCCGATCTGCCGTTCGGCTCGTACCAGGTGTCCGTCGAACAGGCCGTCGCCACGGCGGTGCGGTTCATGAAGGAGGGGCGGGCCCACGCCGTGAAGCTCGAGGGTGGGCGCAGATTCGCCCAGCACGTCGAGGCGATCACGGCCGCGGGGGTGCCGGTGATGGGCCACATCGGGTTCACCCCGCAGTCCGAGCACACGCTCGGCGGGTACCGGGTGCAGGGCCGCGGCGAGGCGGGTGTCTCACTGCTCGAGGACGCGCTCGCGCTGCAGGACGCCGGGGCGTTCTCCGTGGTGATGGAGATGGTGCCCGGGGAGGCGGCGCGGCTGGTCACGCGCAAGCTGGCGATCCCGACGGTCGGCATCGGTGCGGGCCCGGAGTGCGACGCGCAGGTGCTCGTGTGGCAGGACATGGCGGGACTGCGTACCGGCGCCACACCACGGTTCGTCAAGCGCTACGCGGACGTCGCGGGCGAGCTGACGCGTGCCGCCCAGGCGTTCGCCGCCGACGTCCGCGGCGGCCAGTTCCCCACCGAAGAGCACACGTTCGAGTGACCCCGACGCGCCCCAAGGGCACTGTGGTTGCATTGAATGCGACCAAGGTGCCCTTGGGGGCATTCACGGGAGGGCGGCCGAGAGTTCCCGGTGGGCGTCCACGAGGGATGGTCCGTACCACGTGAGGTAGCGGCCCGAGACGAGCACGTACGGCACACCGGGGAACGCGTCGGGGCCGTCGTCGTCGGTGAACGTCCACGGCTCGTCGGGCAGCACGAGCAGGTCGGCGTCGCCGTCGGCGAACCGTTGCCGCAGCTCGTTGAGTTTCGGCCGCGGATAGCGGTCGCCCGCGTCGACGTAGACGTGGTCGACGCCGAGCCGGCGCAGGACGTCCCCTCCGAAGGTGTCCCGGCCGAGCACGACCCACGGCTTGCGCCACACCGGCACGACCGCCCGCGCCCGCGCAGGCGGCGGCTCGGGTGCCCACAGCCGCTCAGCCTCGGCAAGCCACGCAGGGGCCGGATCCGACGTTCCGGCCGCCATCGCCATCGGCCCCGTCAGCAGTGCCCGCAGCGACGCGAGCGCGGCGGGCACCGTCGCGGGCGCGTCCATGACCCACACCGGGATGCCGGCGTCGCGCAGGGCCTGCACGTCCTCGGGCCGGTTCTCCTCGGCGTTGGCGAGTACGAGGTCGGGGCGCAGCTCCGCCGCGGCGCCCGCCGTCGGATACTTCGATCCGCCGATCCGCGGAACGTCCAGTCCCGGCGGGTGCGTGCAGTAGTCCGTCGCCCCGACGATCAGGCCCGGCGTCGTGTGCTCGACGGCCTCGGTCAGCGCCGGCACGAGCGAGACGATCCGTCGCGGGGGCTGCGGCAGCGGCACCTCGGCGCCGAGGTCGTCGGTGAACGTCGTCATGGCGCCATGCTCCCCCACGGTGCCCGCCGACCCCCGACCCGATCGGGTAACGGCTCTCCTCGGTACCGTGCCGCCAAAGATGAAAATGACATCCATTTGGGGGTTTTCATGAAGGTCGCGTTCGTGGGCAAGGGCGGCAGCGGCAAGACGACGCTCAGCGGCCTGTTCACCTCGTACCTGGCCGGTTCGGGCGCGCCGGTGCTGGCCATCGACGCCGACATCAACCAGCACCTCGCCGTCGCACTCGGCGCGACACCGGACGAGGCGGACGCGTTGCCGACACTCGGCGACAACACCACGCTGATCAAGGACTATCTGCGCGGCGACAACCCGCGCATCCCCAGCGCCGACGCCATGATCAAGACGACCCCGCCGGGCCGTGGTTCGCGTCTGATGAGCCCGCGCGAGGACAACCCGATCACCGACGCCTGTGTGCGCGAGGTCGGCGGCGCCCGCGTCGCCGTGACCGGCCGGTTCACCGACGACGACCTCGGCGTCGCCTGCTACCACTCGAAGACCGGAGCCGCCGAACTACTGCTCAACCACCTCGTCGACGAGGCGGGCGAATACGTCGTCGTCGACATGACCGCGGGCGCCGACGCGTTCGCGTCCGGTCTGTTCACGCGCTTCGACGTCACGTTCCTCGTGTGTGAGCCGACGATGCGCAGCGTCGGCGTGTACCGCCAGTACACCGAGTACGCGCGCGATTTCGACGTGCGCCTCGCCGTCGTGGGCAACAAGGTCGCCGACGACGAGGACGTGGCCTTCCTGCGCGAGGAGGTCGGCGACGACCTGCTCGGGTGGCTGTCGACGTCCCGGCACGTGCGCGCCGCCGAGCGCGGCAGGCACCGTCCGATCGGCGAACTCGAGCCCGCCAACCTGGCCGTGCTCGACACCATGCGTTCCACTGTGGACGCCGTCGAACGCGACTGGGCGGCCTACCAGGCGCAGGCCGTCGACCTGCACCTGCGCAACGCCCGTTCGTGGGCGGGTTCGGACCTGGCCGACCAGGTCGACCCGGACTTCGTGCCCGCTCCCCCGGCTCGCGTGTAGACCTGCCTACTCATCGTCGTCGCGGTCGTGGTCGTCGCCCTCACGCCACTCGGCGTCGGCCTCGTCCGCGGCCTCGGTGCGCGCCCTGGCGATCTCGAGGGCCTGCCGGGCCGTCGCCTCGTCCGGATACGGCCCGAGCAGATCGATCGACCGTGACACCTCGCCGTGCTCGATCTCGCCGGTGCGGGTGTTGTACCACCAGCCCGACGGCGGATTCGCGTCCTTCTTACGCCAGCCCATACCTCGAGCCTGGCACACCCCGCGTCACCTGCGAAAGCGGTAGGGAATCTCGGTCGGCTCCGCCCCCGTCGGGCCGAACACGGCCTCCCCGTCGTCGCCTCCCCCGGCGCCTCCCGCCGAGCCACCCGACGCCGAGCCCTCCGACGCCGAGGTGGCGTCGTCCGGCATCTCGTCGAACCAGTCCCGTTCGGCGGCGTTCGAGGGAGCCGTGGTCGTCGGCGGCGCGGTCGACGGCGTGGTCGACGGTGGCGTGGCCGTCGGCGGGGCCACGACCGGGAACGAGCCGCTCGCCGTGGCGGGCCCCGCCGCCTGCGGCGTCGACGGCCGCTGCGCGGGTTGCGGCGGCTGCGCGGACTGCGGGGACTGCGATGGCTGCGGTGGCTGTGGGGACTGCGGGGCGTGCGGCGGCGGCGTGGCCTGGGCGGGCACACCGGACGGCGGTGTCGGCGCCGCGGGCCCGCTGGCCTGCCCCTGGGCGGTGAAGCCGGACGGCGGCGTCTCCCACACCGGTTGCGGGCCGATGTTCATCGGCGCGGCCCGGCCCTGGTCCGGCACGGGCGGATCGGCCTGCGGACGGCTCCGCTCGACCACCGGGTCCAAACAGGACACGAGCACGGTCACCGAGTCGGGGTCGTCGACCTTCCGGCCGCTGCGCTCGCGGTAGACCATCTCGCCCTCGGAGTCGATCTCGACGAGATAACCGGCTTCGGCGAGCTGTTCCTCGTCGAGGTCGACGAGCCGTTCGGGCCGGGAGGGCACGACGCGGTAGGCGGGCCAGTCCAGTCGCGCGTGGCCGCCGTGGAACTGGGCGAGGAGGTTCACCATCTGTTGCTGCCACGGCAACGGCATGCCTTCGACGAGCGCACGCGGCAGCACGACGTAGCCGTCCGTGACGCCGGGATTCTCGCGCCGTAGATAGTCGGACAGCGGCGTGCTCGACGCCGGCGGAGAGTTCCGCGGGGCCGGCGGACGTGCCTGCATCGCGAACGGATCGATCTGCGCCGCGCCACGGCCCGCGTTCTTGCCGCGCTTACCCCACTTCTTGCCCACGAGACACCCTCCTGCGTTCACACACCAGGCCGGACGGCCTGCGGGACGAGCCCACCCTCGTCCCACGACACGTCGCGTACGTGCACCGGGACGCCGCTCTGTTGCGCCTCGACCATCTTGCCGTTCCCGAGGTACATCGCCACGTGGTGAATGGTGCTCGGGTCGGCCGTATCGTACGCCCAGAACAGCAGGTCACCGGGCTGTGCCTGCTCCACGGGCAGCATGGAGCCCGCCTTGTACTGGTCGCGCGACACCCGGGGGATCGTGATACCGGCCGCCTCGTAGGCACGCAACATGAGCCCGGAGCAGTCGTACGAGTCGGGACCGGTCGCGCCCCACACGTACGGTTTGCCGCGTTCGCCCATCGCGAAGTCGATGGCCCGCTGCGCCGCCGAGTTCGACGCCAGCACGACGCCGCCGCGCGCCTCGCCGCAGCCGCTCACGTTCTGGACCTCACCGACGTTCTGCACGAGGTGGACGGCCATCGGTTCCCACTCGTGGTACCGGTCCGGGAACGCCGATCGTTCGACGGCCTGCGCCGCCTCACCGGGCCGCATGTGCTGCCAGCCGGGCACGTCCTCGAGGACGTCGTAGAACTTGTTGACCTGGTACGGCGGGTCGGTGACCTGCTCGGGCGTGCCCCAGCCCATCGAGGGCCGCATCTGGAAGATGCCCAGCGAGTCACGGTCGCCGTAGTCGAGGTTCTTCAGCCGCGACTCGGTCATGCCCGCCTGGATGGCGATCTGCCAGGCGCGGGGCGACATGCCACGTTCCTTGCCGATCTTGATGATCAGCGACACGATCTGCCGCTGTTCGGAGTCGAGGGAACCGGCGTCGGCCGCGCCGTTGTGACCCTGCCCCGGACGTGTCGGCCCGATGGCGGCGTCGCACGACAGCTGTGTCACGTCGCCGCTCATGGCCTGCTGGCGAGAACCGTCGATGACGGTGATCAGCCCGACCGCCAGCACCACCGTGAGGGCTGCGGCCATGACGCATCCGAAGAACAGTCCGCCGCGCACGGTCAGCCCACCCGGCTGTAGTCGGAGACGCGCCAGCCCTGGTCGGTCTTGATCACGGTGACGGACAGGTCGGGACCGTCGGTGGAGACGAGCGCCTCGACGGAACGGGGGTACGCATCACCCGCCTCGGCCTTGCCCTCGACCTTCGTCGCCGGGATGTTGGCCGGGTCGACGCTGCGCATCACGGGCAGGAACTCGGCCGTGGTGTAGGGCCGCATGCCGTCGATCCACGAGTCGACGGTCGTGTCGTCGTGGTCGACCCACGCCGCGGCCCACTGTTCGGCGACGCGCAGCGCCTTCGGGTCCGCAGGCGCCTGACTGGGTGTCTCCCGCGGTTCGGTCAGCCGGGTGACGGGCGGCAGGTCGGAACCATCGGAACTGTCGGAACCATCGGATGCGCCCTGGTCACCGGCCTGCGCGCTGGCGGACTCCGACGTGGGCGGTTCGGCGCCGGCGGCCTGTCCGTCGGAGACGAGCCGCGGCACGACGATGCCCGTCGCGACGATCAACGCCGTGAACAGGATGAGCGTGCCCGCCAGGTGCGACGGGGACCGCATCGGCCAGCTCCACAGGCGCCGGTAGATCGCCGCGCGGCCGCGGTTGGTGCGAATCGGCATGTCCGCTCGCCCCTACCGCACCGCGCGGTCGGTGTCGCGGACGTCTTCCGGGCGCACCTCGAGCCCGCGCGACGGCCGGTACAGCACGTACACGGGCTTGCCCGCGACGAGTTCGCTGTCGGCGCGCCGGGGCTCCGGTGCGGTGGGAGCAGGTGCAGGTGCGGGTGCAGGTGCGGGTGTGGCCTGCACACCGCCCGGTCCGCCGCCGCGGCCACCGTCGAACGCTCCCGGCCCGTCCATCCTGGACGGCACCACAAACGGGTCGGCGTCGTCGGGGCGGTCGATGCCGCGGTCGGTCACCGGCGCCGTGTCGACGCGCCTGCTCGGCACGACCATCGGCTGCTGGCCGCCCGGCGCCCGGCTCGGCGGGGACGTGCCGAACACCGGCGGTGCCGCACCGCCGCCCGCGGGCAGCGCCGGGCTCGCACCGCCGACCTGCTGCTGTGAGCCGGTCCAGTGCGAGGCCGGATGCGCCCCGGTCTGGGGCCCGTCGATCCGCTCGGCGCTGGCCGCCACCGTCGTCGCCTCGGGGCGGAACCGGCCTCCGGAGCGCGCGGCCGCGGACCCACGCGTGGCGGAGCCGCCCTCGGCCTCGTCGTCACTCTTGACGGTCTGCCAGAACTCGTCCTGCGGCGACGGTTCGGACGACTTCTTGCGGAAACGCGAGAACAGTCCGCCGCCCTGGCTCGGCACGGCGGAACCGACGAGGCTGACCGACGTCTCGACCATCTGCCACAGCCGTCGCGCGGGCCGCCCGACGACGAACATGATGATCGTGACCAGGCCCGCGATGGCCAGCTGCACGACCATGTCCATACCGGGCGCGGCGAAGATCGCCTGCAACAGCAGCGCGTGGATGCCCGCCAGCACCGACAGCACGAGCAGGTTGAACGCCACGCCCCCGATGACGCGTCCGACCCGGCGCAACACGTCGTGCTGCAGGATCGCGAGCAGCCCGATCAGTGGTGCGGTGAGCGTGAACAGCCGCACGAGGATCTGCGCCAGCAGCACGGCCAGTTTGGCGACGAGCTGGAACAGCGAGTAGGCGAGGCTCTGCAGCATCGCGAGGAAGCCGGTGCCCGCGCGGGAGCCGTCCTCGCCGCTGAAGTAGCCGCTCGAGGCCTGCAGTTCCCCGGCGATGCGGTTGAACTCGGCCTTCTTCTCGTTGATGACGCTCTCGTCGCCGTCGTCGCCCGCGCGCATCTGGTCCCACGTGAACGCCTGCGCGTCGAGCAGGTCGGGGCCGTACTCCCTGGCCTCCTCGTCCTGCTGGTCGTTGCCGAACGTGCCGCGGAGCCAGTTGTCGTAGACGACCTCCTCGTGCAGTTCGGTCGGCAGGATGTGCCGGACGACGCGGTCCTGTTCCTCGTCGACGAACCCGGCCTGGATGTTGGTGGTCGTCTGGACGATCGCGTGGTCGATCTCGTCGTGGTACTGCAGCAGCGCCAGCGACGACGCCGCCAACCACAGGCCGCCGATGGCGAAGAGCGCGCGTTTGCTCACCGTCGCGAGGTCGCCGCGCCAGATGTTGCGGAACAGGAAGATCGCCAGCAGCAGCGCCGCGAGCCCGAACAGCTGGGCGTACACGTTGTTGTAGACCGCTTCGGCGCCCTGCGAGACGGCCTCGGTGAGCGGCTGCAGCACGCCGCCGTCGAGGACCTCGTAGTGCAGCGCGTTGGTCGCGCCCACGACGTTCTTGGCGACGTTGAACAGCTGGTTGCCGAGCCACGTGTCGACGGTGGTGCTCGGATCGGTCATCCCGAGCCCGCCGCTGTCGCAGTCGTGGACGTGCCACACCATGCCCGCGTAGCTGTAGTCGGCGTAGACACTGCCCGCTTCGCCGTTGCCCGCGGGGTTGTCGATCGCGCCGACCATGCCCGAGCCGGGTCGTTCCGGGTTCGGCGCCTCGCAACCGGAGCCACCGGGCTGCGCCTGCGCGGGCGAGGCGAGCACGGCCTGACACGCCAGGATCGCGATCGTGGCCAGCATCGCCGGTCCGCGCCGCGCCGCCGGCGGACGGCCCGGTTCGCGGCGGCGGTGGCGGCCGCGCAGCCACACCCACCCGCACACCAGTGCTGCGAGCACCGTCATCGTGATCATGCGGCGTCCCTGCCGGTGCCGTTCTTGCCCCGGCCACCGGCGCGGGCGGGCTCCTGCCTGCCCTCGGTGCCGGCATCGGCGCCGTCGCGGTCGGAGTCACCGTCGACGTCGTCGGTGCCGCCGAACCCGCTGTCATCGAAACCGCTGTCGTCGAAGGCGGTGTCATCGAAGGCGGTGTCGGACAGCAGCTGGTCCTCGGTCAGCCCGACCTCCAGTTCCGCGGCCAGTTCGAGGTCCTCTTCCTCGGGTGCGTCCTCGGGTGGCGTGGGCACGGCCGGTGCCGCCGGCCGTTCGGCCGGGTGGTCCGGGTCCGCGACCCCGGCCTGGTCGGCGGTCTGCACGTCGCCCGCGGACGACTGAGCGGGCCGGTCGGGTGCCGACCCCGGAGTGGTGTCGAGGGCCTCGC
This sequence comes from Prauserella aidingensis, assembly GCF_024171865.1. GTDB lineage: Bacteria > Actinomycetota > Actinomycetes > Mycobacteriales > Pseudonocardiaceae > Prauserella > Prauserella aidingensis. The sequence continues at coordinate 7,843 of NZ_JAMTCN010000040.1, read as the reverse complement.
GCAGCTGCTGCAAATGCGGACCGGTGAAGTCCACGCGGATGCGCTCGACGCCGCCTGCGCCGTCCCCGAAGATGAACTGCCGCGGGTCGCGGTCGCGTTCGGCCTCGCGCTGCCCGCCGGGACGGCGGCCGAGCGCGGACACGACCTGTTCGTACCCCGCGCCCACCGGCACCTTGAGCAGCCGCAGCGCGTCGGCCTGCGCCTCGTCCTCGTCGAGCCTGCCGACGAACACCGAGTCCAGCAGTGCGACGAAGCCCTGGATGCGGAGGAAGTCCGCGGGGATCTGCGAGGACAGCAGCACCCGGACGTTCCACTTCCGCGAGTCACGTGCGAACCGGTTCATCAGCACCCGGCCCGTCGGCACCTCCGACAGGAAGAACGCCTCGTCGATCCACACGCCCTTGCGCGCCGACTTGGGCTTGTCGTACACCGAACGCGCCGTCAGCCAGGCGGCGAGGTTCATCATCTCCACGCCGAGTGCCTCGGCGTCGGTCCAGTGCTCCCTGCCGACACCCTCCTTCGGCAGGGTCAGCCCCGCCATGGTGAGTACGGTGAGCCGGTCGTCGCGCTGGTCGGTGTACGGGTCGGCGTCGGCCTCGGGGATGAGCAGCGACATGCGTTCGCGCAGCTCGTCGAGGAAGTCGGCGACGACGACGGCGTGGTCGTGGTGCTCGCTCGAGTCACGGCGCAGCGCGTCGATGACCTGGCCGGGGTCGGCGTCGTGCCGTCCGCCGACCATACGCACGGCGCGCAGCAGCACGATGCGGGTCTGCGGCATGCGCGCGACGTCGTAGGGCAGCACGCCGGTGAGCACGTCCAGCACGAGACGCCGCCGAGTGGCACCTGCGAGCGCGCGTTCCCTGCGCCAGGCGCGTTCCGGGTCCTCCTCGTCCAGAAAGTGCTCGAGCTGCGGCTCGGCGACGACACGGTACGGGTTGAGGATGCCGGGCTGGGCGTTGAGCAGGTTGATCGGCCGCGCGTACGGGCGCAGTTCGGGCAGTTCGCACAGCCGCGACAGCGGGCCGGACGGGTCGAGAATGGTCCAGTGCGCACCGGCGCGGAGCGTCTTGTAGACGATGCCTCCGCCGAGGAACGACTTGCCGCCACCGAGCCCGGCGACGATCGACGTCAGCCCGGAGCCGTCGCGGATCTCCTGCGCCATCCACGGGTCCCACGCGACGGGACGCCGGGTGGCGGTGCAGGTCTCGCCGAGCAGGATGCCGCGGCGGTCGCCGACCTCGGCGGTCGCCGTGGGCACGGACGACGCGGCCCAGACCACGGAGCCGCGGCGCAGGTAGGCCCCCGACGACAGCGGCTCGCCGGGGATGAACTCCCTGGCCAGCGAGTACTGCGCCTCGGGGTGTTCGATGGCGATCTTCGGCTTGTACAGGTCGAGCAGCTGCTGGGCGAGTTTGAGCGCCTCCCGTTCGGAGCTGCCCGACACCGACATGCGCCACCACGAACGCACCCGCGTGGCCAGCGCGGTGAAGCCCGACGTCATCTCGTCGTCGACCTCGAGCACCCGCGAGGCCTGCCGGGCCAGCGACTGCGGCGGTTCGAGTTCGTGCTCGTCGGTGTAGTGCTTGACCTGCGAGCGCACCTTGTTCATCTGGCGCTGCAGTTCGCCCGCGACCTCCTCGGGCCTGCGCACGTAGATGCGCGCGGACCACTCCACGGGGGCGGGAAGGCGGTCGGCGTGCTGCACCCACGGATCGTCGACCTCGGGGATCTGCAGGCCGTGCATCTGCCCGACGGTCAGTACGGCGACGTGGCGTTTGACGCCGGCGTTCGACCCGGTGCGGCCGCGGACCGTCACGGTCGGCGCGTACGGGTCGGCGTGGAAGTCGGCGGCGTCGGTGAAGCTGGCCAGGTCCTCGGGCTCCCACGTCGACGTGGGCACGGCGGGCATCGTGCGGGGTGCGGGCAGGCCCAGCGAGCACGACCGGTGCATCAACCAGGACATCTCGTCGGCGCTGACCGGCCTGCCCTCGAGGCCGGACGAGCCGATGACCCCGTCGAGGTGTTCGACCTCGGAGTCGAGGGCGGACAGCTCCGCGTCGACGGCCTCCGGGATGATCTTGCGCAGGAGCGGCGCGGCCCGTTCGACGGCGCGGTCCATGACCCGCCGGGTCTGGACCTGCACGCCGAGGTAGACCTCCTTCTCCGCCATCGACCGGCCCATCAGCTGCTGCTGCTCGCCGACCAGGTAGTCGTCGAAGGACTGCGCACCGGGCACGTCGGCGGGCCGGTCGTGGGCGTTGTGCACGTGCGCCTCGGCCCACATGCGGATCGGGTACGGCCGCGTCGTGACGCGCAGGTGCATCCACCGGCCCTGCAGCTCGGCGTACTGGCCCGCGATCGCGGCGATCAGGTCCTGCCGCTGCGAATCGGACCGGAACGACCACCGCTGGGGCGCGAGCCGGTACCAGGCGTACACCTCGTTGCCCGTGCGCAGCAGGTGTCCGTCGATCGAGCGGGCCGCGATCGACGGCGTGTAGGTCGGGATCGCCTGTTCACCGGGCAGTCTGCGGCCCCGGCCGTCGGTCTTCGTCGACGGTGCCGGCTTCGCGGCTTTCCTGCTGGTGCCGCTTCGGTCGCGACCGAACAAGGCCTACCTCCCGACCGGCGCCGGCATACCGCCGCCGCGCCGGTGCGCTCGTGCTGTGCTGTCTCCCGACCGGTGTCCGGACGCGGGCCCGCCGGGCCGGACCGGATACGCGGACCCGCCGGGGCGGACCCCGTGGGCGCCGCGTTTGTGTTTCGGCAGGGGGCGCTCCGCCCGGACCTTGATCTTGCTCGCGCTGGCGGCGCCGCCGTCCGCGCGGGTCTTCTCCCTCGGGCTCTGCAGCTCCCGCAGCCACATCGCGAACACCGCCGACAGCGGGCGTTCGTGCGTGATCTTCGCGGTGATCATCCGGGTGAGCGCGATGGCGAGAACGAACGCCCACGCGGTGCTGAAGAACCCGAAACCGATGCCGATCTGCCGTTCGATGCCCATGATGACCAGGAACATCGGAATACCGACGCCCCAGGCGACGTACCGGGCCCGCCACGGGAACGTCGCCTTCGGCGGGCCGAGCCAGACGGCGTCGACACGGTAGATCTCGTCGTCGGTACGAATGCGCACGTCCGCGAGCCCCGGTCAGCCTGTGAACAGGCCGGCGAGCCACTCGCCGACGTCGACACCGAGCCCACTGACGGCGAGACCGATGAGCGCGAGGGCGATCACGACGCCCCCGAGCCTGCGCATCACACCGGCGTTGTCGCCCTTGCCGCCGCCCAGCCAGAGCAGCAGCAGCGCGACGGCGAGCAGCACGAGCGGGACAACATTGTCGAGGAGCCACGTACGGACTCCTCCGGTGCCGAGCTCGCCTTGCTGCGCCAGAGCCGCAAGCGTCATCGTGGTCATCGCCTACTCCCGAGTGCCTGGAGTGTGTGGTGCCGGTACGGATGGTCCGTACCGCGCGGGTGGTCCAGCACTTCCCGTGTTCGAACAACATCATGGCGTGACGAGGTGTGGCGGTCAAAGACCCGTACACCCGCAGCGCGACCCCGAAAGGAGGGTCCTGCTCCGGGAGGCGTCACGAGCGTGCACGCCCACCACGTCCGTCCTCCATCATCGCTGCCCCGACGTCCAGGGTTAACGGTGACCACCCGGTTTTCCTAGTGTGCGGATGGCCTCACTCACACGCGCCAAGATCGACCTCACGCTGAGTTCCGCCGTGCCCGGTAACGCCACGGGAGGCGCCGGCGCGACAAGTGAATCATGACCCGTTCGGCCGTATCACAGCGCTCCACCGTGTAAAGGCCCTGTGTAGACCTGCGAACCAGACGATCCAGTCGATCCGGTGACAACCGGACCGGCGCGGGCGTTCGTCCCACCGGCCGGCTCGACTGTCAGTGGTCTGGTCACCCGTTCGGGTCGGTTTCGACCAGATGGTGGAGTGGTCGCAGCCGGCGAGCGGAGCCTGCCGCGCCAGGGAGGGCGCCGCGTGCGGGGCGGGCCGCGTCCTACAGGGCGTCGCGGAGCGGCGGGCCGGCGTCACGCGACGTCGCGGGGCTCCCGGGTGGCGACGAGGGCCGCGTGGGGACGGTGACCGGGATCGTCGCGGGTCTCGGTCTCCTCGACACGGAAGCCCGCGTCGGCGAGGAGCCGGGCCACCTCCTCGACCGGCCAGAAATAGGCCCGCGCGACGGCGTGGTCGAACGGCTCGACCCCCGCACCGCCGGCCTGGCGGAACATGCCGAGCAGCAGACCACCACCGTCCTGCAGGCAGCGCGCGAACTCGGCAAGAACGCCCGGCACCGCGTCGGGCTCGGTGTGGATGATCGAGTACCACGACAGGATCCCGCCCACCGATCCGTCCGCCACCCCGAGCGCGTCGAGCCGCGCCACGCGGAACGGGTTGCCGGGGAACCGCGCGCGGGCGATGTCGACGAACTCCGGCACGAGGTCCACACCTTCGACGCGGCTGTGTTCGGTGCCGTCGTGTCCGCGGGTGCCGATGTCGGTGTCGGTGTCGGTGTCGTCGGTGATGCTGCGGCGGAGGAAGTCGGTCCACTGCCCGGGTCCGCACCCGGCGTCGATGATCCGGCCGTCGACACCCGCGGCCCAGCGTGCGACGAGGGCACGGTCGGGCCCGGCCATCAGCTCCGGCGCGCACGCGAAATCGGCGTACTCGCCAGCCCGCCTCCCGTAAGCGTCACGCACGTCGACCACCGGCACACGCCACCTCCACCATGGGGAACACCGAGGGGAGGACGAGTTGCCATGTAAGCCGGATTCTCCTGGAAACCCTCACTCACCCTGCGGTTTTGCGTCTCCGGACTCTACTGGGGCCGTGGTCGGGCCGTCGGAGTGATCGCCGGAAGGTTCGGTCCATGCTCCGTCGATGACCGCTCGCGTCCGTTCGGCGCTGGACGGCATCAGGTGGGTGTAGGTCTTCAACGTGAAGCCCGGGTCGGTGTGGCCGAGGTACTCCGACAACGCCCGGATCGACTCCCCCGCATCCAGCAACACCGACCGGGAACGACCGTTGATCGCGGCCGAGGACGCCAAGACCGCCGATCAACTGGACGAGATTCTCGACGGCCTGTCGCTCACCAGTACCCGCTACGAGATCGAGCCCGAGCGGGACGAGATTCCGAGTGGTGACGTCGTCGTGGTGTGTGGTCCCAAGTCGGCGCCGATCGGCGCGAACCTCCTCGCCGCAGACCCCGCACTCGGCATCGTCGAAGACGCCGGCCGATGGTGGGTCGAACACGAGAAGTCCGGCGAGCGTTACAGCTCACCGTCCGACGACAAGGCCCCGACCAGCGCAGACGTGGCCTATGTGGCACGACGCAAGCGCGACGGTCGTGTCGTCGTCCACATCGCGGGTATCCACGGGATCGGCTCCCTCGGGGCCGTCCACTACCTGACGACCAACCTCGCCGACACCTTCCGCAAGGCCGGTGACGAGTCGTTTTCCCTGGTCGTCCGCGCCAGCTACGACGGCTTGACCATCACCGGCAGTGAACTCGCAGCCGGCCCCTACGTTTGGTGATCCATGCGCGTCGAAACCGCCCAGCTCCCGCCGATCGATGACAGCGACGACAAGATCTTCACCACCGACAACGCGGTCATCATGCTCGACGGCGCATCGGCGTTCGTCCCGGTGCAGATCCCGGCCAATACCTACGCCGACCGTCTCGGCCGCGAACTGCGCGACCTCCTCACTGAGAACGCCGAGGCCGACCTCACCGGCATCCTCGCCGACGCCATTCGCACCACCGCGACGGCGTTCGAGCTGCGCCCGGGCGAATCGCCGTCGAGCACGGTCACGATCCTGCGCAGGCGCGGCGACCAATTCGACGTTCTCGTCCTCGGCGACAACCTCGTCGTACTCCCGGACGAGACGTTGACCGACGAGCGCATGGACGAACTCGATCTCGCCCCACGGCGCCGGTACCGCGAACGACTGGCCGACGGTGGAGGATACGACGACGAGCACAAGGCCCTACTCACCGAGTTGCAGACGCAACAGGCGACATACCGCAACGTCGAGGGCGGCTACTGGATCGCCGAGGCCGACCCCACCGCCGCAGCGCAAGCGCTGGTCTGGACCCGGCCGATGGACGCAGTGCCGTGGGCCGTCCTCGCGACTGACGGCGCCTACAACACAATGCAGCACATCGGCGCCGCCGACTGGTCCCCACTCACCACCGCGGGAGCCGACGACCTCGCCGACATCCTCGACCGCTGCCAAATCTGGGAAGCCGAGACCGACCCCACCGGCAAACAGCTCCCCCGCGCAAAGCGCCACGACGACAAGAGCATCGCCGCCGTGTCCTTCGAAGACTAGTTGCGCTTGTCCTGCTCTGTGGAGGCGTTGTACTTCTCCACGATGTCGATCATCCGCTCGAACGCAGCAGCAGCCTCGCGCGGCATCTGCTCGTGCGCGTCCTCGATCATGGCCTGGACCGCGTTGCTCCGGTCCGGCGCTTCGACGCCACGCGCGTCGAGGTGCTCGCCGAGCTCGAAGAAGGTCGCGAAGTCGGCCGGGTCAGGCTCGCCATCCTTGATGACGCGTGCGAGCTCCATCACTCAGCCCTCCGGAAGCCTGGCAGCAACGACATCGCTGACTTCTGAAGCGACCTGACACGCCTTCTCCGTGCCCGCCGCCGTGGTGATCGAGACGTCGACGCGGGAGGTTTCAGTCACCCCGATAGCAACAATGCAGGCGTCCGCACCTGGGATGCGGGCAAACGTACGGCCGTCGGCCTCGGTCTTCTGGATCCCGTAGCCCTGATCGACGGCATCCTTGACTCCCTGCTCGTCGCGAATGCCGACGCCCAAAACAAACGAACCCCTGGGCTCGGACTGGAAAGGCTTCTTGAACCGGCATCCTCGGCTGCTGCCGATGTTCTCCCGAATCGGCCCTTCGATCTGCTCGCCGTACTTGCTCACGTCACTCTTACTGAGCAGCGAGCACGGCTCAGTTCCCGCGAGCGATCCCTCCGGGTTGCTCGCTACTGAGGAGCTGGGAGCCGACATGCTGGGTTGCGCCGACGCCGGCGGCTCGGTTGTCGCCTCTCCGCCCTCACTGGACGAACACGCCGAGACACCGACTAGGACGCCGAGGCTAACTGCCAAGACCGCGCGGTTGATCTTCACTGCTACTTGCTCTCCCAGATCACTTACTGCTGACGCAGCTTGGCCATCTCTTCGGCCTCGGCGTACTGATTCGAGGCACGATACAACGCCTCCGTCAGCTTCATGAGAGTCTGTTTAAGATGCTTGAGCTGCGGCACTACGCCCTGCGGACCGTCAGCCGACTGACGTACATGCTTGGCGACCTGCTGGGCATACGGGCCACTGCCAAGCTTCGGTTCCTGAGCCAAGCGATCGAACACGTACGCTTGCTCGCCGAGCTGACCGATCATGTCTTCACAGACCTTGACCAACTGCTTGACGCCCTCGGGGTCGGACTTGAACCCGCCCGACTTGGCGACGGGGCTGCTGAAGGGGTCTGTGACATCTGAGTTCGCTTGCCGAGAGGTGGGCGTGGAAGGATGCCACTGTGCCGAAGCCGTATCCCCGTGAGTTCCGTGAGGACGTGGTCCGGGTCGCGCGTAACCGTGAGCCTGGGGTGACGATCGAGCAGGTCGCCAGCGACTTCGGGGTTCACCCGATGACGTTGCAGAAGTGGCTGCGCGCGGCCGATGTCGAGGACGGCGCCAAGCCGGATCTGTCCTCCAGCGCGGCGGCTGAGCTGCGGGAGCTCAAGCGTCGTAATCGGCTGTTGGAGCAGGAGAACGAGGTGTTGCGCCGGGCGGCGGCGTATCTGTCGCAGGGCAATCT
>NZ_JAMTCN010000039.1 GCF_024171865.1 Prauserella aidingensis | reverse complement strand
ATCTCCCCGGCGGCGTTCAACTCGGCGAGTAGCTCCTGATGCAACCGGTCGAAGACCCCGAGCTCCTGCCAGTCCCGAAGCCGTCGCCAGCACGTCATCCCGGAACCGAACCCCAGCTCCTGAGGCAGGTCCTCCCACCCGATCCCGGTGAACAACACGAACAGGATCCCCTGCAACACCTGCCGATCCGGCAACGGCTTCGGCCCCGTCCGACTCGCCGGACGCACCGGCAACAACGGCCCTATCCGGGCCCACAACTCGTCCGACACGACCCACGGCGCAGCCACACCAAGATCATCTCAAACCAAGATCATCAACCTGTTAGGGGCTCTAAGCCAAGATGACGAAGAGTTCCACCGGGCAGGGATCTGCAACCAAAACAAGTCCGACCGAACATTAAAGATCGCCGCGCCCAGCTAGAAAACCCAGTCAAGGTTTATGACTCCAATATCCGACGATACATCCTCCGTCGCCAAAATGTGCTTACAATAAATGATCCCAAACTAAGCCGCCTAGTTTCTTCTGTTAAGAACTTTACAGCATAAGCCGCAGCTTGACGTAACGCATTAGCGTTCTCCCATGCTTTCGCCTCCTCACTGTTTGTCATGCGAAATATATTCAGATAGCCGCGACAGGGGGCGTCTCGGAGTACGTCGCCCTCATCTTCCCTTGGGAGAACCGCAGAGACATCTCGTCCGAACGCCAGAGTCAGAAGCTCCCCCTTTTCGATGGTTGTGGAAATTTTCCGCCCCGGTAACTGTATAATATAAGATATCTTGTTCCATATTGCCTCAACTCCCGGAGGGCCGCTGGGAAACCTGCCGGAAACACTCACAATAGGGTCTCCATAAATGAACGAGCAATACCTTTTAACTAGCGCCCTCTGGTGCCGCGGAAGCCGCACTGCAAGCTCCATAAGTTCCGTGCATTCCTTGTAGGCAAGATAGAAAACATCGGGCACAGAATCACCACCTGAACTCATCCTCCTTACCAAGTAGAGCTCGGGTCCGTAGGTAATCTCACCTAGTTTCGCGCGAACACTCTGCCGCACACTAATGGCCTGCTTTGCATTTTCTTGCCGGCGCACAACGGCGCTAGCCACAACCCAGGTGGCACCAGTCGTCGAAGCCGCAGTGAGGACGATCTCGAGGACCGATTCCATTGATTTGATTTCCCATCTACTTCTTACAGCAACTTCCCTATTGAGGGATAGGATCAACGTGGACAATAGCTAAATTTAGAGCAAGGCTCCCTGCTCACCGCCGCCACGCGCCTTGCCCTTCTTGTCGTGGAGGCCTTGGGCTACTTCTTCGGCGTAGCGTTCGTGGTTGAGTTCGAGGAGGCTGTCCAGGACCTCACGCTGGGCGGCAGGGCCGATCGTGTAGCGGGTCTCGCGGCCGACCGGGTGGAAACCATGATCCAAACCGCCGACCGCCTCGACCCGATCCTCCCAGCCGTAGGCGCGGATCGCGGCCTCGTCGATCTCCCGGTGAATACGCCGCAACTCCTCGATGTCCTCGTCCCGGCAGCCCGGGTCGAAGACCAGGTTGTACGTCTTCGTCAACCCCGCGTTGCGGGACAGCATCACGTCCCGCCGATAGGTGTCCAGACGCTCGCCCAGCTCACGCAGCTCACCGGTCAGCTCCGGCAACGGGAACGTCTCGAACACATCCGACGGTGTGTAGCGAATCCCTGCCCCTAGTGTCGAGCCACGAGTCTTCGCCCACCAAAAGTGCTGCGCGCTAGACAGCAGAGCCAACATCGCCATGTTGTCACTGGCAAAAACTCCCAGCGCATCCGAGAAGACCTGACCGGTCGGCACGATCGCCGGCATACAGATCTTTGTGTGTCGTGTAAGCACAATAACCCGCTCCAACCCCGCAATGGTCTGATAAAGGTTGGGGCGTGGCCTCCAGTAGCGCCACCAGTCCCACTCAGCGACGTCTTTGCTTTTCGCGGCGCGCTCGGCCCGGACATCGCTACGAACCTGTTCGTAGCACTCGGGATATTTTCGCGCCTTATCCTCACTCCAGTCGTGGAAGTTGATAACCCACCGGCTCGGCGATGCCGTTGGACTGGAGTTTATATCCTGGCCGTTGAGATATGGGAACAACACATCTCTATTCCGCTCATCGCTGGCGATCAGCTCGTGCGCCCGCTCAGGCTCCATCGTGAACCCGGTACCGAGAACGTTGCTACCTTGGAACGAGATACCTCGGTTCCTAGCGAGTCGCTCGGGATTGCCGGTCGCCCGCGATTCTGGGTCAAGCGACGCTGTAATAGCAGGAACAATCACACCATCAGCTCGGCGCTCCGCGCCATCAGAAAGCGCCTTGCGGCTGGTCCAGATCGCACAGTATTCGAGTGCTGCCGACTTCGACGGCCACGGCTTGCTCTTCGTTGACTGACGGATCGTGACACCGCCAGCACCAAGCTGGTCAAGCCCGACTTCGCGGGTGTCGCCCTGGGCCAGGGTGTTCGTCGCGATGAGGCCGGTCTGCCCCGCGTGATTCAGCGTTCCATGTGCTCGCAACGCGAAGTACGCAATGAGGTCAGCATTGCCTTTCACGCCCCCGCCGATCGCCTGCACGAGGTACTCACGGTACGCAGAACCACTTGCGCCGCTGATCTTCTTCCCACCGAGGAACGGCGGGTTACCGATGACCGCGTCGAAGCCGTCTTGCTCGAAAACTTCTGGGAAGACCAGTGGCCAATGCAAGGTCTCGCGGATGAAGTTGCCGTCCGGCAGATCCGTGTCGAGCCATTCCCGCGCCTGTTTGCGGGCTTCCATCTCGGTGGTATCGAAGCGGCGGGCGTAGTCTGCGGCGGCGATGGAGCCCGCCGCCAGTCCGCGGTCGCCACGGCCGGCATGTGCCAGCGCCGCTCCTACCGCGAGGTCAGCGAAGATGCGGGCTCGGCTCGTTTTGAGGGCCGATTCCTCCAGGATCGCACGCTTCCGGTTCAAGCCCTCCAACGTCGAACCGTCGACCTCGGTGAGCTTGCGGCGGTCCTCGGCCACCTCGGCCACCACGGACCGGACGTTGGCCAGCAGCTGCGGATCGAGGCGGTCGTGCAGCTCGCGGCCCTTCTTCGGATCCATGTGCATGTACTCGAGCTGGTCCAACGACGTGATGCCGAGCAGCGAGTCACCCGCCACCAAGCGGTCGTCCAAGAACGTGAACGGGCGGCTCGGGTCCATCGACACCAGCCACAGCGACAGCTTCGCCATCTCAACGGCCATCTTGTTGATGTCCGCGCCATAGAGACAGTGCTCGATGATCTCCCGGCGCGCCTCGACCACCACCGGATCGACGTCCGCGTCGCTGATCGGCGTGCTCACCTGATAGTCGCGCACCCGGTCGTCGCCTTCGCGGGTCCAGGCTTCCAGGAGCTTCCCACCGAGATAACGGGCCGCAGCGACGAGGAACGCGGCCGAGCCCATCGCGATGTCAGCGATCTTCAGCGACAGGATCTCCGCACTGGACTTGAGCTTCCACTCGCTCCTGTCCGCCGTCTGCAACGGCCCCGGCTCGTACACCAGCGGTTCGAGCGCGCCCTCGACCACTTCCTCCGCCAGCTCACGGGGCGTGTAGTGCGTGCCGGTGTTCTTCCGCAACGGCGAGTCCGTGACATACAGCTCGCCCGGCATGATCACCACCGGCAGTTCACGCAGGTCCTGCCGGATCACGCCATAGAACGGCAACAACCGCTCCGTCAGCGCAGCATCGCCATCGGTGGCGGCCAGGAGCTTGCGGCGCGCGTTCTCCAGCTCCGTACCGGACAACGGCGCCAGCGCCTTCTCCAGCGCCTTCGGCGTGCCGATCTTGTAGTCCTTGTACTCCTCAGCCAGCTTCTTTGCGAGCGCGGAGACGTTCTCCGTACCCGCGGCGAGGTCTTCCAGTTCCCGCAGGCCGACTTCCTTCTCCACACCGGCCTTGCCGATCAGACCGAGCACCACGTCCCCGGCACGGAAACCGTCGTAGGCCAGCAGGCCCTCGTAGACATAGCCGATCTGCTCCACGTCCAGCTCACGGAACGAGAGCTTGCGCAGCTCCTTGTTCTTCCCGGTGCCGACCTGCACGTACTGCACGGCACGCAGCATGTGCAACACCGTGCGATCATCGATCGTGCGCGGCAGCCACGCGAACTGGCCCGGGTCGAACAGCGAACCGTCATGCGCGTGCATGGTGAGCTTCGGGTGCTCCACGCCGTGATACACCGCGTCGAACAGCGCAAGCAGCCGGTGCCAGCGCTGCGAACTGTGCTCCAGGTCGTCCTCGCTGCCCTCGCGAGCCTGCTGCTCCAGCACCTCACACAGCCGTCCGGCCGAATACGCGTTGGCATAGAGCTCGTTGTCCGCCGGGAGCAGGCCGCGCTCCTCGGCGAAGAGCACGAACACGAGGCGCATCATCACCGAAACCGCACCGCGATACACCTCGTGCGCCTCAACGTTGTCCAGCCCCTGCTCGCCACGCCCACGCTGAGCGGAGTCCGCCCGGCCGATCGCCGCGACCAGCAGCTCCACCGCCTGACGCACCTGAACGCCAAGGGCCTCGGTGATGTCTTCCTGCGAGTCCTTGCTCGCATCCAACAGCGTGACGAGCTTCTCGTCGTCCGGGACGCCGGAGAACCGCTGCCTGTTCAGCAGCGACACGAAAGCGCGGACCACGTACTCTTCCGATTTCTCCGGCCAGGACGCCGCGTCGAACGTCGCGGTCGTGGTCACCTTCCGGCGCGGCGCCCACACCAGCGTCCACCACCGGCCGTCGGTCGCCAGCCCCAGCTCCACCTCGTGCTGGCGGCACAGCTGCGCCAGCCGGTCCACCGGCGTGGCCGCCCAGCTCTCCCCCTTCACCCGCGCGGTCGGCGGCGAGCCGGGCGGGCACACCATCCCGAGCAGCTCCGTGGTGGCGGGTTTGGCGTCCTCGCCGGGCTGCACCAGCGCGAAATCCGGGACCACGCTGGTGTCGTGCTCGCCCACGTCCATCGCCAGCGGGTCCAGCGCCGACTCCGCGTGCCAGTGCAGAACGCCTTCCTGCTCACCGTCCCAGCCGAGCAGTTCGCCCAGCACGTAGCGGATCCAGACCTGCTGACCGGCATCCGGATCGGCCAACCAGTCAGCGTGCGCCTGGCGCAGCCCCTCACGTGCCGTCTTGTCCAGCGCATCCAGGCTCGGCCAGGCCTGACGCAACACTGGCAGCGACAGGAACGGGCCGCTGACCTCGATCAAGTTCAGCCAGTCACGGTGCTGCTGCGCGCTGTCCGGCGCGTGCGACCGACGGCCGCGTCCACTGGTCCGGGCACTCATCGGATTGCCTCCCGCTTCGGCACGACGAACACCACCGCGATCGGGAAACGGTGTTCCTGCTGGTCGCTGTAGCGGGCCGCGATCGCCTCCAGCTCGCGGTCCCGCTCGGTCGCAAGCTCATCGAGCCGCTGCTGCCACTTCTGCCGGTCCCGCCGCAGCTGGGCCAGCTCCTCTTGCGGTTTCGTGGCCTCCACGGAGAACAGCGCGTGCTCGTCGGCCTGCTCATCTCCACTCAACTTCGCGCTCAGCGTCGCGGAGAACTGGTCGATCACCTGCGTGATGCGGGCGCGTTCCTCCTCCTCGCGCTGCGCGAGCCTGCGGGTCAACTGCTCCCGCTTGGTGTTGCTGCGCCAGTCCAGCGCGTTCACCAGACCGTCCGACACGCGAGGCCAGCGCGCGGCCAGCCGCCTGCGAACCGGCTCGGACGCCGGCGTGCCGGAATCGAGCGCGCGGCCGAGCATCCCGCCCAGCCGGCCCAGGTTCTCCAGCCTGCGGAAGCGGCCGTTCTCCGGGGCCCAGCCGCCCGCGTAGAGCACTTCTTCGTGCAACCGCACGCCGTCCGCACCGACCAGGACGTACCGCGAATACGCGCCGACCAGCACGTCCTCCAACTCCGGGTCGTCGCTGACCACAGCCGTCGCCCGGTGCAGCCCCACGTCCTCATTGGACACCGCGGTCCGCAGCAACCGGGTGGACATCGCGACCAGCGGATGATTCAGATGCGCCAGCACGACATCGTCGCGGCCCCGGGCCACCTCCTGGTCGAACGTGACCGGCAACTGGCGCGGCTGCACGTCCCGCGCGCGTTTCCCGTCCTCGCCAGTACCCTGGAACTTCTCGATCAAGCCCTCGGTGGCACGCACCCACGAACCGGTCATCGTCGGCACGTCATACAGCCCCTCGGCGAGGTGCTTCTCGTCGCGGTGCTCGCGCAACGGCTGCTGGTTGGCCAGGTCCAGAGCGGTGTCCACCACTCGCTTCACCCTGCCGGGCGTGATACCGAGTTCGCCGACAGTCTCCTCCAGCTTCGAACGCAGCTTGCGCACCTGGCCACGCACGTCCGACTCGGCGGCGACGCGCTGCTTGTCCCGCCCCGCGGAGTCCACGTCCACCTTCAGCGACTCGCCGAGCATCCGGCGCTGCACGGCGTCGGAGAGCACCGCGTTGACCGACCCGAGATCGGCCTCCATCTTCGAGACCTTCTTCGCCACCCGGGAGAGGAACTCCAGGTCGGCCTCGTAGGTGCCGACCGGCGCGTCCCAGCCGGTGCCCACGAAGTGCCGGATCTCCGGGGTCTCCTCCTGGCCGTACCGGTCGATGCGGCCGATGCGCTGTTCCAGCTTGTTCGGGTTGAACGGGATGTCGTAGTTCACGAGCCGGTGGCAGTAGCGCTGCAGGTCGATGCCCTCGCTCGCGGCGTCGGTGGCGAGCAGGATGCGCACCGGGTGCTCGGCCGGCGGCTTCTGGAACGCCAGCCGCAGCTGTTCCCGCTCGTCGGTGCCGATACCGCCGTGCAGTTCGGCCAGGCGATCGCCGGCGAGGCCTTCCTGGCGCAGCAGTCCGGCCAGCCACAGCTGGGTGTCCCGGTACTCGGTGAACACGACGACGCGCTCGTTCGTCCACTTCCCGTCCGGGCGGCAGGTGGCGATCAGGTACTCGAGCAGCTTGCGGGCCTTGGCGTCCGGCTGCGCCTCGTGTGCCAGCGCCCAGTCGCGCATGCGGTTGAGTAGCGACGTCTCGTCGTCGTCCGTGTCCGGCTGCATGGGCCGGGTACGGCCGAGCGCGTCGTCCTCGGCCTCGGCCATGCGGTCGTCGTCGTAGGAAGCGAGATCGTCGAAGAAATCCTCCATCCACTCCGGGATGTCGTCCCCGCCCGCCGTGGGCACACCGCTCTTGCCCTTCAGCGTCTCCAGGTAGACCTCGATGGTGTGCTTCAGCGCCGCCGGGCTGGAGAACATGCGCTTCTTCAGCAGCAGCGTCACCAGGTCGGTGGCCTTGTGCCCGCGCCGGGTGGTGAGCTTCTTCCGGCGCTGCTCGGCGAATCGGGTGAGCAGGTCGTGGATCTCGCGCTCGGACTCCGGATACTCGACCGGGATCTCCTGCGCGTTGCGCCGCGTGAAGCGCGGCGTGCCGTCGGCATCGGTGATGTCGCGCTTGAGCCTGCGCACCACGGTCTCGGCCACGGCCGTCTCGTCCGCGTCGACGCCGCGGGCGAACCGCTGGTCGTCCAGGATCTCGAGGAGCGCGGTGAACGAGGCCTGGTACCCGTTGTGCGGGGTGGCCGAGGCGAACAACCGGTGCGTGAAGTGCGGTGCGAGCTTGCGGATGAGCTTCGTCTGCTGCGAATCCACCGCGTACACCTGCTTCGGGGCAGCCGGGGCCACGTGGTGCGCCTCGTCGAGGATCAGCAGGTCGAAGGTGCGCGGGTACGAAGGTCCTTCGGCGGGCAGTACCTCGTCCAACAGGCGCTGGGCCTTGGCGCCCCGCAGCCACGGCAGGCTGACGATCGTCAACGGGTAGACGTTGAACGGGTTCGCCGCGCTGCCGTACTCGCGGCGCACCTGGGCACAGCGCTCCGAATCGATGATCGTGAAGTCCAGGCCGAACTTCTCGGCCATCTCGTCCCGCCACTTGGTGGTCAGGCCTGCCGGGGCGACGATCATGATGCGCTGGGTGCGGTGCCGCAGCAGCAGCTCCTGCGCGACGAGCCCGGCTTCGATGGTCTTGCCGAGCCCCACGTCATCAGCCAGCAGCAGGTTCACGCGGGGCGCGCCGACCGCGCGGGCCAGCGGTTCCAGCTGATAGTCCTCGATGGCCACGCCCGAGCGGTAGGGCGCCTGGAGAGTCTGCGTGTCGGCCGAGGTGACCGCGGACCAGCGCACGGCGTCCAGGAACGCGGCGAGCTGCTCGGGCGGGTCGAAGCCCTGCTCGGTGACGTCCGGCAGCGAACCGCTCGGCAAGACCTGCCTGCCCGGCTCGATCTCCCAGATCACGTCCAGCGTGTCACCGAAGCGACCATCCTCGACGCTCTGCAGCGACACCAGTGTGTTGCCGCCAGCGGCGTCGACGTCGCTGACGATCCACTTGTGCCCGCGTACCGCGACCAACGCCCCCGTCGTGAGTTCGGCCGTGGCTCCGTCCGCCATGTATCGCCCCTCGCTCTCCGTACGCGTACCACCCGGCAGCGCTCACCCTTGTCCATGACGCTATTACCTACCGGTCCCGCGCACTATCGTGCGAGGGACCACGTCCAAGAGATACGCCCACTACACCTTCGTCGAGAACACCCCCTGCGTAACGCCGCAACCGGCCGATTGGCATCACAACTCAGTGACGACGTCGCATCCCCGGAGTGATCCGGGCACGACGGCCTGTTGGATGCAGCGCGCCACTGTCGTGCCGGCCGAAGCCCGCCGCCGAGGTGCCCGCCGCGTGCACCAGAAAACGCCGGGTCAGACCATCGTGGACACCCGCCACAGGTCACCCGGACTCTTCAGGTGTCCCGGCCTCGCTCAGGTCAGCCGCAGGTTCGTGATGCAGGTGGGGTCGTCGTCGCTGCCCGTCGCGATGCGTGCGGTCCCGGTTCGCCCCTCGTGCGCGATCGTCAGCGTCGCCTCGATGTCCCGCGGCACCCACAGGCCGACGAAGCCGTTGTCGAAGGTCTCCCGCGTCTCGTCGACGAGCAGCACGTCACCGCCGGGGCCGGTGAGCACGACCCGGACCGCCGCGTTGCCAAGCTCGCCCTCGCACGTGGTCAGGCTGTGGAAGTGGCACTCGTGTGTCCGCTGCCGGTAGGGGGCGACCGATACGTAGACCTGGTCGTCGGGCATCGGCAGCTCGACCGCGCGCTGTTGCTCGTCACTGAGGACGAGCGCGTCGGGGCGCACGGATGCGAGCAGGTCGGACGGGCGGTCGTCGACGGGCATGCTGTCCAGTCGTTCGATGACCTCGGGGGTGTCGAGGTCATCAAGTTCGTGGTCGGCCAGCAGCCCACCGCCGCCTGCCCCATCACGGGCGGTCTGCGGGGCGGACGCGGACTCCGCGCCGGAACAGCCGGCGAGTGCGAGTCCGGCGATCAGGAGCGAGACGGCGGCGATGACCAGGTTCCGCCGCCGCGGCGCAGGGTGAGCCATGGGCGCATTCCTCGGTGAACAGTCGGCCGACACCACAACTCGACTGCGGGACGACGAGCCTGTGGTCGGGTTCGAACGTGACGATCACGATTCTCGCACCACCACGTTCCGATGATCCGCCAGCCGGCACGACCGTTGGCTCCGTACCCCTTAGGGGTATACCGTATCCACAGGTACACAGCACGGCACAGCACGGGCACACAGCACAGCCGCACAGAACGGCACGGGCACCAACGGCACGGGCACACAGCACGCCCACGAGCACGGCGATCGTCCGGACGCGAGCGCTGCGCGGAATGCACCCGCGTATCACCCTCGATGGGACGCCGAACGGAAGCGATGACCATGAGCCAGGATCCCTCGACACAGTCACCCGAGGCGCCCGAGCACGGGCAACACCACGAGTCCGACCCGCACGCGGGCCACCGGGCCCACCACGACGAGCACGACGAGAGCGCGGCCGATCACAGCCATGGCGACCACGGTGATCACGGCGGTCATGGCGGCCACGGGGATCACGTGGGGCAATTCCGCCGACTGTTCTGGATCATGCTCCTGCTGGCCGTCCCCGTGGTCGGGTTCAACGACATGTTCGCCGACCTCGTCGGCTACCAATTGCCCGACGCGGCCTGGGTCTGGTGGGTTTCTCCGGTGCTGGGAACACTCGTCTACCTCTGGGGCGGGTGGCCCTTCCTCAGTGGCGGTGCGGGTGAGATCCGCGCTCGCACTCCCGGAATGATGCTGCTCGTCGCCCTGGCGATCACCGTCGCGTTCCTCGCCTCCTGGGGCGCCAGCCTGCGGATCCTCGACCACGAACTGAACTTCTGGTGGGAGCTCGCGCTCCTGGTGGTCATCATGCTGCTGGGGCACTGGCTGGAGATGCGCTCCCTGGCCCAGACCACCTCGGCGCTCGATTCCCTGGCCGCACTGCTACCCGACGAGGCCGAGAAGGTCGACGGCGACCAGGTGGTGACGGTGGATCCCGCCGAACTGGCCGTCGGGGACGTCGTCGTCGTTCGCCCCGGCTCATCGGTGCCGGCGGACGGGACGATCACCGACGGCTCGGCCTCGATGGACGAGTCGATGGTCACCGGCGAGTCCAAGCCCGTGCGGCGCGGGAACGGTGACCAGGTCGTGGCCGGCACCGTCGCCACCGATTCCGGGCTGCGCGTCGAGGTCACGGCGATCGGCGACGAGACGGCCCTGGCCGGTATCCAGAAGCTCGTCACCGACGCCCAGGCCTCGTCCTCCCGTGCGCAGCGCATCGCCGACACCGCCGCCGCCTGGCTGTTCTGGTTCGCCCTCGGATCGGCCGTGCTGACCGCGATCGTGTGGTCGCTGACCGGACTGCCCGACGACGCCGTGGTCCGCACGATCACCGTGCTGGTCATCGCCTGCCCCCACGCGCTGGGGCTGGCGATCCCGCTGGTCGTGTCCATCGCGACCGAACGCGCCGCCCGCGGCGGTGTGCTGGTCAAGGACCGCCTGGCGCTCGAGTCGATGCGCACCGTCGACGCGGTGCTGTTCGACAAGACCGGCACGCTGACCAAGGGCGAGCCCGCCGTCACCTCGGTCGACCCCGCAGGCGATCGTGACGAGAACGACGTGCTGGCCCTGGCCGCCGCCGCCGAGGCCGACAGTGAGCACCCGCTGGCCCGGGCCGTGGTGGGCGCCGCCCGTTCCCGGGAACTCAGCGTTCCCGCCGCGTCCGACTTCTCCTCGTCACCCGCGGTCGGGGTGGCGGCGACGGTCGACGGCGCCGTGATCGAGGTCGGCGGTCCGTACCTGCTCGAACAGCGCGAAGCCGAGGAAATGCCCGTCGCCGACCGGTGGCGCGAGGAAGGCGCGATCATCCTCCACGTCCTCGCCGACGGCGAGGTCGTCGGTGCACTGCGGCTCGCCGACGAGATCAGGCCCGAGTCGCGCGAAGCCGTCGACGCCCTGCACGCCGCCGGCACCGAGGTCGTGATGATCACCGGCGACGCCAAGGCCGTGGCCGACACCGTCGCGGCGGATCTCGGTATCGACCGGGTGTTCGCCGGCGTCCGGCCCGAGGACAAGGCCGCCAAGGTCGCGCAGCTCCAGGAGGAGAACTACCGGGTCGCCATGGTCGGCGACGGTGTCAACGACGCCCCCGCGCTCGCCCAAGCCGACGTGGGCATCGCCATCGGCGCGGGCACCGATGTGGCGATCGGCTCGGCAGGTGTGATCCTCGCCAGTTCCGACCCGCGTTCGGTGCTGTCGGTCGTCGAACTGTCGCGCGCGACATACGGGAAGATGAAACAGAACCTGTGGTGGGCTGCCGGCTACAACCTGGTCTCGGTTCCGCTCGCCGCAGGTGTGCTCGCGCCCGTCGGGTTCCTGCTGCCGATGAGTGTGGGGGCGATCCTCATGTCCGCATCCACCGTCGTCGTCGCGCTCAACGCACAGCTGCTGCGCCGGCTCGAACTCGCCCCGGATACGAGCGCCACGCGAGCTCTCGAACGTTCGAGGTGATCCGTCGACGCCGCAGGCCCGGGCCCGGGTTCGGCGAGTGCTGTGCCGTCACGGAGTCGCATGACGCGAGCAGTCAGGTCGACGTGTCGACATGCGAGCTCGCCGTGATCCAGTGGTCGATCCGGATGTCGCGGTAGGTCGCCCCCGCACGAACCGGGTCAGGAAGACGGACTCGTCTGCTACCGGAGGTCGACGTCCGATCATCGGTGTCGCCGCTGAAGTCGACCCCGGTTCCGGGCGTATCGAGGAAGGTGATCTCCCTGGCCCGCACGGTGCTCCTGAACGACACGTCGGCGCAGGCGGGAGCGCAACAGATCGTAGGCCGCCACAACCGCGGCCAAGTGCTCGGCGTGGGATGCAGCCGGCGGACGCGGCGTCGGTACGACGCGGTGATCTCACGCAGATTCGCTCCGCGCGGGACGCCCAGCAGGGCGTACGGGTCGTGTCGTGGCGGCGCATGGCGTCCGCCGTGCCGAGAAGTCGTACTTGTCGAGAGCCGTATCTGTCGGAGTCGGGCGCGTGCCGTGGAAGCGACGTCCGGCCCCGCGGCAACGGAACTGCCCGTCGCCGCGGGGCCGGCTCGGAGCGCATCGGCTGCGCTCAGGCGTTGATCTCCTTGCGCTCCTCACCGCCGGTGATGGCGATCTTGCGCGGCTTGGCCTGCTCGGCCACCGGGATCCGCAGCGTCAGCACGCCGGCGTCGTAGCTGGCCTGCACCTTGTCGGCGTCGAGCGTGTCCCCGAGGAACAGCTGCCGCGAGAACGTCCCCCGTGGACGCTCCGAGACCTGCACCTCGTCGCCGTCGCCGTAGTCCGCACCGCGCTCGGCCTTCACGGTGAGGACGTTGCGCTCGACGTCCAGGTCGATCGCATCGGCCGAAACGCCGGGCAGGTCGAACTTGACGACGTAGTCGTCCCCGGAACGGAACGCGTCCATCGGCATCGCCGCGGGCCGCGTCGAGGTCCCGTTCTGACCGAAGAACTGCTGCGAGATCCTGTCCAGCTCACGGAACGGGTCCGTCCGCATCAACATGGCCACCAACTACCTCCTTCTCCGGTTGTCACGCTCGTCGTTACTCACCCCAGCCACCTTCACCGGGCGGCTTCATTCTTGACAACGATGAACTCAAGAAAGTTGTTCCCGAGGAGACTTCCACGGCACCCAGTAGGCCGGTGACCGACGTGGAGCCGTCACGCCAAGACCCTCGTTCACGGCGGCCGCACCGGCCTGAGCGTCGCCATGAGCATCGTGAACCCCTCCGATGCCACCTCTCGGTCGACTCCGGCTCGTCCACTGCCTTCACCTGAATTTATAGCCACGACTGCAAGTTGTGTCAAACAGTAGCTGCAGACAACCTGAGCTGATCCGAATGCAGGATCCCGCGCCCGAAAGGTCGTCACGACACGCGTCGCGCTATCCGACCGCGATCTCACACATGTCGCAGAACCCGGTACCGGCCGGCACCTCGACCCAGCACTGCGGGCACCGCGACCCTGTCCGGCCGGACGTACCTGCGGGCCCCGCGGCGCCCCTGCCATCCACGTGGTCCGGGCAATAGAGCAGGAGACGTCCGCGCGGGTCACCGCTCACCCGCGTCTTGACCACGGTGAGCTCTGCGGCCGGCCACGGCTGCTGATCCGTGCACCACGTGCAGCGGCGATATACGGCCGGGGCGCCGACACGCCCCGGAAACACCTCGGCGAGCACGTACTCGGTGTCGAAGTCGATCAGGTCCCGCTCGTCGCCCATGGACATCTCCACCGCTCGTGTCGCACGTCGTTCGCGCTGCCGTCGCGGCCCACGATGACAGCGCTCTACGACGTTTCGACCATCAACCCGGCAACGATCCGCGCGGTACCCCGCAGGGAGTCCGGAGGGAGTCCGGCGTTCCCGAACCGCCGGGTTCGGCCTCAGTCCGCCAGATCGGCGTGGGCGACGACCTTCGTGATGCGGGCGCGCACGAGCAGTTCACCGGCGACCGCGTTGCGCTTGCCGAACGCCTCGGCGTTCTCCTCCCCCATGTACCGACCGCCGATCGCCGTCGCCCACGGCAACATCGCGTCGAGGTCGTCGGACAACGTCGCCTCCGCGGTGAAGTGCACGTACGAGAACGGCGGGGCCTGGTCGTCGACCGTCATCGACAGTCGCGGATCGCGGCGCAACGCCCGGCCCTTGACCGTCTCCGCACCGGTGTTGAAGACGATCTCGTCGCCGCCCTCCCCCTCGTGGAGGACGAACCACACCGGCGTCACGTGCGGCGCACCGCCACCCCGGACGACGCCGACCTTGCCCGTGCGGGTGCCCTCGCTCGCGAACAGCCACCATTCGTCACGCGTCATCTCGTGCATGCCCGCAAGCTACCGCCCACACGACCGCGCCGCCGGGCGGCGACAACGCGCGGCCAGCAGGCGGAGGGCCGCGATCACCCCTGCTGCTCCTGTTCCCGCACCTCGTCGCGGCCCCGGCGCCGGGCGCGTTCGCGGTAGCCGTACGCGACCTGACGCACGACCTCGTCCGACTCCAGCCCCGAGCCGACGGCTCCCGCCAGCATGCCCATGCTCGTGAACCCCCAGGCCAGTGTCAGATAGACCGTGACGTCGGGTGGCGCACCGAGCGTGCTGGTCAACAGCTCGGGCGGCACGAGGAACTCGGCCAACCCGAGATTCACCGCGAACAGCACCACGTAGAGCATGACGGTGCCGGTCAGCACCGTCAGCACGGTTGTCGTGTTGTACAGCGGGACGAGCTTGCGAAAACTGCCTTCCCGGTTCTTGGTGCGCTCCCACAGGCCGTGCCCGAGAATCAACCACGCCGTGAGGACGGCGATCGAGAGGAACCCGCCGAGGATGCGACTGCCAGGCGGGAGCAGGTACCCGATCTTCCAGATCGTCGTGGACGACAGCCCGAAGGCGCTCGTCGCGAGCGCCGCCGCGAGCGCGCTCGACAGACCGAAGACCACTCGCCACGGACGGTTGGACAGCACCATGCCCCACAGCACGCGAGGCCAGCCGAGGAACCGGCTGAGCGGATAGCGGACCTCGCTGCCTTCGTCGTCGATGTCGGCCCTGGCCACCGCGGGCGACGACTCGGTGACCCGATCGGTGTCGCGCTCCTCCTGGAACAGCTCGCGGACGAGGACCGCCGAGATCTGCCGCAACGGTGTGCGGTGCCGGAAACCGAGTGCCGGCATCGACACGACGGCGAGTCCTCGTTCGCGGCTGCATTCGGCCAACAACGGGCGTGACCGCAGGAGCAGCGGAAGATCCGTCACGCAGATGACGTAGCGCCACTGCTCGTGGTCCCGATAGCGCTCGAGGGTGTCGAAGAGTTCACTCGTCTCGGCCGAGCCCGCGGCGATGGGGTCGGAGACGACCTGCACCTGCCAGTCCTCACCGGTGCGGTCGCCGAGCCACTGGGTGAGTTCGTCGGCGATGAGCGACCCGACGTCGACGGGCAGGTCCGGATCCGCGACGACACCGATGACGGCCACCCGCCCTCCGGGATGTTCGGCCTCCCCGAGACGTTGCTGCGCCTCCGGGTCCTCCTCCGGATCGGTGCCGACGTCGCTCGTGTCCTCGGCGGCGGCCTGTTCCTCCTCGCTGTTCTCGTCGGCACTGTTCTCGTCGGCACGGTTCGCGTCGACGGCGTTCGTGTCGGCGTCGTGATCCGGTGCGGAGTGAGCGGGTTCCGACATGGCGGCACCGTACCCACACCGGGGTGGCTTCTAACCCGTTCGGCGCGCGGGTCGCCACTGATCGGCCCTCCGCTGTTCGACGCCCGGGTGGTCGACGCCCCGTTGATCGGTGCTCCGCGGGTCGGTGCTCCGCGGGTCGGTGCTCCGTTGATCGACGCGCCGTCACCCCCGTCACGCTCGGCCCGACATGACACATTGACATGTCACAGTGATCGGTGCCACGGTGAACGGAACTCCTCCGTGGAGGTCGTCATGTGGCACACCGTCGTCTGGCACACCGTCGTCGTCCTCGTCCACGCGGCCGCTGCCGTCGCCGCGCTCGGTCTCGGTATCGCCGCGCTCCGCTTCCCGCCGCTGCTGCGGGCACACACCGCGACCATCGTGATCATGACTGCGGCCCTCCCCGTAGCCATCGCTCTCCGCTGGGCCGAGCGCGCACCGGCGACCACCGCGATCTTCTCCGGCCTCGCCGTGCTGGGGGCCGTCATGATCGTCCGGGCCGTGCTGGCCGAACGGTCGGCGCGCCTGGGCCGCCGCCGGGACGTGCTGTCCCACGTCGGCTTCAACGTGATCGCACTGGTCACCGGGTTCCTGATCCTCCCGGCGATGCGCTCCGGGCTCGGGCCGTTCGCCGTCGTCGCCACCGCGGTCCTCGTGCCGGTCGTCGGCAGCACCACGTTGCACCTGCTCCGGCGGCGACTCCCTGTCGACACCGCAGCCGCGGAATGAGCCGGGGCTCAGCCGGCGTGCCGCGGTCCGGACCTCTCGGGTGACGCCGTGCCACGATGACGACGGTCCGCGGGCGAGGGAGTGAGCGTGACGGTCAGTGCGACGGCGGGAGCCCTGCTCGGGCTCCTCGCGGAGAAGCCGATGACGGGCTGGGAGCTCGTGGAGGAGGCAGGCAGCCGCGTCGGCAACTTCTGGACGATCCAGCGCAGCCAGGCGTACCGGGAGCTCGCGGCGCTGGAACGGGAGGGCCTGTGCGAGTCGGCGCAGGAGGAGGTGCGGGGGCGACGGCGCTATCGCATCACCGACGCGGGGCGGGACGCCTACCTGGACTGGGTCGCGAGCACTCCCCGGGGCGAGAACGTGCGCGTGCCGTTCCTGCTGACGGTGGCATTCGCATCCGACATCCCACCGGACCGGTTCGCGGAGCTGGTCGAGGACCAGCGGCGCCGGCACGCCGAGAAGATCGAACGGTACGAGCGTCTCCGCGAACAGCTCGCCGCGGACGACTCGCCCCACGCGGGTGGCAGACGCGCCACGCTCGAACTCGGCATCGGCTACGAACGCGCCACCCTCGCCTGGCTGGACGAACTCCCGTCCCATCTGGGCATCGACCTGCCCGAGTCGACGACCGAGACCTGACACCCTCGACGGGCCGATCGTCGACGGCCTGCCTCATCCGGCGGGCGAACCTCAAGGGCCGAACGGGACCGCGTCAGTCCACTACGACCCTGCCCGGGCCGCCGATAACGGCCCGGGCAGGCGCGCTCGCATCACACGGAGTCGCGCATGTCGCGCATGGTCGCCAGCTGGGCCTTCTGCGTGGACATCATGTCCTGGGCCATCTGGTTCAACTCCTGGTCACTGCCATTGAGGATCACGTCCCGCAACATGTCGACCGCACCGTCGTGGTGCGGGATCATCAGGTCCAGGAACATGCGGT
The DNA here is from genome assembly GCF_024171865.1 of Prauserella aidingensis. Lineage (GTDB taxonomy): Bacteria > Actinomycetota > Actinomycetes > Mycobacteriales > Pseudonocardiaceae > Prauserella > Prauserella aidingensis. The sequence continues at coordinate 12,108 of NZ_JAMTCN010000039.1, read as the reverse complement.
CGAACTCGGCACCGGACAGGGTGGCGAGCCGGTCCATTTCCTCCCTGGTGGCCATACCCATCCGCTCGACCATGTCGGGGTTGTCGAGCACGTCCTGGTACGCGGCCTCCGGGTCGGTGACCGGCAGGCCGTTGCGGCCCTGCCAGCCCTGCATCATCCAGATCTCCAGCCCTTGCTCGACGTGTATACGGTCGGCCAGCGCGGCCAGCTCGGTGTCCGCCGCCCGCTCCGGGGCCAGTTCGGACATGAGGATCGCCTGCTGGTGGTGCGGGATCATCATGCGGGTGAACTCGGCGTCGACCTCGTTGTACGTCGACGCGGCCGCACTCGCGGTTCCCGCCCCGAGCATACCTGCCAGCAGCACCACCAGCAGCGAGAGTGTCCGCAGGGACGGTTTCTCCAGGGACATCGCCCACTCCCTTCCGAAAAGCCCGCCGCTGGGCCCGGCGGCACACCGGGCCCAGCGGCGGGACGGATCGATCACTCGGGGTACGAGTACTGGGTCTGCGGGTTGAGGACGTCCAGCTCGACCTGCTGAGCCTGGCCCATGCCGGGACCGGTCACCTTCATGACGTCCAGACCACGCGTGATGTCACTGGAGTAGACGTACCCGTTGTAGTAGTACGCCGACCAGGAACCGCCGAGGGTCAGCTGCTCCTCGTCGACCGGGCCGCGGTCGAAGTAGCCGATCTCATGCGGCGCGGTGGTGTCGGTGAAGTCGAAGATCGACACACCGCCCTGGTACCAGGACTGCACGTAGACGTTCCGCCCCGGAACGGGGATCAGATTCCCGTTGTGTGCCACGCAGTTCTCGGTGTTCTCCTGGTGACGCGGGATCTTGTAGTAGCTCTGGAAGTCGAGCTCGCGGTCGTCCCCGCTGCCGGTGATGTTGTAGATCGCGTCGGCGCCGCGCTCCGGGCCGACCATCTCGTTGCACGTCGGCGCGCCGCCGCCCCCGAGCTCGTCGGTGAACAGGACGCTCTTGCCGTCGTTGGTGAACGTCGCCGAGTGGTAGAACGCGAAGTTCGGGTCCGACACGGTGGTGATCACCTTCGGGTCGACGCGGTCGGAGATGTCCATCAGCGCGCCGTCACCCATGCAGGCCCCGCCCGCGAGGTCCTGCTCGGGGAAGACCGTGATGTCGTGGCAGCCCGCGGTGCCCGCCGATCCGCCGTCCGGGAACAGCACCGGCTCGGCGACGACCTCCGCGTCGGCCGGGCTGTCGGCCGGGACGTTGATGATCGAGATCGAGTCGTGCGGCGGCTGGCAGTTCGGGAAAGCCGGATCCGGGTTGTACGACGAGACGTAGAGGAGCACGTCCTCGCTGTCGTTGTCCGGAACCATGGTGTGCGTGTGCGAGCCACAACTGGTCTGGACCCCCTTGAGGTAGCGGGGGTTCGACTTGTCGCTGATGTCGAAGACCCGCACGCCTTCCCACGAGTTCGGATCGTCGTAGGACCCCGACTCGCTCTGGCAGGTGTCGTCGGTGCGCGCGTAGTCCACCGACATGAACAGCAGGTCGCCGTCCGGGCTCACCGACACGTCGCCCTGCCCGCCCGGGCAGTGCACCTGGGTGACGGTCTTCGGCTTGTGCGGCTTGGAGATGTCGTAAATGGTGAAACCGTCGTAGGCGCCCTGGATGGCGTAGTCCTGGTAGAACGCCAGGTCGCTGTGCGTGGACCCCTCCAGCGGCCCCTGCTGCGGCACGTTGGCCACCGGGTGGACGTTGTTGCTGTGCTGCACGTCGTCACCGGGTGACGCTGCGGCCGCCGTCGGCGCGGTCAGCGCCAGCCCGGTGACGGCGGCAGCCAAGCCGAGTGCGAACGGCCTCCGGGATCTCCGTCGGCCACGGAATTTCAGCATTTCGGTCAACCTCCCTGAAATTCATCACTCAGGACCCGTCAGACAAGCGGGATGATCCCAAGATTTCCGGCGAGGATCGTTACACGCCGGAATTGCTTTCGGACAGACCGTGTTCAACTAATTGGGCAGTACGGAGTAGGGGTCACCGCTACATGTCGCATTGCACGCTGGGCCGAATGCGCATAAACGGACAGATCGCCGGATCGGACAAGGACGACCTCCGTGGTCTCACCGTGGTTCACGCAGGGCGAGCGGCCGACACTCGACGGGCCTGCCGCGGGAGTTCCGCACCGGTTCCTGATACGGGAACCAGCTCGTCGCCTTCGATCCGATACGTCCACAACCGTCGTCGATGACCATTTTCACGCCACCTGTGCGGACGTCACTCGAGCACGCAGGCCGCACCACAACCGACGACGACACCCCTCGCTCATCCCACACCCGAGCACTGAAAACGCAACGCTGCTGCACGTGAAAGCTAACCGTGGTTACACTTTTCCCGCGCCTATCGCTCCGGGGCGAGTTCGCGATCCCGAAACCACCGCGTAATCCCGTCCGTTGGACGGATCCTCCCGGCCGTCACGGACGAAAACCCTTCCGTCACCCGGACATTGATACCGGCGCAACAGTGGATCAACATCTTCCCAGTAGAAGACGAGCAACGACGACGCGGGCTCATAATTGGTTTCGCAGTTCTGGAAACCGCCATCACATTGTGGGCCGTTCCACCCTGCGCACTTATTGGGAGCCCCATGGAAAAGCGCACCACGGACGGATCACCGGAGACGCTCGAGGAACCACCGATCACCCCGGGAACCGTTTCCCCCGACGTTCCGAACACCGAGAAACCACGTTCAGGACTGGGACTCCTCGCGCGGCGAGTGCATTTCCTGGCGGGTTTCGCGGTCGCGCCGTTCCTGGCGATCATGTGCCTGACCGGACTCGCCAACGCGTTCACCCCGCAGATCGTCGACGCAGTGCACGAGCAAGAACTGTTCGTCGACACCGACACCGGAGTGCCCCGGCCGCTGTCGGACCAGGTCGCCGCGGCCGAGGAGGCTCATCCGGAAGGGACGGTCAAGGCGGTCCTCCCTCCTCCGGACGAGGACCGCACCACCAAGGTCGTCATGGCGGTACCCGGACTGCCGGACGTCGACGAGTTCGCCGACGAAGACCTCACCGTCTACGTGAACCCGACCACCAATCGCGTGCAGGGCGAGCTCATCACGGTCAAGGACCGCCCGCCGGCACAGGCGTGGTTGCGGCACTCCCACGGCAATCTCCACCTCGGCCCTCCGGGCAGGTTGTACTCCGAGTTCGCGACCACCTGGCTTCCGGTGATCGTGGCCTGCGGACTCGCACTGTGGGTCGCGCGACGGCGCTCCGGCGGGTCGCGCGGTCTGCGCACCCGTGCGCACCGACCGTCGTCCCAGTACGCCCGGCTGCGGGGACTGCACGGCTCGCTGGGACTGCTGCTCGGCCTCGGGATCGTCGCACTCGCCGTCACCGGGTTCTCGCAATCCAACTACGTGGGCGACCGGGTGGACCAGTTGCTCGAAACCTTCGACTCCACCGCGCCGGAACTCGAAACGGAGAAAGTCCCCGTACCACCGGGTGAAGAGCAGATCGGCATCGATCGCGTACGCGAGACCGCCGACGCCGAAGGTATGCGCGGGGAACTGACCATCACCGCGCCCGCGGAACCAGGCGCGGTGTGGCATGTCGCGGAGACCTCGACGGGCTGGCCGATCCAGCGGGACAGCATCGCGGTGGATCCCTACAACGGTCAGGTGATCGAACGTGTCGCGTTCGACGACTTCCCGCTTCTGGCCAAGCTCAACATCTTCGGCGTCCAGGCGCACGACGGCACGCTGTTCGGCATCGGCAATCAGATCGTCGTCTCACTGCTGGCCCTCGGCACTTTGGTACTGATCGTCCTCGCCTATCGGATGTGGTGGAACCGGCGTCCCCGCCATGCGTTGTGGCCGCCCAACCCGCCGCCGGTGTGGCGCAGTCTCTCGAAGGCGGAACTGCTCGCAGTGGTGGTCACCAGCGCGATCCTCGCCTGGGCCATGCCCGTCCTCGGCGTCACTCTGATCGGGTTCGTCGTCCTCGACACCGTCATCAACGCCGTGAAGCGACGGCGCACGAGAACCTGAGACCGGCACCTCCTCGCACGAGTCGATGCGGCCGGCATCGCCGGTGACACGCCTTCGGGACTGATTCTCCGCGGACATGCGTGGGGGCGGTGCGCCGTGCCGGTCCCCACACCCGACCGATTCCGCCGTTCACGCAACCGGGAGGCGACATTGCTTCGCACCGAGAGTTCAGGACCACCGTGGACCAGTGCTGCGGTCAACGCGGTCGTCACCGAGCCGCTGTCCGGCGATGCCGGCGAACTGGCCGCACTACGGCACCGGCCCGATCTGCTCGACGTGCGAGCCGATCTCGTCGGCGATCCGGCCACGGCAGGGCTACGGGAGCGTTTCGGCTGCCGATGGGTGTACTGCCTCCGCAGTCGGGACCACGGCGGCGAGTTCGACGGTTCGACCGAGGAGCGGCACGCGCGACTTCTCGCCGCTGCCGAGCACTACGACGTGGTCGATCTGGAAGCCGATCACGACCTGGTCCCGGCCGTACTGAACCGCATTCCGGTGCCACAACGGCGCATCTCCTGGCACGGAATCACCGCGGATCACACCGCGCTGCACGCACGCTTCGACCGTATGGCTTCCGTCGGCGCCGGCCTCTACCTACTCACGACCGACGTGTCACGGGCGGAACAGGCGTTGGCGCCGTTGCGGTTTCTCCACGACATCGGGCGACCGGACGTCACCGCGTTCGCGACCGGATCGGCCGGTTTCTGGAGTCGCCTGCTGGCTCCCCGGCTCGGTGCTCCGGTCGTCTTCGGCAGCGTGTGCGACGGCAGCGCCGACGTGCCCACCGTCGACCGGCTCGTGGCCGACTACGGCTTTCCGCACCTTCCTCCCCTGCACGCCGTGTACGGCATCATCGGCCGCTCGGTGCTGACATCGGTGTCGCCACGCGTGCACAACACCGGCTACCGCGCGCTCGGCATCCCGGCGCTGTACGTGCCGTTCCAGGTCGAGGATTTCGCCTCCTTCTGGAGCGACGTCGCCGAGTCGGGCCTGTCAGGCATCGGCCTGCCACTGAAGGCCGCCACCGTGGTCTCTCCGCACAAGGAGGCCGCGCTCACGACGGCGGATACGACCAGCCGCGCAGCACGCAGGTCCGGGGCGGCGAACTCGCTCGTCCGGCGTGGGGATTCCTGGTGCGCCGACACGTCCAACAGCCCCGCGGTCAGCAAGGCGTTGGCCGACTTCGCCGTACCCGTATCCGGCCGCAAGGCTGCCGTGATCGGTTGCGGCGGTGCCGGGCGCGCCGCCGCGCTCGCGCTCACCGCATGCGGTGCGGAACCGGTGCTGGTCAACCGCGATCCCGATCGCGGCCGGGCGGTCGCCGAAGCGCTCGGCTTCGACTTCACACCCCTCGACGCGTTCGGCGCGAACGGGTACTCGCTGCTCGTGCATGCGACACCGGTGACCGACCACGTGCCGTTCCGGTTCGAACCTCCCGACGACGCGGTCGTCGTCGACATGGTCTACACCTCCGAGGAGACGGCGGTCGTCACCGCCGCCCGCGAGCGCGGGCTCACGGTCGTCGACGGGTGGGACGTGCTGCTCGCCGACGCCGGTTGCCAGTTCACGTTCATGACCGGTCGGCACCTCCCCACCGAACAGACCCGCGCGCTGCTGCGCGCCGCGCGGCGCGGCAGGCCGGACCAGACAGCCCCGGCTCCCCGAACGTAACGACCCGACAGCCCCGAAGGAAGGATCACACGTGGACCTCTCGATCTCGGAAGCGACGTGGCTGCAGAGCCTCGGTCCGCGCAGCCGCGAACTGCTCCACCAGGTCGGCGACGTCGCCGCGGAGTGCGCCAAGCGCGCGGACGAACACGACCGGGCAGGCACCTTTCCCGGCGAGGACTTCGACGACCTGGCCGCCGCGGGCCTGAACGCCGCGACCGTCCCGCGCGAACACGGAGGGTTGGGGCTCGGCCCGTTGAACGGTGACACGCTCACGTGGTGGCTGATGACCAAGGAGCTGGCCAAGGCCGACCTCTCACTGGGCCGATGCTGGGAGGGGCACACCAACTCGCTCGTGCTCCTCCACGCGCTGGCGTCCGAACAGCAACAGGAACGCTGGTTCGACGGCATCGTCCACCGGGAACAGAAATGGGTGGCGTGGAGCGGCGAGCCACAGGCGCGAAAGCCCGGTGAGGGTGCGCGGTTCGGCACGAGCATCACCGCCGTCGAGGGCGGATGGGTGCTGGACGGGACGAAGGCGTTCGCGACGGGCGCGACCGGTGCGGACTGGGCCCTCCTGCTGGTCAACACCGCGGGCCCGGGCGGTGCCAGGCACGCCGACGCCCCGCCCGAGGGGCTGCTCCTGCTGGCGTGTGACCTCTCCGATCCCACCGTCACCGTCGACGAGTCGTGGTGGGACCCGATCGGCATGCGGGCCACGGCGAGTCACGTGGTGGAGTTCGACCGGACGTTCCTGCCCGAGGCGAACCTCGTCGGCGCCCCCGGCGCCTATCTGCATCAGGGCTGGCAGAGTGCCTTCACCCCGCACTACGCGGCCAGTTTCCTCGGCGCGGCCGAAGGCGCCTTCGACTACGCGCTCGAGTATCTCGCCCGCCAGAACAAGACCGCAGATCCCTACGTCCAGCAACGCGCCGGTTCCATGAAGGTCAACATCGACACCTCGCACCTGTGGCTGGCCCACGTCGCACGACTCTGGGACAGCGGTCACCGCGCCGGAGCGCAGCGCGCGGGGAACAGCGCCCGCCACCTGGTCGAACACCTCGCGCTGGAAACGGTCGACCACTGCGTCCGAGCCTGCGGGGCGCGCAGCCTCGTCCGGCCCAGTCCGGTGGAACGGATTCTGCGCGACCTCACGTTCTACGCACGCCACGACAACGACGATCACGTCCTCGCCACGATCGGACGCGCAGCACTCGGCGAAACCCACGACTCCTCGTTCTTCAAGCCCTGACCCGCCACCACCACGCACGCGGGAGCTCTCGTGTCGATCGGCGTCGATCCGTCCACGGCAACGCGGGTGAGAAGCGCACCCCGGGGTCCGACCGGCTACCGGGGCCGGGTGATCGTCTCGGCCTCCGTGGCGCTGGCCATGACCGCTCCGGGGCAGACCGCGGCCATCTCACTGTTCGTCGACCCGCTGGCCGCATCGCTGCACGTGTCCCGGTCGGCGGTGGCCATGGCCTACTCGATCGGCTCACTGGCCGCTGCGCTGGTGATTCCGCTACTCGGCAAGCTGCTGGATCGCTTCGGCGCACGCCGCGCGATGCTGGCCGTCGGTGTCTGTTTCGGTGTGGCCCTGCTCGCTGCCGGGACCGTCACCGAGTTGGCCGGCCTGACCGCGGCCTTCGTCGGCATCCGCGTCGGAGGGCAGGGAGCACTGAGCCTCGTGGCGACCACCGCGGTGACCATGTACATGCTGCGGCACAAAGGCCTGGCGACGGGAATCGTCTCGGCGATCGGCACCTCTGCGATCTCCCTCGCACCGTTGGCGCTCGAGCGGCTGATCGGCGACCTCGGCTGGCGCACCGTCTGGCAGTTGGAGGGCTGGGCCGTTCTCGTGATCATGGTGCCGGTGGCACTGCTGATCCTTCCGCCGCACGTGCACTCCGGCGGGGAGACCGCAACGAACGTGAAGCCGGCCGAACCCGGCTCGAGATACCGTCCCGGCGGCGAGGCGGCGGACCGGGGACACGGGCCGTCCGCCGACTGGACGTTGCGGGACGCGAGCCGGACGCCCGTGTTCTGGGTCGTCGTCAGCGGTGCAGGCGTGTGCAGCCTGATCACCACGGCATTGATGTTCCATCAGGTTTCCCTGTTGGGGAACGCGGCCTGGGCACGGCCGAAGCGGCCGCGAACTTCGTCCCGCAACTGGTCGCCGGGCTGCTCGCCAGTCTCCTCGTGGGCTGGGCGGCCGACCACGTCGGCGACCGTGCACTCGTCGTCGCCATCATGGCGGTGCTCGCGCTCACCACACTCACCGCCGGGTGGGTGCGTCCGGGGTGGACGGCCGTCGCTTACGGCGTGGCGCTCGGCGCCTGCACCGGTGGGGTGCGCACGCTGAAGGGAGTCGCGTTCGGAGACTGCTTCGGACTCGGACACCTCGGAACTCTGCGCGGTGCGGTGCATGCGGTCGTCATCGGCACGTCTGCGCTCGGACCTCTCGTACTCGCGCTGGGCAGAGGGTGGTCGGATTCCTACCGAGAAGCACTGGCCGTCCTGTTCGTACTGCCCGTGCTGGTCGCCGCGGCGGTGTGCGCAGTCCGGCTGCCCCGGCACGCCCGGCGGCCCGACCATGCGACCGATCCCGTGGATGACCGGTGACGATCGCGTCGCCGCCGGCGTCGGCCGGGACCGTGCTCGACTGCGTGCTGGCACGCTGAAGGGTGTGACGATGGACTTCTCCGACCACGAGACCGGCCAGGGGTGGCTGCTGCTCGTCTACCGGGTTCCCCGCGAGCCGACGCGGTTGCGCGCGAGCGTGTGGCGGAAACTGAAGAGTATCGGCGCGGTCTACCTGCAGAACTCGGTGGCGGTGCTGCCCGAGTCTCCGACCCACGAACGGTCGCTGCGTGCGCTGCGCAAACACATCGAGGAGCTGGGTGGCTCGGCGCAACTCATGCGCTGCGACGTGCTGGCCGGCAATCCCGACGTCGTCGCGACCTACAACGCCGCGCGGGACGAGGAGTACGAGGAGATCATCGACCGTTGTCGCGGTTTCCTGGCCGAGATCGAGAAGGAGACGAGCGCCGAGAAGTTCACCTACGCGGAGCTGGACGAGAACGACGAGGACCTCACCAAGCTGCGGGGCTGGTTCGACAAGGTCCGGCTCCGGGACTCGCTCGGCGCCGATCGCAGGGGCGAGGCCGAGACGGCCTTGCGGGACTGCTTCGCAGCGCTCGACGTCTTCGCCGACAAGGTCTACCGGGCCGAGGACGGTCCGTGAGTACATGGCGCTCACTCCGAACCGCCTCGCCAAGGCATGCGGGAACGGCCGATGAGAAGGGGCCGACCCTGTCACGGGTCGACCATGATGTGTGGAGCTGAGGTCACCTCGCTCGAACAAGGTGGCCACGGCTGGTGACCAGGGGCGGGTGTCCAGAGGCGAGTGACCAGGCACGCGGATGGCGTTGCGCCACTGCTCGTGGTCCCGATACCGCCCGGGGCATCGAAGGTGCTGGCTGGTCCCGGACCGGCTGGCGGAGCACGTTGATCAACACGAAGGGCACCGCAACGCGCACTTCCACGCAAGGGTCGACATGACATATCGACATGTCACAGTGATCGGTGCCACGGTGAACGGGACTCCTCCGTAGAGGTCGTCATGTGGCACACCGTGGTCATCCTCACCCACACGGCCGCTGCCGTCGCCGCCCTCGGTCTCGGCATCGCCGCACTCCGCACCGACCTCGCATCGGTACACGATGCACCACGTACGACAGCTCGCATCGTCAAGGCTCAGAAATGGGTGGTCGGTCGTGACGAACCTGCCGCCTTCCATCCGGCCCCTAGCGACCACCGCGTGTCATGTATCGCACCCGTGTGGCGGCGTTCGTTTAGACTCAGCCAGTTCCTACGCTGGTGTTCGCGTAGCGGCTGACGAACTCACGGATCTCCCGAGAGATGACCTCGGGAGACTCGTAAGGGGCGAGATGTCCTGCGTTCGACAAGAAGACCAGCCGGCCTCCGGGCATCGCGCGGACGTCGGCGATCAACTTGTCCTGCGGGGCGATCGTGTCTCTGCCGCCGAGGACGTAGCACGCCGGCACGGCGATCCCGGGCAGCTCCTCGAACATGCTCGTGTAAGCACCGCCACCGTCGCCGAGCCAGCTGCGCCAGAACTGCTCTGTGACAGCGGTCGACATCGTGCGCGCAACATCCGTCGTCTTGCTCGGGTCCAGCGAGATCGCCCTAATGGCCTGCGTGAGGGCTTCGATGTCGCCAAAGGACTTGTAGAACCGTTCGATGACTGGATCGCCCGCCTCGGTACCGCCCGCGTTCCACGGCATGAGCGCCATGACCGCGAGCACCTGGTCGGGCCGGTTGAGAGCGATCCGTACGCTGACCGCGCCTCCGAAGGAGAGACCGACGATAGCGAAGCGTTCGAGGCCGAGTTCATCACACGCGTCGATCACCGTTGGGGCGAGCGTGGCGAGGTTCGATCCATCGGCAGGCGCATGGATGGAACCCGCGTGGCCCGGCAGGTCCATGAGAACCAGGCGGTAGCCGTCGAGTTGGGGTGCCACCTCGGACCAACACTTGAGCGAGCAACCGAGTCCGGGCAGCAGAACGATCGAGTCCGGCCCGTTTCCCTGCTCCTCGTAGTAGATACCGTTGCTCGTCTTCGGCATGAGATTCCCTTCGTGTGGCCGTCTTGTGCTCCGCGCGAGGATGGCGTCATGCAGGACGCTTGATCCGGGCTTCCGTTGATCGCCGCGCGAGCGGGTGTCACGCCGCTACACCAGCCACAGGCTTGCGCGAAGTGAGGCGAGCAGACCCGTTATCTCGGAGAGCCCGGTAGCAGTGCCAAAGACATAGAAGTCCGGGCGAACCAGCACGGCCACGACACCGTGCTCCTTGAGCCAATCACTCAGCGCCCCACCTTCTTCCTGCAATCCTTCGGCGCCAACCACCACCGACCGCAGCCCAATGGCGCGCTCGAGGTCCGAGACTGCCGCAGTCGTCGCCGCGTCCAGTTCAACCATGCTGAACAGGTTGAACCCGCGGCCAAGCTCATCGTCGGATCGAACGGTCTTCCCGTCGCCCGTGCGCAGCAAGGGCTGTACGGCCAATCGACCGGCCAACGGTTGCCCGTCTTGGAAACCCGCCCCGACGGGCGGTTGGAACGGTGGTGGAAGCTCGGTTGTTGACCGCATCTCGTCACGACGTTGCGCCGCACGAACGGGGTCGGTGTCACAGACGACGGTCCCTACCCGCACCGACTCTTCGATGTAGGCGGTGACCTGCGGCTTTCTCGAGGCCGTGTACAGGTCCAGGAGCTTCGGGTCCGCGGCGCCGGTCAGCACGAGGTCGAACATCCAACTCAGGGTTGCGGCATCCCGGATACCAGAACTCATGCCTTGTCCGAGGAACGGCGGCATGGCGTGCGCAGCGTCGCCGGCAAGCAGAACCGACCGGCGGCGGAACGTATCGGCCACGACGGATCTGAACTGGTAGACCGTCCGCCGGATCACTTCCCCTTCTTGCGGGCCGATCCAGGGCTTGAGCAACTCCCAGACGCGTTCCGGCTCCACCATCTCGGTGGGATCGTCGCCCTCGACGAGCATGAACTCCCAGCGAAAGTACCGCTGAGCCACCCGGCCCATGTGGTTCGGCCTCGCGGGGTCGAGCACCTGGCCGGTGTCCGGGATATCCAGTGCCGGGACGCCAGGCCGCGGCCGGACGTCGACGACCAGCCAGTCGCCCCGGAAACCGAGATCGTCCGTCCGAATACCGCAGAGCGCGCGTACCGCGCTGTTGACGCCGTCTGCCCCGACCACATAACGAGCGGTGACGACGCCGCCGTCCGCCAACGTCGCCACCACGTGGTTGTCCCCCTGGCGCAGATCGACCAGCTCCGCACCGAAACGAACGTCTACTGTGGAGCATCGGCGGACCGCCGCGTCCAGGACACCTTCGAGTTCCGGCTGGTAGAAGTGATACGACGCGTCCCAGCCGGAGGGAGCGGCCCATTCCCGTGGTAGGCGAGAAATCACGCCTCCGTCGGCATCGAGAAACTCATACACACGAGCTGGTTCGGCAATGCGTCGTACGTCGTCCGCAATGCCCAAAGACTGAAAGACGCGCATGATCTCGTGATCAAAGTGTCCGGCTCGGGGCGTCTCGTAGCGCCCGACTCGCCGCTCGCACACCAGAACGTGGTGCCCCGACGCGCCCAGTAGAGCTGCCAGGCTCTGACCGACCGGGCCGTAACCTACAATGAGGACATCCGCATCCACAGCGTCCGACGTGGTCGTCGATGCGCGGGGTTCATCGACAATACTCATGTGTACCGGCCCTTCGCTTCATTGAGTTGATCTCAGCGAGTTTCAGGTCGGCCGGTGTTCGAGGTGAGTGAGGGCGAGTGCGGCTTGGATGATGCTGCCGATCTTGCTGGGGC
>NZ_JAMTCN010000038.1 GCF_024171865.1 Prauserella aidingensis | reverse complement strand
CATGCCTGGTTCGCCGGTCACGGCGTGACCATCGAGCGAGTGCTCACCGACAACGCCTGGTCCTACCGCAAAAACACCTGGCAACAAGCCTGCGCCGACCTGGGCATCGCCCGACGGTTCACCCGCCCCTGGCGCCCACAAACGAACGGAAAAGTCGAGCGCTACCACCGCACCCTGCTCGACGAATGGGCCTACCAACAGCCCTACCACTCCGAAAACGAACGCCAGCGCGCGTTCGGTGACTGGCTCGACTGGTACAACTTCCACCGACCCCACACCGCAATCCACGGAGCCCCACCAGCCGACCGCGTCACCAACCTCTCCGAATCACACACCTAGGGCGTGTCTGGCTGCGCGTGCCACGCTCGCGATGACGCTGCCGGACTTGCGCGACCGCCGCGCAGGTAATGCACATACCGCCTCTGCAGGTACTCACCGGCGCTCGAGATCAGCTCAACGCTGACCGGCTGCATTGAATCAACGCGCTGACTGCCTGGCCCGCGGCCACGACTTCGGCCTGGATGCACGCCGAGCGCTGACATCACAGCAGAGCAAGATGACCGCGGGTTGGCGCCGACGCGATGAGCCGCTGGGCGTCGCGACCGCACGGTCTGAGGCAATCCGATTGGCCAAGCGCATCATCGTGCTCGACGACGAGTTGGCATCGAACCGCTATGACATCACCGCCCTGGTCGAAGCTCAGGCCCTCGAGCTACTCGACCTCCCGGGCGTCGGCGCCATCACCGCTGCGATCGTCCTGACCGTGTGGTCGCACCCCGGCCGCATCCGCAGTGAGGCGGCATTTGCTCAGATCGCGGGCACCTATCCGATCCCTGCTTCGTCAGACAACGATGTCTACCGGCGCCGGGCGCGCCGTGATGCGTCAACACTCACGCGCCCCCGTCGTCCGTCACTCAGGGCGAACGGCGCCCGGTGGGTAGTCGAGGAGTGTTTCCTCGATCTTGTTCCAGGAGGCACGTAGCTGCGCCAACCTGGCTGGCTGCGCCTTCGAGAGGTCGGCCTCCTCACGCAGGTCCGAGGAGAGGTTGAACAACCTCTCCTCGATCACCTGACGCTCGACGTCGATGGAGACCCAGTACTTCCACCGCCCGCGTCGTATCGCGCCTTGGTCCACAACCCGCCAGAACACATCGCCCTCTGGGTCCCGGCCGGAACCCCAGAGGTAGTCACTCAGGTCGCGGCCGTCCATGGGGTAATCGGGATGGGGCGCGACATCGGCGGCCGCGAGCAGGGTGGGAGTCCAGTCCATGGAGGTGACCGGGAGGTCGGAGACCTGATGACCCTTCACGACCGCCGGCCACCGCAGGATCGTGGGGACCCGGATCCCTCCCTCCAGGGCGTCCTGCTTGGCGCCCCGTAGCGGCCACTGGTAGGAGAATCGCTCCCCGCCGTTGTCGCTCTTGAACACGACGATGGTGTTCCTCTCCTGTCCGCTGGTACGCAACGCATGGAGCACCCTGCCGATGGAGGCGTCCAGGTTTTCCACCATCTCCACGTACTTCGCCACCGAGCCGCCGTCGTGGTGGAGCAGCGCTCGCCACTCGCCGGACCGCGTCCGCGCGGTGAGTTCATCGCCGATAGCCCGGTCGTCTGGGCCCTCCCAGGGCCAGTGAGGGGTCGTGTAGTTGAGATTGAGCAACCAGGGCTTCGCGTGGCTCCGCCCGATGTACTCCACGGTGCGCTCGGTGAGGATGTCTGTGTAGTAGCGGAGGTCTTCGTAGGGCACGTCGTCCTCGTGCAGGTCATAGTTTCCAATGGGGTTGACCTTGGTGAAGTAGTCCACGCTGCCGCTGAAGGTGCCCATCCACTCGTCCCAGCCGGATTTCAGTGGGCTGAACCAAGGCAGTTCGCCGCAGTGCCACTTGCCGAACAGTGCCGTGGCGTATCCGGCGTCGTGCAGCAGGGACGCGAGGGTCGGGTGTTCCGGGGGTAGCCCGTTGGATTCGGTCGGCGGGCCGCTGATCGGCTCGGCCAATCCGCCGACCAGACGACCCGGATATCTGCCGGTATAGGTGGCGATGCGGGTCGGTGAGCACGTCGACGATGCCGAGTATCCGTCGGTGAACCGGACCCCTTTCGCCGCGAGCCGGTCGAGGTTCGGTGTGGAGAGGTGCGGTGCTCCATAACTGGACAGATCAGCCCACCCTAGGTCGTCCGCCATGATGAACAGGATGTTGGGCCGCTGTCCGTCACCAGGACGTCCGGCCGCCCGGAAGGGCTTCTCGGCCGGAGCAGCCCCTGCCGATGCCGGCACCGCGCTGGCGGCTGCTGCACCGACCAGTCCGACGAAGGACCGGCGCGCCAGCCCCCAGTGGTTCGGGAGTCGGAGCTGGACGCCGAGTCGTCGGTGTCGCCATCCGTGCGCCGATGGGTGTTCGGCGTGGTCGTGCTCATCCGGGCATGAAGGTCGCTGCTTTTTCGGAACTCGTTCTCCAACCGCAGCCGACGGGCCTCTTCTTCCAGCTTGCTCAACCGCGCTCGCTCCGCAGGGAGCATCTCGGGCTCGGGGTTGTCACGCCGCTAGGAGTTGCCAGGGTCTTTTGGGTGTGCGAGATCGCCCGACAGGTCGGACGCGTCCCGTCGACGGTCTCTCGTGAGCTGCGCCGCAATGCCGTTACCAGCGACCGGCCAGCGGGACTATCGGGCCGGGGTGGCGCAGTGGAAGGCCCGACAGGCCGCGAAGCGACCGCAGGACGCCAAGCTAGCCACCAATCCACGGCTGCGGGCCTACGTCGAGCAGAAGCTGGCCGGCGATGTCACCGACGCCGATGGCCATCCGGTCGCCGGCCCGAACGTTTCCGTGGGTGGGGCGTCATGGCGGGCGCCGGCAGGACCGACGGGGGGCGTGGCGTGGCATGGAGGCCAGAACAGATCAGCAACCGGCTCAAGGTCGACTTCCCCGAGGGGGAATCGATGAGGATCTCCCACGAGAAGATCGTAGCTCCGGCGCTTGAATTTTTGTCAAGCAAGTTGACCTATCGGCGGTGACGTAGGTAAGTTGCGCCGTAGAGCGCGTGATGCGCGACACAGCCCAGCCGGAGGTCATAGTGATCTTGGTTACGATTCTGTCCACTGCGCCCGCCGGCAGAGGCGAGGAGTTGGCCGCTGCATGGCTGCACGCCGCCGAGCAGACCCTCGCGCGGGATCCGGGCTGCAAGAGTTTCAGTGTTGCCCGCAGCCACGACGATCAGGACCAGGTGGTGGCCAGCGAGATCTACGAGTCGAAAGCGGCACTCGACGCCCACAACTCGTCGGACCTCTCGAAGGAATTGATGCCGGGCCTGGTCCCACTCATTGCCGGGCAGCCGCAGGTGTACGTCGGTGACCTGCTCACCGCGGACGGGCCGTCATCTTCGCGGTAGGGCGCCTGACGCGCTGCTCGCCGTCCCATGACCCGACGACCGGGTTGATCGCAGTTGCGCAGTCCACGTTCCATCTGTCCGGCCGTACGTGTTCGAACGTCGCCGCCGGCGCGAGGCATTCAAGAGTCTGGAGAACAGCATGGGTAAGTACGACGTCGGCGGCGTGAGTCTCGACCGGCCTTTCAAGGTGCGCCGACTGGGCCACGTGGGTCTGTTCCTCGACGATCTCCCCGCTGCCCGCCGCTTCTACAGCGACGACCTGGGGTTCGGGGTCACCGACGTGTTGTCCTTTACTCCCGGGGAGACGCAGGGCTACTTCATGTCCAACAACGCCGACCACCACGCGGTGGTGTGCATCGACGGCGCGGTGGGACGGATGGGCGGCGACGCCTACGACAACGGTTTGACGGTCAACCAGATCAGTTTCCAGGTGAATTCACTGGAGGAGGTCGTGAACGGCCACAAGTTCTTGGTCGAGCACGACATCCCCATCTGGCGGATCGGCCGGGACTCCCCCGGGAGCAACTGGGCCTGCTACGGGATCGATCCCGACGGGTTCGCCGTCGAGTTCTACTACGGGATGGAGCAGATCGGGTGGAACGGCCGCAGCAAGCCGTACCCCCTGCGGTGCGACGCCCTCGATGAGCCGCCGACGCTGCCGCAGCCCTCGGAGGCCGATGAGGTCCTCGCGGGCGAGAGCCGCGAGGTCGACATGTCCTCGGGCCACAGCTGGCTGCGCCCCAGCGATGCGGCCTACACGCTCGGCGGTGTCCACTCGCCGCTGCCCCATCGGATCAGCCGAGTGGGGCCGGTCCACCTCTTCGTCAAGGACATCGACAAGTCGATCGACTTCTACACGCGATTGCTCGGCCTCGAGCTGACCGAGACCGCCGAGTATGCGGGGTACCGAGCGGCCTTCCTGCGGCTGGGCTCCGACCACCACGTCGTGGGCCTGTTCGAAGCCGGCCTGCGCGAGGCGCTTGGCTACAGTCAGGCGACCCTCCTCGCGCACCTCGGTTTCGAGGTCTCGACCTACCGCCAGCTGCGCGACGCCAGCGCCTACCTCACGGCGAAGGGCTGGGCGGAGGCTCCGCCCGTTCCCCGCGACCTGCTGCCCGGGATCGGATACGCAAAGGCGTTCCTCGACCCGCTGGGGCACGCCGTCCTGCTGTATTTCGGCATGGAGCAGATCGGCTGGGACGGGCGTCCCCGTCCGGCGGCCGACCGGCCGGATCTGTCCGGCCCTTGGCCGGAAACCCTCGCCGACAGCGCCGGCGCGTACACGGAGCCGACGCGACAGGGCCCCTGGGCCTGACCGGGCGATTCCAGGGCCTGAGCTCTCACCCGCCGGGCCGACGTACGCCCCGGCCCCAGCCCTTCACCGACGTCCCACACGTGCCGCCCTGATCGGTCGGCGCGGAGAGGAATACGCACATGACCGCCACGCTGACGATCGACATTCCCGCGGGAGAAGACTTCCTATCGCGCGAGGAGCTCGACAGCCTGACGCCCGCGATCCTGCGCCAGCGTCTCGAAGCGCTGAAACCGCTGATCGCCGAGCGCGCGCGCTCGGTGGAGGAGAATCGGCGGCCCGACCCCGAGGTGTGGGCCGCGCTCCGCAAGACGGGCGTCTTCTACATGTTCATCCCCAAGGCCTTGGGCGGCCTGGAGATGACCTTCGAGGACCTCGTCGACGTGATACTCCCCGTGGCGGAGGCCTGCGCCTCGACCGCCTGGGCGACCTGCTTCTCGATCGAGCACAACCTTATGTTCCTCAGGGCGTTCCCCGCCGAGACGGTGCGCAGGGTCTACGAGAAGACGCCCTACATCATCGCTCCGGGTGCGCAATCCCCCCCGGCGACGGTCAGACCGGTCGAGGGCGGGTACGTCATCGACGCCCACTGGAAGTGGGGATCTGGGGTGATGAACAGCGACTGGGTGATGGGGTCGGGTCTGCTGCATAAGGAGGACGGGCCCCCCGAGACGCTCCTGATGCTGCTGCCGTCGCGAGACGTCACCGTCCTGGATGCCTGGTACATGCAGGGGATGGCCGGCACCGGCAGCAACGATATGGTCGTGAAGGACTACTTCATCCCCGATGAGTGCGTGTCCAGTGGGCCCCGCGGTGCCGGAGGCGTCGGCCCCATCGAACCCGAGTTCGCCTCGCCGCTCACTGACATCCCCTTCAACACGGTGGTCGCCCTGACCACGATGCTGCCCGCCCTGGGGGCGGCGCGCGAGGCCGTCACGCTGTTCCAAGGGCGTCTGGAAGGCCGCAAGGTCACGGGCACGTCCCGGGCCTACCGTGATCGAGAGGCCCAGCACATCCGGCTGGGAAAGGCTGAGACGCTGGTCGGCGCAGCCGAGGTGCTCGTTCGTCAGGCGTCTCAGGCCATGTGGGAGGCAGCGCGTGCCGGCAGCACGGGCCTGGAGGTCCGTACGCCGATCCGCAGCCGCATCATGTATGCCTTGGAGCTCTGCCGCGAGGCGGTGTCGAGTCTCGTCCTGGCATCGGGTGCGAGCGTCCACGCGCTCGACTGCCCGATGCAGCGATATCTGCGCGACATCCACGTGATCTCCAACCACGGGCTCTACGACGCCGACCTGGTCTACGAGCAGCGCGGCCGCATCCTGCTCGGTTTCGAGCCGTCCGACATTTTCAGCTGATCATATTTCGAAGTCAGGATCGATGACATAATGGCAACTGCCTCGCTAGACCCTCAGCACTTCGTCCTCAACGTCGACCAGACACCTGAGGGGCGCGCGTACATCGACAGGGCCCGCGCGATGCGGGAGACGCTGTCGGCCCGCAGGCCCGCCACGGAGGCGCGGCGTTCGGTTCCGCCTGAGACGATCGCTGACTTCCAGGAGGCCGGCTTCTTCCGGATCGTGCGACCGGCGCGCTGGGGTGGGGACGAGGTCCCTTTCAGCACGGTGGCGCACGTCATCGCCGAACTGTCGTACGCCTGCCCCTCGAGCGCCTGGGTCTACGGGGTTCTCAGCACCCACTCGATGTTCATGTCGCTCTTCTCCGAGTCCGCGCAGCGACTGGTCTGGGGAGAGAACGACGCGACCCTGGTCAGCTCCGCCTTGATGCCGATTCCTGTCGAAGACACTCCCGACGGCGTAGTGCTGAAGGGGAAGTGGTCCTTCTCCAGTGGTAGCGAGCACGCCGACTGGGTCCTGATCGGTGCGCTGTCCCCGACCCGCGGGCCGCTCATGGCGCTGACGCCGATGTCCGCAGCGACAGTGGTGGACGACTGGTTCGTGATGGGCTTGCGCGGCACTGGTAGCCGCTCTCTGGAGTTCGACGGGACATTCATCCCGAACGAGCAGTTGGCGCGCTAT
Source organism: Prauserella aidingensis (assembly GCF_024171865.1). GTDB lineage: Bacteria > Actinomycetota > Actinomycetes > Mycobacteriales > Pseudonocardiaceae > Prauserella > Prauserella aidingensis. The sequence continues at coordinate 31,207 of NZ_JAMTCN010000038.1, read as the reverse complement.
GAAGATCTGCTCCTGAGTAATCGGCGGTGCGACGCCCATCCGAACAGCTTCTGGGACACGCATTGTGCCGGTGCCTTCGGTACCTACAATTTCGCGTGCGTCACCATCGGCATCGCGCGACGAGCGCTAGATCTGTCGGTCACCGCCCTCAATTCCCGGTCCATGGGCGGTCTCAAGGGCGACCTACCGACCATCCAGGTGCGATTCGCCGAGGCGGCGGCGGACATCGAGATGACCTGCACGCAGATGCTCGAGAGCTGCGACAAGTTGTACGCTTTGTGGAAGATGGGTGAGCCGCTGGGCGAGAAGCGGCTCACCCAGCACCGCAGGGACATGGCCTTGATGGTCTGGCGTCTACGTGGCGCCGTGGAGAAGTTGACGACGCTGCAGAACGGCTGGATCTATGACGGTTCGCAGATGCAGCAATTACTCCGCGACATCATCGTCGCCTCCAGTCACCGCTCGGCGAACCTGGACGACATACTGCCGGCCTACGCCCGGGCGGCAATGGTCGAAGGGGCCTGATCTGGGCCCGTGAGGGGCCCTGTCATTGGGCTGCGCTGGTGGGGGTCGTCGGTGTGTGAGGCTGCGATCGCCGTTCCCGTGCAGCGTGCGACGTGCAACCTGCAGACCGGAGGATCGAACGATGGGGGCGAATGTGTCATCGAGGGTGCCGAAGACGAACAGCACCTCCGGACCCGAGGTCGCTATGGGCACCTCGTTGATGCGGATCGTTGAATGGTGGCAGACGACGATGGAGACCAACAGTGCCCGGCACGGACTGCCGGTGCTGACTCGTTCCCAGAGCGTTCTCGCCGCGCACGTGGCGCTCGGTGAACACCGACCGGCTCGCCTAGCGGCGAAGCTCGGCGTCTCCCGTCAGGCGGTGCACAGCGTCATCAACCAGTTGGTGGACCTGAACATCCTGGTGCTTCACACCGACCCGGCCGATCGTCGAGGACGCATCGTCGACTTCTCCGTGGGCTACGCATCACTGAATGCGACCTTCCAGGCCTTGCTCCTCGGCGTGGAGGAGAAGCTTCGGGAGCGCGTCGGTGTCGAGGACTACGAAGCGTTCCGACGAGTGCTGCTGAGCGACTGGAGCGAGGTGCCGACGCTGTCGGCCGCGGACCTCGAACGGGTCTCGGCGGGCAAGGTCTGACAGCCGGACCCCGGTGGCGGGCGGCCTGACGCATGGGACGCCTGAACGCGCTTTCCCGACTATTGCTGTCCGTCACAGAGAACAGGAAGCCAGCTATGAGCAGAACAGGAAGTGAGCACATGTCCGACGACGTCTCGTACCGAAGCATCTGGACGACCCTAAAGGAGGTTCCCTTCACCCAGGCCTGGGTCGACGTCGACGGGGTCTCCACCCGCTATGTCGAGGCTGGGCCGCGGGACGCGCCTGCCGTGGTCATGGTTCACGGAACTGCGAGCAGTTGGGAGACCTTCTGCGCGAACATCGGTCCGCTGTCCCAGCACTTCCGGGTCGTGGCCTACGACGTGCTGGGGTCGGGTTTCACCGACAAACCGGACCGGCCGTACGAGATCTTCGACTACAGCGACCACCTCGGCGGGCTGATGACGGCGCTGGGCATCGAGCGGGCCTCGCTGGTGGGGGTCTCGCTGGGAGCGTGGATCAGTGCACGGTTCGCCCTCGCCCAGCCGGACCGGGTGGAGAAGATGATCTGGCTGTCGGCAGCCGGCCTCTCCCAGGGGGAGGAGGCCGACTGGGCGCTGGCGCAGAAGATCCAGCAGCAGCGCTCCGACGCGGCGGCTGCGCCCACCTGGGACGCGATCACTGCGGTGATCCGGGAGCTGGTGTTCGACGAAAAGAACGTGCTGCCCGACATCGTGGCCGTGCGCCAGGCGGTGTATGCGACGCCGGAGATGAAGCAGGGGATGAAGAACATCTTCGGATTCACGGCCAGCCGTGAACTGGTCGCCAAGAACCAGCTGAGCGTGGACGAGGGTCGCGCGATCACCACGCCGACCCTGCTCGTGGCCGCGCCGGACACGAAGGACGCCTTCCTGCACATCACCCATCGGCTGGCAGAGATCCTGCCGAACAACACTGTGGTGGACATCAAGGAGTCGGCGCACTGGCCGCACTTCGAGCAGCCGGACGAGTTCAACGAGCTGGCACTGAACTTCCTGCACTGACGAAACTGCACGCCGTCCGGGTCTTCGGCGGTGGATGGTCCGAGCTCGCCGCCTGGGCCGACCACCGCCGGTAGCCGTCATCGAGATCTTCACCGAGCAGCTATCGTCCCCCTCACAGGCTGGTGTTGCATCCAATTCCTGAACCTGCCCAAAACACGTCCCGGGCGTTCACCGCCGAGCTCATCGACCCGGAATCGCCGGCTCGATCGGCACCGTCGGCGACGCCCTGGACAACGCGCTGATGGAGTCCACCGTCGGGTTGTTCAAGACCGAAGTTACCGAGCACGAGAAGCCGACCGGACGCAACTGGTCCGGCCGTGCCGAGGTCGAGAAGGCACTCGCCGAATGGGTCCACTGAGGCAACGCGACCCGGCTCCATACCTCCATCGACGACGTCCCACCCATCGAGTACGAGGAGACCTCCAGAGCAACGAACGCGATTTTGTCTCAACCGGCTAGACACCTTCCGGTGCGCCCCGCAAGAAGTCCGCGGCGTCGGTGCGGGAGTCGCCGATGGGCGGACGTGATCGAGTTCCTGTGCGGCGTACCTCGAGCCGGTAGCAGTTGTTCACAGTTGGAAGATCCTGCTGCCGGAGGTGTGGCTGTACCGGCGTGATGTCAGTCGAGGGGACCTCCCGATGCGCACCTGGTTGATCAGCTGCATGAAGAGTGGGATCCGGTCGGCCAGGACAACATCATGTACAGCGCGTACGTGCAGTCACTGCTGTACAATGTGCTCTTCGACGACCACCGTTTCGCGGAGCCGGGAGCCCTTTCGTTCGATCACTGGTCCTTTTTCTGGGGCGGGGAGCCAAAGCACTTCCCGTACGACCAGAACAGCCTCAACGAGCACCTGTACTGGCAGATGGTGCGCAGCGGCTACGTCGGCATCGCGTGCGAGCCGAGCTGCATCTTCCAGATCTGCAACCATCCGGCGATCCTCGGCTTCCGCATGCACGACGTGCTGACCGGCGGCTCGCGGGCAGAAGAGGTCGTGACCGGCTACGAGCAGGCATGGCGCGACTTCGGTCGACTCGACCCCGGTGGCCATTACAACATGATGGTCTCCGGTGACACGCGAGCGGTGCGGCCGAACGCGCTGAAAGCGCCGTGGGTCGATGCCTGGTGCGGTTCGCTGATGAACATGTGGAACCGGGACTTCGTCTGCCAGCACTACCCACGTCAGCTCGCAGAAATCCTCGTACCCGGCGAAGACGGTGCGTTGTCGGTCGTCTTCCCGCCGCCGATGGAGGCCATGGGCCGGCAGGTCGTGAACGACACGTGCGACTTCGGCTGGGTGGCGGTGTGGGCTTCGGAGATCGGCGACGCCGACACTCTCACGGGCTTGTTGACCCACGCCTCTACAACGAGCCCTGGGACCGGTCGCACTTCGCCGAACCGTTGGTCACCGCGGTCTCCGACGCCGTCGACGTGACTCGAGCGGTCTTCGACCGCGACCAGCGCCGCCTCGTCCTAACGCTGGGCCGCCGCAGCGGCATCGCGGGCACGGGGAGATTGTGGTCAGCAACGCCCCAGGGCGAGCTTACCGTCGAGGGTCAGCCGGCCGGCCCGAACCTCGCCCGGCGCGACGGCGACCTCATGACCGTCCGCTGTCCCGAGGGTGGTGCGCACGACGTAATCCTGACGCTGGACCACTGGGACCCGTCCCGATGAGCGCGTCCCTTTTGGCCCGCCCGTGCCGGTCCTCGGACGAGATGATCGATCCCGTGAGCGGGGTGAGCATCGATCAGCGGCAGTTGGCTGAGCAGCTGTTGGCACAGGCCAAGGAGCAGGGTGTCGATCTGGTCGGCCCGGACGGGCTGTTGAACCGGCTGACGAAGAACGTGCTGGAGACGGCGCTGGAGGCCGAGATGGATGACCATCTCGGCCTCCAGCGCCGTGACCCGATGGGCCGCAACAGCGGGAACTCCCGCAACGGAACCAGGTCGAAGACGGTGCTGACGGAGATCGGCCCGATCGAGATCGCCGTGCCCCGCGACACTGACGCGTCGTTCGACCCGAAGATCGTGCGTAAGCGGCAGCGGCGGTTGGACGGGATCGACGAGATCGTGTTGTCGTTGACCGCCCGCGGGCTCACCACTGGCGAGGTCGCCGCGCACTTCGACGAGGCCTATGGGGCCAAGGTTTCCAAGGAGACGATCTCGGAGTCACCGACACGGTCGTCGACGCCCTGGTGATCAAGGTTCGTGACGGTCAGGTAGTGAACAAACTGCTGGCCGTCCCGGCTCGTGGCTCCTGTGGTCTGGACGTGCTTATGTCCGCGCTGGTGGGAATGTCTACGTCCGGTGGTCGAGCTCGACTGCCTTGTCGCGGTGAATGCGGACGGGGTGGTGGGGGAATCCCGGCGGGCGTGTGTCTGCGTCATCGGAATGTCCTGTCCAGCGGGTCTAGTTGCAGGGGACCGTTGTCGAGGGTGTGGTTCATTCGGTCTCGTTTGGTACGCAGGTAGTGGACGTTGTGCGGGGTGGGCATGGTGGGAAGGGCGACCCGGTCGACGAGGTCGAGGCCGTGGCCGTCGAGGCCGCCGTACTTGGCGGGGTTGTTGGTGATCAGGCGGATGCGGCGGATTCCGAGGTCGGCGAGGATCTGGGCGCCGATGCCGTAGCTGCGCGAGTCGACGGGCAGGTCTTGTGCGGTGTTGGCGTCGACGGTGTCCAGGCCTTGGTCCTGGAGGGAGTAGGCGCGGATCTTGTGTCCCAGGCCGATGCCGCGGCCTTCGTGGCCGCGCAGATAGACGACGGCGCCGCAGCCTTCGGCGGCGATGGCCTTGAGGGCTTGTTCGAGTTGGGCGCCGCAGTCGCAGCGCAGTGAGCCGAGGATGTCGCCGGTGAGGCACTCGCTGTGCACCCGCACCAGCGCCCCGCCCGGGCCGGTGCCGGCGGTGGTGACGTCGCCGAGGACGAGGGCGAGGTGTTCGGTGCCGTCGAGGGTGCTGCGGTAGGCGACGGCCCGGAAGTCGCCGAACTCGGTGGGCATGGTCGAGGTGGCGACCCGCTCGACGAGCCGTTCGGTGGCCCACCGGTAGCGGACGAGGTCGGCGATGGCGAGGATGGGCAGGTCGTGCTCGGCGGCGAACGTGGTCAGGTCCGCGCCGGTGCGCATCGATCCGTCCTCGGCGACGATCTCGCTGATCACTCCGACGCTGGAGAGCCCGGCCAGGGTCAGCAGGTCGACGGTGGCCTCGGTGTGTCCGGTACGGACGAGGACCCCGCTGTCGCGGGCGCGCAGCGGGAAGACGTGCCCGGGTCGGCGCAGCTCCTGGGGTGTGAGCGCGGGATCGGCCAGGGCGCGGACGGTGGCCGCGCGCGCGGCAGCCGACACCCCGGTGCCGGTGCCGGCGAGGTCGACGCTGACGGTGAATGCGGTGCCGTGGACGTCGGTGTTGTCGGTGACCATCGGCGGTAGCCGGAGGTCTTCGGCCCGGGAGACGGGCATGGGTGTGCAGACGATGCCGGTGCTGTGCCGCACCAGGAAGGCCATTTGTGCCTCGGTGACGAACTCCGCCGCCATGATGAGGTCGCCCTCGTTCTCCCGGTCGGCGTCGTCGGTCACTACGACCATGCGGCCGGCCGCCAGCGCCGCCAGCGCCGTCCCCACCGTCTCGGTCGGCGTCACGCGGCTCACACCGACTCCGCCTCGAGTGCGGTGTGGGTGCCAAAGACTCGGCCGTGGTAGGTGAGTGGCGGGCCGGGGATCGTGTCGGCTGCGCGCACGAGGCCGAGGACGACGACGTGGTCACCGCCTTCGACGAAGGTGGTCACGTCGCAGGCGAGGAAGCCGCCCGCTCCCGGCAATCGGGGGACGCCGCCCTCGACGTCCCAGCCGACGTCGGCGAACTTGTCCGCCCCTCCTTTGCGGGCGAACTTCAGCGCGAGTGTCGATTGGCCGCTGCTGAGGACGTTGAGCCCGACACGGCCCGACTCGCGGACCGTGGCCAGCAACTCCGACGAGCGGTCCAGGGAGACCAGCACCATCGGGGGCTCCATGGACTGCGAGGCGAACGCGCTGACCGTGGTGCCGTGCGGCCGTCCGTCGGCCATGGCCGTGACGACGGAGACCGGGGTGCAGACACCGGCCATGACCTCGCGGAAAGCGGTCTGCAAATCCTGGGACGCGACGCCCTCGGGCGGGGTGGCGGACTGGGTCATGCTGACCTCCGGAGAAAGAGCGGTGACCTTTGCTACAGCTGATCGAGGCCCGGACGGCCTATCGACCGGTGTGTGCAGTAGTTCACGTCGAACCCAGATATTTGTCAAGCCCCTTGACGGACTGAGGTCAGGCCAGGACGGGACGGTGTCCGGCGATCCGGGCGATCGTGGTCACTACCGGTCCCCGCTCGGCGAGCCTGGATGGCGTCCCGTCGAACCCCCCCAGTCCGCCCTATGCCGTAGAGACCTGACAGAGGATCCGGGGCTGGGGACGGCGAGACCGCGATGTGACGGTCTTTCTGCTTGGCCGGTGCACCTGCACGACGACGTCGAACCCGTCGGCGTCCTGCTCGAGCTGCTTCGGGGCCCCGATGCATAGCGACGCCTCATCCAGGCCGGCGTCCCCACTCCGGGACCTCGGCTGGCCGAGGCCGACTACACCGAGGTGCTGGTGGCCAGGGCCGCGGCGGACGGTCAGGACCTGCAGCTGGTGCTGCTGCACCCGGCGCTGCGCCGCTGCGGACGGCGCTCCACTCGACGGTCTCCGCCCGAGTCGGGCGTACACGATCCGGGGCGGCGTCGACCAGGACGTCGTCGCGGAGTCTTCGGGTCAGGGCCGTGCTCGAGGTCGATCTCGGGTTGCGCACCGAGGTATCGGTCGCACCGTGCTCGTGAGATCGTCCGCGTCCGCGGACATCCTCGCCGTCGCGGCCGGCGCTGGTCGTCGGGGCCGTGGGCCTGCTGTCCCCCACGCTGTACCTGGTCGCGTCCCCGGAGGCAACGGCTCCGACGCGCCCGGCGGGTATCGCCGCGTGCGTCGCGGCCCGGTCATCGCCCTGCTGCTCGTGCGCCGGGCCGACGTGACGCCCTGGCTGCTGTTCGCGGTGCTGACGGTCGGCATGCTCGTCGTCCTGTTCCCCCGAGCTCGCACTGGCCGGCTCCCACGCCGCGCTGAGGGTGTCGTCGGACACGTGTCGGCGCACCTGGGCCCGGACGCGTAGAACGCTCCGCATGCGGCAGCTCTCCTTCTGGCCGTCCAGATCGGCATGGCCGAGGTGGGCGCCTACCGAACGTTCACCAGCGGGCGTCGCTCCGGTTTCGAGCGCCCAGACGGACGTAGCTCGCCCGCGGTTACAGAGGCGCAGGTGTCAGCAGTGCCCGGTCTCGGATAGGCCGGCCGCGGTCCGGGTGACACAGGTCCGGGCGATCTGCTCGGCCACGACCGCACCGGTCAACACGTCGGCGCCGACCCTGCCATATGCCCCGGGGACGGCGACCGCGTGCAGCTGGGCCTCCACGAGGGTGCGGTAGCCCTCGGTGGGGAACCGGGCCTGCCCGTCGACGTCGGCGGCACAGGGGGCGATACGCCCGGTCACGACGGAGCGGGCGCTCGCGGATCTCCTCGAGATCCTCCTGCGCGGTGGTCGCGTGCCCGGCTCTCTGCCCGTGTGGGGGTCGCGGGTGGTGGGCGCCCCGTCAGAAGCCGACGCCGCCGGCGCCCTTGAGATCCAGCAGTTCCCGGGCCTCGTCCGGTGTCGCGATCTCACGACCCAGGTCGGTGAGGAGGCGAACTACCTTCTCCACCTGCTCTGCGTTGCTCTTGGCGAGCTGGCCACGCTCGATGTACAGGCTGTCCTCGAGCCCCACCCGCACGTGACCACCCATCGTGGCGGCGTGGGAGACGAAACCCATCTGGTGGCGGCCGGTGGCGAACGCGGACAGCTGGTAGTCGTCGCCGAACAACTTGTCGGCGATCGTCACCATGTGGGTCAGGTTCGCGTGATCCGCGCCGACACCACCCAGGACTCCGAAGATGCACTGCACGAGGAAGGGCGGCTTCGCCAGGCCGCGGTCGGCGAAGTGCGCCAGGTTGTAGAGGTGTCCGACGTCGTAGCACTCGTACTCGAAGCGGGTGCCACAGCCCTCGCCCAGGTCGCGTAGCGTCCGCTCGATCTGCCGGAACGTATTGGCGAAGATCACGTCGTCCGAGCCGAGGAGGTACTCCTCCTCCCACGAGTGCTTCCAGTTCTCGAAGCCTCGCGCGGCCGGTGCGAAGTTGAAGTTCATCGACCCCATGTTGAGCGAGGCGAGTTCGGGCCGGGTCCGCAGCGCGGCGGCGAGACGTTGCTCGACCGTCATCCGGAAGCTGCCGCCGGTCGTGATGTTCACGATCGCGTCCGTGCCGACCTTGATGGTCGGCAGGAACTTCATGAAGACGTCAGGGTCGGGGGTGGGGTAGCCCGTCTCGGGGTCCCGGGCGTGCAGGTGCAGGACTGCGGCACCGGCTTCCGCCGCATGGATGGCGGAGTCGGCAATCGCCTGCGGAGTCACCGGTAGTGCCGGGGACATCGTCGGCGTGTGCACGGATCCGGTCACCGCACAGCTGACGATCGCCTTGGGGGTCTTCTTCACGGGTGTCTCCTTTGGGTTCGACGTGCTGGTCTCGAGCCTGTGCAGGACTCACTCGCCCACGATCGCTGGGATCACTGCTCCGGCTGGGCGGCCGCGGATGGGCAGCGAAAACGCCGGGTCTCGGCCGGCTGTATGCCGGGAAGGGCGGACCCCAGGCCGCCGTGGTGTTCATCCCCTGCCGAGGAAGCCGTCGCCCCCGAGCGCGGTGATTTGCTGAGGCGCGCTACTCCTGGAGCCGAGGGAAGAGGCGCACGGCATTGTCGCGGTACAGCGCGCGTCGTTGGTTCGGGTTGAGCAATCTGGTGCGCTCGAGCTGATCGAGCGTCGCCTGGATTCCCGGGACTGGCCCGAACGGCCAGTCGCTGCCGTACAGCAGTCGGTCGATCTTGGCAAGGCTGAGTAGCCCCGGGAATTGGCGTGGGAACGGGTTCCCGGCGCCGGTCTCGTAGTACAGCTTCTCGAACGTTCCGATGACGTCGATCTGGCCGGGGGCGTTTCCGCCGAGTGGGAAGACTCCGGCGAGCGCGGCGACGCGGTCGGCCAACGGAACGAGTGCTGACCCCGAATGCGGCACGATGACGCGCGCGTCCGAGTACCTCGTGAGCGTCCCGTTGAGCACCATGTCGCTCAGCGCCCGCGTCGTATCGAAATGGAACTCGATGAGCGGGCGGGGATATCCGAGGGCGGTCTGCTCCCAGCACGCCGGTGACGTGGGGTGGATGAGCACGACGGCCTTGCGCAGGTGGAGCTCCTGGAAGAGTGGGGCGAAACGGCGATCTCCGAGGTAGATCCCGTCGTAGTTGGTCTCGAGGGCTACCTCGTCAGCGCCCAATGTATCGAGCGCGCGTTCCAGTTCCGTCAGTGACGCGTCCAGGTCGGGGAGTGGCAGATTGGCGAAGAGCCCGAACCGACGCGGATGCTGCCTGACCAATTCCGCCCCGGCGTCGTTGACGAAGCGCGCCCAGCGCACGGCCTCGGGATTCGCGCCGAAGGTGACTCCCGGGGAGGAGATCGACAGCATCGACGTGCCGATTCCGAGCTGGTCCATCACGTCCAGGTGCGCTTGGACGCTCCACTCGGGCAGGGCGGGGAAGCCGTCAGGCTTGGACTCGCCATTGTCGATCAGCGCCTGCCGGTACTCGGCCGGCAGAAAGTGCGAGTGGACGTCGATCTTCGGGGTCCTGCGCGGCGGTGTGGCGCCGGCGGCGGGTGCCGTGGCGAGCTGCGCGGCTGTCAGGGTCGCAGCAACGCTGGCTGCGCCCTGGAAGAAACGTCGCCTGTCGTGGTCGCCGCGCGCTGGCGGCTGGTTCTCGTACGGGTGACCGGTCATGTCCTGACTCTCTCGGCAGTCACTCAACGGGTTCTCTTCGCTACAACGGAGGGAGCGGGTGCTAGGCGCAGCGCTGCGGCAAGCTGTGTGAGCAGCCGCGGGAGCTCCGCGACGTCGGACACGCCGCCGAAGACGTAGCCGTCCGGCCGGATGGCTTGCACGGCATGCCCCGCTGATCGAAGGAAGGGCAGCAGGACGCCGTCCAGGTCCTCGACCGCGTCGCCGCGAACGTCTGCTCCGGCGCGCACGGCGGGGACTATTCGCGCGTCGATGTCGGAGAGCAGCCGCGCGTGTTCGGCGGACAGTTCAAGACTGAGGCCGCTATTCGGCAGCCGCTCACCGTCCACCAGCAGCCGGAACCCGACGCCGGCGACGTCGTCGAATAGGCCGTCGGCGCCATTGGCGGACCGCACTCGGCCCTGGACGGCGACCTGGCCGGCGGGCGCGAGCGGTTTCCCGGCGTCGTCGCTCTGGAGCGCGCCTGGGCCGAGAGCCGCGGGGGGAACCGGCGGCAGTGCGGTCTCCGGTCGGGCGCCGGCACCGATCAGGTGCGCGTCGCGCTGGGCGACCTTCTCCGGATCGGTCTCGCAGATCACCTTGCCGAGCTCGACGGACATCTGGATCGCGTGCTGAACGTGCGCGGACCGTTCGGTGACGTAGGTGTCGAGCAGGTCCGGTGCGGCCACGTCGCGGAGGGCGAGATCGAGTTTCCAGGCCAGGTTCGCCGCGTCCCGGATGCCGCTGCACATGCCCTGCCCGCGGAAGGGGGGCATGAGGTGGGCTGCGTCTCCGGCGATGAGCAGCCGACCGTCCCGCCAGTCGTCCACCCAGCGCGCGTGGAAGGTGTAGACGGCGCGTTTCTCCAGGGTCGCGTTCTCCGGGGTGATCCCGGAGGCGGCCAGCAGTCGCCAGGCGGTCTCGTCGCTGTCGAACTCCTCGGCGATGTCGCCGGGCATTCGCATGAACTCCCAACGCCTGCGGCCCGGGCCGCCGGAGACCATCGTCGTTGGCCGAGCCGGGTCGCAGAGCTGGAGGTTCGTCGGTGACCAGCAGCGCTGCTCGCGCGGCAGCACGTCACAGATGAGCCAGTCGTGGAAGAACCCGAGGTCGGTCACGGCGGTGTTCATCCGCTGCCGGACGAAGCTGTTCGCGCCGTCGCACCCGACCACATAGGCCGCTCGCAGGATCTTCCGCTTCAGCAGCGAGTCGCACACCGTGACGTCGACCCCGGCGTCGTCCGGCTGCAGCTGGACGGCCTCGGTCGATCGGAAGACCGTGACGTTCGGCAGGGCGGCCACGCGTTGGCAGAGCACGTCCTCGAGGCGCGGCTGCGTGACCATGTTGGACTCGGGCCACCCGGAGTCGCCGCGGTCGCTGAAGTCGAAACGGAGAAGGGTCTCGCCAGCGACATTGCGCCATTCGTAGTCGGAGGCGACGTCGCGCACGTCGACGAACCGGTCCGCGATTCCGGCCGAGGCCAGGACCCGGGCGATCTCGTCGTCGAACACGACGGCGCGGGGCTTGGGGTAGATCCCCTCGTACCGCTCCACCACCGCGACCCGGTGTCCTTGCTGGCCGAGCAGGATGGCCAGCACCTGCCCGACGGGGCCAAAACCGACGACCGCGACGTCGTAGTCGCCTGTGTTCTTCGGTCGTTCTTCCATGACGGTGTCCCTTGGGATGTGAATCAGCCGGCCGCGTGGGCGTCCGTCATGAGTTCGGCCAGGTCGTCCGGCTTGAGGAAGGACGGCGGCGGGGGCGGCCCCCAGCTGTAGAGGGCGCGGGCGTCGTGCCAGTCCTGCGGCGTCCAGAGCTGGTCGTCGACGATGCAGTCGATGTCGGAGTAGTACTCACTGAAGTTGCCGGCCGGGTCCTTGAGGTACCAGAAGAAGTTCGACCCGATGTGGTGCCGGCCCAGGCCCCAGACGTGCCGGGTCGGGTCCTCGGCCAGCATGGAGGTGGCACCGCGGCCGACCTCGTCGACGTCGTCGACCTGCCAGGACGTGTGGTGCAGCAGGGACACGGGCGCTGCCTGGACGAGCACGTTGTGGTGGTCGGTGGAGCAGCGCATGAATGCGGCGTGACCGGGCACCCGGTCGCTGATCTTGAAGCCGATCCCCTCGGTGAAGAACCGCTGGCTGGTGTCCTGGTCGGTGGAGCCCAGGACGACGTGGCCGAGTTTGCGCGGCCGCACCGGGTTGTCCCGTTCGACGCCGTCGGCACGGGCGTTCTGCCGGGCGACGATCCCTGGGGAGTTGTAGCTCGGCACGGTGGCCGGTGCCTGGTCGATCCGTTCGGCGATCTCCACCGTGACGCGAATTCCGGTGCCCGGGTCCACGACGGTCAACGAGGCCGCGTCGCGCTCGGGCGTCAGCTCGAGGTGGGCCAACGACGCGGCGATCCGGTCGAGGTCGTCGGGGTCGTCGACCCCGACCCCGAGCTCGACCAGCCGGCGCCGGGGAGTGCGCACCAGGCGCAACTGCTCACCACCGTCGACGGTCGAGAAGGCGACTTGCAGGTCGCCGGTGTTCAGTGCGTAGACGGCCTCGGGGCTCGCAGCGGTGCTCCTCGCCGAGGGGGTCAGGCCGAAGTCGGTGTAGTAGTCGGCGGTCTCGGACACGTTGGGCACGCCGATCGTGATGCCGGTCAGCCGGTGCAGGGGCATCGTCTGCTCCTCGTCAGTCGCGGGTCTTGTGGTCGCTGGCGGCGACGAAGCTCGTGCGGAGCTCTCCGATGCCGTCGATCCAGGTGGTGAGCGTCTCGCCGGGAGCGAGGTAACGCTTCGGGGTGCGGACCATGCCGACACCGTCGGGCGTGCCGGTCCAGATCTGGTCGCCGGGCAGCAGCGGGCACACGTGGGACAGGCGGGCGATGAGCTCGGGGATGCCGAAGATCATGTCCTTGGTGTTGCCGTCCTGCAGGACCTCCTCGCCCACGCGGCAGCCGATGCCCAGTGCGCCCGGGTCGGGAATCTCGTCGAGAGTGACCAGCGCAGGCCCAGTCGGGCCGAAGCCGGCGTAGGACTTGGCCAGGCTGAACTGCGGGGGCGTGCCGGTGAGCTGGACGACCCGCTCGGAGAGGTCCTGCCCGATCGTGACACCGGCGACGTGCTCCCAGGCCTGGTCCTCGCTGACCCGGTCGGCGCGGCGGCCGATGACGACGACCAGCTCCACCTCGTAGTCGACATTGTCGCTGGGCAGCTCCACGGTCGCGTAGGGGCCGGTCAGGCAGGTCGGGAACTTGGTGAAGACCAGCGGCGCCGGGGGCAGCGGCATCTTGGACTCCGCCGCGTGGTCGGCGTAGTTCAGGCCGATGGCGAACAGCTGACGGGGCATCGGGACCGGGGCCTGCAGCTGCCCGGGCTCGATCGGCTCGGCCGGTGCTTCGATGCCCTGCAGGGCATCGACCAGCTCGTCCCATCGTTCGAGCGCTGCCATGGTGTCGGGTCCGAAACGCCCTCCGGTGGCGTGCTCGACGTCGATGGCGCCGGTTCCGTTGGCAGGGAGCAGGACGAGCCGACCGGACACGGTGGCAAGACGCACGGGATCTCCTTGGGGATGACGAGCTGGATGGGGGAGGGTTGGACGGTGGTCGGTCAGAGGATCGGGGTGACAGTGTTCTCGACGCCCAGCAGGCTCTTGCCGTATAGCTCGTAGTTGAGCTGCGGGGGGACAGCGGCATGCCGGGCCGCGGTGGCCGAGTCGCGCCAGATCTTCTGCAGCGGGTTGACCTCGGCGAAGGAGGATGCTCCGTGCGCCGACAGCAAGATGTCGATCGCCTTGGTGACGCACTCGGCGGCGTAGCCGGTGCTGGACCGCACGCGGGCGCGGGTGACGAGGTCGGGAAACTCGCCCGCGGCGGCGGCTTCGTCGAGGTCGTCGGCGGCACGGTAGGCGTGCAGGTGAGCTGTGTCGACCAACCGTGCGGCCTCGGCGATCTGCAGCTGGAAGCCGACCGACTCGGACTGCGTGGTGAAGCTCGTGCCGGAGATGCCCTTGGTCGCGGCCTTGCTGATCACGTACTCGAGGGCGGCCTTGCCCAGGCCCAGCTGCGGGCCGACGAGGGCCAGCGACACGAGAGGGGCGAGCGCGGTCCGGTAGAGGGGGGCGACGTCGAGATCGTCAGCGCCCGCTCCGGCCATCACCGGCATGATGTTGATCAGCCGGTCGTCGGGTACGAACACGTCCTCGGCGATGAAGCAGTTGCTGCCCGACGACCGCATCCCGACGACGAACCAGGTGTCCTCCAGTTTCAGGTCGCTGCGCGGGATGAGGGCCATGCCGCGGCCGGTGACGTTGCCCGCCTCGTCGGTCAACGGGATGCCCCCCACGGTCCAGGTGGCGTGCCAGGAGCCGGAGTTGTAGAACCACTTGCCTGTCACCCGCCAGCCACCGTCGACCTTCCGTGCCGTGGAGGTGGGGGCGAACACGCCGGAGACCTTCGCGTCGGGGTCGGCGCCGAAGACCTCGTCCTGCGCCTGCACCGGATAGTCGGCGACGCCCCGGTTGCAGAAGTTGACGAGGGTGACCACCCAGGCGGCGCCGCCGTCGGCCTCGGCGACGGCGGCCGAGACCTCAAGCATCGTGCGCACGGAGGTCTCGTAGCCCCCGTAGCGTTTGGGTACGGCGAGCTTGAAGAGACCGGCCTCGGTGAGGGCCTGGATGCACTCCTGGGCCACGCGGCGCTCCCGTTCGCCCTCGGCGGCGTTCTTCTTCAGCAGCGGGTGCAGTGCCCGGGCCCGCGCGACGAGCTCGGCGGTGGTGGGCACGCCGTCGGTGTCCGTGCCGGTGGTGGGCGCCGTACGGAGGGCAGTCATCAGTGACTCCTTGGCCGAGCGGGAACGTGGTGGTGGATCAGCGGGCGAAGGCGGCGAGGCCGTCGGCGATCGGTGGTCGTGGCCGGTTCGTGAAGCGCGAGTGGGTGCCCAAGGTGCGGTAGCCGTGGACCAGGGGAGGGAGCTGGTGTGGTCTCAGCGAGGGGCACCAGGCCTACGAGCAGCAGGTGATCACCACCTTCGACGACCTGCCACAGGTCGCAGACCGCCCACCCGGCCGCATCGTCGAGGCGCGGCAGCCCTCGCGAGGCGCTCCAGGACACCTGCCCGAAGTGCCTCGTGGGCGAGCGAACGACAGCGCCATTTCGTCGTCGGCCGAGGCCAAGACGTTCACCCCGAAGCGGCGGCTGCTGAGGATCCGCGAGAGCAGCGCCGACCGGCGGTCCAGCGCCACGGTGACCAAAGGCGTCGCAGAGAGTGATGCGAAGGAAGTCACCGTCGCTCCGTGCGGGCCGTCGTCGTCCTCGGTGGTCACCACGGTGACTAGCGCGCAGACGTCGGCCATGAGATCCCGGAACTCGTGATCCTGCATGTGATCTCCAATCACCATGCTGTTTTATGTTCGCCAGCCTGAGCGGGGCCGCGGCCACGTGTCAACGGTTTGGGGCGAAATTAGCATGGTAGTTTTTGGGCCTCGTCGGACCGAGCGAAGGAGGAGTAAAGTGACCGATCGCGAGCAGGGCCTCGCAGCGTCGGTGTCGGCGGGGCCCGCTTCGCGTCGAGCCCTTCGGGAGTCCGATCCCGCAACGATGCCGGAGCGGGCAGCTGAGCAGCTGGCGGCGCTGGCCGCGGCGGCCGAGCCCGGCGCGCGGCTGGGGACCAAGGAAGAGTTGCGCACCTACTGCGGTGTCTCGGTGGGCACGTTCAACGAGGCGTTGCGCCTGGTGCAGGCCCGCGGGGTGGTGACCGTCCGCGCCGGCCGAGTCGGCGGGTTGTTCGCCAGCCGTCAGTCGCCGCTCGTGCGGCTGGGCAACGCCGTTCTTGCGCTCGACGTGGACGCTGCCTCTGTCGTCGACGCACTCCGGCTCAGGGACGCGTTGGACCCGCTTCTGGTCGAGGACGCGCTGCACCATGCCTCGGCCGACGACCTGGATGCGATGCGGCAGGAGCTGGACCGCATGCGCAGGGCCGCGACCGATCTCGACGGCATCGAGTTCATCCATGCGAACTGGGCGCTGCATGCGCGGATCGCCGATGTCACTCCCAACGCCATGCTTCGGTCGTTCTACCTGAGCCTGCTGGAGATCATCGAGTCGCACACGCTATCGGTGCAGCCGGCCGATGAGCGGCCGGTCTCCCAGTACGTCCAGAGCCGCTACCAGTTGCACGCCGACCTCGTCGAGGCGATCGCCATCCGCGACAAGTCCCGGGCCGTGGGCCTCATCCGGCAGCACAACATGGCCGCCAGTACGACGGAGCCCACGCAGGGTCCCTCGGAGACCCTCGACGCGGACGGTGCGTTCCACTCGCCGCAGACACCGGGGGCAGCCACCGGCGGCTGACGCCGGGCCGGAGGCTGTTGTCGGTGCGTGACGATGTCCCAATTGCCATCGGCGGGGACGAGTACCCGTAGACCCCCCAGGTCGCGGTCGCCGAGGATTCGTCGGCACCTCTCGTGCGTCCGAGGACGGCTGTTGTTACGGGCCCGGCGCGAGCATCTTGACGGCCAGGTCCTGGTAGATGCCGGCAATCTGCTCCACTGACAACGGGCCGGTGGGGTCATACCAGCCGGAGACGGCGATGGTCATCTGCAGGATCGCGAACACCGTGACGCGCACGTCCGGGACAGCGTGCTGCCCGGTGGTCAGGCAGTCGGTCACGATGGTCGTCAGCTCGAGCTCCAAGGCGCGACGCATCTCCACAGCACGAGCCCGATGCTCGGGTGACAAGCGGTGCAGCTGTGCGTTCACGATCACAGCCTCGGTCCGGTGCTCGGCGTGGAAGGCGACGTCGGTCCGGACGAAGGCGCTCAGCCGGGATATGGGGTCCGCTGGCCCCAGTTTTTCCTTCGCGGCCGCCCACGAGTTCGCTAGTCGAAGGATGGCAGTCTGCGTCAGGTCCCAGAGGATTTCCTCCTTCGCGGCGAAGTGGTGATACATGGTGGCGCCGCGGATACCGACTGCCGCGGCAATGTCGCGGACCGACGTCGCGTCATAGCCCCTCGTAGCGAACATCTCCAGGGCCACGCGTCTGATCTCGGCGGGCGTCTCCTCCACTGCCCCGGGCCTCATGTGGCCTGGCCGGCGCGGGCACGGGTACCTGCGCGCAGCTCCACTCGCAGGCCGACGTCCTGGACCTCAGGCAAGTACCCGATTTTCACTCGTCCTCCTCGCACGGGTGCCCTGGTGGTGCCACGGCAGGATATCCGCTCCCCTCACGGCTGCACGGAGGAGTCGTGAGGGGCGGCGTGGTGCTGGAGCAGGGGAACATTGCCGTAGTCGCTGCCGTCAGGGACGCACGATGGTGTGAACGTGGAAGGGCTCGGTGATGTTCACGAAGACCCCGGCGTAGTTGTCGTATCGAGCGGTGATCGCGTCCGCCTCGTCGCCGAGCCGGATCTTCGTCGCGCCGCGCTGAGGAAGTACAGCTGGTTGCTGCGGTGGTAGTGCAGCTCAGGAGTGCACCCACCCGCCTCGATGTGGCGATCATGCTCGCGCTCTAAAGGAACTGGGTCCGGCACCCGGGGCGCCGGTGTTGATCGTCTTGTCGGCGTCGAAGGGGTGGTGGATGTACCGCACTCGGCTCACGGACGGCTGCACGATCGGTCCGGCTGCACGCAGGCGGTTCGCTGATTTCCGCTGCTGCAGTGGGTGCCGGTATTGTTTCGCTACCGGTCGCCCGTTAGGCTCCCTGCCCAGGGTTGTCGAGCACCCCTCGTGGTCACGGGTCTGCGGCCGTCTGTGCAGAGAGTTGGTCCGATGGAGTTCCAGCATTCGCCGAAGGTTCTCGAGCTGCAGCTGCGGCTGGAGGACTTCATGGCCGAGCACGTTTACCCCAACGAGGGTGTGCACTTCGAGCAGGCCGAGGCCGCCGGGCCCTACGGGCATGCGGCGATCATCGACGAGCTGAAGCCGAAGGCGCGTGCTGCGGGGCTGTGGAACCTGTTCCTGCCGCCGGGGCACGGCGAGGGAGGGCTGACCAACCTGGAGTACGCGCCGTTGTGCGAGGTGATGGGCCGGTCACTGATGGCGCCGGAGGTGTTCAACTGCGCCGCGCCGGACACCGGCAACATGGAGACGATCGCCCGTTACGGGACCGCGGAGCAGAAGAAGCGGTGGCTGGAGCCGCTACTGGCGGGTGAGATCCGGTCGGCGTTCGCGATGACCGAGCCGTTGGTGGCCTCCAGCGACGGCACCAACATCGAGACGTCGATCCGGCGCGAGGGCGGCGAGTACGTGATCAACGGGCGCAAGTGGTTCACCACCGGCGTAACCGATCCGCGCTGCGAGATCATGATCGTCATGGGCAAGTCCGATCTGGACTCGCCGGACCGGCACCGCCAGCAGTCGATGATCCTCGTGCCGGTCGACACCCCGGGGGTGCGGGTGGTGCGGCCGCTGCCGATCTTCGGGTACGTGGGCACGCTGGACAAGGCGTCCGAGGTCGTGTTCGAGGACGTGCGGGTGCCTGCGAGCAACATGCTGCTCGGGGAGGGGCGCGGCTTCGAGATCGCGCAGGGCCGGCTGGGGCCGGGCCGGATCCACCACTGCATGCGGCTGATCGGGTTGGCCGAGCGGATGCTGGAGCGGATGTGCCGGCGGGCCGAGGAGCGCACGCCGTTCGGGACGCCGCTGTCGGAGCAGACGACGACGATGGAGCGGATCGCGGAGTCGCGCATGCTCATCGAACAGGCCCGGTTGCTCACCCTCAAGGCGGCCTGGGCGATGGACGAGCAGGGGAACAAGGTCGCCCGTACCGAGATCGCCATGATCAAGGTGGTCGCGCCCACGATGGCCGGCCAGGTGATCGACTGGGCGATCCAGGCCTTCGGCGGCGCCGGCGTCACGAACGACTTCGGCCTGGCCGCCGCTTACACCACCGCGCGCTACCTGCGTCTGGCCGACGGCCCCGACGAGGTCCACCGCAACCAGATCGCCCGCCTCGAACTCCGCAGGCACCGCGACACCGACCCCGCGCGCACCGGCGGAGGCGCTGCCGTCCTGGACCTCGCCGCCGCGGAACGGGCCGGAGAGGCAACCCGTGCACGCTACGGGGCGAACGGCGGACACGCCGACTTGACGACATGACGCAGACGCTGGCCAGACTTGTTTCGAAGGAAGGGATCGACGTGCGCAGTCCAGTTACGACCGGGGACGTCAAGGCTGGAGACCGGCATGCCGAATGACCAGCAGGCACCAGGGGAGGTCTCCTACGACTTCTCCGGGGCGACGGTCGTCGTCACCGGGGCGGGTCGGGGCATCGGGCTGGAGATCGGCCGGGCGTTCGTCGGCTGGGGTGCCACCGTGGTGCTCGTCGACCGGGACGGCGCCGAGCTCGCCGAAGCTGCGCGCGCCATCGGCGCACACGGCGTCCAGGCCGACGTGTCGGTCACCGAGGACGTGGATCGGGCTGTCCGATCAGCCGTCGAGCGCACCGGCCGGGTCGACGTCCTGGTGAACAACGCCGGCATCCTGCGGGACAATGTGGTTTGGAAGCTGACGGACCAGGACTGGGACGATGTCCTGGCGACCCATTCCGGCGGGACGTTCCGGTTGACCCGCGCGGTCGTGCCGCACATGCGGGCCCAGGGCGGCGGCCGGATCATCAACGTGACCTCCTACACCGGGTTGCGCGGCAACCCCGGGCAGGCCAACTACTCGATGGCGAAGGCGGGGATCATCGGGTTCACCAAGACCACCGCCAAGGAGCTGGCGCGGTTCGGCATCACGGTGAACGCCATCTCACCGAACGCGGAGACCCGGATGGTCGCCTCGATCCCCGACGACAAGCTGGCGGAGCTGGCGGCGACGATCCCGATGGGGCGTTTCGGTTCACCGGAGGAGATGGCGCCGGCCGTTGGCTTCCTGGCCAGTCGAGCAGCGGGCTACATCACCGGCGTGGTACTGCCCGTCGATGGAGGGATCTCCATATGAGCGCTCGTGACGCCGTGATCGTCGGAGCGGTGCGCACGCCTGTGGGCGTGGGCAAGTCCGGCAAGGGCGATCTGGACGACATCCACCCGGTCGACCTCTCGGCCCACGTG
The DNA here is from genome assembly GCF_024171865.1 of Prauserella aidingensis. Classification (GTDB taxonomy): domain Bacteria; phylum Actinomycetota; class Actinomycetes; order Mycobacteriales; family Pseudonocardiaceae; genus Prauserella; species Prauserella aidingensis. Next base: position 11,096 of record NZ_JAMTCN010000038.1, on the reverse strand, counting down.
ATCCGGGCGCTCGTCGAACGCACCAGCGTGGACCCCCACGAGATCGAGGACGTCGTCTGGGGCTGCGTGTCGCAGGTCGGGGAGCAGGCCTTCAACGTGGCCCGCAACTCCGCGCTGGCCGCAGGGTTGCCGGAGTCGGTCGTCGGCACGACCGTCGATCGGCAGTGCGGCTCCTCGATGCAGTCGCTGCAGTTCGCCGCCGCCAGTCTCGTGGCCGGGCACTACGACCTGGCCATCGCGGGCGGCGTCGAGGTGATGTCGCGTGTCCCCATGTTCTCGAACGTCGGTGAGGCCGACGCCTTCGGGTCGATGAACGACCGCTACGAGGACCGGCTGGTCCCACAAGGGATCAGCGCCGAGCTCATCGCCGACAAGTGGGGCCTCTCGCGGACCTACCTCGACGATCTCGCGGTGGCCTCCCACGAGCGCGCCGGGGCCGCCCAGGACGCCGGGCTCTTCGCCGAGGAGATCGCCGCCGTCCCGAGCCCGGACGGGCTCGTCGAGCGGGACCAGGGCATCCGGCCAGGCACGACGGTCGAGAAGCTGGCCACGCTCACGACCCCATTCAAGGAGGACGGGGTCGTGACCGCGGGCAACGCCTCGCAGATCTCCGACGGTTCCGCCGCGCTCCTGGTCACCACGTCCGCGAAGGCCGCGGAGCTCGGGCTGACGCCGCTGGCGCGGCTCCACTCGTTCGCGACGGCCGGAGTCGACCCGATCATGATGCTGACCGGCCCGATCCCCGCGACCGCGAAGATCCTCGAGCGGTCCGGCCTGGCGCTCTCCGACATGGGGGCTTTCGAGGTCAACGAGGCGTTCGCCTCAGTGCTGGGGGCCTGGTACGCCGAGACCGGGGCCGACCCCTCGCTCACCAACCCGCTGGGCGGCGCCATGGCCCTGGGGCATCCGCTCGGGGCCTCGGGTGCGCGCATCGCCACGACGCTGGTCCACCACATGCGTCGCGAGCGCGTCCGCTACGCGCTGCAGACGATGTGCGAGGGCGGCGGCATGGCCAACGCCACGATCTTCGAGCTCCTGTGAACGACGGTGGCGAGGCGAGGTTGCCGGGCAGGCAGGCGCAGCATTCGGCGGACCTGCCCGCGCGATCGCCTCAAGCAGGAGGCCCTCGACGCCGCCGTCGAGGAGCTCGGGGGATCCGAGGTCGCGCTCGGTGTCGCGGAACACGCGGCCGATGCCGACCACCGGGGGCGACGGTCGAGCGGGCCATCGAGACGTTCGGCAGCGTCGACCTGCTGGTCATCAACACCGCTATCAACTCGGTCTACGGCCGAATAATGGACCTTGAGGTCGCCGCGACCTATTTGCTGGAGCGGCTCGGTGACCCGGCGGACCTCGCCGGCCTCGTCTCCTGCCTCCTCTCGGACGAGGCCGGATGGATTACCGGGCAGGTCGTCGTGGTCGACGGCGGCCTGCTCCTGAAGGGAGCTGCATGATGTCGTTGGCCGGGAAGGGCGTGGTCGTCACCGGAGCCGGTAACGGCGTCGGCAAGGCGATCGCCACCCACTTGGCTGCAGGGGGCGCGCGCGTCGTGGTGAACGACCTCGACGCGGATGCGGCCGGTGCAGTCGCCGAGCAGATCGGTGGCCACGCGGTGCCCGGGGACGCCGCCTCGGCCCCGGGTGCGGAAGCTCTCGTGCGTCGCTCCTGGGAGCTCCTGGGTGACGTCGAGGTCTGGTTCGGCAACGCGGGCGTCGAACGAGGTCGCACGCTGGCGACCTCCGAAGAGGACTGGGCACTCAGCCACGAGGTCAACGTGATGGCGCACGTGCGGGCGGCTCGGTTGCTCGTGCCGCGCTGGCTCGAGCGGGGATCCGGCCGGTACGTCGTCACGGCCTCGGCAGCCGGCCTGCTCACCCTGCTGGAGGGGCCGTCGTACTCGGTCACAAAGCACGGCGCGGTCGCCTTCGCCGAGTGGCTGTCGGCGACCTACCGGCACCGTGGGATCGTCGTTCAGGCGCTGTGTCCGCAGGGCGTTCGCACGCAGATGCTTCCGACCGGCGGGCTGCAAGACCTGCTCAGCCACGACTCCGCCCTCACGCCTGAGGAGGTGGCCGACACCGTCTGGGAAGCACTCGCTGACGACCGCTTCTTCATCCTGCCGCACCCTGAGGTGGGGGGTTACTACGCCGCGCGAGCCACCGATACCGATCGGTGGCTCGCGGGGATGAACAAGCTGCAGCGCAAGCTGGACGATCTCGCCGTGGCCGATCCGACTGGCGGGCAGTGAGTACCCGCCGCGACCGCATCGACGTGATCGGAGAGATCGTCGTCCGGCATCCTCGCCCAACCCTCCCTCGCCCGAGAGCCGAGAAGAGGAGAAGGGATCGTCATGACCGAGCAGTCAGCAGCTGCTGCAATCCATTACCTCGGGCGGACCCTGACCCGCGCCGAGGTGGACGCGGGAGCGCACGCGCTCGCCGGCTTCCTGGCCGGGCAGGGCGTCGGCAGCCACGACCGGGTGTTGCTCCAGCTGCAGAACATGCCGCAGGCGGTAATCGCCTGCCAGGCGGCGTGGCGTCTCGGCGCCACGGTGGTGCCGGTCAACCCCATGTACAAGGCCGCCGAACTGCGGCACATCGTCGAGGACTGCGGGCCGTCGGCTGCCATCGTCCTGGACGATCTGTATGCGACGGCCCTCGAACCGGTGCTGGCGGAGTTCGGACACATCTCCACGCTCACCACGTCGGTCGCCGACTACGCCGATCCCGCGGTGGCGACCTCCCTCGGGCTCGAACGGACGAGGTCGAGCGGAACCTGGGACTTCCTGACGACCACGGCTGGGTCCGATGGCCCGCCGTCGTTCGACCGTGCCGAACAGTGCGCGGGGGAGGATGTCGCCGCGCTCGTCTACACCTCCGGGACGACGGGCCCGCCCAAGGGCGCGATGATCCTGCACCGCAACCTCACGGTGGAGCGGCAACTCTGGCGGGAGGTGCTGCGGCCGGAACCCGGGGACGCGATCATGGGCATCGCCCCGTGCTTCCACATCACCGGTCTCGTCGCGGACCTGGTGGTGGCGCTGGACTGCCATGTCCCGTTGGTGCAGATGAACCGGTTCGACCCGGCCATGGCGCTGACCTGGATCGAGCGGTACCGCCCCACGTCCATGGTCGCCGCGATCACCATCTACACCGCCCTGCTGAACCAGCCCGACCTGACGCCCGACAAGGTCCGGTCGCTGCGCACCTGCCTCTCCGGTGGGGCGCCCGTCGCGCCGACGACGGTGATGCGATGGCAGGACCGGACCGGCGTCTACATCCGAAACTGTTACGGCCTCACCGAGACCTCCTCACTGGTGACGCTGACCCCACAGGGCCGCCAGGCGCCGGTCGACCCCGGCACCGGCGCGCTGTCCGTCGGTTGCGCAGTGGCGGGTACCGCCGTGGAGATCCGCGACGACAGGGATCAGGCGTCACCCGCCGGCGAGGTCGGCGAGGTCGTGATCCGGGGGCCGCAGGTGGCGGCAGGATACTGGGGAAACCGCGAGGAGACCGAGGTCGCGTTCCGACCGTCGGGCATGCACACCGGCGACATCGGAATCCTCGACGACGACGGATGGCTATACCTGATCGACCGGAGCAAGGACCTCATCGTCAGCAGTGGCTACAAGGTCTGGCCGCTCGAGGTGGAGGACGTCCTCATGCGGCATCCGGCGGTGAGTGAAGCGGGTGTGGTCGGCGTTCCTGACGACTACCGCGGGGAGCAGGTCGTCGCGTACGTCTCCCTGCGCCCCGGTGAGTCGACCGACGAGGCGACGCTCATCGAGTTCTGCCGGCAGTGCATCGCCGTGTTCAAGGCTCCGCGACGAGTCACCATCCTTCCAGAGCTCCCGAAGACCGCATCCGGCAAGATCCTCCGCCGACAGCTCCGAGAAGAACCCGCCTCGTGACGACGGCGACGGCGACGACCCCGCGGCCCGCGGCGGGCGATCGCTGCGCGCCGAAGCGTTCCGCGCTCAACGTCCGGTCCGACCGCCCCCGTGGATGCCGACCGCTGATTGAGGAGCCCCACCGTGGAGAACCGAGCTGACACCGCTGACGCCGTGCGCGTCGAGGAGAGGGGCGGTGTCCTGCTGGCCACGATCGACCGGCCCGTCGGCCTAGAAGTCCTCGACGCCTCGACCCTGCTCACCCCTGACCTCCTCGCCCAGGCCACAAGCCCGGACGAGCGATGACAACAAGCGCCCACGGTTCCTAGCCCGAACGTCAAGCATCAGCCGGGGCAGGAACGTCAAGGATCAGGTGAAACCACACAGTGTTCGACGATGAACCGGAACAAGACTTCCATGGCCTTGCCAGCGAGATTGCTGACCACTATGTGGCTGCTCGTGGATCCGAAGTTCTGCAGCTTGCTGCGTTCGCGCGCCAGATTCGTCAGCGCTTTGCGTTCCTTCGCCGACCACGTGATATCGGCCGTCTCCTCTAGTCGCGTAAGCGCTGCGCTGAGAGTGACGCTCCTGAAGTCACCGCGCCGCCACTTCGCCTCGTTGGCCTGCGCCGGGTCCTCGAATATGTGTTTGAATCCTTCACTGCACCTTCAGTAGGATATCGGCTGCGGCCTGCGGATGCAGAACGGCGTACTTCAGCTCTCTCGGGTCGTGCCCGTCTAGGAGTTCGTCGATGGCCCGCCCGAGAACGTCGACTCCGTGGCCAAATCGGCCGGCGGGCGCCCAGAAGCGGAGGAGTCCGACCTGCGTCACCAGGGACGGTTGATCCCGTCGGCGATGATATCCGGCTTAGCTGGTTCCCGTTCGCCGCGCATGGGCCCGGCCGTTCTCCCTCTGTGTTTCGGGCTGGTGCCGACGAACTGTGCCCGACGACTGACCGTTGGGTAGGACTCACGTAGGCATCGTGACGATCGATGTAGCCGGCCAGTCAGTCTACGATTCGCGTAGCAGCCGGACGGTCAACGACAGTTCGGAGAGGTCGGTGAGGGAGCGGAAGTCGTAGCCGATCGCGGTGCCGGCGCGCTTGAGGCGGTAGCGCACGGAGTTCGGGTGCAGGGCGAGTTTGCGCGCGGTCCGTTGCATGTCGCAATCGCAGTCGAAGTACGCGGTGATCGCTTCCATGAGCGCCTCGTTCTCGGCGATCGGGGCGAGTATTCGGCGTGCCTTCTCGCGCACCGACGTCGCATCCTGGCCTGCGACCAGCCAGTCGACGAGGCCGATCTGCTCGAACCGGAGTACGGGCCGCCCACCGCGAAGGGCCGAGGCCAGGGCCAGTTCGGCCTCCCGTAGCCGGCCGGGGCCGACGGTGAGGTCGGTGAACGGCTCGCTCATCCCACAGCGCACGGTGTCCGGTAGCGCGTCGAGCCACTGCTGCAGCGCGGCTTCGTCCGCCTCGACCAGCCCCACGATCTGCGAGGCATGGCCCCCGAGCAGCAACCGCACATCGGTATCGAGCGCCGCACGCTCCATGGGTGCGGCTCGTTCGAGGCGTTCCACGTCGCTGAGTCGCTCGTCGTCCGAGCGGTTCCAGCTCGTGTCCGTCAGCGCGAGCAGGCGCAGCTCGCTTCCGCGTGGGAACCGGTGCATTTCGAGGCGATCCCAGATGTACTGGGCATCGGACTGTTTGCCGGCCACCACCAGGCGGATCAACTCTGCTCGACGCAGGCGACTTTCCACGGCGACCGATTCGCGGGAGCGTACTGATCATCGCGATCAGTCGCCGTGCCGCCTCCAACGCAGGTTCGGCCAGATCTTCGGATACTGAGCGTCTGCGGGACGCCACGGCGAGCCAGTGCAGCACGGTGTCGGTGCGGATCGGATCGGCGACGACGTGCCATCGGCCGATCGTGAATCGTCTGCGTTGGGTGGGATTCCCGGCGATCTCCGCGCGGATGATCTGGGTTGGGCCGACCCCGGAGGATGCCACGACGGTGCCGGACTGGTCGTAGAGCACCACGGTGCCGCGGAGCAGCTCGGCCAGTCGGTGGACCAGAGCAGCCGGAGCGTCTTGCTCGGCAAGCGATTCGAGCAGGTAGTCCTGAATGCTGATCGTGCGGCGGAGCAGGTAGATGTCCTTCGTGAGGGTCGCCCGGTTCACCACGTCGATGATTTCCAGGAACGGAGTCTGCAGCGGCACGGACAGCACCGGGAAGTCGCAGCGGTGCGCCTCGTCGAGGAGCGCGGTCGGGACCGTGTCCATGGACAACCCGATTCCGAACCCCAACGCCGCCATGCCGCTCGAGTGCAGTTCTCTGACCAGGTCGCGTTGCTGGTCGGCAGTGCTGACCGGGCCGCCGAACCGGGCTCCGGTGGTGAGCATCAGCCATCCCGGCTTCATCCAGCGGGACGGGTTCTCGATCTCGATCGGGTGCGCGCCGTAGATCGGAGTGTCGGGGTCACCGTCGGTAACCAGCTTGAGGCCGAGCTGCTGTTCGGCCAGGAGATCCACCAGGCGGAAACGGCCGTCCGGCGCCGGCGCATCGTCGCGTCGTTTGTGTGCGTCCACAGTCTCCAACCTCGTTGTTCTCACCTCACACAATTGTGCCAGTGTGACGTGGACCTCATCGTGTGTCGGTGAAGCAACCAACGAAGAGGTACTGACGTGCGAAAACACCGAGTGGCAGTGGACGTCGGCGGGACGTTCACCGATGTGTGCGTGTTCGACACCGACACTGCGTCAACGACGGTCGCCAAGGTGTCGTCGACGCCGGACAACCCGATGCGTGCGGTACTGGAAGGCATTCGCGCCGCGAACGTGGACCTCAGCCAGGTGGCACTGCTCTCACATGGCACCACGGTCGCCACCCACGCGTTGATCACCAGGCGGTTCCCGAAGGCAGCCATGGTGACCACTCGTGGCTTCCGGGACGTGCTGGAGATCCGCAACGGCACGAAGTCCGACCTATGGGATGCGTACAAGGATGTCGGTCCGCCCTACATTCGGCGTCGCGACCGATACGAGGTGACGGAGCGGGTGAACTACGTCGGTGACGTGGTGACGCCGCTGGACGAGAACGAGGCCCGGCAGGTCGCACGCGTGTTGCGGCGCAAGGGTGTCGAGACGGTTGCGATCGGGTTCATCAATTCCTACGCCAATGCGGGCCACGAGCAGCGGATGAAGGAGATCCTCGCTGAGGAACTGCCGGGCGTTTCGGTGTCCACCTCCAGCGAGATCCTGCCGGAGATCTTCGAGTACGACAGGTTCTCGACAACGGTCGCCAACACCGTCCTTGGCCCCCTGGTGAGCGGCTACGTCAACGAGCTCGAAGGCGAGCTGTCCGACGGCGGTTACGACGGCGATCTGTTGTTGCTGCACTCCGGCGGCGGTTCGATGACACCGACGATGGCGCAGCGTTACCCGGTGCGCTTGGCCGCGTCCGGCATTGCCGTGGGTGCGATCGCGGTGCGCGATCTGGCCGAGCGGTGCGGCTACGGCAACGCGATCGGCCTGGACATGGGCGGTACGAGCACCGACATCTCGCTCGTGCACAACAATGAGATCCGGCGGACCAAGGAATGGCACGTCGAGTACGGTTTCCCGATCTGCTTCCCGAGCATCGAGGTGCTCACCATCGGCGCGGGCGGTGGCTCACTCGCCTGGCTTGACGAGGCGGGTTCGTTGCGCAACGGGCCGGCCTCGGCGGGCGCCGACCCCGGCCCGGCCTGTTACCAGCTGGGCGGCAAGGAACCGACGAACACCGACGCCAGCCTCGGGCTCGACCGCCTCGGCACCGAGTTGGTGGGCGGTGCCATGAGCCTGGACCGTACGGCTGCCGAGCACGCCATTGCCGGGCAGATCGCCGAGCCGCTCGGCCTCGAGCTGGACGAGGCAGCCAGCGACGTGCTCCAGGTAGCGAACGCGAACATGGCCGACGCCGTGCGCCTGATCTCCATCAGGCGCGGCTACGACCCGCGAGATTTCGCGCTCGTGGTCTTCGGCGGGGCTGGTGGCCTGCATGGGGCGGCGCTGGCCAAGGAGCTGTCGATCCCGGTGGTCGTGGTGCCGCGTCACCCGGGCATCACCTCCGCGCAGGGCTGTCTGCTGGTCGACATTCGCCACGACCTGACCACCATGTTCCAAGCCGAGTCGTCCACCGCAGATGTGGACGCGCTGGAGTCGGAGTTCGGCAGACTCGAATCCGACGCCACGGAACGACTGCGGCGTGAGGGAGTGTCCGAATCCGACATACTGTTGGAGCGGTCCATCAGCATGCGGTACTCGGGGCAGTGGCGTTCGCTGACCGTGCCGATCTCGTCCGGACCGGAGGCACTGGCCGAGGCGGTCGAGCAGTTCCACGAGCAGCACGAGCGAGAGTACTCGTTCCGCAGGGACGATACGCCGGTCGAGCTGTATCAGCTGTTGCTCCGCGCGACCGGAACCACTCCGAAACCGTCGTTCCCACGTCGTGACACGGTCGAACAGGACCCGCCGGAGCCGATCGCACACCGACGCACCTACTTCGAGGAGTGCAAGGGCAGGGTCGACACCCCGGTATACGACCGTGAGCAGCTGGCGGCCGGAACCCACATCTCCGGTCCCGCGGTGGTCGAGCAGCTCGACTCCACGACGGTCATCCCACCGGGAACTCCCGCGGTGATCGACGAGTGGCTGAACATCCGCATCCACGTCTCGGAGGCCTCCCGATGAGCAACACGACCACGGCCCGCGCGGCGGCGCAGGGGCGCGAGCTGGACCCTGTCACCTTCGAAGTCCTCAAGAACGCCTTCGCCACCTCGGTGGACCTGATGTCCGAGCAGATCCTCCGCACCTGCTATTCGTTCGTCATCTACGCACGGGACTTCTCATCCGCGTTGTGCGACGCGCAGGGCAACACGGTGATGCAGGGAAGCCAGGACCTCGCCGCGCACGTCGGCACGCTGCACTTCCAGTGCAAGGCGGTACTGGAGGAGTTCGGCTCGGACATCAATCCGGGAGACGTGTTCGCGGTGAACTGCCCGTACATGGGCGGGACTCACCTCAACGATGTCAGCTTCATCCGGCCGATCTTCGCCGACGGTGAGCTGATCGCGTTCGCGCAGAACAAGGGACACTGGGCTGACATCGGCGGCAATGTGCCCGGGTCGTTCGACGTCAACGCCACTACCCACTTCAGTGAGGGGCTGCGGATCACACCGCTGCGGGTGTGGCGCGGCGGTGAACTGATCGCGGACGTCGCCAAGCTGCTCGTGTCGAACACGAGATCGCCGGACATCAGCCTCGGCGACCTGCATGCTCAGGCCGAGGCGACCGGCGTGTGTGAACGGGAGATGCACCGGCTGGTCGGAAAGTACGGCAAGCACGACGTGGTCGAGGCCATGCAGGAAGTGCAAGACTACGTCGAGCGAATCGTGCGCACCAGGGTCGCCGAGCTGCCGGACGGCACCTGGACCACCCGGGACTACATCGACTTCGATCCTGCGCACGGTGAAGGGCTCGTGCCCGTGCAGGTCCGGCTGACGATCTCCGGTGATCAGGTCAGCTACGACCTCAGCGGCAGTGCCGCGACGGTGGCCAGTTTCCTCAACGCCGGATACGGGACCGCGTTCTCCGGAATCATCGCCGGTACCAAGACCTTCTTCCCGGATGTTCCACTCAACTCCGGCTTCTACAACGCCATCGACGTCGATATCGGCCCGGAAGGGACGGTGGTCAACGCCGGCTGGCCGCACGCTGTCACCGGATTCTGTTCAGGGCCCTACGAGAAGATCATGAACGCCGGCTTCGAGCTGTGGTCGCGGATCGTTCCGGAGCGGGCGATGGCGTGCTCGTACAACCTGGAGTACCTCCTCATCGGCGGACACGACGCGCGGACCGCCGAGCGTGACTACTTCATGTGGTACGACTGGATGGCAGGCGGCTGGGGCGGCCGAAGCGACCGCGACGGATCCGGTGCCACATCGCCGATCTTCGGGGTCGGCCTCGCGGTACAGCCACTCGAGGGTCAGGAACGGCTGAACCCGGTGCTGACCACGGCGCACGAGCTCATCACCGACTCGGCCGGTCCCGGCCGGAACAGGGGCGGATCCGGGGTTCGCAAAGGGGGAACGCTGACCGACTGCCACAAGACGGTGATGTCCTACTGTTGCGACCGTGCGCGATCGGTCACCTGGGGAATCGAAGGTGGGCTCCCGTCGATCCCGCACGGTGTGTGGATGAACGAGAACACCCCGGAAGAACGGTTTCTCGGTTCGGTTTTCGCCGGTGTGTCCGTGGAATCCGGGGACACTTTCGGCCGCCCGTCGGCCGGCGGCGGTGGTTACGGAGATCCACTGGAGCGGGACCCCTCGCAGGTGTTGGAGGACGTGGTCGACGGCTACGTGTCGGTGGAGCGGGCGCAGCGGGACTACGGCGTCGTGGTACACGCGGTGGACGCGGAGATCGACCACTACGAGCTCGATCAAGCGGCAACCGAACTCGCCAGAGACGAGATCCGGAGGGAACGAAAGGGGTGGTTGCAGTCCGACCCCGAGAGCGTTGCCGCTCGGTACCGTTCCGGTGAGCTGTCCATGCTCGACCTTGTCCGGCAGTACGGCGTCATCGTCGACTGGGGGACCGGTGAGCTGTTCCCGACCACCACCCGGCAGTTCCGCGAGATGCTGGTACACCGCACGGCGCAACACTGGACTTGACCGACTCGGGGGCTTGCACCCCTGGACGCGGGCCCCGGGCCGACGGTGTGCCGCTCGCCGGCCCGGGGGCTCTTCGGCCTGCGTGGTTCGATCGGGGCCGCGGTCATCTACGCGTTCGCGTCGTTTCTCGGCTTCGGGGCTGCTGAAGGAAACTGTGACAGTGGTTTAGAGCCCCTAACAGGTTGATGATCTTGGTTTGAGATGATCTTGGTGTGGCTGCGCCGTGGGTCGTGTCGGACGAGTTGTGGGCCCGGATAGGGCCGTTGTTGCCGGTGCGTCCGGCGAGTCGGACGGGGCCGAAGCCGTTGCCGGATCGGCAGGTGTTGCAGGGGATCCTGTTCGTGTTGTTCACCGGGATCGGGTGGGAGGACCTGCCTCAGGAGCTGGGGTTCGGTTCCGGGATGACGTGCTGGCGACGGCTTCGGGACTGGCAGGAGCTCGGGGTCTTCGACCGGTTGCATCAGGAGCTACTCGCCGAGTTGAACGCCGCCGGGGAGAT
>NZ_JAMTCN010000037.1 GCF_024171865.1 Prauserella aidingensis | reverse complement strand
AGGGTGAGCTCACCAGTGTCGTCAAGGCTGTGCAGTCGGCCGTCGGGGTGGTCGTCGACGGTGACTACGGCTCCGTCACCAAGTCGGCCGTGAAGAGTTTCCAGCGCAAGCAGGGACTCACCGTCGACGGCTACGCGGGCGCGCAGACGATGGCCGCCCTCGGCGTCAGCCGCACGAAGGGCTCCGACCCCGACCCCGAGCCCGACCCCGGCGGCTCGGGCGACCTCGTCGTCATCAACCAGATGGCCACGGGCCCGTACAGCTCCGAGAACTGCGGCCCGACGTCGGCGGTCATCACGTTGTACGCCCTGGGTAAGCCCCCGGCGGGCTCGCACAAGCAGCAGGTGATGAACATGCGCGAGGCCTGCAAGATCCCGGCCGACACGTGGGGTTCCGACGTCAGTCACCTGATCAACGGACTCGCCGCGTACGACACGAACGCGCGGAAGGTGAACTACGCCAACGCACTCGCCGCCGCGCAGGACGGCAAGCCGGTGATCCTCAACGTGAACCACGGCGTCCTGCTGGGCGGTGCCCCGAGCTACGGGCACTACGTCGTCGCCCGGGGCACCAACTCGGCCGGTGAGTTCTACGTGTCGGACCCGGGCCGCGCCAGCCTCGGCGTCAAGGCCTACAGCCGCAGCCGCCTCGAAGCGGCCGCGCGGTACGACCGCGGCATCATCGTCGGCTGACCGTGGCCGGGTCTCCTCCCGTGACCACGTGGTCACGGGACGAGACCCGTGCGGGACGCCGGGGCGTTCGTCGTGGCCGGGCGGGTTTTACACAACAGCCACGGGCCCCGCGCATATGTTGGTCCGTGCGGGTCGCTAGTCTCACCCGCGTCGTGGCACCGGCGGGTGCTTTCGACACTGTCAGTAGTCTCGTCGTCGCCGATCTCACCGTCCAGGGTGACGGTCGGTGCGGGTGATGCAGGAGGACGTGCGGTGGGCAGTTCTGACCGGGAGCCGGCTCATCCGGCGCGCGCGGTGCGTGTGTCGGCGGTGGCTGTGACCACGCTGGCGACCCTCGGTGCGACGACGCTCGCGAGCACCCCCGCGACGGCGGCCCCGGCCGTCGAGACGGTGGCCCAACCCACTCCGAACGCCATGACGCTGGGCGTCCTCGGGCCGGTCGGGCTGGCCGCGATCGTCCTCGGCGTCCTCGGCATGGTGGCCGGCGTCGTCCGGCAGCGGCGCACGAAGGCACGTCAAGCGGCCGCAGCCGACGCCGCGGCCGCGGAGACGACCCCGGACGCGCCCACCGCCGACGCCGCGACGTCCGACATCCCGGCGTCCGAGGCTGCGGTGTCCGAGGTCGCGACCGTCGTCACCGATCTCGACCCCGCCGCTGTCCGGCCGCCCGGTCCCCGTGCCGCGGCGGACGCCTCCAGGGCGAGCGTCACGGTCGACTGATGCGCGAGCCGGGCGCACGCTACTCGCGTTCGTCCTCCGGTCGAGTGTGAGTTCTCAGGCTTAGCGTCGCGGTGAGCCGACGCTTAGTGTCGGGAGCATGGCTCGCCAGATCTCGCTTCCGCCGCCCGAACCCGCCCCGTCCGCCTCGGCCATGCGCCGCGCTCTGAAACGGGCGGCCGACGGCTCCACGCTCGACGTCACCGAGTCCGCCGTCTTGCTGCATGCCCGCGGTGACGACCTGAACGCGCTGCTGGACATCGCGAGCCGCGTCCGCGAGGCCCACCTGGCCGATCAGGGCAGGACCGGCGTCGTCACCTACAGTCGCAAGGTCTTCATCCCGCTGACCCACCTGTGCCGGGACCGGTGTCACTACTGCACGTTCGTCACGGTTCCCGGCAAGGCGGAGTCGATCTACCTCGAACGGGACGAGGTGCTCGACATCGCGCGCGCCGGTGCGGCCGCCGGGTGCAAGGAGGCACTGTTCACGCTCGGCGACCGGCCCGAGGAGCGGTGGCCGGAGGCCCGGCAGTGGCTGGACGAACGCGGCTACGACTCCACATTGGACTACGTGCGGTCGTGTGCGGTCGCCGTGCTCGAGGAGACCGGCCTGCTGCCGCACCTGAACCCCGGCGTCATGAGCTGGGAGGAACTGCAGCGACTGAAGCCCGTCGCGCCGAGCATGGGCATGATGCTGGAGACCACGGCCGAGCGACTGTGGTCGGAGAAGGGCGGGCCGCACTACGGCAGCCCCGACAAGGAACCCGCCGTGCGGCTGCGTGTGCTCGACGACGCGGGCCGGGTCGGCGTTCCGTTCACCACGGGCATCCTCGTGGGTATCGGCGAGACGATCACCGAACGCGCCGAGTCGCTGCACGAGATCCGCAAGCGCGCGCGGCAGTACCGCAACGTGCAGGAGGTCATCGTTCAGAACTTCCGGTCCAAACCGGACACCGCGATGCGCTCCCACGAGGACGCCGACCTGGCCGAACTCGCCGCCACCGTCGCCGTGGCGCGGCTGCTGATGCCGACGGGTGTCAGCGTGCAGGCTCCGCCGAACCTCGTCGGCGACGAGCACGCGCTCATCCTGCGTGCCGGCATCGACGACTGGGGCGGCGTCTCGCCGGTCACGCCCGACCACGTCAACCCCGAGGCGCCGTGGCCGCACGTCGACGAGCTCACCCGGTGGACGGCCGACGCCGGATTCGACCTGCACGAGCGGTTGACGGCGTATCCGAAGTACGTCCGCGACGCGGAGAAGTGGATCGACATCCGGCTGCACGGCCACGTCCGCGCACTGTCCACCGAGGACGGTCTCGCCGACGAGTCCGCCGAGGTGGTGGGCCGCGAATGGCAGGAGCCGGACGGCGGTCTCGACACCATCGGGCGTGCCGACCTGAACTCCACCATCGACACCGAGGGCCGCACGTCGGACCGGCGCGGCGACTTCGACAGCGTCTACGGCGACTGGGACGCCCTGCGGGACAGCGTCCACAACGGACCGCAGCGGCTGGACACCGAGGCGCGCGAGGGACTCCGGCTCGCCGAGGAGAACCCGGCCGCACTGTTGGAGGAATCCAACGCCGAGGCCGCCATGGCGCTGCTCACCGCCGACGGGCCCGCGCTGGAGACGCTGACGCGGCTCGCCGACGACCTGCGCGCCGACGTGGTGGGCGACGACATCACCTACGTCGTCAACCGCAACATCAACTTCTCCAACGTCTGTTACGTCGGCTGCCGGTTCTGTGCGTTCGCCCAACGGGAGCGGGACGCCGACGCGTTCCGATTGTCCACCGACGAGGTGGCCGCACGGGCCGTCGAGGCCTCCGAGGCCGGTGCCACCGAGGTGTGCATGCAGGGCGGTATCGACCCGAAACTGCCGGTCAGCTACTACGCCGACATCGTGCGCGCCATCAAGAAGGCCGTGCCGGACATGCACGTCCACGCGTTCTCGCCGATGGAGGTCGTGTCGGCGGCGTCGAAGGCGGGCGTGAGCATCCAGGAGTGGCTCACCGAGCTGCGCGACGCCGGGCTCGACTCCATCCCCGGCACGGCCGCCGAGATCCTCGACGACGACGTCCGCTGGGTGCTCACCAAGGGGAAACTGCCCGCGAAGACGTGGATCGACGTCGTCACGACCGCGCACCGTGTGGGCATCCCGTCGTCGAGCACGATGATGTACGGCCACGTCGACCACCCCGGCCACTGGCTCGGCCACCTGCGGGTGCTCGGAGGCATCGCACGCGAGACGGGCGGGTTCACCGAGTTCGTCGCGCTGCCCTTCGTGCACCACAACGCGCCGATCTACCTCGCCGGTGTGGCGCGTCCCGGGCCGACCGTCCGGGACAACCGGGCCGTCCACGCCGTCGCCAGGCTGGCGTTGCACGGGCTGATCGACAACGTGCAGTGCTCGTGGGTCAAGCTCGGCGACGAGGGCACGGCGCAGATCCTCCGCGGCGGTGCCAACGACATCGGCGGCACGCTGATGGAGGAGACCATCTCCCGGATGGCCGGTTCGGAACACGGCTCGTCGCGCACCGCGGACGAACTCGGCATGCTCGCCGACCTGGCTGGCCGGCCTGCCCGCCAGCGCGGCACCACCTACGGCCGCACCCTGCAGCCCGCCCTGTAGGCGGCTCGGGAGTGCCCCCAAGGGCACTGTGGTTGCACTCAACGCAACCACAGTGCCCTTGGGGTGAAAGGCCCGGTCACGATCGGGCGGTGAGGGGTCGGCGCCCGTGCGCGTCGGTTTGCGCCGGTATGTCCCGCGCGGTTAGCTTCCAGCGCGTGACAGAGCAGAAGGCGGAAAAAGAGGGGTTCCTGCCGCGGATGCGGCGCAAGTATCCGTGGCTGGATCACCTGGTCAGAGCGGGCGACGCCTTCACCTCGCGGCACGGCAACCACTACGCCGCCGCCATCACCTACTTCTCGGTGCTGTCACTGTTCCCGCTGCTCATGGTTGCCTTCTCGGTCGCGGGCTTCGTGCTGGCGGGCAATCAGGAGCTGATGGACGAACTCCGGCAGGGCATCGTGACCTCTGCGCCCGAGGGGCTGCGCAATTTCCTGCGCGAGATCCTCGAATCCGTCACCGACGCCCGCGCCGGGCTCGGTGTCATCGGTCTGCTCGGTGCCCTGTACTCCGGGCTCGGCTGGATGGGCAACCTGCGCGACGCCCTCACCGCGCAGTGGGCGCAGGAACCACCCAAGAAGCCGTTCCTGTCCACGAAACTCAAGGACCTGCTGGCACTGGTCGGCCTGGGCGCGGCGCTCGTGGTGTCGTTCGGGCTGACCGCCGTGGGCGGCGCCGCCGGCTCGTGGCTGCTCGAACTCGTCGGCCTCGACGAGTTCGTCTGGGCCCAGTATGCCCTCCGCGCCGCGACGGTCGTGCTGTCGCTCGGCGCGAACGTGCTGGTGTTCACGTGGGTGATCGCCCAACTGCCGCGTGAGCGGGTCAACGCCCGCAGTGCCGTCAAGGGCGCGGTCCTCGCCGCGCTCGGGTTCGAACTGCTCAAGAACGTGGCCTCGTTCTACCTGGTCAGCGTGACGAGCTCGCCCAGCGGCGCCCTGTTCGGTCCGATCATCGGTCTGCTCGTGTTCGCCAACCTGGTGTCGCGCTTCCTGCTGTTCGTCACCGCCTGGACCGCGACGGCGCGCGAGAACCAGGTCCGGGTCGTCGAGCCGCCCGCCGCGACGATCGTGCGCCCGAACGTCACCGTCCGCCGCGGCCCGGGCATGGGCACGGCCGCGGGGGCGTTCGGCGTCGGCGCGCTGCTCGGCTGGCTCGGCCGCAAGCGGCGCTGACCCGGGGCCGTTTCCGCGCGAAGGTCATTAGGCTCGCTCCGGAAGGAGTGTGCAGTGACCAATCCAGCTCCGGGACACGGTTCCGACGACGCGTCCGAGACCCACACCGGCACCGCGCGTGACCCCCGGGACGGCACCGACGCCGGCGACAACGGTGGAGACGGCGCCGACGCCCCCGCGCGCCTGCCGCGTGAGGTGTACGTCCTGGTCTGCGCGAGCTTCCTCATCGCGATCGGCTACGGCATCATCGGGCCGGCACTGCCGAACTTCGCCCACAGCTTCGACGTCGGCCTGACCGCGGCGTCGTTCGTGGTCAGTGCGTTCGCTCTGGTGCGGCTGCTGTTCGCCCCGGTGAGTGGGCGGCTGGTGACGCGGTTCGGCGAACGGCCCACGTACCTGTGGGGCGTGTCCATCGTGGCCGCCTCGACGATCCTGTGCGCCTTCGCGGCCGAGTACTGGCAACTGCTGCTGTTCCGCGCCATCGGCGGTGTCGGGTCGACGATGTTCACCGTGTCGGCGATCGGCCTGCTCATCCGCATCTCGCCGCCGCAGTTGCGGGGCCGGGCCTCCGGCCTGTGGGGCACCAGCTTCCTGCTCGGTGGCGTCGCGGGTCCCGTGCTCGGCAGCGGCCTCGTCGCGGTGTCGCTGCGCGCCCCGTTCCTCGTGTACGGCGTGGCGCTCGTCGCGGCGACCGTGCTCGTGTTCTGGCAGCTGCGCCGGTCCGACCTGGCCTCCCGCGCCGACGACGACGAAGCGCCGACGATGACGTTCCGCCAGGCACTGCGCCACCCCACCTATCGTGCCGCACTGACGTCCAACCTCACCAACGGCTGGGTCGTGCTCGGCGTGCGCATGTCGTTGATCCCGCTGTTCGTGTCCGCCGTGCTGGCGAAGGACGAGACGTTCACCGGGCTCGCGCTCGCGTTGTTCGCCGGGGCCAACGCGCTCGTACTGCTCGGCTCGGGCCGCTTCGCCGACACCCACGGCCGCAAGCCGCCCGCGCTGGCCGGGCTGGCGCTGCTCGCCGTCGGCACCGTCTCCCTGGGCCTCACCGAGAACATGTGGCTGTTCCTCGCCGCAACCGTGGTCACGGGCGTCGGCGCGGGCTTCCTCAACCCGTCGCACAACGCGGCGCTCGCCGACGTCCTCGGGTCGAAGGCGCGCGGCGGTTCCGTGCTCGCCGGTTTCCAGATGGCCGCCGACGTCGGCGCCGTCGTCGGCCCGCTGGCCGCGGGCGCGATCGCCGAGGAGTGGTCGTTCAGCGCGGCGTTCGCGGTCACCGGGGTCGTCGCCGCGGCCGGGTTCGTCCTGTGGCTGCTGGCCAAGGAGACGTTGCCGTCGAAGGTCGCCGCGGCCGAGGACGACCCCGAGGGCGCCGCACCGGCCGAGGCGTCTCCCGCCGAGCGCCGCGGTGCGCCGGCCCGTTCCGGCGACGGCGCGGCGGGCGACGACGACTGAACGGCGGCACGGGCGGCACGTGATCGGTGCCGCGTGTGCGCCTGCGTCGCGGGCGGGCGAGCCGGATGCCGGCGGGTCAGATCTGCTCGTCCCGTGTGAGCGCGATGCCGACGCCCGTGGCGACCGCCACGAGGATCACGATCCCGATGATCCAGCCGACGCCCGTCGTCGGCTCCTGCTGGTCGGCCGCACGCGCAGCGGTGTCCTGCGGGCCGCCCGCGGCGGCGCTCCGGCTGCCCGCGTCGGTGCCGTTCTCGCCGGCCTCCTCCGTCCGAGGGGGCGCGGCCGGAGGAGGCGGCGGCGCGGTCGTGACGCGGCCGACCGCCGGGGTTCCCGCGGCGGCGAGCTGGAAGCCGTAGTCGAGCATGTTCATCGCCTGCTCGCTGACCCGGATGGGCCTCTGCTCCGCACGCAGCAGCACGACGGCGATGCGCCTCCCGCCCCGCATCGCACCGCCGACGTAGGTGTGCCGCGCGTCGCTCGTGAAGCCCGTCTTGCCGCCGAGGAACCCGGCGTACTCGGTGTGCAGCCGGTCGTCGTTGACCACCGGATACGACGGCTTGCCGTGCGGGCCGGGGAACGCGATCTCCCGCGTACTGACGGCCTCGACGTACCGCGGTTTCGACAGGGCGTGCCGATACAGCAGGGCCTGGTCGTACGCCGACGTCACCATGCCGGGCCCGTCCAGGCCCGACGGCGTGGCGGCACGGGTGTCGGTCGCGCCGAGTTTGCGGGCCAGCCGGTTCATCTTCCGCAGCGCCGTCGGCACCCCGCCGAGCGCGGTGGCGAGCGCGTGCGCGGCGTCGTTGCCGGACTCCATCATCAGGCCCATCAACAGGTCGTGCACCGTGTACGGCGACCCCGCCTCGATGCCGACGCAGGAACACTCCTGCGAGGCGTCCTCCTTCGTCGGCCGGACGACGCGGTTGGGGTCGAGCTCGTCGATCACCACGAGCGCGAGCAGCGTCTTGATCAGCGAGGCGGGCCGCTGCCTGCCGTGGGGGTGCCGCGCGGCCAGCACCTGCCCGCTGTCGAGATCCTGGATGAGCCAGTTCTTCGCCGTCAGCGGCTGCGGTGGTCTCGGCGCGCCGGGAGGCAGCACGAGTCCGCACTCGCCGAGCCTGCCGCCACCCGGCGTCTCCGCGGGCACGGGCAGCGGTGCGGGCGCCTGCCGGCCGGGCTTCGGTTCCTCCGACTCGTCGACCGGAGGTGGCGGCAACGTCGCGTTCGGGCAGTTCGACTGGGCCCGCGCGGAGGGCGTCGCCGAGGGCACCAGTGGCGCACTCGTCACGACCAGAGCCGCGAGCGCGGCGATCACCAGAACCCGGATCCGAGCTGTATGCACCTGTGAAGGTTAGCCAGGGATCGGCCCCGTCAAGCGGGTTGATCCCCCGATGTGGGGTGACGGCCGTCATGTGAGGAGACTGGTGCGCATGCGCATGTCTCGCGGTGTCTCGGCGTTTCTGCTGGCCTTCGGCGTGTGGTCCTGGGTCATCTGGATCACCTTCGCCCGCAACCTGTGGAGCAGCGACAACGCGTGGGCGGCCGACGGCTCGCCGACGCCGTTCTTCTGGGTGCACCTGGTGCTGGCGATCGTGTCGTTCGTGCTGGGCACCGTCATCGGCGTCATCGGCTGGCGCGGTCTGCGCGCATTGCGCCGGTCGAGCCCGGAGTCCTGAGCACGCGTCGCAGGCCGGGCGTCGGCGCCGGCTTCCGCTCGTGCTCGCGGCCGTGGCCGGACTCGTGCTCGGCGGCGGCGGTGGTGTGGGCCTGCTCCGAGAAGGTCGACGACCCGATCCTTGCTCAACGGCTGGAGTTCGACAGTCCCGAAGCTCGTGGGGCGGTCGTCGAAGTGCGGGCGGCCTGCGACGACCTGTGATCGACGGGTCGGTGCCGGCGGCCCGTCCTCGTCCTGAGGACGCAACACGCTCCCCGGAGCCCGCAACACGGGCTCCGGAAGGCGCAACACGCTCCCCGGAACCTGCAACACGGTCCCCCGAATCCGCAACACGAGCTCCGGAATCTGCAACACGGGCTCCGGAAGGCGCAACACGGGTGCTGGGCTCGCGAAAAAAGGGCGTCCCGGCTCGTCGTGAGCCGGGACGCCCTTCGCTGTCGTGATCGGGCCGGTCAGGTGCGCTTGAACAGCAGCGCGCGCTTGACCTCCTGGATCGCCTTCGTCACCTGGATCCCGCGCGGGCAGGCGTCGGTGCAGTTGAACGTCGTGCGGCAGCGCCACACGCCCTCGGTGTCGTTGAGGATGTCCAGCCGCTCCTCGGCCGCCTCGTCACGGGAGTCGAAGATGAACCGGTGCGCGTTGACGATCGCGGCCGGGCCGAAGTACGAGCCGTCCGCCCAGTACACCGGGCACGACGAGGTGCAGCAGGCGCACAGGATGCACTTGGTCGTGTCGTCGAACCGCTCGCGGTCTGCGGCCGACTGGTAACGCTCGTTGGTCGGCTCGTTGCCGTAGGCGATCAGGTACGGCTTGACCGCACGGAACGCCTCGAAGAACGGCTCCATGTCGACATAGAGGTCCTTCATCGTCGGCAGGCCCTTGATCGGCGCCACCGTGACCGTGGTCTGCTTGCCTTCCTTCGCCAGCAGGTCCTTGACCAGGACCTTGCAGGCCAGCCGGTTGATGCCGTTGATCTGCATCGCGTCCGAACCGCAGATGCCGTGAGCGCAACTACGACGGAACGACAGCGTGCCGTCCGCGTAGTTCTTGATGTTCATCAGCAGGTTCAGCACACGGTCGGTCGGCAGCGCCGGGACGTCGTAGGACTCCCAGTGCGGCTCGTTGTCGATCTCCGGGTTGAACCGCAGGATCTTCACCGTGATGGTGACGGAGCCTTCCGGAGCCGGGATCTGCGACGTGTCGTTCGTGGGTTCAGCTACCGCTGTCATTTCACATCCTCCGCGTGCGGTGCGGCAGTACGCATCAGTACTTCCGCTCCATGGGCTCGTACCGGGTGAAGACGACCGGCTTGTAATCCAGCCGCAGGTCGGCCGTGAACCCGGTGAGGCCCAGCGGCGCGTCCGGGTCCTCCTTCTCCGGCAGGATCTTGTACGACATCGAGTGCCGCATGAAGTTGGTGTCGTCGCGGTCCGGGTAGTCCTCGCGGGCATGGCCGCCGCGGGACTCCTTGCGCGCGAGCGCCGCGTTCACGAGCATCTCGGCCAGATCCAGCAGGAAGCCCAGCTCGACGGCTTCGAGCAGGTCGGTGTTGTACCGCTTGCCCTTGTCGTGGACGGCGATGCGGCCGTAGCGCTCCTTGAGCGCCTGCACGTCGGACAACGCCTGCTTCAGCGTGTCCTCGGTGCGGTACACGGCCGCGTTGGTGTCCATCGTCTGCTGCAGTTCGTTGCGGATGTCGGCCACCCGCTCGCCGCCGGAGGCGGTCCGCAGGTGGTCGACCATGCCCTGCACCATCTTGGCCGGGTTCTCGGGCAGCTCGACGTGGTCGATGTCGTTCGCGTACTCCGCGGCCGCGATGCCCGCGCGACGGCCGAACACGTTGATGTCGAGCAGCGAGTTGGTGCCCAGCCGGTTCGACCCGTGGACGGACACGCACGCCGCCTCGCCCGCCGCGTACAGGCCGCCGATGACGGTGTCGTTGTCCTTGAGCGCCTCGCCCTTGACGTTCGTCGGGATGCCGCCCATGGCGTAGTGCGCCGTCGGGTACACCGGCACCGGCTCGTGCACCGGGTCGACACCCAGGTACGTGCGGGCGAACTCGGTGATGTCCGGCAGCTTGGTCTCGAGGACCTCCTCGCCGAGGTGCGTGCAGTCGAGGAACACGTAGTCCTTGTGCGGGCCCGCGCCCCGACCCTCGAGCACCTCGAGCACCATCGACCGGGCGACGATGTCGCGCGGGGCGAGGTCCTTGATCGTCGGAGCGTAGCGCTCCATGAACCGCTCGCCCGACTCGTTCCGCAGGATCGCACCCTCGCCGCGGGCACCCTCGGTGAGCAGGATGCCCAGCCCGGCCAGGCCGGTCGGGTGGAACTGGTAGAACTCCATGTCCTCGAGCGGCAGGCCCTTGCGCGCGTAGATGCCCATGCCGTCGCCGGTCAGGGTGTGCGCGTTGGAGGTGGTCTTGAAGACCTTGCCGAAGCCGCCCGTGGCGAACACGATCGACTTGGCCTGGAAGACGTGGATCTCGCCGGTCGCGAGTTCGTAGGCGATCGCGCCGGACGCGACCTGCTCGCCGTTCTCGTTCGTCGACATGGTCACGTCGAGGACGTAGAACTCGTTGTAGAACTCGATGCCGTGCTTGACGCAGTTCTGGTACAGCGTCTGCAGGATCATGTGACCGGTGCGGTCGGCCGCGTAGCAGGCCCGGCGCACGGCGGCCTTGCCGTGGTCACGCGTGTGACCGCCGAAGCGCCGCTGGTCGATCTTGCCTTCCTCCGTGCGGTTGAACGGAAGGCCCATCTTCTCCAGGTCCAGCACCGCGTCGATGGCCTCCTTGGCCATGATCTCCGCGGCGTCCTGGTCGGTCAGGTAGTCGCCACCCTTGACGGTGTCGAAGGTGTGCCACTCCCAGTTGTCCTCTTCGACGTTCGCCAGCGCGGCACACATGCCGCCCTGCGCCGCGCCGGTGTGGGAGCGCGTCGGGTACAGCTTGGTGAGCACGGCCGTGCGGGAGCGCTGACCGGCCTCGATGGCCGCGCGCATGCCGGCGCCACCAGCCCCGACGATCACCACGTCGTACTTGTGGAACTGCATGAGAAGTCTCCGTGTGGTGGGGGTCAGGCCGTGATGTTCGGGTCGAACGTGAAGATCACCAGCGTGCCGAGCACGAGGATGACGGCCATCGAGGCGTACAGCAGCATCTTCAGCCAGAAGCGCGTGGTGTCCTTACGCGCGTAGTCGTCGATGATCGTGCGCAGGCCGTTGCCGCCGTGCAGCTGAGCCAGCCACAGCATCGCCAGGTCCCAGAACTGCCAGAACGGCGAGGCCCAGCGGCCCGCGACGAAGGCGAAGTTGATGCGGTGCACGCCGCCGTCCAGGATGTTCATGATGAACAGGTGGCCCAGAACCAGGATCACCAGCGCGAGGCCGGAGATCCGCATGAACGCCCAGCTGTAGAGCTCGAAGTTGTTCCGGCGGGCTGCGGGGCGCCGCGGGGAACGCGGCTTGTCGAGAGTCAGCGATTCGCTCATCAGTGGCCGCCTCCGAACATTTCGCTCACCGTGCGCGCGAGCATGAAGTAGGTGCCCGGGATCATTACGAGGACCCAGATGCCGAGGGTCGTCCACAACATCGGGCGCTGGTACTGGGGTCCCTTCTCCCAGAAGTCGACCAGGATGACCCGGAGGCCGTTCAGCGCGTGGTAGAGCACGGCGCCGACGAGACCCACCTCGAGGAGGTTGACGAAGGGCGTCTTGTAGGTCTCGATGACCTCGTCGTAGGCGTTCGGGGAAACCCGGACGAGTGCCGTGTCGAGCACGTGCACGAACAGGAAGAAAAAGGTGAGCACCCCGGTAACGCGATGCGCTACCCAGGACCACATGCCGGGGTCGCCGCGGTAGAACGTTCCGCTCCGGCGTGAGGCGCCCGCCCGATCACTCGCACCGGCCTCGGCGGCAGTGCTCGCAGTGGTGGACATCGGTGTACGGCCTCCAACGTCACGATGGACTTCTCCGCCCGGCAGGACCGCGTCTTTTCCGAGGTCATGGTGTCCCGAGCGTCATATACGCGCCGAATGCTAGACCTGTCCCGTGTAACCGGCTCAACCTCGGGTTCCCAGCTGTGATCGACCAGACATCGCACGCGTGCGGCCTACCGTAGGCAGCGCTTCCCGTGGCGTCGCGGGCGTCACACCATCGCGGGTATGTCGCATCCCTGCGCCTTCCGCTTCCACGGCTACCCACACGGCCGGGGAGCGCGGGGCGCTGGGTTCGCGACGTTCGGGGGTAACGCTCCGTGAGCTGTACGCGGCAGAATCAACCGGAACTTAAACATTTGGGTTACGCGGGGTTCCGTATGGCTGCCGTGTAGGTCACGGAGCGGTACGGTTCGCCAGTCCGCCCGAGAAACCGGGCACATCTTCAGTTCGTCCGCCCGCAAGGCGGGGAGGGAGTGACACCGTGCGTCGAAAGCGTGGTGGAGCGCTGGCGGCAATAGCCATGGCCGGCGTGCTGGCAATGGCGGGCTGCGCCAAGGATTCCGGTGGGGACGGGAACCAGGCCGCGGGTGACGGCGGCGGCGGTGAACCGGGCAGCTGCGTCACCAACGAGGCTCCCGCCGCGCCCGAGAACACCCAGCAGGAGCAGACGACCGAGCACGGCGACGTCGATGCGAGCGACCTGAAGATCGGTCTCGCCTTCGACGTCGGCGGCCGGGGTGACGCGTCGTTCAACGACGCCGCCGCCGCGGGTGTCGACAGGGCCGTCGAGGAGTTCGGCGCCGAGAAGGGCAACGAGAGCCCCGCCGCGGGCAGCGAGTCCGAGGCCGCGAAGGAACAGCGCCTGCGGCAGATGGCCGAGCAGGGCAACAACCCGATCATCGCGGTCGGCTTCGCCTACGCCGAGGCGGTCCGCAAGGTCGCTCCGCAGTACCCGGACACCGAGTTCGCACTCGTCGACGACAACTCCGTCGACGCGGAGAACGTGACCCCGCTGGTGTTCGCCGAGGAGGAGGGCTCCTTCCTCGCGGGCGTGGCCGCGGCGTACAAGACGTCCGAGTGCCAGGTCGGCTTCGTCGGCGGCGTGAAGACGCCGCTGATCAAGAAGTTCCAGGCGGGCTTCGAGCAGGGCGTGAAGGCCGCGGGCGGCGACAACATCGAGGTCAAGAGCGAGTACCTCACGCCCGCGGGCGACATCAGCGGCTTCAACGACCCGGCCAAGGCCAACGTCAAGTCGAAGTCGATGATCAGCCAGGGCTCCGACGTGCTGTTCCACGCCGCCGGCGCCTCCGGTCAGGGCGTGTTCGAGGCGGCCGCCGCGAACGACGCGCTCGGCATCGGGGTCGACTCCGACCAGTACAAGCAGAAGACCCTCGCCGACGTGAAGGACGTCATCGTCACGTCGATGCTCAAGAAGGTCGACGTCGCGGTGTACGACTACGTGGCGGCCGTCGCCGAGGGTGACCCGGACGACCTGCCGGAGCGGTTCGACCTGTCGGTCGACGGCGTGGGCTACTCGAAGTCCAACCCGGCCATCGAGGACATCACCGACGAGCTCGAGGGCTACAAGAAGGCCATCGTGGACGGTGACATCGAGGTGTCCGACACTCCCCAGAGCTGACACCGGACCGGACCAGGTCCGACGGCCACGTGGGGCTCGCGGGCGGTGACTGCGCCGCTCGCGAGCCCCACGCGCTGCATTCCGGCGCCGTTTCCGCACCGGAGCGCGGGTGTCTGCTTTGATCGGTCCACTCCGGTCGTGGATGCTCCGCTCGGATGGTGGATGCTCCACGGGGCGGCGAACCCGGTCCGCCGTGGAGCACCCGTCGATCCGGCCCGCTCAACCCAGTCCGCTCTCACACCAGCCCGCTCGAACAAGGCGAAAGAACAGATGACCGAACCGGAGCCGGTGGTCGAACTCACCGGTATCACCAAGCGCTTCCCGGGCGTGGTGGCCAATTCGGACGTGCACCTGACCGTGCGCGCCGGCGAGGTCCACGCCGTGTGCGGCGAGAACGGCGCGGGCAAGTCCACGCTGATGAAGATCCTCTACGGGATGCAGCAGCCGGACGAGGGCACCATTTCCGTCGGCGGCGAGGTCGTGGAGCTGCGTAACCCGCAGGACGCGATCAAGGCAGGCATCGGGATGGTGCACCAGCACTTCATGCTCGCCGACAACCTGACGGTGCGGGAGAACGTGCTGCTCGGCGCCGAGGGCCTGTACGGCATGGGTCGCAAGGCTCGCGCCACGTTGGCCGAACTCGCCGAGCGGACGGGCCTGCGCGTCGACCCCGACACGCTCGTGGAGAACCTCGGCGTCGCCGACCGGCAGC
Source organism: Prauserella aidingensis (assembly GCF_024171865.1). Lineage (GTDB taxonomy): Bacteria > Actinomycetota > Actinomycetes > Mycobacteriales > Pseudonocardiaceae > Prauserella > Prauserella aidingensis. Next base: position 24,445 of record NZ_JAMTCN010000037.1, on the reverse strand, counting down.
GCGTCGAGATCGTCAAGGTGCTGTACCGCGGCGCGCGCATCGTCATCCTCGACGAACCGACGGCGGTGCTGGTGCCGCAGGAGGTCGACGCGCTGTTCGAGACCGTCCGCAGTATGCAGGCGGACGGCTACACGTTCCTGTTCATCTCCCACAAACTCGACGAGGTGCGGGCGATCGCCGACGAGGTGACGGTCATCCGCCGGGGCACGACCGTCGGCACGGTCGACCCGAAGGAGGTCACCTCGCGTGAGCTCGCCGAGATGATGGTCGGGTCGGAGCTGCCGAGTCCGGAGACCCGCGAGTCGACGGTGACCGACCGCCCTGTGCTGCGGGTGAGCGACCTGCGGCTGGATGCCGAGGACAGCGAGCGGGCGGTGCTCGACGACGTGTCGCTGACCGTGCGCGCGGGCGAGATCGTCGGGATCGCGGGCGTCGAGGGCAACGGTCAGACCGAGCTGGTCGAGACCATCATGGGCATGCGCAAGGCGTCGGCGGGCACGGTCGAGCTGGCCTCCGCAGGCGGTGATCTGCGCGACATCACGCGACTGGGGACGTTGGCCCGACGGGAGGCCGGGATCGGCTACATCGCCGAGGACCGGCACCGGCACGGGCTGCTGTTGCGGCAGCCGCTGTGGAGCAACCGCATCCTCGGCTATCAGACCCGCCCACCCGTGTCGAACGGCAGGCTGATCGATCCGGCCGCGGCGCGGCGGGACACCGAACGCGTCGTCGAGGAGTACGACGTCCGCACGCCGGGTGTCGAGGTGCTGGCGGGTGCGCTGTCCGGCGGGAACCAGCAGAAACTCATCGTGGGCAGGGAGTTGTCGGGCGAGCCGGTGCTGCTGATCGCGGCGCATCCGACCCGCGGTGTGGACGTCGGTGCGCAGGCGTTGATCTGGGAGCAGATGCGCGCGGCCCGCCACGACGGGCTCGCGGTGCTGCTGGTGTCGGCGGACCTGGACGAGCTGATCGGGCTGTCCGACACGATCCGCGTGATGCTCCGCGGCCGCCTCGTCAGTGAGGCCGACCCGGCGACGGTGACGCCGACCGAGCTCGGTTCCGCCATGACGGGTGCAGGGGAGGAGGCCGCGTGATCAACTGGCGTACCGCGCTGCTGCCGCCGGCGCTCGCGATCGTTTTCGCGATGCTGCTGTCGTCGGTGGCGCTGCTGATCTCGGGCGCGAATCCCCTGGACGCGTTCGCCACGATGGGCGCGCAGCTGTTCCACGGCAACACGGCCGTCTCGACGGTGAACCTCGCGATCGTCTACTACCTGGCGGGCCTGGCCGCGGCGATCGGCTTCCAGATGAACGTGTTCAACATCGGCGTGGAGGGCCAGTACCGGTTCGCCGCGGTGGTCGCGGCGATCGTCGGTGGTTGGATGCAGCTGCCGCCGGTGCTGCACGTGGTCGCGATCCTGGTGGTCGCGGTGGCCTCCGGCGCGCTGTACGCGTTGCTGCCCGCGCTGCTGAAGGTCTACCGCGGTGTCAGCGAGGTCATCACGACGATCATGCTGAACTCGATCGTGTTCGGCATCGTGGCGTTCCTGATCAATCCGGAACAGTTCGGCGTGCTGCACGGCAACAACCTCTCCACCGAGGAGATCGCGCCGTCGGGCCGGATCCCGGGCATTCCGCTCGGTGAGGCGGGCACGCTGTTCGGCTTCGTCGTCATCGCGGCGGCGCTGGGCTACGGCTACTGGTTCATGCTGAACCGGACGCGGTTCGGGTTCGAGCTCAAGGCCAGTGGCGAGTCGAAGACCGCGGCCGCCGCGGGCGGGGTGAGCGCGAGGAAGATGACGCTCGCCGCGATGCTGATCTCCGGCGGTGTCGCCGGGCTGGTCGCGATGCCCGAGCTGCTGGGCCGCGACTACGTCTACGCCATGACGGCGACGCAGGGCTACGGGTTCACGGGCCTGGCGGTCGCGCTGCTGGGCAGGAACCACCCGGCGGGCATCGCGTTCGGCGCGCTGCTGTGGGCGTTCCTCGACCGGTCGGCGGTCTCGCTCGAGTCGATCGGCATTCCCAGCGAGATCGCCACGATCATGCAGGGCACGATCGTCCTGTCCGTCGTGGTGGCGTACGAGATCGTTCGCCGCGCCGACCTGGCCGCCGAGCAGCGCCGCGTCGGCCGCGCCGGAAACGGTCGGCCTGCGAGCGTCGCGGAAGGCGGTGCGGTGTGAGCACGGTGATGGAGAAACCGGACCCGACGGCGACGACGTCGGCGCGCAGGCTGCCCGGCTGGGCACGCGGCGCGCTGTGGGCGGTCGTGGCGATCGGTGTGCTGTCGACGGCGTCGTACCTGACCGACATGCCGATCCTCACCTCGAGCGACACGTCGCAGACGGCGCTGCGGCTGGGCTTGCCGATCCTGCTGGCGGCGATCGGCGGGTTGTGGGCCGAGCGCGCGGGCGTGATGAACATCGGCCTCGAAGGCATGATGATCCTCGGTACGTGGGGCTCGGCCTGGGGTGCCTACTACGGCGGCGTCTGGGTCGGACTGGCCGCGGGCATCCTGTTCGGACTGCTGGGCGGCCTGCTGCACGCCGTGGCGGTCGTGACGTTCAACGTCAACCACATCGTCTCCGGTGTGGCGATCAACCTGCTCGGGCTCGGTGTCGCGAAGTACCTGGCGAACCTCGTGTTCGAGCCGATCTCCGGCAACCCGCGCGAATCGCCGCCGGTGGAGAAGTTCGACACCTATTCGGCGACGTTCCTGTCCGACTGGCTCGGCGCCCTCGAGGACGAGCAACGCGTGGTGCTGTCCGATGTGGCCGGTCTGCTGCGGGGACTCGTCACGCACGTGTCGCCGTTGGCGATGATCGCGTTGCTGCTGGTGCCCGCGAGCTACTTCGTCCTGTGGCGCACGAGGTTCGGGCTGCGGCTGCGGTCGTGCGGTGAGAGTCCGGTGGCGGCCGAGTCCCTCGGTGTGAACGTGTACCTGCACAAGTACATCGCCGTGGCCGCATCCGGCGGGTTCGCGGGCATGGGCGGTGCGTCGCTGGTGCTGTTGGAAGGTGGCGCGGACTACCTCGAGAACCAGGTCAACGGCCGCGGGTACATCGGCCTCGCCGCGATGATCTTCGGTAACTACCGGCCCAGCGGGCTGTTGGGTGGTGCCGCGCTGTTCGGCTACGCCGACGGGCTGCAGCTGTCCGGCGGCGGCGCGGCGGTGCTGGCGCTCTGCTACGGCGCGGTGTTGCTGCTGGCGGTCATCGTGGTGTTGCAGCTGGTCCGGCGTCACTGGTGGGCCGCGGCGGGCGGTGTCGCCGGTGCGGCGGTGCTGTACTGGATCTACTGGACGAACGACGAGCTGCCGAGCGACCTGATCCCGTACACCCCGCACTTCGTGACGATCATCGTGCTGGCGGTCGCGGCGCAGCGACTGCGGGTGCCGAAGGCGATCGGCCAGCAGTACCGGCGTGGGGAGGACACGTGACGGCTCAGGAGCGGGGGCAGCCCCCGGACTGGGAGTCGCTGCGCGCCGAGGCCGTCGCAGCGGCCGCGCTGGCGTACGCGCCGTACTCGGGCCTGCACGTCGGCGTGGCCGGGCTGGTGTCCGACGGGCGCGTGGTGACCGGCTGCAACGTCGAGAACGCGTCCTACGGCGTCGGCCTGTGCGCCGAGTGCGCCATGGCGGGCCAACTGCGCCTCACCGGTGGCGGCAGGCTGACGGCCGTGGCGTGCCGTGGCGGCTCCGGCGAGCTGCTCATGCCGTGCGGGCGGTGCCGGCAGATCCTGTACGAACTCGGCGGCCCCGACTGCCTGCTCGACACCCCGAGCGGCGTGCTGCCGATGTCGGACGTGCTGCCGGACGCCTTCGGCCCGACCGACCTGCCCGCCTGACACCCGCGGGCGGGCCCAGTGACCCGGAGGCCGCATGCGCCTGGAGAACATCGTGTGGGACGCCCTCGACCCGCACCGGCTCGGTTCGTTCTGGGCCGCGGCCCTCGACGCCGAGCCCCTGACCGATCGGCCGGACCTGTTCGAGGCGCGCGTTCAGCTGACCGACGACGTCTTCCTCGACCTGTGTTTCCCGCGGGTGCCGGCGAAGTCGTCGTCGCCACCGCGGCTCCACCCCGACCTGGTGGGCGGGCCGCGGCAACAAGCCGTCGTCGAGAAGCTGCTCGGACTGGGCGCAGTGCACGCCGACGTCGGTCAGGGCGATGTGCCGTGGGTGGTGCTCGCCGACCCGGAGGGCAACGCGTTCTGCGTGATGGAAGACCGTGCGAGCTACACGGGCACGGGACCGATCGCGGCGTTGCCGTTGGACAGCGTGGACCCCGAACGCGACGCCGAGTTCTGGGCTGCGATCACCGGCTGGGTTCCCGCTGAGGGCCCGGCAGCCGGCACGTCGCTGCGCCACCCCGACGGGGTGGGGCCGCTGCTCGAACTGTGCCCCGAGCCGGAGCCGAAACAGGGCAAGAACGGCCTCCACCTCGACGTGCGCCGCGACGTGGGGGAGGCCGACGTCACCGACCGGCTCGTCGGCATGGGGGCGAGCCTGCTGGGTGGCGACGGTCTTCCTTGGCTGGTGCTGGCCGACCCGTCCGGCAACGAGTTCTGCGTCCTCGACGCGTAATCGCTCAGCTGCCGACGAACTCGGCGACGCCCTCGTAGTCGCCCTGGGGTACCTGATCCGTCGGCTCGTACTCGAGCAGCAGCAGGCCCTTCGGCGTCGCCTCGTGCCGGACGAGGCGGAGACCGCACGCCGCGCCGTGTCCGGACATGAAGCGCCTGCCCGTCCGGAGAACCGTGGGTGCGACCGCGAGGCGAAGCACGTCGACCAGGCCCGCCGACAACAGCGTGTCGCCGAGGCGGGCGCTGCCGTGGATCTGGAGTTCCCGCCCCGGCCGGGACCTGAGCTCGGACACGGCCTGGACCGGATCTCCTGCGAGCACGGTGGTGGGGTGCCAGGTTCCGGCCGTGAGGGTGTTGGTCACGACGTACTTCGGGAGCGCGTTCATCCGCCCGGTGAAGGGATCGTCCGGATCCGTGATCTGCGGCCAGTCGCGCGCGAACGCCTCGTAGGTGCGGCGGCCGAGCAGCAGGCCGTCGGCGAGGTCGAGCCACTCGGAGGTGCGCCGGACGAAGGTCTCGTCGAGGAAGGGCACGAGCCAGCCGCCACGAGTGAAACCGTCGGTGGTGTCCTCGTCGGGCGAACCCGGTCCCTGGCTGACGCCGTCGAGCGTGACGAACTCCGTGAGAGCGATCTTCATCGTGCGGCCTCGCTCTCGGCGAACGCGGCCAGTTGCGCGGCGACCGTGCCCCAGCCGTCCGCGAAGCCCAGTTTCCGGTGCAGGGCACGGGATTCCGGATCGCCGTGACGGACGACGATCCGGTAGTCGGTGCCGTCGGCGTGCTCGCCGAAGGTGACCATGGCGGTCATCGTCACCGGTTCGGGACTCGCCGGGCGCCACGTGCTGTCGACCGCGTTGGTGAACACGATCCGCTCCATGTCCTCGACGAGCAGGAAGCACGCGTCGAGGTGGGGGACGAAGGCGTCGCCGTCCTCGCTCATGCGCGTGACGAATGCTCCACCGGGCCGGACGTCGAGGTGGTCCACACGGCACAGCGCCGGTGCCGGGAGCCACCACTGCGCGAGCCGGGCCGGATCGGTCCAGGCGTTCCACACGGCCGCGAGGGGAGCGCGGATGACCCGTTGCAGGTCGAGGTCGAGATCAGGGTTCACGGGTGTCCTCCTGGTCGGTGACGAACTGTTCGAGACGGTCGGTGCGGTGCTCCCAGACGGCGCGTTGCTCGGCGAGCCAGTCGTCGAGCAGGGAGAGCCGCTCTCTGCTGAGCACGCAGGTGCGGACTCGGCCGTGCTTGACCGTGCGGATGAGCCCGTTCGACTCGAGGGTGCGTACGTGCTTCATGAACGAGGGGAGGGTCATCGGGAACTCGCTTGCGAGGTCCCCGACGCTCGTCGGCCCGTGCCCGAGGCGTCGCACGACTTCACGCCGGGTCGGGTCGGCGAGTGCGACGAAGATGCCGTCCAACTGCGCCGAATACTGTGCCACGCGGCTAAGTATTGCGCCCGGGTGCCCTGCGACGCAAGCGACCCGCGTGCCGACGGGGCGGACGGGGCGTGGACGTCGCGGAGGTGAAGGAATCGGGTGTGGACGCCTCGGCCGGGCCGGTGGCGGCGACGGACCCGGTCACGGTGACGCAGGCGGAAGCGCGGGTGAAGAGGCGCGCGAGTCGACGCGTAAGCGCGCCGAGCGGGCCGGATCGGACATAGGGTTGTCGTCATGCACGAACCGTTCGCGGCAGTCGACGTCATCCGGGCCAAGCGCGACGGCGGGGCGCTGACCCCGGAGCAGATCGACTGGGTCGTCGACGCCTACACGCGCGGCGTCGTCTCCGAGGAGCAGATGGCGGCGCTGGCGATGGCCGTGTTCCTGCGCGGCATGGACACGGCCGAGACGGCCCGGTGGACCGGCGCGATGATCGACTCGGGGGAGCGGCTCGCGCTGCACGTCTCGCGCCCGACCGTCGACAAGCACTCCACCGGCGGCGTCGGCGACAAGATCACCCTGCCGCTGGCGCCGCTGGTCGCCACGTGCGGCGCCGCGGTGCCGCAGCTGTCCGGCCGCGGACTCGGGCACACCGGCGGCACGCTCGACAAACTCGAATCGATCCCCGGCTGGCGGGCGCAGCTGTCGGCGCACGCCATCGGCAGGCAGCTCGAGGAGATCGGCGCGGTGGTCTGCGCCGCGACCGACACGCTCGCCCCCGCCGACCGGAAGTTGTACGCGCTGCGGGACGTCACGTCCACCGTCGAATCGGTGCCGCTGATCGCCAGCTCGATCATGAGCAAGAAGATCGCCGAGGGCGCGGGTGGCCTGGTGCTCGACGTCAAGGTCGGCTCCGGCGCGTTCATGGGCTCACTCGACGAGGCGCGCGTACTGGCCAAGACCCTCGTCGACATCGGCACGGCACACGGACTGCCCACGCGCGCGCTGCTGACCGACATGTCGACCCCGCTCGGCGCGGCCGTCGGCAACGCCGTCGAGGTGGCCGAGGCCGTCGACGTGCTCCGCGGCGGAGGTCCGGACGACGTCGTGGCGCTCACCCTGGCGCTGGCCCGCGAGATGCTCGCGCTCGCCGGGCACGGCGACGTCGACCCCGGCCCGGTGTTGGCCTCCGGCGAGGCGTACGAAACCTGGTGCCGCATGATCAGCGCCCAGGGCGGCGACCCGGACGCGCCGCTGCCGAAACCCGAGCACGTCCACGTCGTCGAGGCGCCCGAGAGTGGCGTGCTGACGACGCTCGACGCCCGTGCCGTCGGCGTGGCCGCGTGGCGGCTCGGAGCCGGCAGGGCGCGGAAGGAGGACCCGGTGCAGGCCGCGGCGGGCGTGCGCTGCCTGGCGAAGCCGGGCGAGCGGGTCGAGGCGGGCAGCCCGCTGCTCGAACTGCACACCGACACCCCCGACGCGGTGCCGTCCGCCCTGGCGGCGCTGGACGGCGGCATCGAGGTGTCGGACTCGGCACCCGAACGCGCGCCGTGGCCGTCCACCACCGTCCTCGACACCGTCCGCTCGTAGCGCCGGGCGTGACCGTCCGGACAGCGAAAAGCCCCGGGACACCTCGACCAGGTGTCCCGGGGCTTCGTCGCGCTGTGGCGCTGCGGCTCAGTCCTCGGCGTCGGCGTCGGCCGAGCCGTTGTTCTTGGCCTTGGCGTCGGCCTTCTGCCGGTTCCCGCCGTTGCGGCGGCGCGGCTGCCGCGGCGCGGGCGGCTGCACCGCCACGGTCTGCTGCGCCGGCCCGCCACCGCCGCCGCCGAGCATCAGCTCCGCGAACGTGGCCATCGCCTCGTCCAGCTGACCGCCGATGCGCCGCACCGACTCCTCGTGGTTCTTCTGCACGACGGCCTCGACGTCGTCGGACTCGGGCTGCTTCGACAGCGTGCCCTCGACACCCGCGAAGCCGGACCGCACCGACCCGTCCAGGTCGCCCAGCCGCCCGGTGAGGTCGTCCTCGACCTTGTCGACCCGCGTGCCCAGGTCGTCGAGCTTGCTCGTGACCTGCTCGAGCTTGTCGGTGACCTTCTCGAGCCGCGCGGTCGGGTCGATCGTCTCGGCCGCCTCGGTGACCGAGGTCTTCACCGCGTCGGTGGAGGTGCTGAGCCGCTCCTTGGCGTCGGTGTCGAGCCGCTCGACGCGCTCCTTGAGCCCGCTCTCCATGGTGTCGATGCGCTCGCGCACCGGGTTGCCGACCGTCTGCGGCATGGCCTCGAGCTTGTCGTCCTGCTTGTCGAGGTGCCCGCCGAGCTCGTCGATGCGGCGGTGGATGTTCTCGAGCTTGTCCTCGAGCCCGTCCATCCGGCCCGCGACCGCCTCGAACTTGGCGGCCATGCTGTCGAGCCGCCCGTCCAGCTGCGCGAACGGCTTCGCGAGCTTGTCGACGACCGCCTCGATGTTCTTGCCCAGCTCGGCGATCGCGTTGTCCTGCGCCTCCATGCGGGTCATCGCCTCGTCGAGGCGCTCCGCGAGGACGCCGACCTCGGTGCGGTCGGGCAGCTCGCCGAGCCGTTTGCGCACCGCGCCGAGGGAGTCGATCGGGGCGAGCCGGGCGTAGATGTCGTCCAGCGCGTCGAAGATCTGCTGCTGTTCGCTCTCTCGGACCTCGGCCGCGCGCACCAGCATGTTGCGCATCCGGTCGAAGGACGGAGCTGCGAGTTGGTTGTCAGTCGTCACTGCGAGTCCTTCATCGGCGGGGAAAGGATGGGACGTGATCGGCAGCCTATCCACTCCGGAAATGGGGCGGCCAGTGCCCCCGGGAAATTGTGTGTGACGGCTGTGGCATAGGACGGCATACGGCGGGCCGCGACCGCCGGAATAACGAACGGGTCAACATATTGCCCGCCCGTCTTGCCGCCCGGCCCGCCTGCGCGTCCCCGATCCCGGCCGTCCGTACGGAGTCACCGGCGTGGAGCAGGACGCCGAGGGGGCGAGGCGAGTAGTGTCAGTACATGGACACCACAAGTGCCCCGACTCGGGAACAACTACGTCAGGCCCCCAAGGTCCTGCTTCACGACCACCTCGACGGCGGATTGCGTCCCCGCACGGTCGTCGAGCTGGCCGACAGCACCGGTTACGACGGGCTGCCGACCACCGACGTCGACGAACTCGGCCGCTGGTTCGCCGACGCGGCGGACTCCGGTTCGCTGGAGAAGTACCTGGAGACGTTCGCCCACACCTGCGGCGTCATGCAGACCGAGGACGCGCTGGCCAGGGTCGCCGCCGAGGCGGTCGAGGACCTGGCCGACGACGGCGTCGTCTACGCCGAACTGCGCTACGCCCCCGAACTGTTCGTCGAACGCGGATTGTCACTCGATGCGGTGGTCAAGGCCGTCTCGGACGGCGTCACGGAGGGTGAACGGAAGGCGAAGGCCAAGGGTCACGGCATCCTGGCCCGGCAGCTGCTGTGCGCGATGCGCCAGCACGCGCGCGCATCCGAGATCGCCGAGCTGACCGTCCGGCACCGCGACACCGGCGTGGCCGGTTTCGACATCGCCGGACCGGAGGCGGGATATCCCCCGACGCGAAATCTCGACGCATTCGAGTACATGCGTTCCAACAATGGTCATTTCACCATTCACGCGGGTGAGGCTTTCGGGCTCGCCTCCATTTGGGAGGCGATTCAGCATTGCGGCGCGGAAAGGCTCGGGCACGGCGTTCGGATCGCCGACGACCTGAAGATTTCCGCCGACGGCGAGGTGCAATTGGGCAGGCTCGCCTCGTTCGTTCGTGACACGCGCATCCCGCTCGAACTGTGCCCGTCGTCGAACGTCCAGACCGGTGCTGCGCCGTCGATCGCGGAGCACCCGTTCGGTCTGCTCGCGAAGCTGCGTTTCCGGGTCACGGTCAACACCGACAACCGGTTGATGAGCGGCTGCTCCATGTCGTCGGAGTTCGCGGCTCTGGTCGATGCCTTCGGCTACGACTGGGCCGATCTCCAGTGGTTCACGATCAACGCGATGAAATCCGCGTTCCTGGATTTCGACCAGCGGCTCGACGTGATCAACAACGTCATCAAGCCGGGATACGCCGAGTTGATGTCCTGAGCGACGCGACAGGGGCCCGGATGCCCGCATCGCGACCGGCCGCCACGGGCGGTGCACCGGTCGCGCGGGCATCGGCCCCGGGGCGCGCCGCCGTCCCGGGCGGCACGCGCGTCTCACGGTCGGCGGAAACTCGTTCGGGTCCCCGCGGCCCCGGCGGCTACAGTGCGTCGCGATGACGCGACTGCACTTGTTCGACATGGACGGCACCCTCATCCACGACTCGGCCGCGGCGATCGAACTGTCGAAGCAGATCGGCGTCGAGGGGGAGATCGTCGAGCTGGAACGGGCCTTCGCCGACGGGCTGCTGACCACCGGCGAGTTCGCGCGGCGTGCACAGGCGCTGTGGGGCGAGCTCACCGAGGCGCACGTCGCCGCGGCGTTCGACGGCGCGCCGTGGCTGGACGGCATCCGCGAGACGTGGGCCGACATCCGGGCGCGCGGCGAGCACTGCGCCGTCATCTCGATCTCGCCGAGCTTCTTCGTCGAACGGCTGGTGCCCTGGGGAGCGCACGCAGCACACGGCTCGCCGTGGCCCGCGGTGCCGTTCGCCGAACCCGTCGATCCGGCGCTCATCCATACGCCCGATTCCAAGGTGCGCATCGCCGACGAGCTGTGCGCGGCGTTCGGCGTGACCCGCGCCGACTGCGTGGCCTACGGCGACTCGTCGTCCGACGTCGCCCTGTTCGGTGCCGTGCCGGTCTCGGTGGCCGTCAACGCCGACCACCACGTCGGCGACCTCGCCACCCACGCCTACAGCGGCCGTGATCTCCGTGAGGCCCATTCGCTCGCTTGTGACGGTTAGCCACGCGAACTAAAGTCCACCATTCAGGATCGTCGTCTTGAATGGTGGGAGCAATGACGCGGACGGGGCCTCCGGGCCGCGGTGAGGGCCAAGGCCCCGGCGACGGCGGTGACGCCGGCCGCCCGGACGCCTCCGGCGGCGGTCCCGACGGCACGTCGCGGGGGAGCGGTGACGTCGCCGTCGAGTCCGCCGACGGTCACGGGGGACGTCGATCCCGCTGGTTCCGGTGGCGGATCCTCGCGCTCGGCCTGGGCGCCCAGACCGCGAGCTGCGCGTTCCTGTTCGGCATCCCGTTCCTCGTCCCGGCGATGCAACGGGCGGAGAACCTCACGCTCAGCCAGGCGGGCACGGTGGTCGTCGCACCGAGCATCGGATTGCTGCTCACGCTGATCCTGTGGGGCGCGGCCGCCGACCGCTACGGCGAACGCCTCGTCATGGCGCTCGGCCTCGGCGCCTCCGGACTGCTCCTGCTCGTCGCGGGCCTCACCGGCCCGTCGCTGCCCGCGCTGTTCGCCCTGCTCGTCGCCGCGGGAGCGTGCACGGCGTCGGTCAACGCCGCCAGCGGCCGCGTCGTCATGGGCTGGTTCTCGGCCGCCGAACGCGGCGTCGCCATGGGTATCCGGCAGACCGCGCAGCCGCTCGGCGTCGGCGTCGCCGCGCTGGCGCTGCCGCTGCTGGCCGAACACGCCGGGTACCGCGGCGCGATGCTGCTGCCCGCCGCGCTGGCGCTGACCGTTGCGCTGCTGGTGGCGTGGTTCGTGGTCGACCCGCCGCGGCCGGAATCCGACGGAGACGGCGGCAGCCCCCACCGCGACCGGTCTCCGTATCGCGGCACGACACTGTGGCGGGTGCACGGCTCCAGCGCGTTGCTGGTCGTCCCGCAGTTCGCGGTGTCGGCGTTCGCGCCCGTGTACCTGGTGACGATGCACGACTGGAGCGCGCTCGCCGCGGGCGCGTTCCTCGCCGTGCTGCAGGGCCTCGGCGCGCTGGGCAGGCTCGCGGCCGGGTACTGGTCCGACCGGGTCCGCAGCAGGCTCCGTCCGATGCGGACACTGGCCGTGGCGAGCGCGCTGGTGATGCTGCTGCTGGCGGGCGGCGACGCGACGTGGTCGTGGCTGGCGGTCGGCGCCCTGACCCTGGCGGCCGTCATCACCGTCAGCGACAACGGACTCGGCTTCACCGCGTCGGCCGAACTCGCCGGGATCAGCTGGGCGGGCCGTGCGATGGGGGTGCAGAACACGACGCAGAACCTCGCCGCCGTGCTGACCCCGCCGCTGCTCGGCCTCGTGATCGGCGACACCCGCTACGCACTGGCGTTCTGCGTCGCGGCGCTCTTCCCCGTGCTGGCCGTCTGGCTCACCCCGGTGCGCAGCGAACGCTGGTGAACACCGCGCCCGTGCCGGCGTCACGTGCTGGAGACGAATCGCGGGGTGACGACCTCTGCGGACATGTGGGCCGCGTCGGCGTCAGTTGACGTGGAGGCGGTCCTCGAAGACGTCGACCAGGCCGCGCCAGGTCTTCTGCTCGTCGTCGAACGGGCCGCTCGGCGCCAACCGCGTGGGGTCGGGCTTGAGGATGTAGGACACGAGCCAGCCGAGCCGCTCCGACGTCGCGAGCGCCTCGCCCACACTGTCGTCGCCGGACCAGTCCGCGGCGTCGGTGAGCAGTTCGACGGCCAGTTCGAGCTGGTTGGGGTCGACCGCGTCGGGCCCTTCACCGAGGTCGGAGTCCAGCGATGCCAGCACGTAGGTGTTGGCCGCCTCGACCTCGACCTCGAGTTCGCCCGCGGTCGCCGCCGTCAGCACCTCGTCCCACGTGGACACGTCGGCGAGCTCGTTGTCGGCCAGATCGCCCGGCTCGGCGAGCCTGCGGGCCAGCGCCTTCGGGGAGGTGAAGACCTCGATGGTGCCGTTCGAGCCGAGGAACACCGGGTCGTCGTCGAGGTAGCACCGCAGCGTGTAGTACTCGCTGCTCGAGGTGACGATCTTGATCGGGTCGATGCCGACCTCGCCCCAGAAGCCGAGTTCTTCCTCGGTGTCGCCGGTGTCCTCGTCCTCGGAGTCCGAACCGCCGACGGAGTCGATCTCCTCGTTCTCGGCGTCCACGCCCGCCCCGGACTCGGCCGACTCCTCGTGGAACGCGGCGAGCTCCTCGGCCGTGGTCTCGAGCGTGGCGGCGTCGACGTCGGGCACGGTCACGAGGTCGTCCACCGCGTCGAGGATCGTGTCCCACTTCTCGGACACCGTCTCCGACAGGTCGGTCCACAGCTTGCCGCCCTCGCGGCCGCTGAACGGGAGCGTCCCCTGGTCGAGCAGCGAGAAGCCCTCGCAGCTGTCGAGGACCTCGTGCACGTCGTCGAGCTCGCACACGTCGGCCAGCGAGCGCACGATGCCGACGATCTCGGCCAGCTCGGACAGCGTCCACGAGTCGGGCGTCTCGGCGACCATCTCCGGCACGCCGACCAGGTCGTACGAGTGGTCGTCGTCCGGGATCAGCTCGGGCGCGTTCAGCGCGGGCACGGTGTGCCACGCCGGGTGGTCGACCAGATCGTGCTGCTCGGCCGTGCGCACGTAGGCGGCGAGGTGTGCAGCGTCGGGGAAGGCGTACAGGTCCTCCTCATCGCCGAGGAAGGCTTCCCACTCCTCGCCGTCCTCCCGCCAGCGCGGGGCCCACAGGGTGACGAGGTCGCCCTGCGGCAGCCCGAGTTCGATCGGGATGATGTCCTGTGCCATTACTTCCTCCGCCACACACCTGATACGCCCAGCTCGGCAGGGTGATTCACTCAGCCGGGGCGCGCCCTCGAAGCGTACGGGTTCCTCCCGGTTCCCGCGATCACCCCTCACCGGCCGAAAGTCGCGATGACACCATCTAGGTCACGATGACTGACTCCCTTGCCGACCTGGTACCCGGCGACTCCGACCCGGACACGCTGTTCGACGCGTTCTCCACCTGGACTCTCGAACGCGGCATCGAGCTGTATCCCGCCCAGGAGGAAGCCCTGATCGAGGCGGTCTCGGGCGCGAACGTCATCCTGTCCACGCCGACGGGCTCGGGCAAGAGCCTGGTCGCGGTGGGGGCCCACTTCGCGGCGCTCGCCGACGGCCGCCGGAGCTACTACACGGCGCCGATCAAGGCCCTGGTGTCCGAGAAGTTCTTCTCGCTCGTCGAGACCTTCGGTGCGGACAACGTCGGGATGGTCACCGGCGACTCGTCGGTCAACCCGGACGCCCCGATCATCTGCTGCACCGCGGAGATCCTCGCCAACATCGCGCTGCGCGACGGCGCGGACGCCGACGTCGGCCAGGTCGTCGCCGACGAGTTCCACTTCTACTCCGAACCGGACCGCGGCTGGGCCTGGCAGGTGCCGCTGATCGAACTGCCCCAGGCACAGTTCGTGCTCATGTCGGCCACGCTGGGCGACGTCTCGTTCTTCGAGAAGGACCTGACGCGGCGCACCGGCCGGTCGACCGCCGTGGTCACCTCGGCCGAACGTCCCGTGCCCCTGACGTTCCGCTACGCGATGACACCGATGCACGAGACCGTCACCGAGCTGCTGTCCGGGGGACAGGCGCCGATCTACATCGTGCACTTCTCGCAGGCGGCGGCCGTGGAGAGTGCGCAGGCGCTGGTGAGCATCAACGTCACGACGCGGGCGGAGAAGGACGCCATCGCCGAGGCCATCGGCGACTTCCGGTTCTCGGCCGGGTTCGGCAAGACGCTCTCGCGGCTCGTGCGCGCGGGCATCGGGGTGCACCACGCGGGAATGCTGCCGAAGTACCGGCGGCTGGTCGAACAGCTCGCGCAGGCAGGCCTGCTGAAGCTGATCTGCGGCACGGACACGCTCGGCGTCGGCATCAACGTGCCCATCCGCACCGTGGTGCTGTCGGCGCTCACGAAGTTCGACGGCACCCGCCAGCGGCACCTGAAGGCACGCGAGTTCCACCAGATCGCGGGCCGCGCGGGCCGGGCGGGCTACGACACCGACGGTTACGTCGTGGTGCAGGCGCCCGACCACGTCATCGAGAACGCCAAGGCCCTCGAGAAGGCGGGCGACGACGCCAAGAAGAAGCGCAAGATCACGCGCAAGAAGGCGCCGGAGGGCTTCGTCAACTGGACCGAGACGACGTTCGAGAAGCTCATCGCCGCCGAGCCGGAACCGTTGACGTCGAGTTTCACGGTGACGCACTCGATGCTGCTCAACGTCATCTCGCGCCCCGGCGACGCGTTCGCCCACATGCGCCGTCTACTCACCGACAACCACGAGGACCGTGCCGCGCAGCGCAGGCACATCCTGCGGGCGATCGCGATCTTCCGCGCGTTGCTGGCGGCGGGCGTCGTCGAACGGCTCGACGAGCCCGACGCCGACGGCCGCCGCGTGCGGCTGACCGTGGACCTGCAGTTCGACTTCGCCCTGAACCAGCCGCTGTCGCCGCTCGCGCTCGCCGCGATCGACCTGCTCGACCCGGAATCGCCCAGTTACGCGCTCGACGTCGTGTCCATCATCGAGTCCACGGTGGACGATCCGAAGCAGATCCTGTCGCAGCAACGGTTCAAGGCGCGCGGCGAGGCGGTCGCGGAGATGAAGGCCGAGGGGATCGAGTACGACGAGCGCATGGAGCTGCTCGAGGAGATCGACTACCCGAAGCCGCTGGCCGAACTGCTCGAGGCCGCGTACGCGACGTACCGGCAGGGACACCCGTGGGTCGCCGACTACGAACTCTCGCCCAAGTCGGTCGTGCGCGACATGTACGAGCGGGCCATGAACTTCGTCGAGTACATCGGGCACTACAACCTCGCTCGCTCCGAGGGTGTGCTGCTGCGGTACCTCGCCGACGCCTACGACACGCTGCGCCGCACCGTGCCCGACGACGCGAAGACCGAACCGCTGAGCGACCTCATCGAATGGCTCGGCGAACTCGTGCGCCAGGTCGACTCGAGCCTGCTGGACGAATGGGAGGCGCTGCGGCACCCGGACGAGGAGATCGCCGCGACCCACCCGGAGCGGGCGCTGCCCGAGGGGCCGCCGCCGGTGACGCGCAACGAGCGCGCGTTCCGCGTGCTCGTGCGCAACGAGATGTTCCGCCGGGTCGAACTCGCCGCCCGCGAGGCCTACGACGAGCTCGGCGAACTCGACGACGACTGGGACGCCGACGACTGGGCCGACGCGCTCGACGAGTACTTCGAGGAGTACGAGGAGATCCGCACCGGCCCGGACGCCCGCGGGCCCGCGATGCTGATCATCGACCAGCAACCGGGGATCTGGAAGGTGCGGCAGATCTTCGACGACCCCGAGGGCGACCGCGACTGGGGCATCAGCGCCGAGGTCGACCTCGACGCCTCCGACGACGCAGGCGCCCCGGTGATCCGCCTCACCGACGTGGGCCCCCTCCCCACCGCCTGATCACCCTCCGGGCCCCGTGTCGCCCCCTCCCGTCACCCGACCGCCACCCCTCATCGACGCGCTGCCGCGCCGCTGTGCTCGAAGGGACCGTGTTGCGGTTCCAGGGGGTCGTGTTGCGGTTCCAGGGGGTCGTGTTGTGGATTCGGGGGATCGTGTTGCGGATTCGGGGGGTCGTGTTGTGCCCGCCCGTCGCCCAACCACCGCCCCCACGGGCGCGCTGTCGCGCGGCTGTGCTCGCCGGTCACCCAACCACCGCCCCGCAAGGGCCCGACCACGACCAGGACCGGATCATTCGGGTGCGGCATCGTCCAGCTCCGCGAGGAACGCCGTCGCCGCAGGTGTGGGGTTGAAGTCGTTCCACATCAGATACTCGGTCCGCTGCGGGCCGTCGACGACCGGCACGGTCGACAGCTCCGCAGGCTCGGGAACGACGCCTGCGGGCAGGAGCGCCACGGCGAGGCCGTTGCCGACGAGGTCGAGGATCAGCGCCGCATCCATCGCCTCGAACGCGACCCGACGGGTCAGGTCGGCGGCGGCGAACGCGTTGTCGCTCTGGGTGCGGCCCGGACTCCTGGCAGGGAAGTCGGCGAACGGTTCGTCGGCCAGGTCCCGGAGGTGGACGCGGCGCCGGTCGGCGAGCCGGTGGTCGCGGGGCACGACCGCGACGAGGCGTTCCCGGGCGAGCCGCCGCGGGGCTCGGTCGTGTCCGGCAGCCCGAGGAAGGCGACGTCGATCTCGCCCGCGCGGACGGCCGCGGCGAGGTCGTCGCTGTTGCCGGTGCGCGAGGTCACGCCGACGTGCGGGTGCCTGCCGCAGAAGCGCCGGAGCACGCCGGGAAGGTCGACGGCGGTGAGCGTCGGGATGGTGCCGATCGTCACCTGCCCGCGCACCTCACCCGTGGCGGCCGCGGCCTCCTGAGCGGCGCGGTCCGCGGATTCGAGTGCCGCCCGTGCGCCCGGGAGGAATGCGGCGCCCGCCTCGGTGAGTTCGACGCGTCGGCTGGTGCGCGCGAACAGCCGAACGCCCAACTCGCCCTCCAGTGCTTTGACCTGGTGACTCAGGGACGACTGGACGACGAAACAGCGTTGTGCGGCGCGGGTGAAGCTCATGGTGTCGGCCACGGCGAGGACGTACCGCAGCTGCTGCAGTTCCATCGATCCATGGTCACACGCGATCGCTGGCATGCAAACGATGTGTTGGACTCATCGATACCGGCGGGTCGATGCTGAACGGGTGAAGACCGCAGCACCCACCGCAGCAACATCCTCCGCGGCGACCGGCCGCGTGACGCTCACCGCACTGACCGCGCTCGCTCCCGCCGTGTGGGGAACGACGTATGTCGTGACCACGGAGCTCCTGCCGCCGGGGCATCCGCTGTTCGCGGCGCTCGTCCGGGCGTTGCCCGCGGGACTGGCGGCGTTGCTCCTCACTCGCGTGGTCCCGCGCGGACCGTGGCTGTGGAAGGCGGCCGTCCTCGGCACCCTCAACATCGGCGCGTTCTTCCCGCTGCTGTTCGTCGCGGCCGAGCGGCTGCCCGGCGGGGTCGCCGCCACCCTGAACGCGACCCAGCCGATCGTCGTGGCGGTCGCGGCGGTGGGGGTGCTGGGCGAACGACTGTCCGGCAGGCGCATCGGCTGGGGCGCCGTGGGGGTGGCCGGGGTCGCGCTCGTCGTGCTCGGCCCGGAGGCCGCGATGGACCCGCTCGGGCTCGCGGCGGGCATCGGCGGCGCCGTGACGATGGCGCTCGGCGTCACGCTGACGAAACGCTGGGGTCGCCCGGACGGGGTGAGCGCCCCTGCCTTCGCCGGCTGGCAGCTGACCGCAGGCGGCTGCGTCCTGCTCGTGCCCACGCTGCTGATCGACGGCGTGCCCGCTCGGGTCGACGGAGCGGCGCTGGCCGGGTACGCGTGGCTCGGCATCGTCGGTGGACTGCTGGCCTACACCCTGTGGTTCAACGGGCTGCGCAGCCTGCCCGCGACCGCCACCGCGCTGCTCGGCCTGTTGTCCCCGCTGGTGGCGGCCGCGCTCGGTGCGCTGCTGCTGGGCGAGAACCTCGGGATCGTGCAACTCGCGGGCTTCGCACTGGCGCTGACGGCGATGGTCGCGGGGCAACTCGGACCCGCCGAGCAGCCACGGAGGCCGTCCCGACCCTCCGGAACACCACCCACAGCGCAGGCCACCGCGCCGTCGCGACCGTCCTCCCCGGACCGCCCATCGACCGACGACACCGTACTGCGAGGAACCCCGTGAACCTGACGATCATCGGTGCGACCGGCATGGTCGGCACCCGGCTCACCGCCGAAGCACTGCACCGCGGACACCCCGTCACGGCCGCCTCCCGCGAGCCGCGGCAGGCGGGGCGGAACGGGGTGTCGACCGTCGCGGTCGACGTGGGCACCGGCCGCAGCCTCGACACCGCCGTCGCGGGCGCCGACGCCGTCGTGCTGACCGTCCGCGCGGGGGCGGGCCACGAGGACCGGCTCGCCGCTGCCACGACCCGCGTGCTCGACGCCGCCGCGGCCGCGCGTGCGCCGCTGCTGGTCGTCGGTGGTGCCGGGCCGCTGCGGTCGCCCGGCGACCCGGCGTGGCTGGTGGCCGACGCCCCGGCGTACGTGCCCGAGGAGTGGCGCGGCCTCGCCGCCGCGAGCACCGCACAGCTGCACGCCTGCCGGGCTCACCCCGCCGCTGCGTGGACGTACCTCAGTCCGCCCGCGATCCTCGAACCCGGCGTACGCACCGGCCGCTACCGGCGCGGCACGACCACCCTGCTCACCGGGAGCGACGGGACGTCCCGCATCAGCGTCGAGGACCTCGCTGTCGCCGCGCTCGACGAGCTCGAGAATCCGGGCATCGACCGGCACGTCACCGTCGCAGCCCCGTAGTGGCGCCTCAGGTGCCCTTGGGGTGCCAGACGGTCTTGGCCTCGAGGTAGCGCCGCAGGCGGGAGATGTCGGGGCGGCGGGTCCAGTCGGGATCGTCGCCCGGCACCGTCAGTACCCGCTTCACGGTGCCCGACGCCTGTTGTGCGATGTCGACGCGCGACTCGGCGCTCGCGCCGGTCGGGTCGACCGCGTTGACGTCGGCGTGCGAGGCGAGCCACGGCCCGAGTTCGTCGGCGCGGCCGGTCAGCACGTTCACCACCCCGCCGGGCACATCGGAGGTCGCCAGCACCTCGGACAGTGTGATCGCGGGCAGCGGCCGGTCGGCGCTGCTCACCACGACCGCGGTGCAGCCCGTCGCCACGACGGGTGCGAGCACGCTCACCAGTCCGAGCAGGGACGACGACTGCGGCGCCAGCACCCCGACGACCCCGGTCGGCTCCGGAACCGTGAACGAGAAGTACGGCCCGGCGACGGGGTTCGCCGCGCCCAGCACGCTGGCGATCTTGTCGGTCCACCCGGCGTACCACACCCACCTGTCGACGGCCGCGTCCACAGTGGACATGGCTTCCGCGGTGGGCACGCCTTCGCACGCCGCGACCTCGGCGGCGAACTGTTCCCGCCTGCCCTCGAGCATTTCGGCGACGCGGTACAACACCTGCCCGCGGTTGTAGGCGGTCGCGCCCGACCATCCGCCGAACGCCTTCCGCGCGGCCGACACCGCGTCACGCACGTCCTTGCGCGAGGCGTGCGAGGCGTTGGCGAGGAACTCGCCCTCGGCGTCGGTCACCGGGTACGTCCGCCCGGACTCGGAACGGGGGAATTTCCCGTCGATGTAGAGCTTGTAGGTCTTCGCGACGCTCAGACGGTCAGACATGCAGGTACGCCTCCAGTCCGGTGCGGCCGCCCTCGCGGCCGAAACCCGACTCCTGGTAGCCGCCGAACGGGGCGGCGGGGTCGAAGCGGTTGAACGTGTTGGCCCAGACCACGCCGGCGCGCATCCGGTCGGCCAGCCACAGGATGCGCGAGCCCTTCTCGGTCCACAGGCCCGCGGACAGGCCGTACGGCGTGTTGTTGGCCTTCGCCACGGCCTCCTCCGGGGTGCGGAACGTCAGCACCGAGAGCACCGGTCCGAAGATCTCCTCGCGCGCGACCCGCATCGACTGCTCGACGCCGGACAGCACGGTGGGGGCGAAGAAGAAACCGCGCTCGGGCAGTGCGCACGGGCTCGTCCAGCGCTCGGCGCCCTCGTCCTCGCCTGCCGCGGTCAGCTCACGGATCTTCGCCAGCTGCTCGGCGGAGTTGATCGCGCCGATGTCGGTGTTCTTGTCGAGCGGGTCGCCGAGCCGCAACGTCGACACCCTCGCGCGCAGCTTGCCCAGCAGCTCCTCGGCCACCGACTCCTGCACCAGCAGGCGCGAACCGGCACAGCAGACGTGTCCCTGGTTGAAGAAGATGCCGTTCACGATGCCCTCGACGGCCTGGTCGAGCGGGGCGTCGTCGAACACGACGTTGGCCGCCTTGCCGCCGAGTTCCAGGGTCAGCCGCTTCGGCGTGCCCGCCACCGCGTACTGGATCTCCTTGCCCACGGCGGTCGACCCGGTGAAGGCGATCTTGTCGATGCCGGGATGGCGCACCAGCAGCGAACCGACGTCGCCCGCACCCGGCACGATGTTCACCACGCCCGCGGGCAGCCCCGCCTGCTGGCAGATCTCGGCGAACACCAGTGCGCTCAACGGCGTGGTCTCGGCGGGCTTGAGCACCACCGTGTTGCCGGTCGCGAGCGCGGGCGCGATCTTCCACGCCAGCATGAGCAGCGGGAAGTTCCACGGGATGATCTGCCCCGCGACACCGAGCGGCTGCGGGTCGGGACCGTAGCCGGCGTAGTCCAGCTTGTCGGCCCAGCCCGCGTGGTAGAAGAAGTGCGCCGCGGCCGTCGGGACGTCCGAGTCGCGCGACTCCTTGATCGGCTTGCCGTTGTCCAGGGTCTCCAGCACGGCGAGTTCGCGTGCGCGTTCCTGGAGCAGCCGGGCGATGCGGAACAGGTACTTGGCGCGCTCGGCGCCCGGCATCGGCCCCCACACCTGCTCGAAGGCGCGCCGCGCGGCTCGCACGGCGGTGTCCACGTCGGACTCCGAGGCGGTGCCGACCTCGGCGAGGGGCTCCTCGGTCGCCGGGTTGATCGACGTGAGTGGCTCGCCGCCGCCGTCGACGAACTCGCCGTCGACGAACGGCCGGTACTTCGGTTGCAGGTTCGCCAGGTCGCGAGACTCCGGCGCGGGCGCGTATTCCCACACGCTCATCGGATCAATCCACCGCCACGTAGTCGGGGCCACTGTAGTGGCCGTCGTGCTGGGTGCGCCGCTGCAGCACCAGGTCGCCGAGCAGGCTGGACGCGCCGAACCGGAACAGTTCCGGGGTGAGCCATTCCTCGCCCGCCACCTCGCGGACGGCGACGAGGTACCGCAGCGCGTCCTTCGTGGACCGGATACCGCCCGCGGGCTTGACCCCGCGCAGCTGCCCGGTCACGTCGTACCAGTCGCGGACGGCCTGCAGCATCACGTGCGTCACCGGCAACGTCGCCGCGGGGGAGACCTTGCCCGTCGACGTCTTGATGAAGTCACCGCCCGCCAGCAGGCCGAGCCACGACGCCCGCCGCACGTTGTCGTACGTCGCCAGTTCGCCGGTCTCCAGGATCACCTTCAGGTGCGCGTCCCCACAGGCCTGCTTGACCGCGCGGATCTCGTCGAACACGTGGCCGTACCGGCCTTCGAGGAACGCGCCCCGGTCGATGACCATGTCGACCTCGGTGGCCCCCGCCTCGACGGCCAGGCGGACGTCCGCCAGCTTCACCTCGCGGCTCGACCGGCCGGACGGAAACGCCGTCGCCACGCTCGCCACGCCGATGCCCGTGCCCGCCAGGGCCTCGACGGCGGTGGCCGCCATGTCCGGGTAGACGCACACGGCCGCGACCGGAGGAGTGTCCGGCCGGTCCGGATCGGGCCTGCGCGCCTTCGCCGCCAGCGAACGCACCTTGCCGCGGGTGTCGGCGCCCTCGAGCGTGGTCAGGTCGACCATGGAGATCGCCGTGTCGATCGCCCAGAGCTTCGCGGCCTTCTTGATGCTGCGGGTGCCGAGGCTCGCGGCCCTGGCCTCCACGCCGACCTGATCGACCCCGGGCAAACCGTGCAGGAACCGGGACAGGCTCGTCTCGTCGCGGGTGGCGTCGGCGAGCACTGCCGGCGAACTAGCTGTTGCCATGCCCGTGAGCGTAGCTGCTGGTGCGGGCCGCCGGGCCCGAGTCGGCGATGCCGGCCTCTCCGCCGGACGCGGCTACTCGAGGCGCTTGTCGCCGCGCCCCTCCACCTTCTTCGTGCGCGGCATCCTGCGCACCTCGACGCCGGCCCAGAAGGCCAGCCCGTTCACGGTCACCACCGGGGCGCCCTCGGGCACCTCGTCCTCGGGCCGGGGGTCCTTCTTGTCGACCCGCTCGAACGCACCCATCACGCCGATCCCGGTCACGCGCACGTGGACGTCGTCCGGGACGGTCACCTCGATCCCGCCCATGATCGCCACCGCGGTGATCGTCACCTCGCGTTCGGCGAACCGCGCCTGCCGCAGGTCGATGTCGACACCACCCCAGAACGCGAAGCTGTTGTGCTGCCGCGGGACGACCCAGCGGCCCTTGCGGTCGGTGCCGGACATGATCGCGATCGACGTCGCCGAACCGGGCGTGCCGCCGATCCGGTTCTCGGGCGTCCGCGGCGACGGTTGCGTGGCAGGCGGCCCGGCCGCGTTCGTCGGGGTGACGGCCCCGGGGATGTCGGTCAGCACCGGTTCGAGTTCGCCCAGCGTCTTGGCCGCGTACACGATGCCGAGGCGCTCCTCGAGCTCGGACATGGTGATCCGGCCGTCACCCATGGCCCGGTGCAGCTGCTGAGCGACCTGCTCCCGGTCGGTGTCGGAGGCGCGCAGCCGGGCCGGTTCGATGCGGTGGGGTTCAGCTGATCCGGACTCGTCGGTCATGGTCGGTCACCTTAGTGGCCCGACCCGCCGCCGGCCGCACTTTCGAGCGGTCCGCGGGGACCTCCTCGTTACGCTGACGCCCATGGACGTCCAAGTCGTCGAACACCCGCTTGCCCGCGCGCGCCTGTCCACCATGCGCGACGCCCGTACCGACAGCGCGGCTTTCCGTGCCGCGCTCCACGAGCTGACGGTGATGCTCGTCTACGAGGCGATGCGGGAGGCACCGCTCGTCACGGACCGCATCCACACTCCGGTCGCCCTCACGGACGGCTACCGGTTGGAGTCGCCGCCGTTGCTCGTCCCCGTGCTGCGGGCGGGACTGGGGATGGCGGACCAGGCCCACAAGCTGATCCCGGACGCGCAGATGGGATTCGTGGGCCTCGCGCGTGACGAGGAGACGCTACAGCCGACGCCGTACATGGAGTCGCTGCCGGAGTCGCTCGCGGGCAGGCCCGTGTTCGTGCTCGACCCGATGCTCGCCACGGGCGGCTCGATGGAGCACACGATCCGCATGTTGACCGAACGCGGCGCCACGGACGTGACGGCGGTGTGCGCGCTCGCCGCGCCCGAAGGTCTGGAACACCTCCGGACGGCCGACCTTCCCGTGCGCGTCGTGACGGCCTCGGTGGACGAGCGGTTGAACGAATCCGGGTTCATCGTGCCGGGCCTCGGCGATGCCGGCGATCGCCAGTACGGGACCGTGTGAGCCTTGATCGACTCCTGACCTGCGATTTCGCAAAAAGGGGACCCCCCTGTTTCAGGGGGTACTCGCGCCGTGTAATGTTCTCTTCGTCGCCAGGGAGACCGGGCAGACGGAAGCCGAAAGGCCAAGTCGGAAGCCCCGGGTTACCAGGCAGGGGAGAGATCCCCAGGGTGGCGCTCTGCCCCGAACTCGGATCTGATAGATTCAAGTGGGGCTCGACGCGGCCCTGACAAAAACCAACTGCGTGTTGTTTGAGAACTCAACAGTGTGTTTGTGAGCTTTGTTTTGTTGCTTTGTGCCCCTTTTTTGGGGTTTCTTTGAGCTAGCGCGTGGCCATGGCTGATGTTGTGTTGGTTGTGGTTGTGTGTTTTTTGCTTGGATGATTTTTCTCTGATGCATTGTTGGAGAGTTTGATCCTGGCTCAGGACGAACGCTGGCGGCGTGCTTAACACATGCAAGTCGTACGCTGAAGCCCGCGCTTGCGTGGGTGGATGAGTGGCGAACGGGTGAGTAACACGTGGGTAATCTGCCTTGTACTCTGGGATAAGCCCGGGAAACTGGGT
>NZ_JAMTCN010000036.1 GCF_024171865.1 Prauserella aidingensis | reverse complement strand
GACGACGGCCCGCCCCGCATCATCGAAGGCTGACGGAGGGCCGGTCCCGGCCTGCGACGCCACGTGGCTCGCGACGTCGCAGGCCGGTCAGGTTCCGTGCCCGCCCGCCCGGAAAACGCAGTCGCGCGGTAGCGCGTCGTTGAGGGGCGGTGGCCGGGTGACGGGTGGGAGCAACACGACCCCCGGAATCCGCAACACGACCCCCGGAATCCGCAACACGACCCCCGGAATCCGCAACACGACCCCCGGAATCCGCAACACGACCCCCGGAATCCGCAACACGGTCCCGGGGATCCGCAACACGCGCGGTGTTCGTCAGCCGCGGGCGTGGGCGTCCAGGAAGTGGGCGACCGCCTCGGTGACCCGGGTGGCCTGCGGGACGTGCAGCCACTCGTCGGGCACGTGGGCGTTCGAGTCCGGCCCGAGCGCACCCGTGACGAGGAACTGCGCCTCCGGGTACTTCTCGCCGAGCAGGCCCATGAACGGGATCGAACCGCCGAGTCCGCTGGTACGCCACGGCGCGCCGAACACCGTGGTGCTGACCGACTCGAGGGTCGACGCGAGCCACGGTGCCGCGTCGGGGGCGTTCCACCCGTCGGCGGCTTCGACGCCGGACAGCTCGACGGTCGCGCCGTACGGCACGTCCGTGGTCAGCGTCTTCTTGATGGCGTCGAGCGCGGCGGCGGAATCGGCCGTCGGCGGCAGCCGGAAGCTCAGCGCCAGTGTCGAGGCCGACCGCAGCACGTTGCCCGCGTCGTCGGGCTCGGGGAACCCGGACGCGCCGATGATCGACAGGGTCGGCCGCCATGCGTTGTTCAGCAGCAGCTCGACGTCGTCGCCCGCGACCGGCTGGGTCGTCCCGTGCAGCGGGAACGCACCCGCGACGGAGCCGGGCGGGGTGACCTCGGCCGTCGCGCCCGCCTCGGTGATCCGGTTCTGCGGGATCGAGACGGTGCACTCGGGCAGCAGCACCTCGCCGGTCGCCGAGTCCTCGATCCGGTCGAGCAGGGTCCGCAGCACGCGGAACGAGTCGGGCACCACGCCGCTGGCCAGACCGGAGTGCTGCGAGGAGTCGAGCACGCGCACCGTGACGTCGACCTGCGCGAGGCCCCGCAGCGAGGTCGTCAGCCACAGCCGCTCGTAGTCGTTGCCGCCGGAGTCGAGGCAGACGACGAACGTGACGCGGCCGAGCCGGTCGGACAGGTGCTCGAGGTAGGCGGGCAGGTCGGGGCTGCCGGACTCCTCGCCCGTCTCCAGCAGCACGACCGAGCGTGCGTGCATGCCCCCGCCCGCGCGGACCGCTTCGAGCGCGGCGGTCGCGGCGTAGCCCGCGTACCCGTCGTCGGCGGAACCGCGGCCGTACAGCTTGTGCCCGTCGACCACCGGCGTCCACGGCCCGAGACCCTCGGACCAGCCACCGACCGGCGGCTGCTTGTCCAGGTGGCCGTAGAGCAGGACGGTGCCCGCGTCCTCGGCGCCCGGCGTCGCCGGGACGTCGAGCAGCAGCACAGGGCTGCGGCCTTCGAGCCGGACGACGTCGATGGTCGCTCCCGGGATCTGCCGGGACTCCATCCATGCGCGTACGTGCGCGATCGCGGCGTCGAGGTGGCCGGAGGTTTCCCATTCGGCGTCGAATCCCGGCGACAGTGCGGGGATCTCGACGAGGCCGGACAGGCTGGGCAGGATCTCTTCCGACCACGTCTTCTGGACGGTGTCGGCTACGGTTCGCTGTTCCACGTCACCCATCCTGCCACTGCGTTCTCCCGGCGACCGGTCCGCTGCGGGGAGTGCGAACCGGCCCGCCGCCGGAGGGCGAGGGCCACGCCGCAGGGACGCGCGCCTCACGCCTTCGCGTGCGCGTCGAGGATCCGCGCGACGGCCTCGGTGACGCGTTCGGTCTGCTCCAGGTGCAGCCACTCGTCGGGCACGTGCGCGTTGTTGCCGGGTCCGCGAGGTCCGGTGACGACGAACTGCGCGTCGGGGTAGGCGTGGCCGAACAGGCCGAGGAAGGGAATCGTGCCTCCGAGGCCGAGCGCGCGCCACGGCAGGCCGAACACCTCGTCGCCCACCTTGTCCAATGTGGATTCGAGCCACGGTGCGCGGGGGTTCGCGTTCCAGCCGGACGCCGCGTCGGCCCTGGCGATCTCGACCTGTGCGCCGAACGGCGGATCGGTGGTGAGCACCCGGGTCATTGCGGCCAGCGCCGTGTCGGCGTCGACCGTCGGCGGCAGGCGGAAACTGAGCTTGACGCTCGTGTACGGCCGCAGCACGTTGCCCGCCTCCGGCAGCGGCGGCAGTCCGTCGGCGCCCGTGACCGACATCGTCGTCGCCCACGTGTTCGCCAGCACCAGGTCGGCGACGGTGTCGTGTGCGTAGCGCATGCCGTCGACCAGCGGCAACGTCGGCGCCAGGGCGTCACCCGCGGCGTGGACCTCGGCGAGCCGGTCGGCGGGTACCTCGGTGACGAGCTCGGGCAGGTGCAGGTCACCCGTGCGCGGGTCCTCGATCCGGTCGAGCAGTTCGCGCAGGATGCGGAAGCTGCTGGGCACGAACCCGCTGGCGTGGCCGGAGTGGACGCCCGACGTCAGCACCCGGACGGTCAGGTCGAACGAGATCATCCCGCGCAGCGACGTCGCGAGCCACAGTCGTTCGTGGTCGGCGCCGGAGGTGTCGAGGCAGACGACGAGGCCGACCCGGCCCAGCCGCGGCCGCAGGTGTTCCAGGTAGGCGCCGAGGTCGGGGCTGCCGGACTCCTCGCACGTCTCCAGCAGCACGACCGTGCGTGCGTGGGCGCCCCCGCTCGCGTGCAGCGCCTCCAGCGCGGTCGCGGCCGCGTACGCCGCGTACCCGTCGTCGTTGGCGCCGCGGCCGTACAGCCTGCCCTCCTTGATCACCGGCGTCCACGGCCCCAGACCCGGCGACCACTCGCCCGCCGCAGGCTGCTTGTCCAGGTGGCCGTAGACGACGACGGTCTCGTCGGTGCGGGCGCCGTCGGTGGCGGGCACGTCGAGCAGCAGCACCGGTGTGCGGCCGGGTAGTTCGACGACGTCGGTGCTCGCGCCGGGGAAGCCGCGGGCGTCGAGGTAGGTGCGCACGTGCTCCACGGCGGCGTGCAGCTGCCGCGTCGTCGCCCACTCGGCGTCGAACGACGGCGACAGGGCCGGTATCTCCACCAGGCGTGCCAGTCCGTCGGTCGCCGCGCCGGAGTCGGCCGCCCACCGGCCACGGACCGTTTCCCGAATCACCGCCGTATCCATGCCGACATCCAAACACGTCACCGAGTTGTGACATGGATCGCTCACTCCTCGCGGCGTGTGCGTCCGCCCGGTCACGGGCCGTCGTGAGCCCGCGGCGGCGCTGCTGGCCACGGGCGGGATGGACAACAGACTTTCGGCGGCCTCACCGTCGGTAGTCCGAGTATTTTCCCAGTTCACGGCGGCATTCGCGGCAAAGATTCGGCTACGGGCCCTCCGCAAACCTCCCCCGTTCGTGCCAGGATGACGGCGTGAACCGTCACCGCCGACGGACACCGGCGCGGCCACACCACAGGTACGTGCCGGCGGTGCCGGCGGCGAGCCGTCGCGGTCGCCACAAGCGACCGAGCGGCACGACCTGGAGGAGAAACCATGCCGTCCCCAGAACAGTGGACGCGACCGGACCCGGGTGCCGGCCCCGCCGCGACAGCGGCACAGCCATCCCCGGAGCAGGTGATCGCGGGTTTGCGAGCGACAACCGAAGGCGGTGCCGAGCTGACACAGCTGCTCACGCCGGAAGGCGAGCGGCTGGCCGACAGCCGGTTCGACCCCTATCTCGCCGACGTCGACGTCGAGGCACTGCGCGGGCTCTACCGCGACATGGTGCTCGTGCGCAGGGCCGATCGGGAATCCAACGCCATGCAGCGCCAGGGCCAGCTGGGCATCTGGGTTCCGCTGCTCGGGCAGGAGGCCGCGCAGGTCGGTTCCGGCCGCGCGCTGCGGCCCGGCGACATGGCGTTCCCCAGCTACCGCGAGCACGGCGTCGCGTACACCCGCGGCATCGACTTCCGTGAGCTGCTGGGCATTTTCCGCTGCACCGACCACTCGGGCTGGGACCCGGCCGAATACGGCTTCCACCCGTACACGATCGTCATCGGCAACCAGGTGCTCAACGCAGCCGGGTACGCCATGGGCCAGAAGTTCGACGGCAAGGTCGGTAACGCCGACGACGCCGAGAACGAGGCCACGATCGTCTACTTCGGCGACGGCGCCACGAGCCAGGGCGACGTGCACGAGGGCTTCGTGTGGGGCGCGGTCTACGACGCGCCGGTCGTCTACTTCTGCCAGAACAATCAGTGGGCGATCTCCGAGCCGACCGAACGCCAGTCGCGGCTGCCGCTGTACCAGCGTGCTCGCGGCTACGGCTTCCCCGGCATCCGGGTCGACGGCAACGACGTACTGGCCTGCCTGGCCGTGACGCGGTGGGCGCTCGACGAGTGCCGCCACGGCAACGGCCCGGTGCTCATCGAGGCGTTCACCTACCGCATGGACGCTCACACCACGACCGACGACCCGACGCGGTACCGGCTGTCGGACGAGCTCGAGGCGTGGAAACTGAAGGACCCGATCGAGCGCGTGCGCGCGCACCTCGCGCGGGCGGGCGGCGCCGAGCAGGACTTCTTCGACGGTGTCGACGCCGAGGCCGACGAATTCGCCGCGCAGTTGCGCGACTTCTGTTTCACCATGCCCGATCCACCACCGGAACGGATCTTCAGCGAGGTGTACGCCGACACGCCGGCCGCACTCGACGCCCAGCGCGAGGAGTACCTGAGCTACCTCGCCGGTTTCGCGGGAGGTGAGCACTGATGGCGGCACCCGCGGCATCCCCTGTGGACAACCGGTCGGCGAACACGCAGACCATGACCATCGGCAAGGCGCTCAACAACGGGCTGCGGGCGGCGATGGAGGCCGACCCGAAGGTGCTCGTCATGGGCGAGGACGTCGGCAAGCTCGGTGGCGTCTTCCGCGTCACCGACGGGCTGCAGAAGGACTTCGGCGAACACCGCGTGCTCGACACGCCGCTGGCCGAGTCGGGCATCGTCGGCACGGCGATCGGACTGGCCGTGCGCGGTTTCCGGCCGGTGTGCGAGATCCAGTTCGAGGGCTTCATCTTCCCGGCGTTCGACCAGATCTCCAGCCAGCTGGCCAAGCTGCGCTACCGCACGCAGGGCAAGCTCAAGGCGCCCGTCGTCATCCGTGTGCCCTTCGGTGGCGGCATCGGAGCGGTCGAACACCACTCGGAGTCGCCGGAGTCGCTGTTCTCGCACATCCCGGGGCTGAAGGTCGTTTCGTGTGCGAACCCGGTCGACGCCTACTGGATGATGCAGCAGGCCATCAGCTCCGACGACCCCGTGATGCTGTTCGAGCCGAAGAAGCTGTACCACTCGAGCGCACTGAAGGCCCCTGTCGACACCACGGCCACGCCCGATCCGCTGCACAGCTCGCGGGTCGTGCGCCACGGTGACGCGGCCACGATCGCCGCCTACGGCCCCTCGCTGCCGGTCGCGCTCGACGCGGCCACGGCCGCCCAGGAGGAGGGCCGCAACCTCGAGGTGATCGACCTGCGCACCCTGTCGCCGCTCGACCTCGGGCCGGTGTTCGAATCGGTGCGCCGCACGGGCAGGCTCGTCGTCGTCAGCGAGGCGTCGTCGGAGGTGTCACTCGCCTCGGAGGTTGCCGCACGGGTGCAGCAGGAGTGCTTCTACTCGCTCGAGGCGCCGGTGCAGCGCGTGACCGGGTTCGACACCCCGTATCCGCCGGCCAAGTTGGAGGAGCACTTCCTGCCCGACCTGGACCGGGTGCTCCACGCCGTCGACAACGCGCTGGAATGGTGAGGAGGATTCATGCCTGAGTACAAGCAGTTTCCCCTCGCCGACACCGCGGAGGGGCTGACCGAGGCCGAGATCCTCGGCTGGAAGGTGCAGCCGGGCGACGAGGTGACGGTCAACCAGATCGTCGTCGAGGTCGAGACGGCGAAGGCGGCCGTCGAGCTGCCCATCCCGTGGGCGGGCGTCGTGACCGAGCTGCTCGTCGAACCGGGGCAGACGGTGGAGGTCGGCGCGCCGATCCTGACCGTCGACGTCGACCCGCACGGTGCCGCTCCCGCGTCGGACGCCGGCTCGACCGCCTCGGCCAACGGAGCGGCCGCCGAGCCCGCGGCCGCAGAGTCCGGCGAGGGCGACGAGATGAAACCGCTCGTCGGCTACGGCTCGAAGGCCGCCAGCACGAAGCGGCGTCCCCGCAAGCCCGCGGCGGGTGGTCCCGGTGGCTCCGGTGGTTCCGGGGCCACGGGCACGGGTTCGCACGGTTCCGGGACGCACGGTTCCGGCGCGAACGGTTCCGCACCGGCGACGCAGGCCGTTCCCGCGTCCCCGGCTCCGCAGTCCTCGGTTCCGCAGTCCCCGGCCCCGGCGGCCGCGCAGTCGGCTCCGGCGCCGGGCGTAACGGGCTCGGACGTGTCGGGACCGGACAGCCGTGGTGGGTACGTGCCGTTGGCGAAGCCGCCGGTGCGCAAGCTCGCCAAGGACCTCGGAGTCGATCTGCGCACGGTGACCGGCTCCGGCGACGGCGGGGTGATCACCAGGGACGACGTGCAGCGCGCCTGCGAAGCGCCTGCGCAGCAGCCCGCCGCGGCCGCTCCCGCAGCCGAGGGCGCGCGTGAACACCGCGTGCCGATCAAGGGCGTACGCAAGGCGACGGCCGAGGCGATGGTGCACAGCGCCTTCACCGCGCCGCACGTCACGGAGTTCCTCACGGTGGACGTGACGCCGATGATGGAGCTGCGGCAGAAGCTCAAGTCGCACCCGGAGTTCGCGGGTGTCAAGCTGACGCCGCTGGCGTTCGCGGCGAAGGCCGTGTGCCTGGCGGCCAAGCGCACCCCGGAGGTCAACTCGCTGTGGGACGGCGACGCGGGCGAGATCGTGTTCAAGGACTACGTGCACCTGGGGATCGCGGCTGCGACCCCGCGGGGGCTCGTGGTGCCGAAGATCCGCGACGCCGACGGGATGTCGCTGCCGCAGCTGGCGGGTGCCATCGACGAGCTGACGACGACGGCCCGCGACGGCAAGACGCAGCCCGCGGACATGCTGAACGGCACGTTCACGATCACCAACGTCGGTGTGTTCGGCGTCGACACCGGAACGCCGATCATCAACCCCGGTGAGTCGGCGATCCTGGCGGTCGGGGCGATCCGCGACATGCCGTGGGTCGTCGACGGCGAGTTGGCCGTGCGCAAGGTGATGCAGCTGTCGCTGAGCTTCGACCACCGCGTCATCGACGGCCAGCAGGGTTCGCAGTTCCTCGCCGACGTCGGAGCGCTCATGTCCGACCCGGCGATGGCGATCACCTTCTGACGCCAACCCCCTCCAGTGCCGACGTCCCCCAAGGGCACCTTGGTGGCGTTGAACGCAGCCACGCGCCAGCGTGCCCTTGAGGGGCGGTGGTCGGGCCGGCGGGAGGGAGCCACGAACCTTCCCCTCGCGTTCAACGTCGCCGAGGCCCTTGGGGCGCCGATCGCGCCGCGTAGTCCGACGCCCGTCACGCGCACGGAACGGCCCGGACCGGCCTCAGCGGTCGCCGGTGCCGCGGGCGGCGAGGGCTTCGCCGAGCTGATCGGCGTGGCGCAGGGTGCGGACGAGGAACGGCACGACGAACGCCGTCGGGCTGCGGTCGGCGCCGCGCGCCTTCGCCGCGGCCCGCACCTCGCCGGCGATCCCGGACAGGGTGGCGATCGCCTGCACCGTCAGCCCGACGAGCAGGCCGACCATCTCGGGGCGCACCCCGAACCGTTGCAGCGGTCGCACCACGCGTTCCACAGTGGACACGACGTCGTCGACGCGCGTGGTCAGCGTGAACAGGCTCGCCGCGGCCAGTGCCGTCACGAGCCGTAGGCACACGACGGCCGCGGTCGTCGCGCCGAGCAGCCACCACTGCACGGCGAACACCACCACGGACACGATCACGAGCGTGCGCACCAGCGGCCACCACCGCCGCCGCGGCACCCGTGCCACGACGTAACCCGCCAGCACCGCGGCCAGCAGCCCGCCGAGCCACCACGGAGATTCGAGGAGGACCACGGCGGCCGCCAGCGCGACGACGGCGAGAAGTTTCGGCCCGGCCGGTGCGCGGTGCAGCACACTCCCACCCGGCTCGTACAGCCCGAGCGGCGTCACGTCGTCCACCCCGCCGAAGCCGCGAAGGGCACCTTGGGGGCGCCCACCGCCCCGACCGTTCCCTCGCTCACGCGCCCCGTCGAGCTCGTCATGACACCAGGTCCCGGTAGTAGCGGACGGCGGAGGCGGGCTCGTCGTCGGCGACCACGCGGCCGTCGTCGAACACGAGCACGCGGTCGAAGTCGTCGAGCAGGTCGAGGTCGTGGGTCACGAGCACGACCTGTTGGCGCAACTGTCCCAGCAGCTCCGTGAAGCGCCGTTTGTTGCGCAGGTCCAGCAGCGTGGTCGGTTCGTCGCACACCAGCACGTCGGGGTCGAGGACGAGCATGGAACACAGCGCCAGCAGCTGTTTCTGCCCGCCGGAGAGCTGGTGTGCGGGGTGCTCCGGGTCGAGGCCGTACTCGGCGAGCACCTCCGCGGCGCGTGCAGCGCGCTCCTTTTTGGACAGATCGCTGCCGCGGAGCGAGAACGCGACGTCCTCACCCGCGGTCGGCATGACGATCTGCGAATCCGGGTTGGTGAACACGAACCCGACGTGCTTGCGCACCTTGCGGCCCTCCGACGCCGTGTCGAGGCCGTTCACGCGCACGTGCCCGCAGGTCGGAACGACGAGGCCGTTGATCATCCTCGCGACCGTCGACTTGCCCGACCCGTTGGCTCCCACGAACGCCACGCGCCGCTCGTCGAGCGTCATGTCCACATCGGATACCACGGGGGTCGTGTCGTAGGTGTGACCGACACCGTCGAACTCGATCACCGCGTCACCGTCCCCATCACCGCGTCACCGTCCACATCGTCGCCACTCCGACCCCGCCGCCCGCGGACAGCGCCGCCAGTCCTGCGCTGCCCATGCCCTGGCGTACGAGTCGCGAGAACAATCGCACCACGAGCACCGCACCCGAGGCGCCCCACGGGTGGCCGAGTGCAATGGCGCCGCCGTCCGGGCTGACCCGGTGCTCGTCGATGCCGACGGCGTCGAGGCAGGCCAGCGTCTGTCCGGCGAAGGCCTCGTTGAACTCGACGACGTCGGGCGCGGACGAGCGGAGCACTTCGCGCATCGCCGGTACCGCGCCGAGGCCGAGCCGTGCCGGGTCACAGGCCCTCGTCGCCGACGCCACCAGGCGCAGTCCGGGCACGCCGAGCCGGGCGCGTAGGCGTTCGCTCACGACGAGGACCGCCGCCGCGCCGTCGTTGACCCCGCAGGAGTTGGCGGCGGTCGCGGTGCCGTCGGCGGTGAACGCGGGCCGGAACCGGGCGAGGCGTTCGACCGTGAATCCCGGGCGAGGTCGCTCGTCGGCGGTGACGTCCCCGACGGCGACGAGCTCGCGGTCGAACCGGCCCGCGCGCTGGGCCGCGACGGCGCGTTCGTGACTGCGTACGGCGAACGCGTCCTGGCGGGTGCGGGAGATCCCGGCCTCGGCGGCGACGAGATCGGCGGCAGGCCCCATGTCGGGGTCGCCGAACTCCGCGGGCGCGAACGGCGCGCGGGAGTACGGCGTGGGCGGATCGGTGGGCCACGCGCGCCGGGGCGCGGTCGACGCGCTCTCGACACCGCCCGCCAGGTAGGCCTCGCCCTCGCCCGCGCGCACGCATGCGGCCGCCTGCGCGACGGCCGCGAGCCCGCCGGCGCACTGCCGATCGACGGTCACCCCGGGAACGTCGACGCCCAGGCCCGCCCGCAACGCCGCCACGCGCGCCGGGTTGCCGCCGGGGCCGAAGACGTTGCCGAGCACGACGTCGTCGACGCGGTCGATCCCCGCGTCGTCGAGTACGGCACGCAGCACGGGCGCGGCGAGTTCGTCGACGGTGTGCTCACGGAGTCCGCCGCCGTCCCGGCCGATCGGGGTGCGCCGCGCGGCGATGACCACCGGCTCGGTCATCGCGCCTGCTCCGGAGCGGTCAGCGACGCGGCGCCGAAGGTGCCGTCGCGGAGCTGTTCCTCGGCAGCGGCCCTGGCGGGCTTGCCGGACGCGGTGCGCGGCAGCGACGTCGTCCACAACCAGCGCCGCGGGCGGGACTCGGGGCGCAGCTCCGCCCGCACCGCGGCGCGCAGGTCGGCGAGCGCGGGCGGTTGCGGGGCCTGCACGATCGCCGTGACGAGCAGGCCGAGTCGCGGATGCGGGGTGCCCGCGACCAGCGCGTCGTCCACGCCCGCGACGGTACGCAGCACGGACTCCACGGGTTCGGCGGGCACCTGCGTGCCACCGCTCGCGATGGTGGCCGCGCCGCGTCCGGTGACGACGAGTCCGCCGGTGCCGGTGAGCCTGCCGTGGTCGCCGTTGGACAGCCACTCGGGGGCGGGATCGAGGTCGCCGTCGTGGAGATAGCCGCTGAACGCCAGCGGCGAGCGCACCCACAGCACGCCATCGGTGACGTCGACGTCGACCCCGTCGACGGGGCGCAACTCGCCGTCGCGGCGGATCGCGATCAGCGACAGTTCCGCCGAGCCGTAGTACTCGACCAGGCGGGCGTTCGGGAAGGCGCGGGAGAACCGTTCGCGCAGGTCGTCGCCGAGGTGGGCGCCGCCGCACACGACGGTACGCAGGCGTGACGGGCCAGGGCTGCGTTCGGCGTCGGCGACGAGCTCGGCGAGCATGGCGGGCACGACGTGGACGGTTGCGGCCTCGCGCGCCTCGGCGGGGCGCCAGCGGTCGCGCAGCCACAGGTCGGCGCCGCACCACGTGGTGTGCAGCGCACCGAACAGGAACAGCGACGCGCTGAGCGGGCCCGCCACGAGCACGGGCCCGTCGACGGTGCCGAGTGCCTCGAAGCTGCGGACCCACGACGACCGCGTGCGCAGGCCGACCTTCGGCGTGCCCGTGCTGCCCGACGTCGTGGGCAGGTAGAAGTACGGGTCGTCCTCCCCGGCAGTCGGCTCGACGGGATCGGCGGGCTCCGGGGCGCCGTCGACGATCAGTGCCGGGTCGGCGTCGACGAGCACGGCGGCTCGGTCGGCGGCAGGCCACGCCGGTTCGAGCACGAGCGTCGCCGCGCCGAGGAGGTCGGCACCGAGCAGCCACGACAGCACGTCGCCGGACCCCTCGACGGCGATGCGTGTCCCCGGGCCCACGCCGCGCTCGGCGAGCGTGCGGGCCGCGCCGTGCGCGGTGGCGGGGACGTGGGCCGTGAGGGTCACTCGGTTCGCGCGGTCCTGGGCAGGGTGCCGGGCAGGGCACGGTGGACGACGGCGGCGATGATCGCGGTGGCCGCGACCTTGCCGAGGTCACCGGGGACGAACACGAGCGACTGGACAGCGGCCGCGCCGAGGTCGCTGAGGTAGGCGCCGAGGAACGGGATGCCGATGAGGTAGTCGGCGAGCAGGCCTGCGAGCGTGGCGAACCCGATCACCGGCAGGTTGAGCTTGGGAGCACGGCTCACGATGAGGCCCGCGACCAGTGCGGAGAGGATCCAGCCGAACAGGAACCCGCCGCTGGGGCCGACGAACGGCGCCAGTCCGCCGCGCCCGCCGGACAGCAGGGGCAG
Source organism: Prauserella aidingensis (assembly GCF_024171865.1). GTDB lineage: Bacteria > Actinomycetota > Actinomycetes > Mycobacteriales > Pseudonocardiaceae > Prauserella > Prauserella aidingensis. The sequence continues at coordinate 27,642 of NZ_JAMTCN010000036.1, read as the reverse complement.
GCCGATGGCGGTCAGCGCGAGGAACAGCAGGACGGCCGCGGTACCGCGGCGCGCGCCGAGCAGCACGCCCGCGAGCAACGGCCCCGCGTTCTGGATGACGACCGGGACGCCGGACGCGCCGAAGTAGATGCCGGGGAAGATCCCGAGCACGGCGATGAACGCGGCGAAGACGACGACGCGCGCCAGGTCGGCGGCGGGCAGCGAGACGCGTGGTGCGGGCATGCTCGCAAGGTAACCCCACGCCGACCGCATTGCGGTAGATGTAGGTCACTCCTGTCGGAGCATTTCCCCGGGCAGAACTCGCGGTGCCGAGTACGGAACTCGCGTGGTCGGGTGCAGGACACGCAGGGCTGCGGGTGAGCCACACGGGGTAGCCGGTGCCGGGTGTCCGGTGCGCAACGAGACTGTGATCGGTATCGAAACCGCTATGTAACGACCCTGATAGTGCCAACTACCCACATGGAGTGGCACTATTCCTTCACCGACCAGTGCCCACTACTAGGAGTGAAGATCGTGGTGCGTAACCCCCGGCGTAAACCCGCGCAGCGCAAGCTCCGTTCGCTCGCCGTGCTTCCCGTGCTGGCGCTGGCCGCTACCGCGGCCGGCTGCGCCGAGGAGGTCAACACCGCAGGCAATACCCAGGCGGGCGACAAGGTAGAGCTGATCAACGAGGGTCAGCTGACCGTCTGCACCCACCTGCCGTACGAGCCGTTCCAGTTCCGCAACGAGAGCGGCAAGACGGTGGGCTTCGACGTCGACCTCGTCGACCTGGTCGCCGAGGACCTGGGCGTGCAGCAGAAGCTCGTCGACACCAGCTTCGAAGGCATCGAGACGGGCCAGGTGTTCGAGGCGGGCGACTGCGACCTCGCCGCCGCCGCGATCACGATCACCGACGATCGCGACCGCGTCATGGACTTCTCCCAGGGCTACTTCGACGCGGACCAGGCGCTGGTCGTGCAGTCCGGTTCCGACGTCGCCGGTCTCGAGGACCTCGACGGCAAGGTGCTCGGCGTGCAGCAGGGCACCACCGGCGAGGAGTACGCCCAGGAGAACAAGGACAAGTACGGCTACCAGACCCGGCAGTACGAGGACCTCGAGCTGCTGCAGCAGGGCGTGCAGAACGGTGCCGTCGCGGCCGGCATCAACGACAACTCGGTACTGCTGTACGCCACGAAGGAAAGGGACGCCCTCGAGGTCAGCACCGAGTTCGACACCGGCGAGCAGTACGGCATTGCCGTCGCCGACGGCAACGGTGCGCTCCAGGCGAAGGTCGACGAGATCATCGACGCGGCCAAGCAGGACGGCCGGTACGACGACATCTACAAGAAGTGGTTCGGCGAGGCGCCGCCTTCCGACGACGAATCCTCCGGCGACGGTGGCGAAGGCTCGGACGCGGGCAGCAAGTAGGCACAACTATCGTTTCCCGGGGAGCCGGCCTCCGTCGTGAGGCCGGCTCCTTGCGATGGGAAACGTGTGAGGAGTCGGTCCATGCCGATGTCGCCGCGCAAGCGGGCGCAGGCCTTCCGTGGCGTGCAGTACGGGATTCTGGTGCTGGCCCTTGCGGCCGTGGCGTTCTTAGCCGATTGGGAAACGCTCGGCAACGCGTTCTTCAACCTGGACGCGATGGCCACCCAGTTCCCGGGGATCATCACCACCGCCCTGATCAACACGATCATCTACACCGGGCTCGGGTTCGCCCTGGGGCTGGCGGTGGGGCTCGTGCTGGCGCTGATGAAGCTCTCGTCGGTGGCCCCCTACCGGTGGATCGCCACCGTCTACATCGAGTTCTTCCGCGGCGTGCCGGCGCTGCTGGTGTTCATCGCGCTCGGGTTCGGTGTGCCGCTGGCGTTCCAGATTCAGTTCGACACCTATTCGACGGCGGCGATCGCGCTCGGCCTCGTCGGGTCGGCCTACATCGCCGAGACGCTGCGTGCCGGTATCCAGGCCGTGCCGAAGGGGCAGGTCGAGGCGGCCCGTTCGCTCGGCATGGCGCAGTCGCGCGCCACGTTCACGGTCGTCATCCCGCAGGCGTTCCGCATCATTCTGCCGCCGCTGACCAACGAGCTGATCCTGCTGACGAAGGATTCGTCGCTGATTTACCTGCTCGGTCTGCTCGGTACGGAGTACGAACTGGCCAAGTTCGGCCGCGAGGGTATGAACGCGACCAACTCGATGTCGCCGATCCTGCTCGCGGGCCTGTGCTACCTGCTCATCACGGTGCCGCTCGGCTACCTGTCGCGGTACCTCGAACGCCGCGCGGGCCGCAAGCGCGACGAAGGACTGGAGGTGACGGCGTGAGCGCCGACACGGGTGACGCGCAGAGTGGCGGGCCGATCGTCGAGATCACCGGCCTGCACAAGGCGTTCGGCATGCTCGAGGTTCTCAAGGGCATCGACGTGACCGTGGAGCGCGGCGAGGTCGTGTGCATCATCGGCCCCTCGGGTTCGGGCAAGTCGACCCTCCTGCGCTGCGTGAACGTGCTCGAGGAGCCGAACTCCGGCAGCGTCGTGGTGAACGGTTTCGAGCTGACCGACCCGGACGTCGACATCGACAGGGCGCGGCGTTCCATCGGGATGGTCTTCCAGGGGTTCAACCTGTTCGGCCACCTGTCGGTGCTCGACAACCTGACGGTCGCGCAGCGCAAGGTGCTCAAGCGGGACGCGGCGGAGGCCGAGCGGATCGCCCGGGAGAACCTCGACAAGGTGGGCCTGGCGGAGAAGGCCGGTGCGATGCCCGAGCAGCTGTCCGGTGGGCAGCAGCAGCGCGTGGCGATCGCGCGGGCGCTGTCGATGCAGCCCGCGGTGATGCTGTTCGACGAACCGACGTCGGCGCTCGACCCCGAGCTGGTCGGCGACGTGCTCGGTGTGATGCGGCAGCTCGCGGACGAGGGCATGACGATGCTCGTCGTCACCCACGAGATGCAGTTCGCGCGCGAGGTCGCCGACAAGGTGCTGTTCATGGACGGCGGCGTCGTCGTCGAGTCCGGGCACCCGTCGAAGGTCATCGCCGACCCGGCGGAGGATCGCACGAAGACGTTCCTCAGCCGCGTCCTCAACCCGGTTCACGCCTCGGAAACGACCGACTGACACCCCACCCCGACCGGGTGAACACTCTTGTGCCCCCAAGGGCACCTTGGTCGCGTTGAGCGCCACCAAGGTGCCCTTGGGGGCTTCTCGTGGGCGTTTACCGGTCACGGGGCGCGGTCTGCGGGATCACTGAAAGCGGTGATGTCGTGGGCGCTCGCGCGGTAGGTTGTCGCTCTGTGCGGTCGTGTCGGTACCGGGTGTCGTCTCCGCCTCGGGGCTTCACACGCCGCGGTCGGGGGCCGGCTCCGGTCGGCAGGTGACCAGAGAGGGGCGCTGCGCAATGCCGGGCATCCGCCGACGAGGTGACCGCGACGACGGCGACGACGACCCTGCAGGCACCTCCGGTCACAGCGACGACGACACGCACGGCTCGTCCGACGGTTCTGCCGATCTCGACACCCGCGACTCCCCGAACACCCACAACTCCCCGAACACCCACGACTCCCCGAACGCGTCCGACGGGCAGGCCGACGTCGAGACCACGCGGTGGGTCACCGCGCCGGGCGCCGATCCGGACCGCATCCCTTCGCAGGTCGAGTCCGACCACGGCGGCGTCCCGCGTGCCCGCATGCCCGGGTGGATCCCGAGCTCGGCAAGGCCGGGGAAAGCCGCAGCCGGCAAGGCAGGACGGGCGGGCAACGGCGGCAGGTCCGGCGGCGCGGACGGTTCCGCCGAGGCCGACGCCGCCCGCTACGACCCGTTCGACGCCGCATCCGAACCCGACCACGTCGTCGACGCCTCCGAGCTGGTCCGGCAGGTTCTCGACAGCGGCCTGGCGGGGATCCTGCGCTGGCGCAAGCAGTCGACGAACGCGCCGATTGTGCAGGTCGAGAACGCCTACATCAGGGGCAAGCTCGACCTGCGGGGCGCCGACCTGCGCTACCTGTTCCGGTTCGAGCGTTGCCGGTTCGAGTACGCGCCCGACGTGCGCGAGGCCAAGCTGCTCGGCCTGGTGTTCCAGCGTTGCCGACTGCCGGGGCTGCTGGCGCGCAACCTGCGTACGGGCAACGACCTGCGGCTGATCAAGTGCTACATCGAGGCGGAGGCGGGCGGCAGCGACGGCGAGACGACGATGCGCCGCGCCGACGACGTCGACCGGGGCATGCCCGACGCGGCCGTCAACCTGACCGACGCGGTGATCGAGGGGTCGGCGGTGCTCACGGCGACGCGGATCGTCCATCCGCACGGCAAGGCGGTCCACGCCGACCGGCTCCTCGTCACCGGCGCGCTGTTGGCGTACCGGCTGGACGCCGAGGGTGAGGTGCGCATCCCCGGTCTGCGAACCGGTGGCAACGTCAACTTCTCCGGTGCGTCGCTGCGCAATCCCGACGGCTTCGCGCTGAACGGCAACGGGGCGGTCGTCGGCGGCAGTCTGCTGTGCGAACTCGACCGGCCCGGCGGCGATGCCGGCAGCCAACGGTTCGCCACGCGCGGATTGCTGTACCTGCCGAGCATGCGCGTCTCCGGCGATCTCAACTTCCGGGGCGCCGAGCTGAAGGTCAGGCAGGACGGCCTCGGCGTCGACGCGTGGAAGACCGGTGACTGGTACGTCGATCCGCATCCCGCGTTGATCGCCGACCGGTTGCACGTCGAAGGCAACGTGGAGCTGTCCGACGGACTGGACGTCGACGGCACGTTGCGCATGGTCAACGCCCGGATCGGGGGTTCGCTGCGGCTGGCCGACGCCCACATCCGGGTGCTGCCGAGCAGGAAGCCGCCGTTCCGGGACCGGGCCGTGCACCTCGACGGCAGCGAGATCAGCGGTGACCTCGACACCAAGGGCGTCCGGGTCAAGGGGCAGTTGCGGATCGCGGACGTGACCATCCGCGGGAACGTCCACCTGACCGACGGCACGTTCAGCCATGCGGGACGCGACGTGTTGTCGTTCCGCCGCAGCACGGTGTCGGGGAACCTGCAGGTCCGGCGTTGCCGCGCCGAGGGGACGTTGCGGCTCATGGGCATGTCCGTCGGCGGCAGCATCGACCTGCAGGGCACCGAGGTCGGCGAGCCGGAACGCAAGGACGACGGCGGCCGGGACTGGGCCGTCGACCTGCGGTCGGTGCGCGTCGCGCGCAGTGTGCTGCTCACCGCCGAGGAGAGGCGCCCGTTCACGGCGCGTGGCGGAGTGACGATGGACGGGGCGCAGATCCAGCGGCAGCTCGACATCACGGGTGCGCACCTGTGCGGGGCGAGCGACGGCACCGACGACCCGGGCGCGGTCGCGCTCGACGCGGGCGACACCCACGCCGACGAGTTCGTCCTCGCGCCCGGCGGGCCGCCACTCGGGAGGGTGGTGCTGCTCAGGGCCCACTGCGGCACGCTCACCGACGACGCCGACGCCACCGACACGCGCGCCACCGGCGTCGAGGGAAGTCTGTGGCTGGCGACGGGCGGTCTCGACCTCGAGGACTTCCGGTACGACAGTCTCGGCACGCCCATCGAGATCGGCGACACCGCCGAGGTCCGGCGCAGGCTCCGGCTGCTGCACGACGCGATCGGCGGGTACCGGCCCGGCCCGTACGACCAGTTCGCCGCGATGCTCCGGTCGTCCGGCAACGAGGAGCAGGCCGACTGGGTGTTGGCGAAGAAGCAGCAGTACCGATACGAGTCGCTGGCGCACGGGAAACCGGTCGTCGGGCTCGGGGTGCGGCTGTGGAGCCTGCTGCAGCGGTGGATGGTCGGCTACGGCTACCGCCCGGTGCGTGCCGTCGTGCTGCTGTTGTTGTTGCTGGTCGCGGGCAGTGTGTGGTTCGGCGTGCGGGTGGACGACTGCATCGACGACGGGAATCTGCTGGTCGTGGAGGGCAGGCGGTGTGCGGTCAACGCCGACGACACGGGCCTGAACTGGAATCCGGTGCTGTTCACCGTGGACCTGCTCGTGCCGATCGTCGACTTCGGGAACAAGGGCAGATGGCATCTGGGCGAGGCCGACATGTGGGTGGCCACGGGTTTCACGGCGATGGGCTGGGTGCTCGCCACCACGGCCGCGACCGGCATGACGCGCGCCCTCCGCCGCAACGGCGCCAACTGACCTGCGTGTCGCACGTCCGCACGATGGCGGTCGGCGTCCTACGGCGGGTAGACACGTCGGTCACAGGAATCGCGACCCGAGAGGAGCAGGCCATGCCGACCCCGAAGGAACCGGACGCATCGGGTTCCATCCACATCGACGCCTCTCCGGAACAGGTGTACGCTCTGATCAGCGATCCCGGGGTGCTGGCCGAGGTGGCGGGTGAGTACGAGGGGTTCCGGTGGCTCGACGGGGCGACCGAGGTGGCGCCGGGCGTCAGGTTCCGTGGTCGTAACCGGCACGGGATCATCAGGTGGAGTACGACCGCGACGGTGACCGATGCCGCCGAGGGCGAGAAGTTCGCGTTCGACGTCGGAGTCGGCCCGATCCAGGTGGCACGCTGGCAGTACGACATCGAACCGGACGGCGACGGCTGCCGGGTCGTCGAGAGCACGTGGGACCGGCGGGTCGCCCCGGTCCGCTTCCTCACCGGTGTCGCAGTGGGCACGCCCGACCGCGCCGGCGTCAACAGGCGCAACATCGAGAAGACCCTCGCAGGCCTGAAACAGCGTGCGGAGTCCGTCACGGCCGACTGACCCGCTGCGCAGGGTAGCGGCCGGGTCGCGTGAACCGCCGTTCGGTGGGCGCTCGATCAGCGGCGTGAGTGGCGGTCAACGTGGAAAACACCCTGCGCATTCCCGCAGTCGAGGGTGATCGCTCTCGCGGGTGTAATGCGGCACGAGGGGGCTCACCTTTGGGCCCTGATGACGTTCACTGGAAATGTGAGTGACACCGACCCCGTGCCCGCGAGCGACGCCGCGCGGCAGCACGTCCGCGCGCCCGAACTCGCCGGCACCGACTGGCTGAACACGGGTGGCGAGCGGCTGCGCCTCGCAGGGCTGCGCGGAAAGATCGTCCTGCTCGACTTCTGGACCTCGGGGTGCATCAACTGTCAGCACGTGATCGACGAGCTCCGCCCCATCGAGGAGGACTTCGAGGACGTGCTGGTGACCATCGGCGTGCACTCGCCGAAGTTCACGCACGAAGGCGAGCGCGACGCGATCGCGGCCGCCGTCGAGCGGTACGGCGTGCACCACCCGGTGCTGAACGACCCGGACATGACGACCTGGCGGCAGTACGCGATCAAGGCGTGGCCGACGCTGGTGGTCGTCGATCCCGAGGGCTACATCGCGCACGTCGCCGCAGGTGAGGGGCATGGCGAGGCGCTGCGCCGAGTCGTGGCCGAGCTGGCCGAGCAGCACGAGGCGAAGGGCACGTTGCGCCGGGGCGACAACCCGTACGTGGCCGACGAGACGGCCGACACCGAACTGCGCTTCCCCGCGAAGGCCGTCGCGACGTCGGGCGGACGGCTGCTCGTCGCCGACACCGCGGGACACGGCGTCGCCGAGTTCGCCTCCGACGGCGAGACGGTCGTGCGCCGGTTCGGCAACGGTGAGCGGGGCGGCCGCGACGGGGCGTTCGACGTGGCGTCGTTCGCCGAGCCGTCGGGGCTGACGTTGCTACCGGAGGCGGTCGCCCAGCGGGTCGGCTATCACCTGGTGGTGGCGGACACGGCCGGTCACACGTTGCGTGGTGTCGACCTGTCCAACGGCGCCGTCACGACCGTGGCCGGCACGGGTGAGCAGTGGCGCGACGGCGACGACGAGGGCAAGGCACTCGACGTCGACCTGACCAGCCCGTGGGACGTGTGCTGGTGGGACGAGGCCGACGGCGGTCCGGGAGCGGTCGTCGTCGCGATGGCGGGCAACCACACGCTCGGCGTGTTCGACCCGGTCGAGGCCACGGTCCGCAGGCTGGCCGGTACGACCACGGAGGGATTGCGCGACGGGCCCGCCGACGAGGCGTTCCTGGCGCAGCCGTCGGGACTGGCCGTGGGCCGCAACCGGGTGTGGTTCGTCGACGCCGAGACGTCGGCGCTGCGGTGGATCGAGGGCGACGGCGATGACGGTCACGCCGTGTACACCGCTGTCGGTACGGACCTGTTCCACTTCGGCCACCGCGACGGCAAGGCCGCCCACGCGCTGCTGCAGCACCCGCAGGGTGTGGCCGTGCTGCCCGACGGCACCGTCGGTATCGCCGACACCTACAACGGTGCGATCCGGCGCTACGACCCCGCCACGGGCGAGGTCGGGACGGTCGCGTCGGGTCTGGCCGAACCCGCGGGCCTGGTCGTGGCCGACGGCGAGGTGTTCGTCGTGGAGACGGGTGCGCACCGGTTGACTCCGCTGGAGACGGCCGGTGCCGACCAGGTGGACGGCGAGGCGTTGGAGGTGCGCAGGCCCGCGACGGTGCTGGCGTCGGGCGCGGTGCAGCTGAACGTGGTGTTCACGCCGCCGCCGGGGCAGAAGCTCGACGAGCGGTACGGCCCGTCGACCAGGCTCGAGGTGAGCGCCTCGCCGCCGGAACTGCTAGTCGAGGGCGACGGCGCCGACACCGACCTGTCCCGCCTGATCCGGCTGTCCGACGACGTGACCGAGGGCGTGCTGCAGGTCGTCGCCCAGGCGGCCAGCTGCGACAGCGACGCCGAGCATCCCGTCTGCCGGGTCACGCGCCAGGACTGGGGCGTGCCGATCCGGGTCGAACGCGGCGGTGACGGTGCGCTGAGCCTGGTGATGTCCGGGAACCCGGGGCCGGCGGGGGCTTAACATGAACGCGTGGTGGAACCCCGTAACAACGCGGATTCGGACGCGAAGCTCGAAATCCAGATGCTGCACGACCGGCTGCTCGTGCGGCAGCCGTCCGACGACGGCGAACGCCGCAGCAGCAGCGGAATCGTCATCCCTGCGACCGCGCAGATGGCCAGCAGGCTCTGCTGGGGTGACGTTCTCGGAGTCGGCAACAACGTGCGCAACATCCAGATCGGAGACCGGGTCCTGTTCAACCCCGAGGATCCGCTCGAGGTGGAGATCCAGGGCGACGCCTATCTGGTGATGCGCGAGCGTGACATCCACGCCATCGCGAGCGAGCGGACCGAACAGGGCACAGGCTTGTACTTGTAAGCGGAGCACTCGGGGAGGGCTGGTGCGCGAGGAGTACGACCGGCCGTGGGAACACCCGGCCCACCCCGGAGGCGACGCTGCCCGCGCCCCGCGCGACCGTGGGGAGCCCGGCTACGGCGGGTACGAGGTCTACGAGGACGACGGCTCGCTGAACCTGCCCGACAACTGGCTGCTCTCGCACGACCCGGCGTGGCCCTCGGACCACACCGACCCGGAGGCCACGGGTACCGATCTGCCTGCCGCGGCGTTCTCGGCGTACCCGAGCGTGCGGTACCGCGACGAGGCTGCGGCAGGCAGCGGCGAGGTCGGCCTCGCAGCGGATCTGCTCGGGCCCGCCGAACACCGCAAACGTCCGGCGCGCACCAAGCTCCAGCGTGGTATCGGCAAGGCGTTCATGATCTTCGGCGGGACCGTGGTCGTGCTGCTGTTCGTGTACCTGGTCGACCTGGTCACGAGTCTCGGTGACGTGCCGCGCGGGGTGACCGTGGCGGGCGTCGAGGTCGGCGGGCTGAGCCGGGCCGAGGCCGAGGAGAAGCTGCGCACCGAGCTGGGGCCGCAGCTGACGGATCCGCTACCGGTGCACGCCGGGGACGTCACCACCCGACTCGACCCGGCCGACGCGGGCCTCGGCCTCGACTGGGCGGGCACCGTCGAACGTGCGGGGAACCAGCCGATCGACCCGCTGTCGCGGCTGACGTCGCTGTTCACCACCCACGAGATCGGCGTCGTGTCGTCGGCCGACGACGACAAGCTGCGCGAGGCGATCACCGGCCTCGCCCGCAACGAGATCGACCACGAGGTGCGCGAGGGCGACGTCGGGTTCCGGACCGTGTCCGACGACGGCGCGGTCGAACCGTTCCCGATCATGCCGCGGCAGGGGCAGCGCCTCACCGACGTCGACAGTGCGATGAAGCAGGTCAAGGCCGACTGGCTCGCCGACAAGGGCGTGACTCTGGACGTCGACGTCACGCCCGCGAAGACCACCGACGAGGCCGTGCGGCAGGCCCTCGCGCAGACGAAACCGCTCGTGTCCGCGCCGGTGACGGTGCGCGCCGAGGACGCGACGGCGACCCTCACCCCGAAGCACATCAGCGCCGCGATGAAGCACTCCCCCGCCGAAGGCGGCGCGTTGCAGCTGACCCTCGACCGGGCCGAGCTGCAGGACCTGCTGGCCCCGCGGCTGAGCGACACCGAACGGAGCGCGTCGAACGCCGAGCTGGTGTTCGCGGGCTCGCGGCCGTCGGTCGAACCGTCCGAGGAAGGCAGGCGGATCGACTGGCAGGAGACGTTCGCCCCGTTCGTCACCGTCGCGGGTAAACAGGACGGCCGCACGCTCGACGTCGTGTACCAGACGCAGGCGCCCGACGTCAGCACTCAGGACCTGCGGCAACTCGGCGTGAAGGAGGTCGTCGGCGAGTTCACCACCGGTGGGTTGAGCGGCGCGGCGGCCGAGAACGTGTCGGCGATGGCCGAGGCGGTGACGGGGTCGGTGGTACGTCCCGGCGAGACGTTCAGCCTGGAGGAGGCCACGGGCCCGCGGACGTCGTCGAAGGGCTACGTCGAGGCGCCGCTGTACGCCGACGGAACCGGCCCGCGGGTCATCGGCGGCGGTGCGTCCCAGCTGACGAGCACGCTGTACAACGCCGCGTACGAAGCCGGGTTGAAGGACGCGGGCCACACGGCCCACCCGACGTACGTCGACCGCTACCCCGCGGGCCGGGACGCCGTGTCACAGCTGCCCGACGGTTCGACGGTCGACATGTCGCTGACCAACAACCTCGACAGCGGCGTGGCGGTGCAGGCGTGGACGTCGGGCGACAGCGTGACGGTGCGGCTCTGGGGCACGAAGCAGTACCGGGTCAGCGGGTCCACGAGCGACCGCACCGACGTGAAGTCACCGCCGGTGCAGCGGGAACGCGGCCCAGGCTGTGAGGAGAGCGCAGGCGCGGAGGGCTTCACCGTCACGGACACGCGGGTGGTGAAGGCGCTGCGCGGCGACCGGGTCGTGGACCGGCAGTCGACGACGGTGACGTACCGGCCGGTGCCGCGCGTGATCTGCGAACACGGCGACGGTGGAAACGGCGGAGACGACGACGGCGGTGGCGGCGACCCGCGGCGTCCGGGTTGGCCGTTCCTGCCGGGCGACGGGCGTGGCCAGCAGGTCGACCGCAGCCGCGGCTGACACCGCGTTCGGGTCTTCTCCGGCTTCGCAGGCGTGCCGAGCCACGACCTCCGGTGGCTGATCGGGCCGTCGGACGAGCAGGCTGTTCAGCGCGACTCGGTCCCGTGGCGGAGCTGATCGGCGATGTCAGCGATCTCGACGAGCGTACCGGCGGCGATGTTCATGACGAATTCGTAAGCCTGATCGTTGGACAGGGTCAGCCGGCGCCCATTGACACCGAGGAACGCAATCGTGGCGGCCAATGCCAGGCGCTTGTTGCCGTCAACCAGCGCGTGGTTGCGGGCAAGTGAGTGCAACAGCGCCGCAGCCTTCTCCTCCAGTCCGGGGTAGACCTCGGCTCCGAACGCGGTGGACCGAGGGCGCGCCAGCGCCGATTGCAGCAACCCGGAGTCACGTATCGGCACCTCGCCCCCGAGGGTTCGCTCGCCGACGTGGAGCAGCTCGGGCAGGGTCAAGTAGATCACTGCCCGAGCCGCTCCAAGGCTTCGGCGTAGCGCGGCAGCTCTTCGTCGAGCACCTGGTCGAGCAGGTCCGTCCGGCTGTGGTTCTCGATGTACTCGCGTACGGCTTCCCGCGCCACTTCCTGCATCGAGCGGGACTCGTGCTCGGCGCGTCGGCGCAGCGCGTCTGCTTCGTCGTCCGACAGGCGCAATGTCATGGGCATACGTGAATGGTATCACCCGTGACACCACGGTGGGAGGCGTCTGACTTGAGCCCTGTCGGACCAACAGGTCGCCGGGAGGTCAGGGGGAGGTTCACCCGCAGGCGCACGCGGTGACGTCGAGCGGCGCTGTCAGCGGATCCGTGGTGCAGGGAATCGGGCCGTGGTCGTTCTCGACGGGGAAGCCTTCGCGTGTCCAGTACTCGAAGCCGCCGATCATCTCCTTGACCTGGTACCCGAGCTTCGCGAACTCCAGGGCCGCGCGAGTGGCACCGTTGCAGCCGGGGCCCCAGCAGTAGGTCACCACCGGCATGTCCATCGGTATCTCCGCGGGCGCTCGTTGGGCGATCTGCGCCGTGGGCAGGTGCGTCGCACCGACGATGCGACCCTGGCGCCATGCGGCCTCGCCGCGGGAGTCGATCAGCACGAACGGCCGGGCCGCCTCCTGGTCGCCGCGGACGTCCGAGGCGTCGGTCTCGCATTCGAGCTTGCGTGTGAAGTGATTGACGAGGTGTTCGGTCGGCTGTGCGGAGGTCGTCATAGTCGAAGACGATACTGCTGGCCAGTAGGGAACATGAAGATCTGATTCCCGGCATATGACGCCTATTGCCGCCTGATTCGTGGCATCGTTGCGTCATGGCCGTGACTATCCCGTTCGATCCCGACAGTGTCGATACCGCGATCCTGAGTGCGCTCCAGGACAACGGTCGGCAGAGCATCGCCGACCTGGCGCGGGCCATCAACATGAGTCACAGCGCGACGGCCGAGCGGATGCGCAGGTTGGAAGAGGCGGGGGTCATCGAGGGTTACGGCGCCCGGGTCGACCACGAGCGCCTCGGTTACTCGATCATGGCGTTTCTCCGCCTGCGGTACCCGAGCAACAACTACGAGCCGCTCCACAGGCTGCTCTCGGACCTGCCGGAGGTGATCGAGGCCCACCACGTGACCGGTGACGACTGCTTCGTGATGAAGGTCGTCGCGACCGGCATGAAGCACTTGGAGCAGGTCGCGGGCAGGGTCGGCGGCCTCGGCAGCGTCACGACGAGCGTCGTCTACTCGTCCCCGCTGCCGCAGCGGTCGCTGGTGCCGCCGACCTGAGCCCGCGAACGTGTCAGCGCTCGACCTTCCTGCGGTCCTTGCCCGCGATGCCCGCGACGAGGGAAACGCCGATGGCGGCGACGACCACCTGGGTGATGAACTCGAGCCAGTCCCAGCCGTCGGTGTCGGCGTAGCCGATGCCGCGGGCGATGGCGGTGCCGACGAACGCGGCGACGATACCGACGAGCAGCGTCAGCCAGATCGCGATCTTCTGCTTGCCGGGTGCCACGAGCCTGCCGAGCGCGCCGATGACGAGCCCGATGAGGATCGCCGAGATGATGCCCGAAATCTCCATGCCGAGCCTCCGATACGAGGGGTGCATCCCCTTGAAGACGATCATTCCTCACCTGAGTGCACCAGGAAACCCCAAGGGCACCTTGGTTGCGCCCGCCCGTCGGCCCGGCCACCGCCCCTCATCGCCGCGCGGGCGCGCGCCTGCACTCGATGCAACCAAGGTGCCCCTGGGGGCGCTGCCCCAAACTGACTCGACAGTGCAGCCGGACACGAAAAGGGCACCCCGGCCGCCAGGGGTCATGCAACGAGGTAGCTGTGGTCCCCCACTTTGATCTCCACGCTCAGCTCGCCACCCAGCGCTTCGGCGTACTTGCGGAGTGTTTCCAAGCGGGCGTGTTCCACCCCGCCCGACTCGATCTGTGAAACACGGTTCTGGCCGACGTGCATCTGCTCGGCCAGTTCCGCCTGCGTCAACTGTGTTCGGGCGCGCAGCTCGCGAAGCTGCCAGGCCCGTTCCCTCTGGTGGAGGGCTTCGGTCGCCTCGGTCAGAGCATCCGGGTCGACAGGCCGAAGGCGATCCAGATCGTCCAGATTCCCAATCATGATGTTCCGGGTCGAAAGTGCTTCTCAGTCGCAGCCCAGCCAGACATACCAACAAGCATGACAGTCGTACAGCACGGGCGTAGAGCGTTGAGGTCGGCGCGGCAGCGTCACTTGACGGCCACACAGCATTTCGGTTGCCACGCCGACGGGCGGTTCGTTGACCGTGCCACCGATGTGACGCACGCCTGCCACTGCTGGGCGCCAACCGGGAACGATTTCGAGATCAGGAGTGTCCGGGTCGACCTCGACGGGCCATCCATCGCGGCCGACCACGTGAATTGCGCCGTCGGAGCGCCGTACGAGCCACATGTTGCGAACATCGGACAGACCGGTGCCCATCTCCATACCATCGCAGGTATCTCAGCGTGAGATATAAGCTCGGGCTGTGGTTGACACGGCAGCGCCCCTCGTCGTACCGGAACGGGCATGGCAACGTCCCGAAGTCCGGGACGCCCTCCGAGCCCGAGACATCGGTGCCCTTCTGCGTGCTGTCCAGCAACACACGGGGGCGTCGCAGAGTCGGGTTGCGGTCGCAGTGGGCATGCTCCAGGGGCGTGTGTCCGAGATTCTGCGCGGCAACCGAACCGTCACGAGTCTCGAAGCTATCGAGCGTGTCGCCGTAGGTTTGGGAATGCCCGACCCTGCGCGCATCATGCTCGGTATCGCCCCGGTCTACCCGGCAGGGTTGGATCACCTCGGGCCCTCCGGACGTGCAGAGCTACTCGAGGTCTACCCGTCGCAGGCCGCGGCGAGGCCGGAGATCGAGAGGCGCGCCGCCCATGCAGAGGTCGTCGAAGTTCTCGCCGTGCGTGGTCTCGGCATCCTCGGATTGAACGACTCCTTGCTGCGTGCGCGCGTGTGCAACCGTGAGGTGACCGTGCGCGCGCTGCTTCTCGACCCCGACGGCGAGGCCGCACGGAGACGCGCAACCGAGATCGGCGAAAACCACCCCTCCTTCGCGGCCGGCGTTCGGTTGTCGCTGGAACTGCTTGCTGACCTGGCGAACGACGGTGCAACGATCGAGGGCTACGTCTACGACCTGCTGCCCACCTGGCGTGTCATCAGCCTCGACGACACCTTGTTCGTTTCGGCGTTCGGTGAAGTCCACGAGGGACACACCAGCCCCATGTATCAACTCGGACCGTCGCCTCATGGCGCGTTCTGGCGAGGGATACGTAGGTTCACCGACGAGTTGCGGCGCACCGCGCGCCGTGTGATCTAGCTGGAGGTGTCCTGTGCCGGTGGAGGCCGAACTCACTGCTCTCGTCCGTGACCCTCATCTGGTGCGCACAACGCTCGGTGGACTCGCGCCCGTTGAACGCAGCACCTACGCGGACACTTACTACGACCGGCCGGACCACTCTCTCGACGCTGCTGGTTACGAGCTTCGTGTCCGTACCGTTACGACGGCCGATCGGACCCGAACGGTCCTGACCTACAAGCAACCGTCAGTACACGGCACGGGGTCGAAGCCGGAGCACGAGACCACAGTGGCCGACCCGGACGTGCTCCGCGAGACCTTCCTCGGTCTCGGATTGACCGTGCTCACCGAGTTCCGCAAGCACTGCGACAACTACCGGTTCACCCGCGATGGTCGGGACGTTCTCGCCACCGTCGTGGAGGTCCCCGAACTGCCCGGGCAGACTTTCCTCGAAGTCGAGACCGTCGCCGAGCCCGACGAAGTGGAGGCTGCGCTCGGGGTCGTCCGCTCGGTCCTCGCCGAGCTCGGTGTGGTCGAGTCCGACTTCAGCACCGTGCCGTACACCGACCGCGTCGCTGCACAACGGGCTGGACGAGGCCTGGAGGCGTCCTGATCCACGCCGCAGAGCGGGGTCCTCGACCTCCGACAGTGCAGCCGGACACGAAAAGGGCACCCCGGCCGCCAGGGGGTAACGGCCGGGGTGCCCTCGTTCGTGAGACGCCTGCGCGGCGATCAGAACGCCGCTTCGTCGACCTCCATCAGGTCGTTGTCGGCGGCCTCGGCGATGGCGCGGCGGGCCGTCAGCTCGGGAAGCACCTGCTTGGCGAAGAACGACGCCACGGCGATCTTGCCCTCGTAGAACGACTTGTCCTTGCCGGTCGCCTCGTCGAGCTTGCCCAGCGCGATCTCGGCCTGCTGTAGCAGCTTCCAGCCGACGATCAGGTCGCCCGCCGACAGCAGGAAGCGCACGCTGTGCTGGCCGACCTTGTAGACATTGTTCACGTCCTCCTGCGCCGAGGTCAGGTTGCCGATCATCGAACCGAGCATGCCCTGGACGTCGTCGAGAGCCTGCTTGAGCAGCTCCCGCTCCTTCTTCAGCCGGCCGTTGCCGGCCTCGGCCTCGATGAACTTCGAGATCTCGCCTGCGATGTAGGTCAGCGCCTGGCCCTTGTCGCGGACGATCTTCCGGAAGAAGAAGTCCATCGACTGGATGGCCGTGGTGCCCTCGTACAGCGAGTCGATCTTCGAGTCACGGATGTACTGCTCGATCGGGTAGTCCTGCAGGAAGCCCGACCCGCCGAACGTCTGCAGCGACTGCACGAGCTGTTCGGTGGCGCGCTCGGAACCGACACCCTTGACGATCGGCAGCAGCAGGTCGTTGACGCGCTCGGCGAGCTTGATCGACTCCTCGTCGCCTTCCTGCGTCCACACCTGGTCCTGGAACGACGCGGTGTAGAGGTACACGGCGCGCATGCCCTCCGCGTACGCCTTCTGCAGCATGAGGCTGCGGCGCACGTCCGGGTGGTGCGTGATCGTGACGCGCGGTGCGCTCTTGTCGGTCTGCTTGGTCAGGTCCGGTCCCTGCACGCGCTCCTTGGCGAACTCGAGCGCGTTGAGGTAGCCGGTCGACAGCGTCGCGATGGCCTTCGTGCCGACCATCATGCGCGCGTACTCGATGACCTGGAACATCTGCGCGATGCCGTTGTGCACCTCGCCGAGCAACCAACCCTTGGCGGGCGTGCCGTGCTGGCCGAACGTCAGCTCACACGTGGTGGAGACCTTGAGGCCCATCTTGTGCTCGACGTTCGTGACGTAGGCGCCGTTGCGCTCGCCGGGCTCGCCGGTGTTGGTGTCGAAGTGGTACTTCGGCACCAGGAACAGCGACAGGCCCTTGGTGCCGGGGCCGTGACCCTCGGGGCGGGCCAGCACCAGGTGCATGATGTTCTCGGTCATGTCCTGGTCGGCCGAGGTGATGAAGCGCTTGACGCCCTCGATGTGCCAGGAGCCGTCCTCCTGCTGCACGGCCTTGGTGCGGCCCGCGCCGACGTCGGAACCGGCGTCCGGCTCGGTCAGCACCATCGTGGCGCCCCAGGCGCGGTCGATCATGAGCTGCGCCCAGCGCTGCTGCTCCTCGGTGCCGTTCTGGTCGACGACCATCGCGAAGTTCGGGCCTGCCATGTACATGTACAGCGCCGGGTTCGCACCGAGGATCAGCTCGGACGCGGCCCACTGCACGGTCGGGGGAAGGCCGAAGCCGCCGAGCTTGTTGGTGAGGCCGAGGCGCCACCACTCGCCGTCCCACAGCTGCTGGTAGCTCTTCTTGAACGACTCCGGCAGCGTCGCGGAGAAGGTCTTCGGGTCGTACACCGGCGGGTTGCGGTCGGCGTCCTCGAAGGACTCGGCCAGCGGGCCCGTCGCGAGGTTGTTGAGCTCGGACAGCACACCGCGGGCGGTCTCCTCGTCCGACTCGGCCAGCACGCCCTTGCCGAGCCGGTCCTGGATGCCGAGGACCTCGAAGAGGTTGAACTCCAGGTCCCGGACGTTGCTCTTGTAGTGGCCCATGTCGTCGCTCCGTACGAAGGTTGTTCGGGTGTGGCGGCTGGGCACTGTTCGGACTTCCCCCGTGGTGTGGACAGCTCCGGACAACACGGCCCTACTCGCCGGTAACTTAAGGATATTACTCCCAGGTAATCGACGGCAAGTCGTGGCGGTGTTTTCTGGGTCTCGTCTCCGCGTTATCCGCCTTTCGGAGGGTCTCCTGTGGGCAGCCCGGGCGGGCGGCCCGAGCAGGTCACGCCGGGGCGGTCGGCGGAGCGGTGGGAGGTGCGGCCGGCGCGCTCGCAGCGGGCGTGTGCTGCGGCGGGGTGTGCGGCTTCGGCGTGTGCTGCGGGGGCGGGCCGGGTGTGCCGTCGGCGGACGGGGCCGTGCTCTCCTCCGGCCGGGGGGTGAGGATCCCCGTGCGGAACGCCTTCGTCACCGCGTGGGTGCGGTCCCGGGCCGAGAGTTTGCGGAGAATGCTCTTGACGTGCGTGCGGACCGTTTCCACCGACAGGAACAGCGTCTTGGCGATCGCCGAGTTCTCCAGACCTTCGGCCACCAGCTGCAGTACCTGGTACTCGCGCCGCGACAGCGGCATCTGCTGTTTGCCGCTCGCCCCTGCCCCCTCGGCCGACGGCTGGCGCTTCGGCCGCGCCGTCAGTGCGGCGAGGGCCGGATCCGTGTACCGGCGGTCGATGTGGGCCCTCCGGATCGCCTCCGCCAGGCGGCGTGGCTCGGCCGTGCGCGGCACGGTCGCGTGCGCGCCCGCTGTGGCGGCGGCTGACAGGAACTGCGGCGTGCGGTGCGCGTCCCGCACCAGCACCACCACGACGAGCGTCGGGTCGCCGTCGCGGAGGAGCCGCACCAGGTGGCAGTGCGGGTCGAAGCCCGAGTCGAGGATCACGATGTTCGGCCGTAGCTGTTCACACAACTGCAGTGATGCGTGATGACTTGCTGCGTGGCCCGCCCACTGCAGTCCTGGGGTCTTGCTGACCAGGACGTTCAGGCCTTCCCTGAAAACCGGCACCGGGTCGAGGGCCGCGACCGTGAGCGTCCGTGTCCCCGATGGTCCGAGGCCGCCCGCCGGGCGGCCCCTGTCGATGCTTTGCGCCATAACCACTCCGTCTCCGCACGTCCTCGCGGACGTGTTCGCCGCCGTGTCGCCACGGTCCCCCGGCGAGATCTGCTCGCTGTCGTTCGCACCTGTGACTGGCGAGCTTCGACCTCATGACGCGATGAGCCGATGAATTTGTTCCGTTCCTAGCCGGAGTGTGCCCGTTCGGTGGCGGACGTGCTGGTTGCGGCGCGCAAACGGTGGACATATCCCTGGTCACAGCCCTGCTCCGGGCACCGTCGGCAGCGATCCGACGGGCGGGGTGGCGTCGGAGGCCGACCATTGCCTATGCTGTGTGATCTGCCACACATACCGGCATCAAAGGAGATGGCGTGTACCTGGCATCGGTGCTCGGACTCTTCGTCCTGCTACTTGCCGTCGCCGCGGTCATCGTGACGTGGGAGGACCGCCGCGCGGACAGGCAACGTGCCCGCACTCGGGATGCACGGCTCGCGGCGCTCGGTGAGGTCGACCCGCTCGCGCCCGCGAGGTTCCAGGCCGAATTGCGGGAACGCTCGTCGTAGGCGGTCCCGGTGCGCGTCACCGGTCGAACACCGAACCGACAAGACGCCGAACCGACAAGACGCCGAACCGATCAGACGCCGAACCGATCAGAGGAGTGTGTCGGGATGGCGAAGTGGGCGGACGTCGTGACGTTCGCGACGGGGTTGCCGGAGGTGGAGGAATCGACCTCGTACGGAACGCCCGCGCTGAAGGTCAACGGCAAGAGTTTCGCGCGGCTGCGCACCGAGGCGGAGGGTGGCTTGGTGGTGCTGTGCGGCATGGACGAGAAGGAGGCGTTGCTGGCCTCCGGTGAGCAGGCGTTCTACACCACGTCGCACTACGACGGCTACGGCGCGATCCTCGTCGACCTCGAGGCCGTCGACGAGACGCAACTGCACGAACTGCTCGAGGAGTCCTGGCAGCGCAAGGCGCCGGAACGGGCGAAACGCCGTCGGTGACGCCCTGCCCGGGTGGTCCGGGTTCAGTGCGGGGTGTGGCGGGTGTAGGTGATGCCGCCGGGGAACGACTTCATGTCGCGCAACGTCATGTGCGGCAGTGTGACGCCGTCCGGGAACAGCCTGCGCCCGCGGCCCTGCACGACGGGGTAGCCGAACAGTCGGTACTCGTCGACGACACCGGCCGCGATGAGCGCGTGGCACAGCGTGATGCTGCCCGTGACGACGATGTCGCCGCCCGGTCGCCGCGTGAGTTCGCGGATCGCGGCGACGGGGTCGTCGGCGCCGATGACCTGTGTGTGCTGCCAGCCCGGGTCGGTGAGCGTGCCGGTGACGACGTACTTGTCGACCCCGTTGAGGTAGTCGGCGACGTCGCCGGTCTGGTGCGGCCAGAAGCCGCGGAAGTCCTCGAACGTCCGCCTGCCGAGCACGACGGCGTCGCATTCCTGCTGTTGACGGCGGTTCTCGGCAGCTAGTTCGGGGTTGTCGGCCGTGGGGTCGAACCATTGGTCGAGCATCTCGACGCAGCCGTCGAGCGTGATGTTCTGGGTGATCGCGAGCGTGCGCATGGCGGGCCCTTCCGGCGGCGGTGTCGGCGGCGGGTGCGTGGTGCGCCCAGGATGCCCGATGGGTCCGACTGTCGGCCGAGTTCGCGGGCCCGCATTTCGACGGTCGACGCGACCGGTTCGTCGATCACGGGTGGTGCTCGGGATGGGCACGAGCGGCGCCGGTCGGGTCGGGGAGGCCGAGCCGGCGCCGCTCGTGTCCGGTCACCGACGGCCTGGCATCGCCTGCGACGTCGCGGACCCGTCACGTTTCGGGATGAAACCGGGGGAGGTTCCGTGTGACGGTCGGGGTGTCCGCGGCGCGCGCCCGGGGTTGGCGGTGCCGGGCCGACGTGGGCGTGGCGGCTGTCGCGGTCGTTACCGCGAGGGGCTCGGTGACAGCACCACGAGCGAGAGCAGCAGCAGGAACGCCAGTCCTGCCACCAGGAACACGAGCGCGCCCGTGACCGACCATGCGGCCAGTCCTGCGATTCCGAGCGTGCCCGAGGCAGATGTCCACATGGGCCATCTCCATCTCGAGTCGGGGGATGTGTATGGGGTCATCCGGCGTATCGCCGCACTTCCCTTCCCCGTTATCACGCCGTGACATCGAATGGCGTGTGTCACCCGAATGGTGGCTGTGGTCGAGTCCTTCTACGTGGTTTGCCTGCTCTGTCCCGCTTTCTCGGGCGCGAACGGTTGCCGGGCGGATGGTCCGGACGTCGCAGCGAGGACGTGGCGGGCGTATGCCCGGCCTACCTCCGCGAGGCAGGCCGGCGCCGGTTGCGGGTGTCAGCTGCGGGTGGCTTCCGGTTCGAGTGCGTGCAGGGCCTCCTCGACGCAGTCGGCCCACGTGCGGTCGCCGAGCTCGGTGACCCCCGAATCGCCGGTGAAGGCGCTCGAGACCACCACGTCGGGCTGCACGGTGGCGAGGTCGGCGAGGGTCGCCGCCAGCTGCGCCCGGTCGCTCACGCCGGGGATGTAGCCGGCCCGCCAGTGGCCGTCCGGGGCGACGTAGATCGTGTCGCCGGTGAACAGGAACTTCCGCCCGGACACCGGGGCCAGGAAACAGGTGCTGCCCGGGGTGTGGCCGGGCGTGGGGATCACGTCGATGCCCGTGGCCGTGATGTGCCTGTCGGCGAAGGCGTCGTCGACCGACGCCACCTCCGCGACCAGGTCCGCTTCCGTCGCGTGAGCGTGAAGCGTCGAGCCGAAGCGTTCCTTGATCGCTTGCAGCGACGGTGCGATCTCGTCCTGGTGGCTCAGATAGTGGTGGGCGACTCCGCCGAGTTCGGCCATGCGGTCGAGCTCGAACTCGTGCGTCGTGTTGTAGAACAGGACGTTGCCTCCGGGCGCCAGCCACAGGTAGGCGTGGGTGCTCAGCCCGGGAAACGGATACTCGGGTTCGGTCTCCCACAGTTCGTCGTCGATCTTCTTCATTGCTGTCCCCTTCCGTTGAAAGGGACGCTAGGACTTCCAGTTAACTCGAAGTCAACGCCGAACTGCGCGGGGTCTGCCGCGTGGCAGGCGTGTCCCCGGCTCTGCGGGGAACGTGGAAACGGGTACGTCCCGGCCGCGGTCGTCGTAGGATCCGCTGCGTCGCCCGATTCCCGAGGAGAGTCATGACCGATCCCGTTCGCGTTCCGGCCATGCCGCCTGCGCAGAGGCCGGGTGAGATCTACCGCTACGTCGCCGATCCGGGCGCGCAGAACCGGCTGGCGACGATGTACCTCTACCTGGGCGTGTTCGAGCTGATGGTCATGGGCGGGCTCGCGTTCTTCCTGGAACCGCCCGTGCGCTGGGTGCTGCTCGCGTTGGGCGTCGGCGGGTTCGCGATGTTCAGACTGGTGATGTCTCCGCGGGCGAAGCGGTCCGCGGCGTACACCGGTGACGATCTGATCGAGCTGATCGTCACCCCGTCAGGCCCGATCACGCGCGGTGGCTTCCAGCTCTCGTGGCCCGACCTGTCGCACTTCCGGCTGGAAGTCCTGACCAACGCCGGCGGTAAGGGCAAGGTCGGCATGTACGCCCAGCTCGACCTCGTCGACGGCACCGTGAAGGAGCGGACGGTGACGGAGGCCCAGCGGAGCGCCTTCAACGGGAAGCGGATCAAGGCATATCTGGGTACGCCGGAGAGGGCGGAGGCCGAACGGGTGCGCCGGCTGTTGGAACAGGCGTGCGCCCAGGGCGGGGTGCCGTTCGATAACCGCGAGCGCCGCTCGAGCTGACGTCCTCGGCCGCGTCGCGACAACCACGCCCACGTCGAGGTGACGCGCGAGATCGCCCGGCGGTTCAACGGGCTGTACGGCGAGGTCTTCCCCGTTCCCGAGCTCGTCGCCAGTGATGTGCCGAATCTGATCGGTACCGACGGGCAGGCGAAGATGAGCAAGTCGCTCGACAACGCGATCTACCTTTCGGACACGGCAGAGGACGTGAACCGGAAGGTCGCGCGGATGTACACCGATCCGAACCGGGTGCGGGCCGACGTGCCGGGCAACGTCGACGGGAATCCGGTTTTCGAGTACCACCGGGCGTTCAACGACGACCGTGACCAGGTTGCAGACCTGGAGCAGCGGTACCGCGAAGGGCGTGTCGGCGACGTCGAGGTCAAGGAGGCCCTGGCGGCGGCGCTCAAGCGGTTTCTCGATCCGGTGCGGGAACGGCGGGCTCGCTACGGTGAGCGATCCGGCTACGTCGACGAGCTCATCACCGAGGGCACGGAACGGACCCGCGCCGTCGTTCGGGACGTCGTCTTCGAGGCGCGCAGGGCGATGGGGTTGGCCGGCACGTACAACCGGTTGCGGCGTAAGGCCGCCCGGTCGGCGCGGTGACGCTGCCCACCCGTTGACGGGACGGTTCAGTCGTTGCTGAATGGTCAGCGTCCGCTGTACTGTTCGACGTATGCTGACGAGTGAGACGCGGGAGGCCGCCCTGTCGCGCCTGGGGCGTGCACTGGCGGATCCGACGAGGTGCCGCATCCTGGTGGCGCTCCTGGACGGGGTGAACTACCCCGGGCAGTTGGCGACGAAGCTCGAGCTGACGCGCTCGAACGTGTCGAACCACCTGGCGTGTTTGCGTGGTTGCGGCCTGGTCGTCGCGGCGTACGAGGGCAGGCAGGTCCGGTACGAGCTGGCGGACCCGCACCTCGCCCGTGCCTTGAGCGAGTTCGTGCAGGTGGTGCTCGCGGTCGACACCGGAGAGCCGTGCGACGACGAGGTGCTGTCCGGGGAGGCGGCGCCGGGCGCGGGCACGCCGTGTGCCGACGAGGTCGCCGGCCGGCCGGATGCCGCCGCTGCGGGCGCTGCCGTGAACGACGAGGTGGTTGCCGATGGCTGACGACTGCTGCGCGCCCGGCGGTTCGCAGACCGCCGCCGAGTCCGCCGGTGCCGAGGGGTCCGCCGGTGTCACGCCCCGCCGGGGCGACGTCGCGATCTGCGACGACGGCTGCTGCTCGACCGACACCGCCTCGCCGCGGGACTCGGCGGCGAGCGACCCCCCCGACGATGCGCGGCGTGCGGTGCTGTCCCGCCGGGTGCGGCTGTTCGTGGCGGCGACGATCACCTACAACGTCATCGAGGCGGTCGTCGCGATCACGGCGGGTGCCATCGCGTCGTCGGCCGCGCTGATCGGATTCGGGCTCGATTCGACCGTCGAGGTGGCTTCGGCGACGGCCGTGGCGTGGCAGTTCGCGGGACGAGATCCGGAGCGGCGGGAACGGCTCGCGTTGAAGGTCATCGCGGTGTCGTTCTTCGCGTTGGCGGCGTACGTGACGTTCGAGTCGGTGACGTCGTTGCTGGGCGGCGAGGAGGCCGACCACTCGACGGTCGGCATCACGCTGGCTGCCGTGTCGTTGGTGATCATGCCGGTGCTGTCGCAGGCGCAACGCCGGGCCGGGCGCGAGCTGGGCTCGGCGAGTGCGGTGGCGGATTCGAAGCAGACGCTGCTGTGCACGTATCTGTCGGCGGTCGTGCTCGTGGGGCTGTTGTTGAACTCGTTGTTCGGGTGGTCGTGGGCCGACCCCGCGGCGGCGCTGGTGATCGCGGCGCTCGCGGTGAAGGAGGGCCGCGACGCCTGGCGTGGCGACCACTGCTGTTGAGCGGGCCGCCACGCCGGGTGTCCACAGTGGATCCGACGCTGGTCGTCAGACGGTGGCGAGTCTCGGTCGGATGTCGCCGACGAGGCTCGTCGCCCACGGCACCGGATCCTGGTAGGCGGGCGGCATGACAGAGACCAGCGAGACGCCGAGCTGCCGGTATGCCTCCATCTGCCGGAGGAATCCGTCGGGGTCGGTGGTCGTCTCGCCCTGGTACAGGATCGTCTTCTCGATGGCGTCGTAGTCCGTGCCGAGCCTCTCGCAGTGCCCGCGCAGCACGTCCAGTTTGTGCCGCACGGCAGCGACTCCGTCGTCGCCGGGCGCGCCGAACAGGTTGCACGCCTGCCCGTACTGCGCGACGAGCCGCAGCGTCTTGCGTTCGCCGCCGCCACCGATGAGGACGGGCACCGTGCCGTTCGCCGGCTTCGGCAGGCCGATCGTCTCCGCCAGCCGGTAGTGCTTGCCGTTGTAGGCGCCGTCGTCGTCGGACCACATCTGCCGGCAGATCTGCAGTGTCTCCTCGAGCCGTTCGAACCGTTCGGCCGTCGACGGGAACGGCACGCCGAGGCCCGCGTGCTCGCGCTCGTACCAGGCCGCGCCGATCCCGAGCACGGCACGGCCCGGGGCGAGCGAGTCGAGCGTCGTGACCGTCTTGGCCAGTAGCCCGGGGTGGCGGTACGTGACGCCGGTGACGAGCAACCCGAGACGTACGTTGTCGGTCACGCCCGCGAGGTAGCCGAGCGTGGTGTACCCCTCGAGCATCGGTTCGTGTGGCCCGCCCACCTGCTCCATCTGGAACCAGTGGTCCATCACGGTCATCAGGCTCACGCCGCCCTGGTCGGCGACGCGCGCGGTTTCGGTCAGGCGGTCGGCGAGCGTCGTCTCCCACTCGGGGTGGGTGAACGTGTAGTAGTGCAGTCCTAGCTCCATGTGACCGAGCCTACGTCCGCATGGCGAACGTCGCGCGGGAGTCGAAACCGTCCGGAGCGGCCGACGAGCCGGTCAGGTCGCCTTCGGCATGGCTTCGAGCGCCCGCAGGAACTGCCTCGCGTCCACCACCGGCACTCCGAGATCCCGCGCTTTCTTCGCCTTTCCGGACAGGGAGTCCGGATCTGCGGCGGCCACGACGGTCGTTTTACGGCTGACCGACGTCGTCACTCGCAGGCCCGTGGCCAACGCTTGTTCCGTGATCTCTTCGCGGCTTCGGCCCATGTCTCCGGTGAGGACCACGGTCGCGCCGGGCTGTAGGGAAAGGCCCCCGGGGGTCGCGGGGACAGCAGAGGAATCGGGTGAGGCCGACCGCTCTTCGGCGAGCACCTGCGCGACGGTCTCGTCGTGCAGCCCCAGCGCTGTGGCCACCATCGCGAGGTCACGTTCTTCCTCGCGGGTGACGACCCCGTCCTCCCACGCGGCCCGAGCGAGCTCGCGAAGGTATGTCTGATGCAGTTTGATCACGTCGTCTCGGTGCAGGCCGATCCGATGCGCCAGGTCGATAAGGGTGTCGGCTTCGCCGGCCGAAACGTGCCGATCCAACAGTGCGCGGTCGAGCATCTGGTAGTAGTCGTCGACCGAGGGATCCTCGGCACGCGGCAGGCGATCGACGAGTCGAGCCAGAAAATGGGGTTCGACGTCTCCCACCTGCATGCGCCGCACCGGTTGCCTGGTCGTTCCGGGCAGTGTCGGCCATTCCCACCTCGTCAACGCACGCTGCTCGTGTCCGACCGCCACGACTTGGGGGAAGTGCCGGAGGAAGTGTCCGAGCAGTTCGGCCGCGCCGAGTGCGTCGTCGGCCGCAGTGTGCCAATCGCGCTCCGGCAAACCGGCCGTAGCGCAGCATTCGATCAGCGAACGTCGTGACGACGGGAAGGCCTTGCCCGCCATGTGCATCGTGCACAGCCCGCTGGAAGCCGTCAGCGGTACGTCGATGCCGCATCGGCCGAACTCGGCATGCAGGTGCATCGCGTCGAAGCGCCAGTTGTGTGCCACGAGGACCCGGCCACGGATTCGGTGCACGAGCTCGGCGGCCACGTCGGCGAAACGCGGCGCGTTGCGCACTTCGGAAGCGCGGATGCCGTGGATGTGTTGTGGACCGAGGTCGCGTTCCGGGTTGACCAGAGTGGACCATTCGTCGGTCACGATGCCGTACGGGTCGACCTCGACGACGGCGATCTCGACGATGCGGTGCCTGAACCCCGGCTGCAGGCCTGTCGTTTCCGCGTCGATGACGGCGTAACCGTGTGGTGCCCCGGTCATACGGTCAGCCTCGTGTTCGCACCTGCGGCCCCCACGGCGACCACCGCGATTCCCGGAGCCCAGGCGTCGTCGACTGCGACGGCCGTTAGCTCTTCGTGTTCTTCCACCGAGGTGTCACGCCCTTTCCGCTGTCGGCATTCCTCCGGCCTGTCGTATGAAACGCGACTGCCGTTAACGGAATCGCCGATCACGAAATGAGAACGACGCGATGTGGGCGGAGCCGTCTGCTGCGATGCGGTCCGCCCTGCGCTGCGTCAGGGTGTCGTCGTGAGCGCGAAACTGTCGTGGGGTGGGGGCAGTATCGGTGCATGGCTGATTTCTCGAACCACATCCACCACGCACTCGACTACGTGGAGCTGCCCGTCACCGACTTCGATGCGGTGAAGGCGTTCTACGGCGGCGCCTTCGGGTGGGAATTCATCGACTACGGACCGGGGCCCGCGTACGTCGGGATCCGCGCCGGTGCCGGTGATGCGGCCGAGGTCGGCGGCTTCCGGAAGGAGGAACGGGTACCGGCCGGTGGTCCGCTGGTGCTGCTGTACTCGACCGAGCTGGACGCGAGCCTGCGGGCCGTGCGCGAAGCGGGCGGCGTGATCACCCAGGAGCCGTTCGACTTCCCGGGCGGTCGACGCTTCCATTTTCGCGACCCAGCGGGCAACGAGCTCGGCGTCTGGACCACCGCGTGACAGGTCGCCGCACAGTCCCGAACCACTTTCTGAATTGGACTGAGGTGATCTCAGCGAGGTAGTAACTGGCGCATGAGATCTGTGGCATGGATGCGCTGAGATGAGGCGGAGAGCCCCTGGTAGGACTGGTCTCACCACAAGATCAAGTCCCCATACCCAGAGGCTCTCCGTGATTGCTCATCCTGCCATCCTTGATGTCTCCCGCGAGCTCGCCCGTCAGGTGGCGTGGCTGCTGCAGGCCGAACGTCGTCGTCGGGGCACTCGCGCGGGAACACGTTCGCTGACCTGCTTCTGGCAGGCTGTGCTGGGGCTACGCTGGTTTCGCGACCGCGCCGACCCGCAACGATGGGGTCGAGACC
>NZ_JAMTCN010000035.1 GCF_024171865.1 Prauserella aidingensis | reverse complement strand
CCGGAGCTGCTCGCGCTCCGCGACGTCGCCAGGACGATGCGCGACGACGACCGGCTCCGCCCCGCCGTACTGCCCCTCGGCGGTGGTCTGCTGGCGGCCGCCGTCGTCGGCCCCACGACCTGACCTCGGCCGCTCCGTCACGTGCCCCGAGCTGCCAAGGGCACTGTGGGGGCATCGAACACAGGCACGCGTCAGGGGCCGTGAGGGGCGGTGGGGAACCGTTGTGCGAGGGGAACCGTTGTGCGAGGGGAACCGTTGTGCGAGGGGAACCGTTGTGCGAGGGGAACCGTTGTGCGAGGGGAACTTTTGTGGCGTTCAACGCCACCAAGGTGCCCTTGGGGGCGAGGTTCAGGCGCGGCGGGCCGACAGGATCGCCAGGATGCCGACCGTGAGCGCGCCCGCGACAGCGGCCACGAGCCAGGCCCAGCCCGCGTGGCCGTACAGCACCGCGCCCGCCGCTCCTCCCACGCTGCTGCCGAGGTAGTAGCAGGCGTTGTAGAGCCCGCCCGCCTGTCCGCGCCCCGCGGGCGGGGCCTCGGCGGCGGCCCAGCCGCTGGCCACCGAGTGTGCGGTGAAGAACCCCAGCGTGAGGACGAGGAAGCCCGCCGCGACGAGCGGGACCGAGTCCGGCAATGTCAGCACCGCACCGGCGATCGTCAGCGCGAGACCGGTGCACGCCGTCCGCACCCGCCCGAACCGCGCGACCAGCCGTCCGGCCCTGCTCGAGGCGGCCGCGCCTCCCGCGTAGGCGACGAACACCAGCGAGGCGGTCGCCGGGTACAGGCCGAGGTCACCGGTGAGGCGGAACCCGGCAACGTTGTACAGCGCGACGAACGAGCCCATCGCGACCATCGCCACGACGTACTGCGCCAGCAGGACGCGGTCCGACGCGGCGGCGAGGAGTCCGCGCCCGACGTCGCGGAGCTTCGGTCTCGTGGCGCGTTTCGGCAGGCCGGGCAGGAACGCCGTGGTGATCAGGGCGCACACCAGGCCGATCCCGCCGACGACGGCGAGTGCGCCGTGCCAGCCGAACGCGTCGGTGGTGAATCCCGCGCTGAGCCGTCCGGACAGCCCGCCGAGCGTGTTGCCCGCGACCATCGCCCCGACGGCGCCCGCCACCCCCGCGGCGCCGAGGCGTTCGGCCAGGTACGCGGCCGCCACCCCGGGGAATCCGGCGATGGCCACGCCCTGCAGCACCCGCATCACGAGCAGCGCGTCGAACGTCGGCGCGAGCGGCAGCAGTAGGCCCAGTAGAGCCGAGATCAGCACCGAGGCGACGATGACGGGTTTGCGGCCGACGATCTCCGACAACACCGCGAGCGGCAGCACGGCGACGGCCAACGACCCGGTGGCCACACTGATCGCCAACGAGGCGCGGCCGGGGTCGAGCGCGAACTGCTCGGCGAGCTGCGGCAGCAGCGGCTGTGGCGCGTAGAGCAGCGCGAACGAGCACAGTCCCGCCGCGGTCACCGCCAACGTCACCCGGCGCGTCGGAACCGCGCCCGAGGCCACGGGCGAGGCTGCGCCCGAGGCCGCGGACGGAGTTGCGGACGGTGCGTCGGAACCCGCGGCGCCGGAGCGGGAGCCGGCCGGTGCCGACGAACGAACGGACATGGTTTCCGACGCTAAGTACCCCTGACCGATACGTCTAATGCACACATGACGGACAATCAATGCTGTGATGCATGAGTCCGAGGATGCGCGGGTCACGGCCGAACTGGCACCCCAGGTGGCGCTGCTGCGGGTGCTGAAGGTCACCGGGAACCTCACCCGTGCGGCCGCCGAGCTGGGCGTGCCGCAGCCCACGGCGAGCAGGCGGCTGGCGGCGCTGAGCGACCTGCTGGGCACCCCCGTGACCGAACCGGACGGCCGCGGTATCCGGCTCACCCGGGCGGGCACGCTGCTCGCCGACGCCGCCGAACGCGCCCAGGACGAGCTGACCCACGGCGTCCGCAGACTGCGCGAGGAGGTCGACCCGCAGCGCGGCCACATCACGCTCGGCTTCCTGCACCTGCTCGGCCGTTCCCTGGTGCCGGGCCTGGTGAGCGAATTCCGCAGGCTGCGCCCGCACACCCGGTTCACGCTGGTCCAGGGGTCCCGGCAGGACATCGTCGGCAGGCTCGCCTCCGGTGAGCTGGACCTCGCGCTGGTCGCACCGCCCGCCGACGGCCCCGGCCTCGACTCGCTGCCGCTGACCGAGCAGGAGCTGTTCGTCGCCGTGCCGCAGGGACACCGCCTCGCGGGCAGGTCGCACGTCTCCCTGGCCGAGCTCGAACACGAGGTGTTCGTGATGCTCGAGCACGGTTACGGCCTGCGCCAGATCACCGACGACCTGTGCGCGCGGGAGGGGTTCGCTCCGGTCGTGGCGTTCGAAGGCCAGGAGTCGGAGACCGTGCGCGGGCTCGTCGCGTCGGGACTCGGCGTCACCCTGCTGCCGAAGTTCGAGCCGGGCAGCCCGGCAGGTGTCGCCGAGGTGCCGTTACGGCCCCGGGTGACCAGGACCGTCGGCCTGTCGTGGCACGGCGACCGCCCGCTGCCACCCGTCGTGGCGGCCTTCCGGGACCACGTCCGCGGCCGCGCGCCCCTGCCTCCCGCCGCCCACGGCGGGCACGTTCCCGGCTAGGACGACTCAGCAGTACGACGGCTCAGGAGTACGACGGCTCACGAGTACGACGGCTCACGAGTAGGACGCGGCGAGCTCGACGAGCGTCCGGGCGCCGAACCCGGTACCGCCGGGCACGACCTCGTCGTAGGTCTTCTCCGCCCGCGCAGGCCCCGCGATGTCCAGGTGCGCCCACGGCAGCCCGCCCGCGAACTCACGCAGGAACAGCGCCGCCGTGACCCCGCCCGGACCGGGGGCGGCCTGCTTGACGTCGGCGATCTCGCTGCGCACGTCGCCCATGTGGTCCTCGAGCAACGGCATCCGCCACCACTGCTCCCCCGCCCGGTCGCCGGCCGCGCACACGCTCTCGGCCAGCGCGTCGTCGGTGGCGAACACGCCGCCGGTACGCAGGCCCAACGCGACCTTCATGGCGCCGGTGAGCGTCGCGACGTCGACGACCGCGTCGGGGCGGAAGCGCTGGATGCCGTAACCGAGCGCGTCGGCGAGCACCATGCGACCCTCGGCGTCGGTGTTGCCGACCTCGCTGGTGCGGCCGCCGTAGTGGCGCACGATGTCACCGGGCCGGTAGGCCGAGCCGGACACGTGGTTCTCGGCCGACGGCACGAGCGCGGTGACCTTCACCGGCAGACGCAGCGCGGCGATGGCGCGCATGGCGGCGATGACCGCCCCGCCCGCCGCCATGTCGGTGCGCATCAGGTGCATGCCCGCGGCCGGTTTGATCGAGATGCCACCGGTGTCGAAGGTGATGCCCTTGCCCACCAGCAACAGGTGCGCCGTCGCACCACGCGGCCGGTAGGCGAGCTCGATGAGCCGCGGCGGGCTGGCCGAACCTCCGCCCACGGCGAGCATCCCGCCGAAGTTCTGCTCCGCGAGCCACGTCTCCTCGCGGACGGTCGCGGTCAGGCCGCGGGTCTGTTCGGCGACGCGGGCGGCCACGTCCGCCAGCCAGGCCGGGTTCTTGACGTTGGACGGGGCGTTGGCCAGGTCGCGCGCCAGCGCGGACGCCGCGGCCACCTCACGGGCGCGGGCGACGGCGGCGGCCACCTCGTCGTCGGGCTCGCCGTCGAAGCGCACCGCGGTGACGGCCGGCTTCGGTTTCTCCCCCGTCACGCGGAAGCGGTAGGCGCCCAGCACGACCCCCGTCGTGAACGCGGCGGCCTGCTCGGCGTCGACCCCGGCGGGCAACCGCACCGCCACCTGGGTCGGCACGCGCCTGCCCGCGTCGGCCTCGGCCTCGGCCAGGGCGCAGGCGGCCCTCACCAGCCCCGCGCCGGCAGACCGGTACTGCGCGGGTTCGCCGTCACCGATGCCGACGAACCACGTCGGCACCGCGCCGTCGCCGGTCTCCGCGCCCGGCGTACCGCCGAGGGCCTTCACCGGGACGTCGACGACCTCGCCCGACTTCCCCGTGACCTGCATGTCCGCGGCCGTTTCGGCGTGCGGCGACCCGGCCTCGGCCAGCGCGTCGGGGCCGGCGTGGACGACGGCGAGGCGCTCACCCCGCCGGGCGGCACCGCCTGCCTCCACCTCGACGATCGGACTCGGTACGGGCGGCAGGACGGCACGCGCCATGTGAGACCCTCCAGGCACAAGAAGATCAGCCGGTCGGGCTCGGGCAACCGCCCGACCGGCGGTGGGGACAACGGGAAACGGCGGACTAGCTCGTGGCCTCCTGAAGGGCCGCGCCGAGGTCCTTGGCCTCCTCGGCCGTCAGCTCGACGACGAGGCGCCCGCCGCCTTCCAGCGGTACACGCATCACGAGGCCCCGTCCCTCCTTAGCAACCTCGAGGGGACCATCTCCGGTCCGGGGCTTCATGGCCGCCATAGCGTGCTCCCTCCATCTTCAGCCAGCACCCGGCTCGCGTTCGCGTCATGCTCCGGGTCAAGCACCTCACCCACCATTGTCCCCCATAGACAGTTTGCGGCGAACGGCGGACCGATCTTAGCGCCGGAGCATAGGCGCTGGTATGCGCTTCACAGGACTGACAGACTCGCGGCCGACACGACGATTCGGAGGGCTTTCCCGTGACGACAGACGACGTTCTGCAGGTGACCGACAGTGGCGAGGACGCCGGCGTGCGGACGCTGACACTCAACCGTCCGCAGGCGTACAACGCTCTGACGGTCGAGCTGAAGGAGCGCCTGCTGACCGCGCTGCGTGAGGCGGCCGACGACGACGGGGTGCGCGCGGTGGTGCTCACCGGGGCGGGCAAGGCGTTCTGTGCGGGCCAGGACCTGAAGGAACACGTCGGCCTGCTGCAGTCCGGCGACGACGCCCCGTTGCGCACGGTCGCCGAGCACTACAACCCGATCATCGAGACGATCACCGGCATGGCCAAGCCCGTGATCGCAGGCGTGAACGGACCGGCGGCGGGCGCGGGCGCGGCGCTGGCGTACGCCTCCGATCTGCGGATCGCGGCCGGGTCGGCGAACTTCCTCATGGCGTTCGCGAACGTCGGGCTCGGACCGGACAGCGGCGCGTCGTGGACGTTGCAGCGCCTGGTCGGCTACGGCCGAGCGCAGGAGCTGATGATGCTGGCCCGCACGGTCGACTCCACGGAGGCGTTGCGCATCGGGCTGGTCGGCGAGGTCGTCGCCGACGACGAACTGGCGAGCCGGGTCCACGAGGTCGCCCTCAAGCTGGCCGCGGGCCCGACAGTCGCCTACGCGAAGATCAAGTCGACCCTCGCGACGGCCGCCGAGAGCACCCTCTCGGACGCGCTCGCCGCCGAGGGCTCGGCGCAGACCGTGCTCGGCGGCACCGCCGACCACGCCGAGGCCGTCGACGCGTTCGTCAACAAGCGCAAGCCCGTCTTCACCGGCAAGTAGCGCCTCCCCACCCGCGACGCGGGGCCGGACACCCCGACCCCGCGTCGCAGGCAGGGCCGCGTCGCGGGTTGCAGCGCCCGTGTTGCAGATCGACGGGACCGTGTTGCGGGTTCCGGCGCCCGTGTTGCGGATCCCGGGGCTCGTGTTGCGGATCCCGGGGATCGTGTTGCGAATTCCGGGGAGGCGGCCATCTCGTCGGGCCCGGCGCGTGACCGTGCGGAGTCGTGACCGTGCCGCCTACGGGCGCGCGACCGGTCGGCCCCCGGTCACACCGCGCGGTGGCAGCCGGCGACGTGATCGTCGACCATGCCCGTGGCCTGCATCATCGCGTAGCAGGTCGTCGGCCCGACGAACGTGAACCCGCGCTTCTTCAACGCCTTCGCCATCGCGGTCGACTCGGGGGTCACCGCGGGCACGTCGGCCATCGTCGCGGGACGGCCGCGGGAGTCGCGAGGCTCCGGGGCGAACGACCACAGCAGGTCGTCCAGCGGGGTGTCCAGCTCGGCGATCGCGCGCGCGTTGCCGATCGTGGCGTGGACCTTCGCACGGTTGCGGACGATCCGCGCGTCGGCGAGCAACCGGGCGACGTCGTCGTCGGTGAACGCCGCGACGGCGCGCGGGTCGAAACCGGCGAACGCGTCACGGAACGCCTCCCGCTTGCGCAGGATCGTCAGCCACGACAGACCGGACTGGAACGCCTCGAGCGACAGCCGTTCGAACAGCGCCGTCTCCCCGCGCAACGGGACGCCCCACTCGGTGTCGTGGTACTCCGCGTAGTCGGGCGCACTGTTGCCCCACGAACAACGGGCCACGCCGTCGGCGCCGGTCAGCTCGTCCGTGCCGGTCACGACCCGTTCGCCCTCGCCCGTCGTCACCGCTGCACCCTGCCCATGCCCTGCACCCGGCCCATGCCCTGCGCCCTGCCCACGTCCTGCACCCCGTCCACACCCGGTGCGCTCTCCACACCCGGTGCGCTCTCCGCGCCGTGTGCCCTGGTCACGCCGTGTGCCCCGTTCCTGCCCGCCGTGCCGGTGTCGCCCGACACGCCGAGGCCTTCCACCGCGCCGCCCCGTTCCACGTCGCCGTCCCCCTCGCCGGGGTGTTCGCCGCCCCGCTCGGCACGGGCCGCGCGCGCGTCGAGCTCGGTCTCCAGCTCGGCGATCCGCCCGCGCAGGCTGTCGATCTCACCACCGAGGCGGGCGATCACCCAGTCCACCTCGGACATCTTATAGCCGCGGGCGGTGAGCTGGAACTTCACCGCCGCCACGTCGTCACCGGTGATGTCCTCGGCGGGCAGTCGCGTCGGCGACGCACCCTGCGCGAGCGGCGCGAGCTGCTCACCACGGCCGAACACGAGCGCGGCGAGCAGGAACACGACCGCCGCCACGAGCAGCATGACGAGCAGGTAGATGAGCGCGGTGGTCACACCCCGATCGTGGCACAGGCCCCCCATCGCTCGCGCGGACGTCACACCGGTTTGCCGCGCCGTGAGATGCTGGACGCGTGCTGCACCTGTTGATCCGCCGCGGAGTCGCCCCTCTTGCCAGGATGTTGTGGCGGCCGGACGTCCGCGGCACCGAGAACGTGCCGCCCGACGGCCCGGTGATCTTCGCGTCGAACCACCGCTCGGCCATCGACACGGCCGTGATCCCGTTCGTCGCGCCGCGTCCCGTGGCCTTCCTGGGCAAGGCCGAGTACTTCGAGGGCACCAGCCCGAAGGACCGGCTGCGCTCGGCGTTCCTGTCGGCGCTGGGGTACGTACCGGTGGAGCGTGGCAACGCCGCAGCCGGTCTCGCCGCGCTCGGTGCCGCGCAGAAGGTGCTCGACTCCGGCGGCGCGTTCGGCATCTACCCGGAGGGAACCCGTTCCCTCGACGGCAAGCTGCACCGCGGGCACACCGGCGTCGCCGCATTGGCGCTCGCCACCCGCGCACCGGTCGTACCGGTCGCCGTGTCCGGCACCGAGAACCTGCTCCCCGTCGGGAAGAAGCTCCCGCGGCCCGCGCAGGTCACGGTCCGGTTCGGCGAACCGCTCGACTTCTCCCGCTACGACGGGCTCGCCGCCTCGCCGCCGATCCGCCGCGCCGTCACCGACGAGGTCATGTACTCGATCCTCGAGCTGTCCGGCCAGGAGTACGTCGACGCCTATCACAAGCGCCCGGAGGGCGACGCCGCCTGACCCACCGCGTGGCCCGCACGCGTACATCGCCGGGCGACCGGCCTCGCCGACGCGCCGTCACGGGCGAAAGCCGGTCAGACGTCCCACTTGTCGACGGCGACCCCGGAGTGCCGGGAGAAGGAGTCGAGGAGTTTCTCCGGGTCGGCGTCGAGCCGCACCAGTTCGCGACTCGGGGTGTTGAGGAAGCCGGAATCCACCATGTGGTCGAGGAATTCGCCGAGTTTGACGTAGAAACCGGCGACGTCGACGATGCCGACCGGTTTCGCGTGCAGCCCGAGCTGGGCCC
The DNA here is from genome assembly GCF_024171865.1 of Prauserella aidingensis. Lineage (GTDB taxonomy): Bacteria > Actinomycetota > Actinomycetes > Mycobacteriales > Pseudonocardiaceae > Prauserella > Prauserella aidingensis. Next base: position 32,514 of record NZ_JAMTCN010000035.1, on the reverse strand, counting down.
ACGTCCAGATCTCGAACAGCTCCTCCAACGTGCCGATACCGCCCGGCAACGCGAGGAACGCGTCCGACAGCGAGGCCATCGTGGCCTTCCGCTCGTGCATGTCCTCGACGATCCGCAGCTCGGTGACGCCGTGGTGCGCCACCTCGGCGCGCACGAGGTGCTCGGGGATCACGCCGATCACCTCGCCGCCCGCCGCGAGGGCGGCGTCGGCCACCGTGCCCATCAGCCCGACGTCACCGCCGCCGTAGACGAGCCCGATCCCCCGGCAGGCCAGCAACTTGCCGACCGCCGACGCGACCTCGGTGTACACCGGGTCGTCGCCTGCCGACGAGCCGCAGAAAACACAGATCCGCCGCAGCACTAGTGCGTGTCCTCCCAAGCCTGGTACGAGTCCTGCACGACCTTCACGGCGTCGTCGACGTCGTCGGTGAGGTAGAGCAGATCGGCGTCGTGGTCGCCGATCTTGCCACTGCCGAGCACGGTGTCGCGGATCCAGTTGTACAGCCCGCCCCAGTAGTCGCTGCCGAACAGCACCACGGGGAACTTCGTGACCTTCTTCGTCTGCACCAGCGTCAGCGCCTCGAACAGTTCGTCCAGGGTGCCGAACCCGCCGGGCAGACAGATGAACGCCTGCGAATACTTGATGAACATCGTCTTCCGGGCGAAGAAGTACCGGAAGTTGACACCGAGGTCGACCCACGGGTTCAGGCCCTGCTCGAACGGCAGCTCGATACCCAGGCCGATCGACAGGCCACCGGCCTCCGACGCGCCGCGGTTGACGGCCTCCATCGCGCCGGGGCCACCGCCGGTGATCGCGGCGAACCCGGCCCGCGCCAGTTGCGCACCGATCTCCACGCCCGCGGCGTACTCCGGCGACTCGCGGTCCGTGCGCGCGGAGCCGAACACCGTCACGGCGCGCGGCACCTCGGCGAGCGCGCCGAAGCCCTCGACGAACTCCGCCTGGATCCGCAGCACCCGCCACGGGTCGGTGTGCACCCAGTCGCTCGGCCCGCGCGAGTCGAGCAGGCGCTGATCGGTGGTCGAGCCGGGGCCGGTCTTCTGCTCGCGCCGCAGCACGATGGGCCCGCGGAACGCTTCGGATGGATGTTCGTTCTCGTCCGGGTCACCGGGGGTGTTCACCACGTCGCTCACGCGTCACAGCCTACGAGGCACCGTGCGTGCGTCACTGTCCGGGCGAGCCGCCCTTCAGCCACCCTTCAGTCCCCCGTCAGCCGCACGTCAGCCGCCGGCGAGGAACCGCCGCAGCACGTCGGCGTGCCGCGTGATGTCGGCGACCGCGACCTGTTCGGCCTGCGTGTGCGCGAACGTCGGGTCGCCAGGGCCGAAGTTGACCGCGGGCATGCCGAACGCCGAGAACCGCGCGACGTCGGTCCAGCCGAGCTTCGCGGTCGCCGTGCCGCCCGCGGCCGCGACGAGCTCGGCCGCCGCCGGCTCCGACAGGCCGGGCCGCGCGCTCGGCGAGACATCGACGACCGTCACCTCGTAGCCGTCGAACACCGCGCGCAGGTGCGCCTCGGCCTCCTCGGTGGTGCGGTCGGGGGCGAACCGGTGGTTGACGCCCAGCACCGCGGAGTCCGGCACCACGTTGCCCGCCACGCCACCGCCGATCCGCACGGCCTGCAACCCCTCGCGGTAGGTCAGCCCGTCGATGTCGACCACGCGCGGTTCGTACGCCTCGAGCCTGCGCAGTGGTTCGCTCAGTGCGTGGACGGCGTTGACGCCCATCCACGCACGTGCGGTGTGCGCCCGCGCGCCCGAGGTCGTCACGTCGATGCGCATCGTGCCCTGGCAGCCCGCCTCGATCGACGCGTTCGACGGCTCCCCCACGATCGCCAGGTCGCCCCGCAGCCACTCGGGCGCCTCCCGTTCGATGCGGCCGAGGCCGTTGCGGCTGGCGTCGATCTCCTCGCAGTCGTAGAAGACGAACGTGATGTCGCGCTCGGGTTCGGTGAGCGTCGCAGCCAGGTGCAGGAACACCGCGTCGCCGCCCTTCATGTCGACCGTGCCGAGGCCGTACATGGTCGCGCCGTCAGCGCTGCGGCTGCTGGGCATGTTCGCGTTCTCCGGCACCGTGTCGAGGTGCCCGGCGAGCACGATCCGCGACGGCCTGCCGAGGTTCGTCCTGGCCAGCACGGCGTCGCCGCTGCGGACGACCTCGAGGTGCGGCGCCTGACTGCGCAGCGCGGCCTCGACCGCGTCGGCGATCGGCCGCTCGTGGGTCGATTCGGACGGGATGTCCACCAGCGCGGCGGTCAGGTCGACGGGGTCGGCGTGCAGATCGAGCGTGGGCATGGGGAGCACAGTAGTCGTGCGCCGCCGGCGAACCGGGGTCCGGTGGCGGTGCTGCGGGCGGACGCACCACGCACCCCGGAATCCGCAACACGCTCCCCCGAACCCGCAACACGGGCCCCGGAATCCGCAACACGGGCCGGGTGGCAGGCGGCACGGGTGGCGGCACGGCGAGCCGGGCGATGCGTAGGGTGAACGCGTGCGTATCCGGACATTGCTCGTGGCCGTGGCAGGCGTGCTCGTGGTGCTGACGTCGGCGTGTTCGCGCGAGGCCGGTCCGATGCCGACCGGGGGCGGCGGCGAGGATCCCGGGCCCGCGGCCCTGGCGACGAAACTGCGCGCGCTCACCCAGGACGTCTGCTACCGCTCGCCCGCCGACATCGACCCGCCCGCGTGCGAGAAGTACGTCACCCAGCTGGGGAGCATCCCCGGTTCGGCACGCGACTTCGCCCGGGGCGAGTACGGGCGCGGCGATCATCCCGGGCTGATCGAGGCGGCGAACACCCTCGGCGAGAGCCTGAAGACCTACAACAACGCCCAGTGCGGGCGCAGCGCGGGCGGCAGCCGCGACGACGAGGCGTGCACGCAGACGCTGCAGGACGTCGCGGACGCGCTCGACGACGTGCAGTCCGGGGTGCAGCAGCTGCCGCAGGTGTCCGGGCAGAACGGCTGACGTGCGGGTTACCGTTACGGCGTGAGTGAGCAGACCCCTGATCCCGAAACGACCGGCGCGAGCGGCGTCGGCCTGGCCACCGTCACGGCGTCCGGCACGGTGCTGGACACGTGGTTCCCGCACCCGCGGCTGACCGAGCCCGCCGCCGAATCCGGCACGGTGCGGCTGTCGGCGGAGGAGGCCGCGGAGTCGCTCGGCTCCGAGGTCACCTCGCTGCTGGGCACGGACGACGCCCGGGGCGTCGAGGTCGTGGCCGTGCGCACCACCGCGGCGACCCTCGCGACGGCCCCCGCCGACGGACACGACGTCTACCTGCGCCTGCACCTGCTCTCCCACCGGCTCGTGCGGCCGCACGGGGTGAGCCTGGACGGGCAGTTCGGCTTCCTGTCCAACGTCGTGTGGACCAACCACGGGCCGTGCCCCGTGGAGGGTTTCGAGGCGACGCGGATGCGCCTGCGCGCCCGTGGCCCGGTGACCGTGTACAGCGTCGACAAGTTCCCGCGCATGGTCGACTACGTCGTCCCGAGCGGTGTGCGCATCGGCGACGCCGACCGCGTACGCCTCGGTGCGCACCTGGCGAGCGGCACGACCGTGATGCACGAGGGCTTCGTGAACTTCAACGCGGGCACGCTCGGTGCGTCGATGGTCGAGGGACGTATCTCGGCGGGTGTCGTCGTGGGCGACGGCTCCGACGTCGGCGGCGGCGCGTCGATCATGGGCACGCTGTCGGGCGGCGGCAAGGAGGTCATCTCCATCGGCGAGCGCTGCCTGCTGGGCGCCAACGGCGGCGTGGGCATCTCGCTGGGCGACGACTCCGTCGTGGAGGCGGGCCTGTACGTCACGGCGGGCACGAAGGTGCTGGTCGACGGCAAGGCCGTGAAGGCGGGCGAGCTGTCGGGCATCTCGAACGCGCTGTTCCGCCGCAACTCCGCCACCGGCACCGTCGAGGTCGTCCCGCGGAAGGGCACGGGTATCGAGCTCAACGAGGCCCTGCACGCCAACGACTGACCGATACCTGCCACGAGAAACGCCGCCGGGCTCGCGGGCCCGGCGGCGTTTCTCGTGCGCGTGTCCTACAGCAGCTTCTGCAACTCGTCGATCGTCATGTCGACGTCGTTCACGATGCCTCGGAGAGTGCCTTTGGCGAGATCGCGTCCACGATGAACGGGAACAGTCGTCCCGCGCCCGTCCGGGTGGCGCAGGATGTGGTGGCTGCCCGCCACCCGGGCGACGTCGAAACCTGCCTTCTGCAACGCCTTGACCAGCCTGTCACCCCGTACGGAAGGCACAGGCGGCATCAGGCGACGTCCAAGGTGACGGCCAGTTCGTCGGGAGCACCGAATTCCTCGATCAGTCCCAGGAGGGCATCGCGCAGGTCCGAGACGGCGGCGTCCCGGGTATCGCCTTCGCCGTGCGCCCCTACGTACGGGCGCAACTGCGCGTGGGCACACCAGACGCCGTCCTCGTCCTGCTCGACGACGTACGGCACATGGACTACGCGGCTCATGGCGACACCCCTTCTGTGGACGGACACCACTGTAGTCAGCAGCGCCCCTCCGAGCGAATGCAGAACACGCGGTACCGAACGCAGGACACGCGTGCCCCGGGTCCACAACGCGGTCCCGGAAAGCGCCACACGAACCCCGGAATCCGCAACACGGGCCCCTGGATCCGCAACACGAACTCCGGAAAGCGCAACACGGGCCCCGGAAAGCGCAAGACGGCCGTTGCCGGTTACTCCGAGAGGCGTTTCGCGGCGGTCGCGACGCGTTCGTCGGTGGCGGTCAGGGCGACGCGCACGTGCGAGCCGCCACCGGGGCCGTAGAACGTACCGGGGGCGACGAGGATCCCGCGTTCGGCGAGCCACGCCACCGTGTCGTCGGTCGGCTCGTCGCGCGTGGCCCAGAGGTACAGGCCCGCTTCGGAGTGGTCGATGCGGAAGCCCGCGCCGGTGAACGCCTCGCGCAGCAGTTCACGGCGGGAGAGGTACAGCTCGCGCTGCCGGTCGAGCAGCGCGTCGTCGGCGAGTGCCACGCGCATGGCCTCCTGCACGGGCCTCGGCACGATCATGCCCGCGTGTTTGCGGACGGCCAGCAGGTCGGCGACCAACGCGGGGTCGCCGGTGACGAAGCCGGCGCGGTAGCCGGCGAGGTTGGCCGACTTCGACAGCGAGTGCACGGCGAGCAGGCCCTCGTGGCTGCCGCCGCACACGTCGGGGTGCAGGATCGAGACCGGGTCGGCGTCCCAGCCGAGCGCGAGGTAACACTCGTCGGACACGACCGTGACGCCGCGCTCGCGGGCCCAGTCGACGACCTTGCGCAGGTGGTCGACGCCCAGCACGCGACCGGTCGGGTTCGACGGGGAGTTGAGCCAGACCATCGCGGGCGTCTCGGGCCCGAGCGCGGTCAGACTGTCGGCGCGGCGGGGCGTCGCGCCCGCGATCAGCGCCCCGACCTCGTACGTCGGGTACGCCAGTTCCGGGATGACGACGACGTCACCCGCGCCCGCTCCCAGCAGCATCGGCAACCACGCGACCAGTTCCTTCGAACCGATCGTGGGCAGCACGGCGTCCGGGTCGACGCCGGTGACGCCGTGCCTGCGGCTCAGCGCCTCGACGGCGGCCTCCCGCAGTTCCGCCGTGCCGTGCGTGGTCGGATAGCCGGGGATGTCCGACACGGACGCCAGCGCGTCCCGGACGGCCTCGGGCACCGGGTCGACCGGTGTGCCGACCGACAGGTCGACGATCCCGTCCGGGTGCGCCTTCGCCCGTGCGGTGTGTTCGGCCAGCGAGTCCCAGGGGAAGCCGGGCAGCTGGAGCCGGGTCATTCGTGCGACTGCGGGGGCAGGTCCTTGATCCACTGCGGGTCGTGCGCGGTCTTGCCGACCTTGGACGCTCCGCCCGGCGAGCCGAGCTCGTCGAAGAAGTCCACGTTCGCCTTGGTGTAGCTGGCCCACTCTTCCGGGACGTCGTCCTCGTAGTAGATCGCTTCCACGGGGCACACCGGCTCGCAGGCACCGCAATCGACGCATTCGTCGGGGTGGATGTAGAGCATCCGGTCGCCCTCGTAGATGCAGTCGACGGGGCACTCGTCGATGCATGCCTTGTCGAGCAAGTCGACGCACGGCTCGGCGATAACGTAGGTCACTGCGTTCTCCTGCTGTTGCTGTGTTCCTCTAGCAGCCTCGGCCGGTCCGCATCCATGGCGGACACCTTCGGACATTACGTGGTGCCGGCAGGCATCCTAAGCCCAGGCCACCCTTATCCGGGCGACAACGCCGACGTGACGAACAACGCTCACGGGCGTCGCCGACGTCCGGTATTACGGCGGTCGCCGGTGATCACGAAGTGTGGTGACGCCTGCTCCGTGGCGTCGGCGCCGTCACCCTCCGTGCCGTCCGGGTCATCACCGGTGCCGGGGTCGTCGGTCTTCCGCTGCCCGATGGCGCGGTTGAAGCTGTCGGAGATCTCCTTCGCGAGGTCGGCGTTGTGACGGTCGTCCCTGCGCGAGATGTTCATGCCTCTCCTCTCGCCCGTACGCGGTACCCATGTCGGTGTGATCAGTGCGATGCGCATCGAACGGGCCTGCGCCGACGCGTGGCCCGCCCAGGTCAACGAGCCGCTCGGCGGGTGGAGGCTGCGGGCAGCCGACGGTTTCACCGGCCGTGCCAACAGCGCCCTCGCCCTCGACGATCCCGGCCTGCCCCTGCCCGACGCACTGGCCGCGGTCTGTGACTTCGCTCACCAGCATGCCATCCCTCCGATGCTGCAGGCCGTGCAGAACTCGCCCGTGGAGCGCGAGCTGCCGCGGTTCGGGTGGCGGCCGTGCGACGACCACGCCGCGGGCAACGACGTCGCGGTGCTGCTCGGCCCGACCGTCCCGCCGGATGCCACCGCCCCACCGGCCACCGCGGCCAGGCCGGCCACCGGGGCCGCGGATCACCGCGTCGACGTGCTCACCGAGCCGACGGCAGGCTGGTGGGAACTGACCGTCGGCAGGCCCCGGCCCACCGACGCCGAGCGGGCGGTCCTCACCGGTGGCGGACCGGTCGGCTACGGGGTCGCGACCGGCCCCGACGGAGCGCGGGCCGCGGTGCGAGGAGCCGTCGCCGACGGCCTGCTGCTCGTCGCGCGCCTCGCCGTGCATCCCGAGCACCGCAGGAAGGGCCTGGCGCGGGCGTCGATGGCCGCGATCGGCGCCTGGGGCAGGCGCCACGGCGCCGAGGCGTGCGTGCTCCAGGTCGCCGCCGACAACGCCGCCGCGCTCGCCCTTTACGAGCGGCTCGGTTTCCGCGAACACCACCGGTATCGCTACTGGGCTCCGTGCGAGGATCGAACGCTGTAAGGACGGGGTGAGAACGACGAAAGAGGCAGGGTCGTGAAGGTCGTGGTCGTGGTCGGCGGAGTGGGAGGTGCCCGCTTCCTGCTGGGGGTCAAAGCCGCGCTGGGGCTGCCGCCGACGGGAGCACCGGACGGCGGGTCGGAACACGAGGTCACGGCGCTGGTCAACACCGGCGACGACGTGTGGATGCACGGTCTGCGCGTCTGCCCCGACCTCGACACCTGCATGTACACGCTCGGTGGCGGCGTCGATCCGGAGCGCGGCTGGGGCCACGCCGACGAGACGTGGTCGGTGAAGGCCGAGCTGGAGGCCTACAACGCGGACCCGACGTGGTTCTCGCTCGGCGACAAGGACATCGCCACGCACCTGGTGCGCTCGCGGATGATCCGCGCGGGCTATCCGCTGTCGGCGGTCACCGAGGCGCTGTGCAACCGGTGGCAGCCCGGCGTGCGGCTGTTGCCGATGTCGGACGACCGGGTCGAGACGCACGTCGTCATCGACGACCCGGAGGACGCGACGAAGCGGAAGGCGATCCACTTCCAGGAGTGGTGGGTGCGGCACCGGGCCGAGCCGCAGGCGCATTCGATCGTGCCAGTCGGCGCGGAGGAGGCGACTCCGGCGCCGGGCACTCTGGAGGCGATCGCCGAGGCGGACACGGTGCTGTTCGCGCCGTCCAACCCGGTGGTGTCGATCGGGTCGGTGCTGGCGGTGCCCGGTTTCCGGGAGGCGCTGCGCAAGACCGAGGCCGGCGTGGTCGGCGTGTCCCCGATCATCGGCGGCAAGGTGCTGCGCGGCATGGGCGACGCGTGCCTGTCGGCGATCGGCGTCGAGACGTCCGCCGAGGCGGTGGGCGCGTACTACGGCTCGCGGCAGACCTCCGACGAGGGACTCCTCGACGGCTGGCTGGTGCACTCGGGCGAGCGCGTCGACGTGCCGGGCGTCGCGGTGCGCGCGGTGCCGATCATGATGTCCGATGTGGACACCACGGCGCAGATGGCGCGGGACGCCCTCGACCTGGCCGGGGTGCACGTTGACTGACCACTCGGGCGACCGCGTCGAGATCCTGCCGGTGGGAGGATTGCCGGAGTTCCGGCCGGGCGACGACCTCACCGGCGCCATCGCCTCGGCCGCGCCGTGGCTGCGCTCGGGCGACGTCGTGGTGGTCACGAGCAAGATCGTGTCGAAGGCCGAGGGCAGGCTGATCCGCGTGCCGTCGGACCCGGAGGAGCGGGACGCCGCCCGGCGGCAGCTGATCGACGAGGAGTCCGAACGTGTCCTGGCGCGCATCGGGCGGACCCTCATCACCCGGAATCGCAACGGGATCGTGCAGGCCGCCGCGGGCGTCGACGCGTCCAACGTGAACCTCGACGAGATCGCGCTGCTCCCCTACGACCCCGACGCGTCGGCGCTGGCGCTGCGGAACGGTCTGCGCGAACGGCTCGGCGTCGAGGTCGCGGTACTGATCACCGACACGATGGGACGCGCGTGGCGCAACGGCCAGACCGACGAGACGATCGGCGCATCCGGTCTGCGTGTCCTGCACGCCTACGAGGGCGAGGTCGACGACCACGGCAACGAGCTGGCGGTCACCGAGATCGCCGTGGCCGACGAGATCGCCTCGGCCGCCGATCTGGTCAAGGGCAAGCTCGGCGGACTGCCGGTCGCGGTGGTGCGCGGCCTGGAGATCGGCGACGAGCGGTCGACGGCGCGGGACCTGGTGCGTCCCGCCGACTACGACCTGTTCCGGCTGGGCACCAACGAGGCCCTCGCCCAGGGCAGGCGGGAGGCCGTCCTGACGCGGCGGTCGGTGCGCGAGTTCACCGCCGACGCCGTGGACCCCGAGGCGCTGCGCCGGGCCGTGGGCGCGGCGCTGACGGCGCCCGCACCGCACCACACCCGCCCGGTCCGGTTCGTCCGGCTGCGCGAACCCGGCACGCGGACGAAACTGCTCGAGGCGATGCGTGAGGCGTGGCGGGGTGATCTGACGGCCGACGGGTTCACCGACGAGCAGATCGAGAAACGCCTGCGCCGCGGTGACATCCTGTTCGACGCGCCCGAGGTGATCGTCCCGTTCCTGGTGCCCGACGGCGCCCACACCTACCCCGACGATCGGCGCAACGCCTGCGAGAACACAATGTTCACCGTCGCGGGCGGTGCGGCCGTGCAGGCGCTGCTCGTCGCGCTGGCCGCCGAGGGGCTGGGCTCGTGCTGGATCGGGTCGACGATCTTCGCCGCCGACGTCGTGCATTCGAGCCTCGGCATCGACCCCTCGTGGCGGCCGCTCGGCGCCGTCGCCGTCGGCCACCCGGCCGAACCGCTCGCACCGCGCCCTCCCCGTGATCTCGACGACGGATTCCTGGAGCTGTAGATGACCGCGCTGCACCCCGCCGCCACGTCCACTCTGGACGGCTGGAAACCGGACACGGCCGCGCAGGAATCGCTCCGGCAGGCCTACCTCGGATTCCTCGCGGCACGCGAGGACGCCTGCGCGCGGTCGTGCGAGGCCGGCCACCTCACGGCGTCGGCGATCGTGCTGGACGCCACGGGCGAGCACGTGCTGCTGACGTTGCACCCGCGGGTCGGCCGGTGGCTGCAGCTCGGCGGGCACTGCGAACCGGAGGACACCTCGCTCACCGCGGCGGCACTGCGCGAGGCCACCGAGGAGTCGGGCATCTCCGGGCTGACGATCGAGGAGGAGCCGCTGCGGCTCGACGTCCACCCGATCACCTGCTCGCTCGGCGTGCCCACGCGGCACTTCGACGTCCAGTTCCTCGTGCGCGCGCCCGCGGGCGCCGAGCCGGTGGCCGGCGACGAGTCCGACGACCTGCGCTGGTGGCCGGTCCGCGCACTGCCGCCCGACACCGAGGACCTCACCGAACTGGTCGCGGCCGCGCTCGACAGGACGTGACCCGGGTTCCCGTCGGCACGGGAACCACCGGTTGACTTTGTCGCATGGTTTGTCCCAACATTGATACAGACCATGCGACAAAAGGGGGACAGATGGACGACGCCGACCTGGCACTCGCACGTCCGCACGCCCGCACCTGGCTCGAGCGCCACGGTGCGAGCGGACGCGAGCCGAGCCGCGTACTCACCGCCCGCATCGCCGTGCGGAAACGGCGCACCGAACGGGAAATGCTGCATCTCGGACTGCTCTGCGTCGCGCTCATAGCGTTCGTGCTCGTGACGGAGTTCGCCTCGCTGTCGCTCGTGATCAACGGCCAGGACGTGCTCAACGTCGTGGTGATGGGCGCCTTCTACCTCCTGATGGCGGCTCTGACCTGGTGGGGATCCCGCTCGCAACGCCGCGCGGAACGGCGCATCGCCGCGTCGCTGCCGCAACGTGCCGCCCACGGCACCGGCACGGGCGCGGTGCGCGTGCTCGGCGTGCCGTTCGTGGTCGCCTCCGCCGCGACCTACGTCGGCGGCGTGGCGATCGGGGCCGTGCTCGCATTCGGCGCGGACACGGTGACCGACCGGCTCATCGCTGCCATCTTCGCCTGCGGAACGGCGATCTTCGCGGTGATCACCGCCGTCGTCGCAGCCGAGGAGGTGCGCAGGGGCGCGCTCGCCGAGGACGAGGAGTCCCTCGCGGCCGACGACCTGCTGCGCGTCGAGGACGCCCACCGGGTGCCGCCCTTCCCCGCGGTCCTCGCGGCCATCTACGCGGTCAACGTCACCGACACCGCCACGATCGCGACGTTCGGCGGGTTCGCCGTGGTGACGATCCTGCTGTGGGCGGCGGTGTACGTGCAGGACACCAGGAGGAAGCTGGTCACACCGGACGGAGCGGTCACCGCATGATCGTCACCGTGGACGCCACCTCGAAGGTGCCGCCGTACGAACAGATCCGCTCCGGGCTGGCCGAGCAGATCAACGACGGCGCACTGGCCGTCGGCACGAAACTGCCCACCGTGCGCAAACTCGCCGCCGACCTCGGCATCGCGCCCAACACGATCGCCCGCGCCTACCGCGAGCTCGAGGAAGCCGGGCTGCTCGAGACGAAGGGCCGTTCGGGCACGTTCGTCGCGGCCACCGGCGACCGCACGAGGATCAGGGCCCGCGACGCGGCCCGCCGTTATGCCGACACGGCCCACAAGCTCGGCCTGAGCGAGGACGAGGCCATCGCCATCGTCACCGCCGCCATCCGCACCTCCTGACGCGCCCCGCCCCACCGTGTCGCGGATTCCCGGAGCCGTGTTGCGGATCCCGGGGGCCGTGTTGCAGGTTCCGGGGTTCGTGTTGTGGATTCCCGGGGCCGTGTTGCGGTTTCCGGAGCCCGTGTTACAGATCCCGGGGTTCGTGGTGCGGACCCCGGGGCCGGCAGCAGGGTGCGGCCGCGCCCCACGACACGGATTCGGCGTGTCAGCCGTCGAGGCGGTAGTCGGTGTCACGCGCGTCGGTGATCGCCATGTGGCCGGGTGCGTGACCGATCGCCAACGCCGGCTTCGACCTCATCACGGCGGCCTGCGGCGTCACCCCACATGCCCAGAACACGGGTACCTCGCCGGGCTCGATCCGCACCGGGTCGCCGAAATCGGGCGCATCGAGGTCGTCGATGCCGATGAGCGCGGGTTGTCCGATGTGGACCGGCGCGCCGTGCACCCGCGGGTAACGGGCCGTCACCCGGATCGCGTCCTCCACCCGGTCGGCCGGGATCGGGCGCATCGACACCACGAGCGGTCCCGCCATGCGGCCTGCCGGGCGGCACGCGACCGACGTGGTGTACATCGGCACGTTGCCGCCGTCCTCGATGTGCCGCACCGGTACGTCGGCAGCCAGCAACGCCGTCTCGAACGTGAAGCTGCAGCCGATGAGGAACGTGACGAGGTCGGCGCGCCAGAGATCGCCGACGTCGGTGCGCTCCGCGGTGAGCTCACCGCGCTCGTAGACGCGGTAGGCGGGCAGATCGCTGCGCAGGTCGCCGTCGAAGATCGGCAGTGACACGGCGCCGGGTTCGGTGACGCCGAGCACCGGGCACGCCTGCGGATTGCGCTGGGCGAAGCGGAGGAAGTCCTCGGCGACGTCGGCGGGCAGCGAGATCAGGTTGGCCTGCGTCCACCCCGGGCAGTGCCCCGCGGTGGGTGTGCGCAGACCGGCCCGGTAGGCGGCCCTGGCCTCAGCGGGCTCGGCGAACGGCGTGTGCGATGCGGTCATGACGACCTCCCGGAACTCGTCGCCCCCGGCCGTGCCGACGCGCGAGCCGGGGCGAATTGCACGCGCGCGCCGGGCCGCAGCTGGGCCGCGTCGTCCACGTCGGCGGCGACCACCACGGCGATCACGGGATAACCGCCGGTGACGGGATGGTCGGCGAGGAACAGGGTCGGTTTCCCCGACGGCGGCACCTGCAGCGCACCCGACACCATGCCCTCGCTCGGCAGCTCGCCCACGCCCGCGCGGGACAGTTCCGGACCGTCGAGCCGCGCGCCCACCCGGTCGCATTCCGACGTCACGGCGTAGGGCTCGCTCAGCAACGTCTCCAGTGCGCGGGCGGTGAACCAGTCGTCACGCGGGCCGGGGACGACCCGCAGGGTGACCTCGTCGCCCGCGATCGGCCGTCCCGGCGCACCGTCGACGACGGGGAACCGTGCGGGGGCCGGCCCGACGGGCAGGACGTCGCCCTCCCGCAGCAGCTGCGGGCCGAGGCCGGACAGCAGGTCAGCCGACCGGGAACCGAGCACGGCGGGCACGGTCAGCCCACCCCGCACGGCGACGTAACTGCGCAGGCCACGGGAGGGCGCGCCGAGGCGGAGGTCGGCGCCTGCGGGAACCCGCAGCACGCTGTCCGGCGCCGCGCCACGGCCCGCCACGGTGACCGGGCACGGCGCCCCGGTCACGGCGATCGTCACCGGCGACCGCGCGCGGGCGGCGAACCCGCCGAAGGTCACCTCGACCCCCGCCGCGTCCTCGTCGTTGCCGACGAGCCGGTTCGCCAGCCATAGGGATCCGCGGTCCGCCGCGCCCGAGACGCCCACGCCGATACCCGCGTGGCCCGGCCTGCCCAGGTCCTGCACCGTCGCCAGCGGACCGGGGGCGAGCACCTCGAGTCCCGTCACGCGGCACCTCCGGTGGACGCCGGCCCGTCGGAGTCCGCCGACGTCGTGGCCTCGACGAAACGCACACGCACCCCCGGGCGCAACAACGCGGGCGGGTCACGGTCGACGTCCCAGGTCACGAGGTCGGTGCGGCCGATGAGCTGCCAACCACCCGGCGACGAACGGGGATAGACGCCGCTGAACGTGCCTGCCAGCGCGACCGATCCGGTCGGCACGCGTGTCCGCGACTCGGCGCGCCGCGGCACCTCCAGTCGCGGCGACCCACCCGCCAGGTATCCGAAGCCGGGGGCGAATCCGCCGAACGCGACCGTCCACTCGTACCCGGTGTGCTCGGTGATCACGTCGCGTTCGGACAGTCCGGTGTGGTGGGCGACGTCGGCGAGATCCGGCCCGTCGTAGACGACCGGTATCTCCACCAACTCCCCACCGGACCGCGTGACCTCACTGGGGCGGGTCTCGCGGACGGCCCGTTCCACGGCGGCAGCATCGGTGCGGTCGGGGTCGAACCGCAGCAGCAGCGTGCGGGCGGCGGGGACGAGGTCGACGACGCCGTCCGGCCGGTCGACGTCGAGCGCCGCGTGCAGCGCCAGGACGTCGTCGAGACCCGACGACTCGACGAGCAGCGCCGTGTCACCGCACGGCAGCACCCGCAGCGTGATCGTCTCCATCGGGCTCCTCCCGCCACCTCGCGCCGTCAGCTCCACAGGTCCGCGATGCCGCTGAGGGAATTCCACCCGAGATAGAGCGTCAACAGCCAGGCCGCCACGCCGATCACCAGCAGCCAGCGCGGATAGCGGTAGCCGCCGAGCAGGTCGCTGCGCCGCGCCGCGACCCACATCAGCACGCCGAACCCGACGGGCAGGATCAGCCCGTTGAGCGCACCCGCGAGGATCAGCAGCGTCGTCGGCGCCTGGTCGAGCAGCACGAAACCCACCGCGGAGACCACGATGAACCCGGCGACGAGCAGGTTCTGTCGCCGTTTCAGCGCGGGCGAGAACGACACGAGGAACGACACCGACGTGTAGGACGCGCCGATCACCGACGTGATGCCCGCGGCCCACAGCACCATGCCGAACAGCCGCATGCCGACCTCGCCCGCCGCGTGGCCGAACGCCTCCGCGGTCGGGTTTCCGCCGGTCAACGCCGCTCCGCCCGCGACGACACCGAGGATCGCCAGGAACAGCACGACCCGCATGACACCCGTCACCAGCAGTGCCGTCACCGAGCTGCGGGACACGCGCGCGACCTCGTCGGGGCCGCTGACCCCGGAGTCGACGAGTCGGTGCGCGCCCGCGTAGGTGATGTAGCCGCCGACGGTCCCGCCGATCAGCGTGGTGATCACGAGCACGTCGATCGTGTCGGGCACGACCGCCTGTCTCATGGCCTCGCCCACCGGCGGGGACGACGAGACCGCGACGTATGTCGTCAGTGCGATCATCACGAACCCGAGCACGACGACGAGCCGGTCCATCGCGACACCGGCGCGTTTGCTGACGAAGATCGCGATGGCGACGGCCGCGGAGATCGTGCCGCCGATCTTCACGTCGAGGCCGAACAGCGCGTCCAGGCCGAGCGAGGTGCCCGCGACGTTGCCGACGTTGAACACGAGCCCGCCGAGCACGACGAGCGCCGCCATGAGGTAGCCGACGCCCGGCAGCACGCGGTTGCCGAGCTCCTGCGCACGCAGCCCGGAGACGCCGATGACACGCCAGACGTTCAGCTGCACCGCGATGTCGACCACGATCGAGAGGACGATCGCGAACGCGAACGCCGCACCGAGCTGCGCGGTGAACTCGGTGGTCTGCGTGATGAAGCCGGGACCGATGGCGCTCGTGGCCATCAGGAAGATCGCACCGGCGAGTGCGCCGCGTTTGGTGGCGCCCGCGAGTGCGCCCGTGGCGGTCTTACCGTCGCCGGCGTGTCCGCCGCCGGTGCCGCCTCCGCCGCCGGTGCCGCTGTCGCTGCCGCCGTCGTTGTCGGGTCGGCCTGCGGCTCCGCTGCGTGCGGTGCCGTTTCCGCTGTCGCGGTTTCCTGCGGTGCCGTTTCCTGCGGTGCCGTGTCCGTCGCCGGCGTGTCCGTCGTCGCCGCTGCCCACGTGGTCGGCCATGTCGGTCTCCCGGGGTCGATGGTTTCGCCAGACGGTAGCCAGTTGTTCAACAATCCGACAAGGGGGCAATGTTCTTGTTACCATTCCCGGACCCGACGACACGGAGGTCGACACCCGCCGATGGCCAGTCCCACCGCCCGCGACCAGGCCGACTGGTCCGACCTGCTCGCGGGTGACCGCGCACTGCTCGACCGAACCAGCACCGCGGAACGGGTCGCCGACGCGCTGCGACAGTGGATCATCGACGGCCGCCTCCGGCCGGGCACGCAGCTGTCGGAGCACAGCGCGGGCAAGGCGCTCGGGGTGTCACGCAACACGCTGCGCGAGGCGTTCCGTCTCCTGGTCCACGAACGACTGCTCGTGCACGAGTTCCATCGCGGCGTGTTCGTCCGAGTGCTGGCCGCCGACGACGTGACCGATTTGTACCGCACGCGGCGCCTGCTGGAGACCGGCGCGATCCGGGCGGCGTCCGACGTGCCCCCGGACGTGCTGGCGGAGCGACTGTCGGCGATCGACGCGGCGATCACCGCCGCAGAGGACGCCGCCGTCGAAGAGCACTGGCTGGACGTCGGCACCGCGAACATGCGGTTCCATCAGGCGATCACGGCACTCGCAGGCAGCCCGCGGGCCGACGAGATCATGCAGCAGCTCACGGCGGAACTGCGACTGGCGTTCCACGCGACGTCGGCCCTGCGCCGCTTCCACGAGCCGTACATCGAGCTCAACCGCGGCATCGCCCGCCTGCTGGGCGACGGCGAGTTCGGCGCCGCGGCCCGCGCCCTCGACGAGTACCTCACCACGGCACAGCGCCAACTCCTCGACGCCTTCGCCTGACCGCCCGCCGTGTTGCGTCCCCAGGGGCGCGTGTTGCGGATTCGGGGGGCGCGCGTTGCAGTCCCGGGGGCGCGTGTTGCGGATTCGGGGGCGCGTGTTGCAGTTCCGGGGGCGCGTGTTGCGGTTTCGAGGGGCCGTGTTGCGGTTCCAGGGGCGCGTGTTCTGCGCTCAGGGCCGCGTGTTCGGCGTTCGGACTCCCATCGGGTGCGTCCGAACGCGCGTGTGGATGCCGCGTCCGCGGCTCACGGGGTGAGTGCTCGGGAGAACGCGACCTCGTGCTGCTCCGGAACCCACGCCACGGAGTCGCCGAAGCGCACCGGCCGGTGCCCGGGCGGACTCACGTCCTCGAGGATCTCCTCGACGACGTCGCCGTCGCCCCAGTCACCGTTGTTGTCCACTTCGTACTCGCGATGCCGGCCGTCGACCCGGTACGCGAACCGTCCACCGTCCGCGCCGTCCTCGAGTCCGATGTCGTTGACGACGTCGGACACGCGGTCCGCGGTGCCCGCCGCCGTCGAGGCCCAGTGCAGGAAATCCTCGTACGCCTCGTCGTGGTCGACGAACTCGTAGTCGACCACGAACACGCGCGGGAAGAGCGGCTCCGGATCATCGCCGTCGACCTGGGACGGCCGGTCCATGACCAGCAGTGTCTCCAACAGCCCGGCGGAACCCTGCTGGTACGCGACGTCCTCGGCGGTCACCGCTTCCCGGGGTTCGAAACCGAACGACGCCAGCTTCGCCAACGCCGCGCGCAGGTCCTCGTCGGTCACCGTCGCCTTGCCCATCGTGGGTGTCTCCCTGTCCGCCCGTGGTCGGGCTCGTGCGTCCGGTTGCCACCGGCTCGCCACTACGACGGCACAGGCCGCGTGCGGGATCCCCGCCGACGGACGACGGTGACGCTGCACACGTCAGCGCGTCGATGACCAGGGTGGATCCGATGCCGTGGGGCGAGAAGCACGGGCTCGCATCCGGACAGGCGGCACCAGGCGACGTGCGGGAACAATACGAGCCCACGAAACCGCAACACGATCCCGCGAAACCGCAACACGGCCCCCGGAAACCGCAACACGAGCCCGCCAATCCGCAACACGCGCCCCTGAAACCGCAACACGATTCCCGGGATCCGCAACACGGCGGCCTGGGCGGTCAGATGGCGCGGTAGTCGCGGACCGGGTGGCGCGAGCCGTAGCGGGGGCGGGTGTGGCCCGCGGCCTCGAGGTAGCGCACGACGCGGTGGCGCTGCGGCGCGTACGGGGCGAGGACCTCGTGCATTCCGGCGTCGTCGAGTTCGCGGCCGAGCAGGGCGTGGCCGACGACCGCGGGGATGTGGAAGTCGCCGAAGCTGACCGCGTCCGCATCGCCCCACGCGCGCTGGGCCACCTCGGCGGCGGTCCACACGCCGATACCCGGCACGGTCCGCAGCAACCTCCTGCCCTCGGCTCCGCCCAGGGACGCGGCACGTTCCAACCTGCCCGCCACCGTCGCCGCGGCCCGCAACGCCCGCCTGCGCGCGAGGTCCACCCCGGCCCTGTGCCAGTTCCAATCCACAATGGACAACACGGCGTCGGGGGTCGGCGGGACGTGCATCCCGTCCGGCGCGGGACCCGGTGCGGGCTCGCCGAATCGCCGGCACAGCTCCCGCCACGACCGGCGCGCCTCGTAGCCCGTGACCTTCTGCTCGAGCACCGCGGGCACGAGCACATCCCACACCCGCCCGGTCGCGCCCAGCCGTAACGCCGGCAGCGTCCGCCGTGCCCGCGCGACCGCGTCGTGGTGCGCCACGAACCCGGAATCGTCGTCGGCGGCGCCCAGCAGCGCGGGCAGGCCCTCGAGGATCGCGTCGGCACCGTCGCCCCACGCGGTGCCGATGACGTCCACATCGGACCGTGACACCCGCAGCGTGGCGGGCCCGCACGAGGTGTTCGCCGTCAGCCAGATGCCGCCGTCACGCCGGAAACACGGGTCGGCATGGCCACGCCGCAACGGTGCCAGCACGGCGTCGGGATCGACGTCGAAACCGGGTCGCCACCGCCGTTCACGCATCGCTGGAGAACCGGATCGCGCCGGGCGGCAGCTCCACCTTCGGCCACACGCGCGCCCCGTCAAGGAGTTCGCAGCCCTCGCCGACGCTCACGCCGTCGCCGAGTGCGACACCGCGCAGCACCGCACCCTCGCCCACGCGGGAACCGGCGCCCAGCACGGAACGCTCCACCACGGCCCCGGCCTCGACCACGGCACCGTCGAACAGCACCGACGACGCGACCCGCGCGCCGGTGCCGACGACGGAACCCGCCCCGAGCGTCGACCCGCCCGTGACCTCGGCGTCGTCCGCCACGGCCGCACCGGCCAGCTGCAGCGCCTCGCCCGTCGGCCCGGACAGCGCCGACGTCGGCGCCACGCCCCGCACCAGGTCGGTGCTCCCCTGCACGAACGTCTCGGGCGTGCCGACGTCGAGCCAGTAGGAGTCGTCGACGAACCCGTGCACGTGGGCGCCCGCCTCGAGCAGTCCGGGGAACGTCTCCCGCTCGACCGACACGCGCCTGCCCGCCGGGATCCCGCCGACGACCTCGCGGCGGAACACGTAGCACCCGGCGTTGACCTGGTCGGTCGGCGGATTCTGCGTCTTCTCGAGGAACGCCGTCACGCGGCCGTCGGCGTCGGTGGGCACGGAGCCGAACCGGCTCGGATCGGCCACACG
Organism: Prauserella aidingensis; assembly: GCF_024171865.1. GTDB lineage: Bacteria > Actinomycetota > Actinomycetes > Mycobacteriales > Pseudonocardiaceae > Prauserella > Prauserella aidingensis. The sequence continues at coordinate 13,496 of NZ_JAMTCN010000035.1, read as the reverse complement.
CTGCAGGTGCAGGGTGACGTCGGCGCCCGACGAGCGGTGCGTGCCGACGAGCGAGCCGATGTCCGTTCCGGACAGGATGTCGCCGTTGAAGATCACGACGTCGTCGCCGCGGAGCCGGTCGTACACGTTGCGGATCGCCCCGCCGGTGTCGAGCGGCTCGTCCTCGACGACGTACTCGAGTTCGAGACCGAGCGCGCTGCCGTCGCCGAAGTGCTCCTCGAACACCTCGGCCTGGTACGACGTGCCGAGCACCACATGTGTGATCCCCGCCGCGCGGATCCGCGACAGCAGGTGCGACAGGAACGGCACGCCCGCCGTCGGCAACATCGGCTTCGGCGCGGAGAGGGTCAGCGGGCGCAACCTGGTGCCTTTACCGCCGACGAGCACCACGGCGTCGACCGCACCGCCTCCGGACGAGGACCCCATTCGAGCCTGCACCTACCCTTTCTCGTGGCCCTCCGGCGACAAACCGGGGGAAACGCTGACGGTACCGAACCGGAGGGCCTACCCTAGTGGCAGAATCCGGCGGCCCTTCCACCGAGAGGGCCTGGTCGAGCATCGGGGAGGCGAGGGCATGGACCCCCGCGATCGAGCGGACGCCGTACTGGCTCGGGCGCAGCGGCGCTCGGGCGTGGTGACGCCGGACAACATGCGGTCACCGATGGACTCGGACGACACCCAGGTCATCCCCTCCTCGGTCGTGCGCAGCGCCGACCAGGACCCCGACGCCACCGCCAAGGTGCCCGCGTCGGTGATCGAGCGCAACGACGAGAGTCACCTCTCGCAGCCGTCGCCGACCGTGCCGCTGAACCAGCGTGAGGCCGCCGCCCGCGCCGCAGCCGACCCCGCCGCGTCCTCGCAGGACACCGCTCCCCAGCAGACCGCTCCTGCGCTCGCGGAGAACGCGCGCACCCAGCCGTTGGCGCCCCAGGGCGCTCAGCCCGTGGACACGGCGAACGCACCTCCGGACATGACGTTCACCGGCGTGCCGGTCACGCCCGGCGCCCGGAATCCCGCTGCCCAGAACGCCGCTGCCCAGAACGCCGCTGCACCGACCAGCGCCTCCCAGAACAGCGCGCCCGCGAACACCGCACCGCAGAACACCGCGCCGCAGCCCGCCACCGGCGACGACGGCCGGTCCGACGAGGCCTCGGCCGGCGGATTCGTACCGACCACGAAGGTCGAGCCCGGCAGCGGCACCTCCGAACTGGCCCGCCGTCTCGAAGGCCTGTGACGCCGATCAGCCGTCGCCGTCGGTGAGCATCCCCAGCTCGAGCGCACGGAGCACGGCACGGGTGCGGTCGCGGACGTAGAGCTTCATCAGCACGTTCGACACGTGGTTCTTCACGGTCCCCTCGGCGAGTCCGGCGGCGTCGGCGATCTCACGGTTGTTGAAACCACCGGCCAGCAGTCGCAGGATGTCCAGTTCCCGGTCGGTCAGCGGTTCCGGCGCGGGCAGGTCGGTGAACTCGCGACGCTCGCCGGACGCCTCCGCGGCACGGACGAGCCGCTCGGTGAGCGCGGGCTGCACCAGCGAACCGCCCCGGGCCAGCGTGCGGATGGCGTGCACGAGGCGGTCGAGCGTGACGTCCTTGAGCAGGTAGCCGCGCGCCCCGGCGCGCAGCGCCTTCAACACGAGCTCGTCGTCGTCGAAGGTCGTCAGCACCAGCGCGGGCACGTCGAACCCGCGGTCACGCATCGCCTCGAGCGTGGCGATCCCGTCGCGCCGCGGCATGCGCAGGTCGAGCAGCAGCACGTCGGGAGGGTCGCAGGTGAGCACGTCGAGGGCCTCCTCCCCGTCGGAGGCCTCGGCCACCACCGCGACGTCGTCGGCGAGGCCGAGCAGACTCAGGATGCCCTGCCGGACGAGCGTCTGGTCGTCGACGACACCGACGCGGATCACGGTGCGGCCACCGGCATCGCGGCGGGCGGCAGTTCCAGGTCGACGGCGAATCCCTCGTGGCCGTCGAACGTGACCGACCCGCCGACCTGTTCGGCGCGTTCGGTCAGCCCGGTGAGCCCGTGGCCGAGCCGCAACGCCGACGTGCCGCGGCCGTCGTCGCGGGCCCGCAGCACGACACCGCCGTCGGACCGGGCACGCACGTCGAGCCAGAGGTTGTCCGCGTCGGCGTGGCGGATCGCGTTGGTGACGATCTCCTGCGCGCAGCGGACGAGCACGGTGATCCGCTGTTCGTCGACCTCGACGTCGTCGGCGACCGTCAGGTGGCCCCGCGGGCGCGGCAGGTCGCGCACCACGGTCTCCAGTGCGGCGCGCAGTTCCGGCGGGCGGGACCGCAGTTCCCCCACGGTCGACCGGACGTCGGTGAGCAGTTCCTTCGCGAGCAGCCGCGCCCGTTCGACGTCGTCGCCCGCGGCGCCGCTCACCCGGTGCGACGCCGTCTCCAGCTGCAGCGCCAGCGCGGACAGCTTGTGTCCCAGCACGTCGTGCAGTTCCCGGGCGATGCGGAGGCGTTCCTGGGACTGACTCGACTCGGCGAGCAACGCCGTGGCGCTGCGCAGTTCGGTGTGGGCGACGGCGAGGCGTTCGTTGGCTTCCTGCTCACGCCTGCCCGCCCAGGTGGTGAACAGGCACAGCACCTGCAGCACGGCGTACAGGGACGTGCTCAGCAGCAGGTCGAGCAGGCCGACCCCGTGCCACAGCCCCGCCGCGGCCACGACCACGGTGTTGCCGGCGACGATCCCCACGGCCAGTCGCGCCGGCGCGTACTGCGCCGCGATCGCGACCGCGAACACCAGCAGGATCGGCGTCACCCCACGGTTGCCGGACAGCAGCACGATCCCGGCCCCGCAGGCCGTCGTCAGCAGCGCGCAGCCCACCACGCCGGCGCGGTGTCCCCACGTCCCCGAGACCACCGTCGCCACGAATGCGACGAGAAATCCGGCGTAGCAGACCAGCCACAGCCAGAACGGGCCGCCCGTGACCGGTTCCGTGGCGCCGCCGGAGAGTTCGACGAGGACGATCGGCGTCCCGACGACGAGGTAGATCACCAGCCCCGCCGTCGCCGCTGCCACTTCGAGGCGTTCCTTGCCCATCCGCCGAGTCTAGGAGTGCACCCGCCGGCAGGCACCTGCCGGAAGTCATGCCCGCGAGACGTGACCTTCGGCAGCCGACACCGCGCCCGCCGCCTGCCTAGCGTCACCGGTGACAGCAGGCCGACCGGGCGGACCCGGCACACGAAAGGCGGGCGACATGGCCGTCATCGAGGTCAGAGACATCCACAAACGCTACGGCGAAACGGTCGCGGTCGACGGCGTCTCCTTCGACGTCGACGCGGGCGAGATCTTCGGCGTGCTCGGCAGGAACGGGGCGGGCAAGACGACCACCGTCGAGATCATCGAAGGACTGCGCGCGCCCGACACCGGCCGGGTGCGGGTGCTCGGGCTCGACCCGACGCGGGACCGCAGGGCGCTGCGCGCGGTGCTCGGCGTGCAGCTGCAGGAGGGGACGCTGCCGGACAAGGCGACGGCGGGCGAGATGGTGCGGTTGTACCGGTCGTTCTACGCCGACGGCGCCGACCCGGACCGCCTGCTCGGCGAACTCGGACTCGACGACAAGCGGGACACGGTGGTCGACGAGCTCTCCGGCGGGCAGCTGCAGCGGCTGTCGATCGCGTTGGCGCTCGTCGGCAAGCCGCGCGTCGCGGTGCTGGACGAGCTCACCACCGGCCTCGACCCGCGGGCGCGCCGCGACACGTGGGAGTTGATCGAGCAGGTACGGCGCGCGGGCGTGACGATCCTGCTGGTCACGCACTTCATGGACGAGGCGCAACGGCTGTGCGACCGCATCGCCGTGTTCGACCGGGGGCGGATCGCCGCGCTGGACACGCCCGGCGGGCTCGTCGCGCGCACCCACGGCCGCCGCGGCGCGTCCCTCGACGAGGCGTTCCTCGCGATGACCGGCACCGACGACGAGGGCGACGGACTCGACGACGTTCTCGGCGGTGCCGCGCTCGACGAGGACGGCCGCGCCCGCGACGGTGCGGCATCCGGTGGCCATCGTGCCGTCCGCGACGGTGCGGCATCCGGTGGGCCGCGTCGCGACGGCGCCCCGAGCGACGGTGCGGACGGGCAGGTGCGGTCATGACCGCCGCCGTGACGCCGCCGCGCGGTCCGGGGCTGCGGGCGTGGCGGGCGCTCGTCGCGCACGAGGGCCGCATGGTCCGCCGGGACACCGCGGGGCTGGTCATCCCGCTGGGCCTGCCGATGCTGCTCCTGGTCATGAACGGCAGCGGCGACTCCCCGCCCGTGCCCGGCCTGGGCGGCATGACGTACCAGCTCGCCTACGTGCTGCCGATGGTGATCGTGCTGACCATCGCGACCGTCGGCGTGATCAACATGCCGTCGTTCCTGGCGACCTACCGCCGCTACAAGATCCTCCGGCGGCTCGCGGTCACACCGGCGCGGCCGTCGATGGTGCTGGTGGCGCAGGCCGTGGTCGGGCTGGCGCAGGCGGCGGCCGGGATCGTGCTCGTCGTCGTGGCCGCGGCCGTGCTGTTCGACCTGTCGCCACCCGCGGACCCGCTCGGCCTCGCGGTCGCACTCGTGCTGACGACGACGGCGATGTTCGCCCTGGGCATGCTGGTCGCGGCGGTGTCCCCGACGCCGAACGCCGCGCTGGCCATCGGGCTCGTGTCGTTCTTCGTCCTGATGGCGCTGGGCGGCGGGTTCGGTCCCCGCGGCAACCTGCCGGACGGCGTCGCGACCGTCGGTGCACACCTGCCGTTCGGCGCCGGACTCGACGCCCTCAGGGCCGCGTGGACCGGCGGGCCGCTCGACATCGCCCAGCTCGGTGTGCTCGCCGGCGTCACCGTCGTCGCCGCGGCGGTGTCGGCCCGGTTGTTCCGGTGGGAATGAGCCGCTGGAAGTGATCAGGCCCGACGGGTCTCGAGCTTCAACCGCAGCCGCAGGCCGAGCTTCACGGCTGCGAGGAACGGCTTCCACCGGAACCCGCGGTGCCGGTCGGCCAGGTAGCGGTAGGCGCTGTCGTGGTGCACGGCGAGCATCGTCGCCGACGCCTTCGACGTCGACTCGCCGCCGATGTGCATCACGGCCGCCGATGGCGCGTAGACGTTGAGCCAGCCGGCCCTGGCGATGCGGTCTCCGAGGTCGACGTCCTCGAAGTACATGAAGTAGCGCGGGTCGAACCCGTCGACCGAGTCGAACGCCTCCCTGCGGATCAGCTGGCACGACCCGGACAGCCACCCCGCGGTGCGTTCCGTGGGCTCGCCGCTCTCCTGCCGGTAGGCGCGGGTCCACGGGTTCGACGGCCAGATCTTGCCGAACACGGCGTGACCGATGCCGCGGCCCGGCGACGGCAGCAGCCGCGCCGACGGGTACACCGACCCGTCCGGTTCGCGGATCAACGGCCCGAACGCACCGCCGCGGGGCCACCGCTCGGTGACGGCGAGCAGCGCGTCGAGCGAACCGGCGTCCCATTCGAGGTCGGGGTTGGCGACGACGACCCAGCCCACGTCGTCACCGAGTTCGGCAACCCCGCGGTTGGCGGCGGCGCCGTAGCCGAGGTTCTCGCCCATCGGCACCAGGCGCACGTTCGCCCGCTCGGCCGCTTTCTCGGGCGCACCGTCCACGGACCCGTTGTCGGCGAGCACGACCTGCACGTCGCGGCCGGTCGCCGAGGCGAGGGTGTCGAGGAACCGTTCGAGGGTCGCGCCCGGGGAGTACGTCACGGTCACCACCGCGACGCCGTCACCGTAGGTCTTCGGCTCGGTCACGCGGACATTCTGCACCCGCCGCACGGGCCCGCCCCGGATACCCCCGAGGGCACCTTCGGTGCGTTCGACACAGCCACGCGTCGGCGTGCCGATGAGAGGCGGGGCCGGGCCGGCGGGCGGGAGCCACGACTCCCTCCCCTCGCGGCCACAGCCACGGGAGCGGCCACAGCCACGGGGAGCGGACGAGCATCACCGGCCCCGAGTCCGCAACACGCTCCCCTGCGGGCGCAAGACGGTCCCCTGAATCCGCAACACGGTCCCCTGGGGGCGCAACACGGTCTCTTGGGCGCCAGGACACGCGGCGGGTGGGTAGCCCGTGTCAGTGCGGCAGGCGGGCGGCGTGGACGGCCCTGTCGTAGGCCTCGCGGTGGCGTTCGGCGGTGGAGCACCACGAGAAGTCCTTCGCCCTGCGCTGCGCGGCCGAGGCCAGCCGGGAGCGGCGCGCCGGGTCGTCGAGCAGGTCCCGCAACGCGGCCGCGACGTCGCCCGCACCGACCCCGCAGTAGGCCACCGCGTCACCGCCCACCTCCGGCAACGCCAGCCGCCGCGTCGTCAGCACACAGGCGCCCGACGCCATCGCCTCGAGCACCGGCAACCCGAAGCCCTCACCGAGACTCGGATACGCGACGAGCTCGCTGCCGCCCAGGAAACCCGCCAGGGTGTCGAACGGCAGATAACCGGCGCGGATCACGCGCAGCCGGTGCGGCACCGAGTCGAGCGCGGACTCGACCTGCCGGTCCCAGCCGGGCTGGCCGGCCAGCACGAGCGCGGGCGGCTGCGCCATGTCCTCGACGGCGTGGGCGAACCCGCGAACCAGGGCGGGCACGTTCTTGCGCGGTTCGAGCGCGCCGAGGAACGCGACGTACGGCGTGGCGCCGAGGCCGATGGCGTCGCGCGCGGCGCGGCATTCCTCGGGCGAAGGCACGTGGAACCGCTCCTCGTCGACGCCGTGGTGGACGACCTCGACGCGCGCGCCGGACGCCGGGGTGACCCGCGCGAGTTCGTCGGCGGTGGCGTCGCTCGGTACGACGCACACGTCCGCGCGCCGCAGCGCGGTCGAGGTCCACGCGCGGAAGAAGCGCGCCTTGACCGACGAGTGGAGCACCGGGTCGGTGAAGAACGTCGCGTCGTGCAGCGTCACCACCGAAGCGGCGCGGCTGGCGAGCGGCATCGTGTAGTGCGGCGAGTGGACGACGTCTACGCCGAGCCGCCCCACGAGCCGTGGCAGGGTGGTCTGTTCCCAGGTCAGGCGGGCCGTGCGGGTCGCGGTCGACTCGGCGGCGGGCACGATCTCCGCGTGCGGGGCGAGGCCGGCGTACAGCTCGGTGTCGCGCGGCTGGCACACCACGGAGATCGCCGCCCCATCGGTGTCGAGGGCGGCGACCAGGGAGTCGACATATCTGCCGACGCCACCGCGGTCGGCAGGCACAGCGGTGGCGTCGATCAACACTCTGGGATCGGCCACCCGAGCAGGGTACGACTCCCGGCGTCCCGGTTGTCGGGTGTTCGCCAAAATCACGGCGAGGTCACGGTGGCATCACGGCCGGTCAGCGGGCTGTGGACCACTCCACTGCCACTCCACCCGTGGGTCCTGCCGGCTCCCGCGGGTTCACTCGGTCCGGGACGCCGTGTGCAGCCGCCAGATCGCCTCAGCGGCCTTCCGCCACGTGAACGCCCGCGCACGCCTGCGCCCGGCACGTACGAGAGTGTCCGCGAGGTCGCCGCAGGCCAGGACCTCCCGCAACGCCGTCGCGAGCGCGTCGTCGTCACCGCGCGGCACGCACCGGCCCGCACCACCGGCGACCTCGACGAGCGCGGGCGCATCCGAGTGCACGACGGGCACGCCCTCAGCCATCGCCTCCAGCACGGGCAGGCCGAAGCCCTCGGCGAGACTCGGCACGGCCAGCACGCTCGCGCCGCGCAGCACCACGACCAGGTCGGCGTCGGGAAGCGCGCCGAGGACGCGGAGTCGCTCGGGCGGCAGGCCCGCGTCGGCGGCGATGCGCCGCGGGTCCAGGCCACCCCACCCGGACTGTCCCGCCAGCACGAGCGTCGCACCGTCGACGGCGGCCGTCGCCCGGATCAGTGTGTCGATGCCCTTGCGCGGTTCGACCGTGCCGACGGCGAGCACGTACCGCTCCGGCAGCTCCGGCCGTGCGGCGGACGGATCCGGTTCGGGCCAGGTCGTCGTGCCGTGGCCGACGACCCGCACCGGGGCGGGGCCGGTGACGTGGCGCGCGAGGTCGTCGGCGACCGCACGGGTGGGGACGACGACGGCGTCCGCGCGGCGCAACGCCGTCGTGATCGCGGCGCGGTGCCAGGCGACGCCGCGCGGGGTGAGCGTGTCCGGGTGGGTCCACGGAACGGTGTCGTGCACGGTGACCGACACCGTGCGGCCACGGGGTGCACGCGGCGGTGCGAGGGGTGTCGGCGCGTGGACGGCGTCGCCGCCGGGCCACCAGGGCAGGCCCCGCCGCCACAGTTCGGCGAGCACCCGCCGCGGCACCGGCAGTACCCGCGGTCCCGCGACACCGGGGAACCGCACGGCCCCGACGTCCGCGTGCCGCGCGACGACACCGCCCACCCGCCAGCCGTCCGGCGCGGTCTCCACCAGCGCGCGCAGCAGCTCCGCCGTGTACCGGCCCGTCCCGCCCGGCACCGGCGCCAGCACCTGCTCGGCGACGACCGTCAACTCCCGCACGGCGGCCATTCTGCCCCCAAGGGCACCTTGGTGGCGTCAACACAGCCACGCGTCTGCGTGTCCGTGAGGGGCGGTGGCCGCGCCGGCGGGTGGGAGCGCCTATCCTTCCCCCGATCATGGTCGGCACCCGCCCCGGCCTCGACCACCGCGAACCTCCACCACCGCGAACCACCACCGCCGCGCACCTCCACCACTGCCACCACCGACCCGACCCACCACCGCCGCGGCGTGCCTCCCGCTCACCACCCGGCCGCCGCGCTCGCTACGGTGCTGTCATGCCCGCCACCACCGTCGTCGTCGTGACGTGGCGCGGTGCTGCCCACCTCGGCGACTGCCTCGACGGGCTCGCCGAGCAGACACGTCCACATCGGACACTCGTGGTGGACAACGCAGCCGACGACGCGACCCGGCGGGTCCTCGCCGACCACCCGAGCACCCCCGAGGTGCTCCGGCTCGACACCAACACCGGCTACGCGGGCGGCATCGCGGCCGCACTCGACGACGTCGACACCGAGTTCGTGGCGTGGCTGAACGACGACGCGGTGCCCTCCCCCGACTGGCTCGCCGCCGTCGAAGCCGCCGCGGGCCCGACCATCGGCGCCGTCACCGCGAGGCTCGTCCGCCCCGACGGCACGGTGCAGTCCACCGGCGTCGGCCTCACCGCCGACGGCCACGGCCACGACCTCGCCGCGACCCCCGCGCCCGCGCCGTTCGGGTTCTGCGGCGGCGCCGCCCTCGTGCGCACCCGCGCCCTCCGCGACGTCGGCGGCGTCCCCGCCGAGTTCTTCTGCTACTACGAGGACACCGACACCTCGTGGCGGCTGCGCCTGGCGGGCTGGGACGTCGCGGCCGTCCCGACCGACGTCCACCACCGGCACGGCGCCAGCACCCGGCCCGGCTCCGCCGCCTTCCACCGGTGGAACGAGCGCAACCGCCTGCTGACCCTGCTGCGCTGCGCCCCCGCGGGCGTCGCGGCGCGCGAACTCGCCCGGTTCACCGCGCTCACCGCGGTCCTGCCGCTGCGCAGACTCCGCGGCCGCGTCGACCCCGAGACCGCCAACTTCGACCCGCGCCTGCGCCTGCGCGTGCTGGGCGACATCGCCCGCCGGACACGCTGGGTGTGGCGGACGCGGCGGGACGTCACCCGCCGTTCGTCGGTCGGCCGAGGCTCCGTCTGGCGGCGCTGGGCAGGCGGATAAGCTGGGGCGGCTGAGGGGAAGGAGCGCCCGTGCCGCAGCAGGACCCGGCATCACCGCTGGTCTCGGTCGTCGTCGTGAACTACCGCGGCGCCGACGACACGATCGCGTGCCTGCGTGCACTCGCCGAGCACGACTATCCGAACCTCGAGGTCGTCTGCGTCGACAACGCCTCCGGCGGCGACGACGTGGCGCGCATCCGCGAGGCTGCACCGGACGTCCGGCTCGTCACCTCGGACACGAACCGCGGCTTCGCGGGCGGCTGCAACCTCGGCGCCCGCGAGGCGAACGGCACCGTGCTGGCCCTGCTCAACAACGACGCCCGGCCCGCGCCCGGCTGGGTCGGCGCCGCCGTGGCGACGCTGCGCGCCGAGCCGACCGTGGGCGCAGTCGCGAGCAAGGTGCTCGACTGGGAGGGCACGGGAACCGACTACGTCGACGCGGGGCTCACCTGGTTCGGCATGGGCTACAAGCGCCACGCGGGCGGGCCGATCGCCGACGTACCGCGCGGCGACCACGAGGTCGCCAAGGACGTGCTGTTCGCGACCGGGTCGGCGATGTTCGTGCGCTCGTCGGTGTTCGCCGAGCTCGGCGGATTCGACGAGCGCTTCTTCATGTTCTACGAGGACGTCGACCTCGGCTGGCGACTGAACCTGCGTGGCTGGCGCGTGCGGTACGTGCCGGAGTCGCTGACCTACCACCGGCACCACGCCACGATGTCCGCAGTGGACTCGCCGGACAGCGGCAGGGAGACGTTCCTGCTGGAGCGCAACGCCCTGGCCGCGCTGTACAAGAACGCCTCGGACGAGACCCTCGCCCGCGCGCTGCCCGCGGCACTGGCGCTGACCGTGCGCAGGGCCACCGCGCGGGGCGAGCTGGACCCGACGAAGCTGGACCTCGAACACGGCACCGGACCCGCCGAGACGGCGGCCGTGCCGGTGCCGCGCAGCACCCTCGCCGGTGTCCTGGCGATCGACCGGTTCGTCGAGCAGCTGCCGTCGCTGGCCGAGTCGCGGGCCGCCGAACAGGCCGCGCGCGTCCGCACCGACGCCGACCTGCTGCCGTTGCTGCGCAACGCGCTCGAACCCGCCTACCCGCTCCCCGACTACCTCGCCGCCCACGACATCCTCGTCGAGGCGTTCGGCATCGAGCGCGCGTTCGGCACCCGCCGGAAGGTGCTGGTGCTCACCGGCGACGCGATCACCGAGCGCATGGCGGGCCCGGCGATCCGCGCGTGGAACATCGCCGAGGTCCTCTCCGGCGAGCACGACGTCCGGCTCGTCACGGTCAACCCCCTCGCCGAGCCGCCGCCCGCCCCGTTCCCGGTGAGCGCCGCGCGCAGGCGTGACCTCCGCGAGCCGATCGGCTGGGCCGACGTCGTCATCCTCCAGGGCCACGTACTCGAAATGGCACCTGCGCTGCAGTCCGAGTACGCGCACAAGATCGTGGTGTGCGACCTGTACGACCCGATGCACCTCGAACTGCTCGAACAGACCAAGGATGTGCCCGACGACCGCCGCGCCGCCGATCTGGAAGGCGTCACGCGCGTGCTGGACGCCCAGTTGCAGCGCGGCGACTTCTTCCTGTGCGCCTCGGAGCGCCAACGGCACCTGTGGCTCGGCCATCTCGCCGCCACCGGCAGGCTCACCCCGCGGCTCTACGACGCCGACCCGACGACGCAGTCACTGCTCTCGGTCGTCCCGTTCGGACTGTCGGCCCGGCCGCCGCAGCGCACCGGCGACGGCCTGCGATCGTCGCTCGGACTGTCCGAAAGCGACCGTGTCGTGCTGTGGGCGGGCGGCGTGTACAGCTGGTTCGACCCGCTGACGCTCGTGCGCGCCGTGGAACGGCTCAGCACCCGCCACGACGACGCGCGGCTCGTCTTCCTCGGCATGAAGCACCCGAACCCCGAGGTGACCGAGATGGACATCGGCGCGCAGACCATGCGCCTGTCCGACTCCCTCGGCCTCACCGGCAAGCACGTGTTCTTCAACGAACAGTGGGTGCCCTACGACGACCGCCAGAACTGGCTCCTCGACGCCGACTGCGGGGTCACGACACACTTCGAGCACATCGAGACGACGTTCGCGTTCCGCACCCGCGTACTGGACTACCTCTGGGCCGGCCTGCCGATCATCACGACCGACGGGGACTCGTTCGCCGACCTCGTGCGGCGCGAACGACTCGGCGTCGTCGTCCCGGCCGAGGACACCGACGCACTCGCCGACGCGCTGGAGCGGTGCCTGTACGACACGGAGTTCGCCGACGGCTGCCGCGAGCGCATCGCCGCGGTCGTCGAGCGGTACACGTGGCCGAACGTGCTCGACCCGCTCGTGCGGTTCGTCCGTGACCCGCGTCCCGCTGCCGACCGGCTGGCAGGCGCGGCCGACCTCACGGCGGAACCGCCGCTGAACCGGGCCCAGAAGCTCCGGCGCGACGCGGCGTTGGTCAAGGAATACCTCGGCGACGGCGGGCCGACGGAACTGGCCCGCAGGGCGGCGGGACGCGTACGCAAGGTCGTGCGGACGAGGCTGGGTCGTGACTGAACGCGGCGGCGGACCCGTGCGGGTGCTGCTCGACGGCACCCCGCTGCTGGGTGACCGGACGGGCATCGGACGGTACACCGCGTCGCTGTCCGAGGAACTCGCCTCCCTCACCGACGACGTCGACCTGCGCGCCGTCGCGTTCACACTGCGGGGCTGGCGCACACTGCGCACGGTCCTGCCGCACGACGTCGCCGCGCGCGGCATGCCCGTCCCCGCGCGGATCCTGCGGAAACTGTGGGTGCGTTCGTCGCTGCCGCCCGTGGGCCTGTTCGCCGGGCGCTACGACGTCGTGCACGGCACGAACTTCGTGCTGCCTGCCAGCGTGCGCGGCGCGGGCGTGTTGACGATCCACGACCTGGCGTTCCTCGACGCCCCCGAGGAACTGCCGCCCAGCGACGCGGAGCTGCCCGAACTGGTGCGCCGCGGCGCCCGGCGGGCACACGTGATCTGCACCCCGACCGCCGCCGTCGCCGACGCCGTCGCGGAACGACTCGACGTCGACCGCGACAAGATCGTCGTCACACCGCTCGGCGTCGACGCGGGCTGGTTCACCGGACGTCCGCCGAGCGTGCGCACCCGCCAGCGGCTCGGCCTGCCGTCGCGGTACCTGTTGTTCGCAGGCGCACCGGGGCCGCGCAAGGGCCTCGACTGGCTGCTCGAGGCACACGCCGCCGACCCGTCGCTGCCTCAGCTGGTGTTCGCGGGCCCGGGCCGGTTCCCGCCCGGCAAACGGCGCCACCACGTCGGCTACCTGTCCGATGTGGACCTGCAGCGGGTGGTGGCGGGCGCCTCGGCGCTGGTGCTGCCGTCACGGGACGAAGGGTTCGGACTTCCGGTACTCGAGGCCATGGCGTGCGACACCCCCGTGGTGTGCTCCGACGTGCCCGCACTCCGCGAGGTGTCGGCCGGTCTGGCGCACCTCGCGCCGTACGGTGACGTCGACACGCTCGCCGCCGAGCTGCGCGCCGCCGTCGACGAGCCCAACGCCGCGTCGACCGCCGCCACGCGCCGCGCCCACGCGGGCAACTTCACGTGGCTCCGCTGCGCCGAAACCACCCTCACCGCCTACCGCACGGCCACCGGCACCCCCTGACCCGGACGCCGTGTTGCGCTTCTCGGGGCGCGTGTTGTGTTTCTCGGGGCGCGTGTTGCAGGTTCCGGGCACCGTGTTGCGGGTTCCGGGCGCGTGTTCTGTGCACGCCCGTCCCCCGTTACCTTTTTCGTGGCTCCTTGGTCGAGGGGCTCCTGGTCTCCAGGTCCGGCATGACTGATGCCCCCAGTCGAACGCATGATCCGGGGG
>NZ_JAMTCN010000034.1 GCF_024171865.1 Prauserella aidingensis | reverse complement strand
TACCCGACTGGTGCGTTGCGGGCTGTGGCGGGGACGGCTGGAGCGATCGTCCATAGCCTGCTCGCCGCCGTGGCGGTACCGGCCGGCCCAGCGGGCCGCGGTCGTGTGGGCGACCTGGAACCGTTCGGCAGCGCGGCGCACGTTCCAACCGTCCTCGACGACGCACCGGGCCAGTCGCAGCCGTCCGGTCGGAGTCAGCGGAGCGTTACGGTGGACCACCAGAGGGCCTCCTCGGATCGGCGTGTTGTTCGTGGTGATCCACACCGAACCCGGAGGCCCTCACCCATATCAAGATCATCCACCGCGTGCCGAACCGTCACCAACGTGCCCGAACAGCACAGCTAGGCGGTCTCCTGCTCCTGCTTCTCCACGTCGGCGGCGTGCGGGTCGGGGCCGCTGTGGCGCAGCGACAGCAGCCCGCCGACGATCAGCGTGACGACGATGCCCAGCGGCACGTACCAGGGGAAGGCGAGGCCCACCTCTTCGCCGTCCACGGTGAACGTGATGCCGAGGACGAACACCGCGGCCACGACCACGGCACACACGAACGCGATGATCGCGTCGGTCTGCCGCGCCTTCTTGACGAGCATGCCGAGGAAGAACGCGCCGAGCAGCGCGCCGTAGGTGTAGCTGGCGATGCTCAGGCCGAGTTCGACGACCGGGGTGTCGGTGCTGGTGAACATCGAGGCGAACACGACGAACACCACGGCCCAGATGATCGTCCAGATCCGCGCCTGCTTGAGCATCACGGCGTCGGACATCTTCTTCTTCGTGAACCGCTCGTACAGGTCGGCGATCGTCGACGTCGACAGCGAGTTCAGCGACGAGGAGATCGTCGACATGGCGGCGGCGAGGATGCCCGCGATGAGGATGCCGGACAGGCCGACGGGCAGCTCTTCGAGGATGAACCGCGGGAACAGGTCGTCGGGGTTGGTCAGCCCCAGCGCGTCGATGCTCTGTCCGCCGTAGAACGAGAACAGCATCGCGCCGACCACGAGGAACACCGCGAACTGGAAGAACACGACGACACCGCTGGCGATCACGGCCTTCTGGCTGTCGCGCACGTTCTTGCAGGCCAGGAGTCGCTGCACCATCAGCTGGTCCGCGCCGTGCGAGGCCATCGCGAACAGCGCACCGCCGACGACGGCGGTGATGAACGCGTACTGGTCGGTGACGACGTTCGAACCGAACTCGAAGAGCTGGAACTTGCCCGCGTCGGCGAGGTCGCCGAACCAGCCGCTGGGCAGCCGGCCCGCCAGCACGAAGATCGCCGCGATGGCGCCGAGCACGTAGATGGCCATCTGAATGACGTCGACCCAGATGACGGCGCGGATCCCGCCGAAGTAGGTGTAGATGACGGCCACGAGCGCGATCGCGGAGATCACGACCCAGTACGACACGTCGAGGCCCAGCCCGTCGAGCACGAGCTTGACGGGGATGGCCGTGGCGAACAGGCGCACGCCGTCGGCGAGCAGGCGCGTGACGAGGAACGTCACCGAGGCGGTGCCCTGCAGTCCGCCGCCGAAGCGTTTGCCGAGGAAGCCGTACGCGCTGACGAACCCGCCCGCGTAGTACTTCGGCAGCAGCACGAACGCGACGACGATCCGGCCGATGAGATAGCCGATCGCCAGCTGCAGGTACGTGATGTTGCCGAGGTAGGCCACGGTCGGCACGCTCAGCACGGTCAGCGTCGAGGTCTCCGTGGCGACGACCGAGAAGGTGACGGCCCACCAGGGCACCTTCCGGCTGCCGACGAAGTAGTCGTTCGACGATCGCTGCTTCCCGCTGAGCAGGATGCCCACGATGGGCGTTCCCACCAGGAAGATCGCGATGATCGCGAGGTCCAGTGCGCGCATTGGTCTCTCCTACCGTGTCTCGCGCGAGTTGGCCACCCTCAGCCGCGAAATCGGCGACGTTGGTGGGGTCGGGAGGGCGAGCGGTCGCTCACCAGGGGTGATGCTGCCGAGGACGCGTGGTCCGCGGGCACCGGTGGCGCTGGGGACGTTGCCCGCGACGCCGTGCCACGAGAGCCAGCCGAGCACGGCCGTCAGATACGCCTCCTTCGCGTCGGCGGGAAGGCCCAGCTCGTCGCTCGTGCGCACGGTGAGACGTTCGCCGAGCGCGCGCATCAGGGCCGGGTTGTGCACCCCGCCGCCCGATGCGTACACGGCCGTGGCGCCGTGGCGGGTGCAGGCGTCGGCGATGGTGACGGCCGTGAGTTCCGTCAGCGTCGCCAGCAGGTCGGTGTCGCCGACCGGTGGCAGGCCGCCGAGCGCGGCGGCGAGGTACGTGCTGTGGAAGTGTTCCTTGCCCGTGGACTTCGGCGGCTCGGCCGCGTAGTACGGGTCGGCCAGCAACCGTTCGAGCAGGTCGGTGCGGACGGTGCCCGCTTCGGCGAGCGCACCGTCGACGTCGCTGCGGAGCCTGCCGCCGGTGACCTGTGCGGCAGCGAGGTCGAGCAGCGCGTTCCCGGGGCCGGTGTCGTAGGCGAGCACGTCGCCTGTGCCACCGCCTGTGTCGCCGCCGGTCCGGTCGTCCCCGCGGCCGGGCGGCACGACGGTGATGTTGCCGATCCCGCCGATGTTCAGTGCGACGGCGGGCGTGCCCTCCCGGTCGGCGACGGCGCGCAGCAACAGTGCGTCGAGCGTGCTGGCGAGCGGTGCACCGTGGCCGCCCGCGGCGACGTCACGCACCCGCAGGTCGGAGACGACGGGACGGCCGGTGTGCTCGGCGATCCAGGCGGGCCTGCCGATCTGCAACGTGCCGAGGGCCGCGCCGTCGGAGACCCAGTGGAAGACCGTCTGCCCCAGGCATGCGACCAGATCGACGTCGCCCGCCTGCCGTTCGGCATGACGCACGGCCTCGGCGAACGCCTGGCCGACCTGCGTGTCGAGTTTCGTGAGCTCCTCGGCACTGCACGGCGCCGGAGGCAGCGCGGCGAGCAGGCGCGTCCGCAGCTCGTCGGGGTAGGGCAGCTCCCACTGCCCGCGCGGGGTGAGGACGAGCTCACCGTCGGATTCCGCCAGTTCGGCGATGGCGACGTCGATGCCGTCCACGGAAGTGCCGGACAACAACCCGGCGATACGGAGCGAAGGGGACACGAGGGTGGTCTAGTCCAATCAGCCGGTGTGCGCAACACGTTCGGTGGGCTTCTGTCCGAGATCTATGCCGTACCGTTAACTTCCCACGCCGCGGGCAGGGGTGAACCCGCAGGGGAACGGGCAGGTGGGAGGATGGCGGCGTGTCGAGCACAGCCGTGATCTGGATCGTTGTCATTGTGGCCGCCCTGCTGGCGGTCGCCGTCGTGGTGGGACTGACCCTGTCCCGCAGGCGCAGGATCAGCCTGGAGCGGGACCGGGAGAAGCAGGTTCCGAAGGGCGGCGGCTACCAGGCCGGAGGCGGCATCTCGCTCGCGCCCGGAGGCGACACCGCGACGTCGGGAACGGCCGCGCCGGACACGCCCGCGCACCCGGTGGAGGAGCGCACCGAGGTCGACGGCCAGCCGGGCGTCGGCGACGACGCCTCGGTACCGCGCGACGCACCGCGCCGCGACATCGTCGACGTCTCCCTCCCCGACACGGACGCCGAGCCGGAGGCCGCCGGGAAGGCGCCGGACACGACGGGACCGGACACCCCGGCCCCGAGTGCTGAGTCCACCGGCGCCGCGGCACCGGATGGCGCGGCCCCGGAAGCAACGGCCCCGGACACAGCAACGGCCCCGGACACAGCGACGGCTCCGGACACCGCGCCCGCGGGCGCCGAGGAGACCGAAAGGCCGACGCCGGCCGCCGGTGCCGAGGCTCCCGAGGCCGTTCCCGAGGCCGAGCCCCCGAAGACCGAGACTCCGAAGAGCGAAGCGCCTGCGCCCGCGGCCCCGGCGACGGCTCGGCCGGAGCCCGAGACCGAGGTCGAGGAGCCCGAGCCCGCGTCCGGCCGGATCGAACGGCTGCGGGGGCGGCTGTCGAAGTCGCGGTCGGCGCTGGGACAGGGCCTGCTGGGCCTGCTCGGCGCGGGTGACCTCGACGAGGACTCGTGGGAGGAGATCGAGGACACGCTGCTGGTCGCCGACCTCGGCGCGTCGACCACGACGGAGATCGTCGAGCGACTGCGCGAGGAGCTGTCGGTCCGCGGGGTGCGCACGCCGGAGGACGCGCGAACGGCGTTGCGGGACGTGCTCATCCAGACGCTGACGCCGGACGCGGACCGTTCGGTGCGGGCGCTGCCGCACGACGTCGACGGTGCGAAGCAGCCCGCCGTCGTGCTGGTGGCGGGTGTCAACGGCACGGGTAAGACGACCACCACCGGCAAGCTCGCGAGGGTGCTCGTCGCGCAGGGCAGGCAGGTGCTGCTCGGTGCCGCGGACACGTTCCGTGCGGCCGCGGCCGACCAGTTGGAGACCTGGTCCCAGCGCGTGGGTGCCGAGGTCGTGCGCGGCAAGGAGGGTGCCGACCCGGCGTCGGTCGCGTTCGACGCCGTCAAGCGCGGTGTCGACGCCGGTGTCGACGCGGTGCTGATCGACACGGCAGGCAGGCTGCACACCAAGACCGGCCTGATGGACGAGCTCGGCAAGGTCAAGCGCGTCGTCGAGAAGCAGGCGAAGGTCGACGAGGTGCTGCTCGTGCTCGACGCCACGACGGGGCAGAACGGCCTCGCGCAGGCGCGGGTGTTCTCCGAGGTCGTCGACGTCACCGGTGTGGTGCTGACGAAGCTCGACGGCACAGCCAAGGGCGGCATCGTGTTCCAGGTGCAGCGCGAGCTGGGCGTTCCCGTCAAGCTCGTCGGCCTCGGTGAGGGTCCCGACGACCTGGCGCCGTTCGAACCGTCGGCGTTCGTCGACGCGCTGCTGAGCTGACCGTGGCTCGTCGAGGAGTGCGCGCGGTGCCGCGCGTCGCCCGCGCGGCCCTCGTTCCCGTGGCCTGCGCGATGTTGGCCGTGACGGGGTGTTCGTTCGAGTTCTCCGTCGGGTCGACGGTCGACAAGGCCGAGCTCGAGAAACAGGTCATGGGCGCGTTGTCCGAACAGGACCGGCGGCCCGAGGACGTGACGTGTCCCGACGACCTCGACTCGGAGGTCGGCGCGACGACGACGTGCACCGTGACCACCCGCGGCGGCGAACGCGATGCGAAGGTCACCGTCACCGAGGTCGGCGAGAACGACCGGGTGCAGTTCGACGTGGTGCTCTCCGGGGACGGTGACGGCTCCGGCGGCTCCGGCGACGACTCCGGCGAGAGCGGGTCGTCGGCGGCATCCGACAGCGCCGACGGCAGCGGGGGTGACGGCGCCGGGAGTGACGGCGACGGCGGTGACGGTGGCCGGGCGTCGGATCCGCCCGCCGACGACGAGATCGACAGGGCGGCGCTCGCCCGGCAGGCGGCGCAGTCGCTGAGCCGGGAGGTCGGGCAGCACCTGGGAGACGTCCACTGTCCCGAGCACGTCAAGGCCGAGGTCGGTGCGACCACCCGCTGCGTGCTCACCAATCCTGAAGGGACGCGGTTCGGCGTCACGGTCGAGGTGACCGGCCTCGACGCCGACTCGCAGAACGCGAACTTCCGTGTCCAGGTGGACGAGCAGCCGCTGCAGGGCGGCCGCTGACCGTTCGCGCGGCGTCCCGCCGGTGCGGGACGAGACGTGTGGGACGGGACGTGTGGGACGCGACACCGACGGAACCGGCCGGGCGATCGCGGGGTCGGAGTGGGGTATGCGGATTCCGGCATCGCGACCGGAATCCGGAAATACGGCCCTTCCCGTCGTTTCCCCAGGAGATGCTCATGTCCCGCGTGTCCCGTTTCGTCGCCCTGTCGGTCCTCGGTGTCGCCGCCGTCGGACTCGCGGGATGTTCGCAGTACGTCGAGCACGAGGAGCTCGAGAAGCAGGTGTCGTCGTCGATCTCGCAGCAGGGTATGCCCGTCGACAGCGTGGACTGCCCCGACGATCTGGACGCCGAGGTCGACGCCACCACGACGTGCACGGTCACGATCCAGGGTGGTGCCGAGATCAAGGCCGACATCACCGCGACCAGCGTCGACGGTGACCAGGTGCGCTTCAACATCGAGCCGCAGCAGTCGTCGGGGGAGTGAGGGCGACAGCCGTTCATGGTCGGGGACGGCGGGCACCCGGGGTTCCGGCGCCCGCCGTCGCCGTAGGTGCACCGGGGCGCCGGTCCCGGATTCGTCAGTCGGGCAGCTGTTTCGCCAGTTCCTCGGCGGTGCGCCGGACCATCGGGGCGATGCGGCCGACGGCCTCCTTCGTGAGCCTGCCCTCCGGGCCGGACACCGACACGGCCGTCGGCGTCGGCGTGCCCGGAACCGGTACCGCGATGCAGCGCACGCCCAGTTCCTGCTCGCTCTCGTCGAGCGCGTAGCCCTGCTCGGCGATCTCGGCCAGGTGCGCCAGGAACGTCTCGACGTCGGTGTGGGTGTGTTCGGTGTAGGCGGGCATGCCGGTGCGGCCGAGCAGGTCCCGCACCTCGTCGGCGGGCAGCTGCGCCAGGATCGCTTTGCCGACGCCCGTGCCGTGCGGCAGCAGTCGCCTGCCCACCTCGGTGAACATGCGCATCGAGTGTTTCGACGGCGCCTGTGAGACGTAGACGACCTCGTCGCGTTCGAGGACCGCCAGGTTGGCCGTCTCGCCGACCTCGTCGACCAGTTCCGCCAACAGTGGGCGTGCCCACGTGCCGAACTGCAGGCTCGCCTGTTCGCCCAGTCGGATCAACCGTGCCCCCAGGGCGTAGCGCCGGTTCGCGTTCTGCCGCACGTAGCCGGACGCTACGAGGGTGCGAATCAACCGGTGGATCGTCGGCATGGGCAGCCCCGACGACGTCGACAGCTCCGACAGGCTCGCTTCGCCGCCCGCGTCCGCGAGCCGTTCCAGCAGCTCGAAAGCCCGATCGAGGGACTGCACTCCACCGCTCGCCGCCACCACGGCTCCTTCCGCCGTCACTGCAGGGTCGCCCACGTTGAGCTTCCGTAATGTAGAAACTATAGTCCGACATGTAAAAGATCGATGCTCAACGACGACGTTTCCCGAGGTGTTCCATGTCTGATGTTCGTGTGCTCGGCGACACGATCGAGCGCGGCGACGAAGTGCTGACGCAGGAGGCGCTCGACTTCGTGGCCGGCTTGCACGAGAACTTCGCGGCCACCCGTGACCAGCTGCTCGAAGCCCGCAAGCAGCGCCGCGAGGAGGCCAAGCGCACCGGACGGCTGGACTTCCTGGCCGAGACCAAGGAGGTTCGCGAGTCGGACTGGCAGGTCGCCGAGGCCCCGCCCGCGCTGCGCGACCGCCGCGTGGAGATCACCGGGCCGACCGAGCGCAAGATGACGATCAACGCGCTCAACTCCGGCGCCAAGGTGTGGCTCGCCGACCTCGAGGACGCCAACACGCCGCACTGGAGCAACGTGGTGAACGGGCAGATCAACCTGTCCGACGCCATCCGCGGCACCATCGAGCTCGAGTCGAACGGCAAGCACTACGCGCTGCGCGACGACGTCGAGCACGCCACGATCGTCGTCCGCCCGCGCGGCTGGCACCTCGACGAGCACAATCTCGAGTTCAACGGCCGCAAGGCCGTCGGCGCGCTCGTCGACTTCGGCCTGCACTTCTTCCACAACGCGAAGGAACTGCTCTCCCGCGGCAAGGGCCCGTACTACTACCTGCCGAAGATGGAGAGCCACCTCGAAGCTCGGCTGTGGAACGACGTGTTCACCTACGCCGAGAAGACCCTCGGCGTGCAGCACGGCACCGTCCGCGCCACCGTGCTGATCGAGACCATCCCGGCGGCGTTCGAGATGGAGGAGATCCTCTACGAACTGCGCGAGCACGCCTCGGGCCTGAACGCGGGCCGCTGGGACTACCTGTTCAGCGTCATCAAGTACTTCCGCGACGCGGGCTCGGCGTTCGTCCTGCCGGACCGCAACGCCGTGACCATGACCGCGCCGTTCATGCGCGCCTACACCGAGCTGCTGGTGCGCACCTGTCACAAGCGCGGCGCCTTCGCCATCGGCGGCATGGCCGCGCAGATCCCGAGCAAGGACCCCGAGGTCGCCGAGAACGCCACCAAGAAGGTGCACGCCGACAAGTCGCGTGAGGCCGGCGACGGCTTCGACGGCTCCTGGGTCGCCCACCCGGGCATGGTCGGGCTGTGCCAGGAGGAATTCGACAAGGTCCTCGGCGACAAGCCGAACCAGCTCGACCGTCTCCGCGAGGACGTGTCCGTCACGGCCGACCAGCTCCTCGACGTCGCCGCGACCGACGCGCAGTGCACCTCGGCCGGCCTGCGGGGCGCCGTGGACGTCGGCGTCCGCTACATCGCCTCCTGGCTGGGCGGCAACGGCGCGGCCGGTATCCACAACCTCATGGAGGACGCCGCGACCGCCGAGATCTCCCGGTCGCAGGTGTGGCAGTGGGTGCAGAACGGCGTCGTGCTCGACGACTCCGGTCAGACCGTGACCCGCGAGCTCGTGCGCTCCGTGCTCGACGAGATCAAGGGCGAGCTGGACGGTGAGATCCCGGCCGACCTGCTACAGCCCGCGGTCGAGCTGTTCGAGGAGGTCGCGCTCGCCGAGGAGTTCGCCGACTTCCTGACCCTGCCCGCCTACGAGCGGATCAAGTAGATGACCGCCGGCCGGCTCACCGAGGGCGTCTACGCGCGCATCGACGCCTCACTCGCCGCGTCCGACGCGCGCGTGGCAGCCGCCTATCCCGGTGAGCCGGCCGGGCGGCAACCCGTCCACACGGTGTACGTCCCCGCCGGCCGCTTCCACGCCGGCCTCGCCGAGGACTGGGGCGCCCGCGCCCTCGCCGTGCTGGACGAGCACGACCTCGACACCTCCGACGACGTGCTCTCGCGGGTGCGCGCCAAGCTCGCGGCCGAACCGATCGAGGACCTGCGCGTCGATTTCGAGGACGGCTACGGCAACCCCGGCGACGACGTCGAGGACGCCGAGGTGCTGCGGTGCGCCGCGGAACTCGCGTCGCAGCTGTCCTCCGGCGGGGCCGCCCCGCCGTTCTGCGGTATCCGGTTCAAGAGCTTCGAGGTGGGCACCCGGCGCCGAGGGATACGCACGCTGGACCTGTTCCTCGACGCGCTCGGCGGACCACCGCCCGGATTCGTCGTCACGCTGCCGAAGGTCACCGACGTCGAGCAGGTCGCCGCCGCCGCGGACGTGATGGGCGAGTTGGAGAAGGCCCACGGGCTGGCCGTCGGCACGCTGCGCTTCGAGGTGCAGGTCGAAACCACGCAGTCCGTGCTGCGGCCCGACGGAACCGTCGCGCTGCCCGCCGTCGTGCAGGCCGCCGACGGCCGGTGCAGCGGGCTGCACTTCGGCACCTACGACTACAGCGCGGGCCTCGGCATCGCGGGCGCGTACCAGAGCATGGACCATCCGGCCGCGGACTTCGCCAAGCAGTTCATGCAGGTCGCCGCCGCCGGTCGGGGCGTGAGGCTCTCCGACGGCTCGACCAACCGGCTGCCCGTCGGCGACGCGGTCGCCGACGGGTGGGCCGAGCACCTGCGGCTGGTGCGCCGGTCCCTCGAGCGCGGCTTCTACCAGGGCTGGGACCTGCACCCGCACCAGTTGCCCAGTCGCTTCGCCGCGACGTACGCGTTCTTCCGCGAGAACCTCGCGTCGGCCGTCGACCGGCTCGACGCCTACGTGGGCGCCGTCGACGGTGCGATCCTCGACGAACCCGCCACCGCCCAGGCGCTCGCGACCTACGTGCTGCGTGGCCTCGACTGCGGCGCCGTCGACGAGGCGGAACTCGCCGGCGAGCTGGCCGGTGGTCTGGACCGCCGAGCCCTGTCCCGCCTGGCAGCCCGCGCAGGCTGACTGTGTTGCGCATTCGGGAGCCCGTGTTGCGTTCTCGGGGGTCCGTGTTGCGGATTCCAGGGGTCGTGTTGCGTTCTCGGGAGTTCGTGTTGCGCATTCCGGAGTGAGGGTGCCTGCGGTATGCGCCCTCTCGCCGGGCGGCAGGTCTCCGGATGGGCGGGGGCGGCGCCCGGCGTAGCGGTGCCCGAGGCCGCTGCGCAGGTGTACGTCCACCTGCCCGTCGACGCCGCGTTGTCGATCAGCGACACCGGCTGCGAACTCGACGACCACCCGCTACGACCCCGGCCACGGCATCACCACGATCACCACCTCGACTCGCCGTGGGCGTACTCGCCGTTCCCCGGCGAACCACCGGTCGTCCCGCCACCGTGACCCACGAACCGCCGTTCTGACGGTTCTGCGGCCCACCCACGCATCCGCCCGCGTGGGTGGGCTCCGTCTACCCTGACGGCATGGTGCTCGACCTCAACAGCGACCTCGGCGAAGGTTTCGGGATCTGGCCGCTGACCGACGACGACGCGCTGCTCGACATCGTGACCAGCGCCAATGTCGCATGTGGATTCCACGCCGGGGATCCCACGGTGCTGCGCCGGGTCACCGAGCGGGCCGCGCAGCGTGGCGTTGCCGTCGGTGCCCAGGTCGGGTACCGCGACCTCGCCGGGTTCGGCCGCCGGTTCATCGATGTCGACCCCGCAGAACTCGGCAACGACGTCATCTACCAGATCGGCGCCCTCGACGGCTTCGCGCGTGTCGCGGGTACGCGGGTGCGCTACGTCAAACCGCACGGCGCGCTGTACAACGCCGTCGCCCACCACACGGCGCAGGCCGAAGCCGTCGTGGAGGCGGTGCGCACCTACGACCCGGACCTGCCGATCCTCGGCCTGCCCGGATCCGAACTGCTGCGGCTGGCCGACGAGGCCGGGCTGCCGACCGTCGCCGAGGCGTTCGCCGACCGTGCCTACACCCCGGAAGGCCGGCTGGTGTCCCGCCGCGAACCGGGCGCCGTCGTCCACGACGCGGACGCGGTCGTCGCGCGCAGCGTGCGCATGGCGACCGAAGGCACGGTCACCGCGATCGACGGCACCGAGGTCGAGACACGACCGCGGTCACTGTGCCTGCACGGCGACACCGCAGGAGCGGTCGACCTCGCGCGGCGGATCCGGGCAGGGCTGCTCGACGCGGGCGTCGAACTCGCCCCCTTCGCATAACGCGACGTCGCCCGTCGGTGGCGGCGCTGTGGGCGTCACCGGTGCGTTCGGGGCCGACGCCGGTGCCGCACCACGGCCACCACCGCCATCGCGGCTCCCACGACGACCTGTGCCACGGAAAGCCAGATCGGATTGTCCGAACCGATCGCCAGGTACAGCCCGACCACGGCGACGAGGACGCCGCAGGCGAACCGCAGCACGGTGCGTCCCGTGGACGGGCCTGCCGTCACCGGGCGTTCCTCGTCCCGCCGAGCCTTCTCCGATGCTTCCCGCGGATCGATCATCGTCACCGACGCTATCCCGCCGGTTCCGCGGCCGCGAAGGGCTCGCCACCGGAACCGGCCGCCCGCCTACCCCGTCGACCGTCAGGCGTCGCGGAGGCGGGACACGCGCAGGGAACGCAGCCTCGACAGTGCGGCGGCGACCTCGAACCGGCGCGGCACGACGTAGTCGCCGAGAAAGCCGTGGCGGATCGCGTCGGCCCCGTCGGCGAGGTCGTCGCCGAGGAGGTCGAGGAACTCGGCGACGGTGCGACGACCGTCGATCAGCCCGGACTCGACGCCGTGGGACAGCGCCAGGCCGATGCCCATCACCTGGCCCGGGTCGACGATCTGTTCCACGGCGCGCAGGTCGATGTCGGTGTCGCCGTAGGTGAGTGTGTCGATGCCGCGCTGTTTGACCTTGCGCTTGCCCTTGTGTTCGGGCGAGAGCGACGACGGGTCGCACACGCGGTGCGCGGCGGCGGGGAAGCCGCTGGCCTCGACGGTCCGGTCGGTGCCGCTGCGCAGTTGCCGGGCCCGTTCGGTCGCGTCCTCGGCGTGGTACGAGGACATCATGATCACGCGGTCGGCGGTGTCGAGGTAGTCGCCGGAACCGCCCATGACCAGCACCGTCGACACGCCGTGCTCGGTGTAGAGCGGCCGCACGAGGTCGACGAACGGGGTGAGCGGCTCGTTGCCCTTGGCGACGAGCTCCTGCATCCGGGCGTCGCGGATCATCAGGTTGGTGGCGGCGGTGTCCTCGTCGATCAGCAGCACCTCGGCGCCCGCTTCGAGGGCCTCCACGGTGGTCGCGGCCTGCGAGGTCGATCCGGAGGCGTTGGACGTCGAGAAGTCGCGGGTGTCGGCGCCGGTGGGCAGCTGCCCGACGAACGCGCTGACGTCCACCCGTTCGACGCTGCGGCCGTCCTCGGCGCGGATCTTCGCGGTGGCGGAGCGGCTGACGACGAGTTCCCTGCCGTCGCCGGGAACGTGGTCGTACACGCCGCGTTCGAGCGCGCGCAGCAACGTCGACTTGCCGTGGAACCCGCCGCCGACGACCAGCGTGATGCCCTCGGGGATGCCCATGCCGGTGACCGTGCCCCGGTTCGGCAGTTCCACCGTGGTGCGCAGCGATTCGGGGGATTCGAACGGGACGCCGTCGGTCAGCGGCCGGTCGTCGGTGCCGCTGCGGCGCGCGAGCATCGACCCGTCGGCGACGAACGCCACGAGCCCGCGCTCCGGCAGTGTCTTCCGCAGCGCGTCGGTGTCCTCGACGGAGTCGACGAACGCCGCGAGGTCGTCGGCGTCGAGCGCGTCGTAACGCAGCGCTTCGACGGCGTGGGGGAGCTGGTCGCACAGTGCCTTCCGCGCGCCGCGGCCGTCGATCCGGCGGCGCGGCCCCGGCAGGTCGATGCCCAGCCGCACGGTCAGCGCGCCCCCGGAGACGCGCAGTGCGCTGCGGTCCAGCACCTGCTGCCCGCCGACGTCGGCCCGTAGCAGCGAACCGCGCAGCTGCTGGCCCAGGACCCGCAACAACCGGTCGGCGAGCGCGCGGGCGCGCACCGGCGTGTGCCACAGCTCCTTCGGGAATCCGGCGTAGTCGGCGGAGATCCGCACCTCGACCCGGCTCGCCGGCGCGAACGGGTCCGTCTGCGCCTTGCGGATGCCGACGGTGTAGCCACCCGCGTCCCAGTCGCCCTGGAGGCTCTTGTACCTGCCGTAGCTCTGACCGTCGAGCCGGGACAGTGTCGAGCCCAGCTCGGTGAGCGTTCGTTCGTCACTCCTGTCGCGTGCCATCGCTCCACACGGTACGGCCCGCGGCGGCCCGCCGGCGGCCGTGGTTCACCCGGTCAGGACTCCGCGGACCAGGATTCGACGGACAGTGCCAGGTAGACCTCGACCTGGGTGCGGAAGTCGGTGAGGTCGGCGCCGAGGATCTCGCCCGCCCGCGTGATGCGGTACCGCAACGTGTTCACGTGGACGTGCAGCCGCTTGGCCGCCTTCGCCGGGGACGCCGAGCACTCCAGGTAGACGCGGACCGTGCGCAGCAGTTCGGGATGGTGCGGCAACGACCCGAGCACCCGGCCTGCCAGGGCGCGGCGCAGGTCGTCGGGCGCCCCGGCGAGGAGCAGCCGGTGCATGCCCAGTTCGTCGCCCGAGGCGACGGCGACGCGTTCGGAGTGCCGCTCCGCCGCCTGCGCGGCGTGGCGGGCCTCGTCGCCCGCACCCCGCAGGCCCGGCACCTGAGCCGGACCGCCCGCGCCGACGAGGATCCGCCCGCGCCCGAGTGCCGCCAGCGCCTCCGTTCCCCGTGCCGCCCAGTCCTCGGGCCAGTTCTCGTCGGCGGGCACGATCGCCCAGGCCTCCTCGGCGTCGCCCGGTGCGCCGGGGCCGGTGAAGGCCGTGGCGTCGACCGACAGGGTTGCGAGCAGTTCGTCGAGGATCTCCGTGGCGGCACCGGAACCGGGAGTGCGTGCGAGCAGCACGCGCACCGGCGTCTCGGCGGGTAGCCCGGTGGCGGTGTAGGCGCGGGTGAGTTCCTCGGCGGTGCTCGCCGGGTCGGCCAGCGCCTGCAGCAGGGGAGCGGCCACGTGCATGCGGGTGCGGCGCACCTCGTCCTCGCGGCCGCGGGCGAGGCCGATGAGACTCGCCAGTTCCTCGGCGACCTCCGACGCGCTCGGCCCCGGGTCGGTGTCCAGGACCAGTGACCACGGCACGGCGTGCCTGCCCGCCACGGTGAGCACGCTGCGGCGCCGCGGTGGTCCGGGTGCGCTGGCGGCCACGACGCGGCCCGTCGGCGTGACGACCCAGCAGTCGGCGCCGAGTTCGGTGGCGCCGTAGGTCAGCAGCGCGGGTAGCGACGCGTCCTCCGCGGCCGCCGACAGCAGGCGTTTGCGCGCTCCGCCGGTCTCCGCGGCCAGTGCCAGCACGACCCGTTCCGTCACCACGGCGAACGACAGGTCGGCCGGTACTTCCAGCAGCGGGATCCGATGCCGCACGCATGCCTCGACGAGGTCCTCGGGGATGCCGCCGGTGTCGGCCCCCGACGCGGCGAGTCCCGCGCACCGCGCGTGGGCGAGCGCGCGCACGAACGGGTCGGCGTCGCCGGGTTCGCGCCACCACAGCAGGCCGGACAGCACGAACTCGCCCTCGGACAGGTAGCGGCTCGGGTCGGGCAGTTCGGTCACGTAGATCCGGCTGACCTCACGGTCGAGCAGGTGCTCACCCGTGTGCAGCCGCATGCGCAGACTCGGAATCTCGAGCAGAGTTTTCACCAGCGTCATCAGATTTGTAGGAAAACACAAAATCGGCCGCTCGTGGGCGTCGCCGTTTCATGCATCCGCGCCGTTGCCGGGGCGCGGGCCGGGCTGTCTACTGACAGGGACAGCCCGAGACGTGCACCAACGCAGGGGAGCGACGCCGTGGAATTCGTCCGACCGGACACCCTGGAGGAGGCGCTCGCCGCGAAGGCGGAGCGCCCCGGGGCCGTGCCCCTCGCAGGCGGCACCGACGTGATGGTCGAACTCAACTACGACCACCGCCGCCCCGAGGCGCTGCTGGATCTGACGCGGATCGCCGAACTCGCCACCTGGTCCGCGTCCGGGGGGCACGTCCGCCTGGGGGCGGGCGTGCCCTACACCCGGCTGATCGACGAGCTCGGCGACACGCTTCCCGGCCTGGCGATGGCTTCCCGCACGGTCGGCTCGCCGCAGATCCGCAACCGCGGCACGGTGGGCGGCAACCTCGGCGCAGCCTCGCCCGCGGGTGACACACATCCGGTGCTGCTCGCCGCCGGCGCGGAGATCGAGGTCGCGTCCGTACGCGGCGTGCGGCGGATCCCCGCCGAGGAGTTCTACACGGGCGTGAAGCGCAACGCCCTCGCGGCCGACGAGCTGATCACCGCGGTCCATCTGCCCACCGAGGCGGCTCCCGCGGAGCAGTTCAGCAAGGTGGGCACGCGCAACGCCATGGTGATCGCGGTGTGCTCGTTCGCCCTGGTCCTCCGCGACGGCCACGTCGGTGCGGCCATCGGTTCGGCCGCACCCACTCCCCGTCGCGTGCCGGACGCCGAGGCGTTCCTGGCCGCCGAACTGCCGTGGGGCACCGACGCGCCGCTGCTGGACTCGCTCAAGCGGCGGTTCGGCGAGCTCGTCGCCGCGGCCACCGAACCGATCGACGACGTCCGCGGCACAGCCGAGTACCGCACCCACGCCCTCGGCGTCCTCGCACGGCGGACGCTGACCTGGGCCTGGGACGACCACCGAGGGAGTGTGCGCGCATGCGCCTGAACCTGACCGTCAACGGCGAGCGGCGCAGGGCCGACGACGTGTGGGAAGGCGAGAGCCTGCTGTACGTCCTGCGGGAACGACTCGGCCTGCCCGGTTCGAAGAACGCCTGCGAGCAGGGCGAATGCGGCTCGTGCACGGTGTACCTGGACGAGGTCCCCGCGTGTGCGTGTCTCGTCGCCGCGGGGCAGGCCGAGGACCGGGAGGTGCGGACCGTCGAAGGGCTCGCCGACGGCGACACGCTCGACCCGGTGCAACAGTCCTTTGTGGATTCCGGCGCCGTCCAGTGCGGATTCTGCACCCCGGGACTGGTCGTCGCCGCGCACGACCTGCTGCGCCGTGAACCCGATCCCAGCGACGAGGAGATCCGCGAAGCGCTGGCGGGAAACCTGTGCCGCTGCACGGGGTACGAGAAGATCCTCGACGCGGTACATGCGGCGGCGGATGCGCGATGAGGATCATCGAGAACGCGGCGATCGCCACGGTCGACGCCCAGGGCACCGAGTACCGCAACGGTCACGTCGTCGTCGACGGCGACGTCCTGGTCGCCGTCGGGGAGGGGCCCGCGCCCGACCACTACACCGGCACGCGGATCGACGCCTCCGGCTGCCTCGTCACGCCAGGGCTGGTCAACACGCACCACCACCTGTACCAGTGGGCCACCCGCGGCTACGCGGCCGATTCGACGCTGTTCCAGTGGCTCGTCGAGCTCTACCCCGTGTGGGGGCGGCTCGACGCCGACATCACCCACGCCGCCGCGTCGGCGGGCCTGGCTCGGCTGGCGCTCACCGGGTGCACGACCGTCGCCGACCACCACTACGTCTTCCCGCGCGACGGCGGTGACCAGCTGGACGCACTGGTCTCCGCGGTCGGCCGTATCGGTGTGCGCGGCCACCTGGTGCGCGGGTCGATGGACCGGGGCGAGTCGCAGGGTGGCCTGCCGCCGGACCACCTCGTCGAAGACCTCGACGCCGCCCTCGCGGGCACCGAGGCGGCCGTCGACGCCCACCACGACCCGTCGCCCGGCGCGCGCGTGCGCATCGCCGTCGGCCCGTGCTCACCGTTCACCGTCACCGAGCGGCTCATGACCGAGGCCGCCGATCTCGCGCGCCGCAAGGGCGTCCGGCTGCACACCCACCTGGCCGAGACGCTCGACGAGGAGCGGCAGTGCCTCGCCGAGTTCGGGTGCACGCCCGCGGAGTACGCCGAGAAGCTCGGCTGGCTCGGCGACGACGTGTGGCTGGCCCACACCGTGCACCTCGCCGACGACGCGGTCCGCCGCATGGGGGCGACCGGCACCGGCTCGGCGCACTGCCCGACGTCCAACGGCAGGCTCGGCACGGGGATCGCCCCGGCGCGGGCGTTGCTCGACGCGGGCGCGCCGGTGGGCCTCGGCGTCGACGGGGCCGCGTCGAACGAGTCGGGCGGGCTCGGCGAGGAACTGCACCAGGCCCTGTTGCAGGCCCGGCAACAGGGCGGGCCCGAGGCGTTGACCACCCGGCAGGCGCTGTGGATGGCCACGATGGGTGGCGCGCGCTGCCTCGGCCGCGAGGGTGAGCTCGGCTCGCTCGAGCCCGGCAAGCTGGCCGACCTCGCCGTGTGGGACCTCGGAGGGCTCCGCTACGCCGGGATCGACGATCCGGTCGCCGCCCTCGTGCTGGGCGCCACCCCCGACGTGAAGCTGCTGCTGGTCGGCGGCGAGACCGTCGTCGCCGACGGCAGGCTGCACACCACCGACGAGGCCGTCGTGGCCGCCGAACTCGGTGCCGCGAGCAGGAGGATGCGATGACGTCGACAGTGGAAGGCCGCACCACGGCCGCGACCGCGAACGGGGTCGGCGCCAGCCCGGCCCGCCCGGACGGCACCAGGAAGGTGCGGGGCGAGTTCGCCTACTCGTCCGACCTGTGGCACGAGGACATGCTGTGGGGCGCCACGCTGCGCAGCCCGCACCCGCACGCGCGGATCACCGGCGTCGATGTGTCGGCGGCCGTGGTCGTGCCCGGGGTGCACGCCGTGCTCACCCACGACGACGTGCCCGGGCTCAACCGCTACGGCCTGGAACACCCCGACCAGCCCGTGCTCGCCGACGACGTCGTGCGCTACCGCGGGGAACCGGTGGCCGTCGTGGCGGCCGACCATCCGGAGACCGCGCAGCGGGCGATGAAGCTCATCGACGTCACCTACGACGAGCTCGACCCGGTGACCGACGCCGAGGACGCCGTCCACGGCGAGGTGGCGGAGCTGCACCCCGGCGGGAACGTGGTGCGGCACGCGCCGATCCGGCGCGGCGAGCAGACCCCGCAGGCCGACGTCATCGTCACCGGGCGCTACGAGGTCGGCATGCAGGACCAGGCGTTCCTCGGGCCCGAATCCGGTCTCGCCGTGCCCGACGGCCACGGTGGTGTGGACCTGTACGTGGCGACGCAGTGGCTGCACGTCGACCAGCAGCAGATCGTCGCCGCGCTCGGCCTCACGCCGGAGCAGGTGCGCCTGACACTGGCCGGGGTCGGCGGCGCGTTCGGTGGCCGCGAGGACCTGTCGATGCAGATCCACGCGAGCCTGCTCGCGTTGTACACCGGCAAACCGGTGAAGATGGTCTACAACCGCGAGGAGTCGTTCTACGGCCACGTGCACCGGCATCCCGCGACGATGTACTACGAACACGGCGCCACGCGCGACGGCAGGCTCGTCCACGTCACCGCGCGCATCTACCTCGACGGCGGCGCCTACGCCTCGTCGACCGGGGCCGTGGTGGGTAACGCGGCGACCCTCGGCGTCGGGCCGTACGACGTGCCGAACGTGAGCATCGACTGCTGGGGCACCTACACGAACAACCCGCCGTGCGGCGCGATGCGGGGGTTCGGCGCGGTGCAGGCGGCGTTCGGTTACGAGTCGCAGATGGACAAACTCGCCGACGCGTGCGGGCTCTCGCCCACCGAGGTCCGGCGCCGCAACGCGATGAGCGAGGGCACCGTCATGCCCACCGGGCAGACCGTCGACTCGGCAGCCCCGGTGGCCGAGCTGCTGGATCGGCTCGAGGCCATGCCGCTGCCCGCCGACCCTGCGCCGGCCGGCGGCACCGCGGATCTGCGCACGCTGCCCGGCGGCGTGTCCAACACGACCCACGGCGAAGGCGTCGTGCGCGGCGTCGGGTACGCCGTGGGCATCAAGAACATCTGTTTCTCCGAGGGGTTCGACGACTACTCGACCGCCCGGGTGCGGCTGGCCGCGGTCGGGGGCGAACCGGCCGTGACGGTGCAGACCGCGGCCGCCGAGGTCGGCCAGGGGCTGGTGACGATCCTGCAGCAGATCATCCGCACCGAGCTGGGCGTCGACCAGGTGACGATCCTGCCGATGGACACCTCGATCGGCAGTGCGGGCTCGACGTCGGCGTCCCGGCAGTCCTACATGACCGGCGGTGCCGTGCGCGCGGCCGCGCTGAAGGTGCGCGGCGCGTTGTTGTCGCATGCCGCGACGAGGCTGTCCCGCACCACGGCCGAACTGCACCTCGACGGCGGCAAGCTCGCCTCCGTCTCCGACGGGGTGCTCGCCGACCTCGTCGACGTTCTGGGTGAGGCGGAGTTCGACGAGACGGTCGAATGGCGGCACCGGCCGACCGAAGCGCTCGACCCGGAGACCGGCCAGGGCAACGCGCACGTCCAGTACGGGTTCGCCGCCCACCGCGCCGTCGTCGACGTCGACGTGGAGCTGGGCATCGTCAAGGTGGTGTCGCTCGACTGCGCGCAGGACGTCGGCACGGCGCTGAACCCGCAGGCCGTCGTCGGGCAGATCCAGGGTGGTTCCGCGCAGGGCCTCGGACTGGCCGTCATGGAGGAGATTCAGACCGAGGGCGGTGTGATCCGCAACCCGTCGTTCACCGACTACCTCATCCCGACGGTGCTCGACATGCCGCCGATGACCATCGACGTGCTCGAACTCGCCGACCCGCACGCCCCCTACGGTCTGCGCGGCGTCGGCGAACCGCCCACGATCTCGTCGACGCCCGCGATCGTCGCCGCCATCCGCGCGGCGACCGGCAAGGAGCTGCTCAGGGTTCCGGTGCGCCCGGACCACATCGTGTGAGGGTTCCCGCGCGGGAGGAGTGGGGTCGGCGAAATGTCGGTCCCGATGACTACTCTCAGGTGCTGTGAGCACTGAGGACCTGTCGGGCGGCCACGTGGCCGAGGACATCAAGGACGTGCCCGCCGCCGCGCGCGAGGAGCACGCGGCGCTGACCGAGGAGGTCAAGGGCCACCAGTTCCGTTACTACGTGCTGGACTCGCCGACCATCTCGGACGGTGAGTTCGACACGATGCTGCGCAGGCTCGAGGAACTGGAGACCGACTACCCGGGCCTGGCGACGCCGGACTCGCCGACGCAGAAGGTCGGCGGCACGTTCTCGACCGAGTTCGTCGCCCACGACCACCTCGAACGCATGCTCAGCCTGGACAACGCGTTCGACGTCGACGAGCTGCGCGCGTGGGTCGACCGGGTGGAGAAGGAGATCGGCGGCCGCGCTCGGTACCTGTGCGAGCTGAAGATCGACGGGCTCGCGGTGAACCTGCTCTACGAGAACGGCAGGCTCACGCGCGCGCTCACCCGCGGTGACGGGCGTACGGGCGAGGACGTCACGCTCAACGTGCGCACCATGCAGGACGTGCCCGACGAGCTGACCGGCACCGACCAGTTCCCCGTGCCCGACCTCGTCGAGGTCCGCGGTGAGATCTACTTCCGGGTCGAGGAGTTCGCCGAGCTCAACGCCGGTCTGGTCGACGCGGGCAAACCGCCGTTCGCGAACCCGCGCAACGCCGCGGCCGGCTCGCTGCGCCAGAAGGACCCGAAGGTCACCCGCACGCGCCCGCTGCGGCTCATCTGCCACGGCCTCGGCAAGCGGCAGGGGTTCGAGCCCGCCCGGCAGTCCGAGTCGTACGAGGCGCTCGCCGCGTGGGGACTGCCCGTGTCGAGCCACAGCAGGACGATCGACGACGTCGAGGAGCTCGTGGCCCACGTCGAGTACTGGGGTGGGCACCGCCACGACGCCGAGCACGAGATCGACGGCGTGGTCGTGAAGGTCGACGACGTCGCACAGCAGCGGAGGCTGGGAACCACGGCGCGGGCTCCGCGGTGGGCGATCGCCTACAAGTACCCGCCGGAGGAGGCGACGACGCGACTGACCGACATCCGCGTCAACGTCGGCCGCACCGGACGGGTGACGCCGTACGCGGTGATGGAGCCGGTGAAGGTCGCCGGGTCGACCGTCGCGATGGCGACCCTGCACAACCGCGAGGAGGTCGAGCGCAAGGGCGTGCTCATCGGCGACCGGGTGGTGATCCGCAAGGCCGGGGACGTGATCCCCGAGGTGCTCGGTCCCGTCGTCGACGTGCGCACCGGCGACGAGCGGGCGTTCGTCATGCCCGACCACTGCCCCGAGTGCGGCACCGAGCTGGCCTACCAGAAGGAGGGCGACGTCGACATCCGTTGCCCCAACGCGCGCACCTGCCCGGCACAGTTGCGGGAGCGGCTGTTCCACCTGGCGGGCCGCGGCGCGTTCGACATCGAGGTGCTGGGCTACGAGGCGGCGGCTGCGTTGCTGGAGTCGGGCGTGCTGACCGACGAGGGGGACGTGTTCTCGCTCGACGAGGACAAACTGCTCCGGGTCGATCTGTTCCGCACCAAGTCGGGTGAGCTGTCGGCGAACGGCGCGCGCCTGCTGGCGAACCTCGACGCCGCCAAGGACCGTCCACTGTGGAAGGTTCTCGTGGGGTTGTCCATCCGGCACGTCGGGCCGACCGCGGCGCAGGCGCTGGCCCGCGAGTTCGGCTCCGTCGAGGCCATCGACGCGGCGACCGAGGAGGAGATCGCCGACGTCGACGGGGTGGGCCCGACCATCGCCGCGGCCGTGCGCGAATGGTTCGCCGTCGACTGGCACCGCGAGATCGTCGACAAGTGGCGCGCCGCGGGCGTGCGCATGGAGGACGAGCGCGACACCTCGATCCCGCGCAACCTCGAAGGGCTGTCGATCGTCGTCACCGGATCGCTGGAGAACTACTCCCGCGACGAGGCGAAGGAAGCCATCATGGCCCGCGGCGGCAAGGCAGCCGGGTCGGTGTCGAAGAAGACGGCGTTCGTCGTCGTCGGCGACGCGCCCGGGTCGAAGTACGACAAGGCCCTGCAGCTCAAGGTGCCGGTGCTCGACGACAACGGCCTGACCGTGCTGCTGCAACAGGGCCCCGACGCGGCCCGCGAGGTCGCCGAGGTCACGGCCGATGAGTGAGGTTCGAGTGGCTGGTGGCGGCGCGACGAGCGGCTATTCTGTGCTCATGGGACAGGCCACGGCACGCTCACGGAGTCTCCGGGCGATGCTCCGGCTCCGCAGCGACGACGTGTTGGCGGTCGTGGGCCGGTACGGCGCGTCGAACCCCCGCGTGTTCGGCTCGGTGGCCAGGGGGGACGCGGGTCCCCACAGCGACATCGACATCATCGTCGACCTGGGGCCCGATGCCGGAAATCCGCTCCTGGCTGTCGCCGGGATCAGCGACGAACTGGGTGAACTTCTCGGTGTCCGGGTCGACGTCGTCTGCGACGAACTCCTGCGGGATCGCATCTCGGTCACCGCGCACGCGGAGGCCGTGGCGCTGTGAGCCGGACGGACGCCGAACGTCTCGAGGACAACCACGTGGAGCGACTTGTCGACGAGATTCGCCGTCGACGGAGCGGCACGGACGAAGCGGAGGTCGTCGCCGATGAGTGAGGTTCGGGTGGGGCCCGCGAAGCCCGGCGAGTACGCCGCCATCGGGGATCTGATCGTCGAGGCGTACACGGCGGGCGGTCACCTCGAGGACGAGGCCGGGTACGCCGCGTCGCTGCGGGATGTGGCGGGCCGCGCGGAGGTTGCCGAGGTGCTCGTCGCGACCGACGGTGACGACGTCGTGCTCGGGTCGGTGACCGTCGCCGAGGCCGGCACGCCGAAGGCCGAGGTGGCGCGCGCCGGCGAACTGGAGTTCCGGATGCTCGCCGTGTCGCCGCAGGCGCAGGGCAGGGGAGTGGGCGAGGAGCTCACGCGCGCCGTGGTCGACCTCGCGCGGGAACGCCGGATCGCCCGGGTGGTGCTGTCCAGCCGTGACCGCATGACCACGGCCCACCGGCTCTACGAACGTCTCGGCTTCGTCCGCGCACCGGAACTCGACTGGGCACCACACCCGAGCATCCCGCTGTGGGGCTTCGCGATGGACGTCTGAACGGCTGCGACGGCCGAGCAGCTCCGGGGCCGGGTCAGCTGCGGATGCGGGTGAGCAGGCGGCCGGCGGCGTAGACGAGCGCCGCCGCGGCGAGGCCGACCAGCACGGTGCCCGGCACGCCGATGCGCTCGACGAACCAGTCGACCACGTGGCGGCTGCGGGACTCCGGATCGGCCAGCACGATCAGCGAGAACACGCCGGCGAGGGCGATCACGCCCGCCAGTACCCACCGTGCCCGGCGCTGTCCCAGTCCGAGCCGCTCGACCACCACGCGGCCTGCGTTCACGATCCGCCGTGCCCGCAGGATGTGGAACCCACCGAGCAGCAGCACCAGCCGCAGCACCTGCAACGGGCCGATGACGAACACCACCGCGGGCACCGCCGCGGCGACCACGAGCAGTTGCCAGCGGTAGCGGCGCAGCCACCGCCGCACGCTGCCCTCCAACCACAGCAGCACCACCGACTCGCCGACCAGCACCGCCACCGACGCCCAGTTCAGCACCGTCCCGATCGCCGCGGCCGCGCCGCCCGCCCGGGTCAGGAACACCGCCGGGATCGACGCCAGCGCCGCGACGAGCACCGGGACGGTGAGCTTGCGCTCGAACTCGTCGGCCCGATCGGGTTGCCCGTCCCCGTCCGGTTGCCTCTCGGCACGCTCCGCGACCTGCGGCTCATCGGCCGGTCCTCCCGCGGCCCACGCGTCCTCGGCCCGCCCGTCCTCGGCGGCCTCCGCCGCCGCCCCGGTGCCGTCGACGTCCCCGGTGCCGTCGACGTCCCCGGTGCCGTCGACGTCCCCGGTGCCGTCGACGTCCCTGGTGCCGTCGACGCCATCGGTTCCCTCGGCGTCGTCGGGACGGGACGGGTCGGGGCGGGGTGAAACGGACACGGTGGGCTCGGCGACCTCGAAGACTCAGCGGTTTCGGCGGCTGGCCCGGTGCGGCTCAGCCGTCCAGGACCACCGCGACAATACCGGCAAGATGCGCGAGTCGGGCGACCTCGGACGGACGGAACATCGGGCCGCCCGGGCGGCCGATCAACATCACCAGGTCGGGCTTGCCCAGCGGGGTCGCCGCCAGCTCCGTGCCCAGCTCACGCCACGTGTCGGGCACCCACGGCGCCTCGCCGTCGAGCACTGTCGCGCGTTCGAGCGGCAGCCACGGCACGTCGCCGATGCGGGTCTCCGGGGCGGCTCCCGACGCCGCGAGCCGCTGCACCCCACCCGAGCTGTGCTGCACGATCACCGACCAGCCCGCGTGCATGATCCGGGGCACGCCGTCGGCGAGGATCGTCAACCCCTGGGCGGGCCGCTCGGCGATCTCCTCGACGAGTTCGAGCTCGCTGTGGGTGTCGAGCACTCCCGCGTACGGGCGGACGGCGTCCACCTCGACACCGTCGACGCTCTCGGCGGCGGTGATCAGCGCGTCCGGCAGCCGGTCCGACGGCAGGTCCACCACGAGGTCGTCGATGGCGATGCCGCCGCCGCGCTCCACGACGTCGACGCTGAGGATGTCGGCACCCACCGTGCCGAGGGCGGTGGCGATCGCGCCGAGGATGCCCGGAGTGTCCGGCAACTGCACACGGATCAGGAACGACACCGCGGTCTCCCTTCGAGCGGGTGCGAGAACCGGATGCGCACCGCCCGGTCGACGGCCGTGGCCGGCGGGACACGGGGCGCATCACGGCCGTCTCGTCACGTCATGTCACGTCGTGGCCGGGCGCCTTCCCGGCGGCCGTCGACGGCCGTGGCGGGTGTGCGCCGACCGGTGATTGTTGCAGAACACGCGTTGCGAATATAGGCACCGCCACGCCCGCCGCGGGGCCTCGACGGCAACCCCCGCCCGGCCGCACCGGCCCGGCGCGGCGGCCATAGACTTCCGGGAGAAGAGGAGACCTCCGCAGGCGCCGGGCGGCCCTGCGGTCCGAGCACATCCCACCGGAGTCAGCTGCGTGTCGAACATTTCCCGCGACGAGGTCGCGCACCTCGCGAAACTGGCCAGGATGGCCGTCACCGAGGAGGAGCTGGACACCTTCGCGGGCCAGCTCGACCAGATCCTGGACGCGGTGGCCGAGGTCGGCGAGGTGGCGGGCGACGACATCCCGCCGACGTCGCACGCCGTGCCGCTGACCAACGTCTTCCGCCCCGACGAGGTCCGTCCGGGGCTGTCCCAGGACGAGGCCCTGTCCGGGGCTCCCGCGGCCGAAGAGGGACGGTTCCGCGTCCCGCGCATCCTTGGCGAAGAACAGTGAGCGGAGGAACAGTGAGCGACCTGACCAGGCTCACCGCGGCCGAGCTCGCGGACAAGATCCACACCGGTGAGGTGTCGGCAGCCGAGACGACGCAGGCCCACCTCGACCGCATCGCCGCCGTCGACGGCGACGTGCACGCGTTCCTGCACGTCGACGCCGAGGGCGCACTCGAGGCCGCCCGCACGGTCGACGCCGCCGTCGCGGCCGGTGAGCGGCCCGCGTCGCCGTTGGCGGGCGTGCCGTTGGCGCTCAAGGACGTGCTCACCACCAAGGGCGTGCCCACGACCTGCGGTTCGAAGACCCTCGAGGGCTGGCTGCCGCCCTACGACGCGACCGTCACGCGGCGGCTGCGCGAGGCGGGTGTCCCGATCCTCGGCAAGACCAACATGGACGAGTTCGCGATGGGGTCGTCCACCGAGAACTCGGCCTACGGCCCGACCCGCAACCCGTGGGACCTCGACCGCATCCCGGGCGGCTCCGGCGGCGGTTCGTCGGCGTCCCTGGCCGCCTACGAGGCGCCCTTGGCGATCGGCACCGACACCGGCGGTTCCATCCGCCAGCCCGCCGCGGTGACGGCGACCGTCGGCGTGAAGCCCACCTACGGCGGCGTGTCCCGCTACGGCCTCGTGGCGTTCTCCTCGTCGCTCGACCAGGCGGGCCCCTGCGGCCGGACGGTGCTCGACGCGGCGCTGCTGCACGAGGTCATCGCCGGGCACGACCCGATGGACGCCACCTCGGTCGACGCGCCGGTACCCGCGGTGGTCGACGCGGCCCGCGAGGGTGCGCGCGGCGACCTGAGCGGCGTCACGGTCGGCGTCGTCCGCGAGTTCTCGGGCGAGGGTTACCAGGGCGGCGTGCTCCGCTCGTTCGAGACCGCCGTGGCGCAGCTGAAGGAACTGGGCGCCGAGGTCGTCGAGGTCTCGTGCCCCCACTTCACCTACGCGCTGCCCGCCTACTACCTGATCGCGCCGAGCGAGTGCTCGTCGAACCTCGCCCGGTTCGACGCCATGCGCTACGGCCTGCGCGTCGCCGACGACGGGTCGCACAGCGCCGAGGAGGTCATGTCGCTGACGCGCGAGGAAGGCTTCGGCGCCGAGGTCAAGCGCCGGGTCATGCTCGGCACGTACGCGCTCTCCTCCGGGTACTACGACGCCTACTACGGGTCGGCCCAGAAGGTGCGCACCCTCATCACGCGCGACTTCGCCGCCGCGTTCGAGCAGGTCGACGTGCTGGTGTCGCCCACGACGCCGGTGACGCCGTTCAAGCTCGGCGAGAAGGTCGACGACCCGCTGGCGATGTACCTCAACGACATCTGCTCGATCCCCGCCAACCTCGCCGGCAACGCCGCCATGAGCGTCCCCAGTGGACTGTCCGACGAGGATGGTCTGCCGGTCGGGCTGCAGATCATGGCGCCCGCACTCGCCGACGACCGCCTCTACCGCGTCGGCGCCGCCTACGAGGCGGCGCGCGGCCCGGTGCTCGACAAGCTGGGTGAACTGGAGGCCGCCAAGTGACCACCACCGTCGAACTCATGGACTACGCCGAGGTCGTCGAACGCTACGACCCGGTGCTCGGCCTCGAAGTGCACGTCGAGCTGTCCACCAACACGAAGATGTTCTGCGGCTGCCCCAACTCCTTCGGCGGCGACCCGAACACCCACGTGTGCCCCGTGTGCCTCGGCATGCCCGGTGCGCTGCCCGTCGTCAACGGCACCGCCGTCGAATCGGCCATCCGCATCGGCCTCGCGCTGAACTGCGACATCGCCGAATGGTGCCGGTTCGCCCGGAAGAACTACTTCTACCCGGACATGCCGAAGAACTTCCAGACCTCGCAGTACGACGAACCGATCGCCTTCGACGGGCACATCGACGTCGTGCTCGACGACGGCGAGGTCGTGCGGGTCGACATCGAGCGGGCCCACATGGAGGAGGACACCGGCAAGTCGCTGCACGTCGGCGGCGCCACCGGCCGGATCCACGGCGCAGAGCACTCGCTGCTCGACTACAACCGCGCAGGCGTGCCTCTCATCGAGATCGTCACCAAACCCATCACCGGCATGGGAGAGCGTGCCCCCGAGGTCGCCCGCGCCTACGTCACCGCGCTGCGCGACCTGCTGCGGGCCATGGACGTCTCCGACGTGCGCATGGACCAGGGCTCCCTGCGCTGCGACGCCAACGTCTCACTCATGCCCAAGGGCGCGAGCGAGTTCGGCACCCGCACCGAGACGAAGAACGTCAACTCGCTGCGCAGCGTCGAACGCGCCGTGCGCCACGAGATGACGCGCCACGCCGCGATCCTCGCCGACGGTGGATCCATCAAGCAGGAGACCCGGCACTTCCAGGAAGCCGACGGCACCACCGCCGCAGGCCGCACCAAGGAAACCGCCGAGGACTACCGGTACTTCCCCGAACCCGACCTCGTGCCCATCGCGCCGACACGCGAGTGGGTCGAACAACTGCGCGGCACCATCCCCGAGATGCCGTGGGAACGCCGCAAACGCATCCAGGACGACTGGAACCTCACCGACGAGGAACTCCGCGACCTCGTCAACACCGGCGCCATCGACCTCGTCGCCGCCACCGTCGACGCAGGCGCGAGCCAGGCCGACGCCCGCAGCTGGTGGGTCCAGTACCTCAACCAGCAGGCCACGTCGCGCGACACCGAACTCGCCGACGTCGCCATCACCCCGGCGCAGGTCGCGCGCGTCATCGAACTCGTCGGCTCCGGCGAACTCACCAACAAGCTCGCCCGCCAGGTCGTCGACGGCGTCCTCGACGGCGAAGGCGACCCGGACCAGGTGATCGAGAAGCGCGGCCTCAAGGTCGTCTCCGACGACTCCGCGCTCCTCGCCGCCGTCGACGAAGCCCTCGCCGCCCAGCCCGACGTCGCCGACAAGATCCGCGGCGGCAAGGTACAGGCCGCAGGCGCCATCGTCGGCGCCGTCATGAAGGCCACCAAGGGCCAAGCCGACGCCGCCCGCGTCCGCGAGTTGATTTTGGAGAGGGTCGGGGCTTGATGAGCCCGATGTGGCTTGATTCGCGGTGCCGGTAGGGGAACCTCAGGGGCTCCTTGGCTGCGGGATCACCTCCTCATGAATGTCCAATTCACCACGTCGGCGCTGTCCTCGCCACTAAGCCGCTGAGAACCCCCGGCGGTGCCGGTTGCTTGGGCGGTCGCAGCGGCGGCTCGCCTGGCGCTGTGGTTCTGGCGCAACGCGGCTCGCCTGGCGCGGTGATGGGGTGCGGTGGCCGGAACGGCAGGAGGTGGCAGTGAGCTGGAAGGTGTATTCGTGACTGCTCGGCCGTCGTGGCGGGAGGTCGGCGGGCTCGCGGCCGCGGTGCTCGCCGTCGTCTCCCTGTTCCTGCCGTGGACCGTGCTGTCCTCCGACGACCCCGCGGTGCGGTCGGCGCTCGCCGAACTGCCCGCCGATGATGTCACCCGGTCGGTGTGGCGGGCGACCTTCTTCGGCTGGTTCCCGCCCCTGCTCGTCGCAGCCGTCGGCGTCACCGTGGCCGCGATCGGCAGGAACAACGCCGCGCGCACGGGCGGCCTGCCCCAGCTGTGGCTCATCGGCGCAGGCCTGGCGCTGCTGTTCACCGTGCTCGGCTGGCTGTTCGCCGACTGGCAGTTCGGCAGCGAGGAACGCGCCGTCCTCGAAGCGGGCGGCGTGACCGTCGACGCCGGCGTCGGCCGGTACCTCGGCGGGATCGCCGTGGTCGCGACCGCCGTCCTCGCGGCACTCGACACCCGAGCGCTCCACACCGAAACCCGCCGCAGACGTCCCGACCGCCGCAACCGCCCAACCCGCTGACACCCGCCCAACCCGCTGACACCCGCCCAACCCGCTGACACCCGCCCACGACAACAGCACCCGTGTTGCGTTTCCGGGAGACCGTGTTGCAGGCCCGGGAGGCCGTGTTGCAGGTTCCGGGGCTCGTGTTGCGGTCTGCGGGGACCGTGTTGCGTGTCCAGGGGACCGTGTTGCGGTTCCGAGGGGCCGGTCGTCGAGCCTCGCGGGGGCCGGGAGATCGCCCTCCGAGCCGCCACCCCGGCGACGGGCTCGGCGTGGGCGCGGGCGGATCAGTCGCGGCCGGAACCGCCCGACGGCTGCCGCACGATCAGCACCACCCGGTCGTCGCTCGACCCAGGCTTGCCGCCGTCCTTGTTGACGGTGCCCGCGACGGACACGTTCTCCGACACCTGCGACAGCGAGCCCAGCCTGCCGTAACTCGGCCCGTTGTCGCCGTCCATCGTGACCTGCGGTTCTCCGCCGACGGAGCCGTCCTGGGTGAGGGGCAGGTTCTGCACGTTCTCGCCGCGTGAGGTCGCCACGGCGACCGAGTCCGTCCAATCGGCGCAGCCGGTCACGCCCGGCTTGTCCGGCCACGTCCACGCGGGCGAGCCCAGCTCGGCCACCCCGTCGGAGTCCGCGCCGTCGGGCACGGCGAACAGCGCGTCCTTGTCGGCACCGCGGTCGGTCACCCACGTGCGCGAGCCGTCGGGCGTCTGGCACAGCCCGCCCGGCACGGTCAGGCCGGACGCCAGGACGGGGGAACCGTTCGTCGGATTGTCGGCCGCGGGCTCGCCGGACGGGTCGATCCGCAGCACCTTGCCGGACAGGGTGCCCGGACGGCCGGCCTTCCCCGCGTCGCCTGCGTTGCCCGTGGCGACGAGCAACGACCCGTCCACGGTGGCCAACAGCGCGCCCGCGTTGCCGTTCGGCCCCTTCGGGATGCCGGTGAGCACGGGCTTGGGCTTCTGACCGCGCGCGAACCGCACGACCCGGTTGTCCTCCGGCGTCGTGACGTAGGCGTAGACGAGGCGGTCCTCCGCGTACGTCGGCGACAGTGCGAGGCTCGTCAGCCCGCCGTCCCCGGTCGCGGCGACGTCCAGCTTCGCGAACCGCTCCTCCGTGCCGTTGCTGTCGACGAGCATCACCCGCCCGCTACGCCGCTCACCCGCGAGTGCGCTGATCACCTGGCCGCCACCGGGGAGCGGAGTCACCGCCGACACGGTGTCCAGGCAGGTCGCGATCACGGCTTGGTCGAAGTCCTTGCAGCCTTCCGGTGGCGGGACCTTCGTGGGCTGCTGTTGGGGAGCGCTCGGCACGTCCGGTGTCTGGGCCTCCGGCAGCTGCGGCTGCGGTCCGCGCTCCGGGGACAGCTCCGGGGCCGCCGACCACCGTTCGCCGGAGGCCTCGTCCTCGAAGTCGGCGCACCCGGACAGCACGAGCAGGCCGCTGACCGCCAGGACCAGCGGCACCGACCATCGTCGCTGTCCGAGTCGTCCACCGCGCACGGTTTCCGAGAGTAGGCGCCACGTCGTGAGTCTCGAGTAAGCGGGTCGCGCGTCCCGGCACGTAATCGGCCCGAGAGGATGGGGACATGGCGATCACGGTTCTGGTTCCCGACGACGACGGCATGGCTGCGCTGACCGGCATCGACGGCGTGCAGCCGGTCAAGTACGAACCCGGCCTGCCGTTGCCCGAGGCCGCCGTCGACGCGGAGGTGCTCGTGCCCGGCTTCGGCGTCACCGCGAAGGTGCTGTCGGAGCTGCCGAAGCTGCGACTGATCCAGCTGCGCAGCGCGGGTGCCGAG
This sequence comes from Prauserella aidingensis, assembly GCF_024171865.1. Taxonomy (GTDB): domain Bacteria; phylum Actinomycetota; class Actinomycetes; order Mycobacteriales; family Pseudonocardiaceae; genus Prauserella; species Prauserella aidingensis. The sequence goes on along the minus strand of NZ_JAMTCN010000034.1, from coordinate 15,441 downwards.
GAGTGGGTCGACGTCGTCCCGCCCGGGGTGCTGCTGTCGACGTGCCGTGGTGCCCACGGCGGCAGCACCGCGGAATGGGCCGTGGCGACGCTCCTGTCGCTGTACCGCGAGCTGCCGGACTTCCAGGCCGCCCACGCCGACGGCGAGTGGCGGCCGCACGGCACCGACACGTTGCAGGGCAAGCGGGCCGTGATCGTGGGGGCGGGCGATGTCGGCAGGCAGCTCGAGCGCAGGCTCACCCCGTTCGACGTGCGCGTCACGATGGTCGGTATGACCGCCCGCGAGGGGGTGCGCGGCGTCGACGAAACGCCGTCGCTGCTGCCCGACGCGGACATCGTGGTGCTGCTCGTACCGCTGACGTCGCGGACCCGCGGCATGGTCGACGCCGGATTCCTTGCCGCGATGCCCGACGGCGGCGTGCTCGTCAACGCCGCGAGGGGGCCGGTCGTCGACACCGACGCGCTCCTCGGAGAACTGGCCACGCGGCGGCTGCGGGCGATCCTCGACGTCACCGACCCCGAACCACTGCCGGAGGGGCACCCGCTGTGGACCGCGCCGAACGTGACGATCACCCCGCACACGGGCGGGTTCGTCAACGGCAGGCTCGCGCGGTCGTACACCGTCGTCGCGAAGGAGCTGGAACGCTACGCCGGTGGCGAACTGCCGGAGAACCTCGTCCACGGCGAGTACTGAGTCCGCTCGCTACTTGGCCGCGGTGACGCGTTCCACGATGCCGCCGCGGGTGCGCCGGCGATACAGCACGGTGAACCCGGCCGCGTCGAGGAGCGGGACGACCTGCCGGGTTTGCCGGTCGGCGGGTCGTCGTACGCCGACGACGGCGGGAAACCGTTCGAGGAGACGTTGCCACGTCCGGAGCGGGCGGTACGGGCTCGCCACGTGTCCGAGCAGTACGACGTGACCCCCGCGGCGCAGCACGCGGTGCATCTCGACGACGGCGGCCCGGTCGTCGGGAATGCTGCTCAGTCCCAACGTGCACACCACGGTGTCGAACGCGGCGTCGCGGAAGGGCAGCGCTTGCGCGTCGCCCTCGACCAACTGGACGTCACGGCCGAGGTCGCCCGCCCGCGCACGCGCCCGCGCGAGCATGGCCGGACTGAGCTCGATCCCGGACAGCCGCGCGCTCCGTGGGTAGAAGGGGAGATTTCGGCCTGTGCCGATCGCGACTTCCAGGACGTCGCCACGGGCCTGTGAGCAGGCCCAACCGCGACCGTCGCCGAGCATCGTCCGTTCGTAGACGCTCGTCTCCCGGTCGTACCGCGCGGCGTAGGCGTCGTAGTCCTGGCGTATACGAGCAGTGGAATCGCCGGTGCTGCCCGCGTGGTGTCGGTCGCGCATGGCTCCCTGAAACGTCGACGGTGCCCCCGCCCCGGGCGGGGCGGAGGCTGGTTCCCGTGAACAGCATGGCGGATGTGTGCGTTCCCGGCGTCGCCTCGCAGCGGTCCTGCGAGCCCCGAATCGCCCCTCGACCTGGTCGGATGTGCCGGGTTGGCCTTGCCCGAAGTCCCGTGTTACCTTGAGTAACAGTAAATCCCGGTAACACCTAATCTCGTCAGGAGCGCCCTCATGACCAGCATCGACGACCGCACCGACGCGGCCCCGTCCGACGCTCAGCCGGTTGCGCAGCGGCTGCTGGACTCCTCGGAGATGTTGTCCTACGACCCCGCCACCGAGGTCGACTGGGAGACGCCGCTGGACACCTCGTACTGGGGGACGTCGCCGGAGTGGAGCACGCTCTACGGCACGCCCTACTGGGACGAGATGACCGAGGATCAGAAGCGCGAGTTGACGCGGCAGGAAGCGGCGTCCGTGGCCAGTACCGGCATCTGGTTCGAGATGATCCTCCAGCAGATGGTGTTGCGGGACTTCTACGCCAAGGACCCGACGTCGCCGGAGTTCCAGTGGGCCCTGACGGAGATCGCCGACGAGTGCCGGCACTCGATCATGTTCGCCCGCGGTGCGGAGAAGCTGAACGCGCCCGCGTACCGGCCGAAGTGGTACGCGGTGCACGGCGGCAGGTTCTACGCGGCCACCGCGCGCGGTGAGGCCGCCTACGCCGCGATCCTCGTGGCCGAAGAGGTCCTCGACGTGATGCAGCGCGACTGGATGCGCGACGAGCGCGTCGTGCCCTTCGTGCGCACCATCAACAACATCCACGTGGTCGAGGAATCGCGGCACATGAAGTTCGCGCGCGAGGAGACCAAGGAGCGGATGAAGGGCGCGGGCAAGCTGCGCCGCCACATCAATGCGATCAACATCGCCGTCGTGGCGTACTTCATCGTCGACGCCATGTGGAACCCGAAGGTCTACGAGAACGCGGGCCTGGACCCGAAGCGGGCCATCCGGGAGGCGCGCAGCAACGAGAATCACAAGGCGATGCTGCGGTCGAGCTGTGCCGGCCTCATGGAGTTCCTCAACTCGGCCGGCCTGCTGACGAAGGCGTCGAAGCGCATCTACAAGCGCGCCAACCTCCTCTGATTCCGGCTCGGACATCACATGGCCTACGCGATCACGCAGACCTGCTGCAACGACGCCTCGTGCGTCGCCGTGTGCCCGGTCAACTGCATCCACCCGACGCCGGACGAGCCGGACTTCGGCACCACCGACATGCTCTACATCGACCCGCGCAGCTGCATCGACTGCGGCGCGTGCGCCGATGCGTGCCCGGTGGACGCCATCTTCCCGGTCGACATGCTGAGCGAGTCCCTCAAGCCGTACGCCGACGTGAACGCCCGGTTCTACGACGGCAAGCCGGTGTCGGCGGACGTGCTCGGCTCCTCGCCGGTGTTCCACAACTGGGGTGCGCCCACGTTCGACCGGACGATCTCGAGCGACTTTCCCGCGCCGGACGTCGCCGTCGTCGGCAGTGGTCCGGCGGGAATGTACGCCGTCGAGGACCTGTTGCTGCACACCAGTGCGCGGGTCACGCTGATCGACCGGCTCGACGTCGCGGGCGGGCTGATCCGCTTCGGTGTGGCGCCGGACCATCCGTCGACGAAACGGATCGACGAGACGTTCGCGCGCTACCGCGAGCACCCTCGGCTGACACTGCGGCTCGGCGTCGAGGTCGGCAGGGACGTCACGGTCGACGACCTGGCCGCCCGGCACGACGCGGTGATCTACGCCGTGGGCGCGTCGTCGGCGCGGTCGCTGGGCATCGAAGGGGAGCAGCTGCCGGGCAGTGTCGCGGCGACCGACGTCGTGTCCTGGTACAACGGCCACCCCGACGCCGGCCACCCCGACGCGAGCGCCGAGGTCGACCTGTCGTCGGAGCGTGCCGTGCTGATCGGCAACGGCAACGTGGCACTCGACGTCGCCCGCATCCTGTCCAGCGAGCCGGACGGGTTGGAGGGCACCTCCATCTCCCGGGACGCACTGGCGCGGCTGCGGTCCAGTTCGGTGCGGGAGGTCGTGCTGCTCGCCCGGCGGGGACCGGAACACGCCGCGTACACCGAGCCGGAACTGCTGGCCCTGACGCGGCATCCGGACTTCGACGTCGTCGTGGACATCCACGACGACCGGGTGGCGAAGGCGATCGACGCCGCCGAGCCGGGGGAGAAGGCGTACCTGCTGCAGGGAGTCGCGCAGGAACGCATCGACTGGTCGTCGCCGGCCGAGGGGGGTCGGCGACGGATCGTGCTGAGGTTCCACTCCTCGCCGCGTGAGATCCGCGGCGAGGATCGGGTGTCCGGGCTGCGGACCGGCGGACCGGAGTCCGATGTGGACATCGAAGCCGCGTTGGTGGTGCGCGCCGTCGGGTACCGCGGGATCGGGGTGCGGGGCCTGCCGTTCGACGAGACGACGGGAACGATCCCCAATACGGCAGGCCGGGTCGAGGGCCGCGACGGCACGTACGTCGTGGGGTGGATCAAGCGCGGCCCGTCCGGCGGGATCGGTGCCAACAAGACGTGTGCGCAGGAGACCGTCGCGTCGCTGCTGGACGACGTCCGCAGCGGCACCGTCCGGACGTCACGGGACAGGTCGGCGAAACCGAAACGGACAGGCCTGCTCCGCCGGTCCTGAACCTGCTGGTCACGGGGTCGACCGGAACGCCCCCGGCGAGGCGTGCGGAGGTGTCACCGCTCGCCCGGGGCACCCCTCGCCGTCACACCTCGTCGGCGGGCAGCGCCGGTTCGGTGTGGTAGTCGGCGAGGTCTGCGTGGCGGGTCATGGCCCAGTAGTCGACGATCCGCCACGGCATGGTCGACACGACGCGGCCGTCGGCGTTGCGGTACCAGTTGGTCATGCCGGGATGGGTCCACAGCATCTTCTCGTGGGCCTCGTCGTGCCGCCGGGTGTAGTCGGCCTCGACCTCGGGGCGGACCTCCACGGCGCGCAGGCCGTGGCGGGCCATGGTCACCAGGGTGTCGACGATGTAGCGGACCTGGCATTCGGCCACGGTGATGAAACTGCCGCCGTGCCCCAGCGCGGTCCCCGGTCCGCAGGTGATGAACAGGTTCGGGAAGTCGGGGACGGTGATGCCGAGGTAGGCGTGCGCGTTCTCGGGGCCCCAGGCGTCGGCCAGCGTCGTGCCGGAGCGGCCCGTCACCCGCATCGGATACAGGAAGCGGTGGGTGTGGAAGCCGGTGGCCAGGATGACGACGTCGACGTCGGTCTCGGTGCCGCCGCTGCCGCGGACGCCGGTCGGCGTGATCTCCTCGACGCCTTCGGTGACGAGCTCGACGTTGTCGCGCCGCAGCGCCGCGAACCAGCCGTTGTCGAGCAGCATGCGTTTGCCGAACGGTGGATAGTCCGGCAGTGTCTTCGCGATCAGGTCCGGTCTGCCGTCCAATTGCGACTCCAGGTACCGGGTGAAGGCGCGGCGGTGGCTGTCGTTGATGACGTTGACCGACCGCTCGGGGTGCGGCCACTCGGGATCGATCTGCAGCGCGGGGTGCACGCGGTCGTTGAAGTTCCACGCGAGCCGGGTGCGGTACCAGGCGCGGTAGAAGGGGATCCGCTCCATCAGCAGGGCGACGGCGTCGTCGATCTCGCTGAAGTAGACGTCGTTGGGTGCGATCCACTGGGGTGAGCGCTGGAAGACGGTCAGCTGCGACACCGTCGGGGCGATGGCGGGCACGACCTGCATGGCGCTGGCCCCACTGCCGACGACGGCGACGCGTTTGCCGGTCAGGTCGAGTCCTTCCGGCCAGGCTGCGGTGTGGAAGATCGGGCCCCGGAAGTCGTCGAGCCCGGAGATCGCGGGAATCTTGGGCCGGTTCAGGGCGCCGGTCGCGCTGATCAGGATCCGTGCGCTCAGCCGCTCGCCGTGTTCGGTGTGGACGGTCCAGGTGGCGGTGTCGGCGTCGTAGTCGGCGGAGGCGACCTCGGTGCCGAAGCGGATCACCTTGCGGAGCTCGTGCTCGTCGGCGACGCCGCGCAGGTACTGCTCCACCTCGTCGCGCTTGCCGAAGTGGGTCCGCCAGGCGCGCGGTGCGAACGAGTACGAGTAGAGGTGACTCGGGGTGTCGACGCCCGCCCCCGGGTAGACGTTCTCCAGCCAGCAACCGCCGACGTCGTCGTTCTTCTCCAGCACGACGTGGTCGATGCCCGCCTCGCGGAGTTTGATCGCGGCGAGCATGCCCGAGATGCCGGCGCCGATCACGATGGCGTCGATCCCGCCGTCCGGGGCGACGGGCGTCGGTGACGGTGTGAACCCCATGTCCTCGGCGGCCATGTCGGCGTACTCGGCGGGAACGGCCTCGCCGTTGGCGACTTCCAGCAGTTCGCGGAGCTCGTCGCCGACCGGTGCGGGCACGGCGGGTGGGGTGCCCGTCTCGTGCGTCAGCACGGCGTCGAGCACGGCCTCCTTGATCCGGGCCGCGACCTCGGGCGGGAAGCCGCCGGAGTCGTTGTTGTCCATACCGCGGCTGCGGCTCGGTCGGTACGGGTCCTGGAGCCAGGCGCGATCACCGGTGAGTTGGTACAGCACCGGCACGAGGGCGGGCAGGTTGGCGTGCTCGAGGGCTGCGGCGAGGTCGGCCGCATCCGTGTCACTCGTCTCCGGGGGTGTCTCGGTCACAGCAGTCGGTCCTCCGCTTCCGCCGCGCAGTGGGACTCATCAGAAAGTGGTACTCACCGAGAAGTCTAACGGCAGTTAGGTTCTGGTGGTTCCGATGAGCCGTGGGAACAGTGTCAACACGCCGCGACACGCTGCGTCAAGTTGGCTGATCATTTCGCATCGCGTCTTGACATGTGCCTCCGGTCACAGGAGTATCGCTGCTTATAACCTAACAATGGATAGGTAATACCGAGGGTGAAGGGTTGAGCAATGGAGCTGACCGACGCGATGCGCACGGTGGGTACGTGCCGGTACTACCGGCAGGACCCGGTGCCCGACGAGACGCTGTACCGGGCGTTCGAGGTGGCGCGGTTCGGGCCGCAGGGCGGCAACCGGCAGCCGGTGCGCTGGATCGTGGTCCGCGACCGGGCGCGCAAACAGGCGTTGCAGGACCTGTACCTGCCGATGTGGAAGGCCTACCTCGGCGGCATCGGCGACGGCAGCGTCAACATCGGCGCCATGCCGAAGGCCGTGCGCGACGCGGACCACTTCGCCGAGCACCTCGCCGACGTTCCCGCGATCGTCGTGGTCTGCGCCGAGATCGACGGGCTGCACCCGACGGATCTGGAGCTGGACCGCGTGTCGGTCGTCGGTGGCGGGTCGATCTACCCGACGGTGCAGAACTTCTGCCTCGCGCTGCGCGACCAGGGTGTCGCCTCGGCCGTCACCACGCTGCTGTGCCACGCCGAGCCGCAGGTGCGCGAGCTGCTCGAGATCCCCGACGACTTCCTGACGGCCGCGCACGTCACCGTCGGCTACCCGGAGAAGGGCTTCCCGACGACGCTGTCGCGCAGCCCGGTGGCCGACATCGTCGCCGCAGAGACCTTCACCCGGCCGTACTTCGCCGACGCCGCCGTCTGAGCCGGCCGCAGGCGACCCGATCCCCGCAGGAGGCACCCGTGCCCGACCTCGCCCCGCACCACCGGACCCCGCTGGGCCGCGCGACCATCGGTGACCAGCTGCGCAGGCACGCCAGGACGCAGCCGGACAAGGTCGCGTTCATCGCCTACGGCGCAGACGGCACCCGCACCGAGACGACCTACGGCGCGCTCGACGAGCGGGCCAACCGGTTCGCGCACCTGTTCACCGCGCGCGGACTCGGCCACGGCAGCAGGGTCGCGTCGATGGCGCGCAACAGCGTCGACGTCGTCGCGGCCTACTACGGCGCCCTCAAGATCGGCGCCGCGTTCACCGGGGTCAACCCGCTGTACCGCGAACCGGAGGTGGCGCACCAGCTGAGCCACAGCAGGGCGACGCTGGTGCTCACCGATCCCGACTTCCAGGCCGTCGTCGACGCGGCGCGACCCCCGGACGCGGCGCGGCTGACCTACGGCGCCGACCTGGACCGGCTGCTGGCCGAACAGCCGACCGACGAACCGGACGTCGCCGTCGACGAGAACGATGTGGCGCTGATCGTCTACACCTCCGGAACGGAGGCCAGCCCCAAGGGCGTGCTGATCCCGCACCGCAACTACCTCGCCTCCACGGCCCCGGCGTGGGGCTGGGGACTGGACACCGGCCCACGGGACACGTGGCTGTTCGTCATGCCGTTCCACACGATCGCCGGGCTCGGCTCCATGACGAGCCTGACGCTGATGGGCGCGACGCTGGTGCTGCCCGCGACGGTCGAACCGGCCGCGGCCCTGCGGATCATCGAAAGCGAGCGGATCACCGTCATCGCGCAGACGCCGACGTTCTACACGGCGTTGGCGCAGGAACCGGCGTTCGGGCCGGACGCGGTCGGCCAGGTGCGCCGGTGCATGACCTACGGCGGGCTGATTCCGCCCCACGTCGTCGAGGCGTGGGCCGCGGCGGCATCCGACGTGCTGTGGGGCACGTACTGGGGGCAGTCGGAACTCTCGCAGCTCGGCACGGTCGGGTTCTTCCGCACGCTCGACGACGTCCCCGGCGGCGACGCGGCGTGGATCGGCAAGCCGGTCACGCACCTGGAGATCCGCGTCGTCGACGCCGACGGCAACGACGCCGAGGTGGGCGAGCTGCTGTGCCGTACCCCGTCGGCCATGCTCGGCTACCTCGACGATCCCGAGCGCACCGCCGAGGTGTTCCGCGACGGCTGGGTCCACACCGGCGACATGGTGCGCATCGACGCCGACGGCAACCTGTTCTTCCACGACCGCCTCAAGGACATGATCAAGACCGGCGGGATGAACGTGTCGTCGCAGGAGGTCGAGCGGGTCGTGTACGGCCATCCGGGCGTGCTCAGGGCCGCGGTCGTCGGGCTGCCGGACGCGTACTGGTCGGAGGCGGTCACGGCGTTCGTCGTCCCGGACGGCGAGCACGAGGTCACCGCCGAGGACGTCATCGCGGTGTGCCGGGAGCGGCTCGCCTCGTACAAGGTGCCCAAGGCCGTGCACGTCGTCTCGGAGCTGCCCGTCGACCCGCAGGGCAAGATCCTGAAACGGCAGCTGCGCGGGCAGGTCGCGAACACGCCTGCCTAGCTCTGCGCGGCGCCGGATCGGCGGGGTTGCCGGAGCGGTGCCTGCGCGGTGCGCGATAGTGGTCGCGCCCGCGCGGGCACGACCGCGGACATACGGGCAGCCGGTGGACACGGTGTCACCGGGCGGTGGCGCGAGAGGAGACGTGGAACGGGTGGCCGAGCCGACCGACGGGGCCGAACCGGCGAACCGCACGGCGCCGCGCACGGGGCGGAGTCGTGGCCGGCGTGCGGAGATCGTCACGGCGGCAGCGCGGACGTTCGCGACGCGCGGGTACGGCAACGTCGGCATGCGTGACATCGCCGAGGCCGTCGGTATCCGCGGGGCGAGCCTGTACCACCACTTCTCGTCGAAGGAGGAGATCCTCTACGAGATCTGCCTGGCGGTGACGCGTGAGCCGGTGGAGGAGAATCTGCCGCTGCTCGACGCGGCGGGAACGCCGGCGGAACGCCTGGCGGACCTGCTGCGGGCGCACATCCGGCAGTTGCGCAGGCGGCGGGTGGAGCATCTGGTGGCGTTGCACGAGCGCACGTCGCTGACGGAGGAGCACCTGGCCGAGGTCGACCGGTACCGGCAGTACTACCACCGGCGGGTGCGGGACGTGCTCGCCGCGGGCATGCGTGCGGGCGAGTTCCGCGAGCTCGATCCGAAGCTGGTGGCACTGGGCATGCTCGACATGCTCAACGGCGTCAGCGGCTGGATCCGGGGCGCGTCGGACGACGACGTCGAGGACGTCGCCGACACCTATCTGCGGATGCTGTTCGACGGCCTGCGTCCCTGAGATCGGTGGCCTGCGGTGTCGAGGCGGCCCGACTGCGTGCTGAGGCGCGCGGGTTGCGCCCTGACGTGGGCGGCAGGAGCCCTGACGTGGACAGCATGCACCCCGCGACCGGGCTGCGGTGCTGAGGCTGGTGGCCTGGGCCCGTGAGGTACCGGTGAAGTCGGCCGCTCACTGACGTCAACGGGCCGGCGAGGCGTCTTCGACGTGCTGGTCAAGGAGCACTTCGTCAGGTCGATGGCGCCCCGCGTGCGGGCGGCGTGCGGGTGGCTGCCTACCCTGCCCGGTGACGCCGAGTACGTGTCCGCTGCCAGCGGAAGAGGGGAGACCCGCGCCCATGCCTCGTGTCCAGGCCAATGCGTTCGTGGACTGGTTCAATGAGAACTCCACGGAGATGGTGTCCGGTCTGATCAACATCGCGATCATCGTGGTGCTCGCGCTGGTGCTGCGTGCGATCGTCGGCCGGGTCATCGACCAGCTGGCCAAGCGGATGGTCAACTCGCGCGAGCGGATCGACAAGGCGAAGGCCAAGGCGGCGAGCCGGGTCATCAAGCAGAACAACGAGAGTCGTGGCGAACGGCAGCGCCAGCGGGCGGGCACGATCGCTTCGGTGCTCAAGAGCGTTGCCTCGTTCGTGATCTTCGGCATCGCGTTCGTGACGATCCTCGGCCAGTTCGGAATCAACATCGGCCCGATCATCGCGAGCGCCGGTGTGATCGGCCTTGCGATCGGTTTCGGTGCGCAGAGCCTGGTGCAGGACTTCCTGTCCGGCATCTTCATGATGGTCGAGGACCAGTACGGCGTGGGTGACGTCGTCGACGTGGGCGACGCGGTCGGCACGGTCGAGGCGGTCACGCTGCGGGTGACGAAGATCCGCGACCTCAACGGCGGGTTGTGGCACGTGCGCAACGGCGAGATCATGCGTGTCTGCAACATGAACCAGGACTGGGCCAACGCGGTCGTGGAGCTGCCGCTGGACTACTCGGTGAACCTCGACGAGGCGAAGGCCGTCATCCAGCGCAGCATCGACGAATTCGCCGACAACCCGGAGTTCGCGCCGAAGATCATCGAGCGGCCGGACATCAGCGGTGTGGTCGGCATCGGCAACGGTGCCGTCACGGTGCGGGTCATGGTCATGACCCAGCCCGGCGACCAGTGGTCGATCGGCCGCGACCTGCGGGCCCACCTGAAGGCCGGCCTCGACGCCGCGGGCGTCCGCGTCGCCTACCCGATCCTGCCGTTGGCGAACGCCGGCGCTTCCCAGTCCGGCTGACCCCGGCCGCGCCGGCACGCTGCCGTGTTGCGGATCCAGGGGCGCGTGTTGCGTCCCTGGGGGCTCGTGTTGCAGGTTCCGGGGACCGTGTTGCGTTCCCAGGGGCCCGTGTTGCGGATCCCGGGGACCGTGTTGCGCCCGCCCGTCACCCGACCGCCGCCCCTCATCGACGTGCTGCCGCGCGACCGCGCTCCCGGGAGCGCGTGTTCCGTACTCAGGCCGCCGTTGTTCTGCGTTCGTGCACGGCGCTGAGGCCCCTGCGCGGACGAGGTGCGTAGACAGAGCCGCTCGCCGGTTTCGTACCGACGGGCGGCTCTTCGTATCGATACGCCGGAGTGCGCCGACGACCCGCCGGACATCGACGTTGCGGACGAGATCGCCTGGCCCCCGTAGTCGATGGTCAACATTTTCCACTGATTCCGATATGGCGTGGACCATTCCTGCCCCGTGACCGCCTGTGTTGTCGGTGGGCCGTCGTGAAGCACCGAGCGTGATCGTTTGTCACGCCGCGATCACATTCCACCGAAGCGGGAAACACTGCCGGTCGCGCCACCGAAGGGCTTCGGTGTGTGGGCACGAGAAGCGGGGTGTGGCTTGCGTGTCCACGCTGTTCCGGCGCGTCATCCGACGTTGTGACGCCAACAGTCCACTGTGGAATTCGACGTTCCCGCATCGCCCGAGAATCGGAAGGTTCACGACCCCACGGGCTGTGCGGTTGCAACAAGAAAGAGAGACGATGAGGAAACTGTTGACCATTCCTGCTGCGGTGGCGGGTGTATTCCTGTGCGTGTCCCCCGCGGCGGCTGACGAGGGAACCTCGGTCACCATCGGCAGCGAGGAGTGCGGCATCGCTACCGTGACCTTCAGCAACCCCACCGACTTCAAGTTCTTCGGCGATTTCCAGATCGGCTCCGAGAGCGGCACGGCCGACGACGTCACCGGCGACACCATCGAAGAGGGTCCGCTCGAGAATGAGACGTGGGGCAACGTCTTCCACCTGACCCCCATCGCTGCGGGCAGCGAGGAGACGGTCACCGTCGAGGTGCCCGTCGACACGCCGGACGTCAACGGCGACGGTGTGATTACGGTGCGGGCCTGGATCGACCGTGGCCCCGAGCAGCACTTCTTCGCACCTGCGCAGTCCGTCGACGTCGACCTGTGCGAGCCCGAGTCGACCACGCCGCCGAACCCGGAGGAGCCCGGCGACGATCCCGAGAACCCCGGTGAGGAGCCCGGTGAGCAGCCCGGTGGCGAGAACCCGGGCGACGAGCCCGGGAATCCGGAGAAGCCGGGCGACGACGGCGACGACGGCGACGACAAGCGTGACGAGGGAGGCGACAACGGCAAGGGTGGTCAGCCGTCCGAGACCGACGACGGAGTGGCTCCCGTGACCACGCCCGGCCCCACCTCGTCGGCGCCGGTGACGGTCGACGCGGTCTCCGCGAACGACGACCTGGCCGACACCGGGGTCAGCGGCACGCTGACGTGGCTTGTGCCTGCCGGCGTGGCGCTGCTCGCTGTCGGCGGCGGCACGGTGTGGCTGTCCCGCCGCAGGGGAGAGCACGGCGCCTGACCGGCCCGACTTTCCGTTCCCGGCGGGCATCCGCCCTGTTCGAGGAGCCCGGGTGCGTGGGAACGACAGTCCCGCGCACCCGGGCTCCGTCTGGTGAGGGCGACCGGTAACGCTCGCGTATCGCCTCGGCACACCCCGTAACAGCGGCCTGCCTCCCCGACGAAGGCCACAGCGACAAGGGAGGCAGGTTCCGATGAATGACAACGGTGGTTCCACCCGGACGTTGTTGACGGACGAGATCACCGAGCTGCTCGAGGCCGACGATGCGTCCGAGACGGATGCCCAGTATGTCGTGCTGGCAGCGCTCGAAGGCGCCGACGCGCTCGCCGACATGCTCGACAATCCGGCACCGGCGCCGACGACGGAGACAGAGGCACCGGCGGAAACCGACACCGACGAGAGTCGCGAGCCGTCCGGTGCGTTCCTCGAATCGGTGACGGTGAGCGGGTTCCGCGGGATCGGACCGCAGGCGAAGCTTCCGCTGCATCCGGCGCCGGGGTTGACGATCGTGGCGGGCCGCAACGGTTCCGGCAAGTCGAGTTTCTCCGAGGCGATCGAGGTTGCACTGACGGGGCACACGTACCGCTGGAACAAGCAGAACGGCAGGAAGGCCGCGGTGTGGCAGCAGCATTGGCGCAATCTGCACCGGGCCGAGCCGTGTGAGGTGCGTGTCGGGCTGGCCGTGGAAGGGCAGGGCAAGGCCGCCGTCGGCGTCAGCTGGGCCGAGGGAACCGGCGACCTCGCCGACCGCGAGCAGTGGTTCCAGCGGGCGGGTGGGCGCCGCGAGGAGGGACTCGGTTCGCTCGGGTGGGATCGCGACATCGAGCGGTACCAGCCGATCCTGTCCTACGACGAGCTCGGCGGTCTGCTGGAGTCGGAGCCGAGCAAGCTGCACGACAAGGTCAACGAGGTCCTCGGGCTCGAACAGGCCGCTGACACTGAACAGTTGCTGACCGACGCCGTAAAACAGCTGGGAGAAGCCGAAGAAGCCCGCAAAGCCCGTACGAAAGAGCTGAAGAAACAGCTGGCCGACGTCGACGACGAGCGCGCCCGCGCGGCGTTGGCGCAGTTGCGCAAGCACCGGCCGGACGTCGACGAGGTGGAACGCATCGCGACGGGCGCCGCTCCCCAGCGTGGGATCGACGAGCTGCGCGCCCTGGCCGAGGTGACGGTCCCGGCCGCCGACGTCGTCGCCGAGGCGGCACGGGAACTGCGTGACGCCGCCGGGGCGTGGACGCAGCTCGCCGACAATGCGGCGGCGCTCGCGGATCGCCGCACCGCGCTCCTGCGCAGTGCACTCGACTTCCACGTGCACGAAGGCGACATCGAGTGCCCGGTGTGCGGCGAGGGAACGTTGGACGAGGCCTGGCGACAGCGGGTCGAAAACGCGCTCGAGGAGGAGCACGCCGAGTCGGCGCAGCGGCGTGCCGCGGGCGACAGGCTCGATCGGGCTCGGCGACGACTCGGTGAGGTCGTGGACGCTGTTCGCACCCCGGCCGCCCCGGAGGCGTTCCCGCTGAGTACGCGGGCGGAGGCCGTCGAGGTGGTGCGTCACTGGCAGGAGCTGCCGGAGGGCGACGGCGAACGAGCGTCCCATGTGGAGCGTGTTCACGCGGAGCTGGCCGAGGCGGTGGCGAACCTCAGGACCGAGGCCGGGGAGTTGCTGGCCGAGCACGAGGACGTCTGGACGGCGCACGCGCTCGACCTGGGCGAGTGGGTGAAGCTCGCCAGGGAGGCTGCCGCGCGGCAGCCGCAGCTGGACCGTGCCAAGGCCGCACGGGACGCCATGAAGCGGGTTCGGGAACAGTTGCGGGCCAACCGGCTCGCCGCTCTCGAGGAGCGTGCCCGGGAGATCTGGGCTGCGCTGAAGCAGGAGAGCAACGTCGACCTCGGTGGTATCCGGTTCAAGGGACGCAACACGTCGCGCAAGCTGGAGCTGTACGCCGATGTGGACGGTGCGGACGCCGAGGCGCTGGGTGTGATGAGCCAGGGCGAGCTGCACGGTCTGGCGTTGGCGTTGTTCCTGCCGCGGGCGACCGCGCCGGGGAGTCCGTTCCGGTTCGTGGTGCTGGACGATCCGATCCAGGCGATGGATCCGGCGAAGGTGGACAGTTTCGTCAAGGTGCTGGCCGGGTTCGCGCGGGACCGCCAGGTGGTCGTGTTCTCGCACGACGATCGGCTGCCGCAGGCGGTCCGGCAGCTCGGGGTCGATGCGCGGATCGTGGAGGTGAATCGGGACAGCGAGTCGGTGGTGACGGTCGCGGATTGCGAGGACCCTACGCGCCGGTTGCTCGACGACGCGTTCGCGATCTGCAAGGACGAGCAGGTTCCGGACGAGGTGCGCCGCCGCGTGTTGCCGGGGTTGTGCCGGCAGGCGGTGGAGGCGGCGTGTCACGAGGTGTATCTGACGCGCAGGTTGACCCGCGGAGATGCGAGATCCGATGTGGAGGAGGCCTGGCGAGCCGCGCAGCGCACGAAGAATCGCATCGCGTTGGCACTCGAGGGCGATCCGGAGGCCGACGTCAGTGGCTGGAAACGGCGAGGGCCGGGACGCAGCGAGGCGTTCGGCCTGGTGACCGGTGGGGCCCACGGGCAGCTGGACAGGGACCCGCTCGATGCGGTCAGGTCGGTGGAGAACTTCGTCAGGGACCTGCGGAGCACGCGGTGACGGCCGTGGGAGACGGTGGCGGCGTTGCGGGGCGGTTGCTCGCGGAGGCGGGGGCGATCCTGGACGGCGCGCGGGGGATCCCGCCGTCGCAGGTGACGCGCGCGGCGGCGTTCGTGGCACGGCAGGCCGTGGAGGACGCGGTGAAGAGGTTGTGTCTCGATGTGGGTGCTGACCTACCGCGGGCGAACGAACGTTCGCGGCTCATCGTCCTGCGGTGCGTCGTGGACGCCGACGTGGCGGAGGCGGCCCACACGGCGTGGTCGGGGCTGAGAGCCCCTAACAGGTTGATGATCTTGGTTTGAGATGATCTTGGTGTGGCTGCGCCGTGGGTCGTGTCGGACGAGTTGTGGGCCCGGATAGGGCCGTTGTTGCCGGTGCGTCCGGCGAGTCGGACGGGGCCGAAGCCGTTGCCGGATCGGCAGGTGTTGCAGGGGATCCTGTTCGTGTTGTTCACCGGGATCGGGTGGGAGGACCTGCCTCAGGAGCTGGGGTTCGGTTCCGGGATGACGTGCTGGCGACGGCTTCGGGACTGGCAGGAGCTCGGGGTCTTCGACCGGTTGCATCAGGAGCTACTCGCCGAGTTGAACGCCGCCGGGGAGATCGACTGGTCACGC
>NZ_JAMTCN010000033.1 GCF_024171865.1 Prauserella aidingensis | reverse complement strand
CCTACCAGGGGCTCTACGCCTATCCACAGCCAGGCTTGACCCCAGCCGGTCGACGACAGCCAGCAAAGATCAACTTACCGAGAAAACCTCAATGATTGAGATCGGTGATTCCGGGTCGTGCCGGCGTGCTCGGGGCGGCCGTCGTCGTGATCGTCTGGCGCGGCATTCCGTCGGCGCGCCAGGCCGCACGGGTCGCGGGCGTGACGGGGCTCGTCGACCACGTAGGTCCCGACGCTACGCCGCGGGTGCAGGTGTCAGCCCCAGACCTGTTCGGCCGTCTCGACGATCAGCTCGAGTTTGCGGAGCTGCTCGTCCTCGGTGATGTCGTTGCCCTCCTCGGTGGAGGAGAAGCCGCACTGGGGGGACAGGCAGAGCTGGTCGACGTCGATGTACTGCGACGCCTGCTCGATGCGCCGCTGCAGCCCGTCGACCGTCTCCAGCTCGCCGCGTTTCGTCGTGACCAGGCCGAGCACGACGTACTTGCCCTTCGGCACGAACCGCAGCGGTGCGAAGCCGCCCGAGCGCTCGTCGTCGAACTCGAGGAAGTAGCCGTTCACGTCGAGTTCGTTGAACAGTGCCTCGGCGACGAAGTCGTAGCCGCCCTCCGCGGCCCAGGACGAGCGATAGTTGCCGCGGCACAGGTGGGTGGTGATCGCCATGTCGTCGGGCTTGGCGGCGATCGCCGCGTTCATCGTCCGGATGTTGCGCAGGTGCAGCGTTTCGGGGTCGAAGCCCATGTCGGCGACGAGTTGGCGCTGGTTCGGGTCGTTGAGGTAGGCCAGGCTCGTGTCGTCGAGCTGCAGGTACCGGCAGCCGTGTCGGCCCATCGCGGCGACCTGCTCGGCGTAGGCGGAGCCGAGGTCGGCGAAGAAGTCGTCGAGATCCGGGTAGACGGATCCGTCGACGGCCGCCCTGCCGCCCCGGTAGTAGACCATGCTCGGCGACGGGATCGTGAGCTTCGGCGTCACGTCGGAGTCCACAGTGGACTTGAGGAAGTCGAAGTGGTCGGCGAAGATCGCCTGGCCGAGGCCGACCCTGCCGTCGACCTTGAGGGCGGACGAGCTGAACTCGAGTTCGCCGTCGGCGTTGCGGAAACTCACCTGCAGTTTCTCGTCGCTCTTCGAGACGCCGTCGAGCTGGTAGATGAAGTCCATGTGCCACGACGAGCGGCGGAACTCGCCGTCGGTGGCCGACTGCAGTCCGGCCCGGCGCTGCATCGCGACGACGCCGCGGATCGCCTCGTCCTCGACGGACCGGAGCTGTTCGGCGGTGATGGCGCCCTGTGCCGCCTGCTCCCGCGCCCGGTGGAGCTGCGCGGGGC
The DNA here is from genome assembly GCF_024171865.1 of Prauserella aidingensis. Lineage (GTDB taxonomy): Bacteria > Actinomycetota > Actinomycetes > Mycobacteriales > Pseudonocardiaceae > Prauserella > Prauserella aidingensis. The sequence continues at coordinate 45,247 of NZ_JAMTCN010000033.1, read as the reverse complement.
GCAACAGGCTGCCGACGTGGTCTGCGCGGAACGGCGGTGTCTGACGCTGAGCCATGATCGCATCGTCACACAGTCACCGGGACCCATCAATGGTGCCGAGTGGGCGGCGGTGCGGGCCGATCGCCGGGTGCGGCCGTGCCCGGTTGCGAGGCAGCAGTCCGGCCGGGCGGCGCGGCGACTCCCGCCGCGCCGCCCGAAGCGGTGACACGGCGCACCGCGCGGTTACGTGTGGTCACGGTCTCACCAGGTCAACCTGCGTTCGTGAGTGCCGTCACGGAACGTACGGGCAGGTTGCGCGTCGCGGGCGGCGTTGGCGTATACAGCAAGTGACGTGGCCGCCGTCCGAGGTGGCCCCATCCGAGCGGAGGAGAAACCGTTGTCGAACAAGGCCGCCGTCTTGTTCCGCGTGGTCGCCGTGGCCGAGGCGCTGTCGTGGGCCGGCCTGCTGATCGGCATGTTCCTGAAGTACGTCGTCGAGCTCGGTGAGGGCGGCGTTCCCGTCCTCGGTGCCGTGCACGGCGCCATGTTCGTGGTGTACCTGGCCGTGACGCTGGGCGTCGCGAAGCCGCTGGGCTGGACGGCCGGTACGACCGTCACCGCACTCCTCGCGAGCATCCCGCCGCTGTTCACCTGGTGGTTCGAGACGTGGGCGCTGCGCCGCGGCAAGCTCGACGGCCCGCAGCGCTCCCGGCAGGGCGGCACGGCGCTGTTCCGCGAGCCGGTCGGCGCCTGAACACCGCTCACTCCCGCAACGAAGCAGGCGGGCGGCTCACTCGGTGAAGTCGCCCGCCGCTTTGCGTACCTTGGTCAACAGGTCGGTGAGCTGCTGAGTCTGCCGTCCGGTCAGCCCGCTGAGCCCGAAGTCGATGTCCGTGACGGCCTTCGTCGCCACTTCGTAGCGGGCGCGCCCGTCGTCGGTGATCTCGACGAGCGTCGTGCGCCGGTCGGTCGGATGCGGCGTCCGCGCGACCAGCCCGCCGGACTCCAGCCGGTCGACGATGTTGGTGACGCTCGTCGGATGCAGCTGCAGCCGTTCCCCCATGACCCGCATCGGCAGCGAGCCCTGGCGGGAGAAGGTCAGCAGGACCAGCGCCTCGTAGCGGGCGAACGTCAGCCCGTGCGGTTTCAGCGCGCCGTCGACCGCCGACTGGACGATCTGCTGCACCCGCATGACGCCGGTGACGGCCGCCATGGTGTCGGAAGGCCCGATGCGGTCCTCCCACAGTTGCGCCGCGCGGGCGATCGGGTCGAACGGCAACGGACGGTTCATGGCGCCCGAAGTTAGCAGCGCGGACCCGGTCGCCGGGCACTCGCCCCGAGCCGCCGGCGCCGGTCGCCCCGACGTGTCGTGGCCGGTGCTGCCGGCCGGGGCGGGATCGGGGTAGAACACTGGGGCCACGAGCCGGTCGGGGAGGCACGAGACCACCGGCGCGAGAGAACCGGCACGAGAGAACCGGTACCAGAGCTCAGGGAGTCCCAATGATCGTCGCGTTCAGCGTCAGCCCGGCCGCCGCCGACTCCGACGGAGGGGTGAGCGAGGCCGTCGCCCGCGCCGTGCGGGTCGTGCGCGAGTCCGGCCTGCCGCACCGCACCGGGTCCATGTTCACCGAGATCGAAGGCGAGTGGGACGAGGTGATGGACGTGGTCAAGCGCGCGACCGACGCCGCGGGTGAGGGCGCCGCGAGGGTCGGCCTGGTGATCAAGGCCGACATCCGGCCCGGCTACACCGGCCAGCTCGACGCCAAGCTCGACCGCGTCGAGGCGCACCTGCGCGACGCGTGAACGCCCGCGTCCGTACCGCCCGCGGAGGGGAGCCGGGGATGACGTTGGAGAACCCTGGTGAGGGATCGGTCCGCGCCGCCCGTGGGAGGGGCGCCGAGCTGCGGATTCGCTAGGATTCCACCAGTGACCCAGCTCCCAGTAGTCCGTGCCAGGATGGAACCGTGACACAGCCACGCAACACTCCAGGGGTACCGGCGGCCCTCTCCGGAGCGGTCGATCTGTCCGGTTTGAAGCAGCGCGCCGAGGCCTCGAAGCAGCAGGCCGGTCCGTCCGCGTCGAGTGGGGAGGCCACGCCGCAGGCCGCGGGCGCCGGTGGTGGTTCCGGAGCCACCGGCGGTGCCGTGATCGACGTGACCGAGTCGTCGTTCCAGGCCGAGATCGTCGAGCGGTCGATGAACACGCTCGTCGTCGTCGACCTGTGGGCCGACTGGTGCGGGCCGTGCAAGCAGCTCAGCCCGGTGCTCGAGAAGCTCGCCGGTGAGGCGAACGGCGCGTGGGTGCTGGCGAAGGTCGACGTCGACGCCAACCCGCGCATCTCGCAGTTGTTCGGTGTGCAGTCGATCCCGACGATCGTGGCGATCGCGGGCGGACAGCCCGTCGACGCCTTCTCCGGCGCGCTGCCGGAGCCCGAGATCAAGCAGTGGCTGAACAAGCTGCTCGATGCGCTGCGCGACAAGCTGCCCGGCATCCGCGCCGCGGAGGAAGGCGCCGCCGCCGAGCCGGTGGAAGAGCCGGAGGACGAGCGATTCACCGAGGCCGAGGACGCGTTCGCGCGCGGCGACCTCACCGCCGCGGAGGCGGCCTATCAGCGGATCCTCGACGCCGAGCCCGCCAACGAGCAGGCGAAGGCCGCGCTGAACCAGGTGCGGTTCGCCGCCAGGACGGCGGAGTCCGACTCGTCGGCGATCGCCAAGGCCGACGCCGACCCCTCCGATCTCGACGCCCAGCTCGCCGCGGCCGACCAGGAGGTCGCGCAGCAGCAGGTCGAGGCGGCGTTCGCCCGGCTCATCGACGCCATCCGCCGCACCGCGGGGCCGGACCGAGACCGTGTCCGGGAGCACTTGGTCGGACTGTTCGAGCTGTTCGACCCGGCCGACGAACGCGTCGCCAAGGCGCGCCGCGACCTCGCCAGCGCCCTGTTCTGAACCGAGCCCCGAACACACCGGGCCCCGAACACACCGCGCGTCGGGCCGGGGCGGCTTACGGTCGCCCCGGCCCGACGTCCGCGTTCCGGCCGGAACGCGGACGTGCTCAGCCCAGTGCACCCGCGACAGTCGTCGCGCCCAGCGCACAGAGGGCCACACCCGCGCCGACGTCGAGCCCCAGGCGCACCCGGGGCCGGGCCAGCACCCTGCCGAGGGAACCGAGCGTCGCGACGTAGATCGTCCACCACAGCGCTGCGCACCCGATCACGAGACCGCCGAGCGCCAGTGTCTGCAGCGGGACCGAGCCCTCCGCGCGCACGAACTGCGGCAGGAACGTCAGATAGAAGATCAGCGCCTTCGGGTTGAGCACGTTGCAGGTGAACCCCTGCAGCACCGGTGAGTCGATGCGCGACCGGGTGCCGGCGGCGGAGTCCTCGGTGCGCCCGGAACGCGCGGACAGAGCGAAGGACATCCCGAGCAGCACCAGGTATCCGCCGCCGCAGACCCGAAGTGCCGTGAGTACGTCCGGTTGCGTGGCCGCCGCGGTCACCCCGGCCGCGGCGACGAGTGTCAGCAGCGCCAGGCCCCCGCAGATGCCGAGCGTGGTCGCGTGCCCGCGGCGACGGCCACCGGCGGCGGTGTTGCGTGTCACGAGGACGAAGTCGGGCCCGGGTACGACGAGCATCAGCAGAGTGGTCGCGACGAACACGGACAGTTCCTGCGGCATGGGACGCTCCCGCGTCGATGGGGACGGATGCGCCCCGCAGCATCGGGCAGGAGTCGGCCGGGAACCATGGATGCCGGCTATGGTTCTACGAATGAGCAGAAATGCCGAACTGGATTCGGTCGACGTCCGCATACTCGCGGCGTTGCAGAACGATTCCCGGATCCCGAACAAGGACCTCGCGCGCGCGGTGGGCATCGCGCCGTCGACCTGCCTCGACCGGGTCAACCGGCTGCGCGAGGCGGGCGTGATCGTCGGCTACAGCGTGCGCGTCGACGCCGAGAAGATCGGACGGCCGCTGCAGGCACTTCTGTACATCCGTGTCCAGCCGCACCGGCGTCCGTTGGTCGACCCGTTCGTTCAGCACGTACTCGCGTTGCCGGAGACGCTCGAGCTCTACCACGTGAGCGGGCCCGACGACTTCCTCGTGCACGTGGCCGCCGAGAACCCGCACGACCTCCAGCGGTTGGTCCTCGACGAGTTCACCGACCGTCCCGAGGTCGCGCTGGTCCACACGAATCTCGTCTTCGAACGCTGGGACGCAGGCCCGCTGTTGCCACCCGAATGACGCCGTGGCCGAGCGTCGAGCGGACATCCGCCGCAGCGTCGGGCCTGCGCCTCCCGTAGGACGCCGCTACTTGTAGGTCTCGGTGCAGACCGAGGAGCCCTCCAGGTAGCCGTTGCGCAGGGCCTCGATGCGGGCGAACCCGTTGGCGACCCGGTGTCCGTTGATGTCGGCGGCCAGCAGGCTGCGCGGCTGCAACAGCTCGGCGATCGCCTCGTCGAGGTCGCCGGGGGACAGGTACAGCGTCGAGCCGCTGTCAGGGTTGTTGGCGAACTTGGCCCACGCGCCGACGAGGCAGGCCGTGCGCAGCCCCGCCTGACCGCCCTCGGTGGGCGCCCCGACGCCCTTCTGGATCCCCTGCACGTACCGGGACGCCACCTCGGAGAAGACCGCGAAGTCACCGAGGCCCGCGTCGGGCGACTTCTTCCCGGTCAGCTCACCCACCTGGTCGGCGGGCTGGCCGATCTTCTCGAGCGTGGCCAGGTCGATGACGACCTCGTTCTTCTGCTCGCAGTACGACACCGGCGGGGTGGAGCGGCCCTGCTGACAGGTGCCGTCGCCCTCCACGATCTGCGGCGGATCGACACCGGTGGCGGAGAACGCCTGGTCGAGGCTGCGTTGCACGTGGACCATCGTGCCGCCCGTGATCGGTGCCTGGCCCTGCTGCGCCTGGTCGGTGGCGTTCTTGAACGGCACCTCGGTGATGCGTTGGTCGACCTCGGCCTTGTCGATCTCCGCGCAGCGTGTCGCGCCCTCCTCGAAGCCGAGTTGCACGGCGTAGGTGCGGTCGAACCCGGAGCCGTGGGCTCCCTGTTCGTTGGCGTGCGAGCCGGGAGCGTCGCGGATCAGGAACAGGGCACCGAGCACCTCGTTCACGCCGTCGGACGTCGACAGTTCGAAGTACTTGCTCGTGTCCTCGGCGATCCACCGCATGTACGAGCCGGTGAAGCAGTCGGCCTGTTGTTCCTTGACCATCGTCGAGGTTCCCTCGTCGATGCCGGCCTTCTCGCCGAGCCGGGTCTGGACCGCGTGCCCGAACTCGTGTGCCAGCACGGCCGCGACGGCCATGTCGCCGAACTTCTCGCGCAGCAGCGGAAGCAGGACGCCGCGGTCCCAGGCGACCAGGTCCTCCGGCGGGCAGTAGAAGGCGTTGAGCGCCATGTCCCGGGTGCTGGTGCCGCAGACCTCCTGCGCCGGACCCTCGGGGTCGTAGGACATGAGCTTGTCGACGTGTTCGAACTTCTCGCCGAAGTGCTCCGGCATCTGCTCGTCCCAGTAGTCGGTCACGTCGGCGATCGACGCCAGCGCCAGCCGGTCCTCGACGGCGTCGGTCGCGCCTTCGGCCTGGACGTCCGGCTTCGGCGCGTCGTCCTTGAGTCCGCTTTCAAAGTGCGTCACCGGCAGTCCGGCGACGTCCCCCACCGTCTGCAGTTCGCCGGTGACCTGTTCGCCGGCGCAGCCGGTCGCGGTCAGGGCCACGACGGCCAGTCCGGCGATGATCCGTGCTGCGTTGACGCGCCCCGGGCGCCCCCCTGTCCTCATGGGGGTGCACCTTACTGAGTGCCGGCGCGGGACACGCGGCGATCCGGACATCGGGTACTCGGAATGTCGATGATCACGGCCCCCGTGCGGCGCGTGAGTGATCCAGTAGGTTGAATCGCAGCATGAGAGCAGTCCGCCGCTTCACCGTGCACGCGCGCATCCCGGACCGGCTGGCCGGGCTCACCGCGCTGGCCACGAACCTGCGCTGGACGTGGCACCCGCCGACGCGCGACCTGTTCGCGTCGATGGACGACGCGCTGTTCCGGCGGATCCGCGACCCGTTGCGCATGCTCACCGAGATGCCCGCCGACCGGCTCGAGCAACTGGCCCACGACGAGGCGTTCCTGGAACGCACCCGCGCGGCCGTGGACGGTCTGCACCGGTACCTGACCGAGCCGCGCTGGTACCAACGACTGGCCGACGACCACGAGCGAGTGCCGTCGGCGGTCGCCTACTTCTCGATGGAGTTCGGCGTGCACGAGGCGCTGCCGAACTACTCGGGCGGGCTGGGTGTGCTCGCGGGCGACCACCTCAAGGCCGCCTCCGACCTGGGGGTGCCGATCATCGGTGTCGGCCCGCTGTATCGCGCCGGGTACTTCCGGCAGTCGCTGTCGCTCGACGGCTGGCAGGTCGAGCACTACCCGGTGATCGATCCCGACGGCCTGCCCCTCGAACTCGTCACCGAGGAGTGGGGACAGCCCGCCATGGTGAGCGTCGCGATGCCCGGCGGCCGCGAGCTGCGCGCTCAACTGTGGAAGGCGAGCGTCGGGCGGGCGGTGCTGCTGCTGCTCGACACCGACGTCGACGGCAACGACGACGACCTGCGGCGCATCACCGACCGCCTCTACGGCGGGGACGCCGACCACCGCATCCGCCAGGAGATCCTCGCCGGGATCGGGGGCATGCGCGCGGTGCGGCGGTACTGCGAACTCACGGGGCATCCGCAGCCGGAGGTGTTCCACACCAACGAGGGCCACGCGGGTTTCCTCGGACTGGAACGTGCCAACGAGATCCTCGAAGGCGGCGAGCTGGGGTTCGACGAGGCGCTGTCGGCGGTCCGCGCAGGCACGGTGTTCACGACGCACACGCCCGTGCCCGCGGGGATCGACCGGTTCCCCGTGGACCTGGTGCAGCACTACTTCGGTGACGGCACGTTGTTGCCGCACGTCGATCCGCGGCGGGTCCTCGCACTCGGCGCGGAGGACAACCCGGGCATGTTCAACATGGCGCACATGGGGTTGCGGCTGGCCCAGCGCGCCAACGGCGTCTCCGAACTGCACGGCCGGGTGTCGCGGCGGATGTTCGCGGGGTTGTGGCCGGGTTTCGACGTCGACGAGGTGCCGGTCCGCTCGGTCACCAACGGCGTGCACGGGCCGACGTGGGTGGCGCGCGAGATGACCGCGCTGCTCGGCGGCAACGACGAGGAGTGGGGCCACGAGGGAGACGGGGACGGCACCCGCATCGCCGCCGACGTGACCGACGAACAGTTGTGGGAGCTGCGCCGGGAACTGCGGTCCAACCTGGTCGGCGAGGTGCGCAGGCGCGCGCGGGAGGCGTGGCTGCAGCGCGGCGCCTCGGCGCTCGAACTGGGCTGGACGGACCGGATCTTCGACCCGGACGTGCTGACCGTGGGGTTCGCCCGGCGGGTGCCGACGTACAAGCGGCTGACGCTGATGTTGCGGGACCCGGAGCGGCTGCGGGCCCTGTTGCTCGACGAGCACCGGCCGATCCAGATCGTCGTCGCGGGCAAGTCGCACCCGGCCGACGAGGGTGGCAAGGCGCTCATCCAGCAGATCGTGCGGTTCATCGACGACGACCCCGACGTGCGCAGGCGCATCGTGTTCCTGCCGGACTACGGCATGCAGATGGCCCGCTACCTGTACCGGGGCTGCGACGTGTGGCTGAACAACCCGACGCGCCCGCTCGAGGCGTGCGGCACCTCCGGGATGAAGGCGGCGCTCAACGGCTGCCTGAACCTGTCCATCCGCGACGGCTGGTGGGACGAGTTCTACGACGGCAGCAACGGCTGGGCGATCCCGACGGCCGACGGCGTCGCCGACCCGCTGCAACGGGACGACCTCGAGGCGGCCGCTCTGTACGACCTGCTCGGCCAGCAGATCGCGCCGCTGTTCTACGACCGCGACGAACGGGGCGTGCCGAAGGGCTGGCTTTCGCGCGTGTGGCACACGTTGCGCACGCTGGGTCCGAACGTGCAGGCCTCGCGGATGGTGCGCGAGTACGTCGAGTCGTACTACCTGCCCGCGGCGGAGACCGTTGCCGAGGCCACGGCCGGCGGCTACGCGGGCTCCCGCGCGTTCCACGACTACCGCACGCGGCTGGACGAGGCGTGGCCGAAGGTGCGTGTCGCCGACACGGAGCTGTCCGCCGACGGGGCGGAGACGCTCGTCGTGGGCGCGGACGTGCGGGTGCGGGCGCAGGTCGACCTGGCGGGCCTGGACCCGGCCGACGTCGAGGTGCAGGCGGTGGTCGGCAGGGTCGGCGACACGGACGAGCTGGCCGACGGTGTGCAGGTGGCGATGGAGCCGGTGGAACGTGGCGTGTTCGAGGCGCGGCTGCGGCTGCCGCACGCGGGCGCACTGGGCTACACGGTGCGGGTGTTGCCGCGGCACCGGCTGTTGGCCAGCCCTGCCGAGCTCGGCAAGGTCGTCGTGGCGTGAGCCCACATGGAGCACAGGGTGGCGTGAGTCCACAGGGAGGGCGCGGTGGCGGGAGTCCACATGAAGGCAGGGTGGCGTGAGCCCACAGGGCGGGCACGGTGGCGGGAGTCGTGTCGGCGTGATGCGGGCCCACACGCGGGCGCGCGCGACCGGTCGGTGAGAATGGCACTCGTGAACGCGGCGCACGACACTCCACGGGACGACGCAAGCACCGGGCAGCCGGAGAACCTCGAGGACCTGGTGGTCCACGCTTCGGGTGTCGGGGTCCGGCGGGGCGGCAACAAGCTGCTCGCCGATCTCGACTGGTCGGTGGAACTGGACGAACGCTGGGTGATTCTCGGCCCGAACGGTGCGGGCAAGACCACGCTGCTCAAGCTGGCGGCGGCGGAGCTGCACCCGACGACCGGCACCGTGCACGTGCTGGGGGAGAAGATCGGTCGCACGGACGTGTTCGAGCTGCGCACGCGGATCGGGTTCACGTCGGCGGCGGTCAACGCGCGGGTTCCGGGTGACGAGAAGGTGCGTGACGTCGTCGTCAGCGCCGGCTACGCGGTCATGGGCCGCTGGCGTGAGCGCTACGACGAGCTGGACACCGAGCGGGCCGACGAGTTGCTGGCCGCGCTGGGTATCGCCCACCTGGCCACGCGGGAGTACGGCACGCTCTCGGAGGGTGAGCGCAAGCGGACCCTCATCGCCCGCGCGCAGATGACCGACCCCGAGCTGCTGCTGCTCGACGAGCCGGCCGCGGGGCTCGACCTCGGCGGCCGCGAGGACCTCGTGGCGCGGCTCTCGGAGCTGGCGCTCGACCCGGATGCGCCGGCGATGGCGCTGGTCACCCACCATGTCGAGGAGATTCCGCCCGGGTTCACCCACGCACTGTTGCTGGCCGAGGGGCGCACGGTGGCCGGTGGTCTGCTCGACGACGTGCTGACGGCGGAGAACCTGTCGGCTACGTTCGGCCAGGACCTCGTGCTGGAGCGCTCGGGTGATCGCTTCTTCGCACGGCGCAGGTAAGCTCATTACCGACCGGTAGCTTCCGGTCGCAGGCACGTCGAGCAAGCGTTCAAGGAGGAAGGCGTGGGCGAGTTCGTACGACTCGAGGTCGAGGCAGGCGTCGGCACCATCAGGCTGGACCGGCCCCCGGTCAACGCGCTGAACAACCAGGTGCAGCGTGAGCTCGCCGAGGCCGCGAAGGAGGCCGCGGGCCGCGACGACGTCCGCGCCGTGATCCTCTACGGCGGGGAGAAGACGTTCGCGGGTGGCGCCGACATCAAGGAGATGGCGGCCAAGTCCTACGTCGAGATCAACGAGTTCGGCGCCGAGTTGCAGGCGTCGCTGGCGACGATCGCCGAGTTGCCGAAGCCGACGGTCGCGGCCGTGACCGGCTACGCGCTCGGCGGGGGTCTCGAGTTGGCGATGACCGCCGACCGCCGGATCGTCGGGGACAACGTGAAGGTCGGCCAGCCGGAGATCCAGCTCGGCATCATCCCCGGCGCGGGTGGGACGCAGCGCCTGACGCGGCTCGTGGGCCCGAGCAAGGCCAAGGACATCGTCTACACGGGACGGTTCGTGAAGGCCGAGGAGGCGCTCGCGATGGGCCTGGTCGACGAGGTCGTCGCCCCGGACGACGTGTACACCGCGGCGCACACGTGGGCCTCGCAGTTCGCGAACGGTCCGGCGGTCGCGCTGAAGGCCGCCAAGGCCGCGATCGACGGCGGGCAGGACATGGACCTGCGCAACGCGCTGAAGCTCGAGACGCAGCTGTTCACGGCGCTGTGGGCCACCGAGGACCAGGCCACCGGCATGGAGTCGTTCATCGAGAACGGCCCCGGCAAGGCCCAGTTCAAGGGGAAGTGACCGTGTCCGACGCGACCGAGCCCACCGAGCAGGAACGCCGCCTCGATCCCGCGCCGAATCCGCACGCGAGCGCCGACGAGGTGCAGGCCGCCTACGCCGACCCGAAGCTCGCCAACGTGCTCTACCACGACTGGGAAGCGGGCACGTACGACGAGAAGTGGTCGATCTCGTACGACGAGCGTTGCATCGAGTACGCCACCGACGTGTTCACCGCCGTGGCGGGGGAGGCCGACCGGCCGTACCCCACCGCGATGGAACTGGGCAGCGGCACGGGTTTCTTCCTGCTGAACCTGATGCAGGGCGGGGTGATCAAGAAGGGTTCGGTGACGGACCTCTCGCCCGGCATGGTCGAGGTCGCGCTGCGCAACGCCGAGCAGTTGGGGCTCGACGTCGACGGCCGGGTGGCGGACGCCGAGCGGATCCCGTACGAGGACAACAGTTTCGACCTGGTGGTCGGGCACGCCGTGCTGCACCACATCCCGGACGTCGAGGCGTCGCTGCGTGAGGTGCTGCGCGTGCTCAAGCCGGGCGGGCGGTTCCTGTTCGCGGGTGAGCCGACGAAGGTCGGCGACTTCTACGCCCGCAGGCTGGGTCAGCTGACGTGGTGGCTGACGACGACCGTCACGAAGTTGCCCGCGCTGAGTGGGTGGCGGCGGCCGCAGGCCGAGCTGGATGAGTCCTCGCGCGCCGCGGCGCTGGAGGCCGTGGTCGACCTGCACACGTTCGATCCGTCCGAGTTGGAGCGCACGGCGTCGTCGGCGGGTGCGGCCGACGTCCGGGCGGTCACGGACGAGTTCAGCGCGGCGCTGGCGGGCTGGCCGATCCGGACGTTCGAGGCCGCTGTGCCGGACGAGAAGTTGACGCTGCGGTGGCGGCTGTTCGCCTACAAGCTGTGGCTACGACTGTCCGCTGTGGACAAGAAGTTGCTGTCCAAGGTGCTGCCGCGCGAGCTGTTCTACAACGTGATGCTCACGGGTACCAAGCCGCCGGAGCCCGTCGAGCCGTGACCGGCTCGCCGCAGTAGGAGCACGGGAACCGTTGCCGTACGCCTTCTCACCCGACGACGTCGCCTTCCTGGCCTCGGCCGAGGGTGTGGAGGCGATCGCGGCCTGCGACGGGCTGGCGTTGACCGACGCGAGCTGGCTGTCCGATGTGACCAGTGCCCGTCGTCTCGTAAGCGAACGGTACGCCGCCGTGCTGGAAACCGTCCTGCTGCGCCGGAAAGCGGCGTCCAAACTGGATGATCCGGCGTCGTGGCTGTTGACCTCGGACGCGCTGCAACAGGCGAGCGCCTCGCTGGTGGCGCGCCACCGTGCGGAGCGGCTCGCGGGCCGCGACGTACACGACGTGACGTGCTCGATCGGGGCCGACCTCGTCGAGCTGGCCCGGACTGCGGCCCGGTGCGTGGGTTCGGACCTCGATCCGGCGCGGCTGGCGATGGCGCGGCACAACGCCGCCGTGGCCGGGGTGTCTCCCACGGTGGTGCGTGCGGACGCGCTCGCGCCGGTCACCCGCGACGCCGTGGTGGTGGCCGACCCCGCCCGGCGGGACTCGTCGGGTCGCCGCACGTGGAAACCGGGCGACTTCGTGCCCGCGCTCGACGAGCTGGCCACCGCCTACGACGGGCGCGACCTGGTCGTGAAGTGCGCGCCGGGCCTCGACACCTCGATCGCGCCGTGGGCGCGCGAGGTCGAGCTCGTGTCACTCGACGGGCAGGTGCGGGAATCGTGTCTGTGGTCCGGCGGCCTCGCCACGGCACGCAGGCGCGCCACGGTCCTGCGCTCCGGCGAGGCCGGGACCGGCGGGCCACAGTGGACGATCACCGACGACGAGCCGGACGACGCGGGCGTCGGTGAGCCGGGGGAGTGGCTCGTCGATCCCGACGGCGCGGTCGTGCGGGCGGGGCTGGTGCGGCACTACGGAGCGCGGCACGGTCTGTGGCAACTGGACGAGCGCATCGCCTACCTCACCGGCGACGAGCCGCCACCCGGGGTGCGTGCGTTCCGGGTGCTGGAATTCGGCCGCTACAGCGAGAAGGAACTGCGGGCGATGCTGCGGCGCCACGACGTCGGCAGGGTCGAGATCCTCGTGCGCGGGCTGGACGTCGACCCGAACACGCTGCGCCGCAGGCTCAAGCCGTCCGGATCGGGCGAGGCGAGCGTCGTGCTCACCCGTATCGGGCGGCGGCCGACGGCGTTCGTCTGCAAGGCCGAACGCGTGCCCGCCTGACGCGGGCAGTCACGCGGGAGCGATGCTGCGGGGTTCGTCACGTCGGCACGCCGATTGGACGGTGCCGACACTTCGAGGGCCCGGCGTCGAGGCACAATCGGCGCCCATGGACATCGTCACGTTCCTGTTGGCCCTGTTGGGCGCGGCGGCCGGCGTCACCGTCCTCGTGCTGTTCGCGCTGAGGCGGAAGGGATCACTCACCACGGTGCCCATGACGAAACGCCGGTGCGTCGTGCGGACGGGAGCGCCGCCGCAGCACGTCTACGGCTGGGTCACGCAGCACTGTCCTCCCGGGTTCAGCGTGGCGGACGCCGATCCCGGGCGCGGCATGGTGCTACTCGAATCGGGGATGTCGGCCACCACGTGGGGCTTCTTCTACCCGGTCCTGGTCACGCCCGAGCCCACGGGCACGCGGGTGGAACTCGGTATCAAGTCGAAGGCGATCCAGTACGGCCCGCTGGTCACGCGACAGCACCGGAAGCTCGCCGACGCGCTGGCCGCTCTGACCCACGGCCGCGTCGAGGCGAGCTGACCGACGCGCTCGGTGAGCGCCGGTGACGGCGTTCACGATCCGCGGCGGTCGGCGGCGTCGACGAGTTCATCGAGACGGGCGAGCGTGGCGGTGAGCTCCTTGATCTGTGCGCGGATGCGGTCGCGTTCGGCCTTGAGCATCGCTCGCTGATGGTCGGTGGTGGTGCCGGTGTCCATGCAGGGGAGCAGCTCGGCAACGCGGCGGCTGGACAGGCCTGCGGCGTAGAGCTGTTGGATGGCCCGAACCGTTTGGACGGCGTCCTGGCTGTATTCGCGCTGCCCTCCGGGGCTGCGGCCGGGGACGAGCAGTCCCTGCTCCTCGTAGTACCGCAGCGCGCGGACGCTGACACCCGACCGCCGGGCGATCTCTCCGATGCGCACGGCTTCCCTTCTCCCGGAATCCTGGCACACGACTTGCACCTCACGTCCACGTGAGATTCTAGCGTACGGGACATGACACCGAACACCGAATCCCGCCGGTTCGCCGCCCCGGTTTCCGGCCTGCGCATCGAGGGCACCGTCGCACTCGTCACCGGAGCGAACCGCGGACTGGGCCGCCACTTCGTCCGGCAGCTCCTCGACCGCGGCGCGGCCCGCGTGTACGCGACGGCGCGGCGGCCGGAGACGATCGACCTGCCCGGCACCGTTCCGCTGCGGCTGGACGTGACCGACGACGAGACGGTCCGCGCCGCGGCCGCCGCGGCGGACGACGTGACGCTGCTGGTGAACAACGCCGGTGTCAGCAACTTCACCGACCTCGTCACCTCGGACCTCGCAGCCGTTCGTGCGGAGATGGAGACGAACTTCTGGGGAACACTGGCCGTCGTACGGGCGTTCGCCCCCGTGCTGGCGGCGGGTGGGGGCGGGGCAATGCTGAACGTGCTGTCCGCGCAGTCCTGGCACGCTTACCCCGGCACGAACGGCTATCACGCCGCCAAGGCGGCACAATGGGCGCTGACGAACGGGGTGCGCACCGAGCTCGACAACCAGGGCACGCTGGTCACCGGCCTGCACCTGGGTGCCGTCGACACCGACTTCAGCGCTGCCTACAACGGCCCCAAGGGTGACCCGGCTGTGGTCGCCGGTGCGGGCCTGGACGGCGTCGAGGCGGGCTCGGTCGAGGTTCTCGCCGATGACTGGAGCGCGCACGTCAAGGCGTCGCTGGCAGGCGATCCTCGCCGGATCTACGACGAGATCCGCGCAGGCGTCGTCTGACCGCTGCACCGTTCCCCGGAGGCGAGAGCCAGATTCCGCGGCGGTGCGGGGGCGCTCGCGAGCGCCCCCGCACCGCCGTCCTGTCACGACTGTCCCGACAGGGCGGCCTCGAACATGCCCGGCCGGTACGAACCGCCCTTCTGATGGACGATCACGGCCATGCGGTTGGCCGCGTTGATCAGGCTCACCAGCGCCACGAGCGCCGCGGTCTCGTCGTCGTCGTAGTGCTCGCGGATCGCCGCCCAGGTGTCGTCGGACACGCCCTGGTGGGCGTCGGCGAGCCGGGTGCCCTCCTCGGCGAAGGCGAGTGCGGCGCGCTCGGCGGCGGTGAAGACGGTGGTCTCCCGCCACACGGCGACGAGGTTGAGCCGCTCGGCGCTCTCCCCGTGGGCGGCGGCCTCCTTGGTGTGCATGTCGACGCACCAGCCGCAGCCGTTGATCTGGCTGGCCCGCAGTGACACGAGCTCCTGGATGGATGTGGGCAGCGGTGAGTCTGTGATGACCGCGCCTGCGTTCGCGAACCGTTTGGCGAACTTGAGCGCCAGTTCGTTGCCGAACATGTCGAATCGGGTTTCCATTGCGGTGGTCCTCCTCGTTGCTGCGGTGGCGATGTCGCCGGACGACGTGTGTCGTGCGGGGACGTTCGCCGGGGGGCGACCAGAAGACGCCGGCGGTGCGGGGCCTGTGACACCCGCGGTCGCCACCGGTCCGTGACGGCCGCGGGTGTCACACCGCGGCGGCCTGCGGCGTCGTAGGGGTGTCACCGCAGAAGGGAGACTCATGACCGCCACGCCGCACCCGCCCGCGCCGGACGTCGACGCGGCCACCGAGGTGTTCGTCGCACACCGGAACCTGCTGTTCACCGTCGCCTACGAGATGCTCGGCTCGGCCACCGACGCCGAGGACGTGCTGCAGGAGACGTGGCTGAAGTGGACGGGCGTCGAACTGGCGCGGGTGCGTGACCGGCGGGCGTACCTGGTGCGCATCACGACGAGGCAGGCGCTCACGCGGATGCGCTCGCTCGGGAGGCGTAAGGAGACCTACGTCGGCGCGTGGCTGCCCGAGCCGCTGGCCACCGCGGCCGACGTGGCCGACGACGTCGAGCTGGCCGAGAGTGTGTCGATGGCGATGCTGCTGGTGCTGGAGACCCTGTCGCCGACCGAACGCGCCGTGTTCGTGTTGCGGGACGTGTTCGCCGTCGAGTACGAGGAGATCGCCGCGGCGGTCGGCAAGAACGCCGCGGCGGTCCGGCAGATCGCCCACCGGGCCCGTGGCCACGTCGCCGCCCGCAGGCCGCGCGGCCCGGCGTCTCCGAACGAGGCGCGGCGGGCGCTGGACGCGTTCCGCCGCGCGGTCGACACGGGTGACCTGCAGGGCCTGCTGGACATCCTGGCCCCCGACGTCGTGCTGATCGGTGACGGTGGCGGTCTCGCGCAGGCGGTGCCGAACCCGATCGTGGGCTCGGACAGGGTGGGCAGGGTCCTCGCGGCCGGCGCCTGGCATGTTCCCGAGATCGGCACGCTCGCCCCGGCGAGCGTGAACGGGCACCCGGCACTCGTGCTGTGGCGCGGCGACGAGGTCGACACCGTGGTGGCGGTGCGCATCGACGACGGCCTGGTCAGCGGCCTCTACGGAGTCCGCAACCCCGAGAAGCTCTCCCGCGTCACCCGCGAGACCGTCCTGAGTCTGTGAACGCCCGTCCGAGTGCGCCGGAAAATTCGGGAAAAGTGCTCTCGTCGTGTCGAGAATGAGGAGCCGGCTCCGTCCCAGGGGCATGCGAGCGGCCACGAGGGCCGCCACGGCGAAGGAGGAGCACCATGAAGTACCTGCTGCTGAAGCACTACCGGGGCGGGCCGGAGCCGGTCGTCGACTACGGAACGATCGACCGCTGGAGCCCCGACGAGGTCGACGCGCACATGCGCTACATGAGCGACTTCGCGGCGAAACTGCAGTCCACGGGTGAGTTCGTCGACGCACAGGCGCTCTCGCCCGAGGGCACGTTCGTGCGCTACGACGGCGAGGGGCGCCCGCCGGTGACGGACGGGCCGTTCGCCGAGACCAAGGATCTCGTCGCGGGCTGGATGGTGATCGACGTCGAATCCTACGAGCGGGCGCTCGAACTGGCGGGCGAACTGTCGGCGGCTCCCGGTCCGAACGGCGAGCCGATCCACGAATGGCTCGAACTGCGGCCGTTCCTGTCGAACAAGGCCGAGACCGCCGAGTGAATCCGGCGGCGCTGCGGGAGCTGGTGCCCGCCGTGATCGGGGTGCTCGTCCGGCGCGGGGCGGACTTCGCGTCGGCGGAGGACGCGGTGCAGGAGGCCGTGATCCGGGCGCTGGAGACGTGGCCCGACGGCTCGCCGTCACACTCGTCCGGCGGTGCGGAGCCCGTGCGCGACCCGAAGGGGTGGCTGATCGCGGCGTCGTGGCGCCGGTTCGTCGACGCCCGGCGGGCGGAGGAGTCGCGGCGGGGGCGCGAGGTCGCGGTGGCGGCCGAGCCCCCGCCGGGCCCCACCCCGGTCACGGACGACACGCTCCGGCTGTACTTCCTGTGCGCCCATCCGTCGCTGTCTCCCGCGTCGGCGGTCGCGCTGACGCTGCGTGCCGTCGGCGGCCTCACCACGCGGCAGATCGCCGCGGCGTACCTGGTGCCCGAAGCGACGATGGCGCAGCGGATCAGCAGGGCCAAGCGGCGGATCGCGGGCGAGTCGTTCGACAGGTCCGGCGACCCGGCGACGGTGTTGCGGGTGCTGTACCTCGTCTTCAACGAGGGCTACGGCGGCGACGTCGACCTGGCGGCGGAGGCCGTTCGGCTGACCCGCCAGTTCGCCGCGTTGACCGATGACCCCGAGGTGGCGGGATTGTTGGCGCTGATGCTGTTGCACCACGCCCGCCGCGCGGCCCGCACGGACGCGGAGGGACGGCTGGTACCCCTCGCCGAGCAGGACCGTGGCCGCTGGGACACCGGGCTGATCGCGGAGGGCGTGGAGATCCTGCAGGCGGCCCTCGCGCGGGATCGGCTCGGCGAGTACCAGGCCCAGGCGGCGATCGCCGCGTTGCACGCCGATGCCCCGACGGCGGCCGAGACGGATTGGCCGCAGATCGTGGAGTGGTACGACGAACTGCTCCGACTCACCGGCAGCCCCGTGGTGCGGTTGAACCGGGCGGTCGCGGTCGGGGAGGCCGACGGGGCCCGAGCGGGCTTGGCGGCGCTCGAGCAGGTGGATCCCAGCCTTCCGCGGTACGCCGCCGCGTTGGCCTACCTGCACGAGCGCGCGGGCGAGCACGTCCGTGCGGCGGACCTGTACGCCGAGGCCGCCCGCGCTGCCACGAGCGTTCCCGAGCGTGAGCACCTGACCCGGCAGGCAGCGCGACTGCGCCACCCGCGCCCGTGACCACGCCGCCGTTCACCGCCGCGGCGGCGAACGGCGTTGGCGGCACCGCCCCCTCGGCGAGCACCGGCCGGCCATCGGGTGCGCCCGGGTGAGCCAGAGGATGAGCCTACATGAGCCACCTGTGGCACCGCATTGGCTCACGATTGACGCCCCGAGTTGTCCCTGGTGAAAGGGGTCGGCACTCTCGTCTTGGCGCATCTCGAGCCGTTCCTGAGCCAACAGGGCTTGCATTGGCATCACGGTGATGCCATAGTTGAGCCATGGAGTTGAACGTGTACGTGGACAACCTCGGCCGGGAGTTCGCCGCGCTCGCCGAGGCTGGTGGCGAGGACGCTCGCGCACTGGTCGAGCGGCTGGCGGGTTCGCTCGAATCGGCGATCCGGATGACGCTGCTCGACGCGTTGTCGGGGGCTGCCGACGAGATCACCCGGGACCTGGCTCCCGGGGCGGTCGAACTGCGGTTGCGGGGCCGTGATCCCGAGTTCGTCGTGACACCGACGCCCGAAGCGTCGGGGCCGGTCGGCGACCGCACGCCGCCGACCGCTGGCAGGTCCGAGTCCGCGGTCTCGATCGCGGAGGACGGCCCGACCACGCGGATCAACGTCCGCCTGCCCGAGAAGCTGAAGGCGGCGGTGGACGAGGCCGCGGCCGAGGAGGGCCGGTCGGTCAACGCCTGGCTGGTGCGCGCTGCCGCGGCGGCACTGGGCGGCGAGGGCGACGACGGGCGCCGTGGCGGCGCCGCGTCGGGAGTCCGCTCGCGGCAGCAGTTCACCGGTTGGGTGCGGTGACCGGTCCGCATGTCCGCACGTGCTCCACGTCAGCACGCCATCGCCCGGCTCCCGGCCGTCCGGCCGGCGGTGCCGGCACGTGAGAAAGGGTGATCATGCTTGTCTTCGACACTCCCGGGCCTGTCTTCGTAATGCTCGACCTCGGTGTCGCCCGTGACGTCCACATCGTCGCGAGTGACCGGGCCGACACGGTCGTCGAGGTCGCCGCGAGCGACCCGTCGAACGAGTCCGATGTGGAGGCAGCCGGCAAGGTCCGGGTCGACCAGTCCGGCGACGAAGTGCGGGTGACCGGGCAGAAGCCCCGCGCGTTCGACTTCTCCCGCAAGACCCGCTCGGCCGACATCACGATCGAACTGCCCGCCGGGTCCCGAGTGGACGGCAGGCTCCACATGGGCGGTGTCCGGTGCGAGGGCGCGCTGGGCGGGGTGAAGCTCAAGACCGGGATGGGCGACATCCGGGTCGAACGCAGCGGCCCCGCACAGCTCGGCACCGGCGCCGGTCACGTCACCGTCGACAGGATCGACGGCGACGGTGACATCCGCACCGGTTCGGGCAAGGTCAGTGTCGGCAGGGTGGAGGGCGACGCCGGGATCAAGAACTCCAACGGCGACACCGAGATCGACGCCGTGGCCGGAGACCTGCGCGTCCGCTCCGCCAACGGGGCCATCCTCGTGGACGAGGCCGGTGCGAACGTCGACGTCAGGACCCACAACGGCCCCATCCGGCTCGGTGAGATCGCACGCGGCAGGGTGGAACTGGGTACGTCGATGGGCGACCTCGACCTCGGCATCGCCGCGGGAACCGCCGCGTGGCTCGACGTCGAGACCACGTTCGGCCAACTCCGCAACCTGCTCGACGACGCACTCGGCCCCGACGAGTCCGACCGGACCGTCGAGGTCCGGGGTCGCACCTCGACCGGCGACGTCACCGTCCGCCGCGCCTGACGCGACCCCGGCGCGGTCACCGGTCGGCGATCCGCCGGCACCGCTCCCGGTCGGTTCGCACACCGAGTCCGTTCCGCCTCGCGTCCTCTCACCTCGCCGCATCTCGCCGTATCTCACCTCGGCGAACCGTTCTCCTCACCGCTCGTGATCCGTGACCGACACGGCGGTCGACTCGTGCCGTTCCCGCATTCGGCGAACGGTTCTCCCTCGAATTCCCCTTTTCGCCGTCGATGCCTCCTGTCCAGAAAGGACGACCATGACCAATCACAGTCCACCGGCGATCGCCGTGAACGGGCTCCGCCGGTCGTTCGCCGACCACGTCGTTCTCGACGGTCTCGACCTGACCGTCGCGTCCGGCACGGTGTTCGCCCTGCTCGGCGCCAACGGTGCCGGCAAGACGACGACCGTCAAGATTCTCACCACCCTGCTCGCCGCCGACGGCGGCAGCGCGCGGGTCGCCGGGCACGACGTGGCCGCCGACCGCGACGCCGTGCGGGCCGCCATCGGCGTGACCGGGCAGTTCTCCGCCGTGGACGGACTGCTCACCGGCGCCGAGAACCTGCGGCTGATGGCCGACCTGCACCACCTCGACCGTGCCACGGGCCGAGCCCGCGCGGCCGAGCTGCTCGAACGGTTCGACCTCACCGATGCCGCGGGAAAACCCGCCTCCACCTATTCCGGCGGTATGCGGCGGAGGCTCGACCTCGCCATGACGCTGATGGGCCGGCCGCGGGTGATCTTTCTCGACGAGCCGACCACCGGACTCGATCCACGCAGCCGCCGAGACATGTGGCGCATCGTCGACGAACTCGTCGCCGGCGGCGTCACAGTGTTCCTGACGACGCAGTACCTGGACGAGGCCGACGCACTCGCCGACCGGGTCGCCGTGCTCGACCACGGCCGTCTCGTCGCCGAGGGGACACCCGACGAACTGAAACGGCGCATCCCCGGTGGGCACGTCCGGTTGCAGTTCGGGGACATCGGCGCACTCGAGGCCGCGTCACGGGTGGTCGGGTCCGCGACGCGGGACGACGACGCGCTCGCGCTGCAGGTGCCCGGCGACGGCGGTGTCGGATCACTCCGGACCCTGCTGGGCCTGCTCGACCACCACCGTATCGACGTCGAGGGCCTGACGATCCACACGCCCGATCTCGACGACGTCTTCCTGGCACTCACCGGACATCCGGCCGACGAGAAAGCGGGTACGCCATGACCCACACCACCACCCCTACGACCCAGGTCCACATTGGACAGATACACCCGTTGCGGGACTCGGCGACCATGCTCCGGCGGAACCTCCGTCACATGCTCCGGTATCCGTCGATGACGCTGACCCTCGTCGGCATGCCGGTCGTGTTCCTGCTGCTGTTCGTGTACGTCTTCGGCGACGCACTGGGAGCCGGCATCGCGGGAACAGCCGGAGCCGGCCGCGCCGAGTACGTGGCCTACGTCGTGCCCGCGATCATCGTGATGACCGTGACCTCCACCGTGCAGGGTACCGCGATCTCGGTCGCCACGGACCTGACCGAGGGCATCGTCGCGCGGCTGCGCACCATGCACATCGCCCGCATGTCGGTCCTGACCGGCCACGTACTGGGCAGTGTCATCCAGGCGGCGATCGCGCTCGTCGTCGTGATCGGGGTCGCGTTGCTCGTCGGTTTCCGGCCGTCGGCGGGGCCGGCGGCCTGGCTCGCCGCGGCCGGACTGCTCCTGGCCGTCACGTTCGCCCTGGTGTGGCTCGCGGTCGCGGCCGGACAGGCGTGTTCGAGCGTCGAGACCGCGAGCAACGTGCTGATGCCGCTGGTGCTGTTGCCGTTCCTCGGCAGCGGGTTCGTGCCCGTGGAGTCGATGCCCGCGGGGCTGCGGTGGTTCGCCGAGTACCAGCCGTTCACGCCGATCATCGGGACCCTGCGCGGGTTGCTGACCGGCGGCCCGATCGGCAACGAGGCGTGGTTCGCGCTCGGCTGGTGCGTGCTGTGCGCCGCGGCCGGCTACCTGTGGTCACGCCGCCTGTTCAACCGCGAATACCCCCACTGACCGAGCAACGCTCTCGGATCGGTGAAACCCTACGGAGGAACGCGAATGCCACACGCCAACACACCCGCAGGCGGTGCGGCCCCCGTACCGCAGCGACTCCCCACGGAACGCGACCGGGGACCCTTCGATTCGCCCGGCGCCCTCGCCGCTCTGCGCGACGTGCGCCCGGTCAGTCCGCTCGGCTTCCCCGACGGACACCGGGGCTGGCTCGTCACCGGCCACGACGAGGCACGTCGACTGCTGGCGGACACCCGGTTCAGTTCCCGGCAGGACCTCGGCGTCGTGCACGTGCCGTACGAGACCCCGGGCATGCCGGTACAGACCGAGCCGAGCCCACCGACGCCGGGACTGTTCATCGCGATGGACCCGCCGGATCACACGCGGCTGCGGCGCAGGCTCACCGCCGCGTTCACCGCCACCCGGATGAAGCAGCTGGAGCAGCGCGTCGTCGACGTCGTCGAAGGGGTTCTGGACGCGATGTCGCTGAAGCAATCACCGGTGGACCTGGTGGCCGAGTTCGCACTACCGGTGCCGTCGCTGGTGATCTGCGAACTGCTCGGGGTGCCCTACGCCGACCGGCAGGGATTCCAGGAGGACGCCGCCACCTTCCTGATGCGGGATCCGTCGCTCGAGGACAAGATGGCGGCCTACTCGGCCATGACGACGTATCTGGCCGAACTCGTCACCCGCAAACGGGCCGAGCCCGGTGACGACATCCTCTCCGAGCTGGCAGGGCAGGACGACCTGACGATCGGGGAACTGACCGGAACGGCCTTCCTGCTGATGCTCGCCGGGTACGAGACGACGGCGAACATGTTGGGGCTCGGCACCTTCGCACTGCTGCAGCATCCGCAGCAGGCGGCCGCGCTGCGGGCCGATCCGGAGCTGCTGCCACGGGCGGTGGAGGAGCTGATGCGCTACCTGTCCGTCGCCGACATCTTCTACCGCTATGCCACCGAGGACATCCCGTTGGGCGGCGAGACCATCGATGCCGGGTCGACCGTCGTGGTGTCACTGCTGGCAGCCAACCGCGATCCGCGGCGGTTCGACGATCCCGACACGCTCGACCTCCGCCGCGATGCCCGTGGCCAGGTGGCGTTCGGCCACGGGGTGCATCAGTGCCTCGGAGGCCAGTTGGCCCGGATGGAGCTGCGTGCCGGTTTCGGAGCGCTGTTACGGCGTTTCCCGACGCTCCGGCTCGCCGTGCCCGCCGACGACGTTCCACTCAGGACCGACATGAACATCTACGGTGTTCACGCGCTTCCGGTCACCTGGCGGCCGTGACGGCCGACGGACCAGGCGGGTTCGACAGGCCCGGTCGGCGGTCTACCGCGCGACCATGGCGGCCGCGACCTCCTCGACGAGATCGTGGGGGATCGCGGCCGCCGCCTCGTCGAGCACGTGCAACCGGGCGTCGGGGATCTCCGTGGCGAGGGTTTCGCCGTTGCCCACGGGGAAGAACGGGTCGCGCCTGCCGTGGACGACGAGCGTCGGCACGGCCAACTCGGAGAGTCGCTCCCGCCAGCGCGGTGTGCAGTCCAGTGCGGCGAAGACCGTGCCCAGCTGGTTGGCGCGGTGCACCGCAGGCTCCGCCGACGGCGTGCGGTCGAAGATGCGGGCCGCGGTGGCGCGTGCAGCCGTCGGGTCGTTGCCGAGGACCTCGGCGTTCGCGGCGGCGAAGTCGGCCACGGCGTCGCGGTCGGACCAGTCCGGAGCCGGGAGCGCGAACGCCCGTTCCATGGTGTGGGCGTCGTGGTCGGGCAGGTCGGCGTCGACCGGGCCCGGAGCGACGGGCCGCGTGCCCGCGAGGGTCAGCGCCGAGAACGCGTCGGGGTGGTCGAGCGCGGCCACCTGGGCGACCATGCCGCCGATCCCGATACCGGCCAGGTGTGCAGGTAGATCGTCGAGGTCGCGGGCGAGCACGGCGGCGTCGCGGGCGAGGTCGCGCAGGGTGTAGTCCGGGGCGTCCGGGTCCCCGGTGGTCGACGCGCCCGCATCGCGCAGGTCGTAGCGCACGACGTGGCGTCCCCGGCGAGCCAGTGCCTCGCAGAGTTCGTCGGGCCACGACAGCATCGTCGGGCCTCCGACGAGCAGGACGAGCGGTGCCGCCGGATCACCGAAGTGTTCCAGTCCGAGGTCGACCCCGGTGGAGGTGCGGAAGGAATCGCTCGTCGTCTCCATGGTCACGCTCCTGACGCAGTCGTGGTCGAACCGTGTGATGTCCGGGGCGTACCGGGGCCCGCGCGGGTCATGCCACCGGTCTGCCCGCGCCGGCGTAGGAATCACCGGGCTTGCGGTAGTTGTGCACCTGCACGGCCTGGCCGAACGTCGGCGCATCGATCATCTGCTGGTTGCCGATGTACATCCCGACGTGGTGGATCTTCGTGTCGGGGTCGCCGAAGAACACCAGGTCGCCCAGCCGGGGCTGCTCGTCGGGGCCGATGATCGGGAGTGAGGAGTACTGCCAGTGGGCGGTGCGTTCGAGCGAGACCCCCGCCGACGCGTACGCCGCGGTCGTCAGGCCCGAGCAGTCGAAACCGGCGTCGCCCTGTTCCGTGCCGTTACCGCCCCACACGTACGGCAGGCCGATCTTCTCGATGGCGAACGTGACCGCCCGCAGCACCTTCTCGTTGGGCGGTTCGTCCTGCATGCCGACCGTGCCGTAGACGTTGGCCGTGGCCAGCACCCGGTGGAGGAACAGCGGTTCGTCGTGGAGCGCGGAGACCCCTGCCAGCCACTGTTGCCCCTGGTCCAGATCGCGCCCGCCGTCGCACAGCGCGCGGCCTGCGGTGAGTGCCGCGTCGTCGATGTCCTGGATGTTCGGCACGTCGCCCGCCGAGGTCGCCGCCCACTGCTGCCAGACGGCGGGGGAGAGCTGCAGCGGGCCTTCGGCGCCCTCCTGGGAGATGACGTCGCCCGCGAAGTTGCGCAGCTCGATGGTGCCGATGGGCGAGGTGGGCGTGCCGTCCCGCGTGAGGGTGCGGTCACCCTCCCGGCCGTGGTCGCTGGTGGTGCGGCCGATGCCGGCGAGCGTGACCCACGACAGGTTGCAGCCCGGCTTCTCCTTCTCCATGCGCACGGTCGCCGTGGCGTAGGCGTGCATGGCGGGACGCGGGATGTCGAGCCACCCCGCGACCTCGTCGACCCATGCCTCGAACCGCGTGCCCTGCTCCTGCGGCACGTCCCGGGCGGGCCGGGAACTGGTCGGCTGCGGTGTCGATTCCGGTTGCGGGGTCTGCCCGGACGCCGGGGTACTGCCGGGGCCGGGTGCCTGCCTGCCCGCGGCCGCACCGTCCGCCGCCGCTGCCGCGGCACCCGTGTCACCGGCGGGTGCGGGCGTCAACTGCACGACGGTGATCACGCCCGCGGCCAGTACGACCGCGGTGGCGAGGGCGAGCAGCGCGGCGAGGCGGCGCCGGGCGTGCGGGGCCGTCGCGGGCGCCGTCGAGCCGGGCCCGGGCGCCGTGGACGACTCTGTCTCGGTCTCCCCCGAAGTCATGGCTCAGAGGATACGGAGCGCCGCGGGACGGGGCACGGTCGAGGTCACCGCAACCGGTCGAGCAGCAGTCCGCGCAGCGCGTCGAGATCCGTGTCGACGGCGACCTCGACCTCGGCCGCCGGGACGGGGTCGGCGCCCGACGCGCGCAGCGCGGGTAGCCGCCGGTCGGCGTGCGTGGCGCCCCGGCCCGGTCCGAACGAGCACTCGACCTGCACGGGGACGCGTTCGGTGTGCAGCGTTCCCGGCAGGATCGCCTCCGCGACGGCGACCGCGTCGTGGATCACCATGCCGTCCCAGCCGAGCGCGCCGCGGTAGTGCTCGCGGTAGTCCGGGGTGAGGGCGTGCAGCGCCGCACCGATCGGTCCGGACGAGGCCAGCTCGTCGAGCCACGCGGCGTCCACCGCGCAGCGATAGGTCAGGTCCATCGGCACGAGCACGCACGGGGCCTCACCGCCGGTCAGCACGCGGTGCGCGGCTTCCGGGTCGCTCCAGACGTTGAACTCGGCGGCGGCCGTCGAGTTGCCGTGGCCCAGCGCGCCACCCATGATCACGACCCGCTCGATCTTCTCGGCCGCGGCCGGGTGCGCGGCCAACAACGCGGCGATGTTGGTGAGCGGACCGATCGGCGCGATCGTCACCGGTTCGTCGGCGGCTGCGAGGAGGTCCGCCATCAGGGCGACCGCGTCGCGCTCGTCGAGCGGGCGGGCCGGTTCGGGCAGCGTCGTGGACCGGCCGGACAGACCGTCGGCGCCGTGGACGTATCCGGCCTCGTTGGGATGGCGGTGGACCAGCGGCCGTGCGGCGCCCGCCGCGACGGGCACGTCGGGTCGTTTGCACAGCGCCAGGAGCCGGCGGGCGTTGATCGTCGTCGCCGACAGCGGGACGTTGCCGTACACGCTGGTCACGCCGAGGAGCTCGACATCGCTGCCGAGGGCCGCCAGCGCGAGCGCGAACGCGTCGTCCACGCCCGGATCGGTGTCGATGATCAGCTTCTGCGCCACGGGCACTCCTCACCGTTCGGGTCGTTCACCGCCAGGTTACGGCCGCGAGGGAGTGTCGATGCGACTGCGGCGGAGGTCGAGTGGAGACGGGACGTGCGGAGCGTGCGCGCACCCTGCGTGAGCGCCGTGCGCAGGTCGACGCCGAGGAGGTGACGTTCCTGGCCGAGCTGGCGGCCGGGGACGACTGGTGGAGTCTCGCGGAGGAGCTGGCGCCGGAACTGCGGGCGTCGCCGACGGCCGTGCGGGAGCGGATTCGGCGCGCGGTCGACCTGGTGCGGCGCATGCCACGGCTCGTCGAATCGATGCGCGCCGGGCATCTCGAGTCGTACGCCGTGCACCGGGTTCTCGCGACGACCGCGGTGCTGGACGACGAGCAGGCTCACGTCGTGGACCGGTTGCTGGCGGAGAAGCTCGCCGGGGGCAGGCGTGACGCTGTGGCAACCGCGGAATCTGACCCGGTGTGCGGCGCGGTTGGTGGAGAAGGTCGACCCGGGCGGACAGGTCGACCGTGCGCGGAGGGCGCGTGCGGAACGCCGGGTCGAACTCGTGCCGGCGGAGAACGCGGTGTCGGTGTTGTTGGCGGAGCTGCCTGCCGAGGTGGCGGCGGCCTGCTACGCGCGGATCGATGCGATGGCCCGTTCACTGCGTCGCGGCGGCGAGCGACGGACGTGGGATCAGCTGCGCGCGGACGTGACCGTGGAGCTGCTGCTGGGCAACGATCCCGGAGTGGCACCACCCGCGGCGCCGGTGATGGTGCAGCTGCACATGCCGGTCGACGCGGCCCTGTCGATCTCCGAGCAGGGATGCGAGCTGGATGGCTACGGACCCGTGCCCGCCGTGATCGCCCGGGAGATCATGACCGGACCGGCCAGTGTGTGGCGCGCCGTGTTGTGCGATCCCGGCACCGGGGACCCGGTGGATCTGGGCAGATCGCGGAGACGGCCCAGCGAGACGATCCGGCAACTGGTGCGGACGCGGGACCGGGAGTGTGTCGTTCCGTGGTGCCATCGGCCTGCCCGGCACTGCGATCACGAACGGGAGTGGGACAAGCACGCTGGGGAGACCTCGGTCGCCAAGGGCGGGGCGCGGTGCCGACGTCACCACCGGCTGAAGAACGACCCGCGGTGGGGCTTCCACTACGACCCTGCGCAAGGCACCAGTACGGTGACCACGCCGAACGGCACCACCTACACCGGTCATCGGGAGCCCGTGCTGGCTCCGCGGGAGCGCTGCACCGCCGATGAGGAGCGGCCGAACGGTAACGGAGGTGAACCCCGTTCCGGTCGTGGCGATCGCACCGACGCGCGGCAGCGGGTCGGATCACGACAGCGTGACCATTCACGGCAGCGGGACCATCCGAAACAGTGCGATGGTGCACGGCAACGGAACGATCCGGCCCCGCGCAACGATCCGGCGCGCGAGGGTGACGGCGACCCGCCGCCGTTCTGACCCGGCCGCGTCGGCCATTCGTCGACGCAGGCTGTGCGGAGGAGGTGCTGTCGGAGCCCACCGGGCCGTGCCAACCGGGCCGTGGTCGCCGGACGGGCGATCGGTACGGTCCCGCTATGAACCCCAAGGCGTTCGGTCCGCTCGCCGCCTGCTTCGGCGGCCTCGCGGCGCTGCTGGGCGGACTGGCTGCGGTACTCGATCTGCCGGCGCCGGCGGAGATCACGATGATCGTCGGCGCTGTCGTGCTACTGGCGGGTGCGGGAGTGCTCATCGGGACCGCGGTCGCCGCGCAGAAGAAGTCGGGAACGTAGGGGCGCCAGGCCGGGCCGTCACACCCCGGCCTCGCGCGATCCGGCTTCTCACACCCCGGCCTCTCACGACCCGAGCCTGTCACGCTCCTCGCCACCTCCCGGCCGGTGGCGCTGCGGGGCACGGCTACTCTCCGGGGCATGACGTCGATGTGGGGTTCGCCCGTACTGCACCGCGTCCAGGCCTGGCGACGGACGCGCAATGATCCCAATCAGACCCGGTTCCTGACGAGGGAATCGCTGCGCTGGGTGCTGCGCAACCGGGCCTACACACCCTGGTATCTGGTCCGGTACTGGCGGCTGCTGAAGTTCCGCATCGCGAATCCGCACATCGTGCTGCGCGGGATGGTGTTCCTCGGCAAGAACGTCGAGATCCACGCCCGCCCCGGGTACGGGCGCATGGAGATCGGCCGATGGGTGCACATCGGTGACGGCAACGCGATCCGGTGCCACGAGGGCTCGCTGCGCATCGGTGACAAGACGGTCTTCGGCAAGCAGAACGTGCTCAACGGCTACCTGGACATCGAGATCGGCGGATCCTCGATCATCGCCGACTGGGTGTACGTCACCGATTTCGACCACGTGACCACCGACATCAACCTGCCCATCAAGGACCAGGGCATCGTCAAGGCGCCGGTGCGGATCGGGCCCGACACCTGGATCGGCACCAAGGTGTCCGTCCTCAAGGGAACCCGCGTCGGCCGCGGCTGCGTGCTCGGTGCCCACGCCGTGGTCCGCGGCGACATCCAGGACTTCGGCATCGCCGTCGGCGCGCCCGCACGGGTCGTGCGCGACCGCAGGGCCGACTACGAGGCCGACGCCGAGCGGCGGGAAGCCGTCAAGGACATGGCGCGCAAGGCCGACGAAGCCCTGCGGCAGACCCTCGACGAATCCTGACACGCCTCCCCGAAGGCGTGGGCGCCGTCGTCACCGCGACAGTGGGCCACTCACGACATGTCCACCCGTTCGGTGGTTCGGTACCACCCACCGCAAGTGGTTAGCTGTTATAACTAACTTTTCCGGTGGCGCCACCACGACATTTCCGTGCCGAACCCGCGGAGTCCCACGGGGCCCGCCGACACCAGAGGAGTGCCGTGTCCAGACCGGAGCGTTCGAAGGCGGCCGTCGTCGCCGGTGTGGCCGTGCTGTCGCTCGTCACCGCCGCACCCGCCACGGCCCAGCAGCCGGCCCAGTCCACTCAGCCGGCTCAGTCCACTCAGTCCGCCACGGGTGCACCCGCAGCCCAGAAGTGCAGTGACGAACCGCGGGACCTGCCCGTCCACGAGTTCACCGATCACCGGGAACTCGGAGACGAGCTGCAGCGTATCGAGAGCGTGTCCGGCGGCGTGGTCGACGTCGACGAGATCGGCCGGAGCAACCGCGGCCGCGAGATCTGGTCGGCCCGCGCGGGCAGTGGCCCGACAGCCGTCCTGCTGACCAGCGAGATCCACGGTAACGAGAAGACCGGTACCGATGCACTGTTGCGGCTGCTCCGCTTCGTCGGCACCAGTGACAGCCCGAAGGCCGAGCGCTGGCGCGACGAACTGACCATCGTGGCGATCCCGAAGATGAATCCCGACGCCGCCGAACTCGACCGCCGCGGCAACGACATGACGTGGGACGACGCGGTCCAGCGGTATCCCCAGCTCGCCGGCGCCGAGCCCGCGTGGAACTACTACACCGGCGAGCTGCAGGGCGACGACTACTCGCAGCGGCCCGGCTTCGACATCAACCGTGACTACAACCCCGACCTCTCGTACGAACCGCAGGCGGCGGACTTCCCCGGGACGTCGGCCGACACCGGCTGGTACCTCTCGCCGGAGACACGCGCCGTGCGTGACGTCTACGTCGGGCTGGAGGAGGAGTTCGGCACCGTAGACACGTACGTCGACCTCCATCACCAGGGCGCGTGCTACGTGATGCCGGACGACCCCGACCGGTTCGTGACGATGTCGATCTCCGGCAAGTTCGTGGACGACCCGGCGCAGACACCGGGCCATGAGGAGTACGCCGACGAGTACGACCTCGACTACGCGAAGAAACTCAACGTCGCGGCCTACAACGCGTTGCAGGCCAAGGCGAACAACAACCCGCTGTTCGGCAACATCACCCTCTACCCGCAGGACATCAACCTGCCGGGGACGGGGTTGGGCTCGTTCGCGTTGAACGGCAGCGGTGCGGTGTTGTTCGAGGTGCGGGGACAGACCCAGACACTCGGCCAGAAGTACCGTGAACAACTCGTGCGCACCGTCCACACGGGACTGTCCGGGATGTTGTCGTCGCTGGCGAGCGGTCAGGTGGACAACCTCGACCCGGCCGTCTACGACGCGATCCCGCCGCGCGGTCCGAGTATCGGGGACACGGCGCGCACGGTCGCCGAGCCGTAGGCCACCCCGAGAAACCGAGAGTACCGACTGACGCCGAGGGCGACCCGGAACTCCGGGCCGCCCTCGGCGTCGTCTCGGCCGGTGCCGTTCCGCTGAGTCGCCGGCGCACCCGCAGGCCCGGGTCTACGGGGACAGGCCGGTCGTCGAGGTGATGTGGTCGGGGACGTCGCCGTCGTAGTCGCCGGTGCTGAGGGTTCCGGTCGGCTCGAGCAGCATCACCGCCGCGCCCTCGGCCGATGCGGGGCAGTGTTCGACACCGCGGGGCACGACGAAGACGTCGTGGCGGTCGAGGTGCACGACGGTCTCGGTCGCGCCGCTGTGCCGGCCGGCGTTTCCGGGCCCGGGCTGCCGGAGGTGGATGTCGAGGCTGCCGTCGAGCACGACGAACAGCTCGTCGGTGTCCGGGTGGGAGTGCCACACGAACGTGCCCTCCACCTTGGCCAGCCGGACGTCGTAGTCGTTGACCCGGGTGAGGACACGGGGGCTCCACCGCTCCTCGAAGGAGGCGAGGACGGTGTCGATGTTCGCTGTCGCATGCGTCATGGTCCGATCCTCCGGCCTTGCGCTTCTCGCTCGACAGTGCAAGGAATGGCGTATGCCGCAACAATCCTCGCGGGTGCGCCGGGTCGTCGCGCTCGTCGACGAGGGCTCCAACCCCTTCGAACTGGCATGCCTGACCGAGGTCCTCGGTATCGACCGCCCCGAGGTCGGCGGGCTGCTCTACGACGTGCAGCTGTGTGCGCGCGAACCCACGGTGCCGATGCGGCAGGGTTTCTTCGCCATGACCGGCATCGCGGGACTGTCGGCGCTGGACGACGCGGACACGGTGATCGTCCCCAACCGCCCCGACACCGACACCCCGCACCACCCCGACGTGCTGCACGCGATCCGGGGTGCCCACGAGCGCGGCGCCCGGATGATCGGGATGTGCAGCGGGGCGTTCACCCTCGCGGACGCGGGTGTCCTGGACGGGCGCCGCGCCACGATGCACTGGCAGTGGGCCGACGAGTTCCGCGACCGCTTCCCGCGCGTGGTCGTCGACGACGCCGTCCTGTTCGTCGACGACGGCGACATCCTCACCGCGGCGGGCAGCGCCGCGGCCCTCGACCTGGCGCTCCACGTCGTGCGCCGCGACCACGGCGCCGAGATCGCCGCGGCCGTCGCGCGACGCCTCGTGTTTCCGGGACACCGTCCCGGCGGACAACGGCAGTTCGTCGAACGGCCCATTCCCAAGGAGGCGGAAAGCCCGCTCGCAGGAGCGCTGACCTGGGCCGAACACCATGCGACGGGACCGCTCACGGTCGCCGACATCGCCACCAGGGCGGCCATGAGCCCGGCGACCCTGCACCGGCGGTTCCGCGCCGAACTCGGCTGCACCCCGAACCAGTGGTTGACGGCGGTCCGCGTCGAGCACGCCCGCCGGCTGTTGGAGCGAACGGATCTCGCCGTGGACCAGATCGCGCACCGGAGCGGCCTGGGCACGGCCGCCAACCTGCGCACCCGGCTCGTCGAGCACACGGGCCTCACGCCGACCGCCTACCGCCGCACCTTCGCGGCGTGACCGGCCTCCTGCGCAGGGCCCCGCGCGCCGCGGTCCGGTCGCGGGCGGCCTATCACTCCTCCGGTTTCGGCACGGCCGGGTAGGGGACGAACGTGCTGGTGTTCTCGTCGACCGTGAGCTGCTTACCGATGTGGGGGAACGCCCGTTGCGGGCAGGCGGGGCGTTCGCACACCTTGCAGCCCATGCCGATCGGCGTGGCGGCGGTGCGGTCGTCCAGGTCGAGCCCCGCCGAGTACACGAGCCGCCGGGCGTGCCGCAGTTCGCAGCCGAGGCCGACCGAGAACGTCTTGCCGGGGCTGGCGTAGCCGCCGACGTTGCGCGAGATCGTCCGGGCGATCCAGAAGTAGCTCTTGCCGTCCGGCAAGGTCGCCACCTGCGTGATGACCTTGCCCGGCGAGGTGAACGCCTCGTAGATGTTCCACAGCGGGCAGGCGCCGCCCACCCGGGAGAAGTGGAATCCCGCCGCCGACTGGCGCTTCGACATGTTGCCCGCCCGATCCACGCGCACGAACGAGAACGGCACCCCGCGCGCCTTCGGCCGCTGCATCGTCGACAGCCGGTGGCACACCGTCTCGAAACCCACGCCGAACTCGTCGCACAGCCGCTCGATGTCGTAGCGGTACTTCTCCGCCATCGACAGGAACGGCCCGTAGGGCAGGATCAGCGCGCCGGCGAAGTAGTTGGCCAGTCCCACGCGCGCCAGTGACCGCGCCGCGGGGCCGGAGAACGCCCACGAGTCGGCGAGCTCGGTGATCAGGTCGTCGTACTCGAGCAGTGCGATCTGCGAGGCCATGCGGAACGACCGCTGCCCGATGCGCAGGCTCGGGGCCAGGCGCAGCACCTTCGCGTCCGGCTCGTAGCGGTGCTGCTGACCGGCTGCCTCGTCGATGCCGTCGCTGGTGACCTGCACGCCGTAGTGGTCGGTGAGGCGGTCGAGCAGGGTGCGGTGCACCGTCTCGCCGCGGCGCAGGCCCATGTCGGCGGCCATGCGCTCGGCGCGTTCGTCGAGCTCGCCGACGTAGTTCTCGCGTTCGTAGAAGAAGTCGCGCACCTCCTCGTGGGGGAGGGGAGCGGCGGCGCTGCCGTGCTGGCCCATGCCGTTCTCCGTCACCAGCGCGGCGGTGGTCTCGACGGCGTTGCGGTAGCTGCGGTGCAGCTTGACCAGGGCGGACGCCACGTTGGGCAGGTTGGAGGCGAGTTCGTTGAGCTCGCCGGTCGTGGCCTCGATGCCGACGGCCTCGTCGAGCAGCGCCTCCTTGACGTCCGCGACCAGGCGCGCGGTGTCGGTGTTGGAGAAGAACTCGGTGTCGACACCGAACGCCTCGGTGATCCGCAGCAGCACCGGAACGGTCAGCGGACGGGAGTTGTGCTCGATCTGGTTGAGGTAGCTGGGCGAGATGTCGAGCAGTCTGGCCATGTCCGCCTGGCTCATCGACCGGCTTTCCCTCAGATGGCGCAGCTTGCCCCCGGCGAAAGTCTTGTCCATCGCAGCATCACGTCCCGTAGATCTTTCGTACCGAAACGGTCAAGTAACCGGTTCAGTCTTCGTCTTTTCCCGTTCGTGCGAATGCTTGGTTCGCAACCTTCACAACATCCTACGGAAATTTTGCAGAAATTTGCAAATTGGAGATGTGGCCGAGTTTTCGCAGCGCATGTCATGGTCGATCTACACAGCGAGTCAATCGCAAAGTTCGCAAAGGTGGAGAGTTCGATGGCACAGAACCTGGAGCAGACGGCCGCGGAGCTGAAGAAGAAGTGGGACAACGACCCCCGCTGGAAGGGTGTCGAGCGCGCCTACACCGCGGAGGACGTGGCCAAGCTGCGCGGCAGCGTCGTCGAGGAGAACACGCTCGCGCGCCGTGGTGCCGAGAAGCTGTGGGACCTGCTGCACACCGAGGACTACGTCCACGCCCTCGGTGCGCTGACCGGTAACCAGGCCGTCCAGCAGGTGCGTGCCGGCCTCAAGGCGATCTACCTGTCCGGCTGGCAGGTCGCGGCCGACGCCAACCTGTCCGGCCAGACCTACCCGGACCAGAGCCTGTACCCGGCCAACTCGGTTCCGGCCGTCGTGCGCCGCATCAACAACGCGCTCGGCCGCGCCGACCAGATCGCCTGGTCCGAGGGCAACACCGACATCGACTGGTACGCGCCGATCGTCGCCGACGCCGAGGCGGGCTTCGGTGGCCCGCTCAACGCGTTCGAGCTGATGAAGGGCATGATCAGCGCCGGTGCCGCGGGTGTGCACTGGGAGGACCAGCTGGCCTCCGAGAAGAAGTGCGGCCACCTGGGCGGCAAGGTCCTCATCCCGACGAAGCACCACGAGCGGACGCTGAACGCCGCCCGGCTCGCCTCCGACGTGATGGACGTCCCGTCGCTCATCATCGCCCGCACCGACGCCGAGGCCGCGACGCTGATGACGAGCGACGTCGACGAGCGCGACCAGCAGTTCCTCACCGGCGAGCGCACGTCCGAGGGCTTCTACAAGGTCCGCAACGGCATCGAGCCCTGCATCGAGCGTGCCAAGGCCTACGCGCCGTACTCCGACCTCATCTGGATGGAGACCGGCACGCCGGACCTCGAGGTGGCCCGCAAGTTCGCCGAGGCGGTCAAGGCCGAGTACCCGGACCAGATGCTCGCCTACAACTGCTCGCCGTCGTTCAACTGGAGCAAGCACCTCGACGCCGACACGATCGCGCGCTTCCAGCGCGAGCTCGGCGCCATGGGCTTCAAGTTCCAGTTCATCACGCTGGCCGGCTTCCACGCGCTGAACTACTCGATGTTCGACCTGGCCCACGGCTACGCCCGCAACGGCATGACGGCCTACGTGGACCTGCAGGAGCGCGAGTTCGCCTCGGAGGACCGGGGTTACACCGCCACGAAGCACCAGCGTGAGGTCGGCACCGGCTGGTTCGACCTGGTGTCCACCGCGCTGAACCCGGAGAGCTCGACCACGGCGCTGACCGGCTCCACCGAGGAAGCGCAGTTCTGAGAAAACAGCGTGTCACGGCCGTTGCGTAGCGCTCCCCGTGACACCCCATAGCGGGTGGGCCGGTCACTTCCACCGGACCGGCCCACCCGTTTTTCCACCCCACTCCGCAGCGACCGTCGCCCGGAGTGCCCGCCCGAGAGGGGTCCGATCATGGCTGACAGGTTCGACCACAGGCTGACCGTCACCGGCCAGACCGCAGGCCGCTACGACGAGATCCTCACCCCGGCCGCGCTCGCGTTCGTGGCGAAGCTGGACAACGCCTTCGCCGAGCGCCGCCGCGAGCTCCTCGACGTGCGGCGTCACCGCCGCGAGCGGATCGCGGCCGGTGAGGAGAAGCTCGACTTCCTGCCCGAGACCGCCGCGATCCGCGACGACGCCTCCTGGCAGGTGGCGGCGCCCGCTCCCGGGCTGGAGGACCGCCGGGTGGAGATCACCGGCCCGGTCGACCGCAGGATGACCGTCAACGCCCTCAACTCGGGTGCGAAGGTGTGGCTGGCCGACTTCGAGGACGCCACCTCGCCCACGTGGGAGAACGTGGTCGGCGGCCAGCTGAACCTCTACGACGCGATCCGTCGCAATATCGACTTCGAATCGGGCGGCAAGCACTACACGATCGGCGAGGACCCCGCCACACCCGTCGTCCGCCCGCGTGGCTGGCACCTCGTGGAGAAGCACGTCCGCATCGACGGGCGCCCGGTGTCGGCCGGCCTGTTCGACTTCGGCCTCTACTTCTTCCACAACGCCAAGCGGCTCGTGGCCAAGGGGCTCGGCCCGTACTTCTACCTGCCGAAGCTCGAGAGCCACCACGAGGCGCGGCTGTGGAACGACGTGTTCCGCATGGCCCAGCGGGAGATCGGTCTGCCGCAGGGCACGATCCGCGCGACCGTGCTCATCGAGACCATCACCGCGGCGTTCGAGATGGACGAGATCCTCTACGAACTGCGCGAGCACGCCGCGGGTCTCAACGCGGGCCGCTGGGACTACATCTTCTCGATGATCAAGACCTTCGGCGACGCCGGCGCGGACTTCGTGCTGCCCGACCGCGCGGACGTCACGATGACCGTCCCGTTCATGCGGGCCTACACCGAGCGGCTGGTGCAGACCTGCCACCGGCGCGGGGCACACGCGATCGGCGGCATGGCCGCGGCCGTCCCGAGCCGGGACGAGGAGGCGAACGCCGCCGCGTTCGAGAAGGTGCGGCAGGACAAGCAGCGTGAGGCGGCCGACGGGTTCGACGGCTCCTGGGTCGCCCACCCGGGCCTGGTCGGCACGTGCCGGGAGGCGTTCGACGCCGTCCTGGGCGACGAGCCGAACCAGCTCGCGGTGCGGCGCGACGACGTCGACGTCACCGCCGCCGACCTGCTCGACGTCGCCAGCGCGGGCGGCGAGGTCACCGAGGAGGGCGTGCGCGGCAACATCAACGTCACGCTCCGGTACCTCGACGCGTGGCTGCGCGGCACCGGCGCCGCCGCCATCCACGGGCTGATGGAGGACGCCGCCACGGCGGAGATCGCCCGCTGCCAGGTGTGGCAGTGGATCCGCCACGACACCAAGCTCACCGACGGCACCGTCGTCAGCCGTGAGCTGGTCACCGAATGGCTCGACGAGGAACTCGCGGCGGTGCGTGCCGATCTTGGGGATGAGACCCGGCTGTCCGACGCGCGCGAGCTCTTCGTCGAGACAGCGCTCGGGGAGAAGCTGCCGGGCTTCGTCACCACGGGTGCGTACGCGCGCTACCTGACCAACGCCACGGTCTGACAGCGCGAACCCCGGGCACCGTCTGCCGCGATCCCGCCGTGCGGCAGGCGGTGCCCGTTCGCGTGCGCGTGGCACGGCGGTGGCGGTGGCGGGAGATCGCCCGCCACCGCCGTACCACCGCTCTCTGACACGATGGCGTGAATGGCAGGGTGGACACCGCAGGGGCCGGCGTACGGGCCCCGACCGCAGCAGCCGCACGGCGACCCGCGGCAGATGCCGCCGGGCGGGCCACCGCCGGGTCAGGTGCCGCCGGGCCAGGCCCAGCCCGGTCAGCACGGTCCCGGTCAGGCGTCACCGGTTCCGCAGGGGCAGCCGGTGCCGGGGCGGCAGGGGCACGCTCAGCCGGGTCCGCAGGGTGGGCCTCCGCATCACGGGCCGCCGCACATGCCGTCCCACATGCCGCCCCACCTGTCGCCACAGCATCCCGCGGCCCCGTACCCGCAGGCCCAGTACCCGCCGCCCGGGGCGCCGTACCCGCCGCCACAGCCGCCGCACGGCACCGCGCCGCAGCCCGGCGGAGTGCATCCCGCGGTGTTGGCGGGCGTCAGCGTGTGGCGACTGCTCATCGCCGGGTGCGCGCTGTACGGCGTCGGCGACGCGACCGGCTGGAGCCGGAACTTCGAGGAACTGAGCCAACTCGCCAGCCTGCTCGCGGGGATCGTCTACCTCGGGTTGCTGGCGTACCCGTTGTTCACGGCAGGGAGACGACACGAACCTCGTGGCCCCTGGCTGCGCGGTGCCACGACGGTGCTGTTGCTGCTCGTCTCCGGCGCATTCTTCGGGATCATGGGCGGCGACGCCGACCATCTGCCGTTCGAGCACATCGTCACGCCGTTGCTGGTGCTGGTCGACTGGTGCGCGGTGGGCCGGAACCAGTCCGAGGCGCGGTGGTGGCATCCGCTGACGTGGATCGCGTTCCCCTTGGCCTATCTGGTCTTCTACCTCGCCGCGGGGTTGGACAGCTACGGCTTCCTCGACCCCGGTGACGACGAGTTCGCCGGCATGATCGCGATGCTGCTGGCGGGTGTGATCGGCGTGGGGTACGTGCTCTACGGCATCGGCAAGCTCAAGGGCGCGGTACGGGCCGCGGCCACCGCCGGCCCTGCGCACGGCGGTCCGCCTGCGTGACGACACGGGAAGTCCGCACCACGGACCCTGCGGCCACCGTGTGACGTGAGGCCGCTGCGGGTCGGCGCCGGGCCGCCTGCGGTTAGCCTGGCTGTCGTGGCTGCGAGCGAGGACAAGGTGCGACCCGGCCCGGTGCAGTGGCTCCGGTACTCGGTGGGCGGCCGGCTGCCGGCGGAGCTGGCGCCGTGGGTGCTGAAGGACGCGACGAGCAGGGCGTGGCGCTGGCGGCTCGCGGCGCGCAGCCTCGTGTACCTGATTCCGCTCGCGTCGGTCTGGCTCCTGCTGCCCGGACCGCTGGGCCTGCGACTGTCGCTGTCGCTGATGGCGATGGTGGTGGGCGTGTTCTACTCGCAGGCCTACGGGGACGAGAGCGTCGAGTTGCGCGTCGCCAAGCACGGCTACGAGTACGGCCAGGCCCGCGCCGTCCGCAGGGAGCGGGAGAACGCCGCGGACGCCGAGGGCTGGGAGACCTACAAGGCGATCTACCGGTCGTGACGCCGCCGAGGGTGCCCGCCGGGCGTGCGCGCTGAGGACACCCACCGGGCGGGCACGGTGGCGGGTCGGTTCCGGACCGCCTGTGGGCCACACGAATGGGCCGTTCGCGTGGTCGTGTGGGCCCGCGAGTGGACCGTTCGTGACGGCGTGAGGAACCCACGGCGACGGCCCGCGGCGGGGCGACCGGGCGTTCGCACCGGTTCGGACCTGCACCGAACTGCTCCAAGCTGCGAAAACACAGATCACGTGGCGACGCAAGGCCCGGGTTGTGCCGGCCCTTCCGTCGCTTGCCGGGGCGAGGCGCGGTGCGCTGCCATGGGTGGACGGTCAGTGACTTTCCCACATTGGAGGCAGCTCCCATGGCTCGAAACGCACGCACCTTCGCCCGCGCCGCGGGGGTGAGCGCGGTGGTGCTCGCGGTCGCATTCGGATCGCTCACGGTCGCCCACGCCGACGAGAACGCCGGCGTGAAACCCGACGTCGTCGGCGGATCGCCCGCGGACATCGCCGATTTCCCCTACGCCGTCGCGCTCACCGACGCGTCGGGCTTCCAGTTCTGCGGCGGTTCACTGATCGCCGAGGACAAGGTCCTCACGGCTGCGCACTGCGCGGAGGGTCAGGACCCGGCCGACGTCGTCGCCGTCACCGGCCGCACCGATCTGACCACGAACGACGGCAGCGAGACGCCCGTCAGCGACATCTGGGTGCACCCCGACTACAGCAGCGTCACCACCGGCGCCGACGTCGCGGTCCTCACCCTCGCCTCGCCGGTGTCCGACGGTCGACCGATCGCTCTCGCCTCCGCCCCCGGCGGCCCGAGTTACACGCCGGGTGCCGACGCGACGGTCGCAGGCTGGGGAACCACGTCGGAGGGCGGTTCGTCGTCGGACACGTTGCTGCAGGGGACCGTGCCGGTCAGGTCGGACGCGGACTGTTCCGCGGCGTACGGCTCCGAGTACGACGCCCAGGGCATGGTCTGCGCCGGTCTCCCCGAGGGCGGCGTCGACGCCTGTCAGGGTGACTCGGGAGGTCCGTTGGTCGTCGACGGAAGGCTGGCCGGCGTCGTGTCGTGGGGCAACGGCTGCGCCCGGCCGAACTATCCGGGTGTGTACGCGCGGGTCGGCACCTACGCCGACGACATCGCCGGGCAGCTGGCTGCCGACCGGGCGTGACGCCCGGGTGGGGACGCCGCTCGCAGGCGTTCCCACCCGTTCGGCGCGACGGTGCGGAGCGGCCGCGAGCGGCGCTTCGGCATGCGGAGCAGGGGCAGGTCGGGCAGGCGGGGCCGGTCGAACAGGCGGGGGCCGGTGGCCGAACGTCGGCGGTGGCGCTCGGTGCTCACGTGTCGGCGGCTGTGCCTCGGTGGCTATGCCTCGGTGGTGTCGCGGTCGAAGACGTTGCCGGTCGGGATCTTCGGCCGGGGCAGATCCTGCGGGCCGCCGGGCCGCGTGCGGCGGTACACGTCGGCGGTGGTGGCCGCGATGCGTGCCCAGTCGAAATCGGCCGCCAGCCGGGACTGTGCGGCGCGGGCACGCCGCTCCGCGGCGCCGGTGTCGGCCAGCACGGTGTCGACCGCCTCCGCGATGGCTCGCACGTCGCCCGGGTCGAACGCCAGGCCGGTCTCGCCGTCGATCACGACCTCGCCGAGCCCTCCCGCGGTGGAGGCCACGAGCGGGCGCCGGGCCGCGGCCGTCTCGAGCGCGACGATGCCGAACGGCTCGTAGCGGCTGGGCAGCACCACGGCGTCGGCGGCTGCGAGTACGGCCCGCAGCCGTAGGTCGGGCAGGTGACCGACGAAGTCGATCGCCTCCGCCAGGCCGAGAGTGTGGGCCTGCTCGACGAGCTCGTCGTGGTGCCTGCCGACACCGGCGACGACCAGTCGGGTGCCCGGATGCCGGTCGCGCACCGCGGGCAGGGCCTCGAGCAGGTCCTGCACGCCCTTCTCCCACTCGAGCCTGCCGAAGTAGAGCAGCAGGGGAGCATCGTCCGGGCTGTGGTGCCGCCGCGCGGTGGTGATCTCGGCGGCAGGCACCTGCCAGCCCCGCTCCTCGATGCCGTTGTGGATCACGCTGATCGACTCCGTGTCGAGGTCGAACAGCTGCGCCACCTCGCGTCGCATCGCCTGTGAGCACGTGATGAGCGCGTCGGACCGGTTGGCGAGCCACCATTCCGCGGAGTGCACCTGCTGGTTCAGAGGGTGCGACAGCCACCCCGAGTGCCTGCCGGCCTCGGTGGCGTGGATCGTGCCGACCAGCGGGACGTCCGCGGTGTCCGCGAGCGCGACGGCCGGATTGGTGACCAGCCAGTCGTGCGCGTGCACCACGTCCGGAGGCCATTCGCGGACCAACCGCGCCCCGGCACGAATCATGGCGTGGCCCATGGACAGCGTCCAGGCGACCAGATCGCGTTCGAACGTCACGTGCAACGGGTCCTCGGCCACGCGGATGATCCGCACGCCCTCGGCGACCTCGTCGGACGTCGGATGCGTCTCGGCATCGCTGCCCGCCACGTGCCGACACAGCACCGTCACGTCGTGGCCGTCGGCGACGAGGTGACGGGCGAGGGCGTGGACATGCCGGGCGAGCCCGCCGACCACGACCGGCGGGTACTCCCACGAGAGCATCAACACGCGCATGGTTGGAGGTTACTCATCGGTACGCGCACCGGCCAGCGACACCCGCCGGAGCGGCCGGGTGAGGGGATGCGGCGGTCGTCCGCACCCCGACGGCCCCTCCGGTCTCTGGAACCATCGACGGCGATGAACGCCGACGCCACGGATGACGCCGCCACCCACGCCGCCGCCCCTCACACCGGCGCCCCTCACACCGGCGCCCCTCACGCCGGTTCAGCTCACGTGGATTCAGCTCAACCCGGCGCCACGGACGGTGATGGTGCCGATGCGGCGCCTGTTCCCGCGGGCCTCGACGCGACCGCGTTGGCAGCGGCCTCGGCGCCGACCTCGCCTGCCAGGTCGCCGACCGGCGACGCTCCGGACGACGATCGCACGGCGCCCACCGGTCCCGACGGCTCGCCGGTCGCGCCGCTGAGCACGCCCTGGACCGCCGACGTCGACCCCGACGACCCGCTGCCGGAACACCCGCGCCCGCACCTCATCCGTGGGGACCGCTGGCGCACCCTCAACGGCAGGTGGGAGTTCACCGCCGCGGCCCGCGACGGCGAGCCGCACGGCAGGGAGGAGATCGTCGTCCCGTTCCCGCCCGAAGCCGCACTCTCCGGAATCGGCCGCCGGGTCGAGCGGATGTGGTACCGGCGCACGTTCGACGTGCCCGCGGACTGGCGCGGCGACCGGACGTTGCTGCACTTCGGGGCCGTCGACCAGGTCGCCACGGTATGGGTCAATCATCAGCTCGTCGCTCGCCACGAGGGCGGCTTCACACCGTTCAGCGTCGACATCACGGACGTGCTCCGCGCCGACGCCCCGCAGGACGTATCGACCGACGGCCGGGTCGATGGGGAGCAGGAGATCGTGGTGCGCGCCGAGGACACTGGCAACCGCGGCACCTTCCCCGTCGGCAAACAGGCCAACCGTCCCGGCGGGATCCTCTACACGGGCGCCTCGGGAATCTGGCAGACCGTGTGGCTGGAAGCCGTGCCGCACACCCGCATCGACCGGCTCGACGTCACCCCGGACCTCACGGGCTTCACCGTCACGGCCGTCGTGGCCGACGCCGCGCACCACCGCGGCGGCCCGGACCGCCGCGGGCCCGAGGCGACCGCATCCGAGGCGACCGCATCCGGGGCGACCGGATCCGGGGAGCCCACCGACGCCCGAGACGTGTCCGGTGCCCGTGAGCCGGACATCGCCGCGGTCGTGGAGGTCGAGGCCGCGGGGGTGACGGTCACGGGCGGTGCCGAGCGGCCGGTGCGGGTCGAGCTGCCGTCGCCGCGCCCGTGGAGCCCGGACGATCCGCACCTGTACGAGGTCACCGTCCGGCTGCGCACCACCGGGGGCGCCGTCCTCGACCAGGTGCACAGCCACGTCGGGCTGCGCACGATCGGTCTCGTCCCCGACGCGGAAGGACGGCCGCGGATCG
Source organism: Prauserella aidingensis (assembly GCF_024171865.1). Classification (GTDB taxonomy): domain Bacteria; phylum Actinomycetota; class Actinomycetes; order Mycobacteriales; family Pseudonocardiaceae; genus Prauserella; species Prauserella aidingensis. The sequence continues at coordinate 3,186 of NZ_JAMTCN010000033.1, read as the reverse complement.
CTCTCAACGGGCGGATCACGTTTCTCCACGGCCCGCTCGACCAGGGGTACTGGCCCGACGGGATCTACACCGCCCCCACCGACGAGGCGTTGCGCCACGACCTGGAGCAGGCGAAGACCTACGGCTTCAACACGGTGCGCAAACACGTCAAGGTCGAGCCCGCCCGGTGGTACCACTGGGCGGACCGGCTCGGGCTGCTCGTCTGGCAGGACATCCCGTCGCTGCCGATCGTGCTCGACAACCCACCGGGGCCGCAGGCGCCACCCGTGGGCCGGGCCCGCGCACGGTTCGAGGAGGAGCTGGCCGGCATCGTCGCCACGCTGCGCTCGGTGACGTCGCTCGTCGTGTGGACGCCCTTCAACGAGGGCTGGGGCGAGTACGACACCGCCCGCATCACCGAGAGGCTGATGGCGGCCGATCCGGAACGGCTCGTCGTCGCCGACAGCGGCGTCAACTGCTGCCATTCGCACCCCGACTCCGGCGCGGGACACGTCTACGACGATCACACCTACGTCGGCCCGGGCAGGCCCCTCGCGACGGACCACCGGGCCACGGCCGACGGTGAGTACGGCGGGCTGGGGCTGGCCGTCGACGGGCACCTGTGGCCCGGCGAACCCGTGGCCTACGAGATGACCGGTTCCGCCGAGGAGTTGACGCGGCGGTACGTCGAGGTGGCCCGAGAGCTGCGCACCGTGGTGCGGGACCTCGGCCTGTCGGCGGCCGTCTACACGCAGACCACCGACGTCGAGAACGAGGTCAACGGCCTGCTGACCTACGACCGGCGCGTGGTGAAGGTCGACCGCGATGCCGCGGCCGAGGCCAACCGCGCGGTCATCGAGGCCGGTTCGGAGTGACGTCGGAACAGTCCTGACGGCCTTCGAAAGTTCCTTGTGCCCGATTCACGTGAAGGGCAACAATTTCGCGACGAGGAACCGAAGGAGCGTCGATGTCTGCACGCCGTCCGCGCACTCGAGCGCTGGCCGTTCTGTCCGCCGTGGCCGTGGGGACCGGGGTGGTCGTCGCGAGCTCCGCCAATGCGGCGGGCCCTGTCGGCCCGTCGGCCGGGGTCGGCCCGCCGGAGCGGGGTAAGCAGGACGAACAGTGGGTCGCGGAGGGACGCGGCGGTGCGGTGAGCTCGGTCGATGCTGACGCCACGGCCGTCGGAATCGAGGTTCTCCGCGAGGGCGGAAACGCCACGGACGCGGCGGTCGCGACGGCCGCCGCACTGGGGGTCACCGAGCCGTACAGCGCCGGGATCGGTGGCGGTGGGTTCTTCGTGCACTACGACGCGGCGACCGGCGAGGTCGAGACGATCGACGGTCGGGAGACCGCGCCGGAGGCGATGCCGAAGGACGCGTTCATCGATCCGGAGACGGGGGAGACGTACCCGTTCTTCCCCGACATGGTCACCAGCGGTGTCTCGGTCGGTGTGCCCGGTACGCCCGCCACGTGGCAGGCCGCGTTGGATTCGTGGGGCAGCCGTTCGTTGGCGGACACGGTGGAGCCGGCGGCGACGTTGGCGGAGGACGGTTTCGAGGTCGACGAGACGTTCCATCGCATGACGGCGAACAATCAGGAGCGGTTCGCCGCGATCTCGTCGACGGCGGAGTTGTTCCTGCCCGGCGGGGAACCGCCCGCGGTCGGTTCGACGTTCCGCAACCCCGATCTCGCGGAGACGTACCGCTTGATGGCGCGTGAGGGGATGGACGGTTTCTACCGGGGCGCCTTGGCGGAGGAGATCTCCGACACCGTGCAGAACCCGCCGGCCGTGGAGGGCGCCGAGCTGCCGGTGGCGCCCGGGGAGATGACGACCGAGGACATCGCCGAGTACGCGGTGAACACGCCCGAGCCGACGAGCCATGAGTATCGGGGTTACGAGGTCTACGGGATGGCGCCGCCGTCCAGTGGTGGGCACACGTCGGCCGAGATCTTGAACATTCTCGAGCAGTTCGACGTGCCGTCGATGTCCGAGGCGGACGCGATGCACCACTATCTCGAGGCGTCCGCGTTGGCCTATGCCGATCGCGCGGCCTACAGCGGCGACACCGATTTCGTGGACATGCCGCTGGAGGAGTTGTTGTCGGACGAGTTCGCGGCGGAGCGGGCGTGCGAGCTGGATCCGAACCGGGCTGCGGACAAGCCGGTGGCGTCCGGGGACGCGGACGGCGACTACTCGACGCCGTGTGACGGGGCCACGGGCCCGCGTGCCGATCGGCCGAATTCGGAGGGCCCGTCGACGACGCATCTGAGTGTCACGGACCGTTGGGGCAACGTGGTGTCGTACACGCTCACGATCGAGCAGACCGGTGGCAGCGGCATCACCGTTCCGGATCGGGGTTTCATCCTGAACAACGAGCTGACCGATTTCAGCCACGTGTACGACGAGACCGATCCGAACCGCATCGAGGGCGGCAAGCGGCCGCGGTCGTCGATGTCGCCGACGATCGTCTTCGAGGACGGTGATCCGTGGCTGGCGCTGGGTTCCCCGGGCGGTTCGACGATCATCACGACGGTCACGCAGACGATGGTGAACCGCATGGATCTCGGTATGGACCTGCCGTCGGCGGTGGCCGCGCCGCGGGCGTACCAGCACAACTCGGCCGGGGTCACGGCCGAGCCGGGCTTCGTCGACGCCTACGGTGACGAGCTCACGGCACTCGGCCACGAGGTGTCCGAGACGTCGTCGATCGGCGTCGTGGCTGCGGTCGAGCTCCTGCCCGGCGGTAGGGCGCAAGCGGTTGCGGAGCCGGAACGGCACGGCGGTGGCTCCGCGGCCGTGGTGCGGCCGACCGGGCGCTGGTAGCGCCCGCTGCCGCGGTAGGGGCGGCACCGCCACAACGGCCGCGCTTCGTCGTCGTCGGTACGGCTAGATGTGTGATTCGGAGAGGTTGGTGACGCGGTCGGCTGGTGGGGCTCCGTGGATTGCGGTGTGGGGTCGGTGGAAGTTGTACCAGTCGAGCCAGTCACCGAACGCGCGCTGGCGTTCGTTTTCGGAGTGGTAGGGCTGTTGGTAGGCCCATTCGTCGAGCAGGGTGCGGTGGTAGCGCTCGACTTTTCCGTTCGTTTGTGGGCGCCAGGGGCGGGTGAACCGTCGGGCGATGCCCAGGTCGGCGCAGGCTTGTTGCCAGGTGTTTTTGCGGTAGGACCAGGCGTTGTCGGTGAGCACTCGCTCGATGGTCACGCCGT
>NZ_JAMTCN010000032.1 GCF_024171865.1 Prauserella aidingensis | reverse complement strand
CGGTTATTGGTTGTTCGTATTGGGGGGTTGGGGTTTTTTATGTGCTGGTTGTTGTGGTTTTTCGGGGTGGTGGGTGATTGTTGCCGGGTCCGGTTTTTGTGTTTCTTCGTGAGGAGTTTGTTGTGCGGTTGCAGGTGGCGTTGGATGTGGTGGATCTGCCGGCGGCGTTGACGTTGGCGCATCAGGTGGCCGAGCACGTGGACATCTTGGAGTTGGGTACGCCGTTGGTGAAGTCGGCGGGTATTGGTGCGGTGAGTGCGGTGAAGGCTGCGCATCCGGACAAGTTGGTGTTCGCGGATTTGAAGACGGCGGATGCTGGTGAGTTGGAGGCCGGGTTGGCGTTCGAGGCGGGTGCTGATCTGGTGACGGTGATGGGTACTGCGGATGACGACACGGTGCGTGGTGCGGTGGCTGCGGGTGCCAAGTACGGCAAGAGTGTGGTGGCGGACATGATCACGGTGGTGCAGGGCCGGGTGGCTCGGATCCGTGAGGTGGCGAAGTTGGGTGTGTCGTTCGTGGAGATCCATGCGGGTCTGGACGAGCAGGCGCGGCCGGGGTATTCGATCGATCAGTTGTTGGCTGATGGTCGGGAGGCCGGGGTGCCGTTCTCGATCGCTGGTGGTGTGGGTCCGGACACGATCGGGTCGGTGCGTGAGGCCGGTGCGACGGTGGCGGTGGCCGGTGGAGCGATCTACAACGCCCCGGACCCGGGTGTGGCCGCCCGCGAACTCCGCAAGCGCGCCACCGCCTGACACGTTTCAGGCCGCGTGTGCCCACAGCACACCCCCACGACAGGCCACCCGCCCGCCGCCGGGCGACGGCGAGCCGTCGTTCGGCGGCGCGGTGAGCCGTCCCGTGACCAGATCACCGCGACCAGACAAAGGAGTCGGCGTGAAAGGCACAGAATCGCGAGGTCGGCTCGACGAGAGATCCGGCGCACCCGACACGTACTGCTCGTTGCTGTTGCAGGCCGCGACCGTACTGCGGATGCGGTACGTGGAAGCGCAACGCGACACCGGCCTGTCCGCTGTGGAGGCGGACGAACTGGCCTACCTCTTCGAATGTGTCGCCCACAGTGACCCGGCGGGCGACCAGATCGAACCCGAGGAGGCGATCGCCCTGGCACATCGGGTGATCGACGACGACCACCCGGAACTGTCACCGCTCTGGCCCAAGCTCTCGTAGCACGCCGGGACGTTCCCCGGCTCACCTCGCCGGGGCGTTCCCGAACCATCGGTGCCGGGGCGTTCCCGGCCCACAGTGCCCGCCGACCGCCCGAACGGGCGGCAGACCCGGCATCGGGCGGGCGCCCGCCCGGTCGTCGGCCGCGGTGAGGCGAACTCGCCGCGGAGCGCACGCCACGCCGTCTCGTCTCCTGTTCGACGCGACCGCGCCCGGAAGCCGCCGTACGGACCGCATCCGAGGATCAATCGCAGCTCAAAGAGGAGTAACGATGGCCACTGACGTTGCCAACGAGGCACCGGCACGCGCCGTGCCCGACAGCGACCCCGCCCTGATCGGCCTGCCCACGTTCATCGTCGGCGCACTCGCCCTGGCCCTGGTGCAGACCGGATACGTTCCGGCCGACGCGGTCGGCGCCTCGATGGCGATCATCGTGCCCGCCACCGGCGTGGGCCAGTTCGTCGCCGCGATCTGGGCCGTTCTGCTGGGCCAGGGTGCCGTCGCCGCGGTGTTCGCCGTGTTCAGCGGATTCTGGTTCAGCTATGCGGCACTCGTGCTCGGCCTGGCGCACGGCTGGTTCGGCATCTCCGCCGACGCGGCGATCGCCACGCAGGGCCTGTTCCTGATCGCCTGGGTCGTGACGATCGGCGTGCTGACGCTGGGCACCCTGCGCCTGCCCGCCGCGTTCACGCTGCTGTTCGGGCTGATCACCGTCGCGCTCGCACTCGTGCTGTACGGCACGGTGGGTGAGGCGCCCGGTGCGATCACGGCGGCCGGCTACGTGGCGTTCGTGTTCGCGGGTGTCGGGATCTACCTGTTCATCGGTGTGCTCTCCACCGCGACGGGCGGCAAGCCCCTTCCGCTGGGTCGTCCGGTGCTGAGCTGAACCGATCCGAGGGGGATCCGACGCCGGGTGGGCGGCCGCACAGGCGGCGCCCCACCCGGCGTCGCCGTAGGCACGGCCGCGGGTCCGTGGACGACGGTCACGGGGTGGCGCCCAGCGTGGTGCCCAGGCTGCGAAGTGGTTCGGCGACGTCGGGACCGGCATCGACGGTGGCCGCGGCACCGCGGGCGGCCGCGACCGCGGCAACCAGTGCCGCGTACTGCACGACGAGCTCGGCCGAGTCGGCCGACACCCGCGCCCGGCACCGACCGGGTCCGTCGGCGATGAGCTCACCCGGCAGCGCGGGAACCCACCGGCGAACCTCGGGTACCGGCAGGTCGACCGTCACGTGCGCGGTGTGCCGGTACGACGCGGCGGCGAAGGACTCGCGCAGGTGGGCGACGGGGTCGTCGGGTTCCGGTCGTGGCACGAACCGACGTCCCGTCGCGCGCACGTCCCGCATGCGGTCGAGGCGGAACGTGCGCGGCGCGTCGGGTCCGAGGTCGTGCGCCGCCAGGTACCACCGGCCTTCCGCGGTGAGGAGACGCTGCGGTTCCACGCGACGTGCGGACGTGCCGCGCCTGCCCGTGTACCGGAACGAGACCACCTCGGCGTCCCGGCACGCGGCCGCGAGGGTGCCGAGCAGCTCCGGATCGACACCCTCGGACGCCCCGTCCCCCGAGTCCGCGGGCGTCCCCGCCAGGTCGTCGGTGGGAACCCCGCGCGGCGGCGCGACGACGACCGCACCGGCTGCGGCCAGCCGCGGCCGTAGCCGCGCGGGCAGCACCTGGCCGAGCTTCGCCAGCGCCCTCGTCGCACTCTCGCCGAACGCCGGGTTCACGGACGCCGCCGTCGCGAGGGCCACGCCGACGGCGACGGCCTCCTCGTCGTCCAGCACCAGCGGCGGGAGCCTGCCGCCTCGGCCGAGGCGATAACCGCCGCCGGTGCCGCCGGTGCTCTCCACCGGGTAGTCGAGCCCGCGCAGCCGGTCGATGTCGCGGCGCAGCGTCCGCGTGGTCACGCCGACGCGCTCGGCGAGCTCCCGGCCCGACCATTCCCGCCTGCTCTGGAGCAGGGCCAACAGGCGCAGCAACCGGCCCGGCATCTCCTGGCGAACGGACATGCCGACCACCCTGCCATCACTCGCGGACACGGTGTGTCCTCGACGGTTCGTACGGTCGCCGCCATGACGAACGCGACGGAATCCTCCGCAGAACCGCCCGCCCTCGACGGCGCACTGCTCCTGCCCGGCGACGACGGGTTCGACGCCGCGTGTACCGGTTACCAGCGGGCCGTGTCGCACCGGCCCGGCCGTGTCGTGGCCGCCCGGTCCGCCGGGGACGTGCGCGCGGCCGTGACGTACGCGGCGGGACATGGCCTGGCCGTCAGCGCCCGCGTCGGCGGCCACGGCCCGACCACGTCGCTCGACGGCGGTGTCCTTGTCGACCTGCGCGGGCTGACCGGTGTCGACGTCGACCCGGCGCGACGCACGGCACGGATCGACGGCGGCGCGACGTGGCAGCACGTGCTCGACGCCGCGTCCCCGCACGGCCTGGCGCCGCTGTCGGGCAGCTCGCCGCACGTCGGCGCGGTGCCGTACACGCTCGGCGGCGGCATCGGACTGCTGGGGCGGCGCTACGGATACGCGGCCGACCACGTCCGAGCGCTGGAGGTGGTGACCGCCGACGGCGTGCTGCGCCGGGTCACGGCGTCGGCGAAGGACGAGCCGGAGCGCGAGCTGTTCTGGGCGCTGCGCGGCGGAGGCGCGGGCGGCTGCATCGTGACGGCGATGGAGCTCGATCTCGTGGAGGTCTCCGAGGTCCACGGCGGGAGTCTCTACGTCGACGTCGCCGAGGCCGGCGATGTCCTCGACCGCTGGCGCCGGTGGACCGAGGAGGTTCCGGACACGGTGACCTCCGGCGTCGCGATGCTCGTGTTCCCCGACGTTCCCGGCGTACCGGAGGAACTGCGGGGACGGCATATCGCACAACTGCAGCTCTGCGTGGCCGAGGCGGGCGACGCGGACCACGTCGACCGGTTGCGTGAGCTGGTCCCGGCCGTGCGGGACACGGTGCGCACCCGGGCGTTCGCCGAGTCCGGCGCCATCTTCGACGAGCCCGACCGGCCGCACGCCTACCGCTCGCGGACCGCGATGCTCCGCGCCCTGGACCCGGGCGCGCTCGTCCGGCTGCCCGCCACGGTGGGCCCCGCGGCGCCGGTGATGTGCGTGGCGGGCCTGCGACACCTGGGAGGTGCGTTCGCGCGATCGCCACGGGTGGCGTCGGCGGTCGGACATCGCGAGGCCGCGTACCTGATGTCGGTGCTCTCGCCGGTGGCGCCGACCTCCGAGGCCACCGACGAGGAGGCGGCGACCCTGCACGCCGACGTGCTGGCACCGTTCGCCCCGGACACGCTGGGCGCGCACCTGTCGTTCGCGTTCGGCAGGCAGGCCGGCGCCGACGTCCGGTCGGCGTTCACCCCCGCGACCGCGGACCGCCTGCTGCGCCTCCGGCAGCGGATCGACCCCGGCGACACGATCCCCGCCAACCACCCCCTCCCGCCGCGGTGATCCCCACCCCGAAGCCCGTGTTGCGTCCCCAGGAGCCCGTGTTGCGGATTCGGGGGACCGTGTTGCGGACTCCGGGGCGCGTGTTGTCGATTCTGGGGTACGCGTTGCGGTTTCCGGGGGCCGTGTTGCGAGTTCGGGGGACCGTGTTGTCGATTCTGGGGCACGTATTCGGGGTGCGTGTTCTGCGCTCGGGCACGCGTGCTCCGCAGTTCTCCCGTCTCCCGGCCGCCCCTCGCAGGAACGGTTCCGTGCGGCTGTGTTCTCGCGCATGTTCGGCGTGCAGCCGGGGCCCTGCACTCGGTTCGTCGCCGACAACCTTCGAGAATCCACCGCAACCGCGACGGCGACGGCGACGGCGACGGCCGCACCCTGGACCAGCTGCGGGCCGACGTCACAGCGGACCTGTTGTTGGGCCGTGACCCCGGGGTGGCGGCACCGTCGGAGGCCGCGGCGATGGTGCACCTGCACATGCCGATCGACACAGCCCTGACCATCACCGACGACGGCTGCGAACTCGACGGATACGGACCCATCCCCGCCCCGATCGCCCGCGACATCATGACCAACCCCGCAGCACCTGGCGCGCCGTACTCTGCGACCCGGGCACCGGCGAACCGGTCGACCTGGGCCGAACCCGACGACGACCCAACGCCCTGATCCGCGACCTCGTACGAGTGCGAGACCGCGAATGCATCATGCCCTGGTGCCACCGGCCCGCCCGACACTGCGACCACGACCACCAACAACCCTGGACCGCCGACGGCGGCACCACCTCCGTCGCCAACGGCGGACCCCGATGCCGACGACACCACCGACTCAAAGACCACCCCGACTGGCACACCCACTACAACCCCGTCCACGGAGTCACACAGGTGACGACACCCCACGCAGCGACCTACACCGCACGTCGCGAACCCGTCCTCCCACCACGACCGCGACAACAGCGACGAGAACGCCCGCAGCGACAGGAAAGCGGCGATTCGGGCCACCGCGTGATCGACGGCGGGCCGAACTGGACCGCGAACAGCACCCAGCGGCAGCCCCTAGCGGGCGAGGAGGCGTTTCGCGAGGTCGGCGGCGTCGACGTGCTCGGCGCCGTCGATCACGTGCCACGGTGACAACCAGTCGGCCGCCGCGAGTGCGTCGTAGACGGCCGAGCAGCGCGACTGGAGCCCGTCGTCGGTTTCGAACGCGTCGCGGGCGCGGGCGGCGTCGGCCTCGGCCCTGCCGCGGGCGCGGGACGCGGCGACGTCGGGAGTCACGCGCAGCAGCAGGTGGGCGTCGGGCACGGGCAGTCCGAACCGGTCGATCTCCAGGGCGCGAACCCAGCGCACGACGTCGCTGTCGGCCCCTTCGCGCAGCCGTGCGGCCTGGTACGCGGCGTTGGAGGCGACGTACCGGTCGAGCAGCACGACGTCGTGGCGCGCGAGCAGGTCGCGAATGTCGTCGGCGGCGTCGCGGCGGTCGAGCGCGTAGAGCAGGCCCATGCCGTAGACGGATTCGGTGAGGTCGCCGTGGTCACCGTGGAGAGCCTCGCGGACCAGGTCGGCGTGCACGCTGACGCCGTAGCGGGGGAACGCGGTCGTGGCGACGCTCGCGCCGGCGTCCCCCAGCGCCGCGGTCAGCGCCTCGGTCAGCGTGCGCTTACCCGCGCCGTCCAGCCCTTCGATGACCACCAATCGCCCCACACTTGCAGACTAGACAGCGACGCGAAGCGTCTCGCTGGGGGGCGGCGGTCGGGCCGGCGGGCGGGCCAGGGGCGCGGAGCGCCTCGTTGGGGTCGCCGGGCGACCTCACGCACCACCCGGGTGGGCTAACCGGCGGACGCGCTGGTGCGTCGACAGCGCACAGCCGGGTTCGGCGTTTACCGTGGCGGTTCGGCCATCTCACGAGCGTCAACCCAGCTAGGAGGCGTGCCACGTGCCTCTCCCCGGCCCCGACACCCGGGTCGTCGAACTTCGCGTGCCCGGGCTGATCGGCACGACCGGCGAGTCTCTGCTCGATTCCGTCGGCACCGTCGACGTGGACGGCGACGGGACGGGACGGATCGTCCGCCCGTCCGATCGGCTGCGCAGGCCCGCGCCGGGCCCCGTGCTGCAGGCGCTGGGCCGGTCGATGCCGCGCACACTCGAGGGCTACCTGTGGAGCCGGATGACCTCGGGCGGCGCGGCGAAGGCGACGTGGGCGTTGCTGTTCCCGTTCTCGCTGGCCAACGTCGCGCACTGGATGCTGCCGCCGATCCCCGAGGACTCCCGCGTCTCGGCGGTGCTGAACCGCGTGTGCCGCGGGATGCTGCGGGTCGCGGCGGTCCTGCTGACGATGCTGCTCGTGGCGCAGCTGGGGGTCGTGACCCTGGACCTGTTCGCCGCGCAGTGCCTCACGGCGGGGTCGGGTTGTCTGGATTCGGCGCCGTCGTGGCTGGGCGACGTTCCCGGGCTGCGCACCGCCGCCGGTTTGCTGCCGTTGCTGGCGGTGGCGGCGGTGCTGTTCGGGGTGTCGCGCACGAGCTGGCGGCCGAACGACCAGGTGGAACCGCTGCGTGACCACCTCGGCGGCGGGTTGTCGGACGTCGCCGATACCGCAGCGCTGCGGTGCGTGCACGTCGTCGCGGCGCTGGGCGTGACGGCGTTGCTGCTGCTGGGTGGCCCGTTGACGATGCCGGCGGACACACCCGCGGCGGTGCTGTGGGTCGGCACGCTGGCGCTGCTGGGGTCTGCACTGCTGGTGAGCGTCACCCCGGCGCGGCGGGTGCTGCCGTCGCCCGTGCGGACGGCGCTGTACGGCGTGGCGATCGCGGTGACGGTGGCGGCCGCGGTCGTGAGCGCACCGCTGCCGGGGACGCTGCCGGGCACGAACGCCACCGTGGAACTCGTCGGCGCCGCGCTGCTCGGCGCGTGTGCGGTGTTCGCGCTGGTCCTCGTGCCGACGGCGTTGCTGGCGCGCCGCGAGTGGGCGCATCTGCCGCGCAGGCTCCGCCCGTGGGCGGGCGGCTGGGCCGCGGCGCCTGCGCTCGCGCTCGCGGGCCTGCTCGGCGGCGGGTTCGGCGCCGGCCTCGCGGTGGCGTTGCGGCGCCTGCTCGGCGCGGACGGCCTGGCCCTGCCCGAGGGGTACGACCTCATCACGATGCTGTGGGGTGCCGGGCTCGTCGTCGCTGCGCTGCTCGCCGTGTGGGCGGCCGCAGGCTCGTCGTTGCGCCGCGTGCGCCGGGGCGTGCCGGACATCGTGACGCTGTTGCAGGGCGAGGATGCGCCTGCCGAGGACGACGCGGAGGCGTCGGCCGCGTGGGCGCGGGCAGGCTGGGAGCGCAAGTACCTGCACCGCCTCGTGTTGACGTTCGCCTCCACGCTCGGCGCGGGCGCCGTGGCGCTAGCGGCCCTGCGGGTGTTCATGGGCCCGATGCCGGACTGGCTGATGCCGCTGTCGGCGGCGGGCGTACTGGCGCTCGGCGCGCTGGCGGCGGGACTGCTCCGCGCGGTCTACACCGCCGCGACCGGGGAACAGCGCAGCAGGCATCTGGGCGCGTTCACCGACCTGGCGTGCTTCTGGCCGCGGGCCGCACACCCCGTGGTGCCGCCGTCGTACGCGTTGAAGGTCGTTCCGGAACTGGCAGGCCGGGCGCGCACCCACCTGCAGGAGCCGAACACCCGGGTGGTGCTCGCCGGGTATCACGTGGGTGGACTGCTGACGGTACTGGCGGCCGCGCGGCTGGCCGACGAGCTGTCGGACGAGGAGCGGGAACGGCTCGGGCTCCTGACGGCGGGGGCCCCGTTGCAGTGGGGCTACCAGCGGGCGTTCCCCGCGATGTTCCCGTCGGCGTCGCTGGCACGGCTCAATGGGGAACTCGACGGCCGGTGGCGCGGGTTGTGCCGCGGTACCGACTCGTTCGGCGGTGGGGCGACGACGTGGCGGCACCAGGTGGCGGGCGACATGCTGCTCGGCGTCGGCTACTGCGGCGACGGCAGCATCGGCGCGGTCGAACCGGCGGTGCAGGGACCGACGGGCGTGCTGGTGCTCGGCGGTGACCACTGGCTGCCCGACCCGATGCGGGAACCGGTGAGCGGCAGGCGCTGGGCCGCAGGGGTGCGGAAGCACGCCGACTACGTGGGCGACCCGGAGTGGGACCGCGCCGTCGTCATGGCCGCGGGACTGGAGGACGCCGACCTGTCCGCAGGCCTGGCCGAACAGGTGTCACTGTTCGGGGACGTCCTCGGCAAACCCCGCTGCACCACCTGACCGTCTGAACCACCTGACCGTCTGCACCACCTGACCGTCTGCACCACCTGAGCGGCCGCACCACCTGAGCGGCCGCGGCACCTGAGCGGCCGCGGCACGGGCGGGCCGCGCGAGAATCGGCGCATGCCGACCATCACACCCGTCCTCGGTGACATCACGCAGCAGGAGGTCGACGCCGTCGTCAACGCGGCCAACAACGGCATGCGCGGCGGTGGCGGCGTCGACGGTGCCATCCACCGTGCGGGAGGACCGGCCGTCCTCGACGACTGCGTCCAGCGCTTCCCCGACGGACTCGCCACGGGCGACGCCGGCTGGACCACGGCGGGCGACCTGCCCGCACGATGGGTGATCCACACCGTCGGCCCGAGTTTCCGTGCCGGTGAGCGCGACCGCGGCCTGCTCGAATCCTGCTACCGCCGCGCGCTCGAGGTCGCCGACGAGCTCGGCGCCCGCACCGTCGCCTTTCCGTTGATCAGCGCGGGCTCCTACGGCTGGCCCCGACGCGACGCCGCACTCACCGCTGCTTACACCGTCGCGGGCACCAGGACGGACGTGACCGATGTCCGACTCGTCGCCTTCGACGACGACACCCTGACGGATCTGCGCGGAGCGACCATCCAACAGACACCGTTGCGAATCCTGCAGGCCGTGCGGGTCCTGCACCGGCGCGGCCAGCAACACGCACGAGTCATGGCGAGCATCGCCCCGACCGGGATGCACCTGCGGATACAGGTGTCGGCGCAGGGCTCCGACACGCCGACCGTCAAGTACACGACCGGGTCCGAGACGTCCTTCCTGGACACCGAAGTCACGGCGGCCACGTCGCCGGCCGAGGTCGCCGATCTCCTTGAGAACGCCGAGCCCGCACTGACCCGTCGGGTGTCCGATCCGGACTACGCCCGGTGGTACGACGGCATGCTCTCCACTGTGGAACGCAACCGCGCTCTTCCCGTCGCCCGCGGCGAACACTTCGACAGCCGTCCCGGGTGGCAGATCGGCGACGAACGTTACCCCCACCCGCCGGAACCCGCCTGACCGCATCGCACGACGATCCGGCGCGGGCCGGCTGACGCGTCGGGCGGGTGAGGACGTTCGCCGTCCCCACCCGCCCGACGCGGCCTCAGGCCACCGTCACGAGGTCGCCGTCGGCTTGCGTGACAGGGCCATCGCCTCGTCCACGTTCGACAGTGGCCGCAGCCGGTAGCTGTAGGCGTAGTCGGTGTCGGCGAACAGCGTGTACTTGTCGAGGGGCCGCTGGCCCCAGGAGTCGTTGCCGCCCACGCCCGTCTGCCGGTGGTTCAACCGCAGCACGATCTCGCCTCGCGGTGTCAGCTGATACTCGTGCCGCGCGTCGCCGGAAAGGTCCTCGGGGGTGAAGTGCGAGGCGTTGATCTCCAGCGGCGCCTCGCCCGTCGCCAGGAGGCCGGCCCCGTCCGAACCGACCATGGCGAGCCATCGGACGTCGGTCTTGTTGCCGTTCTCCTGCGGCCGGATGTACGACGTCCACTGTTCGTCGACGGTCGAGTCGTACACGCCCACGTCGGAGGCCGACTTGCGGTCCCAATGGTTTTCCTCGGGACCGCGACCGTAGAACCGCATGGTGTCGAGCCCGGCAGGCAGTCGCAGCATCGTGCCGACCTCCGGGATGTACGGCAGTGACGCCGACCCCGGGTGGAGCGTGTTGTCGACCTTGATCTCCGCGTTGCCGAAGACCGTGTAGACCGTCGTGTACGACGACTCCGTCGACGTCGGCAGGGTGCCCTCCACCGTGACGACCACGGCCTTGTCCCGTACCCGCTCGACGGACACGTTCGTCACCGTCCGCCGTGCACCCGCGTGCCGCCACGTACCGTTGCGGTCGGGCTGGCCGTTGCCGAGGTCGTTGTCGGTCGAACCGCGCCAGAAGTTCGGTACGGGGCCCGATTCGACGAGCGTCCGTCCCTTCGCGACGTACGACGTGATCACGCCCGTGTCCCGCGCGATCGTGACCGTGAAGTCGTCACCGGTCACCGTCACCGAACCGCCGGAGTCGTCGACCGCCAGCGCGGGCACCGAGTCGAGCGGCACCGGCTCGACCTCGGGACTGCCGACGTCGACGAGGAACTGCTGCTTGGCCACCTCGAACCCGGCATCGGCCCACAGCGTGTCCTCGCGCGTGGTGAACGACAGCCGCAGGAAGTACTCCGCCCCGGGAGCCGGGTTCGCGGGCTTCGTGAACGGCACGGTGATCGTCGCACTGGACGACGGCGGCACGGACAGTTGTTGCCGCGTCAGCTCGCCGCTCTCGACGACCTCGCCGTCGGCGACCAGTTCCCAACTTCCCGCGTAGGCGCTCACGTCGGTGAACAGGTGCTCGTTGGTGATCGTCACCCGGCCCGAACTCGGGTCGTCCGGCGAGAGCAGGATGTCCTGGTAGACGTGCTTGACCTCGGCGGCCTTGCCGTTCAAGCCGCGATCCGCCGTGACGACGCCGTTGGCGCAGAAGTTGCCGTCGTTCGGATCGTCGCCCCAGTCTCCGCCGTAGGCCAGATACGTGCCCCGGCCGTTCGGCACGGGCCAGCGCAGCGACTGGTCCGCGAAGTCCCAGATGTAGCCACCCTGGAGCACGTCGTGTGCCCGCACGATGTCCCAGTACTCACGGAAGTTACCCGTCGAGTTCCCCATCGAGTGCGCGTACTCGATCATCACGTACGGACGGGTGTCCGACTCGCTCGCCCGGTCCTCCACTCTGGACGGACTCTCGTACATCGCCGACCGGACGTCGCTGACCTCCGGCCGGTCGTCACCCTCGTAGTGGATGATCCGCATGTCGTCGTACGAGCGGATCCAGTCGTGCATGGCGACGAAGTTGCTGCCGCCGCCCGCCTCGTTGCCGAGCGACCAGATGATGACGCTGGCGTGGTTCTTGTCGCGGTGCACGACGTTCTTGGCCCGCGCCACGACCGCGTCCGTCCACTCCGGATGCGAACCCGGGTACTCGTCACGAATGCCGTGCGTCTCGAGGTTCGTCTCGTCCATGACGTACAGGCCGTACTCGTCGGCGAGTTCGTAGAACAGCGGGTTGTTCGGATAGTGCGAGGTCCGCACCGCGTTGACGTTCATCCGCTTCATGACACGGATGTCGGCGACCATGTCCTCGCGCGTCAGCGCCGACCCGCGGTCCGGGTGCAGCTCGTGCCGGTTGACGCCCTTGATCGTGATCGGCTCGCCGTTGATCCGCATGAGCCCGTCGACCATGGCGAACTCGCGGAAGCCCACGCGCGTCGACAACGTCTCGAGAACGTCGCCGGCGGGGCCGCGCAGCACCAGCACCGCGGTGTAGAGGTTCGGATGTTCGGCCGACCACAGCTTCGGCCCGTTGACCGCCTTGCTGCCGCGCGCGACGACTTCGTCCCGCCCCGCGGCACCGAAGTCGGCCGACTGCCGCAGCGGCTCGGTCCACACGGGATTCCCGCCGTCGTCGTAGAGCTGCGTCTCGACCGTGAACGACCCCTTCTCCGCACCGGTGTAGTCCCGGACGTTCGCGGTCACGGCGAGATCGGCGTTCGTGTAGACGTCCCGCAACGGCGTGTCGATCCGGAAGTCCCGCACGTGCACCGTCGGCGTCGAGAACAGGTAGACCGACCGGAAGATGCCGGACAGCCGGATCATGTCCTGGTCTTCCATCCAGTCGCCGTCGGAGAAGCGGTACACCTCGACGGCGACCTCGTTGTGACCGGGCTTGACGAAGCGCGTCACGTCGAACTCGGACGAGGTGTAGGAATCCTCCCGGTAGCCGACCAACTCACCATTGACCCACACGTAGAACGCCGACTTGACGCCCTCGAAGTGCAGGAAGGTCCTGCGGCCTCGCCAGTTCGGCGGCAGCTTGAAGCTGCGCCGGTACTGACCCACGGGGTTGAACTTCGTCGGCGCGAACGGCGGTTCCGGGCTCTCGCCCTTGCCGTTGGCTCCCGACCACGGATACGTGATGTTGGTGTAGATGGGGAAGTCGTACCCGTGGAGCTGCCAGTTGGCCGGTACCGGGATCGTGTCCCAGTGCCGGTCGTTGACGCCCTTGCGGTAGAACTCCGGATCCCGGGACGCCGGGTTCTCGGCGTGCCGGAAGCGCCATTCGCCGTCGAGGTCCAGACGGAACGGCGACTGCGTGCGGTCGGCCGCGAGCGCCTGGTCCAGCCCGGCGTACGGCATGAGCGTCGCGTGCGGCGGCTCCGAGCCGACGTCGAACAGCTCGAGGTTGTTGTTCCACTCGGGGTACTCGTTGCGGCCGCCCTCCTGCGCGGCCGCGGCGGGTGCGCACGGCAGAAGCGAGGCGGCGGACACGCCCGGCACCGCCAGGCCGCCGAGCACCGCGGCGCCCACCCCCAGGACCCCACGGCGGCTGACCGCGGGGGAAGCACCGGCGCCCGCCGGCTGATCGTCGTTGACTTGATTGTCCGGCCCGGTCAGGGACATCGGTGAACCACTCCGTTCCTCGATCGTCCCCACTTTGAAAGTGAATCACGCAAAAGTCAACACAGTCACACAGACATCGCAATCGAACGTGTGCGATGTTGATTGATGCCGAGGGTGGCCGGGAACGGCGCGGCTCAGATGCGGCGTGTGCGCGCGGCGAGGATCGCTGCGGCCGCGGCGGCCAGCAGGCCACCGCCGCCGATGACCAGCAGTCCGCCGCCGAAGCCGATCCCACGGTCGTCGGACGCGGTGCCTGCGCCGGCGCCGCCGTCGTCGTCCCCGTCGCCGGTATCCGCCTCGGCGCGCTGCGGTGACAGTGCCGGTGCCGGTGCCGACGACTCGTGGCTCGCGGGCGGACGGCCGTCCGAGGGGTGCGCCGTCGACTCCGTGGTCGGGTTCGCGGTCGGTTCGGGTGTGGAGCCGTCCGGCTCGTCGGCCGGCTGGGGGCCGGGCGAGCCTGTGACTCCGGCTTCCGAACCGGACCCGGTGTCGTCGCTGCGGTCGGGATCGGCGTGCACGTCGGGGGCGGGCTCGGGGCGCGGCGGCCTGCCGGGATTCGTCGGCGCCTGCGGTGGGTCCTCGCAGTGGGACCAGGGGCCGATCCACCCGGTCGGCCCGCCGACGCCGCCGTCCCCGAGGTCCACGTGAGGTCGTCGACGGCGGCCCGGCCGGCACCGGCGTGGTCGGGGTCGACGGCCAGCTCGCCGCGGGGACGCCGGTCGTCGTTGCAGGGCCGGCGGTCGTTGTCACCGCCGCGGCGTTCGTCCCCACCTTCTCCTGGGCTGCCTTCGCCTGGGCTGCCTTCGCCGGAGTCGCCGTCAGCGGCGCCGTCGTCGTCGGCAGGGCCGTCGTCGTCCGGACCACCGTCACCCGGACCGTTGCCGTGGTCCCCGCCCGGCACGAGCACGCCACCCGGCGGGTCGACGGGGTGCGACCCGGTGTCCTGGTCCGCACCGGCGAGGCCCGCGGTGCCCAACACCATCGCACCGGTCACCACGGCCAGGGCGAACGAACGGGTCACGCGCATGAGGGCACTCCGAACGGTCCGGAAGCAGGGAGACAGCCCCGCCCGTCGTGACGGGCAGTGACATTCCGGTCGGAACCTTACGCGTGCACGCCCGAGCCCGGGACCTTCTTTCGTACGTCGTGCCTACAGCGGGTGATGCGGAGCCTGTCACTCCGTCGCGTCGCGCCTCCTCGTCTCACGCGGACGTCCCTGTCGGACCGTCTCATCAGGACTGTGGACCGATCCGCGCGCACCTGCCGGTGCAGCCCGGCGAACGGTCGCGGCGAATCGGCCGACCCGATGATTCAGGGTATTCCCGCGGGAGGAGGAACGCGGAACGCCAGGCCCCGGCCGCGTGTCCACGCGACCGGGGCCTGGCGGGAATGTCGCAGGTCAGCCGTCCGTGCGGCGCTTCCTGGCCAGCATCACGAGGGCGCCACCGCCCGCGAGCAGCAAGGCACCGACGCCGAGCAACCATGCCTGACCGAATCCGGTCGAGGCGAGGTCGTCGGTGTCACCGGCCGGGGCCACGGCATCCTGCGAGGTCGTGGTCGACGTACCCGGGGCCGAGGACGGGCCGCGCGAATCCGTTGTGGACGTCGTCTCCGGACCGGTGGTGCTGCCGGGCGTCGTCGTCACCGGCGTCGTCGTGTCGGGCGTCGTTGTCACCGGCGGCGTCGTCGTGTCGGGCGGCGTCGTCGTCACCGGGGGCGTTGTCGTCACCGGGGTGGTCGTACCACAGAGGAACCAGTGGCTGATCTGCGGAATGTTCCCGCCGTTGTTCAACGGGGAGTGCAGGTCCTCCCACACGGGTTCCGAGCGCATGTCCCTCTGACCCGGCTCGTACCGGTTGTAGCGGGGGCCGCCCTTCACGATAATTCCGGTGACCTCGACATCCGCCGGAACCTCGGTGATGGTCAGGAACCGTTCCGATTCTCCGATCTCGAACTCGACATCGCTTTTGTCGATCGGCTCGCCGTCGAGACCGGCCTTCTCGCAGGCGCCTGGCATGCCCTCGTCGACGTTGCCCTCGACGACCTCGGCTCGGGGGTCCTCCTCGTCGGGCTCGTGTTCCGTCGCCGTGGCGGCCGGCACCGAAGCGGCCAGGACGCCCAACGCAATCGCCGAGGTGGCGAGCGCACGCAGCCGGAAACGTGGACCAACAGACATCAGGAGACTCCTGTGAAGATCAGACATACGGACATGAAACGCCTGCAACGTGCTTACAGTGGTTCGAACCGTATACCCGACAGGTCATCGGCCACACATTTCAGGAACCGAAGTAATCCAGAAGTGACCTGATCGAGTCATGCCCTCTGCGTTTCGACACAGAAGAAATCACTCACCGTGATCCTATGTCGCTCTGATACGCGTTCAGTTGCCGTCGGGGCGCCGTGTCGACGCCACCGATACTGCGGACGGCACCCGTACCTACGCGGGTGTCCGGTCCAGATCTGGTTCGAGATGGATGAGCCGCGCGGCGGGGACGACGTCACGGATACGGCGTTCGGCGTCGTCGACGACTGCGCCCACCTCGCCAAGCACCATGCCCTGCCGCATCGCGAGCGTGGCCGCGATCAGCCGGCGACGGCGACGAGCGGAAACCGTGAGCCCGCGCCCGCCGGCCTCCCGCGCAGGGCGGCCGGGCGAACACGCAGCGCAAAGCCTCACTAATGCCCGCGCAAGGACGTGCCCGCGGTGGCGCGGAAGAGCTGCGCGGTGTCCTCCCCGACCGCACGGACCCGCACCGCCGGATCCGACGCCGGCCGCCACACCGACTCGCCCCGCCGCAGTTCGACCTTCGTGCCCTCGTCGTCGTAGAGCAGTAGTTCACCGGCGGTGCAGAGCAGGATCTCCGGTCCGGCACCGGCCAGTTCGACCTCGCGCCGGTCGACGACGTCCCAGTCGACCCGCGACAGCTGGAACTCCGGCGTCTCCGTGCGGTAGACCGCGACCGTGCCGTCGGGTTCGCCGGTCAGCACCGGCATGTCACCGCACCCGAAGTCGACGACGCGCAGCAGTTCGGGCACGTCGACGTGCTTCGGCGTCAACCCGCAGCGGAGGATGTTATCCGAGTTGGCGAGGATCTCGACGGCCGTGCCGTAGAGATACAGGTGCAGATTCCCCGCAGGCAGGTACAACGCCTCACCGGCGTGCAGCGTCACGAGGTTGAGCAACAGCGCCGCCAGCACGCCCGCGTCGCGCGGATGCGCCTCGCCGAGCTGCAGCACGGTGCGGCACTCGGCGGCGAATTCACCCTTCTCCCCGACGTGCCGCACGCAGGCGTCGAGCACCTCGGGCAGCAGCTCGGCCAGCGCCGACTGCGGCAGGGTGATCCACGTCGTGAACAGCGCACGCAGGCCGTCGGGATCCGGCTGCTCGGCCAGCAGCTCGACGTAGTGCGCCAGACCGGGCGTCTCGATCTCGCGCAACAGCCGCACGGTGCGGTGCGGATCGCGGAACCCGGCGAGCGCGTGGAACTCGGTGAGCGCGCACACCAACTCGGGCTTCGGCGTCGGGTCGGGATAGTTGCGGTTCGCCGCGTCCCGCGGAATCCCCGCGGCCTCCTCCCGGGCGTAGCCCTCGGCGGCCTGCTGCGCGGACGGGTGCGCCTGCATCGACAGCGGTTCCTCCGCCGCGAGGATCTTCAGTAGGAACGGCAACCTGCCGTCCCACCGGTCGGCGCACCGCGTGCCCAGTTGGCCCTGCGGATCGGCGTCCACGATCTCGAGCAGGCTCACCTCGCTGCCGTCGGCCCGCCGCACCCTGGCCGGATCGCCGGGATGCGCGCCGTACCACAGTTCGGCCTCCGGATGCGGCGACGGGACGGGTCGGCCCAGCAGCTCCGGAATCGTCGTGCGGGACCCCCACGCGTACGCCCGCACCGCGCCCTGCAGCAGCTCCACGGTCAACTCCACTCCTCGCCGGCCTCGCCCGGCCGTGCCACCGTCACAGTGACAGCGGCGCGACGCGGCCGGCTCCCCCGATGGTTCCAGCCGCGAGCCCCAGGTACACCGCGGCGAACTCGAATCGCAACGCCAGCACGGCGGCGCACGCGACGTCGTCGGCGTCGGCGAGCTCCTCCGCGGGTGCGAGCACGTCCGCGGCGGGCAGGGTCTCCCCCACGCGGAACCGCGCGTCGTCGACTCCCGGGCCGCTGCGCACCGCCAACAGCAGGGCACGCGGCGGCGCAGCGCCGCCGACCTCGTCGAAATCCGGATCGGCGAAGATGTCCCGTTCGTCACCACCACGTGCGGCGATCGCGTGCAGAGCCGGGCGGGCGAGCGCCTGCCGGTAGTCCGACACGTCCGCCACGATCGCAGCATGCGCACCCAGCGCATAGGCGGCGTGCTCCCCGACGGCGACGCCCGCGTGGTCCAGCCCCCACAGCAACGGCGTCCGATCGGCGATCCGCAGCGCCAGCGACTTCGCCGGATTCACGAACGACTCGTGTTCGAGGTGGCCCCGGGCCGCCTCGTTGTCCAGCCGATCCGCCAGGCCGTCGACGTCCGACACCAGCAGGCCGAGCGCACCCGCGGTGAGCAGCCCCGACGTCAACGCACGCGGGAACGCCAGCTCGGGCGGGCCCACCACCCGCGGCGACAGCACCAGGCCACGGCCCGCCACCGCCGACGCGACCGGACCCTCCGGCGGCGCCGACAGCACGACCGTCGCGCCGTAGCGCGCGGCCCGCTCCAGCGACACCGCCAGGTCACGGTCGTAGGGGTCGTCGGTGTGCGCCAGCACGACGTCGAGCGCACCGATCCACGGCGGCACCGTGTCGGTCACCACGACCGGCACCGGGCAGGCCGGCGCCAACAGGGCTGTCAGCAGGTGCGCCGCACCGTGCCCCGCCCCAGGCCGGACGATGATCACGAGCGACCGGGGCCGCCCGATGTCCAACCGTTCGGGCAGCTCCAGCTCGTTCGCGGCCTCGATGGTCGACCGCACCTGCGCACCGGCCATCGCGGCCGCACGCAGCACCCCGCCCGTGTCGGCGTCGTCGAGCCTGCGGGGGTCGTCGAGCAGCGTGTCGTCAAACACTGCCGGCCCCGGAATCGCCGCCGGTCCCCGAATCGCCCGTGCCCGCGGGGTCGGCGGCCGGTTCGCCGCCGTCGGCCTCGTCGAGCAACAGCACCGGAATGCCGTCCCGCACGGGGTACCGCCTGCCGCAGGACGTGCAGGTCAGCACGTCGGCAGCAGGGTCATCCGGCGTGCCTGCCGTCAGCGGAGCATGGTCCGCCGACGGGCACGCGAGGATGTCGAGCAGTTGCGGATCGAGAGTGACGGCCATTTTTCCTATTTACCACGGTTGGCCCTCCCCTCGGAGGGCAGTCGACAAGTGTTCGCCCACGGCCGGTCGGTCCGGGCCGTGGACCGCTCACGCACGGACGATCGCCAGCACCTCGTCGGTCAGCGCCGTCACGGCCGCCTCGTCCGGCGCCTCGACGTTCAGGCGCAGCAGCGGCTCGGTGTTCGACGCACGAAGGTTGAACCAGCGGTCGCCGAAGTCGACCGTCAGCCCGTCCAGCTCGTCCACCGACGCGCCGCTTCGGCCCTCGTAGGTCTCCTTCACCGCGGCCAGCCTGCCCGCCTGGTCCTCGACCGTCGAATTGATCTCACCGGAGGCGGCGTAACGCGAGTACCGCGCGGTCAGCTCGGACAGCGTGCCCGGCTGCTCACCCAGCGCGGCGAGCACGTGCAGCGCGGCGAGCATGCCGGTGTCGGCACGCCAGAAGTCGCGGAAGTAGTAGTGCGCCGAGTGCTCGCCGCCGAACACCGCTCCCGTGCGCGCCATCTCCGCCTTGATGAACGAGTGGCCCACGCGGGTGCGGATCGCCGTGCCGCCCTGCTCGGCCACGATCTCCGGCACGGCCTTCGACGTGATCAGGTTGTGGATCACGACCCCGCCCGGCTCCTTCGCCAGCTCCCTGCTCGCCACCAGCGCGGTCACGGCCGACGGCGACACCGGATCGCCGCTCTCGTCGATCACGAAGCAACGGTCGGCGTCGCCGTCGAAGGCCAGGCCGACGTCCGCACCGGTCTCGCGGACCTTCGCCTGCAGGTCGACGAGGTTCTTCGGGTCCAGCGGGTTGGCCTCGTGGTTGGGGAACGTGCCGTCGAGCTCGAAGTACATCGGGACGATCTCGATCGGCAGACCCTCGAACACCGTGGGCACGGTGTGACCGCCCATTCCGTTGCCCGCGTCGACGACGACCTTCAACGGGCGGATGCCGGTCAGGTCGACCAGCGAACGCAGGTAGTCCGCGTACTCGGACAGCACGTCGCGCTCGGTGATCTCCCCGGCCTGGCCCGCGAACTCGGGCACACCGTGCTCGACGGTGTCGCGGATCTCCGCCAGCCCGGTGTCCTGGCCGACCGGCGCGGCACCGGAACGGCAGAGCTTGATGCCGTTGTACTCGGCCGGGTTGTGGCTGGCCGTGAACATGGCACCGGGCATGGCGAGCTTGCCGGACGCGAAGTACAGCTCGTCGGTGCTGGCCAGGCCGATCGACACGACGTCGAGTCCCTGCGACGTCACGCCCTCGGCGAACGCCGACGCCAGGTCCGGCGACGAGTCACGCATGTCGTGGCCGATGACCACCGACGGCGAGTCGGGCTTGATCAGCAGGGCGAACGCGGCACCGAAGTCCCGCACCAGGCCTGCGTCCAGCTGGTCACCGACGACGCCACGAATGTCGTAGGCCTTCACGATGGCCGACAGGTCTGACACGCCTCACTCCCCGATCATCCGATTGGTGACTCCCCAGAGCCTGAAATCTCGCCCCGGAGCCTACCCATTCGCCCGATCATGCCAACGCAGCGGTGACGTCACGGGTTCCGGATCACGGAGCGTGTCACCGAGCGTGTTCCGGACGCCACGGCTCACCGCGCCAGTCGGCGCGGGCCCACGGTCTCGCCCGGCTACGCGTGCCCGGGAAGAACACGGAGATGCCCACGCCTGCCCGGCTCCGTGCCCGTCGTACCCATCGCGCCGGAGCCGCCGGAGTCGCCGGAGCGATCCGACACCGCGGCAGGCGGCTCCGCGGGTTCGGGCCTGCCCGCCTCCCGCACGGCCTCCGCCAGCGCGGTCAACTCGTCCACGGTGGGTTCCGGAGGGGAGAAATCGCCCTCGTGTCGCACGACCTCCCAGCCACGCGGCACGGTCAGCCGCATCGCGTGCGCCTCGCACAGGTCGTAGGAGTGCGGTTCCGATGACGTGGCGAGCGGACCCACCACCGCGGTCGAGTCGCTGTAGGCGTAGGTCAGCGTGGCGACGGCGGGCTCATGACAGCCCGTCCGCGAACACTTCCGCACGCTCCGCACGGTTGATCACGATAGCCCCTCCTCCCGGGTGAGGGGTAGCTGACACGCCCGCCCGTCGCCCGCCCCCGCCCATCTCGGCGGTGCCGACGTCGCCGGGACGGTTGGTGCCGTCCGGGCGGGCGGATGGGTACCCTGGGCCCGGTGACGACGGCTCGAGGTGCACGGTTTCGACGGCGTATGCGACGCGACCGCCACGGGCGGGGACTGCGCGGTCCGCTGTATCCGGCCAGCCTGCCCGCCGCGTCGACTCCGGCCGAGCGGTTCGACTCGCTGGTGCTGGATGCGCTCGAACCCATCGAAGGGCGCTGGCGCAGCGAACTGACGAAGCTCGACGTCGCGGTCGACGACGTTCCCGAGGTCAAGGACGGCCCGCCGGGCACGGTCGACGAGGGAGTCCTGCACGACGGCGCGGTGCCGTTGTCGCGGCTGGTGCCGGCGGGCGTCGACAGGTCGGGGCTGCCGACCCGCGCGCGCATCGTGCTCTACCGCAGGCCGCTCGAGGCGCGCGCCCAGGACCCGTCCGACCTGGCCGACCTGGTGCACGACGTGCTCGTCGAACAGATCGCGGCCTACATCGGCGTGGAACCGGACATCATCGACGGCGGCCACTGAGCCGTCCGGCTCCTCACCGGCCGCGGGACGTCCGCAGCTTCCCCGGCACGGCCGTGAGGACCGTGAACAACAGGGCCGCCACACCGACGAGCAGGAACACCGAGTGCCACGGCGCGGCGTAACGCACCACGACCTCGGACTCCGACTCCGGCACCGCCACGGACACCTGATGCCCCCACGCCGGTGTGATCGGCACCGGTTCTCCGTCGACCGTCGCGCTCCACCCCGGTTCGTACTCCGCGGCCAGCACCAGGAGTCTGCCGTCGGGCCCCTCCGACACGCGCACGCGCGCCTCGGGCAGGCGCGCATCGACCGGGGCGATCGCCG
Organism: Prauserella aidingensis; assembly: GCF_024171865.1. Taxonomy (GTDB): domain Bacteria; phylum Actinomycetota; class Actinomycetes; order Mycobacteriales; family Pseudonocardiaceae; genus Prauserella; species Prauserella aidingensis. Next base: position 25,217 of record NZ_JAMTCN010000032.1, on the reverse strand, counting down.
AGCCGCGCATGAGCTCGTCGCTCGGGGCGCTGCCGCTGACCGCGCGATGGGCCTGTTCCGGGGACACGAGGGTGACCTGACCGGCCTCCGGGGTCAGCCGCAGCACCGTGCGGCCGTCGGACGTCGACGGAGCCGAGCGCACCAGGTCACTCGCCTCGCCGCGCAGCGCACCGCCGTTCTCACCGGGCGGCAGCACCACGAACTCGACCCCGGCCGCGGCGGCGTTCGTCACCGCGTCACGCGAACCGGCCAGCAACCCGTTGCGCCACCCTTCGAGCCGCTCGGCCATCCCCTCCGCGGGAGCGAGCGTGTCGTCGCCGAACTGCGGGGTGCGGCCCGCCGTGAGCCGGTCCGGCGGCGGCACCGGCACCCCGTCGCGGCCGAGTACCAGCGCGCCGCGTCCGCTGTCGGCCAGTTCGTCGGCGAGCGCCGCGGGCAGTCGTGTGCCGCCGCCGTCCCGCACCTCGCCGGGCCCGTCGAGGAACGCCACCATCGCCAGCACGACGAGGGTGACGGCCGCTCCGCCCGCGGCCACCACGGGCAACCCGCCGTCACCCGCACCGCGGCGGGCGCCGAGCACGACGGCGACGAGTCCCGCGGTCACGACCACGAGCGGCGCCCCGGCGTACCCGGGCATGTCTCCGCCGCCGGTGACCGGTTCCGCCCGCACCAGCTGTGTGACGGCCACGCCCGCGCAGCCGATCACGACGAGCGCCGCCCCCGCGGCCATCCGCGCGGACGCCGCCGTGACGACCGCGGCCACGGCGACGACCACCAGCACGAGTCCGAGGGGAACGCCGCCCGACGGATGCAGGCCCGCCAGGCTCGCGGCCGTCGCCGTGTCGGCGGGTCCGGTGAGCCCGTGCAGCAACAGTGCGGGATGCATGACCAACGTCGGCAGCCACGGCAGTGCCAGCGCGAGTGGCCCCAGCACCACCATGCCGAGGGCAGGGAGCCCCTTCCACGACCGTCCCCCCGGAACGGGCAGCGCCACGAACGCGGCGAGCAGCCCCACCAGGAGCATGCCGTACGTGATCGGGGAGAACACGCCGAGCACCGCCATCCCCAGCGCGCACAACGCACTGAGCGGAAGCCGGCGCACCTCACCGCCGAGCAGCAACGACGCGATCCCGGCGACGACCGCGGGCAGCGCGATGTGCACCACGACGACGCCGATCCGCCCGGATGCGACCGCGTCGGTCGCGGCGGGCGCGAGCGCGTAGGCCGCCGCCCCGCCTGCGCGGGTCCACCGGCCGGCGCTGAGCCTGCGGGTCGCGGCGTAGGCGACGAGCGCCGAGACGGGCAGGTCGAGCAGCAGGAGCAGGGACACGGCGACCGCGGGACCGCCGAGCACGGCGCCCAGTCCGCCCAGTACCGCCAGTGCCGGTGAGCCTGCGCTCGTCGTGCCGCCCGCGACACCGTGCCACGCGTCGAGGTAGGCGGACCAGACGTCACCGAGGTCCCCGACCGGCAGCAACGCTCCGCCTGCGAGATCCACGCCGAGACGGTCGGCCGCGACGCCGTGCAGCAGCAGTGCCAGGACGGTGAGTGCCAGTGCGAGCACGGTCGGCGGAGCGAGCAGGAACCGCCGCACCGCCGACGGCCCGAACCGGCCGCGCCCCCGCCCCGAGACCGCATCGCCGGAACTGTCGGTCTCGTCGGACACGGTCTGCGCCCCGGAAGCGCCGGCGTCGCCGGGCCCGCCTGCCGTGTCGGACTCGTCGGAAGCACCGGCGTCGTCGGGCTCGTCGTCGCTCACACGGTCGTCGCCGGCCCCGCCGTCCGCGTCGACCCCGTGTTCGCCGTCCCGTTCGCCGCGGTCCGGTTCGGCATGCGTGTCGGGCTCGTCGTTCGTCTCCGACTCGGCGGCCGGGCACGACGAGTCGTGCTCGGCCGGACCGCCACCGGACTCGGCCGGACCGGACTGCGATGTTCGGGGCACTGCGTCACTCCGGAACTCGACGATCACCAGCACGGAGAGCAGCACGGGGACGACCGGCACGACGGCGACGCAGCGGCGTCATCGTGGACCGACGTCACCGTGCAACGGCCTGTAGCGACGTCACAGTGCACCGACGTCGCCGGTGCACGTGCCGGATCGCCCCTCGCGCGCACTCGCGTGCGCACAGTACGCCTTCCGGTGCTCGTGCCCTGCGAGCAGTGTCAGACCGCGCGCTTCTTGAGCTTCCGACGCTCCCGTTCGGACAGTCCGCCCCAGATGCCGAAGCGTTCGTCGTGCGCCAGCGCGTACTCGAGGCAGTCGTCCTTCACCTCGCAGCCCTGGCAGATCCGCTTGGCCTCCCGGGTCGAGCCGCCCTTCTCCGGGAAGAACGCCTCCGGGTCGGTCTGCGCACAGAGCGCCCGTTCCTGCCACTCCTGTTCGTCGGTGATGTCGAGGAGCTCCGCGAGAGCCTCGAACTCGCCGTCAGTCTGAGCAGCCCGGTCCACCGGCCGTCCCCACTCGGTTCCCGTCATGTCCAACCGCACGTCCGCCTCCTCGCTTCCACGCACTCCCAGGCTGGCGGTGTTCGTCCCCTGAGCCCGTCAGACCGGTTCGCAGTGCGAACCTGCCCTGCACTGCCCCCCTTTGGCAGCGAATGACATCAATGTGATTACACCTGTGTAGTGCGGCGAGGTCAAGCGGAGTAGCGAGGATGGGGGATAGATCGCGGCCGTTGCGCAAGCGGACACGCCGAGGCGACCACACAGCGATCTCACAACTCATTCGCGTGTCGATCCCACCACGCCGTACGCGGTGCGTCGACCCGACGGCCCCGATCGACGGACGCCCGGTCCGGACCACCCGCCGCGTCCGACCCCGCCGCTTACACCGGCCCTGCACCCGATGCGCGAGGATGGGACCGTGCAACGTTCGGTGGTCCGGCCCAGCCCGCTCTTCTACGCCCTGCTCGCCGTCACAGCCGTGGGCGGCGCACTGTGCGCCCTGTTCCCGCCGCTGTCGGTGAACTTCGGCGGTGTCGACCGTGACGTCGTCGGCACGCTCGGCATCATCCTGCTCGTGCTCGGCGGTTGGGCGGTGTCGCTCACGCTGCACGAGTTCGGTCACGCGATCGTGGCCTATCGGGGTGGCGACCGGGAGGTGGCGCTCAAGGGCTACCTGTCGATGGACATCCGCCGCTACACGGACCCGGTGCTCTCGCTGGTCCTGCCGCTGATCATCCTCGCCATCGGCGGCATCCCGCTGCCCGGCGGCGCGGTGTGGATCAACCGGTGGGCGCTCCGCTCCCGCACGGTGTCCTCGTGGGTGTCACTCGCGGGCCCGCTGAGCAACCTCGCGATCGGCATCGTGCTGACGCTCGTGATCGTGCTCGCCCCGCTGCCCGCGGGGCTCATGATCGGCCTGTCGTACCTCGCCTCGGTGCAGATCCTGGCGTTCGTGCTGAACATCCTGCCCGTGCCGGGGCTGGACGGTTACGGCGCGATCGAGCCGTACCTGTCGCCGCAGGCGCGGGAGTTCGGCATGAAGGCGCGGCCGTGGGCACCGCTGGTGCTGTTCGCGTTCATCATCGCCGTGCCCGGCGTCAGCGCCGCGCTGTGGGACGTCACGAACGCCATCTTCGGCGCCGCCGGTGGCAATGACGTCGCGGCACAGCTCGGCCAACTGGCGTTCATGTTCTGGCGTTGATCCCGCAGGGCGGGTCCCGGCCGGTTCAGGCCCCGTCGGAGCCGGCGGCGGGGGCCGGGTGGGCGGCCAACCACCTGTCCGCCCGTTTCGCGACGCGTTTGAGCCCGGACCGCTCGCCCAGGTAGTCGGCGGCCATGCCGATTCCGGGCAGGAGCCCGAGTGCCTTGTGGTAGAAGCGGCCGCTCGGCCGTTTCTCGAGTTCATCGGGGATCTCCTGCAGCGACCGGCCGAGGCGCCACAACGTGCGGGCCACCGTCTTCAGCGACGTCCTGCCGCGCGCCGAGCGTTCGCCGTCGAGTTCCTCGGTCAGCCGCTCCGTCTCGGCGTCCTCGGCGCCGCGGTCGGCCATTCTGCCCTCGGCGAGTTCCGGCGGGATGTCGCGTTCGAACAGCACCCAGGCGATCAGCCGGACGCGCGTGGCGACGTCCGTGTGGCCGCGCTCGCCTGCCAGGGCGCACAGCAGCAGACCCTGTCCCGCCGCACCGAGCGTGTCCTGCACCGGCAGCAGGTCCGACACGGCGCCCGCGATCCCCGGAACCGCGGCGACCAGCGACGTGAACCGGCCGACCCGGCCCGTCCACCACGTCGTGCGCGCGCCGATGTCCATGTCCGCCCACGCCGCCGTCCCCGGCAGCTTCACGGCGTTGAGCCCGTGGAGCAGCCGGTCGCGCAACCTCGGGTCGTCGATCACCGGATCCTCGGCCTCGCGCGCCAGCACCGAGAACGGGTCCTTCTCCCGCAGGGCGTCCACCAGCGGACCGGTGGCGCGTACGTAGGGACGCAGCACGCTGACCACGTAGGCGTCGGTGATGTGCTCGGCCATGGCGACGGCTACCTCCGTGTCGGTGTCGGGCTCGGACGGGAGGGCTTCGCGGGCGCCGACGACGCACGGTCGCGCGACTCCCGTGCCGCACGGCCCAGGACACCGCCGAGCACGAGTGCCGCGGGCACCGCCCCGCAGCCGAGCAGCAGCAGCGTGCGCAGGTCCGCGATGAGGACATGGTCGTCACCGGGGCCCGCGATGCCCACCACCAACACGGTCAGTACCCACACCACGAGCGGCACCATGCCCAGCCTGCGCTCGCCGAGCCTGCTGGCCGCCGACACCAGCCACGGCGTCGTCAGGGCGGCGAGCACCACGGCGATCGGGAACGGTGCGTCCCCGACCCGCGGCAGCAACGTGCCGTCGAGCCGCAACGGCAGGAAGAACAGCTCCAACAACGCCAGCAGCACGGCGTCGAGCGAGAGCAGGGCGAGCCATGCGGCCGTCCGTGCGGGTGCGAGTCGCCTGTCGCTCATCGGAGCCCTCCGAACAGGTCGGTCTCGGCGCCCTCGGCCGGACCGTGGGCCAGCACGAAGTGCTCGGCGGCGGGCACCGGCTGGGCGATGCCGTTGGACAGGGCGAAACAGTCCGGCCCGACCGCGACCTGCGTCTCGTGGGCGGCGAGCGCGGCGAACTTGCGCCACCGGTGCGCGCGGATGTCGACGACCGTGGTGATGTCCGCGTCCGGCGTGGTCGGCAGTTCGTCGTCGCCGGGGATCCGGAACCCGACGTCGCCCGCACCGCGCAGCGCCGCGAGGCCCTCGACGGTCGCCCGTCGCGACGACACGGTGTGGAACACCCGCCGCACCGACGAGGCACGCGGCGCCGCGGCCATGGTGATCTCGTGGGCGCGGATGTGGTCCGGGTGGCCGTACCCGCCGTGGGCGTCGTAGGTGACGACGACCTGCGGCCGCAGTTCGTCGAGGATCGCCGCCAGCTGATCGGCCTGCTCGTCGACGTCACCGCCGGTGAAGGCCCGCGGATGCTCGGCCGACGGCGTGCCCGCCATCCCGGAGTCGCGCCAGCGGCCCATGCCGCCCAGATACCGGTGGCCCGTCCAGCCCAGCGCCCGCCCCGCGGCGGCGAGCTCTCCGTTGCGGTAGCCCCCCAGCTGGTCGCCCGCCCACGCGCCGAGCTCGCCGAGCGCGGACGGGATGATCTCGCCCTCCTCGCCGAGCGTGCACGTGACCACGGTCACAGGAACGCCGTCGGCTGCGTAACGGGCGATCGTGCCGCCCGTCGTGATGCTCTCGTCGTCCGGGTGCGCGTGCACCAACACGAGGCCGTGTCCGTCATCGTCCGAGATCACAGCTCAACATTAGTTCCTTCGACCCGTCCCCCGAACGGCCCATGTCGACTATCCTCGCGGCCAACGTCCACGACCACCGAACGTGGCACCCGAACCCGCACTCGAAGGGCATCTGGTGAGCACAGAAACACAGTCACCGCAGGTCGCCGGCACAACCGGGCCAGTCCTGTCCATTTCGGATCTCCACATCTCGTTCAAGACCGAGGACGGCCCGGTCGACGCCGTCAAGGGGATCAGCTTCGACGTCGAGCCCGGGGAGATCCTCGCGATCGTCGGCGAGTCCGGGTCGGGCAAGTCCGTGACCTCGATGTCCGTCCCCGGCCTGCTGCCGAAGACGTCGTCGATCAAGGGCGCGCGCAGGGTCGAGAACCTCGACCTCGGCGGGCTCTCGCCCAAGGAGTTGCGCAAGCACCGCGGCAACGACGTGGCGATGATCTTCCAGGAGCCCATGACCGCGCTGAACCCGATGTACACCATCGGCTGGCAGCTGCGGGAGTCGCTGCAGGCGCACCACAAGGACATGTCGAAGGCCGCCGCCGACAAGCGCGCCGTCGAACTCCTCGAGCTGGTCGGCTTTCCCGAGCCGGACAAGCGGATCACGCAGTACCCGCACCAGCTCTCCGGCGGTCTGCGCCAGCGCGTCGTCATCGCGATGGCCATCTCGTGCGACCCGAAGATCATCATCGCCGACGAGCCGACGACCGCGCTCGACGTGACCGTGCAGGCCGAGATCCTCGGCCTGCTGCGCCGGCTGCGCGACGAGCTCAACACGTCGATCGTGCTCATCACGCACGACATGGGGGTCGTCGCCGACCTCGCCGACCGCGTGCTCGTGATGTACAACGGCGAGATCGTCGAACAGGCGCCGGTCGCGGACCTGTTCGCGGACCCGCAGGAGGACTACACGAAGCGTCTCCTCGCCGCGGTTCCCGTGCTCGGTTCCCGCCCCGCGGGCCGCAGGCTCCTCGAATCCGAACCGGACGTATCCCCCGAACCGGAGATCTCCGATACCGAGGTCGCGGAGCGGCTCAAGGAGGTCGAGCAGGAGCTTGCCGGTGACGTCCAGGACGAGGCGCCCGCGCTCGAGCTGAAGAACCTCGTGCTGGAGTTCCCCGGCCGTGGCCGCAAGAACAAGGTCCGCGCCGTCGACGACGTGTCGCTGAGCATCGAGCGGGGCGAGATCCTCGGCCTGGTCGGCGAATCCGGCTCCGGCAAGTCGACCGTCGGCCGGTGCGCGATCCGGCTGCTCGACCCGACGTCGGGGACGGTGTCCGTCGGCGGCCGTGACATCACGAAGCTGTCGACGAAGAAGCTCCGGCCCTTCCGCCGGTACTTCTCGATCGTCTTCCAGGACCCGGCGTCCACACTGGACCCGAAGATGACGATCGGCGAGTCGATCGCCGAACCGCTGGTACTGCACAAGGTGCTGTCCGGCAACGCCCTCACCGCGCGCGTAACGGAACTGCTCGACCAGGTGCAGCTGTCCGCGCACTATCGCAACCGCTACCCGCACGAACTCTCCGGCGGTCAGCGCCAGCGCATCGCCATCGCGCGGGCCCTGGCGCTGGACCCGAAGCTGCTCATCGCCGACGAGCCGACGTCCGCACTGGACGTGTCGGTGCAGGCGAAGGTGCTCGACCTGTTCCTGGACCTGCAGCAGCGGCTCAACTTCGCGTGCCTGTTCATCAGCCACGACCTCGCCGTCGTGGACCTGCTGGCCGACCGCGTCGCCGTGATGCGCAAGGGCGAGCTGGTCGAGGTCGGCGAGCGGGACCAGGTGCTGCACGACCCGCAGCACGACTACACCAAGCGGCTGCTGGCCGCCGCCCCGGTGGCCGACCCGGCCAAGCAGCGTGAGCGCCGCGAGGCCTGGGAAGCGGGCAGGTACACGCTCGCCGAGTGAGCCTGCCGGACGCCACACACGAGAAGGGCGGTTGTCGTTTCCCCGAGGAAACGGCAACCGCCCTTTCGTGTGCCGGGCTGTGGGTCAGCCGTGACGCCGCGCCGTGGGTCAGGCCTTGACGCCGCGCTGCCGCGGGTCGAAGGCGTCCCGCAGCCCGTCGCCGATGAAGTTGATCGTCAGCGAGATCAGCACCAGGACCGTGAAGGCGCCGAAGAACAGCCACGGCCTGCCCTGCATCTGCTCGTAGTTGTCCGAGATCACCAGGCCGAGCGAGGTGTCCGGGAGCTGCACGCCCAGGCCGATGAACGACAGGGCGGCCTCGGCGAGCACGGCCTGCGCCACGGCGAGCGTGGCGTTCACGGTGATCGTGCCGACCATGTTCGGCACGAGGTGCTTGAACACCACGCGCCCGGTTCCGGCACCGGACGCACGCGCCGCCTCGATGAACTCCCGCTGCGACAACGACATCGCCTCGGCACGGGTGATCCTGGCGATCGGCATCCACGCGAACATCGCCAGCACGAGCGCGACGACGTACCAGCTGCCGTCGAACACCCGGACCATGATCGCCGCCGCCGCGATCGACGGCACGATCAGGAACAGGTCCGTCAGCCGCGAGATCGCCGAGTCCGCGAACCCGCGGAGATAGCCGGCGAGCGCGCCGAGGACGACGCCGACGATCGTCGTCAGAAACGCCACCGTGATCGCGATGAGCAAGGAGAACTGTGTCCCCCTGAGCACCTGGGCCATCATGTCCTTGCCGACCTGCGTGGTACCCAGCGGATGCTCTCCACTCGGCTCCACATAGGAGGAGAACGAGGCGTCGGCGTAGCTGTGCGGGTAGAACAGCGGCAGGATAATCGAGGCCAGAATGATCAGCGCGAGTACGACCACGCTGCCCATGGCCAGCTTGTGCCGCAGGAACTTCCGCAGCACCATCGTGCCCTGACTACGGGCCTCGGGAAGCGCCTCGGCTCCGCTTCCGCCGGTGTTCTTGTCGCGGCCGGATTCGGCACCGGCCTCCATCGAGTTCAAGTCAGCCAACGCGAATCCTCGGGTCCAGAATGCCGTAAACCAGGTCTGCGATGAGGTTGGCGACGACCACCGCGACGGCGATGACCACGATCCAGCCCATCAGCGTGTTCGGGTCGTTCTTGTTCACGGCCTCGACGAGCACCGAACCCATGCCGTTCCACGCGAACACCCGCTCGGTGATGATCGCGCCGGTCACGACCGTCACGAAGTTCACCGAGAACAGCGTCGTCACCGGGATCAGCGCGTTGCGGAACGCGTGCCGCATGATCACGCGACCCTGCGAAATGCCCTTGGCCTGCGCCGTTCGGACGTAGTCCATGTTCATCGTCTCCAGCATCGACGAGCGCTGGAACCGGCTGTAGGCGGCGAAGCTGATGAACATGATCGACAGGGTCGGCAACAACAACCCGCCGATGTAGCCGATGATCGAGTCGAAGAAACCGTCCCCGCTCAGCGACTCGGGGCTCGTGGTCTTCAGGAACGGGTTGCCGAGCCAGGAATCCCAGCCCAGATCGTTGATCATCAGGTTCAGGTCGATGCCGTACATCTTCAGCACGATCGCCACGCAGAAAATCGGCATCGAGAAGAAGATGAACGCCATGGTGGTCGCGATGTAGTCGATCGGCGAGTACTGCTTCACCGCCGCGAGCACACCGACGGCCACACCCAGCAGCAGCGCGATGATCTCGGCGGCCAGGATCAGCTGGATCGTGACCTCGAAGGCGCTCATGATCTTCGGAAAGACGGGCTGCATGTTCGAGCCCTGGGCGATGGAGATACCCCAGTCGCCGGTGAGGAAGCCACCGAGCCAGTCGAAGTATCTCGGCACGATGCCCTTGTCGAGCCCCAGCTGCTGCGACAGCTGATTGATCGACTCCTGACTCACCCCTGGTTGCGTTCTCAGTTCGCCGAGAGGATCACCCGCGGCCGCCACCATGCAGAAAACCAGGAAACTTCCGACAAAGAGGATCGGAATCGAAATCGCCAATCGGCGAAGGATGTAGACAACCAGGTTCAACGACTTGCTCCTAGTCCGAGCCCCGCCCGGAATCATGCGCTACTGCTCGCGCCACGATAGTGGTTACCACTGCAGAGTAAACAGGTACTTACGTCGGACGTCGGGGGCCGGACGATCGGTCCGACCCCCGACGTCCACGTCAGCGCGGTCGAGTGCTCACGGCACTGCGGCGGGCGAGCTGCCGAGATTACTCGGCGGCCTCCCATTCACCGACATTCCACAACGCACCGTTGTAGGACTGCATGTACACCCGGTCGATACCGCGGAAGCCCCACATCGACGGCGTGGCGAACAGCGGGAGCGTCGCATACGCGTTCGCCAGCGCCTTGTCGGCCTCCTGGTAGTGCTGCCGGGCCTCGTCCTCCTTGGTCGACGCAACGGCCTGCTCGTAGGCCTGGTCGACCTCCTCGCTCTCCAAACCCTGCCAGTTCTGCCCGCCGTCGGACGAGTAGAGGTTCTTCTGCGTGGTCTTGAACGGCTCCGAGGACCAGCCGAACAGCGCGACGTCGTAGTCACCCTTGTCGACCCGGCCGGCAAGGAAGTTGGCGTCCTGGTCGTCGGTGACCTCGATACCGGCATTCGCCGCCGCCGACTGGATGATCTCGACGGTCTGCTGCCGGCGCTCGTTCTCGTTGTGCGAGATCTCGATCGAGAAGCGCTCACCGTTCTTGGCGTAGATGCCGTCGTCGCCCTTCTCCCAGCCGCCGTCCTGCAGGATCTGCTCGGCCGCTTCGGCGCCCTGGCCGGCCTTGTCGCTGTAGACGTCCTGGTAGCCGTCCTCACCCTGGAAGAACACGATGCTCTGCAGCACCTCGGCGTCCGGCTGGACACCCTTCAGCAGCTTGTCGATGATCTCCTGCCGCGGCACGATCGCGAAGAACGCCTTGCGCGCGGCCTCGTCGGAGAAGATGCGGTCGAAGTTCAGGTCCAGGTGCTCGTAGGTCAGCTGCGGTGCGGAACCGTAGGTGACGCCCTGGGACTCCAGGTTCTGCAACGTGTTGGCGGCGGTGGCGTCCGGCTGCGTCGATGCGGCGACGTTGATCTCGCCGTTCTCCAGCGCGGTGGCCATGGCCTGCGTGTCCGGGATCGCGCGGACGGTGACCTCCGAGGGACCGCCCTTGGCGCCGATCCACTCCGGGTTCTTGTCGAGCACGACCCGGCCGGAGTTACGGTCGAAGCTCTTGATCTTGTACGGACCGGAGCCCGGCATCAGGTCTTCGTCGAAGCCCTTCCAGCCGCCTGCCCAGAACTCGGCGACGTCGGAGACGTTCGACGAATCCGGGGTGACCGACATGATGTCGTCGACGCCGGCCTCCTGCTCGAGGATGTGCGCAGGCAGGATGGCGCCGGAGGAAAATAGGCCCTTGTAGTCGATGTAGGGCTGCGAGAACTCGGCGGTGAACGTCTGCGCGTCCGTGCACTCGGGCTGGTCGATCAGCTCGTAGCCGGTGCTGAAGGCGACGTTGAACCCGTCGGCCTTACCGGAGTGAGCCAGCCAGGCGAGGTAGAAGTCGGAGCAGTCCCACGCCTCACCGTCGGACCACTTGGCGCCGTCCTTGATCTTCCATTCGACGGTGAAGGGGTCCTCGGAGGTGACCTCGATCGACTCCATGACGTCGCCGTTGGTCAGGACCTTGTTGTTGCCGTCGAGCAGGGTCGGCGCAGCGAGCACCGAGGTCAGCACGTAGTTGTTGTACGAGCTGTTCGCGTCCGCGGTGTCATTGTTGTACGCGGTGAACTGGTCGTCGATCGCGACCGTCACCGGGTCCATCTCAGGCACGTCGGCGAGCGTGAAGACGTCGCCTTCCTGTGCCTTGCCCTCGGCCATGCCCGAGACGTCGCCCGTCGAGCCGCCGCCCGAGTTCTCTTCTCCGCCGCCGCAGGCGGTCAGCACGAGAGCCGACACCGCCGTCACAGCCATGGCGGAGATTGCTTTGGATCTCCTCATTCGTGTGCCCTCCTAGCACTGAAGACTCTGCGGTTGTCCGCACCGCAGAGTCCACACCCTCCGGCCGGTCTGGCCGGAGCATATGACACGCCAAGCCACTCGTTTGGCGCATATGCGGAGGAACGCTAGGAAGATGAGGCACTGCGAGTCACCATCTCCCTAGGGATCGTGACCAAAGGGTGACTTCCGCCTAGCGTCCGGACATCCACTTCTTACGTTCGGTAAACATTTGCCGCCCACCGAGTGGCATGTGAGGAGCAATGTAAACCCTGAGGCGCAAGCACGGGTATCGAAACCCCGGAAAGGTCCGGCGGGCGTCCGGGCCGCCCGGCTCACTTCTCGCCGCGGCTCCACTCGACCGCCGACGCGAAGGGTCCTGCGGGCATCGGTGCGGTTCGCACACCCTCGACGTCGGAGGTGACGGCCACCGTGTCAGCGGGCTGGAACAGCGGGATCGTCACGCCGGCCTCCCACAGGGCCGGTTCGACCGTCCGCAGCACCTCGTCGAGCGGCTTCGAGCCGGTCAGCGCATCGACGACGGCAGGCTGCAGCTCGGGGTCGCAGTATCCGGCGGGATTCGCGGGCCGCACGGGGCCGCCTTCCTCATCGCCGCTCTGCGCGCTTTCGGTTTCGTCCGTCGCGGAGCCGGATTCGGATTCCTGGCCGGTTCCGTCGCCGGATTCGCCGGATTCCGCCGCGCCGTCCGCAGAACCGTCACCGGTCCCGCCGGGGGTGCGTTCTTCGGAGCGACCGTCGGCCGATTCCGTACTTTCGTCGGTACTTCCTTCCCCGGAACCGTCCTCGTCTTCTCGGCCGTCGGCACCGCCGGTGACGAGCGGGGCGCAACCGTAGGACGAGGCGAGCGTCGACGCCGGATCACCGCTGACGGGTCGGCCGACGACGGCGATGTCGACCTGCACCGCACCGTCGGAGTTCTCCCCCGGTGCCAGCAGGCGGTTGAACAGCTCCCGCGACGATTCCGGGGTCGTGTCCCTGACCTCGATGCCCGCTTCGACCAGCTGGCGCGTCAACTCGTCGGCGACCGCCTTGAACGGTTGTCGCTGGCCCGGCGCGGCCAACGCGAGTGACAACGGCTGCCCATCGCGGGTCCAGGTGCCCGCGACGCGCTCGTAGCCCGCCTCCTCCAGCAGCCTGCGCGCCTTGCGCGGTTGCGGATGCAGCGGCGACGCGTTCGCGGGCAACGTCGCGCGGTAGTCGGTGTCCGAAGGGGCCCGGACGTGTGCCCCCGCTCTGTCGTGGCCCGACGGCCCGCCCTCGGCGCCTGCCTCGATGAGCGCGTCCCGGTCGATGAGGGCCTCGACGGCTTCCCGCACCTGGTCGTCGGCGAGCGTGGCCACCGGTCGCAGCAGCGTCGAGACCACGTAGGGCCGCGGCACCTGCGACACGGACACGTCGTCGCCGAGCCCGTCGAGACGCTGCCTGCCCGTCTCGTCGGTGCCGACGACGGCCAACTGGTCCGTACCACTGCCCAGCGCCCCCGCGAGGGCCGACGGATCGGTGCGGCGGAGCACGACGCGGTCGACGGCGGCGGGCTCCTCCCAGTACCGCTCGTTGCGTTCGAGGACGATCTCACCGCGTGCCGAGTCGACCGTCGTGATCGCGAACGGACCGCCGTAGGCGGGGAAACTGTCGCTGAGGGCGTTCTGCCAGCCGCCGGGAACGTCCTTCATCAGGTGCTGCGGCAGCAGGTGGTCGAACAACGTCCGCCAGCCCGGGTACGGCTCGGAGAACTCGACGTCGACACGTTTACCGCCGTCGGCGGGGCGGATCTCGGAGATCAGCCGGTATCCCGCGGCGCCCACGACGCCGGGTTGGGACGTCATCGCGTCGTGCAGGTAGACGAAGTCCTCGACGGCGATGGGGGCACCGTCCGACCAGGACGCGTCGGGGCGGATCCGGTACGAGACGGTGAACGGATCGTGCGCGGTGACCTCGGCCGAGCGCATGAGCCGCTCGTCCAGCACCCGCCTGCCGTCGTCACCCTTCCGGAAGACCGACGGCAGCAGCATCGTCGCCAGCGCGTGGGTCGTCGTGGACTGGTCCGCCAGGATGTGCGGGTTGTAACCGCCGCCGATGGAGTCCACGGCCACAGCGATGTCCGAGCTGTCACCGGGCGCCGCCTTCGACGTCTCCGCGACGGGTGAGCTGACCACCGGTGGGGGCGGCATGTTCGTACACGCCGTCACCAGCACGGACACCAGCGCGAACACGAGCACGGCCGCCTTCCGGCCTGCTCGCCCCCCAACGATCGCGCGCACCTGCCGCTACTCCCCTCGCGTGTCGCAACATCCGGCGCGAAACCCACCACCGGACCGGCTCGAGCCTGCCAGACCGGATGTCAACTCGCGGCAAGGCCACCATTGCCGACGCACGACCGGGTCGAGTGGTTCCCCCGATCGCGGTCCCGCCGTGGCCGACGGCTCCGCGGCCGCCTGCGGATCCGCACCCCGGTGCGTGCCCGGACTTCCCCTCCCGTCCGGACACGCACACCCGCGGCAGCCGGCTACCTCAGGAGCGGTCGCGGGCCTTCGCGCGCGAACGCTCCTTGGCCCGCTCCGGGCCGTCGAGGGTCATCTTGCGGACTCGCACGACCTTCGGCGCGACCTCGACGCATTCATCGCTCGAGCAGAACTCCAGCGCCTCCTCGAGACCGAGCTTGCGCGGCCGGGCGAGCCGCTCCAGCTCGTCGCCGCTGGCCGAGCGCATGTTGGTGAGCTTCTTCTCCTTGGTGATGTTGATGTCGAGGTCCTCGGCACGCGGGTTCTCGCCCACGACCATGCCCTCGTACACCTCGGCACCGGGCTCGACGAAGAACTCGCCGCGGTCGGCGAGCTGCAGCATCGCGTACGTCGTCACCGGGCCCGAGCGGTCGGCGACCAGCGAACCGGAGTTCCGCGTGCGGATCTCGCCCGCCCACGGGAAGTAGCCCTCGAAGACGTGGTTGGCGATGCCGGCACCACGGGTCTCGGTGAGGAAGTCCGTGCGGAAGCCGATGAGACCCCGCGAGGGCAGCACGTACTCCAGCTTGATGCGACCCGTGCCGGAGCCCTCCATCTCCTCCATGCGGCCCTTGCGCGCCGCGAGCAGCTGGGTGATCGCACCCATGTACTCCTCGGGCGCGTCGATGTAGAGGCGCTCGAACGGCTCGTGCAGCTTGCCGTCGACGGTCTTGGTGACCACCTGCGGCTTGCCGACGGTGAGCTCGAAGCCCTCGCGGCGCATCTGCTCGACGAGCACGGCCAGCGCCAACTCGCCGCGGCCCTGCACCTCCCAGGTGTCGGGGCGCTCGGTGGGCAGCACGCGCACGCTGACGTTACCGATGAGCTCCTGGTCGAGCCGCGACTTCACGAGGCGTGCGGTCACCTTGTCGCCACCGCCGCGGCCCGCCAGCGGGGAGGTGTTGACGCCGATGGTCATCGAGATCGCGGGCTCGTCGACGCTGATCCGCGGCAGCGCCTCGGCGTGTTCCGGGTCGGCGAGCGTGTCGCCGATGGTGATGTCGGGGATGCCCGCGATCGCGACGATGTCGCCCGCGGTCGCCTCCTGCGCGGGTACGCGTTCCAGGGCCTGCGTCACCAGCAGCTCCGAGATCCGGACCTGCTGGATCTCTCCCCCTTCGCGGATCCACGCAACGGTCTGCCCCTTGCGGATCTTGCCCGCGTAGACGCGCACCAGCGCGATCCTGCCGAGGAAGCTGGACGCGTCGAGGTTGGTCACCAGCGCGCTGAGCGGCGCGTCCGGGTCGGCCGCGGGCGGCGGCATGTGCTCGAGCAGGGTGCCGAACAGCGGGTCGAGGTTCTCGCTGGCGGGCGCCTGCCCGTCGACGGGACGTTCGAGGCTCGCGCGCCCGTCGCGGGCGGCCGCGTAGATCACCGGCATGTTCAGCACGGCGTCCATCGCCTCGTCGGTCATGCCGTCGACGTCGCCTGCGAGTTCGAGCAGCAGGTCGTGGGTCTCCTCCACGACCTCGGCGATCCGCGCGTCGGCCCGGTCGACCTTGTTCACCACGAGCACGACCGGCAGGCCCGCTTCGAGGGCCTTGCGCAGCACGAACCGCGTCTGCGGAAGCGGGCCCTCGCTCGAGTCCACGAGCAGCACGACGCCGTCGACCATCGACATGCCGCGCTCGACCTCACCGCCGAAGTCGGCGTGGCCCGGGGTGTCGATGACGTTGATCGTCACCGGACCGTCCGGGGTGTTGCGGCGGATGGCCGTGTTCTTGGCCAGGATCGTGATGCCCTTCTCCCGCTCCAGGTCCCCGGAGTCCATGACGCGGTCCACCAGCTCGTCGCGCTCGTTGAACGCGCCCGACTGCCGCAGCATGGCGTCCACCAGCGTCGTCTTGCCGTGGTCGACGTGAGCCACGATCGCGATGTTCCGGAGGTCTGTCCTGACCTTCTCGGAGGTGAGTGCAGGCACGCGAGAACTCCTGATACGAAAAGAGGGTTGAGGGGTGACCTGCGCCGTCGCAGCGACACCAGGTCTTTTCCCAGCGTACCGGCGGCGCCGATGTGCCCGGCGCCACACCTCGTGACCGTCGTCGCACACGCCGCCCCGCCAGGCCGGACGCCCCGCGATCGCGGCGACCGCGTCCGAACTCCGGGTTACGGCATTCGTGTGAAGCGTGCTACGACCGCTCCGTGTGACGCCCAGAACGTCGGTCCGAGCCGGATACTGGTACTTGAACGACGACGAGAGGAGGGCATGCCATGACGGTCGACGTGATCAACGTTACCCGCGACGAGCTCGTCGCGGATCGAGCCACTCTGCTGGCCCAGCTGGGGCTGACTCACGACGAACTACGCAGGCGCGTCATCCGCGAAGCGGCGACGGTCGAGGAGCGTGACGCCCTCGACCGCCTGGACGAGATCGCCTTCCTCCTGGGCGAGTGGGCGTGACCTTCGACCTCGACGACAACGCGATCGAGTTCGCCGAAACCCTCCAAAGCCTGCTGGACAACGTCCTACGGCACCCCACCGTCAGTAGCCGATGGCCTGCGACGACTGAAGATCGTTCCACTTGAGGATCGGTGAGTGATCCGGTCCGCCACGAAGCCGGAGAAAGGGCCGCTGCCCATTCATCACGACGAACGGCACGTGGCCAACCTGCGGATCGAGTTCTATTGCGAACCGGACCAGGATCGCCAGTCCTCGCGGTGCGAAAATCGACGTTTCAACTGTCCTCGGTCCAAGAGGGCACACCGTTGCTGCGGCTGGACTACTTGCACGTGGCCCATTCAACGCCCGTCGCGCACTGGACCGTCCATGCCGAACGTGGCGCGACCTCGGTACTGCTCGCTCGCTGCAACCCGCGGCACGAAGGCTTGCTTTCACAGGTCCATATTCCCGTCGGCGGCCCCCGGTACCGCCCGTGTCTGGAAGACTTCCTCGAAAGGCTGGTCGTCGAGTTCAACATCGACGCACGACCCGGGTGGGAGAACGCAGTCGAGAACGGGCGCCAGACGTGGCGCGAAACCCAAACGCGTGCGGTTGTACGCGACTCACCGGAGATCGCCGCCGAGGTGCTGCGCAGACAGGGTTACACCGTCACAGCGGCAGCCGATCCACCGGCCCAGAATCGGAGCATGCTTCGTGCGCGGTAGGTACAACCAGCTGCCCCCTCCGGGCCATCACCGGATTGTTGTGCGCAGTACCACACTTCACAGGAACTGAGGTTGGCCTAACCTAACAGGGGCAATCGACGTCGCCTCTGGAGCGTGCCCGTGGGCAAGAAGCACAAGTCCGGCAAGCACATCAAGGCCAGCACCAAGCTGGCGGTGGCGCTCGCACAGGAGGACGACCCGAAGTCCGCCGTCCGCGGCATGATCAAGGCGGGTCAGCTGAAGAAGAAGTGCTGCAAGTCGAAGCCGCGGTGCAAGAAGTGCCCGGTCATGGCGTTGCAGACCGCCAAGACGATGCGGTCGAAGGTCTCGAAGGCCGCCTGACGACCCCCGTCGGGGCCCAGGTCGGTGGCGGCCGGCCGTCACCGAATCACCGACGGAGTGCGCGTGTCACTCCGTTGCCTTGGGATGTCCAGTTCCTGCGAAAACGACCCACACGGTGCGCCGTTCGACATCGATCGCGTACCAGACCCGACCGCCCGCGGTGACCTCGTACTGCCAGCGGGGAAGAGGTCTTCCGCCGATCTCGACCGTGCCGAGGGTTCCTTTCAGCGGCATGTGCCGCCGGGACCGGTCCCCGCCCGGGTTGGTCCGCATCTGCTGCCACGCACGTGTGGTGTTGGCCGGCGCCTGGCGCTGCAACTCGTCCCAGCCCTTGACCGCCGGACCGGTAGCGAACCGCACCTCCCATTCCGAGCCTTCGGGCGGCGGCGGTGACGATCCGGGTGGGGCGGCGCGACCCGGTCGCCTCGTTTCGGGCTCACGCCTGCGTCTCGGGAACCGGTCCGAAGTCACCTGCCGGTGCGTTCAGCTGCTCGATCAGCTCAGGGTCGGCCCAGACGTTGGCCGTGTTGCGCCATTCGTTGATCACCTGCAACACCGGGGCCGGGTTCTGATCGATCCCGTCGGCAGCCTCGAGCGTCTCGACCAGCTCGACGACGAAAGCCTGCACATCCTCACGGGGCAGGAACCGCACCCACGGGAACGCGGTGGGCACGACCTCCACAAGCAGTCTCCGGGCACGCTCGTCGTCCCGCATCATGGCCACGAAGAGGCTCGTCGTGGCGGACATGACCTCGTGCTCTTCCCTCTCGCGCTCTTCGGTCTTGAGCACCAGGTCCCCGTCGGCCGCGTCTCGCCGACGAATCCGCACGGCGCGCCCCGGCGCGGCCTCGACCGCATCCGCGACGACATGGCTGCGCCGGGACAGGTCGGAGTAGTTCATCTCAGGGAGAGCACCAGCCATAGGTTACATATTAGTTCAGAACTCGCGGAGGGTCGAGCAATGCCTCGCCGTCGAGGCCGGCGACCCGCGCGAGACCGCGGTGCTCCGCCCGGGCGGGTCGGCGTCCGTCCCGCTCGGCTCCCGTGCTCGGCGTCAGCCGGCCAGCAGCTCGTTGATCCGATACAGCTCGTGGCAGGTGCGGCTCGCGGAGAACTCGATGACCTCGTACGAGGCGAGGTGCTGGACCGACAGCGGGTCGGACGCCAGCATCGCGTCGAGCTTCAGCCGCGACATCGGCCGCGTGATCATCACTTCGCCGCGGTGCAGATCCCTGCGCCCCGAAGCGATCAACCGCTCCTGCTCGTACTGCTTGGTGAGCCACTCGGAATGGTCCGGGAGGGCGTAGTCCACGTCCGACACCGGAGCCGTGTAGGTGACCAGTACTACGTACATACCTCCACGGTAGGCCGCTCAGACCCCCGACGCAGTGCCTCGACGGCACGGCGTCCCGCAGCGCAAC
This sequence comes from Prauserella aidingensis, assembly GCF_024171865.1. Taxonomy (GTDB): domain Bacteria; phylum Actinomycetota; class Actinomycetes; order Mycobacteriales; family Pseudonocardiaceae; genus Prauserella; species Prauserella aidingensis. Next base: position 6,149 of record NZ_JAMTCN010000032.1, on the reverse strand, counting down.
GCCGACTCTCCACACCGCGTGTCCTGCACTCGGGCCGTCACGGTCGGGAGAGCAGAGCCTCCAGGTCCGGAACGAGTACACGGTCGGCGGGCAACCAGTCGACGCAGGCCACCTCGTCCGCCGTGACCCAGCGCAGCGCCTTGTGCTCCACCGCCCGCGGCTCGGCTCCGCCGCGCAGCGCCGCCGCATGGATCCGCAGCACCCGGCCGCCCGGCAACGGCACGTCCGGGCCCACCCGTTCGCCGACGGTGACGTCGACCCCGAGCTCCTCGCGGCACTCGCGGACGAGCGCGGCATGCTCGGTCTCGCCCGGTTCGACACGGCCGCCCGGCAGTTCCCACAGCCCTGCGACGTCGTCGGGGTAGCTGCGCTGGGCGGCGAGCAGCCTCCCGTCGTCGACGATCGCCGCGCCGACGATCACCCGTTCCATGTCGCTCCTCACGGTCGGCGGTCGTGCCTGCGCCAGCTCACTTCGAACCGGGCGCCGCCGTCCGGCGATTCGCCCACGACGACGCGTCCCCCGCGTCTGCGGACCGCCTCGGCGACGAGCGCGAGTCCGAGCCCTGTGCCGCCGGAACTGCGCGCGCGGTCGTCGGAGGCCCGGTAGAACCGGTCGAACACGTGCCCGCGGTGTTCCGGGTCGATGCCGGAGCCGTCGTCGTCGACGACCACGCGCACCCACGCGCGGGTGGCGAGCACCGACACGACGATGCCGCTCGTCGCGTGCCTGCAGGCGTTGCGGAGCAGATTGTCCAGCACGAGTTCGACCTCCGACGGAGCGGCCAGCGCCCACGCCGACGGCACCAGTGCGCTGACCCGCACGTCGGGCTCCTCGGCGCCGACCCGCTCGACCGCCGCGCGCACCTCCGTCACCAGCTCGACGGGTTCGGCGGCGGGCACCTCCCCCGCGTCGGCCCTGGCGAGGGTCAGCAGCCCGTCGAGGAGCGTCGACAGCCGCTCGGTCTCGACCAGGATGTCGGCGAGCGTCTCCTGCGCGAGGTCACCGTCGGAGGCCGCGACACCGACCTCGGCCTGCACACGAATCGACGCCACCGGCGAGCGCAGTTCGTGGGCCGCGTCGCCGGTGAACCTCCGGAGCCGCTGCCCGACCTCGTCGTAGCGGGCGAGCAGCCCGTTGAACTCGGCCGCCAGCGCCCCGAGCTCGTCGGCCGAACCCGGTTCGGGCAGCCGCCCTCCGCTCGGCAGTGCCCGCACCGACCGGCGCATCCGGCCCACGGGACGCAACGCCGCACCGGTCACGAGCCACGTCACGACGCCGACCAACGCCGCGGCCGCGACGGCGAGTCCGAGCAGCAACCGGCCGCCGTCGGCGATCGTCGCCGTGACACCGGCCAGCGGGGCCTGCGCCGCGACGAGGCGTTGCGCGCCGTCCGGTGCCGTGGCCACGGTGCCCGCCCAGCGCACGGGCACCGCGTCACCGCGGCCGTCGACGGTCACGGCGAGGCCGGCCTTGAGGTCGCCGACGTGGTCGTCGCCGAGCGCGGGACGTGCGCCGCCGTCGACGGGTTCGCCCGCCGTGTCGAGGACGCGGATCCGCAGGCCGTCCGACGTGGACGGGGTGGCACCGGATGCGACGGCACGCGTGCCCGTCGCCACGGCTGCCCGCAGGTCCGCGTCGACCCCGTCGAGCAGCCACGGACCCACGAGCCGCCCGGCCACGAGCGCGAGACCGACCAGGACGGTGGCCGCGACGGCGGTGGTCACCGTCGTGATGCGCAGGCGCACACTTCTCCTGCGCCACCAGCGACGCGGGCCGCTCGCGCGACGGGATGTGTCCGTCACGCGCCCGTCACGCGTTCCGCTTCGGGGTCGCCTGCGATGTACCCGTGGCCGCGCACCGTGCGCACGAACGCGGTTGCGCCCACCGCGTCCAGCTTGCGCCGCAGATACCCCACGTACACCTCGACGACGTTGCGCGTGGCCGCCCGCTGATCGCCCCACACGGCCCGCAGCAACTCCTCCTTGGTCACGACCGTGCCCGCCCTGCCTGCGAGCGCATCGAGCAACGCGTACTCGCGGGGACTGAGCGGCACCGGTTCGCCGCGCCAGTACACCTCGCGGCTCCCGCGGTCGAGCACGAGCGGTCCGATCCGTAACTGTCCGTGGGCGCCTTCGGCTGCGGCGCGCCGCAGCGTGGCGCGCACCTGCGCCACCAGCACGACGAACGAGAACGGCTTGACGACGTATCCGTCGGCACCGAGGTCGAGTCCGTCCGCCTGGTCGATCTCGCCGTCCTTGGCCGAGATGAGCAACACCGGCGTCGTGACGCCGTCCGCACGGAGGCGTTCGAGCACGCGGTACCCGGACAGGCCGGGCAGCATGATGTCGAGCAGCACGACGTCGAACGCCCCGGTCCCGGCGAGGTTCAGCGCCGTCGGGCCGTCGGCTGCCACGGTCACGTCCATCCCCTCGGCGCCCAGCCCTCGGCTCAGCGCCTTGCGCACGCCCACTTCGTCGTCGACGACCAGTACTCGCGGTTCCACATCTGTCAGGATGCCGGTTTCCCGGCCCGAGCGCGGGATCTCTCAGCGGCTTCTCAGCGCGGCGAGCCTTCTCAGCCCGGTCTCAGCGGCGACCCCGAAGACTCATCGGTGTCAGGAAACGCCGGTGACTGGGAAACTGGCGGCAGCTCGGGTGACGAGGAGGACTCGTGAACACGAAACGGAAAGCGGCGACGGTGGCGGTGGCGGGCACGGCTGTGGGTGCACTCGGCATGGGACTGCTGGCGATGCCCGCGGGAGCGGAAAGCGCTCCCGAACTGCCCGAGGTCGGGGCGCAACAGCTCGTCGGCTCGGTGCTGAAGGCGGAGCCGCCCGCGATGTCGGGCACGGCGACCGTCGACAACCAGCTCGGGCTCCCGGCGATGCCGGGCATGCCGGCACTCGACGCGCAGTCGGCTCGCGTCTACTACGACGGTGACGGCAGAGGCCGTGTCGCGCTGGAACAGCAGTCGAGCGAGATGACCTACGTGCTCGGCGAGCGGGAGTTCTGGTCCTACGACTCCGCGGCGGGCACGGCGACGCGTGCCGAGCTCCCGGCCGAGGCCGGCGCGAAGCACCGCGCCCCGAAGGCGAACGGCGCCGATCCCGCGAAGGCCGCCACACAGGTGGTCGACAAGCTGAAGGAGTCGTCGAACGTCTCGGTCGACGGGACGGCACGCGTGGCGGGCCGCGCCGCGTACGAACTGGTGCTGACGCCGAAACCGGACGAGCGGACGCTCGTACGCGAGGTGCGCGTCGCTGTCGACGCGGAGAAGCGGTTGCCGCTGCGGCTGTCCGTGCTCACGCACGGCACGACCGACCCGGCGTTCGAGATGGGCTTCTCCGAGATCGAGTTCGGTCCGCAGCCGGACCGGCTGTTCGAGTTCTCCCCGCCGGAGGGCACGAAGGTCACCGAGCCCGAGGGCGACCGGCCGGACGGACCCCGTGGTGACGCCGAGGGCGCGCCGGAGCTCGAGGTCACGGGCGACGGCTGGGACACCGTCGCGGTCGGACGCGTGCCGCAGGAACTGCGCGAGCGCGCCGAGAGCGACGGCGTGGACGTCAACGGCATGCTCGAACGGTTCGGCAAGCCCGTGCAGGGCGAGTTCGGCTCCGGGCACGTCATCGAGACCCGCATCGGCACCGCGCTGATCACCGACGACGGCCGGATCGCGGCGGGCGCCGTGCCTCAGCAGGTCCTGCAGCAGACGCTGGAGAACCGGTGACCGCCCAGGCCGAGCCCGCAGTGGCGGGTCCCTCCCTCCAGGAGGGGCCCGCCCTCGCGGCCCGCACCCGAGGACTGCGTAAGACCTACGGCCACACGGTCGCGGTCGACCACGTGGACCTCGACGTCCCCGAGGGCGCGGTGCTGGGAATGCTCGGTCCGAACGGCTCGGGAAAGACCACGACGATCCGCATGCTGCTCGGCCTGGTGCAGCCGACCGAGGGCGAGGTGCAGCTGCTCGGCCACGCGATGCCGGACCGGGCGGCCGACGCGCTGCCCGATGTCGGGGCGCTGGTGGAGGGGCCCGGGTTCCACCCGTTCCTGTCGGGACGGGAGAACCTGCTGCGCCTCGCGGCCGCGGAACCACGGCTGACGGCGAAACGGATCCCCGCGGCTGTCGACGACGCGCTCGAACGCGTCGGCCTGACCCGCGCGGGCGGCCGCCGCTACCGCGGCTACTCGCTGGGCATGAAGCAACGACTCGGACTGGCGGGCGCACTGCTCGTGCCGCGCAGGCTCGTCGTGCTGGACGAACCCACCAACGGGCTCGACCCCGCGGGGACGCGAGAGATCCGGTCGGTCATCGCCGACCTGCACCACGACGGCGTCACCGTGCTCGTCTCGTCGCACCTGCTCGCCGAGGTGGAGGCGACCTGCACGCACGTGGCGGTGCTGAACGAGGGCACGCTCGTCGCGCAGGGCGACCTGGCCGAGCTGCTCGAATCCGAGTCGCCCGGCCTCGAGGTGTCCACACCGGACGCGACACCGGCGGTCGAGGCCCTGCGCGCCGCGCACCTGACCGCCCGGCCGACTCCGGACGGTGTGCGCGTCGAACTGACCAGGGCCACCGCACCCGACGTGATCGCCACGCTCGTCGGCGCGGGCGTACCGGTGCACGAGGCGCGGCGCAGCCGCACCGGACTCGAGGACCTGTTCGCCCGGCTGACCCAGGACAGTGAGGAGGCGCCGACATGGACGTCATGACGACACCGGCTCGGCGCACGGCCCCCGTGTCGCGACTCGTACGGGCCGAACTGCGCTGGATCTTCCGCAGACCGCGCACCCTCGCCGTGCTCGGCCTGCTCGCCCTGATCCCGGTGATCATGGGTATCGCACTGGCGGTGTCCGATCCGACGGCACCCTCGGGCGGCGGCCCGGGCGGTGGTCCCGGTGGCGGCCCCGGTGGTGGCGGCGGCGGGCTGTTGACGACGGCTGCCGGCAGCGTGCTCATCCTGCCGATCGCCGCGCTGGCGATGACGTTGAGCATGCTCCTCCCGCTGGCCGCCGCGATGTCCGGTGCAGACGCACTCGCGGGCGAGACCTCCACCGGCACACTGCGAGGATGGCTGCTCGCACCGGTCAGCCGTGGCAGGCTGTTGCTGGTCAAGGCACTGGGCGTGGCGACGTTCACGCTCGTGGCGGCCACCGTGATCGCGATGACCGGAATCCTCACCGCGCTCGTCATCAACGGGGCCGACACGCTGTACACGCTGTCGGGCACGACGCTCTCGCTGCCGGACGCGTTCGGCCGCATCGCACTGGCCGTGGCCTGGGTGACGCTGCAACTGTGGGCCGTCGGGGCGATCGCACTCGCCATCTCGGCACTGACCGAACATCCGATGGTCGTGCTCGCCTCGGTACTCGGCGGCATCATCGTGTTCACCGTGCTCGGCAGCCTCGACGCCCTGTCCTGGCTGCACCCGTTCCTGATCACCGAGGTGTGGTGGTCGATCGTCGACGTACTGCGCGACCCGATCCCCACGGGCGACCTGATCGGCGGCGCACTGAAGGCCGCGTGCTACCTGGCCATCGGCGGATCGCTCGCCTATGCCCGGCTGGTGTCGAAGGACGGGTGATGCGGGGCTGCGGGTGAAGCGGGGGTCGACCGTATTCCGGGGTTTCGGTGAGGCTTTTCGCGTGGGGATTTGCGATGAGGGGTTTTCGGGGCGCGTTCCGTTGACGGAGCGCGCCCCGTTCTCCGGGGTCGTTTCGTGTTCCCGGGGTTTCGCTTCGTGGGACGGCCGGGTTCCGGGGGCGGCCGGGTTCCGGAGTTCGCCTCTCGCGGGACCACTGAGCTGTGTCAAAGATTTTGGACAGTTCCTCTGGTTTCTGCTGGTTAGGCCGCTGCTGTTGCGGGGGCGTGGTGGGCTTGTAGGGCTTCGGCTGGGGTTCGGTAGCCGAGGCTGCTGTGCAGCCGTCTGCGGTTGTAGAAGACCTCGATGTACTCGGCGACGGTGAATCGCGCCCGGGCCCGGGTCTCGTGCCGGCGGCGGTGATAGCACTCGTTTTTCAGGCTCGCGAAGAACGACTCGGCGGCGGCGTTGTCCCAGCACACGCCGGTGCTGCCCAGGCTGGTGGTGACCCGGTTCTTCTCGCAGTAGCGGGCAAAATCCGACGCGGTGTATTGCGCACCGCGATCGGAA
>NZ_JAMTCN010000031.1 GCF_024171865.1 Prauserella aidingensis | reverse complement strand
GCAACGCCGCATCGTGCAGCCGTGTGCCGTCCGGGGCCAGCCCGATCGCGTGGTGTTCACCCTTGCCGACATCGAGCCCGAGGAACACACCGTAGTCATGATCGCGGTCCATCTACCAGGCCTTTCGCCGCGTCGGTCCTGGTCACCAGTCACGCACCGGTGGTCGGCATCCACGTTACGACGAGACCTCACACCGTGCGGCCGTGTCCCTATTAGCGATCCAGCGATGCACCAAGCCCGGTGACACCACCCCCCCGGATCATGCGTTCGACTGGGGGCATCAGTCATGCCGGACCTGGAGACCAGGAGCCCCTCGACCAAGGAGCCACGAAAAAGGTAACGGGGGGGCGCCGCGGTGACGGCGAGGCGGTGACGGCGAGGCGGAGCGCTGCCGTCAGCGGGACCGGGTGAGCGCAGCCCGCACGGCCGACGCGAACCGTACGGGCGCGTCGGGGTCGGCCTGCCGGAAGCCCAGACTCGGCTCACTCACCTCGAGCTCCAGTACCGCGGGCTCACCCGAGGCGGTCCGCACCAGGTCGACACGCGCGTAGAGCAGCTCGCTGCGGTGCAGGCCGAGACGAACGGCCGCGGCGTCCAGCGCGTCTTCCGCGAGCGCGCGCCACCGACCGTCCGGTGTGGCGGTGCCCAGCTTCTCGGTGACGAACAGCCCCGATTCGTCCAGATCGGCACCGCTGAGCATGGGTCCCTTGGTGAAGGCGTGCGAGTACTGGCCGCCGAAGAACACGAGCGCCGTCTCGCCCTCGCTGTCGACCGCGGGCTGGTACGGCTGGACGACGGCCGTGTAGCCGTCGTCGTGCAACGCCTCCAGGTGCCGGGCCGCGGCCTCGTGTCCGGACGGCGTGAACCGCGCCGCACCGCGCGAGCCCGCACCCACGGACGGCTTCACGACGAAGTCGCGGCCCGGCCACTCCGGCTTCTCCCCCGGCGCGGCGAGTGCGGTCGGCACGACGTCGACCCCGGCCGTGGCGAGGTCGAGCAGGTAGGCCTTGTCGGTGTTCCACCGCACCACGTGCGCCCGGTTCACCAGGCCCGGTACCGACGCGCACCACGCGAGGAACTCCTCGCGTCGCTCGGTGTAGTCCCACGTCGACCGCAGGATCACCAGGTCGGCGGCCGCGAAGTCCTCGGCGGGGTCGTCCCAGACGGCCCATCGCGTGTCGACGCCGACATCGGCGAGCGCGGCCGGAACGGCGTGCTCGTCACCGTCACCCTGCGGCACGCCGGCACAGCCGACCAGCAGGGCCGTACGCGCGGCCGGACTCACGCGCGGGCGCGGGGGCCGGCCATCCTGCGCCGGTGCTCGGCGCCGATCGCCGTGCTGTTCACGGTGTCCGAGTCCCATTCGGCGGCCTCGACGTCGTCGATCGCCTCGACGAGCGCGGCTCCGGTCTCGGGACTCGGCACGACCACGTCGCCCATGGCGCCGTCGGCGCCGACCAGCACGACACGGGCGCCCATGCTCCCGATCCGCTCCACGACGGCGCGGGTCGGCGTGCCGTGCTCGGCGGCGAACGCGCGTGCGGCGGACAGCTGTGCCTTCGTCGGCTCGGCCGGGGTGTTCTCGGTGCTCTCGGTCTCAGCCACGGCGACAGTGTAGGGGTCGGCTCGGCGCCGCGGGTGGGGACGCGCTGCACGTCACGATCATGGCCCGGGCTCTAAGGTCGGAGCCGTCACGTCCGACGAACCTCACCGAGGAGGAAGCCGCATGCCCACAGCCATCCGGATCGAACGCACCGGAGGTCCGGAGGTCCTCACGCCCGCGGACGTCGAGGTGCCCTCTCCCGGACCCGGTGAGGTGCTCATCGACGTCGCCGCCGCAGGGGTCAACTACATCGACACGTATCAGCGCGCGGGCGTGTACTCGATGAACCTGCCCTACACCCCGGGCCTCGAAGGCGCGGGAACGATCGCCGAGGTCGGCGCCGGGGTCACCGACCTAGCGCCCGGTGACACGGTGGCCTGGCAGGGCTATCCCGGCGGGTACGCCCAGCGGGCCGTCGTCCCCGCCGACATCGCCGTCCCCGTTCCGGACGGCGTGCCGGCCGAGACGGCGGCGGCCGTGATGCTGCAGGGCATCACGGCGCACTACCTCGTCAACTCGACCTATCCCGTGAGCGAGGGCGAGACGATCCTGGTCCACGCGGCGGCGGGCGGAGTGGGACTCCTGCTGACCCAGCTCGCCAAGGCGAAGGGCGCCCGCGTGCTCGGCACCGTGTCGACCGCCGAGAAGGAGACGCTCGCGCGCCGCGCGGGCGCCGACGAGGTGATCCGCTACACCGACCGGGACTTCTCCGAGGTGGTCGACGAACTGACCGGCGGCGAGGGCGTTCCCGTGGTCTACGACGGTGTCGGGGCGAGTACGTACGACGCGAGCCTGCGGTGCTTGCGCAGGCGCGGCATGCTCGTGCTGTTCGGCGCCTCGAGCGGTCCGGTGCCACCGATCGACCCGCAGGTGCTCAACTCCGGCGGATCGCTGTACCTCACGCGTCCCACGGCCGCCGACTACGTCGCCACCCGTGACGAACTCACCCGGCGCACCGGGGACCTGTTCTCGGCCGTGGCCGCGGGCACCCTCGACGTACGCGTCGGCGCGCGGTATCCGCTCGCCGACGCGCGCACCGCCCACGAGGATCTCGAAGGCCGCCGCACCACCGGCAAGGTGCTGCTCGTCCCCTGACCGGCGAACGACCCACGGGCATGCGACCGCCCCCAGCGGCTCCTCTCCGGGCTGCTGGGGGCGGCGCTGCGGTATTGGAACAACTGCGGTATTGGAACGACTGCGGCGTCGGAACGAGTGCGGCGTAGGGCCAGCTGCGGCGTGAGGACGGACGCGTCAGGAGATGCCGGTGACCTCGGCGACCACGACGAGGTTCTCACCGGCGAGCGGGTTGCCGCTCTGCTCGGAGTAACCCAGGTCCGGCGGCAGCACGACGACACGCTCGCCGCCCTGCCGGACACCGTCGAGGGCCTGCGGCCACCCGTCGATCTCACCCGCGGGCGCCGAGAGGTCGATCGACGCGGTGCCGCTGTCGGCGACACCACCGTCGGACCAGCCGAACACGGTGTAGTCCAGCTGCACCGTCGACTGGGGCGTCGCGGCCGGGCCGGAGCCGGACGCGAGGTCCCGGGTGACGACCTGTGCCGGGGCGGCGCAGTCGCGCGGGATCTCGACCCGCGGTTCGGCCGACGCGGTGTCGACCGTGATGTCGGCGGCCGCACACGTGGCGGCGCCGTCGCCGCCCCCGGTGTGTCCGCCGCCGGCGCCGTGGGACCCGGCCCCCTCGGAACCCGCACTCTCGGACGCGGCACTCTCGGAGACCGACACGGGTGCGGGCGTGTGCGTGTTCTGCTCGCCCGCCGGCTGGTCGGTCGGTTCCTGCAGGGACGGCGAACACGCCGCGAGCGCCGTGGCGGCGGCCGCCGCGATCAGGATCTTGCCAGCTTTGCGCATGTGCCTACCCTAGCCGCCCGGTCACCGGGCGGTTTGTGCACCTGACACCGCGCTCTCGAGCGCGGCGGGCACCGGACCGGTGTGCACGATCCCGAGCCGTTGGGTGGCACGCGTGAGCGCCACGTACAGGTCGTTCAGACCGCGCGGCGACTCGGCGATGATCTCGTCGGGTGCCACGACGACGACCGAGTCGAACTCCAGCCCCTTCGCCCGGCCCACGGTCAGCACCGACACGCGCTCGGCGTCGATCGCCGGCGAGTCGAACGTCACATCCGCCAGCGCCTCGGGCACGACGACGGCGACCGTGCCGCCGTCCACTTCGGCCAGTTCCCCGTCCACAATGGACTTCAACTCGGCGGCCACGTCGTCGCGGACCGCACAGCGCTGCCACGGCCGCACCCCGGTGTCGCGGACGGACCGCGGCGCCCGCAGCTGCGGATCGATCGCCGCGAGCACGCCCGCGGCGACGTCCATCACCTCGGCAGGAGTGCGGTAGTTCACGGTCAGCTCGCGGAGCCGCCACCGGTCCTCCACGTACGGCGAGAGCACGTCGGCCCACGAGGAACTGCCGCCGCGCGAACCGGTCTGCGACACGTCGCCGACCAACGTCATCGACCGGCTCGGGCAGCGCCGCATCACCGTGCGCCAGTCCATCGCCGACAGCTCCTGCGCCTCGTCGACGATGACGTGCCCGAACGTCCACGTCCGGTCCCGCGCTGCCCGCTGTGCCGCGGTCAGGTTGCTCCGGGCCTCCTGCCGCTCGGCGATCATCTCGGCGTCGAGGACGTCCCGCACCCGGATCTGGTCCTCGTCGAGGATCTCGTCGTCCTGTTCGAGCACGTGCAGCACACCCTCGGCGTACGCGCGTTCCTCGCGTTCGCGGCGCTCACGGCGCTGCCGGGCCTCGGTGTCGTCCTCGCCCAGCAGCTCGGCCAGCTCGTCGAGCAGCGGCACGTCACCGGGGGTCCACCACGAGCCGGGCCTGCGCAGCAACGTGTCGCGGTCGGCGTCGGTCAGCACCCCGTCGGCGGCCGACGCCAGCCGGTCGGCGTCGGTCAGCAGGTCGGCCAGCAGTTCCTGCGGCGTCAGCTTCGGCCACAGCGTGTGCAGCGCAGCCCGCACCGCGCGGTCCTCGGTCAGCTCCTGCCGGATCGTGGCGTAGTCGCGCTCGTCCAGCAGCACGCCGTCGTCGGCCTCGTCCTCGGTCAACGGGATCTCGGGGACGTCGTCGAGCACGCTCGACTCGAGCCGGGACACGGCCTGCTCGGCGAGGGCGTCCAGCAGGGTGTCGACGAACACGCGGCGCGCCACGTTGTGCGGCTTCAGGGTGGCCCGCGCCTTCTCCCGCGCCCGTTCTGCCGTGCGCCGGTCCAGCGTGAGCACGTCGTTGTCCTCGGCGTCGATGCGCATCACGTCGTCGGGCACGGTCTGCCGGTCCCGCACGGCCCGCGCGAGCACGTCCGCCATGTCGATGCGGCCCTTGACCTCCGCGGCCTCCGGGGTGTCGGTCCCGACGGCCTCGAGCCCGGGCAGCAGCTCACCGACCGTGGCCAGCAGCACGCCCGTCTCGCCCAGCGACGGCAGCACCTGGCCGATGTAGCGCAGGAACGTGCTGTTCGGCCCGACGACCAGCACGCCGCGGGTGGTGAGCTGCCTGCGGTAGGTGTAGAGCAGATACGCGGCGCGGTGCAGGGCGACGGCCGTCTTGCCCGTGCCGGGACCGCCCTGGACGACGAGCACCCCGCCCATGTCGGCACGGATGATGCGATCCTGCTCGGCCTGGATGGTCGCGACGATGTCGCTCATCTCGCCCGTGCGGCGCCGCTCCAGCGCCGACAACAACGCCGCCTCTCCCGCCAGCCCGAGGTGGTCGCTGTCGCCCTCGACGCCGAGGGCGAGCACCTCGTCGTCCACGTCCACGACCCGCCGGGTCAGGGTGCGCAGGTGCCTCCGCCTGCGCACGCCGTCCGGCGACGCGGCGGTAGCCAGGTAGAACGGACGTGCCACCGGGGCGCGCCAGTCGATCAACAACGGGCGGTAGTCGTCGGACTCGTCGAACAGCCCCAACCTGCCGATGTACAGCGGCGATTCGACGTCACCGCGGGCGAGCCGCTCGTCGGTGAAGTCGAGCCTGCCGAAGCACAGGCCCTGTTCGACCGACTTCAGCTGTGCCATGCGGTCGCTGTAGGTGGCCGTCGCGGCCTCGCGCTCGGCCTGCGCCTGCGGTTCGCCGTCGTCGACGGCACGGAGGCTCTCCTCGAGCCTGCGGGCGACGAGCTCGCGCTCGGCGTCCAACGCGGCGTACAGGCCGGTGACGTACTCCTGTTCCTCGGCGATCGCAGCGGTCTTACCGGTGTCGGTGGCCCGGTCGTCTGCGGACACGGACAAGGGCGGCGCCTTTCGGACGTGGGGAGGGTTCGGCCGAGGTTCAACGACCGCGGCCGCGCATGAATTCCCGGGAGGCGAGATGAGTAACCCACCCCGCCCCTCGCAACGGCACCCGTCCCCTCACAACTACTCCCTCGACCGAAGGGAGGGGTGGGGTTGGGAGGGGTCGAATCGCGCTGAATCGCGAGGGTAGGGGCGCCTGACTCGCCCGACGGAACGCACCACGATGACGGCGGCGCCCCTGCCCGACCGAGTGCAGTGGCGCGACAAAGAGATCAGAACGGCAGGCCGAGCACCGGCATGCCGATCGCCGCGTCGACGGCGAGCGCGACGAACACGATCATCAGATACGTGTTGGACCGGTGGAACAGCGCCATCGGCTTCGTCTCACGGCCGCGCTTGACGCCCGCGTACAGGCTGTGGGCGTAGAAGAGGAACCACGCGCCCGCCAGTCCGGCGAAGGCGGCGTACAGCCAGCTCGTGGCGGGCACGAGCAGCAGCGTCCAGCCGACCATGACCCACGAGTAGATGACGATCTGCTTGGCCACGTGGAGCGGGCTCGCCACGACGGGCAGCATCGGCACCCCGGCGCGCTCGTAGTCCTCGCGGTACTTCATCCCGAGCGCCCACGTGTGCGGGGGCGTCCAGAAGAAGATGACGCCGAACATGACGAACGCGGGCCATTCGACGGTGCCGGTCACCGCGGCCCAGCCGATCACGACCGGCATGCAGCCCGCGGCGCCGCCCCACACGACGTTCTGCGGCGTCCGCCGCTTGAGCCCGAGCGTGTAGACGAAGATGTAGAACAGGATCGTCGCGATCGCGAGCAATCCCGCCAGCAGGTTGACCGTGCCGTAGAGCAGCGCGAACGACGCGACGCCGAGGGCGAGCCCGAAGATCAGCGCGTTGGTGCGCGGCACGGTGTCCCGCACGAGCGGCCGCTTCTTCGTGCGGTTCATGACCTTGTCGATGTCGGCGTCGACCACACAGTTGAGCGCGTTGGCGCTGCCCGCCGCCATCGTGCCGCCGACGAGCGTCGCGAGCAGCAGCCACGGGTTCGGGATCTCCCGGCCCGCCAGGAACATCGCGGGGATCGTGGTGACGAGCAGCAGCTCGATCACACGCGGCTTCGCCAGTGACGCGTACGCCGCGATCGCACCGCGCACGCCACGCCTGCCGCCGGACGGCCCACCGTCGGGGCCGGCCGCACCCCCGGCCGGGTCGGCACCGTCGACGGTGCTGTTGCCGGCGCTGGTGTGACCACTGCGCCCATGCGGCGGATGCGCAGCGTGCACCAACGACATGTCGCTCCCTGCGTCAGATTCGGGTCGGACCGGCGGCACGGACACCGCACGGCACGGGTCGGCCGTTTCCGTGACAAAGGGTAGTAGAGGCCCCGCAGGCCCCGGCGCACGGCACCCCGGGGCGCAGCGCACGTCACATCCGCGACTCCCCACTCACCGGGACACCGGTCGGGTCACACCGGCGCGCCCGAGGGCGGCGTCGCTGCGCGCGGACTAGGCTGATCACGTCGGCGACGGGGCCGACATCCACCCGGCGAGCACCATGGGCACGCGGCGCCTGATCGATTAAGATCGTGGTCACGATGTCCACGCGGTCGCAACACGTACCCGCTCCGCACCGGACCCTGCGCACGGAGGCGCGTGGAAACGGTGCAGGTGGGAACAACTGGAACGCGGACCGCCGACGCGGGCCACGGCCCGGACGGCACCGCGGACACCGGCACACCAGCGGTGTGCGCCGGACCACAACGTGCGGGTGTGCGAAAGCGGCAGGTGTGGAAGCACCGCGACCGTCGGCACACGACGTGCGTCGAAACAGCTTCAACCAAAGACGATCAGGAGCCGAGTTCTAGTGTCGGAAAACGCCTCGACCGCGGAGAACAACCCCTTGCTGCGCCGGAACTACCCGGCCGACTGGGCCGATGTCGACACCCGCGCCGTGGACACAGTCCGCGTTCTCGCCGCCGACGCGGTCGAGCACTGCGGCAGCGGCCACCCCGGCACGGCGATGAGCCTGGCACCGGCGGCCTACTCGCTGTTCCAGCGCATCATGCGGCACGACCCGGCCGACCCGGAGTGGCCCGCGCGCGACCGGTTCGTGCTGTCGGCGGGCCACTCGAGCCTCACGCTGTACATCCAGCTGTTCCTCGCGGGCTACGGCCTCGAGATGGCCGACCTCGAGCAGCTGCGGAAGTGGGAGTCGAGGACGCCGGGCCACCCCGAGTACCGGCACACCCCGGGTGTCGAGACGACGACCGGCCCGCTCGGCCAAGGCCTGGCCAACGCCGTGGGCATGGCCATGGCCGCCCGTCGCGAGCGCGGCCTGCTCGACCCGGAGAGCCCGGCGGGTGAGAGCCCGTTCGACCACCACGTCTACGTGATCGCCTCCGACGGCGACATCGAGGAGGGCGTCACCTCCGAAGCCTCCTCCATCGCAGGCAGGCAGGAGCTCGGCAACCTCGTGGTGATCTACGACGACAACAAGATCTCCATCGAGGACGACACCAACGTCGCGCTGTCCGAGGACACCGCCAAGCGCTACGAGGCCTACGGCTGGCACGTGCAGGTCCTCGAGGGCGGCGAGGACGTCGTCGCGTTCGAGAACGCGATCGCCGCGGCGAAGGCCGAGACGGAGAAGCCGTCCTTCATCCTGCTGCGCACCGTGATCGGTTACCCGGCGCCGACCAAGATGGACACCGGCAAGGCCCACGGCGCCGCGCTCGGCGCCGACGAGGTCGCCGCCGTGAAGAAGGCGCTCGACTTCGACCCCGAGCGCAGCTTCGTGATCGAGGACGAGGTCCTGGCCCACACCCGCAAGGCGCAGGAGCGCGGCAAGACCGAGCACGCGCAGTGGCAGGAGCGGTTCGACGCCTGGGCCGCGAAGAACCCCGAGCGCAAGCAGCTCGCCGACCGGCTGCGCACCCGGTCGCTGCCGGAGGGCTGGGCCGAGAAACTGCCCACGTGGGAGCCCGACGAGAAGGGCGTGGCCACGCGCAAGGCGTCCGGCCAGGTCCTCAACGCGGTCGCCGACGTGCTGCCCGAACTGTGGGGCGGCTCGGCCGACCTGGCCGAGAGCAACAACACGATCATCAACGGCTCCGACTCGTTCGGCCCGGAGCCCGCGTCGACGGACATGTTCACGATGAACCCGTACGGCCGGAACCTGCACTTCGGCGTGCGCGAGCACGCGATGGGCTCGATCCTCAACGGCATCGCCCTGCACGGCGGCACCCGCCCGTACGGCGCGACGTTCCTCATCTTCAGCGACTACATGCGCCCGGCCGTGCGCCTGGCGGCGCTGATGAAGGCGCCCGTCACCTACGTCTGGACGCACGACTCGATCGGCCTCGGCGAGGACGGGCCGACCCACCAGCCGATCGAGCACCTGTCCGCGCTCCGCGCGATCCCGGGCCTGAGCGTGGCGCGGCCAGCCGACGCCAACGAGACGGCCGCCGCGTGGAAGGCCGCGCTCGAGGACATCCACCACCCGACGGGGCTGGCCCTCACCCGGCAGAACGTCCCGGTGCTCGAAGGCACGAACGCCGACGGTGTCGCCAAGGGCGGTTACGTGTTGGCCGAGGCCTCCAACGGCAACCCGGAGGTCGTGCTCATCGCGACCGGTTCCGAGGTGCAGCTGGCCGTCGAGGCCAGGGCGACCCTCGAGGCCGACGGCGTCGCGGCGAGCGTCGTGTCGATGCCGTGTGTCGAGTGGTTCGACCGCCAGGACCAGGCCTACCGCGACGCCGTGATCCCGCCGACCGTGAAGGCGCGGGTCGCCGTCGAGGCGGGCATCGCCCAGCCGTGGCACCGGTTCGTCGGCGACGGCGGCGAGGTCGTCTCGATCGAGCACTTCGGCGCCTCCGCCGACTACAAGACACTGTTCCGTGAGTTCGGTTTCACCGCGGAGGCCGTGGTCGCCGCGGCCCGCCGCGCGCTGGACAAGAACTCCTGACCGGATTGGGGAATTCTCCGATGAGCACCAACCTTGCGGCTCTGTCCCAGGCCGGCGTGTCGATCTGGCTCGACGACCTGTCCCGAGAACGGATCACCTCGGGCAACCTCGCGGAGCTGATCCGTGACAAGCACGTCGTGGGCGTCACCACGAACCCGACGATCTTCGCGGGCGCACTGTCCGACGGCGAGGCCTACGACGAGCAGGTCCGCGAGCTCGCGGACCGTGGCGCCGACGTGCACGCGGCGGTGCGTGAGCTGACCACCACCGACGTGCGCGACGCCGCGGACGCGTTCCGCGACGTGTACACCGCCACCCACGGCGTCGACGGCCGCGTGTCGATCGAGGTCGACCCCGGCCTGGCTCGCAACACGGACCGGACCGTCGCCGAGGCCGCCGACCTGTGGAAGACGGTCGACCGGCCGAACATCCTGGTCAAGATCCCAGCCACCGAGGAAGGCCTGCCCGCGATCACGAAGACGCTCGCCCAGGGCATCAGCGTCAACGTCACGCTGATCTTCTCGGTCGAGCGGTACCGCGCCGTGATCGACGCCTATTTCGCCGGTCTCGAACAGGCCAAGGCCAACGGCCACGACCTGTCGTCGATCCACTCGGTGGCCTCGTTCTTCGTGTCCCGCGTCGACAGCGAGATCGACAAGCGCCTCGAGGCGATCGGCACCGACGAGGCGCTCGGCCTGCGCGGTGAGGCCGCGATCGCCAACGCGCGGCTCGCCTACGCCGCCTACGAGGAGCTGTTCTCGTCCGAGCGGTGGCAGGCACTCAAGGCCGCAGGCGCCAACCCGCAGCGTCCGCTGTGGGCCTCGACCGGCGTGAAGAACCCGGACTACTCCGACACGCGCTACGTCGACGGGCTCGTCGTCGCAGGAACGGTCAACACGATGCCGGAATCCACGCTCGAGAGCGCGGCCGACCACGCGAACGTCACGGGCGACACGGTGTCCGGCACGGCCGAGCAGGCGCAGGCGGTGTTCGACAAGCTCTCCGCCGCGGGCATCGACATCACCGACGTGTTCATCACGCTCGAGAACGACGGCGTGGACAAGTTCGACAAGTCGTGGTCCGAGCTGCTCGAGACCGTGTCGGGCCAGCTCCAGAAGGCGAAGGGCTGAGGCGCGGACATGAGCGCTCAACAGATCGGGATCACCCTGGATCCCGCACTCGAGGCCGCCGCAGCGCCGCGGCTCAACGCGCTGGTGAGTGACGGAGTCGCGGGCAGGCTCGCCGCCCAGGACTCCACTCTGTGGGGCCCGGCCGCCGAGGCCGAGGCCTCGATCCGCCTGGCGTGGACGACGCTGCACCGCACGTCCCGTCCGCTGATCGGCGAGATCGAGGCCCTCCGCAACGAGTTGCGCTCGGAGGGCGTGGACCGCGTGGTGCTCGCCGGGATGGGCGGGTCGTCGCTCGCGCCGGAGGTCATCACCGCCACCGAGGGCGTGCCGCTCACGGTCCTCGACACCACCGATCCCGCCCAGGTCGCGGACGCGCTCGCGGGCGACCTGGACCGGACGGTGCTGGTGGTGTCGTCGAAGTCGGGCACGACCGTCGAGACCGACAGCCACCGCCGGGTGTTCGCGGCCGCCTTCGAGGAGGAGGGCATCGATCCGGCGCGGCGCATCGTCGTCGTCACCGACCCGGGGTCGCCGCTGGCGGAGCTGGACCAGTGCCGGAAGGTGTTCCTCGCCGACCCGCACGTGGGCGGCCGCTACTCGGCGCTGACCGCGTTCGGCCTCGTGCCCGCGGGCCTGGCCGGTGCGGACGTCGCGCGGCTGCTCGACCAGGCGACGCTCGTCGCCGACACGGTGGCCGCCGACACGCGCGACAATCCGGCACTGCGACTCGGCGCGGCGTTCGGCGCCGCCCACGACGACGGCGCCGAGAAGCTCGTGCTCGCCGACACGGGATCGGGCATCACCGGGTTCGGCGACTGGGCCGAGCAGCTCATCGCCGAGTCCACGGGCAAGCAGGGCACGGGACTGCTGCCCGTCGTCGTCGACGGTCCGGACGCACCCGGGTTCGGCGACACGGGCAAGGACGCCACACCGGTGGCGATCGGCCCGTCGGCCGGCGGCGCGCGGATCGCGGCGGAGGGCCCGCTCGGGGCTCAGTTCCTGGTGTGGGAGACGGCGGTCGCGGTCGCGGGCAGACTGCTCGGGATCGACCCGTTCGACCAGCCCGACGTCGAGGCCGCCAAGAAGGCCGCCCGGTCGCTGCTCGACGACCCGGACACGCTGGGCGCCACGTCCGCACCGGCGGCCGTGGCGGGCGCGGTGGAGGTGCACGCCTCCGCGGGCACGAGCGCCGAGGGCTCGCTGACCGACATCCTGCGGGAGTTCACCGACACGCTCCCCGAGGGCGGCTATCTCGCCGTGCAGGCCTACCTCGACCGGCTCGACGACGCGTCCGCCGCGCTGCTGCGCCCGGAACTCGCCAAGCGCACCGGCACGCAGACCACGTTCGGCTGGGGCCCGCGGTTCCTCCACTCGACGGGCCAGTACCACAAGGGAGGCCACCAGAACGGCGTGTTCCTCCAGCTCACGGGCGCGTCGGAGGAGGACCTCCAAGTACCGGACCGCCCCTACACGTTGGGCACGCTCCAGCTGGCGCAGGCGCTCGGCGACGCCCAGGTGCTCGCGGAGCACGGCAGGCCCGTGCTCCGGCTGCACCTGACCGACCGGGCCGCCGGCCTCGCGGAAGTCATGCGTGCCGTACAGGAGCTCGATCGATGACGCGTAGCTGGACCAACCCGCTCCGCGACCCCAGGGACAAACGTCTCCCCCGCATCGCCGGGCCGTCCAGTCTGGTGATCTTCGGCGTCACGGGCGATCTGTCCCGCAAGAAGCTGATGCCGGCGATCTACGACCTGGCCCACCGCGGCCTGCTGCCCCCGGGCTTCTCGCTCATCGGGTTCGCCCGCCGCGAGTGGGAGAACCAGGACTTCGGCGAGGTCGTCCACGACGCCGTCGCCGAGCACGCCCGGACACCGTTCCGCGAGTCGGTCTGGAACCGGCTCGCGGAGGGCATCCGGTTCGTGCAGGGCACGTTCGACGACGACGACGCCTTCGACCGGTTGGCGCAGACGGTGCACGATCTGGACGCCGAGCGCGGCACGGGTGGCAACACGGCGTTCTACCTGTCGATCCCGCCGTGGGCGTTCCCGATCGTGACCAAGCAGCTCTCCCGCAGCGGGCTCGCCGACTGCGACGAGGACACGTGGCGCCGTGTCGTGATCGAGAAGCCGTTCGGTCACGACCTCGCCAGTGCCCAGGAGCTCAACTCCGTGGTCAATCACGTCTTCCCCGAGGAGTCGGTGTTCCGCATCGACCATTACCTCGGCAAGGAGACGGTGCAGAACATCATGGCGCTGCGGTTCGCGAACCAGTTGTTCGAACCGCTGTGGAACGCTCACTACGTCGACCACGTGCAGATCACGATGGCCGAGGACATCGGTCTCGGCGGGCGGGCCGCGTACTACGACGGCATCGGCGCGGCCCGTGACGTGATCCAGAATCATCTGCTGCAGCTGCTCGCGCTGACGGCGATGGAGGAACCGGTCTCGTTCGAGCCGGGCGCGCTCCGGGCCGAGAAGGTCAAGGTGCTGGGCGCGACGAAGCCGGTCGGCCCGTTCGACGAGACGACGGCCGCCGGGCAGTACTCGGGCGGCTGGCAGGGCGGCAAGAAGGTGCCCGGACTGGCCCAGGAGGCCGGGTTCCGCAAGGAGTCGACGACCGAGACCTACGCCGCGGTGACGCTCGAGGTGCAGAACCGCCGGTGGGCGGGTGTGCCGTTCTACCTGCGCACCGGTAAGCGGCTGGGCAGGCGGGTGACGGAGATCGCCGTCGTGTTCAAGCGGGCGCCGCACCTGCCGTTCGACTCCACCGCGACCGAGGAGCTCGGCGAGAACGCCCTGGTGATCCGGGTGCAGCCGGACGAGGGCGTGACGATGCGGTTCGGGTCGAAGGTTCCCGGCACGACCATGGAGGTCCGCGACGTCACGATGGACTTCGGCTACGGCCATTCGTTCACCGAGAGCTCCCCGGAGGCCTACGAGCGGCTGATCCTCGACGTCCTGCTGGGCGAGCCGTCGCTGTTCCCCGTGAACGAAGAGGTCGAGCTGTCCTGGAAGATCCTCGACCCGATCCTGCGGCACTGGGCCGAGCAGGGCAGTCCCGAGCCGTACGCACCCGGCAGCTGGGGTCCGCCGTCGGCGGACCGGATGCTGGAGCGCACAGGCCGCAACTGGAGGCGCCCGTGATCATCGATCTGCCGTCGACGACGACGTCGCAGCTGAACAAGAAAATGGTGGAGCTGCGGGAACGCGGCGGCGCGGTCGCGCTGGGCCGGGTCCTGACGCTCGTGATCGTCGCGGAGGACGACGAGCAGCTCGAGGACGCGATCGACGCGGCCAACGAGGCCAGCCGCGAGCATCCGTCGCGGGTGATCGTCGTGGCGAAGGGTGTCCGTACGGCGGCGCCGCGCATCGACGGTCAGATCCGCGTCGGTGGCGACGCGGGCGCGAGCGAGGTCGTCGTGCTCCGGCTGTACGGTCCGCTGGCGAATCAGGGGCAGAGCGCGGTGGTGCCGCTGCTGCTGCCCGACGCGCCCATCGTGACGTGGTGGCCGAGCGACGGTCCCAAGTCGCCGATGAAGGATCCCCTCGGCAAGTTGGCCCAGCGGCGGATCACCGATTCGGCGGCCGAGAAGAATCCGATCCGGTCACTGTTGGCCCGGTCGAAGGCCTACACCGAGGGCGACACGGACATGGCCTGGACCCGGCTGACGCATTGGCGGGCACAACTGGCCGGCGCACTGGATCTTCCGCCGTACGAACAGGTGACGGGTGCGACGGTCACCGGCGAGTCGGACTCGCCTTCGACGGAGCTGCTGGCGGGCTGGCTGGCCGCGTACCTGGACGTCCCGGTGACCCGGAACAGGACGTCCCAGGCACAGGGCATCCTCTCGGTCACGCTGGACCGCCCGTCGGGCCCCGTGTCCATCGAACGTCCCGACGGCCGCACGGGCACGCTCACCCAGCCGGGCCAGCCGACGCGGAAGGTGGCGCTCCACCGCCGGGACAATCGCGACTGCCTGGTCGAGGAGCTGCGGCGGCTGGACTCGGACGCGGTGTACGAGGCGTCGCTGCACGGTCTGGCCAAGCTGTCGGGTGGGCGCAACCGCGGTTCCTCGTCGTCGACGACGCGGAAGTCCTCGGGCGCGCGGTCGACCTCGGAGAAGAAGGCCACGTCGGGATCGACGTCGGAGTCGAAGGCCACGTCGGGGTCCGGCTCCACGACGAAGTCCGGGTCGAAGGGCACGTCCACCTCGGCGAAGTCCACCCCCTCGAAGTCCACCTCGTCGAAGTCGACCTCCTCCAAGTCGACGAAGTCCACGGGGAAGGCATCGACGTCGAAGACCTCGTCAACGAGGCGGGGCAGCACGAAGACCGGGAAGGGACGCACATGACCACCACCTCGCGGACGGGCGAGGTCGTCGTCCACTCCGACGCCGACGTGCTGGCCGCGGCGACGGCGGCACGGTTGATCACGGCGCTCGCCGACGCGCAGGCGGCCCGCGGGTCGGCGTCGGTGGTGCTCACCGGTGGCGGCACGGGCATCGCGATCCTCGAGCAGGTGCGCCGCTCCCCCGCCAGGGACGCGGTCGACTGGGCGCGGCTCGACGTCTTCTGGGGCGACGACCGGTTCGTCCCTGCCGACGACCCCGAGCGCAACGAGAAACAGGCCAGGGAGGCGCTGCTCGACCACGTGCCGGTCGACCCGGCCCGGGTCCACGCCATGGCGCCGTCGGACGGCGAGTTCGGCGACGATCCCGACGCCGCCGCGGCGGACTACGCCCGGGTGCTGGCCGCCACGGCCACCGACGGCGACGTCCCGGCGTTCGACGTGATGATCCTCGGCCTCGGCGGCGAGGGCCACACCGCGTCGATCTTCCCCGGCACGCCCGCGGCCCACGAGACCGAGCGGTCGGTGGTCGCGGTCCGGGACTGCCCGAAGCCGCCGCCGACGCGGGTGTCGCTGACCTTCCCCGCAATCCGGCGGGCCACGGAGGTGTGGCTGGTGACCACCGGTGCCGCGAAGGCGGAGGCGGTCGCCGCGGCGCACCGCGGCGCGGGTGAGATCGAGCTGCCGGTCGCAGGTGCCCGCGGCACCGAGCGGACCCGGTGGCTGCTCGACACCGACGCCGCAGCGGAACTCCCCTGGTCACGACACGTGTAGGCGCACTACCCGCAGGTGTGATGCCACCTCCACGCACAGGTGGCATCACACGAAAATCTCGTGCGCGCTGCGTTAACATCCGCACACTTTTTCCCGATTAGGGAGACACTTCAGGGCAGAATGTCCTCTCATGGTGAGGTCCACAAGACGAGAGGTCTCGACCATGACCACAGAGGGAACGTTTCTCCCTGACGTCTCGCTTCAGGGCCCGCGCTCCGTGGCACACCGCGTACGCCTCGCGTTCTCCGCCATCCGAAACTCGCTGTCGACCTTGTGGAGCCGCACCGCGGTTCGGAGCACCGTCATCGACGCGTCGGTGTTCCTGATCGCCGTTCTGGACGTGTGGCTCGTCGTTCCCGACGACGCACCGACCTACTCGGTGTATCTGTCGGCCCTCAGTTGCGGCGCCCTGTTGCTGCGCCGCTGGTTCCCCTTCACGGTGCTGCTGCTCGCCACGCCCGGGTTCATGGCGGGGTGGGCGCAGGTCGCCGCCATGATGGCGCTCGGCTTCCTGGCCACCCGCAAGCAGACCCACTGGCAGGTCTGGGTCGGTGCCTGGCTGGTCTGGATGTGCCGCTTCATCCTGTGGCCCCTCGACGAGTTCGTCGCCCTGACCTGGCAGGTCCACGCGCTCGACGTCATCTACAGCACGGTCGTGGCGGGGATGCCGCTGGCGATCGGCCTGCTCATCGGCGCGCGGCAGCAACTGGCCGGCCGGCTGGCCGAACTGGCCGCGAGCCGCGACCGCGAACGCAAACTGCACGTCGAGATGGTGCGGGCCGAGGAACGCACGCGGCTCGCCCGAGAGATGCACGACGTCGTGTCGCACAACATCACGCTCATCGCGATGCAGGCGGGCGTGCTCACGGCGGCCGCCCCGGGCGGGGAGGCGGAACGGACCGCTCGTACCGTCCGCGAGCTGAGCACGCAGACCCTCGAAGAGCTCCGCGGCCTCGTCGGCCTGCTCCGTTCCGGCTCGGTCGACGACGACGGCTCCTCGCCCAAGGTCTGCGAGATCCCCGACCTCGTGCACGGCTGCCAGGTTCCGGTGAAACTGCACCTCGACACCCTGCCCGCGCACGTGCCCGACCAGGTGTCGGCGGCGGCGTACCGGACGGTGCAGGAGTCGCTCACCAACGTCCGCAAGCACGCGCCGGGCGCGACGACGGTGGTCACGGTCTCGGCGGACGACGACTCCCTGCACGTGGAGGTCCGCAACGACCCGCCTGCGCGGCCTGCCGACAGTGGCCCCCTGCCGTCGGGCGGTTACGGCCTGACGGGCCTGGCCGAGCGGGCCAGGATGCTCGGGGGCACGGTCGAGTCGGCACCCACCTCGGACGGTGGCTTCTGCGTCACCGCGCGCTACCCCGTCGACACGGTCGACGACACGGCCGACGACGCCGAGCCGGTGGAAACTCCCACGGCCTGACGGCCCGAGACACACGTTCGCCGGGTGACGGAAACTCCGTCACCCGGCGAACGCGGTGAAGAACTCACTCCCCGGCCGGCCCGACGCCGTGCCTGCGGGGTGCCGTTCAGGCCCTGCCGCGGCGCTGGCGCAGCTTCTCGAGCGCTTCTTCGAGCAGGGCTTCGCCCTCCTCATCGCTACGCCGTTCCTTGACGTATTCGAGATGGGACTTGAACGGCTCCGTCCGTCCCGACGACGGCGGGTTCTGCACGTCCTGCCCACCGGGCAGACCGCACTTCGGACAGTCCCATTCGTTCGGGATCTCGGCGTCGAGCGCGAACGACAGCCGCGACTCGTGCCCGTTGGCGCACCAGTACGACACGACGCTCCGCGGCGCGGTCTCGCCGCGCTCGGATTCGCTCGACGGACCGGCCGCGCCGATGCGCGTCCCCCGGATCGCGTTACCGCCAACCATCAAACCTCACCCACCAGTAACCCGGCGTGCCCCACGGCACGCGACCGATCAGAGTTTGAGGAGCAGGCCGAGCCCGATGATCGCGATGAGCCAGACTGCGGCGAGCCCGATCGTGACCTTGTCCAGGTTCGACTCGGCCCGGCTCGAGCCGGCCAGGCTGGCCTGCATCCCACCACCGAACAAGGACGACAGTCCCCCACCGCGGCCACGGTGCAGCAGCACCGCGATGATCAGCAGAACGCTGGTCACGACCAACAAGATTTGCAGGAACAGTTGCATGTCATCCTCTGTCTACTGCGGGTGGCGAGGGCACCCAGAGTAGCGGGTGCCACACGCGGTCAGGGTAGCGGGCCTCCTGCGGCCATCGCGCAGAGTTTCGTGAATTCGTCGCCGTCGAGGCTGGCGCCGCCGACGAGCGCACCGTCCACGTTCTCACAGGCGATGAGCTCCGCGATGTTGCCCGATTTCACCGAGCCACCGTAGAGGACGCGCACTCCTGCGGCGAGGTCGGCACCGTACTTCTCGGCCAGGGCGTTGCGCAGCGCGGCGCACACCTCCTCGGCGTCGGCGGGCGTCGCAACCCGGCCCGTGCCGATCGCCCACACCGGTTCGTACGCCACCACGATGTCGGCCACCTGCTCGCTCTTGAGCCCCTTCAGGGCCTCGATGAGCTGCGTGGTCGTGTGCGTGATGTGGTCGCCGGCCTCCCGGACCTCGAGAGGCTCGCCGACACACAGGATCGGCGTCAGCTCGTTCTTGAGCGCCGCGCGCACC
Organism: Prauserella aidingensis; assembly: GCF_024171865.1. GTDB lineage: Bacteria > Actinomycetota > Actinomycetes > Mycobacteriales > Pseudonocardiaceae > Prauserella > Prauserella aidingensis. The sequence continues at coordinate 33,774 of NZ_JAMTCN010000031.1, read as the reverse complement.
TTCTTGCCCACGACCTCGTCGGTCTCGTCGTGGTGCTCGCGCCGCTCCGAGTGGCCGATCACCGCGTAGGTGCAGCCGAGCTTGGCGAGCATCGACGCCGACACCTCACCGGTGTAGGCGCCGGACGCGTGCTGGGACACGTCCTGCGCACCGTAGGTGAGCAGGAGCTTGTCGCCGTCGACGAGCGTCTGCACGCTGCGGATGTCGGTGAACGGCGGAATGACCGCCACGTCCACCTTCGAGTAGTACTTCTCCGGCAGCGAGAAGGCGATCTTCTGCACCAGGGCGATGGCCTCGAGGTGGTTCAGATTCATCTTCCAGTTGCCGGCGACGAGCGGTTTGCGGCTCATGCCTGCACCTTCCGGTTCACGAGGGGGGTCTGGGGTGGAGCGAAGCTTCCCGGGGGCCTTCCGGATCACGAGTGGGACGGGGACGGGACTTCTCGGGGATGTGTACCGAGGGCACGTGCCGTACGGCAAGTGCCCTCGGTACGACCACGCGCGCCGAGCCTGCGGCTCACTCGCTCAGGACCGCCACGCCGGGCAGCTCTTTGCCCTCCAGGTACTCCAGCGAGGCCCCGCCGCCGGTGGAGATGTGCGAGAACCCGTCCTCGGGCAGTTCGAGCTGCCGTACCGCGGCCGCCGAGTCGCCGCCGCCGACGACGCTGAAGGCGTCGCCGTCGGCGATAGCGCGGGCCACGCCGCGGGTGCCCCCCTCGAACGGTGCCATCTCGAACACGCCCATCGGGCCGTTCCAGAACACGGTCTTCGCCGAGCCGACGGCGTCGGCGAACAGGCGCACCGACTCCGGGCCGATGTCGAGGCCCATCCAGCCGTCCTCGATCTCTCCGGCCGCGACCGTGCGGGTCGTGGCGTCGGCGGAGAACGCGTCCGCGGCGACGACGTCGACCGGCAGCACGAGCTTGTCGCCCGCGTCGGCCAGCAGCCGCTTGCACGTGTCCACCATGTCCGTCTCGAGCAGGGAGCCGCCGACGCCCTGGCCCTGCGCGGCGAGGAACGTGAAGCACATGCCGCCGCCGACCAGCAGCCGATCGACCTTCGGCAGCAGCGCCTCGATAACGGCGAGCTTGTCGGAGACCTTCGAACCGCCGAGCACGACGGCGTAGGGCCGCTGCGGGTCACCGGTCAGGGTGCGCAGCACCTCGAGCTCGGACAGCACCAGACCGCCCGCGTACGCGGGCAGCTCGCGGGCGACGTCGTAGACGGACGCCTGCTTGCGGTGCACCACGCCGAAACCGTCGGACACGAACGCGGCACCGGACCCGACCACCGCGGCGAGTTCACGGGCCAGTGCGCCGCGCTCGTCGGCGTCCTTGCTCGTCTCCCGCGGGTCGAAGCGGACGTTCTCCAGCATGGCGACCTGGCCGTCGGCCAGGCTCGCCGTGACGTCACGGGCCTCGCGTCCGACGACGTCGCCTGCGAGCGGGACGTCGCCGCCCAGGAGCTCACCGAGGCGCGCGGCGACGGGCCGCAGCGAGTACGTGTCGTCGGGCGCACCCTTGGGCCTGCCCAGGTGCGCGGTGACGACCACCCGCGCGTCCGCTTCCGCGAGACGGCGGATGGTCGGCAGTGCGGCACGGACCCGGCCGTCGTCGGTGATGGTGGCGCCGTCGAGCGGCACGTTCAGGTCCGACCGGACCAGCACGTACCGTCCCGCGACCGCGCCGTCGGCTACCAGATCGTCGAGTGACTTGACCGCCATGGCTCAGGACAGCTTCGAGCCGATGAGGTTCACGGCGTCGGCGAGGCGGTTGGAGTAGCCCCACTCGTTGTCGTACCAGCCGATGACCTTGACCTGGTTGCCGATCACCTTGGTCAGCGGCGCGTCGTAGATGCAGGACGCCGGGTCGGTGACGATGTCGGAGGAGACGATCGGCTCGTCGCTGTAGCGCAGGATGCCCTGCAGCGGGCCCGCGGCCGCCGCCTGGTAGGCCTCGTTGATGGCCTCGACGCTGGCGCTCTTCGACAGGGTCACGGTGAGGTCCGTCGACGAGCCGGTCGGCACCGGGACGCGCAGCGCGTAGCCGTCGAGTTTGCCGTTCAGCTCCGGCAGGACGAGGCCGATGGCCTTCGCGGCGCCCGTGCCGGTCGGCACGATGTTCAGCGCGGCGGCGCGGGCACGCCGCAGGTCCTTGTGCGGACCGTCCTGCAGGTTCTGGTCGGCCGTGTAGGCGTGGACCGTGGTCATCAGGCCCTGCTCGATGCCGAAGCTGTCGTTGAGCACCTTGGCGAGCGGGCCGAGGCAGTTCGTGGTGCAGGACGCGTTGGAGATGATGGTCTGCGAACCGTCGTACTGGTCGTCGTTGACGCCCAGTACGACCGTCAGGTCCTCGCCCTTGGCCGGGGCCGACACGAGGACCTTCTTGGCGCCACCCGCGAGGTGCGCCTTGGCGTCCTCGGCGTTGGTGAAGAAGCCGGTGGACTCGACGACCACGTCGACGCCCAGGTCGCCCCACGGCAGTTTCGCCGGGTCGCGCTCGGCGAGCGCCTTGATCGTCTTGCCGCCCACGACGATGCCCTCGTCGGACGTGGTGACCTCTTCCGGATAACGGCCGAGCACGCTGTCGTACTTGAGCAGGTGGGCCATCGTGGAGACGTCGCCGAGATCGTTGAACGCGACGACCTCGATGTCATGGCCGCTGGCCGCCGCGGCACGGAAGAAGTTGCGGCCGATCCGGCCGAAGCCGTTGACGCCTACGCGAACCGTCACGTCTGCTCTCTCCTCACAGTGTTCTCGACCCGGCACCTACGGCCGGCTTGCACATCGTTGGGACGCCCACACCCTAGCGCGGCGACCAGGCCCGACCCGGGTACCCCGCACGAGACGTGGCGCACCTTGAACCTTGCAGAAATCGTTCAAGATCGCTCAGGTCACAGCGCCCGGTCACCGGACCGGTTCCGGCGCTCGGTTCACGCGCTCAACTCCCGTTCCAGCGGGGTTCGGAATCGCGGCACGACCACCGCGTCGGACAGCCAGCTGCGCAACCGTTGCGTGAGCCGTTCGGCCTCGGCCGCCACCAGTGCCGTCCGCTCGGTGCCGACGTCCTCCAGCAGCCGCGTCGCCACCTCTCCCCCGGTGCCCTCGCCGTTCCACCGGTGGGCCCAACCGCCGACGATGCGGCCGTCGCACCAGATCGTGGGGCCGATGTTGCCGTTGCGGTCGAACAGCGCCGAGCGGTGCGGCCCCACGAACCAGTCGCGATCCGTCCAGCCCATCGGTGTCGGATCGAGCGCGGGCAGGAGCGCCACCCACGGCTGCGGTTCGGGCGTCGGTTCGACGTCGCCGGAGGCCACGAAGGCGGCCGCGCCGTCGAGGTCGACCGTCTCGGCGGCGGCATCGGCCAGCGCGCGGCGGGTCTGCGCGGCCGTCCACCCGGTCCACCAGCGGATGTCGGCCTCCCGCACCGGCCCGTAGGCGCGCAGGTACCGCTGCAGCAACGCGGTCCGCGCCTCCTCGGGTTCCGGCTCGGGGATGCCGCCGGGCAGCCAGTCGTCGGTGAGCGACCACTCGTACTGCGTGGACAGCCACGATCCGCCGGGGCGGCCGCGCACGATGCGGCCGGCTGCCGCCAGCAGGAACAGCACCCGGTTGGTGATGTAGGTGGTCGATTCGTACGGCTTGCCCGCCGCCATGACGATCTCGGTGCGCAGGCGGGGTTCGTCCTCGGCCAGCTGGGCCGCCCGCGCCGTTCCGCGTGCCCGCAGCGCCCCGACGGTGGCGTCCTCGACGCCGGACAGCCAGCGGCCGAGATCCGGGATGCCGGTCTGCTCGAGGTGGCGGAGCAGCAGTCGCCGTTGTTTGCGCTCGATGTCGGCGGCACAACCCGCCTGCACGAGGGGCGCGACGTCGCGGCCGACGACGAACATCGTGCGGCGCATGCCGAGCATGCGCACCGCGGAACGTTCCTCGTACAGCGCGTGATCCACCGCGTCGACGGCATCGCCGCCGGTGCCGGACCCGGCAAGGCGCGCCGCCGCGGACAGGTACACGGTGGCCGGATCCGTGGCGTGCAACGCGACCACACCCTCGGCGACGTCGGCCACACCGGCTGCGCGATCGCTGAGGAGGTGCCGGCGCGCGAGGCGGGCCCGCCGCTCCGCCGTCGTCATCGTCGGTGTCGTCATCGTCGTCATGGCCTTCGTCGGGGTCACGGGCCGTGTCTACCAACGATCACCGACAGGAACCGGCCACCCGAGCCACCTCAGCTCGCCGCGGACTTCGTGTACACCCGTGTCGAGGTCAGCCGGGCCGTGCCGTCGGGTTCGGGCAGCTCGTCGAGTTGTTTCCGCATCGTCGCGTCGACCGACAGGTACTTGCGGCCCGCGCGAAGGTCGGCGTCGTTGCGCAACCGCACGATCAGCGGGAACTCCGCCAGTGCGCCCGCATCGAACAGGCCGGTCGTGTACACCAGCTGCACGCCCAGTGCGCTCGCGACGGCACGCTGCAGTTCGAGCAGGTACCCGGCCGAGGCGCGGCCGATCGGATTGTCGAGGAACAGCACGCCCGAGTGCGGGTTCCGCATTCTGCCGCGGTTGTTGGCCCGCAGCGCCGCGAGGGTGCAGTACAGGATGATCGCCGCGGTGAGCTGCTGGCCGCCGGAGAACACGTCGCGGATCTCCGACACCCGCTGCCGCTCGGTGCGGAGCACGGAGTCCGGTTTGAGCATGTCCACCCGGAAGCCCTTCGGCACCGCGGCACGAACCCCGCGCAGCAGCAGCGACAATCCGTCGCGCTTGACGTCCCGGCCGTCGGCGGTCCTGCCGACGGCCGCCTCGTCGACGACCTCGCCGAGGGCCGTGGCCAGCTCGGCGTCGTCGAGCTCGGTGAAACGGATGCGGAGGAACTCCTGCCCGGACCAGTCGCCGAGGCCGTCCGGCAGACGCGAGACGCGCTGGGCCGAGCGGAGCGTGCGGATCGCGCCTTCGACCATGCTCTGCAGCCGGGTGACGATGCCGGAGCGGTGCCGGTCGATCTGGGCCAGGTCGTCGGTGAGCGTCCGCAGCCGCGGCCGCAGCGCCTCGGCCCATTCCTCGGCGTGGTCGGGCAGGCTGTCGCGGCGGACCGCCACGACCTGCTGCCGTACCGGCGTGTCCAGCTGCTCGAACCGCTTCTCCGCGGCGTACTGCGCCAGCGTGTCGGCGGCGGCCCGTACCCGCGCGACGGCCTCGTCGACCTGCTGCTGTGCCGAGGTGAGACGTCCGGTCAGCTCGGTGGCCCTGGCCTGCGCCTCCTCCACGTCGCCGTCGAACGCCCGCGCCGGCTCGCCGGCGGGCACGTGGGTCGCGAGCGACTCGGCCAGCAGCCGGAAGCCGGACGCGCTCTGTGTCGCCGTGTCGAGGGAGGCCTGCGCGGCCGCGCGGCGTTCCCGCAGCTCCTCCCATTCCCGCGCGGCGGCCGACACCTGGTCGGCGGCCTCCTCGATGAGCTCTCGGCCGTGGTCGACGTCGCGCGGCCGTTCCGTACTGTCCACCGGTCCCGACGGCGACGGCAGCTGGCCGAGTTCGGCCGTGCGGGTGGCGAGCCTGCCGATCACCTCGGTGCGCTCGGCCTCGAGGGTCTCCACTGCCCGCACCGCCCGCGCCTGGGCGGCCGCGCGGGCCGACGAGTCGGAGCCGTCGGGCGTGTCGAGCAGTTCGGCCGCACGCACGCGCACGTCCTCGTCGAGGTTCTCCAACGCCGCCCTGGCCGCGGACTCGGCCGCCTCGGCCTGCTCCAGTTCGGCGCGCAGGTCACCGCCCACCTCGACCCGCGCGTAGGCCTCGGACGCCGACGTGAACGCCCGCCGGAGTGCGTCCACCGGTTCGTCGGGAACCGGGTCGTCGGCCGACACCGCCCCGCCGCCGGGCACCTCGGCCAGCTCGCCGCGTGCCGTGGTCGCGGTCCGCCGGTGTCCGTCGGCGGTGCGGCGGTGTTCGGCCACCTGGTCCCGCAGCCGGGCGGCCCGCGCCGCGGCGTCCTCCGACCGCTGCTCCGCCTGTGTGGCCGTCTCCCTGGCCCGCTGGGCCTCCTCGGTCCACTGCGGGATTCGGCCTGCCCGGCCCGCGAGGTCCTCGAGCGTGCGGGCGGCGTCCTCGGCCCGGCGGGCCTCCGCTCGCAGCGCCGGGATCCGCTCCCGCAGCCCGTCCCGCTTCTCGGCCAGCCGCGCCGCGGTGCGTTCGGCCTCGTCGGCGTGCCGTTCGGCCTCCTCCCGTTCGGTCTCGGCCTCCTGTGCCCGCTCGGCCAGGACGGCGATGCTGCCGGGCGGGTAGTCCTCGCGCCAGGCCGTGAGTTTCCACGTCAGGGCGGCGTCACCGCCGATCGCTTCCTCCAGCTCGGCGAGCCTGCGCTGGCGGTCGTGCTGGCGCCGGCTGATGGCCTCGCGTTCGGCGTCGGCGGCGTCCTCGTCGTACATCGCCGGGTTCGGCGGCACGAGGAACGCCACGCCGGGCGCCTCGCCCAGGTCACGGTCGGCCAGCGCCGCGGTGGTGCCGACCGCGATCGCCGCACCGGGCAGGAGCCGGTGCTCGGTGAGGACCTCCTCGGCCCTGCCGAGCTGCGCCGGGTCGTTCACCAGCACACCCGACACGAGCTGGGGCGCCCGTCGCACCGCGTCGGCCCGCGTCGACGGGTCCAGCGTCGACAGGTACCGCCAGCCCGACCACGCCGTGACACCCGCCTGCTCGAGGACCTCCAGCGCGGCCTGCAGCTCCTCGGGCGCGGGCAGCAGCCCGCCCGAACCGAGCGCTCCCAGCGCACGTTCGTCCCGCGACTCCTCCATCCGCAGGGTCGTCTGCTCGCGTTCCGCCTCCCCGCGTGCCTCGGCGAGCCGCTCCAGCACCGCGGGCGTGTCGGTCTCCAGCGTGACCGTGTCGGTGCCGAGCAGTTCGGCCAGCCGCGGCTCGGCGGCGAGCGCATCGGTGCGGCGATGCGCGCGCGTGAGCTCCTCGGCCGCGCGCTGGGCCCGGTCCCGTGCCCCTGCCGCCTCGCGCTGAGCCTCGTGCGCCGCGGTCTGGGCGGCTCCCAGTTCTTCGGCGACCCGCTCCAGCTCGGCCTCCCTGCGGGAGAGTTCGGCGGTCGCCTCCTCCCCCTCGGCCGCCGCCGTCCGTGCCGCCTCGGCCACGTCCGCACCGTGGCTCAGCAGTCCGTCCGCCGTGGCACGGGCGATCTCCGCCCGCACCTCCTCGAGTCGTGCGTCGAGCCCGTCGGCCTCGGCACGGCGGTTCGCCGCGGCCGACGTCGCCTCGTCGCGTTCCCGCTGCGCCTCCTCGGCCTCGGACTGCAGCTCCGTCGCCTGCCGGTCGGCCTCGTCGGCCTGCTCCTGCGCCTCCTGCGCCAGTCCGAGCAGGCCGCGCGCCAGCGCCGTGGCGGCGGCGTTCTTCGCCTCCAGTGCGGGCCGCGCCTTCTCCTCCCTGCTGCCGACGAGTTCGCGGATGTCGGCGGCCTTCCGGGTGGCGCCCAGCTGGGTCAGGACGGTCCCGGTCTCCCGCCACGCCTCGGCGAGGGTCTTCGCCTCCGCCAGCTCGGCGTCGATGCGTTCGGACTCCGCCTGCGCCTCGTCCCGCAGCATCGCGGCCACCTGCCTGCGGAGTTCGGTCAGCACGGCCTGCTTACGCCGGTGATCGCCCTCGGCGAGCCGCTCCGCGTCCGCGACCTCCTGCACGTGCGCGGTCAGCGTCTCGAGCCGTTCGGACTCCGCGGCGTTGCGGGCCGCCACCTCGCCGGCGAGGGTCTCCAGCTCGGCGCGCGCCGCGTCGGCGAGCTTGCGCGCCGCCGCCGCGAGCTTCTCCTCGTCGATCAGTGGGGTCAGCGCGTCGAGCGCGCCGGCCACGAAGTCGCGTTCGGTCATCAGCTCGCCGCGCTGGGCGAGGTTGTCGGCGTAGGTGGCCAGGACGTCGGCGAGATCCTTCGGCTCGTCCTCGCTGATCACGGCACGCAGCAGGAACTCGACGAAGGCCTCGTCGGTGTTGAACGCGAACGCGTCCGCCGCCTCACCCTCGCCCGCGTTCATGGCGCGCTGGTAGCGGAACAGCTCGGTGTCCAGGCCGAGCTGGTCGAGCCGCTCGGTCCACTCGTGATGCCTGCGGGTCCAGAACAGCTGCAGTTCCGGCACGTCGCCGTGCAGCGCCGTCATCCGGTCGTGGAAACCGGACATCGTCAGCAACTTGCCGTCGGCGGTCAGCGGCAGCGACTCCAGTCCGACCTCCGCGCCGGGGCGGAAGCAGTACCAGGAGTCGACGAGGTTCGCGGGATCCGACGAGGCCACGTGCCCGCGCCACTCGGAGACCTTGCCGGTGATCAGCCGCTGCCCGGTCTCCACATGCTGCCACTCGAGCACCACGTGGGCGACGTCCTTCGCGCCGACGAACTTCTCCAGCACGCGCGTGTTGGTCGTGCCGACGACCTGCCTGCGGCCCGGCAGCATCACCGAGAAGATCAGCTTGATCAGCACCGATTTGCCGCCGCCGTTCTCCAGGAACAGCACGCTCGCGGGCGACGGACGGCGCGGCGGTCCGTTCTCGGTGTGATGGACCCCGGCGCCGAACAGCGCATCCTGCGTCGGCGCGGACACGACGTCCCCGACGCCGGAGAGGTCCAGCACGACGTCCTGGTACCGCGCACCGCTGGGACCGACCGAGTGCAGGCGCACCCGCGACAGCTCGTACATCCACTCCCCTACAGCGTGTCGCCGGCCGACGCCCGCAGCGTCGACCCCTCACCCGGCACCGACACGACGCCGAGCGCGAGCAGCTCGTCGAACGCGGCGTCGGCCGCCAGCTCACGCACCTGCACCTGGTAACGCGGCGTCGTCCGGTACGTTCCGCCCTGCTCGGAACTCACCGGGACGAGGAATCCCTGCTCGGCCAGGAACCGTAGCGCCCTGGTCACCATGCCGCGCGTGGTGTCGGGGGCGAGCCTGCCGTCCTTGGTCGCCGCGGCCGCGGGCCTGCGCGCGTAGGCCCGCCACGCCTGCTCCAGTTCGGGCGCGTCGGCGAGCGGGTCGGTGTTCGCCGCGGCGCGCTCGTCGAGGATGCGGCACGCCTCCCGCACGACACCGTCCACCTGCTCGACGCTCACCCGGCCGATGTAGGTGTCGTTGGCGAGGTCGTCGGGCCGCGGGTAGCCGAGCGCGGCCGTGGCCAGGTGGATGAGCCCGTGCAGCACCTTCTCGGTGTCGCGCCGTTCGCGGATCTTCGACTGCCGCGCGTAGCTGTCCATCTTGATCTCGAAGATCGACTCGTCCGTGGCGGCCAGCACCGCCCCGGCCTGCGCGTTCACCTCGAGCACCATCAGTCCCAGACCCGCGGCGACGGCGTGGGTGAGTTGCTTGAACGCGCTGTCCTCGCCGTAGCGGCGCACGAGGTCGGCGTACACGACGTCCCGTCCGGGCACGAGCTTGGGTCGCATACCGAACGCGAGCAGCCGCGCCGCCGCCTCGGCGTCGGCCGACGCATGTCCCGTGCTCACAGAGCCGCCTCCTCGATCGCCTCGCCGTCGTCGAACAACCCGGGCTCGCGCTCCGCGGCCGTGCCGTCCGGTGCCCAGGCCGCCCCATCGCCAGCGCCGTCGTCGCCAGCGCCGCCGTCGCCATCGTCCCCGTCGTCGCCGTCGACCTCACCACCCTCGTCGACGACGCCGTCGACCAGGGCCGACATCAGCAACAGGTCGGCGCCGCCGATCTCCGGGTCGTCCAGCCTGGTGCCGTCGTCGACGGCGAGCAGCACCGACTGCTGCGCCTGCCGCAGCGCGCCGCCGACCTCGGGGCCGTAGGCGTGCACGGCGCGCAGGGCGATCAGCCGCGCGACGGCCGGATCGGTCGCGCGGGCCTCCTCCAGCAGGCCCGACAGCCGCCGCGGCACCTCGGGCAGGTCGAGCAGCGCGTCGGCCTGCCGCCACTGTTCGTCGGTGAACGCGTCGGTGTCCTCCGCGGGCTGCAGCTCGGGCTCCGGCACCTCGCCGACGACGTGGTCGCGTTCCGGCGCGGGCCGCAGCAGCAACGACACCAGCGACGGCAGGGACGGCACGCTCGGCACGCTGGTGCCGGTGCCCGCGCGGAAGTAGGCCTCGACCGGCGCGAGCGCGTCGGACAGCGGCAGGTCCAGGGTCGGTGTGAGCAGCTGTCCGAACACGTCGATCGCCGCGCGCTGGGGCGGCCCGGAGAACTGCTGCCGGTCCTGCTCGGCGCGGAACACCGCACCCGCCGCCTGCAACCGGTTCTGGAGCTGCGTGTGCCTGCGGATGCAGTCGCCCACGATCTCGACCAGTTCGGCGGCCCTGCGCTTGTGGCCGGGGTCCTCCGCCTCGTCCCTGGCCGCGGTGATGTTCTTCAGGATCGCCGTTTCGGCGCGGAACCGGGACTCGATGTGGGTCAGCGCGGAGTCGAGCAGCTCGGGCAGCTCGCGTTCCCAGTCGACGGACCGCACGTCACGGCGGGTCGCGTCGAGCCGGGCGCGGAGGATCTCGCCGTACTGCACCGTGCGGTACCGCGCCTGTTCGGCGGCGAGCTTCGCGTCGGCCAGCCTGCCGCGCGTGATCAGGTTCTCGAGTTTCACCTCGGCGGCGATGTGCGCCGATTCGACGTCGGTGTCCAGTGCGCCGACGAGCACGTTGATCGCCTCGTCGGTCGCGCGCAGGTACACCTCGCCGTCCGGCGCGGCGAGTTCGACGAGGAGTTTGAAGTCGAACGCCCGCCTGCGGTACGTCCCGTCCGCGTCGACCGCGCCGTAGACGCGGCGGAACCCGCGGTCGGTGGTCCCGACGTTGATGAGGTTGTCGAGCACCCAGCGCGCCACGCGCGTGTGCTCGTCGGCCGTGCGGTCGGGTGCCTGGGCGGCGATGAACGGCAGCAACCGGCGGGTGACCTGGTGGTGGTCGGCGCCGGTGTCGAAGTCCATCGCGATCGTGACCTGGTCGATCGTGTGGAGCCCGATCTCGGCCATCTGATACACGGTCGCATCGGCCCAGTCGAGCTTGGATTTGCGCGCGTCGAGGTCGTGCAGCGGCGCGGTGCACGCGAGCGCCTTCAGCCGGCGCGCGAGCCCCTCGTCCGGGTCGGCGGTCGTCTCGTCAGCTCGCACGGTGTGAGGTTAAGGCACGGCGGGCGCGTGCGGTCCGGAGCCGTTCCCGCCCGCGACGCCGTTGCCGACGACGCCGGGGGACGGAACGCCGTTGCCCGCGGCCACCCCGCCGTTGCCGGAGGGAAGCCCGTCCCCGGTCTCGCCGTGACCCGGCACGTCGTCGTCCGGAGTGGGCGTGGACGTCTCGGCGGGCTGTGTGTCCCGCCGATGCCGGCGCGACAGCAGCGCCGTCAGGGCGAGGACACCCGCCAGGGGCAGCAACGTGATGCCGGGCAGCTGGTAGCGCCACGAGAACTCGAACGCCGCGGCACCGCCGAGTGACACCAGAGCCATCCCCGCGGGCAGCAGCATCGCCGCCCGCAGCCCGCTCGCCCGCGCCTTACGGGTGATGCCCAGGCCCGCGGCCAGCGCCAGCAGCAACGCCACGCCGAGCAGGTTGCCCGGGGTGAAGCCGCCGAACAACTGGTACCAGCGCAGCGCCGTGCCCAGCGTCGGCCGGGACTCCGGCTCCTCGCCGCTGTAGCGAAGCGCGTACTCCCGGGTCTTCTCCTCGTGGTTGTAGAACTGGTACGTCGGCTGGAAGTGCCAGCGCGTGACCGACACGTCGCCCGGGGTGTCGACGCGCCAGCCCCGGAATCCCTTGAGGAAGTCGGTCATGATCGCAACGGCGACGTCGAACGGCTGCTGCCGGATGACCTGCTTGCCGAAGTCCTGCTGGATCGCGACGATGTTCGTGCCCTCGGGCCACTGGGCGCGCCACTCGTCGTTCGCGCCGATGTGCGCGTAGCTGTCACTGCCCTTCCGCTCGCCGAGCGGCTCGTCCGGGCACGCCGGTTCCAGCCGTTCCGACAGCTCCAGGTTCTGGCAGTCCGCCACCACGGCACCGCGGGCGTAGAGGACGTTGCCGGTCGACGGGCTCAGCGCGAAGTGACCCGCCCAGCTCGCGTAGTAGGCGCCGTACCCGCCGACCACGAGCGCCAACGGCAGCGCGAGCGCCGCGACCCGCACGAGGATCGTGCGCCACGCGGCCCACGTGCCCCAGCGCCGCCAGGCACCGCCCGCGACGAGCAGGAACACGACCGCAGGCAGCGCCAGCGGCAGCGCGACCATCCGGAAGATCACGGCGACGCCGAACAGCACACCGGCCACGGCCGTTGCCCACACCGGCGGCTGCCCCCCGCGCCTCGTGCCGAGCAGCAGCCACAACAGCCCGACCAGCAGGACCTGGAACCAGACGTCGGACATGATCATCTGCTCGATCTGCACCTCGTAGGCGTCGAGCAGGACCGGCGCCGCCGCGAGCGCGGCCAGCCAGTTCCGGCGCACCCCCAGCCTGCGGGCCAGGGCGTAGAGCGCGATACCGCATCCCAGCCCGGCGACGTGCTGCAGGAACGACACGAGCCCGAGCCCGCCGACGGCCAGCACCGGTTCGAGGACGAACAGGTCGTAACCGATCGGGTGCAGCCCGGTCGGGTTGTGGGTGCCGACGTTGTCGAGGTAGCGGAACGAATCGCCGTACAACAACGCGGGCGGGTACGCGAACCAGGCGGCGGCGCGCAGGCCGAGCCCGGCCACGAACACCACGAGGAACAGCCAGTGGTGGCGGCCGAGGTCGAGAGCGCGGCGCTTCAACTGCGCGGGAGCAGGCACGCCAGGAAGCTAGCAACCCGGGCCGCACATCCCGCGCAGACCCCCGGGCCCGGCGCGTCACCGCCGAACGGTAGGCCCTCGTGCCCTGACCCGCCGCGAACCGCGCACACCGCGGGTCAGGCCGTCCGCCGCAGGCTTCCGCCCGAGTCGCGGGGGATCCGCGCGAGCGGATCGCGTTCCTCGAGGGTCAGGTCGGTCAGCACCAGGTCGCGCTCCACGCCGGTGCCGGGCCCGGCCACGGCGCGCTGGAACTGGGCCAGCAGGGTCGCGGGCGGCACGGACAGCGACATCCTGCCGTAGCGTTCCAATCTGTCCAGCATCGTCAGGATGATCTGCGCGGACATACGGCCCAGCGCCTGCGTGGTCTGGTGCCGGTGGGTGCGCTCGCCCAGGTCGACCTGGGCGAGCGCGTCGAGGCCCCGCCACTCGACCAGGTCGATGAGGTGCCCGACCTCGACGCCGTAGTGCGTCACGAACGGGATGGCCTCCAGCACCTCCCGCCTGCCCGCGTACTCACCGGCCAGCGGCTGGACGAACCCGGACAGCTGGGGCCAGAACATGTTCAGCAACGGCCGCGCGACCAGTTCGGTGACGCGGCCGCCGCCGTCGGCCTCCCTGCGGCCGTCCTCCGCGAGCGGCCGGTGGTAGAAGCCCTTCACGTAGTCGATGCCCTGCCGGGTGAGCAGGGGCCCGAGCAGACCGGTGACGTAGTCGGCGGTGAAGCCGTAGAGGTCGCCGTCGACGAACACGACCAGGTCGCCGCGCGTGGCCGCGAGGCCCTTCCACAGCGCCTCACCCTTGCCCCGGTGACGCGGCAGCGCGGGCAGCACGTCGTCCTGGGCCACCACGTCGGCGCCTGCCTCGGCGGCGACCGCGGCGGTCGCGTCCTGCGAGTGCGAATCGACGACGAGGAGCTCGTCGACGAGCGGAGCGGCCTCCACGAGCGCGGTGCGGATCGTCCGCACGATCTCGCCGACCGTCTCCTCCTCGTCCCTGGCGGGGATCACGACGCTCACGGTGCGTCCCCGTTTGGCGGCCACGAGCTCCGCGGCCGTCCAGGCGTCCGCGCGGCCCGACCGGTGTTCGAGCCACGTTCCGATCTCGGGCGAGACGGCGAGTTCGGTGCCGTCGGCTCCCGTCCTGGTCGCGTGCACGTGCTGCCCCCTTTCGTCCAACGATCGTGACCTGCCGCCGGCCGGTCTCCGGAGGCGCGGTCCGAACCGTTCGCCCTCGAGCGTCAGGGTGCTGCGTTTCCGACCGTGGCCCGGCCGTGCAACCGCTACGTTACGAGATTCCGGTCGCCGCGGGGCACGGGTAACGGCGCGCGTTCACACTTCCTCGTCGAGCATCTCCGCGGTCACGGCGGATTCCGTGTCGGGGATACCCAGATCGGCGGCCTTCTTATCCGCCATGGCGAGCAGCCTGCGGATCCGGCCTGCGACGGCATCCTTCGTCATCGGCGGGTCGGAGAGCTGGCCGAGCTCCTCGAGCGAGGCCTGCCGGTTCGACACCCGTAGCCTGCCCGCGGTCAGCAGGTGGTCCGGCGCGTCCTCGGCGAGGATCTCCATCGCCCGTTCGACCCTGGCCGCGGCGGCCACGGCGGCACGCGCGGACCGGCGCAGGTTGGCGTCGTCGAAGTTGGCGAGCCGGTTCGCCGTGGCGCGCACCTCGCGGCGCATGCGCCGCTCCTCCCACGCCAGCACGCTCGAATGCGCGCCCAGCCGGGTGAGCAGCGCGCCGATGGCGTCACCGTCGCGGACCACGACCCGGTCGGCTCCCCGCACCTCGCGCGACTTGGCCTGGATGCCGAGCCTGCGGGCCGCGCCGACGAGCGCCAGCGCCGCCTCCGGCCCCGGGCACGTCACCTCGAGCGACGAGGACCGCCCCGGTTCGGTCAGCGACCCGTGCGCCAGGAACGCGCCGCGCCAGGCCGCCTCGGCGTCGGCGATCCCGCCGGACACCACGGGCGCGGGCAGTCCGCGCACCGGACGGCCGCGCTGGTCGATCAGGCCGGTCTGCCGCGCGAGCCCCTCGCCGTCCTTGACCACGCGCACCACGTAGCGGTTGCCCTTGCGCAACCCGCCCGAGGTGATCATGTGCACCTCGGCCTGGTGGCCGTACAGCTCGTGAACCTCCTTGCGGAGCCGCCGGGCCACCGAACCGGTGTCCAGTTCCGCCTCGACCACGACCCGGCCCGCCACGATGTGCAGGCCGCCGGCGAACCGCAGCATCGCCGCCACCTCGGACCGCCGTGGGCTCGTCTTCGTCAGCTCGAGCCGGCTGAGTTCGTCCTTGACTGCAGCGGTCATCGCCATGAGAGCCCCTCCTTCGCGCTCGTCGCACCGAGCGCGTCTCGCACACAACCAGCCAGCGCATCCGGGTCGTGCCGCCCCACCACACCCGGGGTGGCGATCGACGCCAGATGAGCACGCCCGCCCAGCTCTGCGGCCGCCGAGCGGAGCCGCGCCGGCGTCGGCACCGAATCGCTGTCGGCGATCACGGCGTCCACCCCGAGCCGAGGAGCGTGCTGGAAGAGTACGTCCAGGTGCTGTTCGGGTGAGAAGCCCGCCGTCTCTCCCGGCTGCGGCACGAGGTTCAGTATGACGATCTTCGTCGCCGTCGTCTTCACGAGCGCGTCGTGCAGCTCCGGCACGAGCAGGTGCGGCAGCACGCTCGTGAACCACGAGCCGGGGCCGAGGAACACCGCGTCGGCCGACATGACGGCGTCGACGGCTTCACGGCACGCCTGCGGCGGCTTCACGGCGGCGCCCGCACCGGTGTCACCGGCGGGCACCACGCTGTGCAGCGTGATCCGCCGGACCTGCCCCGGGGTGCTGGCCACGGCGACCTGCCCGCGGATGCGGCTGACCGCACCGTCCGGCTCGAGGCCGGTCACCTCGGCCTCGATGTCGAGCGGGTCGGTCGACATCGGCAGCACCCGGCCGGAGACGCCGAGCAGCCGGGCCGCCTCGTCGAGCCCGGCGACCGGGTCGCCGAGCACCTCGAACAGCCCCGCCAGCAAGAGATTGCCGACCGCGTGGCCGGTGAGCGCGCCGCTGCCGCCGAACCGGTGCTGGAACACCTCGGCCCACCGCGCGCCGTCGTCCGCCGCGGCGAGCGCGCCCAGCGCCTTCCGCAGGTCGCCGGGCGGCAGCAGGCCCAGTTCCCGGCGGAGCCTGCCCGACGACCCGCCGTCGTCGGCGACCGTGACCACCGCCGTCACGTCGTCGGTGAGCCTCCGCAACGCCGTCAACGTGGCGTGCAGACCGTGACCCCCGCCCAGGGCGACCGCGCGCATCTCCTCGTTCACTCCCGGCCCAGGTCCCGGTGCACCACCTTCACGGCCGTTCCATCCTCTTTGGACAGCCGGTTCGCGAGTTCCTCCGAGATCGCGACGCTCCGATGCTTACCGCCGGTGCAGCCGATCGCGAGCGTCAGGTACCGCTTGCCCTCGCGCTTGTACCCCGCGCCGATCAGCCGGAGCAGGTCCTGGTACCGGTCGAGGAACTCCTCCGCGCCCTCCTGGCCGAGCACGTAGTTGCGCACCTCGGTGTCGAGACCGGAATGGTCACGCAACTCGGGGATCCAGAACGGGTTGGGCAGGAACCGCACGTCCATCACGAGGTCGGAGTCCATCGGCAGACCGTACTTGTAGCCGAACGAGAGCACCGTCACCCGGGTCTGCGCCGACGCCTCGCTGCCGAACGCGTCCTCGATCTTGGCGCGCAGATCGTGCACGGACAGCGACGACGTGTCCAGCAGCAGATCCGCCTCGGCCCGCAACGGCTCCAGCAGCGCACGCTCGGCGCCGATGCCGTCGACGAGCCTGCCGTCACCCTGCATCGGGTGACCCCGGCGCACCTGGTCGAACCGGCGGATCAGCACCGCGTCGGTCGCCTCCAGGAACAGCACCCGCGGTTTGTACCCGCGCATGTCCAGACCCTTGATGACCGACGACAGGTCGTCGGTGAACGCCCGCGACCGCACGTCCATCACCACCGCGACCTTCGTGATCGCCCCCCTCGACTGCGCGCCGAGCTCGACCATCGTCGAGATCAGCTCCGGCGGCAGGTTGTCGACGACGAACCAACCCAGGTCCTCCAGGCATTTCGCCGCCGTGCTGCGGCCCGCCCCGGACAGCCCGGTGACGACCGCGACCTCCATTCCGGAGCCCCTGCCGTCCTCCTCCGCCGCGTCTGCTCTGCCGGCTTCTCCGCTGCTCACTGGTTCGACTCCCCTCGCTCCATGCTTCGTCCCCCTGCACCGGGTGGCTCTGCGCCGGCCTGCCTGCCCGCGCTCTGCTGCCCCGCGCTCTGCTGTTCTGCGCTCTGCTGTTCTGCGCCGTCCTGTTTCCCCGCGCCGGTCTGTTCCCCTGCTCGGCCGCCTGCGAGTGCCGTGTGCACGGCCTCCGCGGTCCGCTTCCCGAAGCCCGGCACCTGCGCGATCTCGTCGACCCCCGCCTGCTTGAGCTTCCTCACCGAACCGAAGTGCTTGATCAGGGCGGACTTCCTCGCCTGCCCGAGTCCCGGCACACCGTCCAGTTCGGAGGCCTGCACCCGTTTGCCGCGCTTCTCCCGGTGGTACCGGACGGCGAACCGGTGCGCCTCGTCGCGCACCCGCTGCAGAAGGTACAGCGCGTCCGAGGTCCTCGGCAGGATGACCGGCTCGTCGTCGGACGGCAACCACACCTCTTCGAGTCGCTTCGCGAGGCCGACGACGGCCACGTCGGTGATGCCGAGCTCGGCGAGGACATCGGCCGCCGCGGTCGCCTGCGGACCCGCGCCGTCGACGACCAGCAGGTTCGGCGGATACGCGAACTTCTTCGGCTTGCCGGTCTCCGGATCGATCCCCGGCGGGCCGTCCTGCCCCGCGGCCGGTACCCCGCCGTCGGCCGACGCGGGTGCCGCTGCCCCGGCGCCGACCTCGGCAGCGACGTCACCCGCACCGGTCGCCTCGGCGGCCTCCGCACCGTCGGCGGCGGTCTCCTTGAGGTAGCGGGCGAAGCGCCGCCGGACCACCTCGGCGACGGCCGCGACGTCCCCCTCGTCGGCGGCCTCGCGCAGCGCGAACCGGCGGTACTCGTTCTTCCGCGGGACGCCGTCCTCGAACACGACCAGCGATGCGACCACGTCGGTGCCCTGGGTGTGGCTGATGTCCACGCACTCGATGCGCAGCGGCGCCGTGTCGAGCGCGAGGTGCTCCTGCAGTTCCTGCAGGGCCGCCGACCGCGCGGTGAGATCGCCCGCCCTCCGCAGTTTGTGCTGGGCGAACGCCTCCTTGGCGTTGCGCTCCACGGTGTCGGCGAGTGCACGCTTGTCGCCGCGCTGCGGCACCCGCAGGCGCACGCGGGAACCGCGCAGTTCCGACAACCAGTCGGTCATCGCGGGCGCGTCGGCGGGCAGTTCCGGCACGAGGACCTCGCGCGGCACCGTCGGCCCGCCACCGCCCGGCGCCTCCCGTGCCAGGTCGAGCTGCTCGGCGTAGAACTGGCTGAGGAACTGCTCGACCAGCGCCGCGACGTCCATCTCCTCGACCTTGTCGACCACCCAGCCGCGCTGCCCGCGCACCCGACCGCCCCGCACGTGGAAGATCTGGACCGCCGCCTCGAGCTCGTCGTGGGCGAACGCGACGATGTCCGCGTCCGTGCCGTCGCCCAGCACGACCGCCTGCTTCTCCATCGCCCGCCGCAGCGCCCCGAGGTCGTCACGCAGGCGAGCGGCGCGTTCGAACTCCAGCTCCTCCGAGGCCTCGGCCATCGCCTTCTCGAGCCTGCGCACCATCTTGTCGGTGCTGCCCGCGAGGAAGTCGCAGAAGTCCTCGACGATCGCGCGGTGCTCGTCGGCGGTGACCCGGCCGACGCACGGCGCCGAGCACTTGTCGATGTAGCCGAGCAGGCAGGGCCTGCCGATCTGGGAGTGCCTGCGGAACACACCGCTCGAGCAGGTGCGGGCGGGGAACACCCGCAACAGCAGGTCGAGCGTCTCGCGGATCGCCCACGCGTGGGCGTACGGCCCGAAGTAGCGCACACCCTTCTTCCGCGGCCCGCGGTAGACGTGCAGCCGCGGGAACTCCTCGTTCAGCGTCACCGCCAGCACCGGGTAGCTCTTGTCGTCCCGGTAGCGGACGTTGAACCGCGGGTCGAACTCCTTGATCCAGTTGTACTCGAGCTGGAGTGCCTCGACCTCCGTGGACACGACCGTCCACTCGACGCTCGCGGCCGTGGTGACCATCTGGCGGGTGCGCGGGTGCAGCCCGGCGAGGTCCGCGAAGTACGAGTTCAGCCTGCTGCGCAGGCTTTTCGCCTTGCCGACGTAGATGACGCGGCGACGGTCGTCGCGGAACTTGTACACGCCCGGTTCGTCCGGAATGCTCCCCGGAGCGGGCCGGTAGGTCGACGGGTCAGCCACGGTCTCCACTCTATGGCGACCCGCCGACACCCTGGTCAGGGGCCGCGGGTGTCGGCGGACCGGGCGCCTCCGTCGCGGCACCCGCGGTGGGAACGTAGCCTGACCGCCATGACACGCGCTGCAGCGAGGCGGCCGTCGGTGGTCCTGTTCGACGTGTTCGAGACGCTCGTGCGCCTCGAACCGCTGCGGGAGCGGTTCGTCGAGACGGGCAGGCCGGGCCATGAACTGGAGCTGTTCTTCGCGCGCACGCTGCGCGACGGCATGGCCCACACCCTCGCGGGCGAGGCACCGCCGTTCCGTGCCGTCGCCGCGGCACAGCTGGCGATCACCTCCGGGCACACCCTGAGCGACGACGCCATCGCCCACATCCTCGACGGCTTCACGGAGCTGCCGCTGCACCCCGAGGCGGAGACCGCGTTCACCCTGCTCGCCGAGGCCGGCGTGCCCGCCTACGGCTTCACCCACGGCGGCGCGAGCGTCCTGGAGTCCATTCTCGACAGACACGGCATGAGCGGGCGACTCCGCGGCGTGCTGTCCACCGAAGCCGTCCGGTCGTTCAAACCGCCGGCCCGCGCATACCACTGGGCGTGCGAACAGGCGGGGTCCGCCCCGGCCGAGACGGCACTCGTCGCCGTGCATTCGTGGGACACCCACGGCGCGGCCAGGGCGGGACTCCTCGCGGGATTCGCGGCCCGCCTCGAAGGCGGCCTCACCCCGCTGGTCGAGCGGCCCCACGTGGTCGCGGGCCGCGTCGACGAGGTCGTGGCCGGCCTGCTCGCCCTGTAGCTCGCCCCGCCACCGACGACCGACCCCTCGGTCGTCCGTGGCTGCCGTGGCAGCGATGAGACCGGCGGCGAGACGGAGGGCGACCACCGCGGCACGACGGCGTGACACCGCGCCGTGCCGTATAGGTCATTATACACCGATCTCGTTGTGCGAGGCTGCCCGCATGCGGATCGCCACGTGGAACGTCAACTCGGTCACCGCCCGCCTCCCCCGGCTGCTCGCCTGGCTCGACTCGACCCGGCCGGACGTGCTGTGCCTGCAGGAACTCAAGTGCGCCGACGACGCCTTCCCCGCCGACCAGGTCCGCGAACTCGGCTACGACATCGCCTGCCACGGCACCGGCCGCTGGAACGGCGTGGCGATCCTGTCCAAGGTCGGCCTCGACGACGTCGTGCGCGACCTGCCCGGCCAGCCCGCCTACGACGGCGCCGTCGAACCCCGCGCGGTGGGCGCCACGTGCGGCGGCGTGCGCGTCTGGTCGGTGTACGTCCCCAACGGCCGCGAACCCGGCCACGCGCATTACGACTACAAGCTCGACTGGCTCGCCGCCCTGAACGACACCGTCGCGGCCGACAGCGCGGCGGAGCCGTCCCGGCCGCTGGCCGTCCTCGGCGACTTCAACATCGCCCCCACCGACGACGACGTGTGGGACATCGCCCTGTTCGCCGAGTCGACGCACGTCACAGAGCCCGAACGCAAAGCCCTCGCCACGCTGACCGACGCCGGGCTGACCGACGTCGTGCCGCGGCCGTTGAAGTACGACCGGCCGTACACCTACTGGGACTACCGCCAGCTCGCGTTCCCCAAGAACAAGGGCATGCGGATCGACCTGGTGTACGGCGACGCCGCGTTCGCGGGCGCCGTCTCGGACGCCTACGTCGACCGCGAGGAACGCAAGGGCAAGAGCCCGTCCGACCACGCACCCGTCGTGGTCGACCTCGACCGCTGATCGCAGGATCCGACACCGGCCGGGCGGGCCGGGCGGGTCGCCCGGCCGCGGCCCGGCCGGGTGTCAGTCCTCCCGAGCGCGTTTGTGCAGCCTGCGCAGGCCGCGCACGGCCGTCACGGCGCGGTGCCGGTCGACGGCCTGGACCGCCAGCAGCGGGTAGTACTCGTCGTCGGGCAGTTCCAACCGGGCGAACGAGGCGCCGTCGGGGAAACTCACCGACAGCACCTGGTCCCAGTCGAAGTGCCGGGTGGTGCCGACGTTGCGCACGTCGACGCCGCGGGAATCGGCACGCACCTTCGGGGTGCCGAACGACGCGCACGCCAGCCCCAGCAGCAGGCCCACACCCACCATGGCGATCTGGTCGCTGAGGTGGAAGATCGCGCCGCTGTCGGACCCGCGCAGCAGCACCGCCACGACCGTGAACACCGCCAGCAGCAGCACCCCGAGGGCACCGCCCATCCAGGCGGCGCGCTGCGGCCGGGCCACGATCACGTCGTCACCGGCCGCAGCACCGTTGTCGGAATCCGTGGTCATCTGCTCACCCGCGGTCACACGAAACCCCGTTCGGTCCAGGGCTGGCGCAGGCCACGCAACACGCCAGCGGTCGTCAGTGCGGCCACGGTGGCCTCCCGCCCCTTGTTCTCGACCGAGTCGGCCAGGCCCGCGCGGTCCAGGGCCTGCTGCTCGGTATCACAGGTGAGCACGCCGTTGCCGACGGGCGTCGACTCGTCGAGCGCCACCCGCGTCAACCCCGCGGTCACGGCGTCGCACACGTACTCGAAGTGCGGCGTGCCGCCACGGATCACCACGCCGAGCGCCACGACGGCATCGTGCCCCCTGGCCAGCGACTGCGCCACGACGGGCAGCTCCACCGCACCCGCGACACGCACCACGGTCGGCTCCTCGGCGAGCGTCGCCTCGGACGCCGCCCGCACCGCGTTCTCCAGCAGGCTGTCGGTGACCGTCGTGTGCCACCGGGTCGCGACGATCGCCAGCCGCAGCCCCTCGCACTCGCGCAGCGCCTCGGTGTCGTCGTCGGGTCGTCCTTCACCACTCACGGCGTTCCACCACCGTCTTCCGTTCCCGTGCCGGCCGCGGTGCCGGGGCCGAACTCGGCCAGGCCCGCGCCGACGTCGTCCGCGTTCTCCAGTTGGGCCAGCTCGTGGCCCATGCGGTCGCGTTTGGTCTGCAGGTACCGCAGGTTCTCCGGGTTCGGCGACACCGGCAGCCCCACGCGGCCCGTCACGCGCAGGCCGTAGCCTTCGAGCCCGACCCGCTTGGTCGGATTGTTGGTGAGCAGGCGCATCGACCGCACGCCGAGGTCGGTGAGGATCTGCGCGCCCGTGCCGTAGTCGCGGGCGTCCGCGGGCACCCCGAGCTGGAGGTTCGCGTCGACGGTGTCGGCACCGTCGTCCTGCAGCTGGTACGCCTGCAGCTTGTGCAGCAGGCCGATGCCCCGGCCCTCGTGCCCCCGGATGTAGAGCACGACGCCGCGGCCCTCCTCGGCGACCGCCTCGAGCGCCGCCTGCAGCTGCGGACCGCAGTCGCAGCGCAGCGACCCGAACACGTCACCGGTCAGGCATTCCGAGTGCACCCGCACCAGGACGTCCTCACCGTCGCCGATGTCGCCGTAGACGAACGCGACGTGCTCGATGCCGTCGAGCAGGCTGTCGTAGCCGATCGCGCGGAACGTGCCGGGGGCGAGCGGGATGCGGGCCTCGGCCACGCGCTCGACCTGCTTCTCCATGCGCCTGCGGTAGGCGATCAGGTCGGCGATGGTGATCAGCCGCAGGTCGTGGTCGGCGGCGAACACCTCGAGCTCGTCCCGCTTGGCCATGTCGCCGTCGTTCTTCTGCGACACGATCTCGCACAGCACACCGGCAGGTGCCAGCCCCGCCATGCGTGCCAGGTCGACGCCCGCCTCGGTGTGGCCGGGCCTGCGCAGCACGCCACCGTCCTTGGCGCGCAGCGGAACGACGTGTCCCGGGCGCTTGAAGTCCTTCGGCCCCGTCGACGGGTCGGCGAGCAGCGAGATCGTGTGCGCCCTGTCGGTGGCCGAGATCCCGGTGCCGATGCCCTCGGTGGCGTCGACCGTCACGGTGTACGCCGTGCCGCGCACGTCCTGGTTGGTGTGGAACATCGGCGGCAGGTCGAGCCGTTCGCAGTCCTCACCGGTCAGCGACACGCACACGTAGCCGGACGTGTACCGCACCATGAACGCCAGCAGCTCCGGCGTCACCTTCTCCGCGGCGAAGATCAGGTCGCCCTCGTTCTCGCGGTCCTCGTCGTCGACCACGACGACGGCCTTGCCGTCGGCGATGTCGCGGATGGCGGCCTCGATCGACTCGAGGTCGAACCCCGCCGGTGCACCCGCGGCCGCCTGCGACGCCTCTGACGTCTCTGTCATGCTCACCCGTCCTCCTTGCCACCGCCATTGTCCACCGGAAGCGCCGAGGCCCCGCCGGCGGTCTGCTTCTCGACGTACTTGGCGAGGACGTCGACCTCGAGGTTCACGACGTCGCCCGGTTCGGTACGGCCGAGCGTCGTCAGCGACAGCGTCGTCGGGATGAGCGCGACGGTGAGTTCCTCCGGGGAGACACTCGCGACGGTCAGCGACACGCCGTCGATCGCGATGGACCCCTTCTCCACGATGTAGCGCCCGAGCTGCGGCGGGAACGCGAAGTGCGTCAGGTCGTCGGCGTCGCGGTGCAGGAACACGCCCGTGCCGTCGACGTGGCCCTGCATGACGTGTCCGCCGAACCGGCCGCCCGCCGCCATCGCCCGTTCCAGGTTCACGCTCCGGCCCGCCTCGACCTTGGCGAGGCTGGTGCGGTCGAGCGTCTCGTGGACGACGTCCACGGTGAACTCGTCGCCGTCGACCTCGACGACGGTCAGGCACACTCCGTTGACCGCGATCGAGTCCCCGTGCTTGGCGTCGCCGGTCACCACCGGGCCGCGCACGCGCAGCCGCGCGGCGTCGCCGTTGTCCTCGACGGCCGTGATCTCGCCGAGCTCCTCCACGATGCCCGTGAACACGTCAGGGTCCTCCTTCACCGGCGGCCGGTACGGCCGTGATCCGCACGTCGTCCCCACTCATGGTGACCCCTTCGACACGCCACCGGTGGGCTTCGGTGATGGTCGACACGCCGGCCGCACCGAGCGCCGTCGGCCCCGCACCGAGCAGCGCGGGCGCGACGTACCCCACGATCCGGTCGATCATGCCCGCCTCGGCGAAGGCGCCCGCGAGGGTCGGCCCGCCCTCGAGCAGCACGTCGACCACGCCGCGACCGCCGAGGTCGGTCAGCACCTCCCGCGGGTCCCGGGTGCGCAGGTGCACCGTCGGCGCCGCGTCGTCCAACACCCGGGCGGTCTCCGGTATGCCCCGCGCGCCGACGACGACGCGCAGCGGCCGACGGTCAGCGAGCCCTCCGTCGGCGTCCCGGACAGTGAGCCACGCGTCGTCGGCCAGCACCGTGCCGGTGCCGGCGACGATCGCGTCCGCGGCCGCGCGGATGCGGTGCACCTCGGCGCGGGAGACGGGACCGGAGATCCACCGGCTGGTGCCGTCGGCGGCGGCGACCCGGCCGTCGAGCGTGGCGGCGTACTTCCACGTGACGTGCGGCCGTCCGGTGCGCACCGAGTGCAGCCACGCCCGCAACGGCCCGGCCGCGACCTCGTCGGCCAGCAGCCCGCCCGCGACGTCGACGCCCGCCGCGCGCAGCACGTCGGCACCGCCTGCCGCGGGCGGGTTGGGGTCGGCGACGGCGTAGCGCACCGCGGCGATCCCGGCCTCGAGCAGTGCCTCGGCGCACGGCGGCGTCCGGCCTCGATGGGCGCACGGTTCGAGCGTCACGTACGCGGTGCCGCCGCGCGCCCGCTCCCCCGCCTCACGCAGTGCCATCACCTCGGCGTGGGGGCCGCCCGGCGGCCGGGTGGCGCCGCGGCCCACGACCGCACCGCCCTGGTCGACGATCACCGCGCCGACCGGCGGGTTGGGGCTCGTCGTCCCGCGCACGTCCTCACTCAGCGCGAGGGCGGCAGCCATCGCCTCCGCGGCCGCGCCCGTGCCGGCGTCACCCGTCCCGCCGTCACGGCCGGCAGGTCCCGCGGGCACGTCAGTGCGCCGGGCGCGCGCCGGCAGCCTGGTCCCGCAGCGCCGCAACGGCCCGGCCGGGGTCCTCGGCACCGTAGACCGCGGATCCGGCGACGAAACAGTCGACGCCCGCCTCGGCGGCCTGCTCGATCGTGTCGGCGTTGATGCCGCCGTCGATCTCGACGACGAGCCTCAGGTGCCCGGTGTCGACGAGCCGTCGCGCGGTGCGCACCTTTTCGAGCACGTCCGGGATGAACGACTGGCCGCCGAACCCCGGTTCGACCGACATCACCAGCAGCGTGTCGTAGTGCTTGAGCGTGTCGAGGTGGTCGTCGAGCGGCGTGCCCGGCTTGATCGACAACCCCGCCTTCGCCCCGGCGGCACGCAGGTTCTTCGCCAGCATCACCGGATCGTGGGCCGCCTCGGCGTGGACGGTCACGTTGTACGCCCCCGCCTCGGCGTAGCCAGGGGCCCACCTGTCCGGGTTCTCGATCATGAGGTGGCAGTCGAGCGGGACGTCGGTGACCTTCCGCAGCGATTCGACGACCGGGAGTCCGAGCGTCAGGTTCGGGACGAAGTGGTTGTCCATGACGTCGACGTGCACCCAGTCGGCGCGGGTCTCGCCGTCACGGGCGACGGCCGCGACCTCCTCGCCGAGGCGCGCGAAGTCGGCGGACAGGATGCTCGGTGCGATCAGCGGGTGAAGCGGTTGAGAGGCCACACCGCGAATCCTAGGCAGCCGCGCGCGCAGCGGCCGCCCGGGGCGGCCTTCCGTCACCCGGAGTGACGTTCACCGCACCGCAGGCGGCCACGAGGCGCCGCGGTCGGCGGGACCGGCCGTCACCGCGACCGCGGTCACCGGAGTCGGGCGTGCGGTCACCGAGGAGGCGGTCACCGGGCATCGCCGTGGGGCAGTCGGTCCAGCACGCCGGTCCACGGAGCGTCACCGAGGCCGGTGACGCGCACCCCGGCGCCCGCCAGCGCGTCGAGGTGGCCCTGCCACGCGGGATGCGCGGGCCGAGTGGGCCGCACCCGGTGGCCGACGACCATCGGCACCACGCCGACGGCGTCGCCCAGCACGGTCAGCGCCTGGTTGTCGGCCAGGCCCAGTGCGAGCTTCGCCACCGAGCCCGCACCGGCAGGCGCGAAGACGAACGCCTCGGGATCGGGATGCGGACGCGCCGCTCCGGGCGTACGCGCGGTCCACCGGACGTCGAGGTCGGTGGTGGCCTGCAGCCGCGCGAGCGCCCGGTCGTCGAACCACGACGCCGCGGTGGGTGTCAGCGTGATCGCCAGCCGCCAGCCCCGCGCGGCCGCCGGTTCGGCCAGCTCGGACGTCAGCCGGGTCTCCACCCCGCCGCAGGCCGACGCGACCAGCCCGAGGCACCCGCGTTCCGTGCCCGGCGGAACGCGGGTGCCGGGGCCCGCTCCCGCGGTCACGTGGCGCGGGCGAGTCCGCAGAACATGGCGTCGGTGCCGTGCCGGTGCGGCCACAGCTGCACCGTCGGGCCGTCGCCGAGCTGCGGCACACCCGGGAAGAACTCCCGCGCGTCGACGGTCTCCGCCCCGGCGCGCCGGACGGCGGTGGTGAAGGCCCCCTCCGTCTCCGCCAGATGGGGCGAGCACACGACGTAGGCGACGACGCCGCCGGGCCGCACGAGCCGGAAGGCCGATTCGAGGAGTTCGGCCTGCAGTTTCGTCAGGTCCGCGACGTCGCCCTGCTGCCTGCGCCAGCGGGACTCCGGGCGGCGCCGCAGCGCCCCGAGCCCGCTGCACGGCGCGTCGACGAGCACCCGGTCGTAGCCGCCCCCCAAGCCCGGGTCGCGACCGTCGGCCCGGTGCACCGTCACCGGCAGGCCGTCGACGGCGTGTTCGACGAGACGGGCGCGGTGGTCGGCGACCTCGACGGCGTCGACGGCCACCTCGTGCTCGGCGGTCGCCGCCAGGCAACCGAGCAGGGTCGCCTTGCCGCCGGGGCCCGCGCACAGGTCGAGCCACCGCGCGTCCGTCCCGGCGACCGGCGCGCCCACCGCGGCGAGCGTGACCAGCTGACTGCCCTCGTCCTGGACCGCCGCGAGGTGTTCCTTCAGCGGTTCCGACGCGGCCAGGTCGCCGCTGCCTGCGGGCAGGTGCACCCCGTAGGGCGAGTACGGCGCGACGTCGCCGCCGGTGATGGCGGCGAGTTCGTCGGCGCTGATCTCCCCCGGCCTCGCGAGCAGATGCACCTCCGGCCGCGCGTCGTCGGCGCCGAGGGCCGCCGCCAGCTCGTCCCCGGTGTCGCCGAGCGCCTCGGCGAACGCCCGGGCGATCCACCGCGGGTGGGCCGTGCGCATCGCGAGGTTACCGATCCGGTCGGTCTCGGCGTCGGGCGCGAGCCGGTCGACCCACTCCTGCTCGTCGTGGTCGGACACCTTGCGCAGTACCGCGTTGACGAACCCGGCCACGTGCGAACCGGCGACGTCGCGCACGAGCTCGACCGCCGAGTCCACGGCCGCGTGCGGCGGGATCCTGGTGCGTAGCAGCTGGTAGGCGCCCAGCCGGAGGCCGTCGAGCACCGCACCGTCCACCTCGGACAGCGGACGGTCCACACAGGACGCGATGATCTCGTCGAGCAGCCCCGCCGCGCGGGCGGTGCCGTAGGTCAGTTCGGTCGCCAGCGCGGCGTCGCGGCCGGAGACGCGCCGCTGCCGCAACAGCTCCGGCAGGATCAGGTTCGCGTAGGCGTCACGCTCGCTGACGGCACGCAACGCGTCGAACGCCACCCGTCGCGGCGGGTCGTCCACCGGTGGTTTCCGCGGCCCCTCCTTGCGGGGCGCGGGCCTCCTGCCGCGATCCGGCCTGCCACCCTGCCTGCGCTGCCGGTCGTCCTGGGGCCTGCCGCCGCGGCTCCGCCCGCGGCCGCCGGCACCGCCGCTGCCGCCGCCTCGACGACCACGGCCGCCGTGGCCACCCGTGCCGCCGCTGCCGGTGGTTCCGTCGTCGCTCATGTGAGGCGCTCCCCGTGCTCGATTCTCGTGCCGCGAGCCCAGTCGGTCGCCGCCATGCGTTTCTTGCCCTGTGCCTGCACCTCGCCCAGTTCGACGGGTGCGGTGGCGGTGCCCGCCAGTACGCGCGTGCGCTCCACCAGGAGCTGCCCCGGAGTCAGCTCGGGGGCGCCGGAGTCGGCGTCGAGCGGCCGGACCGGGCCGAGTTTGCACCGCGCACCGCGGAACTCCGCCCACGCGCCCGGTTCCGGCGTCACCGCACGGATGTGCCGGTCGACGGCGAGAGCGGGCCGGTCGAACCGCACCCGCGCGTCCTCGACGGTGACCTTGGGCGCGTAGGTCACGCCGTCGGCGGGCTGCGGCACCGCCGTCACGCTGCCGTCCTCGATGCCGTCCATGGTGGACACCATGAGCGCGGCGCCCGACTCGGCGAGCCTGCCGAGCAGCTCCCCCGCCGTGTCGGTGGGGCCGATCTTCTCCGTCACCACGCCGAACACGGGCCCCGCGTCCAGTTCGGGCACGATGCGGAACGTCGACGCGCCCGTGTACTCGTCGCCCGCGCCGACGGCCGCCTGCACCGGAGCGGCACCGCGCCACGCGGGCAGCAGCGAGAAGTGCAGGTTGACCCAGCCGTGCGCGGGAATGTCGAGTGCGTCCCGCTTCAGCAGCGCGCCGTAGGCCACGACCGGGCAGGCATCGGGCGCCAGCTCGGCGAGCCGCGCCAGGAACTGCGGGTCGTCCGCACGGGCGGGCGTGAGGACCTCGATGCCGTGTTCGTCGGCCAGCGCGCCGACGGGTGAACGCACGAGCCTGCGGCCGCGTCCCGCCGGGGCGTCCGGGCGGGTGACGACGGCGGCGACCTCGTGCCGCGAGGCGAGCAGTGCGCGGAGCGCGGGAACGGCGGGTTCCGGTGTGCCGGCGAAGACGAGCCTCATCGGCCGCCCGCACGGGTCAGCGGTGCGATCATCCACGCCAGTCTAGAGCTTCACCCGTACGTCAGATGAGGTCGAGGGGGTCGAGTCGGGTCCGCACGGGATCGCCCTCCTTGCGGGCTCCGCGGACGGCGTTGAGCGTGTGCACCGCGGCGGCGAGCCCGCGCCCGTCGCCGCGCGGCACGCGCACCAGCGCCCGCTCGCGTTCGGAACCTCCGTCCTCGTCGACCTCGCCGAGCGGCACCGGGCCCAGGATCTCCGCGCTGTCCGGTGGTGCGAGCTCGTCGAGCGCCGCGGCTACCGCCTCCGGCGAGCCGTCGAGACTCGCCATCCGCACGGCGGGCGGGAAGCCGAGTTCCCGCCGTTCGGCCAGCTCCGAGGCCGCGAGCCAGCCCGGGTCCCACCGCACCAGCGCCTGCACCACGGGTACGCCCGCCTCCGCGCCGACGATCACCCGCCCGCCGTCGGTGGCGGGCCGCACCAACGCGGCGGCCGCCATCCACCGGCGCAGCGCCTCCTCGGACGCGCGCAGATCCTGCCTGCCCAGCAGCGCCCAGCCGTCGAGCAGCAGCGCGGCCCCGTACCCGCCGTCGGCGACCGGTTCGGCACCCGGCGTCGCGACGACGATCGCGGGCGCGGCGGGCACCGTGTCCAGCACCTCGCCGCCTCCCGACGTCCGCACCGGAGCGCCGGCGAAGGCTCTGCCCAGCTCCTCGGCGGTCCGTTTCGACCCGACGACGACGGCCCGCAGCCGCACCGATCCGCACGCCGAGCAGCGGAACGCCGCGTCGGTCACCCCGCACCACCGGCACCGCGGCGATCCCGCCTCGCCCCCGCCGGGCAGCGCGAGCGGCCCCGCGCAGTGCCGGCAGCGGGCGCGCGTGCGGCACTGCGCGCACGCGAGCCCGGGCACGTAGCCGCGGCGCGGCACCTGCACCAGCACCGGAGCCCCGGCCTTCAGACCCGCCCGTGCGGCTTCGAACGCCACCGCGGGCAACCGGGCGGCGTGCGCGGCCTCGTCGCGCGCGACGTCGAAGTCCTCACCGGTCGGCGTGACCCGTGGGGCCCGCGACCGCAGCTGCTCGCGCGGCGCCACGAGCGGCTGCGCCCAGCCCGATTCGAGCAGCAACTGCGCCTCCGCGGTCCGGGCGAAGCCGGCGACCAGCAGCGACGCGCGGTCGGTGTGCGCGCGCAGCATCAGCACGTCCCGCACCTGTGGGTACGGCATGTGCGGATCGACGTGCAGGTCGTCGCCGTCGTCCCACACCACGTACAGGGCGGGGTCGGCAGCCGGGGCGAACATGCCGGCGCGCGTGCCGACGACGATGCGTACCGCGCCGCGTTTCACCGCCAGCCAGCGGCGGTACCGCTCGGCGGGTCCCAGGTCGGCCGACAGCGCGGCCACCGCGTCCGGCCCGGCGAGCTCGGCGCATGCGGCCGCCAGCCGCGTCACGTCCCGGTGGTCGGGCACGACGAGCACGGCGCCCCGGCCCGCCGCGGCCACGGTGGCGGCCAGTTCGGCGAGCCGCCGGGGCCAGTCCTCCCCCGGCAGCGCCTGCCACACCGCGTTGGCCACCCGGCCCGCGGCCAGCGCGCCGACGTACGACGGGCCCCACTGGTACCGCTCCCACGCCGCCGTGTCCGGGCGAGGCATCGCGCCGGACGGGGTCGCGTCGGCGTCCTCGGTCCCCGGAACGTCGGTTCCCGAAACGTCGGTCCCGGAGGCATCGGTGCCGGAAGCACCGGCGCCGGGGGCGGCCTCGGAGTCCTCGGTGCTGGAGTCCCCGGTGTCGGAGTCCACGGTGTCGGAGTCCACGGTGTCGGAGTCCACGGGGCCCGGCTCGCCGCCCTCGCCCCCGCCCGTCGGCTCGGCCTCGACGGTGGCGTGCCGGGGCGGGATCGCCAACCGGGCGACGTCCATGAACGTGCCGCCGTAGCGGTCGGCCACCGCTCGGCACAGCGTGGCCAGCTGCGGGGTGAGGACCACCTCGCTGGAGACGACCCGCTCCAGGAAGGCGAGCCTGCCGCGGTGTTCGGTCGTCGCGGCGCGCTCGACGAGGAAACCGTCGACCAGCTGGCCCGCGAACCGGACACGCACGCGGCAGCCCGCGACGGCGCGCGCGTCGAGCTCCGCGGGGACCTGGTAGTCGAACGTGCGGTCCAGGTGCGGCAGCGGTACGTCGACGGCCACGCGGGCGATCGGGTCGCGCTCGGCGGGGCGTTTCCGGCCCTTGGTGCTGCTCTTCCCGCCGCGACCGCCCTTCCCACCGGTACCGCCCGTGCCGCCGCGACCGGCCTGCCGCCGGGCGCCGCCGTCGGCCCCCGCGCCGCCGGGCGCCGCGCCTCCGGACGCGCCGGACGCGGACGCGCCCGGCTTCGGCGCGGGCAGGTCGTCCAGATCCCACAGCGGGGTCGGTTCAGGGCCGCTCACGCCGTCTTCTCTACCAGAGCGGTACTCACCCTCCGGTGCGCGCCGCCGCCGACCCCGCCTGCGCCCGCGACGGCAGCGCGTCGATGCCGCGGTTCAGAAGGGTGAACGCGGGTTGCTCCACCCAGCGCGTCAGCGCCCAGCCGAGCAGCACCGCGACCGCGACGTACGCCGGGACCCAGCCGAACCAGGGCACGCCCAGGTCGGCCAGGTGCCGCGCGACGAGCGAGCCCATGACGTAGTGCATCAGGTACACGCCGTACGAGATGCCGCCCAGCCAGCGGATCGGCCGGGCGAGGTTCGTCAGCAGCGGGGCGTCCCACACCGGCTGGTAGGCGGCCACGCTGATGAGCACCAGCGACACCGCGAACGCCACGACGGAGTCGCCGGGCGGCGGGTGCTTCGTGTGCGCGACGAGCACCACGACGAGCATCAACAACAGCTGGGTGAACGTGATGCGCTGCTTCGACCAGCGGAAGATCGCGACGCCCGCGATCAGCAGGTGCGCCCGGCTCAGTCCGGTGCCGTCCATGAGCATGCTGACCCACTCCGGCGGGATCCTGCCGGGACCCATGAACAGGTAGCGCAGCGCGAGCGGGACCAGCAGCACGCCCCACATGACCGCCGTGGCGGCCCGCCCGCGCACGCGGCCCTTCCAGGCCAGCAGCGCGATCGCGGTGAAGCCGCAGACCTGGATCGGCACCGTCCAGTGGGCACGGTCGATGTACTCGACACCGTCCAACAGGTTGTGCAGCAGGGCGAGGTTGCCGACGAGATCGGTGTAGGACGGGCGGTAGAAGCCCTCCGGATGCAGCAGCAGGCTCGCGGCGAAGATGACGAGCACGGCCACGAAGAACGCGGGCAGCAACCGGGCGAGCCGGCGGAGCCACCACCGCAGCGGCGGTTTCCTGCCGACGGTCATCGCGGCGAAGTAGCCGGAGATGACGATCAGCAGCGACGCCCCGAACGGGAAGTCCATCTGCAACGGCCCGGGCGGCATGTCGTAGCCGGGCAGCGTGTGCGGGGTGAGGAACGTGGCGTGGAACGCGAGGACGGCCGCGATCCCGAGGACGCGGATCGCGTCCCAGCTGAGGTATCGGGTGCCGCGCGCGGGCTGCGGCGCCGGCTCGGGGACCCCGGCCCCCGACGCCGCATCCTGCTCTCCCTGCGTGCTCACCACAAGTTCCGTAGCGTAAGACACGGACTCACCCGTACGAGCGGCAGGTGGCGGCGTGTCCTGAATTCACGCCGAAAGGAACCACACACAGCAACGTGGCCGCCCGGTCCGCCCGGACGGCCACGCCTGCCGTGTCGAGGGTGACGGGCGCGTCAGCCGGCGCTGCGGAGCAGGTCGTCGGCGCGGTTGGTGTTCTCCCACGGCAGGTTCGCATCCGGACGGCCGAAGTGGCCATAGGCCGCCGTCTGCGCATAGATCGGCCGCAACAGATCCAGATCACGGATGATCGCCGCCGGACGCAGATCGAACACCTCATTGATCGCCGCCTGAATCTTCTCCGGCGCGATCTTCTCCGTCCCGAACGTCTCCACGAACAGACCCACCGGCGCCGCCTTACCGATCGCATACGCGACCTGCACCTCGGCACGATCCGCCAACCCGGCAGCCACCACATTCTTGGCCACCCACCGCGTCGCATACGCCGCCGACCGGTCCACCTTCGACGGGTCCTTACCCGAGAACGCGCCACCACCATGCCGGGCCATCCCGCCATAGGTGTCGACAATGATCTTCCGACCCGTCAGACCCGCATCACCCATCGGACCACCAACCACGAACCGGCCCGTCGGATTGATCAAAATATTCGGGTTCTCCGCCTGCAGACCCAAATCCTCGATCTCCGGATCGATCACATACTTCTGCACATCCGCAGCCAGCTGCTTGTCCAGATCGATCCCCTCGGCATGCTGCGACGAGAGCACCACCGTGTCCAACCGAACCGGCTTGTCCTGGTCGTACTCGATCGTCACCTGCGTCTTACCATCCGCACGCAGATACGGCACCGTCCCGTTCTTCCGCACCTGCGAGAGCCGCAACGACAACCGATGCGCCAACGCGATCGGCAACGGCATCAACTCCGGCGTGTCCGAACAGGCATACCCGAACATCAGGCCCTGATCACCCGCGCCCTGCTTGTCCAAATCATCCAGAGCGTTCTCCAGACGCGACTCGTACGCCGTGTCCACACCCTGCGCAATATCCGGCGACTGCGCCCCGATCGACACACTCACACCACACGACGCCCCGTCGAAACCCTTCTCCGACGAGTCATACCCGATGTCCAACACCGCCTGACGCACCAACGCCGTCGTATCGACGTTCGCCGCCGTGGTCACCTCACCAGCCACATGCACCTGACCGGTCGTCACCATCGACTCCACCGCAACCCGCGACCGCGGATCCTGCGCCAACATCGCATCCAAAATCGTGTCGCTGATCGCGTCACAAATCTTG
>NZ_JAMTCN010000030.1 GCF_024171865.1 Prauserella aidingensis | reverse complement strand
CGCCATTGTCTCGTGCCAGGCGCGCGACCTGTGTGGACTCACGAAACCAGCGCAGCACCAGAACCGCCTGGCTGAACACGCCCAGCGCCCGCCGGCCTCGACGTGTGCCCCGTTCACCCCGTTCGAGCAGCAACAACCGGGCCAGGTACTGGGCAAGTGCGCGCGGCACATCGAGCGTGGCACGATAAGTAATCACGTAGAGCCTCTGGTTCTCGGACTTGATCTTCGCAAATCCAGTCCTACCAGGGGCTCTACGCCTATCCACAGCCAGGCTTGACCCCAGCCGGTCGACGACAGCCAGCAAAGATCAACTTACCGAGAAAACCTCATTGTTAATGGCCTTATTCCAAGGTTATATGTCAAGGTGCAAACAGACCCATTAGCTTCAAGCTCATCTTGGCGAGGTCTCATAATCGTGCCAAATGACGTCGCTTCTCGCTGCGCATTATAAGTCCGGTAGGTCGTGGCGTTACGAATTCCACCAGGTAGCGCCTGGAGCGACGTTGTACTTGACCGCTTCGCCGACGCTGGCCTCGAATTGCCGTGTGGGTACTGGCTGGCCGTTGAGGTTCAGGCCGACGCGGGATAGGGCCTGGATGCGCTGCAGTGCGATCTGTCGGCCGGTCTGGCTGTGCAGCCTGGACGTGTCGGTCTTGTGTGTCTGCTGGTCGTGGATGCGATACAGCCAGGTGACGGCCTCGTCGTTGTAGCCGGCCGAGAGTTCGGACAGGGCGGAGAACATGATGATGTCTTCGTCGATGGGTGAGGCTGCCCAGCCGCCGGCGGCGCGTATGAGGTCGGTGCGCATCATGAGTGCGGCGCAGTGCACGGGCCAGTTGGCTTCGTGGTCGATGGCCCATGAGTTGACGGCGCCGGCATCGATGGTGCCGAACGGCATCGCGGATTCGTAGCTCGTGCGCGTGCCGTCGGAGAGCAGGTCGTCGGCCTGTCCGCAGGCCCATCCGACCTGCGGGTCTTCGAAGTGCGGGATCAGGGTGCGTAGTGCGTGCGGGAGAAGTACGTCGTCGTGGTCGAGTACCTGCACCAGCTCGCCGGTCGCGCGTGCGAGGGCGAAGTTACGGCTGACGGCTGCGCCGGCCTGTGCCTCGTTCGCGGCGTAGTGAACGTTGGGCAGGTCGGCGAACTTGTCGGCGAGCTGGGGATCGGTGCCGTCTTCCTGAATCAGCCACTCGAACTCCCAGCCTTCGGGCATGTCCTGGGCGAGCACGCTGCGCATGGCCTCGTCGAGGTAGTCGGCTTTCGGGCCGTAAGCGGCGGTGATGATCGAGACTCGACGTGTCACTTTTCGCTGCTCCAGGGCTTGAGTGGTGTGTGGAAGTTGAGGACGGTGCGGTCGGCCGGGTACTGGGCATCGGTCACCTCGACCACGCGGCCTTCGGTGTCGACCGACGTGCGCCGGCACCAGATCATGGGCACGCCGTCGGGTAGATGCCAACGTTCGACGTCCACGGTCGACGGCATCGACGCGGTGACGTCGTCGATGACCTCGATGACCTCGATCCCCACTGTGTAGAGCTGGTGCAGCGTGCCGCCCGGCCACGCCGCGTTCGCGGGGTCGGCGATGGCCGGGTTCGATTCGATGAGTTTCATCGGGATCCACGAGATCGACCACGCTTCGAGCCGTTCGGTTCGCGGGTCGGAGTGCTCGTAGATGCGCTGTAGCAGCTCGTCGGACGGGTCGATGTCGAACGCTTCGGCGAGCTTCTCGCCTGCGGGCACCGTCTGGTAGTCGGCCGTGAACTCGAGCTCGTCGAGCTCTACGTCCATGTCGTCCTCGGCGAGACCGCGTCGACTGCGGATCTCCTCGGTCTGCAGGACGACGTCCTTCTCTTCTTGGTGCCGCTTCGATGTGCGGACCACCTGGCGCGGCGGGATCCGAACGACCGGCGCCTTGCCCCTGCCGCCGGTGATCAGGCCTTGCTTTTTGAGCAGGTCGATCGCGGTGCGGGCACTGGTGGTGGAACATGCCCACTGCTCGGCCAGCTGGTGCAGCGTGGGCAGGGCGTCGCCCGGCTGACGCTGGCCAGACTCGATCTGGATGCGCAGATCGTCGGCGATGCGCACCGCAATCGGGCTCCGAGCTGGGGTCTTCTGAGGTTTCATAAGCCAACTTTAGCAGTTTGCGCGCAAACCCCTTGCATCCATCGCGGACCCGTGGTTAGCCTATTTGTAGGTTTGCGGGCAAACCTACAAACACGCAAACACTGGATTGGGAGTTCAAGTCTGATGGGTATGGAGCGTGGGCACCGGTTCGAGGTGCCGTTTGAGCAGGCGTTTCCGGCGGGTTTGGTGCTGAACGGTCAGGTGGAACCGGATAACGAGTTTCAGGAGAACCGCAACGCGCCGCCGCGGCAGAAGGTGGACGAGGCGACTGGGCTGCGCCGTTGGAAGGCAGTGTTCTCGGATCCGGGTTACGCGAAAGAGGCCGAGGCGTCGATCAAGGTGATCTTCCTGTCGGACGTGCAGCCGGTTCCGACGACGGAGGAGTTCATGCCGGGCTGCGGCATGCGTCCGGTGGTCCTTGAGGGGCTGCAGGTCTCGCCGGTGGTGACGGGTCAGGACAAGTTCAAGCGGCTGGGCTGGATGTATTTCGCGACGGG
The DNA here is from genome assembly GCF_024171865.1 of Prauserella aidingensis. Classification (GTDB taxonomy): domain Bacteria; phylum Actinomycetota; class Actinomycetes; order Mycobacteriales; family Pseudonocardiaceae; genus Prauserella; species Prauserella aidingensis. Next base: position 56,044 of record NZ_JAMTCN010000030.1, on the reverse strand, counting down.
GTTCGCTGCGGCGCAGTCGTCGCCGGGTGGGTCGTCGGCGGGTAAGTCGGCGGGCCGGCGTTCGGGCGAGTCGTCGGCGTCGCAGGCGGAGGCGGCCTGATGTGCGATCCGGCTGCCGGCGATGGGCATTACTTCGTGTGGATCGTGGGCACGTGGCTGTGCTGCAAGTGCGGCGCTCCGGCCCCTGAGCGCGGGTTTGGGGGTGAGGTGGATGCGCGCCGGTCGTGATTTCTGAGGTATGTCAACGGTTTTCGGGAGCGGGGCCGAGCCCGCGGCCACGGACTCGGCCCCTGGTCTCCCAACAGTTTCCTTCCAGCCGTCCGCGGCATTGAAGAACGTTGAGAGGACTTCGACAGTAATGGACAGCCAGGTTTTCGCGGGGCCGGGATCGGTCCCGCACATGGTGGAACAGGGATTGGGGCGCACGCGGCGCGCCTATGTGCAGGCACAGAACAAGTGCGTCTCTGGTCGGTGCGGGACGGCACGCAAGATGGGTCGGATCGCGGAGCTGTACGAACGTGAGGCCCGTTGGTGGGGCGTGCTGTCGCGTTGGACGTCGCATCAGCGCGGCATTCAGTGGATCTACACCACCGCGGCGATCTCCGCGGAGCATGACGCCGAGCGCAGGGCCGAGAGTTACCGCGAGATGGAGGCCAGTTACTGGCGGCGTGCGTTGGCGGTGGCGGCTGATTCGGGGGTGGCTGCCTGATGCCGGTGACGATCGACAAGAACGCCGGCTGGCAGGAGATCGAGGTCCACCCTCGCCGGCATCGCCCGGACGGTGTGTGGGGCTCGCTCGCTGCCGCCCTGGTGTGGCTGGCCCGCGGGGTGGCCTTCGTGGCCACCGTGATCGTGACGTTCGTGGCCTTCAACTGGCTGCCGATGGCCGCGCTGCTGCCGGCGGTCTGGACGTGGGCCGTGGGTCTGGATGTGGTGGCTGCGGTGCAGGTCGTCGTCGCGGCGTGCGTGCTGGTGGCGTGGCTGCTGGTGTGGCCGTCCTCGTTCGATGTGTGGGTCGCCTCGCCGTGGCGCATGTGGATGCGGCGCCGCCGGTATTTCTGGAAGTGGGCCGATGTGATGGTCGCTTCCGGGCTGACGGCCAAGAAGCGGTCCAAGAAGCTGGTCGCGCCCAAGGTGGTGTTCATCCGGCACGGCCGGTTCGCCGACGTGCTCACGGTCCGACTTCCGGCCGGCATCACGCGGGCACGGCTTGCCGAGCACCTGGACGAGCTGGTCGAGGCGATGCATGCCCGTGAGGCACGGGTCGTGGATCCGCCGCGCTGGTCCTGGACCTGCTGGGTCAAGGCCCGCCTGGCCGGCGAGTTCCAGCGGACGGACAAGCCGGGTCTGGTGTTCGTGCGCCTGGCCTTCGGCGACCCGCTGGTGCACGTGCAGGCGCCGGCCCCGGCCGGGTCCGATGTGGACCTGGCGGCGGTGCCGATCGGCACGCGCGATGACGGCGGCCGCTGGCTGGTCAACCTCCTCGGCACGCACACCCTGCTGGCGGGCGCCACGGGCTCGGGTAAGGGCTCGGTGCTCTGGTCGATCCTGGCCGGCATCGGCCCGGCAATCCGCGGCGGGCTGGTGCAGGTCGTGGGGCTGGACCCGAAGGGCGGCATGGAACTCGGCTTCGGCCGGGAGTTGTTCCGACAACTGGTCACCATGGACGGCACCGAGGCCGAGGAAGAAGCCGTCTCGTTCCTGGAAGGCCTGGCCGATGAGGCGGACCGGCGTGCCTCGCTGTTGGCCGGCTATGCGCGGACGTTGGAGCCCTCGAGGTCGATGCCGTTCATCCTCGTCGTCATCGACGAACTCGCCTCCGTCACGGCGTTCATCTCCGATTCCAAACGGCAGAAGCGGGCCGAGGCTGCGCTGGGCCGGCTGCTGACGAAGGGCCGGGCGCCCGGGATGCATGTGATCGGCGCGCTGCAGGACCCGCGCAAGGAGGTGGTCCGCTGGCGCGACCTGTTCCCCACCCGCATCGGCCTGCGGCTGGTCGAAGCGTCCCAGCCGGACATGGTCCTCGGCGACGGTGCCCGTGACCGCGGTGCCCGCTGCGAGGAGATCGCCGACACCTCGCCCGGCGTGGGCTACGTCGTCGAAGACGGCTCCCGCACCGTGACCCGGGTTCGGGCCGGCTATCTGACCGATGACGACATTCGCCAGCTGGCGCAGACCTACCGGCCCGGGCCGGTGCTGCACTCGATCGACGGAGGCGTGGCCTGATGACCGCTGTGACCGAGACTGCGCTGACTGAGGACGTGGAGTTGCCGGCGCCGGTCGGGAAGATCATCCCGGCCACGCTCGAGGACATGGCCGAAACCACGGCCGAAGAGCTGGGCGCGTGTGTGCGGCCGATGGTGCTCGAACGCATCGATACCGCCACGAGCGAGAAGGTCCACGTGCCCGTGCCGTGCGGGGCCACCCAGAGCGCGGTGTGCCCCTCGTGTGCCGATAAGGCGCGGCGGCTGCGGATGCACCAGGCCCGCGAAGGCTGGCACCTGACCGACGAACCCCAGATCGAGACCGAGGAACCCACGACGCAGCAGCGGGCCGCGCTCGGCCAGATCGCCGATTTGACCGAGGCCCGCGCGCTCGCGGTCGGTATCGGCGATGACCGGGCCGCCGAGGAGATCGACGGCGAGATCGAGGCCGCGCACGCCCTGCTCAAAGCTGATGGGCTGCGCGGGGAGAAAGAACCCGTCGAGGACAAGAAACCTCGGACGGTGCGCTCGACCCGCCGCCGACAGGACGCCCCGGACTTGCCGCGGCGGCAGGTCGCCGACACCACCGTCGGCCGCGCCTTCGACACCGGCGACGGCAAGGTCTTCCGCCCGTCGACGTTCCTGACCCTCACTCTGGATTCGTACGGTCCGGTGCACTCGGCGTCCACAAAGCCCGAACACCCGACACGCTGTCGGTGCGGGCGGGTGCATCACCGCGAGGACGGCATCGTCGGCACGCCCCTCGATCCCGGTCGTTACGACTACCGGCGGGCGGCGCGCGATGCGATCCACTTCGGCAAGCTCGTCGACCGGTTCTGGCAGAACCTGCGGCGGGCGTGCGGGTGGAACGTGCAGTACTTCGCCGCCGTCGAACCCCAGAAACGCCTCGCGATGCACCTGCACGCCGCGGTACGCGGCACCATCCCACGGGCACTGCTGCGGCAGGTCGCGGCCGCCACGTATCACCAGGTGTGGTGGCCCGTGCATGACGTGCCGGTCTACAGCCCCGAGCATGCGCCGGTGTGGGACGAGGCCACCGACGCCTACGTCGACCCCGACACCGGGCAGGAGCTGCGGTCGTGGGAAGAGGCGCTGGACGAGACCTTCGACCCGGACGCCGAACCCGCCCACGTGGTGCGCTTCGGTACCGGCGGCATCGATATTCAGGGCGTCAACGCCGGTACGGACCAGGCCGGCAAGTGCCTGTCCTACCTGGTCAAATACCTCACCAAGGACCTCGACTCGTGCTACGAGGCCGACACCGACGCCCAGCGGCGCCACCACGACCGGCTCGCCGACGCGCTGCGCTGGGAACCCTGCTCCGAGGGCTGCGCGAACTGGCTGCTGTATGGCATCCAGCCCGAAGACGCCGGCAAAGGCCTCGTGCCCGGTGCGTGTCAGGGCAAGGCACACAAGCCGGCCACCCTCGGCTACCGGGGCCGGCGGTGCCTCGTCTCGCGCAAATGGTCGGGCAAGAACCTCACCGAACACCGCCACGAACGGCGCGAGCACGTGATGCGCACCCTCGGGGCCGTCGGCGCCACCCCCGAACTCGACACCCCCGACGACCCGGACGGCCGGTACCGGTGGGTGCCCATCCCGCGCGGCGACCCGAAACAACCCGACCGGACACAACTGCTGCTGCACTCCATCGCCCAGAAACGCCGATGGCGCCAGCAATACGACCAAGCACGACAAGCCGCCGAACTTTCGGCAACCGACCAGGCCGCGGCGTGAAGGGGGCACCGATGGACACCACATATCTCGACGTTCAGCAGGCAGCGGCCTACCTCGGCACCTCCGTCCGGTTCGTCCGCCGGCTCATCGCCGAACGCCGTATCGCCTTCCACAAGATCGGCACCCACGTCCGACTCGCCGTCGAAGACCTCGAAGCCTACGTCCAGGCCGGCCGAGTCGAGCCGGTGACTCGTAGCTCTGTGCTGCGAGACCTGGGAGGTGCTGCCTGATGGCGAACAAGAAGGGGCGCCGGAGTTTCGGCAACGTTCGTCAGCTGCCGTCGAAGCGCTGGCAGGCGAGGTATCCGGGCCCGGATGGGGTCGAGCGGCTGGCGCCGTACACCTTCGATACCAGGCGTGCCGCTGAGCGCTGGTTGGCCATGGTGGAAACCCAGATCAATCAAGGCGACTGGGTGGATCCGGAGAAGGGCAAGATCGAGCTCGCCGACTACGCCCGGCAATGGATCCAGGAACGTCCGGATCTACGCCCGCGCACCGTTGACCTGTACGAATGGCTGTTGACGAAGCACGTCGCCCCGGACCTCGGCGGGGTCCAGCTGGGCAAGCTGTCGACGGCGGTGATTCGGCAATGGCGGGCGCGCCGGTTGTCCTCGGGTGTGTCGCAGTCGGTCACGGCCAAGGCGTACCGGTTCTTGCGTGCGGTCCTGACCACGGCGGTGGATGAGGACAACATCCTGCAGCGCAATCCCTGTCGAATCCGGGGAGCGGACAAGGAGAGCCCGGCGGAGCGTCCAACGCTGTCCATTGCGCAGGTGTTCCAACTCGCCGACAAGATGCCCGCCCGTTTTCGCGCGTTGGTTCTGCTCACGGCCTTCACGTCGCTCCGCTGGGGCGAGGCGACTGCGCTTCGCCGCTGTGACGTCGCTGAGGATGCGAGCTGGGTGCGGGTGAGCCGGCAGTTCGTCGAGGTTCGCGGGCAAGGCCTGGTCGAGGGGCCGCCAAAGTCGCGGGCTGGCGCGCGTGAGGTGATCGTTCCGGCCGCGGTGCGGGATGACGTGCTGGAACACGTGGCTGAGTACGTCGACTCGGAACTTACGGCGCTGCTGTTCACGGGTGAACGTTCCGGCAACGCGATCCGCCGGCCGAACTTCAACCAGCGCGTGAAGTGGACGAAGGTTGTCGCGGATATCGGGCTGGAGGGCCTGCACTTCCATGACCTGCGGCACGCGGGCAACGTGTGGGCTTCGAAAACCGGCATGTCGACCAAGGACCTCATGGCTCGGATGGGACACGACGACATGCGGGCGGCGCTGATTTACCAGCGGGCCACGGATGAGGCCGGCCAGCGGATCGCCGATCAGCTCTCGGGGCTTGTCGAGGAATACCGCGAACGGCGTGGCGGAGACGATGACGAGCCGGGCGACGGTGGGGCCGGCCAGCCGGCCCCGGTCGGCTAATGGCACGTTAATGGCACGCTGGCCTTGTCGATCAAGAAAGCAGAAACCCCCAGGTCCACATCAGACGGTGTGTGACCTGGGGGTTTCCACGTGGAGCGGATGACGGGAATCGAACCCGCGTTCTCAGCTTGGGAAGCTGATGTTCTACCATTGAACTACATCCGCCTGTTGCCGACCGATCTTACAACGTCCGCGCGGATCGTCATCCCCACCCCCGGTTCATCTCGCCGCTTGACGTTCACGGCCACAAGTGACAACACTTGTTGTCATCACCTGAACGGGGTCGTGCGAAGGAGCATGCGATGAGCATCGACGAGCGACTGCCCGAGCCCGAGTTCCTGCGCACCGGCGGGTTCCGCCTGGCAACGCGGCTGTACGCACCCGGTGACGTCCGCGGCACCCGGCGTCAGCTCGACGCCTTCCGCGAGTACGCCCAGACGGCCGACCCGCTCGCCGACGACCTCGTCGCCCTGATCGAACGCCTCCCCGACGGCGAGGGTCGCGCCCTCTTCGAACGTGCGCTCGCCGACGGCATCGACGCCGTCCCGGACCCGCCCGCCGAACTGGCCGCGTTCTTCCGCCAGGTGGAAGCCACGCCGTACTGGGTCGACCACGCCCGCATCGACGCCGGCGCCCGCGCCATCGTCCGCACCGGCCTGCTCGGCCTCTTCCCCCTCGGCGACATGGCGCTCATGGGCGGCTACCTGTCGTCCAGGGCGACGAAACCCCTGGTCGGCACCGGTGCGCTCATCGAGGACATGGCACCGAAACGGCTCGTCGAAACCACGCACTGGTGGCTCGACGTCACCACCCCCGGCGCGCTACGCACCCACGAACACGGCTACGCCTCCGCGCTCCGCGTCCGACTCGTCCACGCGCACGTGCGCGCCGCCATGAACCGCCGCCCCGACTGGGACTACGACGCCTGGGACCGGCCCGTCAACCAGATCCAGACCGTCGGCACGCTCCTGCTGTTCTCCCTGGTCTACGTCCTGGGTATGCAGCTGCTCGGTGTCCGCTACACCGACGACGAACGTGCCGACATCCACCACCTGTGGCGCTACGTCGGCTGGCTCATGGGTGTCGACGACGAACTCCTCCCCGCCACCGAGGACGACTCGTGGCGCCTGCTCTGGCTGCTCGCCACCAGCGAATTCATCCCCGACGACGACTCCAAGCGCCTCGCCGCGGCACTGCTCGCCGCGCACGAAGGCGTCGGCGAGGGACGCGGCGCCCTCGGCACCGTGCTCGCCCAGCTCTCGGTACGGCTGCACGGCTCGGTCAGCAGGCTCGTACTCGGCAAGGCCAACTCCGACTTCCTCGGCCTGCCGAACGACCCGATCGCACAGGGAGCCGTGCTCGCGGGCGCGGCCGCCAACTTCGCGGCCGAGAGCGTGCGACGCGTCCTGCCCGGCGCGACAGCGGTACAGGAACGCATCGGCGAGCTCGGCCGCGCCCAGTACCGGCGCAGGCTCGGCTCGGTGTTCCGCATCGACCGCACCTACGCACGGCACATGCGCACCGCGGCCTGAACAGCGCGGCGATAGGGTGGGGTCCGTGCTGCTCAGTGACCGCGACCTCCGCAAGGAGCTCGACGCAGGCCGCCTCGCCGTCGAACCGTACGGGCCGCAGATGCTCCAACCGTCGAGCATCGACGTGCGCCTCGACCGATTCTTCCGTGTCTTCGACAACACGAAGTACACGCACATCGACCCGTCGTTGCAGCAGGACGAACTCACCTCGATGGTCGAGAAGACCGACGGCGAGCCGTTCGTCCTGCACCCCGGCGAGTTCGTCCTCGGCTCGACGTTCGAGATCTTCAGCCTGCCCGACGACCTCGCGGGCCGCCTCGAAGGCAAGTCGTCACTCGGCAGGCTCGGCCTGTTGACGCACTCGACCGCCGGGTTCATCGACCCCGGGTTCGACGGCCACATCACGCTCGAACTGTCGAACGTCGCCAACCTGCCGATCACCCTGTGGCCGGGAATGAAGATCGGCCAGCTGTGCCTGTTCCGGCTCACCAGCTCCGCCGAACACCCCTACGGCTCCAGCGAGGCAGGTTCCAAGTACCAGGGGCAGCGCGGGCCGACGCCGAGCCGCGCGTACCGCAACTTCGACCGCGTCGACACCGCCCGCTGAAGGTCGAGACCTCACGCGAGGCCGGCGCGCCGCGGCGGTGACGCGTGGCTGATCCGTCTCACAGAACGGTTCGCCAAGTCACTCGTTGGTGGTAGCTTGCCCGGTCGTGGCTACCCCGACCCCTCGATACCGCGCAGCGCTGGTGACGCTCAGCGTGCTCGTCGGAGTCGCGGGTGCGGTGGGCGGTCACCTGCTGTGGTTCGAACCGGACTCAACGGACACCGCGCAGGTCGCCGGTCCGCACAGTGGTCTGGAACGGCAACCGCCCGAGCCGTCGTCCACCGGTTCTCCGGGACACCCGGGCGGCCCCGGCGCCGCGGGGTCCGCGAGCCCCGCCCCCGCGACGTCGTCGGTCTCGCTGCCCGGTGGGTCCCCCACCACGACGACCGTCGATCCCGCACCGAGCCGCACGTCGTCGCAGCAGCCGACGACCACCCGGTCCGAGGACTCGCCCACACCGACCACGAGTGCGCCGACGTCCGGCTCCGACAGCGCCTCGCCGACGACCGCCCCCACGACGACCAGCGGCAACCGCACCGACCAGCCACTCGAGGAGCTCGCCAGGTACGTCAACGAGGAACGCGTCCTCGCGGGCTGCTCCCCCGTCAGCGTCGCCCCGGAACTCGACGAATCCGCGCAGGCGCACAGCGACGACATGTCCCGGCAGGGCAGGCTGTCGCACGAGTCCTCCGACGGCACGTCCTTCGAGGAGCGCGTCGAATCGCACGGCTACGACGACCCCGCGGCCGAGAACCTCGCGATGGGCGTGACGTCGGCGCGCGCCGTCGTCGACAACTGGATGGCGCAGGACGCCCACAGCGCCAACATCACCGACTGCGACGTCACCGCCCTCGGCGTCGGCCTCAACGAGAACGGCTGGTACTGGACCCTCGACCTCGGCTACTGACCGTGTTCAGCAGGTAGGCGGCTTTGCGCCCTTGGGGCACAGGCTGCCCACCCGGACGGGTGTCACTCGGTCGGGGTGATGCGGGTGAGGATGCGGGTCGTGTCGACACCCGTGGGCAGGGTGCCGAAGGCCGCGCCCCAGTCGCCCGCCAATCGCGAGGCGCAGAACGCGTCGGCGACCGCCTCGTCGCCGTGGCGCACCAGCAGCGAACCCTGCAACACCAGCGCGAGCCGCTCCACCAGCCTCCGCGCGCGATACTCCACATCGGATAGATCGGCGAGCTCCTTGCGCACCCCGGCGATCGCCTCGTCCAGTCGTCCGTCCACACCGGACGCCGCGTCGAGCTCGGCGACCAGCGCCTCCACCGAGTCCGGCTGCTTCGCCATGGCACGCAACGTGTCCAGCGCCGCGACGTTGCCCGAACCCTCCCAGATCGACGACAACGGCGACTCACGGAACAGTCGCGGCATGCCCGACTCCTCGACGTAACCGTTGCCGCCCAGGCATTCCAGCGCCTCGGCCGCATGTGCGGGCGCCCGTTTGCACACCCAGTACTTCGTCACCGCCAGTGCCAGCCGCCGGAACGCCGCCTCACCGTCGTCGGCCGCCGCGCGGTCGCTCGCACCGGCCAGGCGCATCGCCACGAGCGTCGCCGCCTCCGACTCGACGGCCAGATCCGCCAGCACGTTCGCCATCGCCGGGTGGTCGGCCAGCCGGGTGCCGAACGTCGACCGGTGCCGCGCGTGGTGCGCCGCTCGTACCGTGCCGTAACGCATCCCCGCGGCCCCGCCGATGACGCAGTCCAGCCGCGTGTTCGACACCATCTCGATGATCGTGCGGACCCCGCGGCCCTCCTCGCCGACCAGCCAGCCGATCGCACCGTCGTACTCGATCTCGGCCGACGCGTTCGACTTGTTGCCCAGCTTGTCCTTGAGTCGCTGCAGGTGGATGGCGTTGCGCGAACCGTCCGGCAGCACGCGCGGCAGCAGGAAACACGACAGCCCGCCCGGGGTCTGCGCGAGCGTCAGGAACACGTCCGACATCGGTGCCGACGTGAACCATTTGTGCCCCGTCAGCGCGTACGTGCCGTCGCCGGCCGGGGTCGCGGTCGTCGTGTTGGCGCGCACGTCCGAGCCGCCCTGCTTCTCGGTCATCGACATGCCCGCGATGAGGCCGCGTTTACCCGTCGGCACGCGCAGGCCGTAGTCGTATTCGCGGGCCGCGAGCAGCGGTTCGTAGACGTCGGCGAGCTCGGGGCTGTGCCGCAACGTCGGCACGGCCGAGTACGTCATCGAGATCGGGCACGTGTGGCCCGCCTCGTTCTGGCTCCACACGTAGAACTTCGCCGCCCGCGCCACGTGCGCGCCGGGCCGCGAGTCCCGCCACGGTGCGGCGTGCAGTCCGTGGGAGACGGCGACGTCCATCAGGTCGTGCCAGTGCGGGTGGAACTCCACCTCGTCGATGCGGTGGCCCACCCGGTCGTGGGTGCGCAGCGCCGGCGGGTTCTCGTTCGCCAGCCTGCCCCACTCCTGCACGCGTTCGCTGCCCGCGAGCGCGCCGAGTTCGTGCACCTCGTCGGCCGCCCAGTCCGCACCCTCGCGTGTCAGCGCGGCCAGCAGCGTCGGGTCGTCGGCGACGTCGTGGCCGGTCAACTGCGGCACCTGGTTCGTCACGTCATGGGTTGCCGGCATCGAAGGCTCCTAGGGATCGCAGGGTGAAGGTGGACAGTTCGTCGACCGCGTCCTCGCCGCCCGAGGTCAGCGGTCCGATCATGACCTCGGCGACGGCGCCGACGATCGCGGCGGCGGTCAGCGGGGCCTGTTGCGGCGGCAGCGTGCCGTCGCGCACGCCCTCGCCGATCCGGGCCGCGATGACGTCGCGGAACGCGCGGCGGAACACGATGCGTTCGGCCTCGACCGGAGCGTCGACCGGTTCCGCGAGCAGTGCGTACGCCAGCCGCGGCGCCTTGAGTGCGCGTGCGGCGAACGTGTCGACGACGGCGACGACGCGCTCGCCCGTCGAACCCGGCTGCTGCGCCGCGCGCTCGACGGCCTCGACCTCGCGCGTCACCAGCTGCCGGAACACCTCCACGACCAGCTCCGCCTTGCTGCCGAAGTACCGGTACACGCTGCCGGTGGCGACGCCCGCGCCGTCGGCGACCGCGGCCACCGAACAACCCGCGTAGCCGCGTGTGGCCAGCAGTTCGACGGCGGCGTCGAGGATCGCGGCACGCTGCGAGTCCATGCGTGCCTGGATCCTCGGGGTGCGGCGGTACACCATGCGAAATAGTGAACCACCATTCACAGCTTGAGGCAAGACCGACGATCACGGACAGGCCGGGCGCCGGGGCGATCACGGACATCGGTATGCGGCGTTCGCGTCGTGTTCAGCCCGACAACACCCGAACGGGCTACAAAGCTCGGGTGCGAAACAGAAACCGACTCCTCGCCTGTGCGGCCGCCACGGCGCTGACGGCCACGTTGGCCCCGACGGCCGTCGCGAGCCCCGCCTCGGACAGCCCCGCCCGCCCGGACACCTCGCCCGCCACCGGCGTCCCGTCCCACCCCGGTGAGCACTTCGTCCGCACGGCGACGATGCCCGTCCACGAGAACTCGTCGCCCGACGAGGAGACGGCCGCCGAGATCTCGGCCGTCACCCCCGACGGCCGGACCGTCGTGTACACGGATTCGCCCGGCGAGCGCATCGGCTTCGCGAAGCTCGCAAGGCGCAGCTCCGTCGAACCGGCGGGCACCCTCGACATGCCCGGCGAGCCCACGTCCGTCGACATCGTCGGCGGGTTCGCACTCGTCGCCGTGAACACGTCGGAGAGCTACACGGAACCGTCCGGCGTACTCCAGGTCGTCGACCTCGACACGCGGACCGTCGTCGCGAGCCACGACCTCGGCGGTCAACCCGACGCGATCGACATCTCCCACGACGGCCGCCACGCCGCCGTCGCCATCGAGAACGAGCGCGACGAGGATCTCGATGACGGCGCCATCCCGCAGCAGCCCGCCGGGTTCCTCGACATCGTCGACCTCGACGGCTCGCCCGCGGACTGGCAGGTGCACAAGACCGACCTGACCGGCCTCGCCGACGTCGCGCCGAGCGACCCCGAGCCCGAGTACGTCTCGATCAACGGGCGCGGCGAGGTCGCCGTGACGTTGCAGGAGAACAACCACATCGCCGTCGTCGACCTCGAGACCGGCGACGTGCGCAGCGACTTCACCGCGGGCACGGCGACCGTGCGCGACGTCGACACCACCGAGAACTCCCGCATCGAGCGCGACGGCACCGTTACGGCGCCCCGCGAACCCGACTCGGTCGGATGGCTCGACGACGACACCCTCGCGACCGCCGACGAAGGCGACTACGAGGGCGGCACCCGCACGTGGACCGCGTTCGACGCCCGCACCGGCGACGTCGTGTACAGCTCGGGTGCCGAACTGGAGCAACTCGCCATCTCCTACGGCCAGTACCCGGAGCACCGCGCCGAGAACAAGGGTGTCGAACCGGAGGGACTGGCCGTCGCCACGTACGGCAAGCACCGCTACGCCTTCGTCGCGCTCGAACGTGCCAACCTCGTCGCCGTGTACAACGTGGACGATCCGCGCAGCCCGAAGCTGGTGCAGGGTCTGCCCACCGGCGTCGCGCCCGAGGGCGTGCTGCCCGTGCCGCAGCGCGGCGGACTCGTCGTCTCGGCCGAGGAGGACGACGCCGAGGACAACATGCGTTCCTCGCTCAGCCGGTACCAGCTGACGCGCAAGCCGCTCGCCGCGTCGCTGAAGCACAACCGGGGCGCCCCGTCGATCGTCTCCGACGGCATCGGGTTCGGCGCGTTGTCGGGGCTTTCCGGCGTCCCCGGTGAGCCCGGCGAGGTCGTGGCCGTCACCGACGACGCGTACACGCCGAGCCGCGTGCTCAGCGTCGACACCGCGTCGCATCCGGCCAGGGTGACCGGCGAACTGCCGGTCACGCGCGACGGCGAGGCGGCGTCCTACGACGTCGAGGGCATCGCCACCCGCGAGGACGGCGGTTACTGGCTCGCCACCGAGGGCAAGCCTGCCGACGGGGTGCGCAACCTGCTCGTCGACGTCGACTCCGGCGGCGAGGTGCGCCGTGAGATCGCGCTGCCCGACGCCATTGCAGGCGGAGCCGAGCGGTACGGCTTCGAAGGCGTCGCCGTGACGGGCGACCACGTGTGGGTCGCCGTGCAGCGGGAGTGGGCCGACAACGAACCGGGACGCACCACGCTCGCCCGCTACACGCCCTCGACCGGGAAGTGGTCGTTCGCGGCCTACCCGCTCGACGACGCGCCGGAGAACGGCTGGATCGGCGTGTCCGAGCTGACCGCGCTCGGCGACGGTCGTCTGCTCGTGCTCGAACGCGACAACCAGCGCGGCGAGAACGCGCAGACGAAGAAGGTCTACGAGATCGACGTCTCGACGGTCGATCCCGCGCCCGCCGGGGAAGCGAAACCGGTGCTGCGCAAGCGGCTCTCGCGGGACCTGCTGCCCGCGCTCGAAGCGGGCGGCGGCGCCGTGGCCGACAAGCCGGAAGGTCTCGCCGTGACCGCCGACCGCCGCCTCGTCGGCGCCGTCGACAACGACGGGCTCGACGACGCTCCGGGCGAGTCGGTCCTGCTGCGACTGGGTCGCGCCTGAGGACAGGGAAGGGGCCGGCGGGTGGGTACGGCCGGCCCCTTCCCGCCCGCGGCCACGGACGGTGCGAGCACAGCCGCTGCCGCGGTCCCGACAGGCGCCGCGGTCACAATCGGTGCAGGCCCGCCAGCACACGTTGCATGAGCGCGAAATCCGGCCTGCCCGTCTCGTCCGGGGCCGACGCCGTGTGGACGTGCACCAGATCCGCCCCGAGCAGGTCGCTGAGCAGGACCCGCGCGACACCGAGCGGCACGGCCAGTAGCGCCGCGATCTCCGCGACCGACCGCGGCTCGACGCACAGCCGGCGCACCGCCTGGTAATCGGCGTTGTTCCCGTCTCGCGCCCACGGTCCCGCCGGGTTGACCGTGACGAGCGTTTCGATCGCCAGGTCGTCGCGTGCCTCGGTGCGGCCGCGGGTGATCACGTACGGCCGCACCCGCAGGCGGTTCTCCTCGAGCGGGTCGTAGAGCTCGTCGGCGTACTCGTGGTTGCCGCCGGGGGTGTCGATCGCTGGGACGGCGCGTTCGGAGGGGCGTTCATCGGCGGGCGCGGCCTGCCGGGGGCCGGTGACCTCCACGTGCGCCATGGTGGGCACGGTCGCCGCCTCGCCCGGGTCCTCCGAACGGCCCGCGCCCGCCGCTTCGCGTGTACTCGCGGTCTCGCCGGCCTCGCCCGGCTCCGCGTCACCGTACCGCTCCAACGCCGAGGCCGACGGGAACCGCGCGCCCGACCCGCCGACCCGCGACCGGCTCTTCTTCCGCGCCCGTTCCGGTTCGGTCTCGGGCGAGCCGCGGTTCCCGGCTCGTTTGGCGGCCTCCTTCTCCGCCGCCTTCCGCTCGGCACGCTCGATGCGCTCCAGCGCCTTCGCCGACGGGAAGCGCGCACCGGACCGCACCGGCAGGTCGGTGGCCTCGGCCGGCTCGGAGGGTTCCTCCTCGAACTCCGGTTCCGCGCCGAGCCGTTCGCGCTGCCGTTCCGAGGGGAAGCGCGCACCCGAGCGGCCGACGGCGTCCTCGCGCGACTCCGGTCTCGCTGGTTCCTTCGAGGTACCCATACCCACGCCCTCGCCTCGCACGCCGTGCGGCCGTCTCGTCGCCGGGTACGACCCCGGAGGGCCTGCGACGCTGCGCCGCGTGGCCTGACGAGGATTGTGGAGAACCGGACGGGGTTGTGTATTTCACCCGTGTAAACAAGCTGGGTCGATGCCGAAACAGCAGCGGGCGCCGCACCGGAGGTCCGATGCGGCGCCCGCCTGAGCTACTCGTCCGGGTCAGGAATCCTCGGCCGACCGAGGCGCGCCGGCCTCGTTCGCACCTGCCGGACCGGCCGCGGTGTCGGCCTTGCCGTCCGCCTCGGCCTCACCGCCGGCTTCGGTGTCGGACGCGCCCACCGTGACCGGCTCCTTGTCCGAACCCCGCTTGACCGCCGACAGCAGCAGCTGCGACACGTCGACGACCTCAAGATCCTCGCTGGCCTTGCCGTCGCTCTGCCGCGAGGTGACGCCGTCGTTGAGCATGACGCGGCAGAACGGGCAGCCCGTCGCGATCTTCGACGGTGCGGTGCCGAGCGCCTCGTCGACGCGCTCGACGTTGATCCGCTTGCCGATCTGCTCTTCCATCCACATGCGCGCACCACCGGCACCGCAGCACATGGAGCGGTCGCCGTGCCGCGGCATCTCGCGCAGGTTCGCGCCCGCGGCGTCCGCGAGCTCACGCGGCGCCTCGTACACCTGGTTGTGGCGGCCGAGGAAGCACGGGTCGTGGTACGTGATGTCCTGCGCGACCGGGGCCATCGGCGTCAGCCGCTTCTCGCGCACGAGGCGGTTGAGCAGCTGCGTGTGGTGCACGACCTCGTAGTTGCCGCCGAGATCCGGGTACTCGTTGGCGAGCGTGTTGAAGCAGTGCGCACACGTGACGACGATCTTGCGCTTCTCCGGCTCGACATCCTCGAACACCGAGTTCAGCACCTCGACGTTCTGCTGCGCCAGCATCTGGAACACGAACTCGTTGCCTGCGCGGCGAGCCGGGTCACCGGTGCAGGTCTCCTCCGGTCCGAGCACGGTGTACTTGACGTCGGCCATGTGCAGCAGTTCGGCCACCGCACGCGTCGTCTTCTTGGCGCGGTCCTCGAACGCACCGGCGCAGCCGACCCAGAACAGGTACTCGGTGTCCTCGCTGAACTCGCCGTCGAACACGGGCACCTCGAAGTCGAGGTCCTCGGCCCAGGCCATGCGGTCCTTGGCGTTCTGGCCCCACGGGTTGCCCTTGTTCTCCAAGTTCTTGAACAGCGAGTTCAGCTCGGTCGGGAAGTTCGACTCGATCATGACCTGGTAACGGCGCATGTCGACGATGTGGTCGACGTGCTCGATGTCGACAGGGCACTGCTCGACGCACGCACCGCAGTTGGTGCACGACCACAGCATGTCCGGGTCGATGACGCCGTTCGCCTCGGCGTCGCCCACGAGCGCGCGCTCGGACTCGGCCAGCGCCAGCACGTCGATGCCCGCGTGCGGGTCGTCGCCGGTCAGGCCGATCTCGTCGCCTGCCATGTCCTTCTTGCCGCCCGCCATCAGGTACGGCGCCTTGGCGTAGGCGTGGTCGCGCAGCTGCGTGATCAGCATCTTCGGCGACAGGGGCTTACCCGTGTTCCACGCCGGGCATTGCGACTGGCAGCGGCCGCACTCGGTGCACGTCGAGAAGTCCAGCCAGCCCTTCCAGCTGAAGTCCTCGACCTGGCCCGCACCGAAGACGTCCTTCTCCGGGTCGGCCTCCTCGAAGTCGAGCGGCTTGCCGTCCGACATCATCGGCTTGAGCTTGCCCAGCGCGACGCCGCCGTCGTCCTCGCGCTTGAAGTAGATGTTGAAGAACGCGCTGAACCGGTGCCAGGCGACACCCATCGTGAGGTTCCGGCCGACCACGACCAGCCAGATCATGCCCGACAGCAGCTTGATCAGCGCCATGATCGACACGGCCGCGGTGGCGCTCGGCAGGATCTGCGCGAGCGGCTGGGTCACGAAGCTGGACCACAGAGCCGGGTCCTCGATGCCGCTGGAGATCTTGAACGCCTTGACGCCGAGGATGCCGAGACCCTCGATGACCACCACGGCTTCCACGAAGTAGGCGGCCGCGAAGTCCGACCCCTGGAACCGGGACTGCCGGTCGGCGCGGCGCGGGTGGTTGGCCTGACGGATGATCGCCAGCGCGACACCACCGACCACGGTGCCGATGCCCAGCAGTTCGAGCAGCAGCTGCCACGGAGCCCAGTGGCCGATGATCGGCCACGCGAAGTGCGGGTCGAAGATCTCGCCGTAGGCCTCGAACAGGGCGAGCGAGCCGAGCAGGAAGCCCCACATCACCAGCCAGTGCCATGGCCCGACGTTGCGGAACTTGTTCATCCGCGTGTGGGCGGCGAACTCCTTGATCAGCGTCTTCAGGCGCGGGAGGAACGGTCCGTAGCGCGTGCCGTCCGGCTGCCCGAGTCGGATGATGCGCACCTGCCGGACGACGGCGGCGACGAACACACCCCAAGCGACAATGCTGACGGCAACGCCGATCACGCCGAGCGTGATCTGCAGTGCACCCATGATCGGGCCTTTCGGTTCGGTCTTCGTGGTGGGTGTCGGGAGGGTATCGCTTCTTCGTTCAGGTCCTACTGAGGAGTAACGGATGAGCGATGCCCGAGTCCCACTGATGTGGCAGAAACCTCGCTAATTATGGGACGAACGTTCAGGTATCTTCACAAGAGTGGGTGCATATCTGTTGATCGCAGGAGCGATCGTCGCCGAGGTCACCGGCACCGTGTCGTTGAAGTTGTCGGAGGGTTTCTCCAAGCTGCTGCCCTCGATCGCCGTGGTCGTCGGGTACGGCACGGCGTTCGTGCTGCTGGGGCAGGCGCTGAAACACGGTATGCCGGTCGGGGTCGCGTACGCGATCTGGGCGGCCGCGGGTGTCGCGCTCGTGGCGCTCATCGGATCGGCGTTCCTCGGAGAACCGATGAACCCGACCATGATCGCCGGATTGGCGCTGGTCATCGGCGGGGTGGTGCTGCTCGAAGCGGGGCGCGCCGCGTGAAACGGCAGGTCGACGGCCGCAAAGCGCGGGGAGAGAAGCGGCGCACGGAGATCATCGAGGCGACCCTGCGCGTGATCGAACGCGACGGCGTCGCCGGGGTCACGCACCGCACGGTGGCGGCGGAGGCGGGCGTGCCGACGACGTCGACGACGTACCACTTCGCCACCCTCGACGACCTGCTCGTGGCGACGCTGATCGACTGCGCGCGGGACATGGCCACCGAGGTGTACTGGATGATCGACCGGGCACGCTCACACGGTCGTGGGCGTGGCGCGGAGGAGATCGCCAAGCTGCTGGCGGAGGCGCTCGGCCCGAAGCGCGGGCGGACGATGGCCGAGTACGAGCTGTATCTCCTGGCCGCGCGCAAGCCCGAACTGCGCCCGGCGGCCCGACGGTGGCTCGACGTGCTCACGTCGATGGTGCGCCACGACGACGAGGTCGCCTTCCGCGTGTTCCTCGCCGGCATCGACGGTCTGCTGATCCAGGGCCTCATCGACGACGAACCCCCAGGCGAGGAGGAACTCCGCCCGGTCGTCGACTACCTGCTCAACCCGAGGTGACCCGCCCGCGTGCCCTGCACTCAAGACGCCGTGTTGCGGATCCGGGGGATCGTGTTGCAGGTTCAGGGCGCCGTGTTGCGGATCCCGGGGACCGTGTTGCGTTCCTGGGGCCCGTGTTGCAGATCCCGGACGCCGTGTTGCGGGTTCAGGGGACCGTGTTGCGGGTTCCGGACGCCGTGCCGTGCTCCGCCGTAGAACACCGAATGCAGGACACGTGGTGCCGCGTGCAGGACACGTGATGCGAGTCATGGCCCCGGAGGACGCAACACGCGCCCCTTGAAGCGCAACACGGTCACTCAGGAACGCAACACGCGCCCCGGGATCCGCGACACGAGGCCCCGGGAACGCAACACGCGTCCCCGGGGCGCGGGACTACGGTGTCAGCCCTTGTTCTCGTGAAGGCCCGTGAGGGTTGCGCGGCCCAGCGTGTGGCCGAACATGTTGAACTGCAGGAACGCGGGCCGGGACTCGTCGGGGATGTCGAGCGACTCGACGTCCAGCGCGTGCACCACGAAGATGTAGCGGTGCGGCCCGTGCCCGGGAGGCGGCGCGGCGCCGAGGTACTGGCGCACACCGCCGTCGGTGGTGAGCATCTTCGCGCCTTCGGGCAGGTTCGCCCCGCTCGGATTCCCGGCGTCCGTGGGCAGCTCCGTGACGGAGGCGGGGATGTTGAACACCGCCCAGTGCCAGAACCCGCTGACGGTCGGCGCGTCCGGGTCGTAGCAGGTCACGACGAAGCTCTTGGTGCCGTCGGGGAAGCCGGACCACGCCAGGTGAGGCGAGGTGTCCTCGCCGCCCGCGCCGAACAGGCCGGACAGCTGCGGGGTGGGCAGCGCCTGGCCGTCGGTCACGTCGTCGCTGCGCACGTCGAAGCTCGGCACCTGCGGCAGGAAGTCGTAGGGGTTGAAGTTGAACGGCGCGTCGGCCATCTCACGCTCCTCGTGGTCGGGTGGCACTGAGTCGGCTGGAGACAGAGCCTCCAAGGGCACTTTGGTGGCGGTGAGTGCAACCAAGGTGCCCATGGGGGAACGTCGGCGGGTGCATCGCTGCGACCCGGCCCCAGCGTAGGCAGCCGGGCACGGCGCGTCAGCGCGGCCCGGACGGCGCGGCCCGGCGGCGCCCGGGCGACGCGGCCCGGCGGCGTGGTTCGAGGGGCGGGGATGCGCGGCGCGGGCTCCTCGGGGTGTCGGATCGGGGAAAACCAGGGGGGTCCCCGATATCCCCGTGGGCCGGTCACGCCTAGCGTCGGCGTGGCAGGCGGGAGCGGAGGGAGTGACGTGTCGCGCAGGTCGGTGCTGGCGGTCGGTGGTGCGGTGTTCGTGGTGGCGGGCGTCGGCGTCGGCACGGGGTGGCTGTGGCCGACGTCGGAGGAGCGGACCGGCATCGTGGACGCCGACGTCGAACGGATCCGGCTCGACCTCGGCTCCGGGGACGTCGACATCCGGGTGGACGAGAACGCGCAGCGCACGACCGTGCGACAGTCGGTGCAGCGCCTGTTCGCCGAACCCGGCGAGACGTACGAGGTCGACGGTTCGACGCTGGAACTGGGCGACTGCGACTGGTTCTGCTCGGTGAACTACGAGGTGACGGTGCCGAGTCGGGTGGCGGTCGACGGGGAGTTCAACTCGGCCACGCTCACGGTGGACGGGGTCGGCGATGTGCACGTCGAGATGAACAGTGGCGACGTGCGCGGCTCGGCCCGGGGCTCGGTCGACGTCGACGGCAACTCCGGTTCCGTCGAGCTGGAGGTGGCCGATCCGCGACGGGTCACGGCCGACCTCAACAGCGGCGACGTCCGGCTGACCGTGCCCGACGGCGAGTACGAGGTCCTCGGCGATTCGAACAGCGGCGACCGTGACATCGGCGTGACCGTCAGCCCGAACGCCGACCGGGTGCTCGACCTGTCCACCAACAGCGGCGACGTGCTGGTCGAGCCCCGGTAGATGTGGTGCCCGTCGAATCCGCGGCTTGCGTCATGGCGGCGCAGGTTTCGGGGTACCCGGAGGTCGGCAGGCCGGAGAAGGACACGCGTGGTCTCGACCTGTCGGTCCGTAGCCGCCGCGGGAACAAACGTCGCAGGTCGGACGTTACCCTGGCAGAAAGGTTGAGCAGCCGTCACTCAAGTCTCGTTTGACGACACTCGGCCGGTAGCGTTAGAACTTGAGTGAGCCCCGCTCAGGTCTCGGTGATCCGCCGAGCCGCCCGGTGCGCCGGGCCGGTGGGGTGTCCACAGGATCAGTAGGAGGGAAAGACACATGGCGCGAGCGGTCGGCATCGACCTTGGTACGACGAACTCGGTCGTTTCCGTGCTCGAGGGCGGTGAGCCGACGGTCATCGCCAACTCGGAAGGGGCGCGTACCACCCCGTCCATCGTCGCCTTCGCCAAGAACGGCGAAGTGCTCACGGGTCAGCCCGCGAAGAACCAGGCCGTCACCAACGTCGACAGGACGATCCGGTCGGTCAAGCGGCACATGGGCACCGACTGGAAGACCGAGGTCGACGACAAGGCTTACACCGCCCAGGAGATCAGCGCGCGCGTGCTGATGAAGCTCAAGCGCGACGCCGAGTCCTACCTGGGCGACGAGGTGACCGACGCGGTCATCACCGTCCCGGCGTACTTCGAGGACGCCCAGCGCCAGGCCACGAAGGAGGCCGGCCAGATCGCGGGACTGAACGTCCTGCGCATCGTCAACGAGCCGACCGCGGCCGCGCTGGCGTACGGCCTCGACAAGGGCGAGAAGGAACAGACCATCCTGGTCTTCGACCTCGGTGGCGGTACGTTCGACGTGTCGCTGCTGGAGATCGGCGAGGGTGTCGTCGAGGTCCGTGCCACCAGTGGTGACAACCACCTCGGTGGTGACGACTGGGACGAGCGCATCGTCGACTGGCTGGTCGACAAGTTCAAGTCGTCCAACGGCATCGACCTGACCAAGGACCGCATGGCCCTCCAGCGCATCAAGGAGGCCGCGGAGAAGGCGAAGATCGAGCTCTCCAGCTCGTCCACCGCCAGCATCAACCTGCCGTACATCACGGTGGACGCGGACAAGAACCCGCTGTTCCTCGACGAGACCCTCTCGCGTGCCGAGTTCCAGCGCATCACCTCCGACCTGCTGGAGCGTGCGCGCAACCCGTTCAACAACGTGGTGCGTGACGCGGGCATCTCGGTCGGCGAGATCGACCACGTCGTGCTCGTCGGCGGTTCCACGCGCATGCCGGCCGTGACCGAGCTGGTCACGGAACTGACCGGCGGCAAGGAGCCGAACAAGGGCGTCAACCCGGACGAGGTCGTCGCCGTCGGCGCCGGTCTGCAGGCCGGTGTGCTCAAGGGCGAGGTCAAGGACGTCCTGCTGCTGGACGTCACGCCGCTGTCGCTGGGCATCGAGACGAAGGGCGGCGTGTTCACCAAGCTCATCGAGCGCAACACGACGATCCCGACCAAGCGTTCCGAGATCTTCTCGACGGCCGACGACAACCAGCCGTCGGTGCAGATCCAGGTGTTCCAGGGTGAGCGCGAGATCGCCGCCCACAACAAGAAGCTCGGCATGTTCGAGCTGACGGGTCTGCCGCCCGCGCCGCGCGGCGTGCCGCAGATCGAGGTCTCCTTCGACATCGACGCCAACGGCATCGTGCACGTCACGGCGAAGGACCTGGGCACCAACAAGGAGCAGTCGATGACCATCACCGGTGGCTCCGCGCTGCCGCAGGAGGACATCGACCAGATGGTCAAGGACGCCGAGGCGCACGCCGAGGAGGACCAGCGGCGTCGCGAGGAGGCGGAGACCCGCAACCAGGCGGAGACGCTCTCCTACCAGACCGAGAAGTTCGTGACCGACAACGAGGACAAGTTGCCGGACGAGCTCAAGACCAAGGTCAAGTCGGCCATCGAGGAGACCAACGAGGCCCTCAAGGGCGACGACATCGCCAAGGTCAAGGAGTCCGTCGAGAACCTGAACACGGTCTCGCAGGAGCTGGGCCAGGCGCTGTACGCCAACTCGGACGCCGAGGGCGCGGCCGGTGCCGACGCCGGTGCCGCGGGCGCCGCGGGTGCCGGTGACGCCGGGTCCGCCAAGGCCGACGACGACGTCGTGGACGCCGAGATCGTCGACGAGGACGACAAGAAGTGACAGAGCGGGACGAGACCGAAGCCCGGGAAGAGCAGGAGCCGGTCGTCGTTCGGGACCGTCGCAAGGTCGACCCGGAGTCGGGCGACCTGCGCGCTCCCGAGGACGGCGAGGCGGTCGAGGTACCCGCGGGCGAACTCGCGGGCACGGAGGTCGGCGGGGCGGCCGGCGAGGCCGGGCAGGCCGAGTCGGACGCCCAGTCGGACCTGGCCAAGCAGCTGGAGGAACGCACCGCGGATCTGCAGCGTCTCCAGGCCGAGTACGCCAACTACCGGCGGCGTGCCGACAAGGAACGTGAGCAGCTCGCGGCCTCCGGCAAGGCTTCGCTGGCGGGTGACCTGCTGCCGCTGCTGGACGACGTCGAGCGCGCCGCCCAGCACGGCGACCTGACCGGCGCGTTCAAGTCGGTGGCCGACAAGCTGGTCGAGGCGCTGGAGAAGGCCGGTCTCGAGCCGTTCGGCGCCGAGGGCGACGAGTTCGACCCGAGCGTGCACGAAGCGGTGCAGCACGACACGTCGCCCGACGTGTCCGGCCCGACCGTGACGACCGTGCTGCGGCGCGGCTACCGGTTCGGCGACCGTGTGCTGCGGGCGGCGCTCGTGGCCGTCACGGACCACGAGCCCGGCGAGGCGCCCGCCGACCAGGGCGGGCAGGCAACTGATGCGGAGACGCCGATCGACCCGCCGGTCGAAGGTGAACTCCCCATCGACGGCAATGAGCAGCGGAACTGACGACAAGCGGAAAGGAGGAGACGCCCGATGAGCGCTCGGGAGTGGCTCGACAAGGACTTCTACCGTGAGCTGGGCGTCTCCTCCGACGCTTCCACGGACGAGATCAAGAAGGCCTACCGGAAGCTGGCTCGGGAGAACCATCCCGACGCCAACCCGGGCAACGCCGAGGCGGAGAAGAAGTTCAAGGCCGTCTCGGAGGCCTACGGTGTGCTGTCCGATCCGGACAAGCGCAAGGAGTACGACGAGGCTCGCGCAGTGTTCGGCTCCGGCCGTACCGGTGGCGGGTTCGGCGGCTTCCCCGGCGGAGGCCCCGGGCCAGGTGGCCCCGGTGGTCCCGGCGGCGCGGGCGGATTCGACCTGGGCGACATCTTCGGCCAGGGCGGCGGTGCCGGTGGTCAGGCGGGTGGTTTCGGCGGGTTGGGCGACATGCTCGGCAACCTGTTCGGCCGCCGGGGCGGCGGTGCGGCGGGCCCGCAACGCGGGCAGCGTGGCAGCGACGTCGAAACCGATGTGCGGATCGACTTCGCCGAGGCGGTGAGGGGTGCGACCCTGCCGCTGCGGCTGTCGAGTCCCGCGACGTGCGGTACGTGCGGCGGCAACGGCGCGCGGCCCGGCACCTCTCCGCGGACCTGTCCGACCTGCTCCGGTGCCGGGCTCGTCAACCGCAACCAGGGTGCGTTCGCGTTCTCCGAACCGTGCCCGGACTGCCGCGGCAGCGGTCAGCAGATCGACGACCCCTGCCCGGAGTGCGCGGGCGACGGCGTGTCCACCCGGACCCGCACGCTCACCGTGCGGATCCCGCCGGGCGTCGACGACGGCCAGAAGATCCGTCTCGCCGGGCAGGGCGAACCGGGCAAGGGTGGTGCACCCGCAGGCGACCTGTTCGTGCGCGTGCACGTCAACGCCGACGGCGTGTTCGGCCGGTCCGGCAACGATCTGACGATCACGCTCCCAGTGGAGTTCACGGAGCTGGCGCTCGGTACGACGCTGACCGTGCCGACGCTCGACTCGAAGGTGTCCGTGCGCGTGCCCGCGGGCACGTCGAGCGGGCGCGTGCTGCGGGTGCGTGGCAAGGGAATCGCCAAACGGGATGGCTCGCAGGGCGATCTCCTCGTTACGCTGCAGGTCGTCGTGCCCTCCAAGGTCGACGACGAAGCCAAGGCAGCACTCGAGAAGTACGCCGATGCGGTCGCACAGCACGATCCGCGACCCGAGATCACTGCGCTGTTGCGCGACAGAGGTGAGTGATGTTCGGTCCAGGTTCGCCGGGTTTGGGGATGCCGCACGGCGCGGACGAGGACACGCCCGTCTTCGTCATCTCCGTCGCGGCCCAGCTTTCGGGGCTGCACGCGCAGACGCTGCGGTCGTACGACCGGATGGGACTCGTCTCGCCCGGCCGTACGACCGGCGGCGGCAGGCGCTACTCCATGCGCGACATCGCCCAGCTGCGTGAGGTGCAGCGGCTGTCGCAGGAGGAGGGCGTCAACCTCGCGGGCATCAAGCGGATCATCGACCTGGAGAACCAGGTCGAGGCGCTGCAGGCCCGCGTGACCGAACTGGCCGAGGAACTGTCGGCGGCGTACGCGGCCGCGGAGCAGGCGGCGGCCGCGGTGCACGCTTCGTACCGCAAGGACCTCGTGCCGTTCCGCAAGCAGAACGCGATGGTGGTCTGGAAGCCGGGCAAGCCCAAGCGCTGACCCGGCCCCCTTCTCGCACCGTCGCGTGTCCTGCACTCGCGGGCCCGTGTTGCGGATCCGCGGGACCGTGTTGCGTCCTCGCGGGACCGTGTTGTGGATCCGGGAGCTCGTGTTGCGGGTTCAGGAGTTCGTGTTGCGGATTCCGAGCAGCCGACTCAGCGCAGGTGTTCGCCGAAGAAGGCGAGTACCCGGCGCCACGAATCCTCGCTGGCCTCGTGGTCGTAGCCGAATCCGCTGACGCGGGCCAGGAGGTTGAGTGGGCCGAGCGGGAGTTGGTTGGCGAAGCTGTGCCGAGCCTGCGGGTACTCCTTGACGTCGTGCGGGATGCCGCGTGCGGCGAGTTCGCCTTCGAGCTGCTCGGCGGCACCCTTCAACGTCGGGTCCTTGCCACCGAAGCTGGCGACCACGGGGCAGGCGTCGTCGAGCACAGACCTGTCGGCCGGCAACTGACCGTAGTAGGGCGCGGAGGCGTCGAACTCGCCACTCGCGGCCACGAGCGCGAATCCGCCGCCGAGGCAGAACCCCACGATTCCGACGCGGCCGGTGCAGTCGTCGCGTTCGGCCAGCGCGCGCCGGGTCGCCTCGAGGTCGTCGAAGGCCCTACCACTGCCCGCCATCATCGAGCGGAACACCGACCGGACACACCGCACCAGACCTCCGCGGGAGTACAGGTCCGGCGCGAGCGCGACGAATCCCGCGGTGGCGAAGCGTTCCGTGATGAGACGGGTGTCCCGCGTCAGGCCGAACACGTCGTGCACGACGACGACCCCGGGCCACGGACCCGGCCCGGCGACCTCGGATTGAGGTTCGGCGAGATAGCCGCCGATCGTGCCGTCGGTGACGTCGACGGTGGTCTCCACGGGGCCTCCTCGGTCGCCGATCGTCGGGATTCACCCGCGAATGTAGACCACGTTCGCGACCACAGCCGTGCACTCGCACCCGGGCCGCGCCTGCCCGGGTGCGGCCACTGTTCGCACCGGTCCCTGCGCATGCAACACCAGCTCCCGAGTCCGCAACACGAGTCCCGGAGCGCGCAACACGAGCTCCCGAAGGCGCAACACGCGTCCCGGAGCGCGCAACACGGGCTCCCGAGGGCGCAACACGCGGTGCCTAGTGCAGGACACACGCACCGGGTCGAGAACTATTCCTCGATGAACGGGTCGTAGCGGATCTGGTCCAGGGCGGTGCCCGCGACGAGCATGCGGCTGACGGTCGCGCGGATCATCGCGGGCGAACCGGAGACGAGCACGTCGTGGTCGGCCCACGCGCCGTACGACGAGACGACGTCGGCGAGGGTGCCGACCTCGAACCCGGACAGTCCCTCGTCCTGTTCGACCACCGGGTGGACGGTCAGCCACGGGTTCGTCGCCGACAGCGAGCGCAGCACCTCCAGCGCGTACAGGTCCTCGCGGGCGGCACCGCCGTAGAAGATCGTCACGTTGGGGTTCTTCCCGAACCGGCCGAGGTCGTCGAGGATCGACTGCAGCGGGGTGATTCCCGTGCCGCCCGCGACCATGAGGACGTCGCGGCCGGACTCCCGGTCGACGTGGAGTTGACCCATGGGTGCGCCGAACCGCCACACGTCGCCGGGTTGGGTGTGGCTGACGATGCCGCGGGAGACCCACCCGCCTTCGATGGCGCGGATGTGGAACTCGATCGAACCGTCGGGTCGCGGCGCGTTGGCGGGTGACAGGTTCCGCCACAACCGCGGCCGCTGCGGGACCTCGACGCTCAGGTACTGGCCGGGCCGGTACGGGATGTGACGGTCCGGCTCGATCCGCACGAGCGCCAGGTCCCAGCTCAGCCTGCGATGTTCGGCCACGGTGCCCGTCCACGACGGCGGGTACTCGTCGGACTCGGCGGCGTCCTGCATCGAGCGGGCGACGATCGTGAAGGCTTCCGCCCAGGCGCGTTCGACGTCGTCGGTCCAGCCGGGGCCGAGCTGGCGTTTCACCGCGGCCAGCAGTGCCGTGCCGATCGCCTCGTAGTGGTGCGACTGCACGCCGAACTTGCGGTGGTCGCGGCCGAGTTGCACGAGGTAGGGCGCGACGTCGTCGGGCCGGTCCACCGACTGCAGGATGTTGACGATGGCGCGGACGAGCTTGCCGCTGCGCACGTCCATGTGGATCGGGAAGAAGTCGCGGGCCTCGGGGGCGAGGGTGAACAACATCCCGTAGAAGAACTGGGCGACTTCCGGGGTGTACGGCTCGATCTCACGCCACGTCTCGCGGACATGGCGGACCATCGTGGTCACGGCCTCCGGAGCGTTGCTGGAATCCGCGACCTTGGGAATGGGGTTGAGCGGCTCGGCTGTCATATCGCGGCACCGGGCTCGACAACGCCGCCCGCGCCGGGAACGGACCGGGCGGGGTGGTGGGGGGACTTGCGGTCGATACGCACTGTGATCGTCAGGGCCTTCCAGAGCTAGGCGCGCGCGGGTGACCCGGCGGCCGGCGCGGCGCCGCCGGAGGTGGTCGAACCACGACTCGCCCCGGCGAGGGGTCGTGGCGAGTGGCTTCCGGTCACGCTCACTGTCCAATCCGCCTTTCGGTGCGTACGCACGGGCTCACCCTAAATTCATGTGCACCTGCACGGTAGGGCGAACAGGCCCGCTCGTCCTGTTGTTGCTCCGGATGGGTGGCACCGCGGCCGGTTTTGGGGTGTATGTCACTTGTGCCCGGATAGTTGGCCACCCTCAGGTAACGGACAATTCGTCACTTCGTGTGGTCAACTACATCACCCGCTTGGGTGGTAGTGACGTGAACGCGAAGCGGCCCGGCACCCAGAGTTGGATGCCGGGCCGCTCGCGGCAGGAGTGGTGGACGGGAGTGTCAGACCTCCGTCTTCTCCTTCTTCTTGATCTCGCCGCTGTCGATCTTGCCGAGGAAGTCCTTGACCTCCCTCTTGACCACCGGGAGCAGCAGGTACAGGCCGGTGATGTTGAACAGCGCCAGCAGGAACAGCACGGCGTCGGCGAAGTTGATGACCGACTGGAGCGTGAGCACCGCACCCGCAGCCGACATCACACAGAACAGCACCTGGTAGATGCGGATCGACACCTTGTTCCGGCCGAACAGGTAGCCCCAGGCCTTCTCGCCGTAGTAGCCCCACGTGATGAGCGTCGAGATCGCGAACAGCACCACGGCGACCGTCAGCACGTACGGGAACCACGGCATCGCCGTCGCGAAGGCGTCCGACGTCACCGTCACACCGTCGGGCGCGTCGGCGCCGTTCTGGTTGACGTCGACGAAGCCCTCGGTCCAGATCGCCGGCTTGGCGATGACGATGGTGAGGGCGGTCATGGTGCAGACGATGACCGTGTCGATGAAGGGCTCGAGCAGGGCGACGAAGCCTTCGGTGGCGGGGTTCCTCGTCTTGACCGCCGAGTGGGCGATCGGCGCGGAGCCGAGACCGGCTTCGTTGGAGAAGGCGGAACGCTGAATACCGACGATCAGCGCACCGATGGCACCGCCGGCGACGCCTTCGCCGGTGAACGCACCGCTGATGATCTCGCCGATCGCGGCAGGCACCTCGGTGAAGTTGACGAGGATGACCACGAGGCATGCGACCACGTAGAGCACACCCATGGTCGGCACCAGGCGCGACGTGACGTTACCGATCGACTTGATGCCGCCGATGATGACGACGCCGATGATGATCGCCAGGATGATGCCGAACACCAGGGCGGAGCCGTCGCTGCCGAACAGGCCGTCGTCGCCGCCGGTGACGTCCTTGATCTGGGCGAACGCCTGGTTCGACTGGAACATGTTGCCGCCGATGATCCCGAAGAACAGGATGCCGATGGCGGTCAGCACGGCGAGCACCTTGCCCAGTCCGACGCCGAAGCCGTTCGGGAACCGGTCCGCGATGCCCTTGCTCAGGTAGTACATCGGCCCGCCGGAGACGGTGCCGTCCGCGTGCTCCTCCCGGTACTTCACACCGAGGGTGCACTCCACGAACTTACTGGCCATCGCCAGCAGGCCCGCGCAGATCATCCAGAACGTCGCGCCGGCGCCACCGATGGTGACGGCGGCACCGACACCGGCGATGTTGCCGAGTCCGACGGTTCCGGACAACGCAGAGGCGAGGGCCTGGAAGTGGTTGATCTCGCCGGGTTCGCTCTTGTCCGTGAACTTGCCGCGCACCAGGTCGGTGGCGAGCTTGAACCGGCGGACCTGGATGAACCCGAAGTAGACGGTGAAGACGATCGCGCCCAGGATCAGCCAGGAGACGATCCACGGGAACGTCGCGGGACCGATGGTGACCTCGGCGAAGACGAAGCTCGACAGTCCGTCGGCGATCGGGGTGAAGTTGTCCGCGATCCAGTTCTCGACGCCGGCGAAGATTCCCCCTCCGTCCGCCGCGAGGATGTGGGTGGAGCCCGGCGGATCGGCCGCCGCGGCTGTGCTCTGCAGATACATGGTCAGGTAGTTGACCTGAACGAATGGTTTAGGGCAAGCAAATCAAGCGATTTGTTACGCCGCGTTATCGCAACCGGACGTGCCGGGTGCACTCCGCTGCGTCACTCGGCGCAGGTGGGAGTGCTGAACGGTGGAATGGCCGAGATCGGATACCTGACCGATTCTGTTGTGGCGTGGCTCACGCAGATCGGCCGAAAGGGGTCCGGTGATGATCACTGTCGGTACGACTCGGCGGATCGGACGCCCTGGTGTGAACGGCGCCGCCGGTGACGGGTGCCGCGGGTGAACGGTGCTGTGCGAAGGACGCTCCGGCGTGCAGGAGTCCCGCCACAGAGAAACGCCCTCGGGTGCGCCGGTTGCGACCGGTGCACCCGAGGGCGCTCGGGTTGTCGGGCTGTGACGGCCCGTGGGCCGATCAGGCCTGTGGTTCCTTGTCGGTGCGCTGGATCTCGCCGGACTTGATCTTGCCGAGGAAGCCCTTGACCTCCTTCTTCACGACCGGCATCAGCAGGTAGAGGCCGATGATGTTGAACAGTGCCAGCGAGAACACCACGGCGTCGGCGAACGACAGCACGCTGCCGAGCGTGAGCACGCAGCCCACGACGCCGGTCAGGCAGAACAGCACCTGGTAGATGCGCTCACCCACGCGCGACCTGCCGAACAGGAACGTCCACGCCTTCTGGCCGTAGTAGCCCCACGTGATCATCGTCGACAGCGCGAACAGCACGACGGCGACCGTCAGCACGTACGGGAACCAGGGCAGCACAGTGCCGAACGCCTCGGACGTGATCGTCACGCCCTGCTCGTTGTCGGGCGCCTCGCCACCCGCTGCCACGGTCGCCTTGGTGTTCAGCCACATCTGCGGGCTGGCGATGACGATGGTCAGCGCGGTCATGGTGCAGACGACGACCGTGTCGATGAACGGTTCGAGGAGCGCGACGAAGCCTTCGGTGGCGGGGTTCTTGGTCTTGACCGCCGAGTGGGCGATCGGCGCGGAACCGAGACCGGCTTCGTTGGAGAAGGCCGACCGCTGGAAACCGACGATCAGGGCGCCGATCATGCCGCCCGCAACGCCGTCCCCGGTGAACGCGCCGCTGACGATCTGCCCGATCGCGTCCGGCACGTGACCGATGTTCATGATGATCACGAGCAGGCACGCCGCGATGTAGACGACCGCCATCGCGGGGACGAGCCGGCCGGTCACGGCGCCGACGGACTTGATGCCGCCGATGATCACGACACCGATGATCAGCGCCAGCACGATGCCGAAGATCAGGGCGGAACCGTCGCTGCCGAACAGGCCGTCGTCACCACCGGTGACGTCGCGGACCTGCTGGAACGTCTGGTTGGCCTGGAACATGCTGCCGCCGGCGATGCCGAAGAACAGGATGCCGATGGCGGTCAGTACGGCGAGCACCTTGCCCAGGCCGACGCCGAACGCGTTGGGGAACCGTTCGGCGAGGCCCTTGCGCAGGTAGTGCATCGGCCCGCCGGAGACGGTGCCGTCCTCGTGCTCCTCGCGGTACTTCACGCCGAGGGTGCATTCGACGAACTTGGTGCACATGCCGAGCAGGCCGGCGAGGATCATCCAGAACGTCGCACCCGCACCGCCGATGGTGACGGCGACACCGACACCGGCGATGTTGCCGAGTCCGACGGTCCCGGACAACGCCGAGGCGAGTGCTTGGAAGTGGTGGATCTCGCCCGGTTCCGACTTGTCGGTGTACTTGCCGCGCACGATCTGCGTGGCGAGTTTGAACCGGCGGAACTGGATGAAACCGAAGTAGACGGTGAAGACGGCGGCCGCGAGGACCAGCCAGGCCACGATCCAGGGGAAGGTGACACCGAATACGGAGATCTCGGCGAACACGAAGTTCGAGAAGCCGTCCGAGATCGGCGTGAAGATGTCGTTGATCCAGGTCTCGATCGACGAGAGGAGTTCGCTCTCAGCGGCCAGGACGTGGGTGTCTCCCGACGTCGGCGGCGAGCTTGTGAAGACTGCGCTCGGTACAGGCATGACGTAAAGGTTGACCCGTACGGTCTCTGTCAAACAAGACTTTGGGCCGCTTTGTTACGCCGAGTTGTTACACGGTGCAGCGTCGATCTGTGGTAATGCGGCAAACGTGCCGAACCGGACACCCTCTGTCGCGCGACCGCCACACACAGCCACACCGCCTCCGGTAACACTCGCCCCCAAGGGCACCTTGGTCGCGTTGAGTGCAACCAGGGTGCCCCTGGGGGCGGCGTGTGCCGACCCGCAGACCACGCGCCCAGCGCTCGCCAGGATGACGAGTACGCACCGTGGGATCAGCGCGCCCAGCAAGCATTGAGCGGAACAGACTCAACTTTCCTGACGTTGAACTACGTGACAGTGCTCGAACTGCGAGGCTGTCGGCGAGTACGGACGACAGAGGTGAGGGGATGGACGCTTTCAATCCGACCACGAAGACCCAGCAGGCGATCTCGTCGGCGGCGCAGGCCGCGACGATGGCGGGCAATCCGGAGATCTCTCCTGCGCACCTGCTCGGTGCGCTGCTGTCCCAGTCGGACGGGTTGGCGGGGCCGTTGCTGACTGCGGTGGGGGCCGATCCGCAGACGATCCACTCGGAACTCGAGCCGATCGTCACGAAGCTGCCCGCGGCGTCGGGTTCCACGGTGTCGTCCCCGAACTTCGACGGTCACGCGGTGAAGTCGCTGACGCATGCGCAGAAGCTGGCGACGGAACTCGGTGACGAGTACGTCTCCACCGAACACGTCCTGGTGGGCCTGGCGGCCGAGGGCGGGCCGGTGTCGCAGTTGCTGAGCCGCAACGGCGCGACGGCCGAGGCGCTGCGGGACGCGTTCACACAGGTTCGCGGTTCGGCGCGGGTCACGAATCCCGACCCGGAGGGCACGTATCAGGCGCTGGAGAAGTACGGCGTCGACCTGACCGAGCGTGCCAAGGCGGGTGAGCTGGACCCGGTCATCGGCCGTGACCCGGAGATCCGCCGGGTGGTGCAGGTGCTGTCGCGCCGGACGAAGAACAACCCGGTGCTGA
Organism: Prauserella aidingensis; assembly: GCF_024171865.1. Lineage (GTDB taxonomy): Bacteria > Actinomycetota > Actinomycetes > Mycobacteriales > Pseudonocardiaceae > Prauserella > Prauserella aidingensis. Next base: position 24,321 of record NZ_JAMTCN010000030.1, on the reverse strand, counting down.
TCGGTGAACCGGGTGTCGGCAAGACGGCGATCGTCGAGGGGCTGGCTCAGCGCATCGTGGCCGGTGACGTGCCGGAGTCGCTGCGTGGCAAGCGGGTCGTCTCGCTCGACATGGGCTCGATGGTCGCGGGGTCGAAGTACCGCGGCGAGTTCGAGGAACGACTGAAGGCCGTGCTCAAGGAGATCAAGGACTCCGAGGGGCAGGTCGTGACGTTCATCGACGAGCTGCACACGATCGTCGGCGCGGGCGGCACCGGCGAGGGCGGCAGCATGGACGCGGGCAACATGATCAAGCCGATGCTCGCGCGGGGTGAGCTGCGGATGGTCGGCGCGACGACGCTCGAGGAGTACCGCAAGTACATCGAGTCGGACGCCGCGCTCGAGCGCCGGTTCCAGCAGGTCATGGTCGGCGAGCCGTCGGTCGAGGACGCGATCGGCATCCTGCGCGGGCTGAAGGAGCGCTACGAGGTGCATCACGGTGTGCGCATCACCGACTCCGCGCTCGTCGCCGCCGCGACACTGTCCGACCGCTACATCACGGCGCGTTTCCTGCCGGACAAGGCGATCGACCTGGTGGACGAGGCCGCGTCGCGGCTGCGCATGGAGATCGACTCGCGGCCGGTGGAGATCGACGAGGTCGAACGCGCCGTGCGCAGGCTCGAGATCGAGGAGATGGCGCTGTCGAAGGAGAGCGACGCCGCCTCGAAGGAACGTCTCGGTGCGCTGCGGGAGGAGCTCGCGGAGAAGCGTGAGCAGCTCACGGCGCTCACGGCGCGCTGGCAGAACGAGAAGGGATCGATCGAACGGGTCCGCGAGCTGAAGGAGCAGCTGGAACAGCTCCGCGGCGAGGCGGACCGCGCCGAACGCGACTCCGCCCTGGGCCGGGCCGCCGAGCTGCGCTACGGCCGGATCCCGCAGCTGGAAAAGGAGCTCGACCAGGCCACGGAGGCCGCCGAGTCCTCGGAGGCCGCCGAGTCCGAACCCGACGTGATGCTCAAGGAGGAGGTCGGCAGCGACGACGTCGCCGACGTCGTCAGCGCGTGGACCGGCATCCCCGCCGGCAGGCTGCTGGAGGGTGAGACCGGCAAGCTGTTGCGCATGGAGGAGGAGCTGACCGAGCGGGTCGTCGGACAGGCCGACGCCGTGAAGGTCGTTTCCGACGCGGTGCGCAGGGCGCGCGCGGGCGTGGCCGACCCGGACCGGCCGACGGGCTCGTTCCTGTTTCTCGGGCCCACCGGTGTCGGCAAGACCGAGTTGGCGAAGGGTCTGGCCGAGTTCCTGTTCGACGACGAGCGCGCCATGCTGCGCATCGACATGAGCGAGTACTCGGAGAAGCACAGCGTCGCGCGCCTGGTCGGCGCTCCGCCGGGGTACGTCGGCTACGACCAGGGCGGCCAGCTCACCGAGACCGTGCGCAGGCGGCCGTACTCTGTGGTGCTGCTCGACGAGGTGGAGAAGGCGCACCCCGACGTGTTCGACGTGCTGCTCCAGGTGCTCGACGACGGCAGGCTCACCGACGGCCAGGGCCGCACCGTCGACTTCCGCAACACGATCCTCGTGCTGACGTCGAACCTCGGCTCGCAGGCGATCGCCGACTCGGCGCTCGACGAGCGGCAACGGCGGGACGCCGTCGTGTCGGTGGTGCAGTCGCACTTCAAGCCGGAGTTCCTCAACCGGCTCGACGACATCGTGGTGTTCCACGCGCTCGGCACGGAGCAGCTCGGCGAGATCGTCGACATCCAGGTCGCGCGGCTCGGCAGGCGGCTCTCGCAGCGCAGGCTGACCCTCGACGTGTCCCCCGCGGCGCGCGAGTGGCTGGCACTGAACGGCTACGACCCGGTGTACGGTGCGCGTCCGCTGCGGCGGCTGGTGCAGTCGGCGATCGGCGACCAGCTGGCGAAACAGCTCCTGGCCGGCGACATCAAGGACGGCGACACGGTGCGGGTGGAGGCGCCGGAGTTCGAGGCCTCCGAGTCGTTGTCCGTCACCCGCGGTTCGTAACCGGCCGGATGAGTAGCCGTTCCGCCCGGCCTGCCTCTTCGGTGTGGCGGGCCGGGCGGGATACGCTGCTCGCGTGGGTATTCCGGCGTGGATCTGGTTCGTCGTCGCGGCCGTCGCCGCCGTGGCGGGTCTCGCTCTGCTGATGACCGACCGTGCGCGCGAAAGCTCCCGCAACCGGGAACGCGCGCGCTGGGCTGAGCTGCGCGGCTGGCAGTACGTCGACGAGGACGAGGAGCTGCCGCGCGAATGGTCGGGCGGCGCGATCGGCTACTTCGGCGCCGAGGCGGCGGTCAATGTGGTCGCGGGCTCGACGTTCACCTCCGACGGCAGACGTCCGGTGTTCGTGTTCGACATCGTCGCCGACGGGGTCATCCCCTCGGTGATCGTGGCCGTGCGCTGCAACCGCGTGCAGCCCGCGCTGTTGGAGCTGTGGCTCGCGAGTGTGCCGTTCCAGCGCACGGAGATGCCGGAACTGCTCGGGCCGGTCGGCCAGCGATACGCGTTCGCCGACGAGGTGGCCGCGGGCCGCGGCCTCGTCACGCAGGAACTGGTCGAGGCCGCGGACGCGCTCGGCGGTGACGTCGGCGTCGCGTGGATCGAGCAGGAGTGGGTGCTGGCGAGCCTCGCGCCCAACGTCGGCCCGTCGCGGCTGGAACGTCTGCTCCGCGACCTCGGCGAGATCGCCGACATCATCGACCCGTCCGAAGAGGCCATGGAGGAGCGCTACGTGCCGTCGCAGGCACCGGTCGTCGAACCGCCCTCCGATCCGTCCGACACCGAGGTCGACGAGCCCGGCGTGAACGCTCCGGGCGAAGGCGTCAACCGCTGATGCCGACCGCTGTCATCACCGGCGCCACGTCCGGTATCGGCGCTGCGTTCGCGCGCGAGCTCGCAGGCGAACGCTACGACCTCGTGCTCGTCGCCAGGGACGAGACGCGGCTGCGCACGCGGGCGGACGCGCTCGCCGAGAGCTACGGCGTGTCCGTCGACGTGCTTCCCGCCGACCTGGCCACCGCCGAGGGGCGCGCGGCCGTCGAACAGCGGGTGGTCGGCGGCGTCGACCTGCTCGTCAACAACGCCGGGCTCGGCCTGGGGGGCGAGTTCTGGACGGCCTCGCCCGAGGAGTTGCAGCACCAGCTGGACGTCAACGTCACGGCGGTGCTGCAGCTGACGCGCGCGGCCGTTCCCGCGATGCGCGAGGCGGGTGGCGGCGACGTCATCAACGTCTCCAGCGTCGCGGGCTTCTTCTCCGGCCGCGGGTCGACGTACACGGCCAGCAAGGCGTGGGTGACGTCGTTCTCCGACGGCCTCGCCTCCGCACTGCGCGGTTCGGGCGTGCGGGTCATGGCGCTGTGCCCGGGATTCACCCACACCGAGTTCCACGACCGTGCCGGGCTCGAGAAGTCCGGTCCCAAGGGCATCTGGCTTCAGGCCGACGTCGTGGTCCGCGAAGCACTGTCGGACCTGCGCCGGGGCAAGGCCGTGTCGGTCCCGGGCGCGCAGTACAAGTTCGCGGTCGCCGTCGGGAAACTGTTTCCGCGCGGGCTGATCCGTCGTCTCGGCGGGCTGTTCGCGGGCCGCGACCGCACCTGACGACCGGGAGTCCGGAGGGCTTCCGGGGCGGGCGGCGCGGGCGGCGCGGGTCACGTGTGCCACGGGCCGCGGCCGCGGTCGTGACGCGCGCGTGCCAGACTGCCAGCCGTGGCGACACCCTCGTTGGATCAAGCGGCGAAGAACGAACTGGCCAGGCTCGTCACCGAGCTGTGCGTGGTGCACGGCAAGGTGACCCTCGCGTCCGGCAAGGAGGCCGACTACTACGTCGACCTGCGCCGGGCCACTCTCCACCACGCGGCGGCACCGCTCATGGGAACGCTGTTGCGGCAGTTGACGGCCGACTGGAACTACGTCGCGGTCGGCGGGCTGACCCTCGGCGCGGACCCGGTCGCGACGGCGATGCTGCACTCGGCGGCGTCCGACGGCATGGTGCTGGACGCGTTCGTCGTGCGGAAGAACCTCAAGGAACACGGCATGCAGCGCCGGATCGAGGGCATGGAGGTCGCCGGGCAGCGCGTACTGGCCGTCGAGGACACGTCGACGACGGGCGGCAGCGTGCTGACCGCGGTCGAGGCGCTGAACGAGGCGGGCGCGACCGTCGTGGGCGTCGCGACCGTCGTCGACCGCGGCACCGGTGCGCGCGAGGCCATCGAGGAGGCGGGTCTCGAGTACCGCTACCTCCTCGACCTCGACGACCTCGGCCTCTCCGGCACCTGACTCCGCCCCACCATCGGGCGACCCCCGAACAGCCCGTCTTCGGCCGCGTGTTCCCTAACGCAACGGATATGTCCGCATCGCCCGAGTAGGTGGGTGTGGACGGCAGACTGCTCCCTTCCGCGCGACGAAGGGAGCCGATGTTGTCTACCGAAAGTGCCGGGATGACCCGCCGTAGTCTGCTGCGCTCGATCGGGGTGGCAGGTGGTGCCGGTGCGATGTTCGAGTCGATGCGTGCGCTGGGCCTCGTCGCCTCGCCGCAGGCGCTGGCCGTGCCGGATTTCCGCGAACCGCGCGCCGGCGACCTCGCCGCAGGCAGCCGTGGCAAGACGGTCGTGATCCTGGGCGCGGGCGTGGCCGGTCTGACGACGGCGTACGAGCTCGGCAAGGCGGGCTACCGGTGCGTCGTACTGGAGGCGAAGGACCGGGTGGGCGGCCGGGTGTGGACCGTCCGGGCGGGCACCACCGAGACCGACCTCGACGGTCACACGCAGACCGCGAGGTTCAGCAAGGATCCCGGCAGCTATTTCAACGCCGGTGCCGCACGCATTCCGCAGTCGCACATCACGGTCGACTACTGCCGTGAACTGGGTGTTCCGCTGGAGCCGCTGCTGGCCCACAACGCCAACAAACTCGTCCACGGCGAGGGTGTCGGCGCGCAGCAGTACCGCACCGTGAAGGCCGACTACCAGGGGTACGTGTCGGAACTGCTGTCGAAGGCCGTCGACCAGGGTGCGCTCGACGCCGAGCTGACGGCCGACGACAAGGAGGCGCTGCTGACGTTCCTGTCGTACTACGGCGACATCGGCGACAAGAACGCCGGGTTCGCGTACACGGGGAGCAGCAGGCGCGGATACGAGGTCGAACCGGGCGCGGCGGATCAGGAGGGTGTGCCGTTGGGGCCGCCACCGTCGGTGTCCGAGGTGCTGTCGAGTGGGCTCGGGCGCTGGCTGACGTTCGAATCCCGGTACACCCACGCGGAGACGTTGCTGCAGCCCGTCGGCGGCATGGACGCCGTCACGGACGCGCTCCACAAGGCGGCGAAACGCACCGGTGCGGAGGTGATCACGGGCGCCCCGGTGTCCGAGGTCCGCAACACCGACGCGGGCGTCGACGTCGTCTACCGCGGCCCCGGCGGCAAGGACACCCGCATCAGCGGGGACTTCTGTGTGGCGACGCTGCCGCCGAACGTGATGGCGAGGATCCCGACGAACCTCGACTCCCGCGTGACGTCCGGCCTGCGGTTTCCCGAGGCCTTCTCCTCGGGAAAGCTCGGCCTCGAGTACGACCGCCGGTGGTGGGAGCTCGACGAGCGGATCTACGGCGGCATCACCATGACCGACCTCGACGTGCTCAACATCTGGTACCCGTCGCACGGGTTCCACGACGACCGGGGCGTGATCGTCGGCTACTACACCGAGGGCCCGTACTCCGAGGCCTACAGCCGGCTGACCCCCGCCGAACGCCTGCGCCGCGCGTTGGCGCAGGGCGCGAAGATCCACGGCGAGAAGTACCGGCAGGGCATGCGGGCGTCGTTCTCCGTCTCGTGGGAGCGCACGCCGCACATCGAAGGTGGCTGGATGCGCTGGCCCTCGCGCGATTCCGGTGAGTACGACCTGCTGAACGAACCCGCGGGCAACGTCTACTTCGCGGGCGACTGGCTCAGCCACTTCATCGCGTGGCAGGCCGGTGCGATCGACTCGGCACGGTATGTCGTGACGGCCTTGCACGACCGGGTGCGGAACTCGTGACGCGCGGCCGGCCGGGCCCGCGAGCCCGGCCGGCCACCCTCACCGGCGGATGAACGGGCCGCCCGGAAAGCGAAGCGGATATCGGAACCGTAACGGCCGCCGTGAAACCACTCGTTTCAGGGTTTTTCCGGACGCGGAATCTCCTCCGTGCGCGCTATGTTGACGACGACAGGGGTTCGATTCGCAGGGGAATTCGTCGCCGGTCGCGGGGCAGGTGGGGTTCGATGTTGTGGCTGTTGACGGTTCTGGTGACCGTCGCGCATTTCGTCGCGCTCGCCTACATCGGCCTCGGCGGTTTTCTGGCGTGGATATGGCCGCGCTCGGTGTACGTCCACGTGTTGTTCGCGGCGTGGGGCATCGCCGTGAACGTGTTCTCGCTCGCCTGTCCGCTCACCGTCGCGGAGGACTTCCTGCGTGAGCAGCGCGGGCTCGGACCGCTGCCCGGCGGGTTCAACGAGTACTACATCTACGGGACGCTCATTCCGCATTCGATGCTGCCGTTCGTGGCCGTCGGGGCGTTGTTGCTGGTCGCGGTGTCGTACGTGGGCGTGTACGTGCTGTGGCGGCAGCGCGCAGGCGACCCGCGCTCCGGCCACGGCCACTCCCTGCGGCTCGGTTGACCACGGCTGTTCGGCGGGCGGCGTTCGGATGCGCGCTCGCCGACCCGGGACAATGGCCGCGTGACGGCTGACGATCCGAGCACCGGCGACGCCGGGCCCACCGAGTGGGGCGCGAATCCCGAGGTGGGTGTGGGCCCGTGGGAAGGTCCGTGGCCCAACGACGAGCGCTACGACCCGGAACTGCTCGCCGAGGGCGACCGCCGCAACGTCGTCGACGCCTACCGGTACTGGCGGCGCGAGGCGATCGTCGCGGACATGGACACGCGGCGGAACCCGTTCCACGTGGCGATCGAGAACTGGCAGCACGACCACAACATCGGCACCGTGGTGCGGACGGCCAACGCGTTCGCCGCCGCGGCCGTGCACATCGTCGGCAAACGCCGCTGGAACCGTCGCGGCGCGATGGTGACGGACCGGTACCAGCACCTTCACCACCACCCGACGGTCGACGGGCTCGTCGAGTTCGCCACCGCGCGGGCGCTGCCGATCGTGGCGGTCGACAACACCCCGGGCGCGCAGCCGCTGGAGACAGCGTCGGTGCCGCGCGAGTGCGTGCTGCTGTTCGGGCAGGAAGGCCCCGGGCTGTCGAAGGCCGCCCAGGACGCGGCGTCGCTCGTCGTGTCGATCGCGCAGTTCGGCACGACCCGTTCGATCAACGCCGGCGTCGCGGCGGGCATCGTCATGCACACGTGGGTTCGGCAGCACGCCGACGTCGCCGACGCCTGGGACTGAGGGCCGGGTCCAACGGCACGCGCCCGGCGTCCGGGGCCGATGTCCGGGTCCGACGCCGAGCCGGTGCCCGAGTCCGACGGCTACGCGGTCACGACGGTCGTCCGCACCCGCACGGGCGTGGCCAGGCTGCTCGCGACGAAGCACTCACGGTGGGCCCGTTCGGCGAGGTCGAGCACCGTCGGCTCGTCCGTCCCCGCAGCCACCTGCACGGTGACGTCCAGCTGGATCGTGCCGAGCCGCACGGGTTCCGCGGCGGTGTCGAGCCGGCTGGTGCCCCGGTCCTCGTAGGCGAGGACGTCGATCCCGGCGCGTGCCGCGGCGCCGAGGAACGACAGCAGCTGGCACGACGACGCGGCCATAACGACGAGCTGTTCCGGATTGAGCAGGCCGGGATCACCGCGGAAGGCCGGGTCAGCGCTCAGCTCGACGGCTGCGGTGGCGGGAGGGGCGGCGGCGGTGTGGGCGCGGGAATAGGAACGGATCCCGTGGGCGGTCGAGCCGGACCAGCTCAGCTGTGTCTCGTAGTCGGTCATGCGCCGGACAGTAGGTCCGGAATCGTGCGGCGCACGCCGAAACGTCTGCGGCGTACGGTCGCACCATGAGTCGGGACCGGGACCTCACGCGGGTCGGCGCCGCGTTGGCGGCGCCGGCCCGCGCGGTCTTCGTGAACCTGCTGCTCGACGGCACCGCGCGGCCGGCCGGGGAACTGGGCAGGGCGGCCGGGGTGCGGGCGTCCACCGCGTCGGAACACCTCGGTGTTTTGGTCGACGCGGGCCTCGTGACGTGCGAGAAGCGCGGCAGGCACCGCTACTACGCACTGGCGGGCCCGGACGTCGCCTCGGCGGTCGAGGCGCTCGGATCCGTGGCCGACAGCCTTCCGGTGACGAGCCTGCGGCGCAGCCGGGAGGCGCACCGGCTGGGTGCGGCCAGGTTCTGTTACGACCACCTCGCAGGCCGGTTGGCGGTCGCGCTCGTGGACGCGTGGACCGACGGCGGGTGGCTCCGGGACCGCGACGCGCTGGCGTTGACCGACACCGGCGCCGCCGGATTCCGCGAACTCGGGGTGGACGTCGACGGTGCGGTACGGACGCGTCGGCCCACGACGCGCGTGTGTCTGGATTGGACGGAACGGCGACTCCATCTGAGTGGAGCGTTGGGCGCGGCCGTTGCCTCCCGGTTCGTCGAAGCCGGCTGGGTGACGCGACATGCGTCCGGGCGTGGTGTGGCTGTCACGTCGGCGGGCCGTGACCTTCTCCAAGGGGCGTGGGGGATCGCCGCCTGACGGCACGGTCCGAACCTGCACGGGGCCGCCCGCAACCCTGTCGCCCGGCAGCGTGTGATGGAGCGGCCGGCCCCCGGATCCGCAACACAGGCCCCGGAAACCGCAACACGGGCTCCCGAGTCCGCAACACGCGCCCCGGAATCCGCAACACGGGCTCCCGAAACTGCAACACGCGGGTCAGGGGGTCGGGGTCAGGGTGACCGGGATTCCGCCCAGTGCGGCCGTTCCAGTGGGGACGTCGAGGGCGAAGTCGTCGGTGAGCACGTTCGCGTTCGCCCCGCTGTGCCGGGTGGCGACGGTGGTTCGCACGCCCGTGACGTCGTGTCCCCAGCCGTGCGGAATGCTCACGACGCCGGGCCGCACCGTGTCGGTGATCTCCACCGGGACGGCGATCGACCCGGTGCGGGCGGTGACCGTCACCGAGTCGCCGTCGGCCAGCCCGAGCCCGCCCGCGTCGTCCGGATGCAGCTGTGCCGTGCACCGGTTGCTGCCCCGCACGAGCGGTTCCAGGTTGTGCATCCACGAGTTGTTCGAGCTCAGGTGCCGCCTGCCGATCAGGATCAGGTCCCGCCCGCCGGAAGCCTCACCCACCGGACCGGGTCCCTGCGCCGACGAACGCGTCAACGCCGCCGCCAGCCGCGGGACGTCCGACACGATCGCCTCCGGCGCGAGCTCGACCTTGCCGCTCTCGGTGGACAGCACGTCGGGGATGCGCGGCCGCATCGGCCCCAGGTCGACGCCGTGCGGGGCCGCCTCGAGGTCGGCGAGCGTCAGGTCGAACGGCCCGGCGCGCAGCATCAGGTCGACGATCCGCTCCGGGCCGCGGCGGGTGTCGTCGGCGGCGACGCCGTAGCGCCCCGCGAGGTCGGCGGCGAACAGGTCGTCGAGCGCATCCACGTCGGGATTCGGCCCCTGGCCCGCGATGACGCCGCTGAGCCGCAACAGCGTCCGCCACTCCTGCGGGACGTCGGATGTGAGCGTGGCCGGGGTCCAGTTCGCGACGCTGCGCACCGCGAGCTGGTACAGCGTCACGTCGTAGTGCGGCCGTTCCAGGGCGCTCGGTGCGGGCAGGACGACGTCGGCGTGGCGCGTGGTCTCGTTGCGGTAGATGTCGACCGCCACCATGAAGTCGAGCCCTGCCAGCGCGGCGTCGAGGCGGGCCGCGTTGGGTGCGCTCAGGCACGGGTTCCCCGCGAGCGTGATGAGCGCACGCACCTGCCCGTCGCCCGGGGTTTCGATCTCGTCGGCGAGTGTCGCGACGGGCACCTCGCCGATGACCTCGGGCAGGCCGCGCACGCGGGTGTGACGGCGTCCCGCGCGGAACGGTTTGCCGGGCGCGGTGTTCGCCTGGCCCGCGGCCGCGAGCGGGAACATCGCGCACCCTTCGCGGTCGAGGTGACCGGTGAGCACGTTGAGTACGTCGACGAGCCAGCTCGTCAGCGTGCCGAACTCCTGCGTCGTGGTGCCGATTCGGCCGTAGACCGCGGCGCGGTCGGCGGCCGCGAGTTCGCGGGCGAGCCTGCGGATGTCGGCCGCGGGCAGGCCGGTGGCCTCGGTGACGGTCTCCGGTGCGAAATCGGCCGCCAGTTCACGCACGTCGTCCACCCCGGCGACGTGGCTGGAGAGCGTGCCCAGCCGCACGAGGTTCTCGGCGAACAGCGTGTGCACCATCGCCAGCAGCAACAGCGCGTCGGCGCCGGGACGGATCGCGTGGTGCTCGTCCGCGAACTCGGCCGTGCGTGTGCGCCGCGGGTCGACGACGACGATCCGTCCACCCCGTTTCCGGATCCCGCGCAGCCGCGACCGCACGTCACCGGCCGTCATGAGGCTGCCGTTCGACACGAGCGGGTTGGCGCCGAGCACGAGGAGGTACTCGGTGCGGTCCAGGTCCGGTACAGGGATCGTCATCGCGCCGCCGAACAGGTATCCCGACGAGAAGTGCTTCGGAATCTGGTCGACGGTGCCCGCGGTGTAGACGTTGGTCGTGCGCAGTGCTTTGACGAGCGCGCGCAGGTATACGGACGCGGACACGTTGTGCGACACGGGATTGCCGACGTAGACCGCCACCGCGTCCCGCCCGTGGGCGTCGATGAGGCCGGGCAGGCGGGCGTCGATCTCGGCGAACGCCTCGTCCCACGACGCCTCGACGAGTTCGCCGCCGCGGCGGATCAACGGCGTGCGTAGACGGTCGGGGTCGTGGTGCAGCGCGCCGAGCGACGCGCCTTTCGGGCAGATGTAACCCTGCGAGAGGACGTCGTCGCGGTCCCCGCGAACGCCGGTGACCGTCGCGCCGTCCAGCGTCACCTCGAGCCCGCAGGTCGCCTCACACAGCGGACATGTGACATATGCCGTTGTCATGCGGCGATGGTGACACCAGTCATAACGAGCTGTCGATGTTCGGGACTCCAGCGGCAGCGGACAACGGCAGTGCTCGGATACGGTAGCGCGTCGTTGAGGGGTGGTGGCCGGGCGACGGGCGGGAGCAACACGGCCTCGCGAATCCGCAACACGAGCTCCTGGAGCCGCAACACGGTCCCGGGGATCCGCAACACGGTCAGGGGGTGGGGTTCTCCGGTGGGCAGCCGCACGACGTCCGGTGACGCCATGCCGGTGGGAGTCGCACCGTCTCCGGTTCGCGTTCCGGGTCCTTCAGCCTCGCGAGCAGCAGGCGCATCGCCTCGCGGCCCATGTCGGCGACCGACTGCGTGATCGTCGTGAGCGGCGGGTCGACGAGGTCCGCCCACTCGGGCTCGTCGAAGCAGGCCAGTGCGAGGTCGGCGCCGATCCGCAGGCCGCGCCGCCGGGCCTCCACGACCACGCCCGCGGCCATCGCGTCGTCGGCGGCCAGCACGGCGGTCGGCGGTTCCGGCAGGTCCAGCAGCGCCGACAGCGCCGCGGCCCCGCCTTCCCGGCTGCGCTCGCCGGTGGCGACCAGCTCCGGGCTCCACGACACGCGGGCTCGCCCGAGTCCGAGCCGGTAGCCGAGCACGCGTTCGTCGCTCGTGACCTGCCCTTCCGGCCCGCTGACGAGGCCGATCCGCCGGTGCGCCCGCGCGGCGACGTGCTCGGTGAGCGCCGACATGGCCTGGATGTTCTCGGGCCCGACCTGGTCGATGTCGCTGCGCGTGGTGAGCCGGTCGAGCAGCACCGTCGGCACGTCCGCGGTGAGGAGCTCGTCGACGATGTCGCGGTCGTCCGGCGCGGACACCAGTACCACGCCTTCGATGCGGTGGGCCCGCAGCGCACGCACGACGGACCGTTCGGTGTCGGCGTCGTCGTGGGTGTCCGACAGCAGCACCGTGTAGCCGGCGGCCGCGGCTTCGCGTTCGACGGCCTGAACGAGTGTGCCGATGTGCGGGCTGCCGCTGAGGGAGACCGCCAGTCCGATCGTCTGCGTGCCGCCCGTGACCAGCGACCGGGCGATGACGTCACCCGTGTAGCCGGTCCGCTCGACCGCCGCCATGACGGCCTCGTGGGTTGCGGGAGCCACGGCTCTCGTGCCGTTCACGACGTGTGACACGGTGGTGATCGACACTCCGGCCAGTTCGGCGATGTCGCGTTGGGTCGGCCGGCTCGGTCTCTTCGGCACGGGGACGACGGGCTCCTTCCGAGGGCGGCAAGCGTTTGCGTAGCGGATTGCGCGGCACCTTACCGCTGCCTACCGTCAATCCTGATCGACACCCGGTGGGCGGTGGACGTGGGCCACGGCCGATGCCGGGGTCGCCGGGCCGGCGGCGCGGTGCACGGGTCATGATGGGAGCGAGATGACGACGTTTGATGATCTGCTGGCGCGCGCCGAGGCGCTCGCCGCATCCGGCGGCAGGCGTGTGCTGGGCATCGCGGGATGCCCGGCTTCCGGCAAGACGACCTTGGCGTGGCGACTGGCCGGCGCGCTCGGCAACCGCGCGAAGGTGGTCGGCATGGACGGCTTCCACCTCGCGCAGGTGGAGCTCGCGCGGCTGGGCAACGCCGACCGCAAGGGTGCGCCGGACACGTTCGACGGCGCCGGGTACGTGCACCTGGTGCGCAGGCTGGCCGCGGGCGACGAGCGCGTGTACGCCCCGGAGTTCCGCAGGGAGATCGAGGAGCCGATCGCGGGTGCGGTCGCGGTTCCCGAGGACGTGCCGCTCGTGATCACCGAAGGCAACTACCTGTTGCTCGACGCCGAGCCGTGGGCGCAGCTGCGGTCGCTGCTCGACGAGGCGTGGTTCCTGGAGCCGGACGAGAACGTGCGGCTGGAACGGCTCGTCTCGCGTCATCGCAAGTACGGCCGCTCTCTCGTCGAGGCGCAGCAGCGTGCGTGGGGATCGGATCAGCGCAACGCCGACCTCGTCGCACCGAGCGCGGCTCGCGCGGACCTCGTCGTCAAGGACATGGAGCTGCCGACCTTCGCGGTGTGACCTGCGGTTCCGCTTGGGGCGGCGCGATGAGTCCGGACGACGCTCCGGCAGGGCGCGCCGCCCGTCGACTTGTCCACAGATTTGGGGACAAGTGTGAGTTATCCACAGGTTTGTCCACACGTGGACTGCAGCTTGCGTACGAAAAATGCGTCGTCGTGCGGCCGCGGTCCGAGTAGCCTGGGCACCGGCCTGCTGTCGTTCTTGGGAGTCCACAACGTGCTTGGTGACGACTGAGCCGCTCCGCGTGTGAGCGCGACCGCCGCTCGACCTCGTGGTCGAGTGTGCGCGCTCGGCTGATCCGCGGAGCCGCCACCGCATCCGGTGGCCGCCTGTCCGCGTCCTCGTCACCAGACTCCCGAGGTGTTCAGCCGTGTCTCATGCGTCATCCGTTCCCGGCTCTCCCGTCACCGGCTCTCCTGCCGGAGCAGCGTCCGCGCAGGAGTCGTCCCCGTCCGTCGTCTGCAGCCACCTGTCGTTCGCGTGGCCGGACGGCACCCCGGTGTTCGACGACCTGTCGTTGACCGTCGGCCGCGGGCGCACCGGCCTCGTCGCCCCCAACGGCACGGGCAAGAGCACGCTGCTCGCGCTCATCGCCGGAGCGTTGCCGCCGCGTTCCGGCACGGTCACCGTCGACGGCGTGCTCGGCCACCTGCCGCAGACACTGCCGCAGGCGGGTGAGCTGGCGGTCGCCGACGTGCTCGGTGTCGCTCCGGTGCTCGCCGCGATCGCCGCTGTCGAGGCCGGGGACGTCGACGAACGTCACTTCACCACCATCGGCAACGACTGGGACGTCGAGCAGCGTTGCCGGGCACAGCTCGACCGGATCGGCCTTCCCGGCGTCGAACTGACGCGGCGGCTGCACACGCTCTCGGGCGGCCAGGTCGTGCAGCTCGGCCTCGCCGCACAGCTGCTCGCCGGCCCCGACGTGCTGTTGCTCGACGAGCCCACCAACAACCTCGACGCCGACGCCCGGCGGAAGCTCTACGACGTCCTCGACGGCTGGTCGGGCTGTCTGCTCGTGGTCAGTCACGACCGGACGTTGCTCGACCGGATGGATCGGATCGCCGAACTCGACCAGGGCGAGGTCCGGTTCTTCGGCGGCGGGTTCACCGCCTACGAGGAGGCGATCGAGGGCGAACGGCAGGCGGCCCAGCAACGGATCCGCACCGCGAAACAGCAGGTCAAACGTGAGAAGCGGGAGATGCAGCAGGCTCGCGAGCGCGCCGACCGGCGGGCGGGCACCGGGTCGCGCAAGGCTGCAGAAGCCGGGCTGCCGAAGATCGTTGCCGGGGAACTGCAACGCAAGGCGCAGGTCTCGGCGGCGAAGTCCGACGACGTGCACGCCGCCCGCCTCGACCGGGCCCGCGCGCGGCTCGACGACGCGGAACGGTCCCTGCGCGACGACGACGCGATCGTCGTCGACCTGCCGCAGACCCGCGTGCCTGCCGGGCGGACCGTCTTCCACGGCGAGCACCTCCGTGTGCGCGACCTGTTCGACCCCGGGTTGGACCTGTCGATCCGCGGGCCGGAGCGCATCGCGTTGACCGGACCGAACGGCTCCGGCAAGTCGACGTTGCTGCGGGTGATCAGCGGTGACCTCGAACCGGAGGCCGGCGAGGTGCGGCGGGTCGACGGGCGGGTGGCGCAGCTGGCGCAGCGACTCGACGTGCTCGACGTCGACCGGTCGGTGGCCGAGAACCTGGCCCTGTCCGCGCCGTCGATGTCGCAGGTCGACCGGATGAACCTGCTGGCGCGGTTCCTGTTCCGGGGCGACGGCGCGCAGCGGCCGGTGCGGTCCCTGTCGGGCGGTGAGCTGTTGCGGGCGACCTTGGCGTGCACGCTGTTCGCCGAGCCGGCGCCGCAGTTGCTGCTGCTCGACGAGCCGACGAACAACCTCGACCTCGTCAGTGTCGGCAGGCTCGTGAGCGCGCTGGCCTCGTACGAGGGAGCGCTCGTGGTCGTCAGCCACGACGAGCGATTCCTGTCATCCGTCCGGCCGACACGCCACCTCGAGCTCCGCGACGGAGTGTTACGCGAGCAGTAGGTCTGTTCGGGGGTCGTTCGTTCGGGGAATCAGGCCGGGTTTTCGACGTCGGCCGTCGCGGGTTCGCGCGTCTCCTTGCGGTAGCGGATCAGGCCGTAGGCCGTGCTGACCACGCAGAACGCGACGCTGACCCAGATCAGACCCTCGGTCAGCCACGGGATGTGGGAGATCAGCCCCGCGCCGTAGAAGCCGATGAGCACCAGCGTCGGCACCCAGATGATCGCGCCGACCGTGGTGGAGGCCATGAACCGCCGCATCTCCATGCGCGCGGCGCCGGCCAGCATGGGGGCGACTGTGCGCACGTACGGGATCCACCGCGCCGCGACGATCGCGAGGAATCCCCAGCGGTCGAGGAACGCGTGCGCCCGGTCGAGGTTGCGCTGGTTGAGGACCTTGCCGTCCCGGCCCGCGACGAAGCGCGTTCCGGTGCGGTCGCCGACGAAGTAGCCGACTCTGTTGCCGACGATCGCGGCCACGAGCCCTGCCAGCGCCATGGCCCACACCTCGACGTCGCTGGCGTTGTCCTGCGCCATGATGAGGCCCGCGATGAACAGCAGCGAGTCGCCGGGCAGGAACAGACCGAGGATCAGGGCGCACTCGATGAAGACGAAGCCGAGCACGATGACCCAGAGCAACAGCGGCCCGACCGTTGCGAGCCAGTCCAGGCCGAATCCGGCACCCATCGCGTACGCACCACTCACAGCGACCCAGCGTACGTGGCCGCATCGGCGCGTCACCCGCAAGTACCGAAATCAATGGTCTGCGGGGGAGGTCACCGACGCGAAACGTCACATCTCGGGAAGCTGTTCCCCCTGGACGAGCTGCAAGTCGATCTCCACCTTGACCGTGGTGCCGACGGCCGCGACACCCGCGCGCACCATCGCGTTGTAGTTGATCGCGAAATCGTCACGGCGCAGCTGCGTCTCGGCGTGGAACGCGGCGCGCGTGCCGCCCCACGGGTCCGGCCCGTAGCCGCCGTAGGTCATTTCGAGCGTCACCGGCTTGCGTTCGCCGTGGAGGGTCAGTTCGCCCTCCATCGTCCACTCGGCCGAGCCGCGCTGGACGAGGCCGGTGCTGACGAAGTCGATGGTCGGGAAGTTCGCGACGTCGAGGAACTCGGCCGAACGCAGGTGGTCGTCGCGCATCTTGATGCCGGTGTCGATGGTGTCGGCCGTGATCTGGGCGCGCACGACCGATTGTTCGGTGGGCCTGGCGACGTCCACCCGGCCCTGTACCTCGCCGAACCGGCCCCGGATGCTGGAGATGCCCAGGTGTCGTGCGGCGAACTGCACCGACGAGTGCATCGGGTCGATCACCCACGGTCCGGTGGGAGGCAGTTCGACGGCGCCCTCCTCCGGTTCGAGGACGAGCTCGCCGAGCTCCGCGCCGCCCGTGCTGCCGATCTGGGCCGTGCGCGCCACGGGCAGGTAGCCCGCGGCCGTGACGACCGCGGTGTAGACGCCGGGCTGTAGCAGTTCGGTGCCCACCGTGCCCTGGGCGTCGGCGGTGGCGTGCGCGGCCTGCCGCCCGCTGAGGTCGGTGACGGTGAGGACGGCGTGCTCGATTCCCCAGCCGTCGGTCGTGCGGATGGTGGCGGACAGTCCGGGCATCAGAGCGTGGTTCCCTTCGGTCGTGTCGGGCGGGGCCCGTCGCCGTCGGCCACCGGGGAGTGCGTGTCGCCGTCGACTCCGTTGGGTGAGGAGCTTCCGCCCGTCCGTGTGATGCTAGCGGTGATCTTCATGTGTCGGAAAACGGTGGGTATCACCGTTACGTCCTCGAGTGCGGCTGTTCGCCGGGACGTGGTTCGCGTGCCACAGGGGTTCAGCCGTTCGTGTCGTCGTGGCCGGTGACCTGGTCGTGGTCGGGTCCGCCCGGTGCCGAGTCGCCGGCCAGGCCCGCATGGAACTGTTCGATCTCGGCGTTGAGGCGGTCGAGCAGGGAGGCGACGGCGACGCGGTCCTCGCGCGGCCACTCCTGAAGCATCGAGGCGATCCACCGGGCGCGCTGCTTGCGGTTCTCCTCGAACACGCGCAGCCCTTCGCCGGTCGGAGCGAGCAGGGTCGCCCGGCCGTCCTCGGGGTCGGCGGTGCGTTCGACGAGTCCGTGCTGCACGAGTGTGCTGCTCTGCCTGCTCACCGTGGAGATGTCCGAATGCAGGGCCTCCGCGAGCGCCGACGTGCGCTGCGGGCCGTTGTTGACCAGGTAGAACAGGATCGCGTACGCGGCGCGTTCGATGCCGTCCGGGCCGATCTTGGACAGGTATGACTTCGTCTTCGCCATCGCCCGGTAGAACCGCACCAGCTGGCCGCCGAGCGCATCCGCGACGTCGAGGTCGTCCTGGGATGGAACTGTCATGGGGTGGTCTTTCGCCGCGGTGTTCGTACTGCCACGTCGTTCGTACTGCCACGTCGCGTCGGCCGCCGCACCGGTGCCCGCGAGGGGTCGGGAACCGGTGACGCTCGCCAAGTATTTGACGTTTGCAACTATCTTAGCTCAGGCGGAGCCGTTCGACAGGCTCTCGCGGACACCGACCGTTGTGAAGGACCGCACGTCCCCACCGGTCCGGGTGACGGCGGATTACGGTGCGGACCATGGCCAGTACCTCCCCGGTCGGCACCGCAGCCGGCCTCGCGGACCTGCTCACCGCACGGCTCGGCATCTCCGCCGTGCTCACCGACCCCGACGTCATGGCGACCTACTCGCGCGACCGGCTGCCGCTGGCGCCGTCCGGGACGCCGCTGGCGGTCGTGCTGCCGTCGTCGACCGAGGAGGTGCAGGCCGTCGTGCGCGCGTGTGCGGACGCGGGTGTGCCGGTGGTCCCGCGCGGAGCTGGCAGCGGCCTGTGCGGTGGCGCCAACGCGCTGGACGGCTGTGTCGTGCTCGTGCTCACCAGGATGAACCGGATCGTGGAGGTCGACGCCGCCAACCGCGTCGCGGTCGTCGAACCGGGTGTCATCAACGCCGACCTGCGCGAGGCCGTCGCCGCCCACGACCTGTTCTACCCGCCCGACCCCGCCAGCTACGACTTCTGCACCCTCGGCGGCAACCTGGCGACGAACGCGGGCGGGCTCTGCTGTGTGAAGTACGGCGTCACGACCGACTCGGTGCTGGGTCTCGACGTGGTGCTTGCCGACGGGTCGCTGCTGCGGACGGGGAGGCGCACCGTCAAGGGAGTCGCGGGCTACGACCTGACGAAGCTGTTCGTCGGCAGCGAGGGCACCCTCGGTGTCATCACCCGCGCCACGCTCGCGTTGCGGCCGCTGCCCCAGGCGCCGGGCACGCTGGTCGCGTCGTTCCCCGACACCGCCGACGCGGGCGCTGCCGTCACCAGGATCGTCGGCGACGGGCTCGTGCCGTCGCTGATGGAGATCATGGACGCCACGACCGTGCGCGCCGTGGAACGTCACCTCGGCACGGACCTCGGCAGTGGCGACGGTGGCGGGACGCTCCTGCTGTGCCAGTCCGACGCGGGTGGCGAGGCGGCGTCGGCCGAACTCGCCTCCCTGGAACGGGTCTGCTCGGAGTCCGGCGCCGCGCTCGTGCACTCGACCACCGATCCCGCCGAGGGCGCCCTGCTCATGCAGGCCAGGCGGTCGGTGCACCAGGCGATCGAAGGCATGGGTGCCCAGCACATGATCGACGACGTGTGCGTCCCGCGGACCCGCATCGCCGAGCTCATCGACGGGTGCGCCCGCATCTCCGAGGACGTCGGCCTGCGCATCGTCGTCAACGGCCACGCGGGCGACGGCAACATGCACCCCACCGTGATCTACGACGGCGACGACGAGTTCGCCCGCGCCCGGCAGGCGTTCGACGCGATCTGCGACCTCGGCCTGTCCCTCGGCGGCACGGTCAGCGGGGAGCACGGCATCGGCAAGTTCAAGCAGGACCTGCTCGCCCGCGAACTCGGTCCCGTCGGCCTCCGCGTCCACCGCGACATCCGCCGCAGCCTCGACCCGGACGGCGTGTTCAACCCCGGTTCGATGTTCGACGGGTGATCGGCTCGGCGTGGGCGCCTGGCGCCGCGGGTGGGTGCTCGGCGTGCGGCGATGGTGAGCAGCGTCAGGCGATGGTGAGCAGGCCGATGACGCAGCCGCACGCGAGCCCGAGGATCGCGGCCAGCAGCACGATCCACGGCAACGTGACCTGCATGCCGCCTGCGTCGGCGCGGTGGTGCCGGCCCCCGGACGTCCGCGGGGCGGCAGGCGACGTCGCCGGCGCGGCGTCGGTGTGCGGCGCCGACGGTGCGGTCTGGGCGTCGAGCGCGGCACGTTCGCGTTCGAGGGAACCTTCGCCCGCACCGGACAACAGCCCGTAGCCGCCGGGTGTCTCCACGACGGGTGCCGGCCCGGCGGACTCGGATACCGGGGCGGCGTGCCGCGGCTCCGGCTGCTCAGCGGGAGGAGCGTTGCGAGCCTGTGCCCGCAACGCCTCGGCCAGCAGGCGCTCGGGGTCGTCGCTCATCGATGCCCAGCGTAATGCCGTCGGGTGCGGCCGGTCAGCCGGTGCTCGAACGGGTTGCACGCGAGTCACTCCCTAGTGACCCACTGGCCCACATGCATCACGCGCTGTGTTCGCAAGGTGTCGTCCAGGACCACGAGGTCGGCGCGCAGTCCGGCCGCGAGACTGCCGACCTCACGGTCGAGTCCGAGCAGCCGGGCGGGACGCGTGGCCGTGGCGTGCACCGCGTCGGCGACGCTCATGCCGACCGTGGTGACGACGTTGCGGAACGCGGAGTCCATCGTCAGCGTGCTGCCCGCCAGCGCCCCGGACCCGGGAATGCGGGCCACGCCGTCGCGCACCTCGACGTCGAGTGCGCCGAGCGTGTACTCGCCGTCGGGGGCGCTGGTGGCGGACATCGCGTCGGTGATCAGCGTGGTGCGGCCGGGTCCCGCGTGGCGGGTGGCGAGTCGCACGACGTCGGGGTGGACGTGGACGAGGTCGCAGATCAGCTCGACGGTGACGCGGTCGTCGTCGAGCAGTGCGCCGACGGCGCCGGGTTCGCGGTGGTGCAACGGGCGCATCGCGTTGAACAGGTGTGTCGCGACGGTGGCGCCCGCGTCGACGGCCTCGCGCAGCCGTTCGGATCGGGCGTCGGTGTGGCCGAGCGCCGCGAGCACACCCCGGTCCGCGATCCGCCGCACCGCGTCGATGCCGCCGGGAAGCTCGGGGGCGAGTGTGACCATGCGGACCGGGCCCGCGTCGAGCAGCGCCGACACGGAGTCGTCGTCGGGCTCGCGCAGCACCGCCGGGTCGTGGGCGCCGCAGCGCGTCTCGGCGAGGAACGGGCCTTCGAGGTGCACGCCTGCGAGCAGGCCGTCGGTGACCAGTTCGGTGAGCGCGGAGATTTGGCTCGTCAGCGTCGGTACCGGTTGACTGACCAGGCTCGCGAGCATCGTCGTCGTGCCGTGCCGCAGGTGGGCCGCGACAGCGCGGGCGGCGTCGGCGGGATCGGTCGTCGAGAACGACGCACCCCCGCCGCCGTGACAGTGCGTGTCGACGAAGCCCGGGACGACGAGGCTCCCGCCGACGTCGACGCGCTCGCGGGCCGCGGGCGCGGGCCCGCTACCGGACGCGGTGATGCGTTCCCCCGTGACCGCGACCCAGCCGTCGTCGGTCACGCCCTCGGGCAGGGCGAACCGGCCTCCGGTGAGGACGAGGTCCGGAGGTTCGGACGTGCGGTCGTCGGCAGTGCTCACGAAGCCATCCTATTGGTCCAGACCAGCGCGCGACCATATCGCGGACACGTGACGTGTTCGTGAGTGGGACTTCCCGGGCGCGGCGGATCCGAATCGGATGGGTCCGTCGTGGGGACCTGTGCATCGGAATGCGGGGTCTACATCGACCGCCACGTGGCGTGGAACGTCTGCGCGAGCTGGTCGGGTGTTCCGGGTAGGCAGTGGATGTCGCCGCGGGCGTCGGTGAACGTGACGACGCGTCCCCGGTTCTCGATGTCGATCACGGTGAAGGGCTTGCTGCGCACGTGCTGCGAGCCGGACGCACCCGCGGCGTAGACCTGGTGCGCGGCCGAACGCGGCGCCTTCATCAGCTTCTCGAGCTGCTTCTCGGGGCTCTGTTTCGCGGCGAACATGTCGTGGTTCTCGTCGCGCTGTTCGTAGGCACTGCGCGTGACGTGTAGCGGGCTCACGGACGCGGGCGGGACGTCCGGCAGTTCGGCGACGAACGTGTCGACCAGCCGGGACTCGTCGATCGTCACCAGGCCGACGGCGTCGCCCCGCACCTGCATCAGTACGGCCTGGCCACCCGCAGCGGCCGCTCCGAACCTGCGGTTCTGCGACGGGCCGGCCGCGTGGGAACTCCACGCGTACAGCTCACGCGCGGGCGAGGCCAGGACGCGCAGCGTGACGCGGAACTCGCGGGTGAGGGTCTCGTCGGCGGTCGCGAGACCGAGTCCGGCGAGTTCGCGCATGCAGCGCCGCGTGAACTCGGGCCCGAGCGAGTCCGGGACGTACATCTCGGACTCGCCGAGCAGTGGATGCACGCCGCCGAGGTTCTCCAGTCGCCAGACGTGCACGAGCGCTTCCCGCGGCAGCACCACGGGACGGGTCAGTACGGCCATGAGGAGCTACTCGCCGATGGTCGGCGGGGTGACGACGTGGCCCGTGACGGGGTCGCGCAGCACTTCCTCACCCTCGGTGAGGCTGAACGCCTCGTCGGTGGCGGCGATGTACTTGCGCTGGTGTTCCTCGTCGTCGCCGCCCTGTCCGCCGCGGCCCGCACCGCCCATGCCGCCCATGGGAGCGCCTCCGCGGGCGCCGGCCGATCCGCTCGCCGCGCCACCCGCGGCCGCTGCGCCACCACCGGAACCGGTGGGGCCGAAACCGCCTGCGCCGGACATCCGGCCCGCTCCGGGTGCGGCGCCGGAACCCGCTCCGCCTGCACCACCTGCTGCGCCGCCCGCGAAGCCGCCGGCCCTGCCGACTGTCCCGGGGGTCGAGTACCGGCCTCCTGGTGCGCCCGTCGAGCCCGGCGTCGATCCCGGTGTCGATCCTGGAGTGCCCGTGGGGCCGAAGCCGGTGCCGCGCGGGGTGCCGACGGGGCCGAAGCCGGGAGTGTTGGGACCGGTGGGGCCGAACCCGCCACCGCCGGGGGTCTGGCCGGGGAGGTTCGGAGTGGGCGTGTTGGCCGCGGGCGGCATCGCAGGCTTCGGCGGTGTGTACCCCGAGGTGCCGGTGCTGTCGTTCGGTGTGGTCGTCGGGCCGGGGCTCGACGGCTGGTACGAACCACCGGTCCTGTCACCGCCGCCGGGGTCGCCGGTGCTGACCGGGGTGACCGGCGTGACCGAGCTGCGCGACCCGCTGGTGTCGGTGCCGGTTCCGGGGATGTCGATGACGCCGCTGCTCGAATCGCGTACGTCGGAGTCCGTGCTGTTCGGTCCGCGGGGTTCACCGCCGTCGGCGAACGTGGGGACCTGGCCGTAGTCGGACACCACGGTCGACTGCAGCTGGGAGGTCTGGCCCTCGAACTTCTGCACGGCCGCGCGGGCCTGGGCGATCTGCTGGTTGCGCTCGTTGATCCGCTGCTCGGTATCGGTGTCCCACGGCGTCATGTCGTCGACGATGTTCGTTTCCGGCGGGTTGTCCGGAATATCGGGGAGGGTATTCTTGACGGCGTCGAAGGTGTGGCCGCCGTCGGCGTTGACCATGGAGTTCGCGCGGTAGGCCTTGCTGGTGTGGACCACGGCCTCCATGCCCTTCTTGATCTTGTCCGTGGCGGCGTCGGCGCCCTCGCCTGACCACGCGCTCTCGAGGGACTGGAGCAGTTTGCCGGTCATCTCGGCACCCTGGTCGTGGGCCTGCGCGGCGTTCTTGGCGTCCTCCGACGTGTTGAGCCACTTGCCCGAGTCGCCCTCCCGGATACGGCGCACCATCTCGGGCACGGACAACGCCCCCGAGCCGCCCAGCAGGTCCTTCCAGACGTCGCCGATCGAGAAGTCGACCCTATCGAACACACTCACGCGATCCCCCTCGTCACGCCTTGGCCTTCAAATTCCCCACGACGTCGGCGGCCACCCGCGCCGCTCCCTGGCACGGATCGGCGCCCTCGTCGCCGACGGTCACGGTCACGCTCACCGAGTACTCGTCGGCAAGTCCTACCGCAGTGGTGCAGAAATCGGAGCCAACCGACGGTTGGAACTCGACCGCGGGAAAACCGGCGACTGGGTCCGCTTCCTGGAAAACCGCGCTCTTTGGCTTCGTGTTCTGGTAGAAGGCGCTCAGTCCCTCTCGAGTCGCCGTGTTGTATCCGACCTGAAGTCCCGAGAACCTCTCTGGGTTCGACCAGTCGCAGCCCGGTCCGGCGCCGGTATCCTTCGTTTCCTGCTGTACTCCCTCTTTGCCCAGCGCGTCGTCGAGCTGCTGGGGGGTGAGCGCGGCATCACACGGGTGCTCCTCGAGCACCGCCTCGGGTAGCGGGTTCTCCACAGCTGGTGCACCGCTGTGAGGCAGGTCCGACGATGCCGAGGGGCTCGATTCCGCCTTGGAGCTGGCCGGTGGAGTCGGAGCGCTGCCCGTCGGTTCTGCCTGTCCGTCCGCTTCGCTCGAACATGCGGCGGTGAGTAGCAGTGCGCAGGCCGCGAGGCTCACGATGATGCGCTTCATCCCAGGTAACCTCCGCCCGAGTCCTGGCCGCCGGACTGTTTGACGTCCTTGCCGGACTGCTCGTCCTGTTCTTCGTAGGTGCCGACCATCTTGGCCAACTTCTCAGCGAGGTTTTTCCAGAGGTCTCGCAGCTGCTCCGTGTTCGAATGGCCAGCACTCCAGGATTGCGTCATGGCCTGGGTGAATGCGTTGCATGGTTGAACGTCCGCCGGCGTTCCCATGTGCTTGAGTTGCTCAGTGGTCCGAGTGAGCCCGCTGTAATGCTCTGCCAGCGCTGTGGCCTTTTTCTGGAGTTGGATGGCTTCGTCGCGGTCGAGTCGGAAGCCTCCGCCGGTGCCGGGGTTGGTTTCCTGGCCGTCGACGATGAAGTTGACGCCGCTCCAGGTGTCGGTGACGCCCGCGCCGACCCTGACGGTGGAGCCGGCCGCGGCTTTGCCCGTCACGGCTTCGCCGAGGTCGCCCCAGAAGGACTGTCCGTGTTCGGCGGTCTGCCCGCTCGTGTCCGTCCCCGCCATCGACCCCTCCCCGAGTCCGATGTATGCCAGTCGTGCCTGTGTGCAGACCGCCCGCTCCGTCGCTTCGGCCGAGCGCCGGTCGGGTCGG
>NZ_JAMTCN010000029.1 GCF_024171865.1 Prauserella aidingensis | reverse complement strand
CGTGTTGCGTTTCCCGGGGACCGTGTTGCGCTTTCCGGGGCGGGTGTTGCGCCTTCAGGGCACCGCCACCGTCCCTGACAACGCGCGGACACGAACGGTCCCCGCGCGTGTTCTGCGCCCGCCCGTCGCCCGACCGCCGGCCCCAACCGCCGCGCTGACGCGCTTCTTCCCGCGTGATCTGCACCCGGTACGCGCGGATCAGACCACCGGGCGCGGCACCGAAGCGGCCTGTGAACCCGCGTACCAGAACCGCGTACCGAGGTCGCGTCCCGGCCCCACTGCACCCACGCGGACTGCGCGCACAGCTACGCGGTCGCACCGGCCAGGCTCGCCCAAGGGGGAGGCCGGACCAGCCCCGGCAGAGGACCCGCACGCGGCCGGTCGGACACCCGATCGCGTGGCAGTGCACCACGATGCCGCCTCCACTCGGCCGCTCGAGCAGCCCCGAGCCGCCCCGTGCCGGCCTCGAACGGCGCCGCGCCGACCGAGAACGGCGTCCGTAACCGCCCTCGCTCAGCCGTCGAACCGCCTTCGGACGAGCCGAGAACACCCGCGGATCGCGTCTCGTCAGCCTTCGAACCGGTTCCCGACGCCGTCGTGACGCCCTCTCCGGCCGGTCCGTCCACTGTGAACAGGCGGCCTTCGTCGGTTTCCGCGTCACAACGCGAAAACCGCTCACTCCCGATCTTCGACCCGGTTGTCCACCGGAGGTCCACAGCATCCACAGGGTTGTCCGCACCCTGTCCGCAGGATGTCCACCGACGCCCTGACCGGAACGCTGCACCTCAGGCGGCCCCCTGCCACCGCAGCTGTGCACGAATGAGCTGGGAAAACATCCCCACTGTGTGGAAATCCTTGTGTGCCAAGAAATCCGTCACCCCTGCGGGCGATCTGTCTCACGTCCGCCGCTCACAGGCCTTGGGCACAACCGTCCCCACAACTGGGGACAACCATGGGGACAACTACCGGCCGCCTGAGGACGGTTCACACCACCCACATCGACCCCCGAACGGTCCACCGGTTGCCGCCCCCTGTCCTCCACACGCCGCCACGCCTGCCGACCTGGGCGAACGAGCCCCGTCCACACAACTCACAACGCTTACTACTACGGCTGGACAAAAGATCTCTCTTAGAAGAACAGAAGAAAAAGAGAAGGCCGTGGAAGATGGGGACGAACCCGCCGGCGGGCCCGTGGCCCGATATGACCCGCAGCGGTCCCAGGCTCTACCGTGGAGACCCACACATCCGGTCCGCTCGAGCAGCGGGTCTCCATGTCGGTCGGTTCCGGCCCGTCCCCGGGTCCGGAGCGCAGATGCATCGACATGTCGACACGCTGTACGTTGGCGGACCCGCTACAGCCACGGTCCGGGCTCACCTCGAACCACGAGGGGATCCGGCAGGTGGTCGTTTGTCGTCTTTCGAGCTACGGCGGCTCGGGCCGTCGAAAGGATGGGCGCCATGAAGATCCGCGTCGAGCGTGATGGCCTCGCTGACGCCGTCGCCTGGGTGGCACGCAGCCTCCCGTCCCGGCCTCCGGTTCCGGTGCTGGGCGGAGTGCTGCTGGACGCCGGTGGTGACGGTGGTTCGGATGCGCTGACGGTGTCCGGTTTCGACTACGAGGTGTCCGCGACGGTCGGCGTCCCCGCGACGATCGCCGACGGTGGGCGCACCCTGGTGTCCGGCCGGCTGCTCGCCGACATCACCAAGGCGCTGCCCGCCCAGCCGGTGGAGATCGCCGTCGACGGGGCGCGCGCCTCGATCACCTGCGGCAGCGCCCGGTTCTCCCTGCCGACGATGCCGGTCGAGGACTACCCGCAGCTGCCCGCCCAGCCGGACCTGGCGGGCGAGGTCGCGGGTGAGGCGTTCGCGCAGGCGGTGGCGCAGGTCGCCGTCGCCGCGGGCAAGGACGACACGCTCCCGATGCTCACCGGTATGCGCGTCGAGATCTCCGGCGAGAACCTCACGCTCGTCGCCACGGACCGGTTCCGGTTGGCCATGAAGGAGTTCAACTGGTCGCCCGCGCAGGAGCTGGGTGACGCCTCCGTGCTGGTCCCGGCCCGTACGCTCGCCGATGCCGCGAAATCGCTCGGCACGAGCGGGTCGACGGTGCAGGTCGGTCTCGCCAGCGGTGACGGTCTGCTCGGCCTGACCGGGTCCGGGAAGTACACGACGACCCGCCTGCTCGACGCCGAGTTCCCGCCCTACCGCCAGCTGCTGCCGAGCGAGCACAGTTGCCGCGCCGTCATCGACGTGTCGACGTTGGCCGAGGCCATCAAGCGGGTGTCGCTCGTGGCCGAGCGGGGTACGCAGGTACGGCTGGAGTTCGGTGACGGCTCGCTGCGGCTGTCGGCGGGTGGCGACGACGAGGGAAGCGCCGAGGAGGAACTGCCCGTCGATTTCGAGGGCGAGCCGGTGGCGATCGCGTTCAACCCGGGCTACCTCGCCGACGGGCTCGCCGCGTTGCACGCGGACCGTGCGGAGCTGACGTTCACCACGCCCAACCGGCCCGCGCTGATCAAGCCGGCCGACGAGAACGGCGACGTGGTGCCCGGCTACCTGTACCTGCTCATGCCTGTGCGGCTGCCCGGCTGAATCCACCCGGCAGTCACAGCAAGCACACGCGACAACCAAGGGAAAGCATTTCGATGGTGCAGCTCGGACTGGTCGGCCTCGGGAAGATGGGCTTCAACATGCGCGAGCGGCTGCGCGCCGCCGGGCACGAGGTGGTCGGGTTCGACCGCAACCCCGAGGTCAGTGACGTCTCGTCGCTCGCGGACCTGGTCAAGGCGCTCGACGCGCCGCGCATCGTGTGGGTGATGGTGCCCGCGGGCGAGCCGACCAAGGCGACGGTCGCGGAGCTGG
Source organism: Prauserella aidingensis (assembly GCF_024171865.1). GTDB lineage: Bacteria > Actinomycetota > Actinomycetes > Mycobacteriales > Pseudonocardiaceae > Prauserella > Prauserella aidingensis. Next base: position 62,515 of record NZ_JAMTCN010000029.1, on the reverse strand, counting down.
GGGACCTGATGGCGAGCGGCGATCTCGTCATCGACGGCGGCAACTCGCGGTTCACCGAGGACAGTCACAACGCGGCGGTGCTCGCCGAACAGGGCGTGAAGTACGTCGACGTCGGCGTGTCCGGTGGCGTGTGGGGCAAGGACAACGGCTACGGCCTCATGGCGGGCGGTGACGAGTCGGACATCGAGCGTGCGATGCCGGTCTTCGACGCGCTGCGCCCGGAGGGTCCGCGGGACGAGGGCTTCGCCCACGCGGGAGGTGTCGGTGCCGGTCACTACGCGAAGATGGTGCACAACGGCATCGAGTACGGCCTGATGCAGGCGTACGCGGAGGGCTTCGAACTGCTCGAGGCCTCCGACGTCGTCGACAACGTGCCCGGCGTGATCAAGGCTTGGCAGCGCGGCACGGTCGTCCGGTCGTGGTTGCTGGACCTGCTGATCCGTGCTGTCGAGGAAGACCCGCAGCTGGCCGAACTCGAAGGCTATGTCGAGGACTCGGGCGAGGGCCGGTGGACGCTCGAGGAGGCGATCAACAACTCGGTGCCCGCTCCGGTCATCTCGGCGGCGCTGTTCGCGCGGTTCGCCTCGCGGCAGGAGGACTCGTCGGCGATGCGTGCCGTGGCGGCGTTGCGCAACCAGTTCGGCGGGCACAGCGTCAAGAAGGCCGGCGAGTGACCGAGGCCGCCGGATAACGACGTGTACATCCGTCACCTGCAGGTGACCGATTTCCGCTCGTGGGACCACGTCGACGTGCCGCTGGAGCCGGGCCCGACCGTGCTGGTCGGGCAGAACGGCCGCGGGAAGACGAATCTCCTCGAGGCGATCGGTTACGTCGCCACGCTCTCCTCACACCGGGTCGCGAACGACGCGCCACTGGTGCGGCAGGGGTGTGAACGCGCGTTGGTGCGGACCGCGGTGGTCAACGAGGACCGTGAGCTGACGGTCGAGCTGGAGATCGCCGCGGGCCGCACCAACCGGGCGCGCGTGAACCGGGGTGCCGTCGGCAGGCCGCGGGACGTGCTGGGGATCCTGCGCACGGTGCTGTTCTCGCCGGAGGACCTGGCGCTGGTGCGCGGCGACCCCGCTGAACGCCGCAAGTTCCTCGACGAGCTGCTGGTGCAGCGCGCGCCGAGGTACGCGGGGGTGCGTTCGGACTACGACAAGGTGCTCAAGCAGCGCAACGCCCTGTTGAAGTCGGCGGGGAAGAAGCGTGGTGACGACCCGTACGCGGCGTCGACGCTGGACGTGTGGGACGACCACCTGTCGAAGGCCGGGGCGCAGCTGTTGGCGGCGAGGCTGAACCTGGTGGCCGACCTGGCGCCGCACACCGCCGAGGCGTACGCGGGGGTGGCGCCGGATTCGCGACCCGCCCGCATCGCGTACCGGTCGAGCCTCGGTGAGGCGCTGCCGGAGGGCTACGGCGAACCCGGTGGTGAACGGACGGACCCGGAGCGGCTCGCCGAGGTGCTGCGGCTGGCGCTCGGCGAGTCGCGCGCCGCGGAACTGGAACGTGGGGTAAGCCTGGTCGGACCGCACCGCGACGAGCTGGACCTGGTGCTCGGGGACACCCCGGCGAAGGGGTACGCGAGCCACGGCGAGTCGTGGTCGTTCGCGTTGGCGTTGCGGCTCGGTTCGTACGAGCTGTTGCGCGGCGAGGCAGGGGGTGAGCCGGTGCTGATGCTCGACGACGTGTTCGCCGAGTTGGACAAGCGGCGGCGGGCACGGCTGGCGGAGGTCGCGCTGGGTGCCGAACAGGTGCTCGTGACGGCCGCTGTGGACGAAGACGTGCCGACCGAGCTGACCGGCGTCCGCTTTGCGGTCGCGGAGGGTGAGGTAACACGTGACTGACGGCACCCGCAATACGGGAAATCAGCGACGCGGCGTGACCGCGAGCACAGCTAAACGTCGCCAAACTGGGGATAAGTCTGTGGACAGTGTGGATAACACCCTGGATTTGTTATCGCACTGGGTAACTGCAGACCATGATCAGACGGTCAATACTCCCCACGAGGGGGGACTCGGGCGCGAGAAGCCCGATCGAGCGACGGAGCGTGACCGTACCGCACCGACCGGAGCAGTCCCGGACGCGGGGTCGCCCACAGCACGTGGGGACAACCCGCACGGCGGCGGCCGCGGTGACGTTCCGTCCACAGGTGCCGCACCCTCCGCGACCGGCGCCGAGCAGCCCGGCCGAACAGCCGCCGCGCAGTCCTCGGACGGCGGAGCCACGGGCCTGCCCGAGACGACGGAAAGCGGCCGCGACCTGGCCCACTCGGTGTTGAAGGCCGCGCAGGACCGGGCGAAGAACCGGGGGCACGAACCGGGCAGGCGTAAGCCGGGGCCGCCGGGCAAACAGGGGCAGACGTCGCAGAACCCGCGCAGGCGCCGGTGGTCGGGCGCGGGCGCCGACGAACGCGACCCGCAGAGCCTCGGCCGGATCGCCGCCCGCATGGCGACCCAGTTCGGCTGGAGCGACCGGCTCGCGGGCGGCCACGTCTTCGGCAGGTGGGCCACCCTCGTGGGTGAAGACGTCGCGGAACACGCCCAGCCGGTGAGCCTCACCGACGGAGAACTGGTGGTCAGGGCTTCGTCCACCGCGTGGGCCACGCAGCTCCGGTTGCTGCAGCGCCAGCTCCTGGCGAAGATCGCCTCCGGTGTGGGACACGGCGTCGTCAAGCGCATGAAGATCCAGGGTCCGGCGGCTCCGAGCTGGCGAAAGGGGCCACGACACGTGTCCGGGAGGGGTCCCCGTGACACGTACGGCTGAACCCAACCGAGGAGCGGGCGTCCGATTTCTCCGACACGCGGCGTCGCTGATCGGGTCAGCCCCGGGACCCGATCAGGGTCGAGATCGTCGCTCTCTGGCGAAATCAGACGTGTCCTTGGTGCATGTGAGCGAGACTGGCCAAGTAAACTAGGACAGGTGGGCCGGATCGGCGCGCGGGAAACCCCGTGTGAGCGCGTGCGAGACGGTGAGCCGACAAGGTGCCCGCGTCCCAGATTTCCCGCGCGCGTGCGCGTGTGGCGATGGTGAGGAGAAGTCAGGCCGGTGGCAGAGAACCAGAACGAATACGGTGCGTCCTCCATCACGGTCCTCGAGGGTCTCGAGGCCGTCCGTAAGCGCCCCGGCATGTACATCGGGTCCACCGGTGAGCGCGGCCTGCACCACCTGATCCAGGAGGTCGTCGACAACTCCGTCGACGAGGCGATGGCGGGGTACGCGAGCACGGTCGAGGTCACGCTGATGGCCGACGGCGGTGTTCGCGTGGTCGACGACGGTCGCGGCATCCCGGTCGAACTGCACCCGAAGGAGCAGCGCCCGACCGTCGAGGTCGTGCTGACGGTGCTGCACGCAGGCGGCAAGTTCGACAGCGACTCGTACGCCGTCTCCGGTGGTCTGCACGGCGTCGGCGTGTCGGTGGTGAACGCGCTGTCGACGCAGCTCGACGTCGAGATCCACCGCGACGGGCGCACGTGGACGCAGCACTACAAGAACTCCGAGCCCGGTGAGCTCGTCGACGCGGGGCCCACCGACCAGACCGGCACGACCGTCACCTTCTGGGCGGACCCGGGCATCTTCGAGACCACCGAGTACAACGCCGAGACGGTCGCGCGCAGGCTGCAGGAGATGGCGTTCCTCAACAAGGGCCTGACGATCGTGCTCCGCGACGAGCGCGTGGCCGACGAGAACGGTGAGGACGCCACGGGCGAGGCCGCTCGCATCAAGGAGCGCACCTACCACTACCCGGGCGGGCTCGAGGACTTCGTCAAACACCTCAACAACACGAAGGACCCGATCCACCCGACGATCGTCGGGTTCGAGGCGGCGGGCGACGGCCTCGAGGTCGAGGTCGCGATGCAGTGGAACAACGGGTTCACGCCGTCGGTCTACACGTTCGCCAACACGATCAACACGCACGAGGGCGGCACCCACGAGGAGGGCTTCCGCGCGGCGCTGACCCGCGTGGTCAACGCCTACGCCCGCGACAAGAACCTCCTCAAGGAGAAGGACGCCAACCTCACCGGCGACGACGTCCGTGAAGGTCTGACCGCGATCATCTCGATCAAGCTCTCCGAGCCGCAGTTCGAGGGCCAGACCAAGACCAAGCTGGGCAACAGCGAGGCGAAGACGTTCGTGCAGACCAACGCGCACGAGTGGATCTCGGACTGGTTCCAGCGCAACCCCACCGAGGCCAAGGCCATCATCAACAAGGCCATCTCGAGTGCGCAGGCGCGCGACGCGGCCCGCAAGGCCCGTGACCTGGTGCGCCGCAAGGGCGCCATGGACATCGGCGGTCTGCCGGGCAAGCTCAAGGACTGCCGGTCGACCGACCCGGAGCAGTGCGAGCTCTACATCGTCGAGGGCGACTCGGCGGGTGGTTCGGCCAAGGAGGGCCGGGACTCGATGTTCCAGGCGATCCTCCCGATCCGCGGCAAGATCATCAACGTCGAGAAGGCCCGCATCGACCGCGTGCTCAAGAACGCCGAGGTGCAGTCGCTGATCACCGCGCTCGGCACCGGCATCCACGACGAGTTCGACATCTCGAAGCTGCGGTACCACAAGATCGTGCTGATGGCCGACGCCGACGTCGACGGCCAGCACATCCGCACCCTGCTGCTGACGCTGCTGTTCCGGTTCATGCGCCCGCTGATCGAGCACGGCTACGTCTACCTGGCGCAGCCGCCGCTCTACAAGATCAAGTGGCCGCGCGCCGAGGCGGAGTACGCCTACTCCGACCGTGAGCGGGACGGCCTGCTCGAGGCCGGCGCCGCGGCGGGCAAGAAGCTGCCGAAGGAGGACGGCATCCAGCGGTACAAGGGTCTCGGCGAGATGAACTCGGACGAACTGTGGGAGACCACGATGAACCCGGCCAGCCGGGTGCTGTTGCAGGTCAGCCTCGACGACGCCGCCACCGCCGACGAACTGTTCTCCGTCCTCATGGGCGAGGACGTCGACGCCCGCCGCTCGTTCATCACGCGTAACGCCAAGGCCGCCGGAATGCTCGACATCTGATCCGCGGAGCCCGCACCACCCACCCGGATCAGGTCTGAAAGGAACAACCAGCCGTGACCGAAACCCTGCCCCCCGACGGCCAGCACGGTCGTGTCGAGCCGGTCGATCTCCAGCAGGAGATGCAGAACTCGTACATCAATTACGCGATGAGCGTGATCGTGTCGCGAGCGCTGCCGGACGTGCGCGACGGGCTCAAACCGGTGCACCGCCGGGTGCTGTACTCGATGTACGACTCGGGGTTCCGGCCCGACCGCGGGTACAACAAGTGCTCCCGCGTCGTCGGCGACGTGATGGGCAACTACCACCCGCACGGTGACTCGGCGATCTACGACGCCCTCGTGCGGTTGGCGCAGTCCTGGTCGATGCGGTACCCGCTCATCGACGGCCAGGGCAACTTCGGCTCGCCGGGCAACGATCCGGCTGCCGCGATGAGGTACTGCGTCGTCGGCGACACCCGCGTAAAGCTGGCCGACGGCGCCACACCGCGGATCGACAGCATCGCGGCGGATGCGAAGCCGAACAGTGACAACCCGGTCGACCTCAAGGTCGCCGACCGCAACGGTGATCCGGTTCGCGCCGAGATGTTGTTCCACTCGGGTGACCACCCGACCCTCACGCTCGCCACGCGCGAAGGCTTCGAGCTCACCGGTACGCACAACCACCCGGTGCTGTGCCTGGTGAGCCTGGTCGGCGTGCCGACGCTGGTGTGGAAGCTCCTCGAGGAGGTCCGGCCGGGCGACAAGGTCGTCATGCAGCGCACCGAGGCCCCCGCCGACGGCCTGACGTCCGTGCACAGCTGGTCGGAAGGCCTGCTGGCCGGCGCGTTCGTGTCGGAGGGTTTCGCCTCCGCCGAGCGGGCCGGCTTCAACAACATCGACCGTGAGTTCTTCGACTACGTTCTCGCCGCCTACGACGACGTGATCGGCGGGCCGCGGTACACCTTCGAGCGGATGATCGAATCCGGTTCGACGTTGTACGAACTGGACGTACACGACATGTCCGCGTTCCGGGAGAGCCGCCTCGCCGAGATGATCGGCATGCGCAGTGCGGACAAGCGGGTTCCGGAGTTCGTGTGGTCGAGCGGGTCGACGGTCAAGCGTGCCTTCCTCGTCGGCCTGTTCACCGGCGACGGTTCGGTGTCGGCGCTGCCGCGCCGGTCCGTGCAGCTGTCGTACTCGACCTACAGCAAGCGCCTCGCTCACGACGTCCAGCAGCTGCTGCTCGAGTTCGGCGTCGTCGGCAAGCTCGTGGCCTACGACAAGGGCGAGTACAAGGTCGTCCTGACGAACCGTCGCGATGTCCGGTTGTTCGCCGAGCGGGTCGGCTTCGACCTGACGAAGACCCGCAAGCTCGAGACGATCCTCGACGGGCTGCCCGAGGACTCGCGTTCCATGTCGTCCGACCATGCGCCGTTCGTCGCCGAGTACATCCGCGCCAACGGGGCGGAGCGCTGGACGGAGCGGGACTGGCTGCGCAGGCACAACGTCGATCGCATCGCCCGGTGGGAGTCCCGTCGTGACGAGATCTCGGCCCGGATCACGAACACCGAGGTCCTCGACGTCGTCGAGCCGCTGGTCGACGGTCGGTACTACTACGCCGAGGTCGAATCCGTCACCGACGCCGGCGTGCAGCCGGTGTACAGCCTCCGGGTCGACTCCGACGACCACGCGTTCGTCACCGACGGTTTCGTCAGTCACAACACAGAATCCCGGCTCGACCCGCTCGCGATGGAGATGCTGCGGGAGATCGACGAGGAGACCGTCGATTTCTCCGACAACTACGACGGGCGGACGCAGGAGCCGGACGTCCTGCCGAGCCGGATCCCGAACCTGCTCGTCAACGGTGGTTCGGGCATCGCGGTGGGCATGGCGACGAACATCCCGCCGCACAACCTCCGCGAGGTCGCCGACGGCGTCATCTGGGCGCTCGACAACCCCGAGGCGGGCGAGGAGGAGACGCTCGCCGCGATGATGCAGCGCATCAAGGGGCCGGACTTCCCGACGCGCGGTCTGATCCTCGGCACGCAGGGCATCTCGGAGGCCTATCGCACGGGCCGCGGCTCGGTGCGGATGCGCGCGGTTGTCGAGGTCGAGGAGGACAACAAGGGCCGCACGACGCTGGTCTGCACGGAGCTGCCGTACCAGGTCAACCCGGACAACCTCGTCGAGAACATCGCGACGCTGGTGCGCGACGGCAAGCTCACGGGCATCGCCGACATCGCCGACGAGACGAACTCCCGCAGCGGTATGCGCATCGTCGTCACGCTCAAGCGCGACGCGGTCGCCAAGGTGGTGCTGAACAACCTCTACAAGCACACCCAGCTGCAGTACAACTTCGGCGTCAACATGCTGGCGCTGGTCGACGGTGTGCCGCGCACGCTGCGGCTCGACCAGATGATCCGGCACTACACGAACCACCAGCTCGACGTCATCGTCCGGCGCACCCGGTACCGGCTGCGCAAGGCCGAGGAACGCGCCCACATCCTGCGTGGTCTGGTCAAGGCGCTGGATCAGCTGGACGCGGTGATCGCGCTGATCCGGCGTTCGCCCACGGTCGACGAGGCACGCACGGGCCTGATCGAGCTGCTCGACATCGACGAGATCCAGGCCACGGCGATCCTCGACATGCAGCTGCGCCGGCTGGCCGCACTGGAACGTCAGAAGATCATCGACGAGCTGACCGAGATCGAGGCGAAGATCGCCGACCTCGAGGACATCCTCGCCAAGCCCGAGCGGCAGCGGCAGATCGTCAGGGACGAGCTCCGCGAGATCGTCGACAAGTGGGGCGACGAACGCCGCACGAAGATCATTCCCTACGACGGCGACGTGTCCGTCGAGGACCTGATCGCCGAAGAGGACGTCGTCGTCACCATCACCCGCACCGGGTACGCCAAGCGCACCAAGACGGATTCGTACCGTTCGCAGAAGCGCGGCGGCAAGGGTGTGCAGGGCGCGACGCTCAAGCAGGACGACATCGTCCAGCACTTCTTCGTCTGCTCGACGCACCACTGGCTGCTGTTCTTCACCAACAAGGGCCGCGTGTACCGCACGAAGGCCTACGACCTGCCGGAAGCCGGCCGGAACGCGCGTGGTCAGCACGTGGCGAACCTGCTCGCGTTCCAGCCGGACGAGGAGATCGCGGGCGTCATCCACATCCCGGACTACGAGGCCGCCGACTACCTGGTCCTGGCCACGCGGAACGGTCTGGTCAAGAAGTCCAAGCTGACCGACTTCGACTCGGCGCGTTCGGGCGGGCTGATCGCCGTCAACCTGCGTGAGGGCGACGAGCTCGTCGGCGCGGTGCTGGCCTCGGCCGACGACGACCTGCTGCTCGTGTCGGCGGAGGGCCAGTCCATCCGCTTCCACGCCACGGACGAGACGTTGCGCCCCATGGGCCGCGCCACGTCCGGTGTGCTGGGCATGCGGTTCAACGAGGGCGACGAGCTGTTGAAGATCAGCGTGGTCAAGCCCGACACGTTCCTGCTGGTCGCGACCGACGGCGGGTACGCCAAGCGGACCGACATCGAGGACTACCCGGTGCAGGGCCGCGGCGGCAAGGGTGTGCTGACCATCCAGCAGGACCGCAAGCGTGGCAGGCTGGTCGGTGCGCTCGTGGTCGAGTCCGACGACGAGCTGTACGCCATCACCTCCACCGGCGGGGTCATTCGGACGCGCGCCGACGACGTGCGCAAGGCCGGACGGCAGACCAAGGGTGTTCGGCTGATGAACCTCGACGAGGGAACGACGTTGCTGGCCGTCGCCCGCAATGCCGACAAGCCGTCGGACGTCCCCGAGGGTGAGGCCGCGGAGGACACCGCGGACACATCGGACGACGCGGGCGGCGCGGCTGATGGTGCTGTTACATCGGATGCGGCAGTCTCGGCGGAGGGGGAGACCGACCCCGCCGTGGCCGCCGACGACGAGACGTCCTCGGAGGGCGACGCTCCCCGGAACGAGCAAGAGTAAGCGGTAGGCACGAGACGCGAGTGCGGACGAGGGACTGACCGGTAGTGACACCACCCGACAACACCGACAAGCGCGGCGCCGACGCAGCTGCCGAGGACGAGGTCGCACCGCCGTGGCAGCGTGTGGCGAAGGATGTCGACGCCGTGTCGGACTCGGAGTCCGAGGGCTTCGGGGACCGCTGGTCGTCGGGCGAGCTGCCCGCCGACGAGGCGTCGTACCAGCCGACGCAGCAGTACGCCGCTGCCGGCTCGGCCGGCGGTGACTACGGGGGCAGCAACGCCGACACCCAGGTGGTCAGCGGAACCGCGGCGAACCGGCTGTTCGGCGGCCGCGGTCCCGAGGGGGACGACGAGCTCGCCCCGCCCGAGGGTGTCGGCACGGCGAGCGGTGCGGGATCGGGCGCGGCGTCCGGTGACGGTGGCAAGCGGTCGACCCCGGTCAGCGCGCTGCGCAGGCCGGGACGTGGTCCGCGGCGCGCGAGCCTGCAGGTCAAGCGGTTCGACCCGTGGTCGGTGCTCAAACTGTCGCTCGTGCTGGGCGTGGCGCTGTTCTTCATCTGGCTGGTCGCGGTCGGCGTGCTGTACACCGTCCTCGAAGGCATGGGCGTGTGGGACCAGATCAACGGCACGTACACCTCGCTGGTGCAGGGTGAGGCGACCGAAGGCGTCGGGGACCCGTTCATCACCGCGCCCCGCGTGTTCGGCATCGCCGCCATCGTCGGTGCGATCAACATCGTGCTGATCTCGGCCCTGACCACGGTCAGCGCGTTCATCTACAACGTGTCCGCCGACCTGGCGGGCGGCTTGGAGATGACCCTCTCCGAGCGGGAGTGACCCCGTGTCAACCCCGGCAGCGGCGGTGGGGTAGAGTTTTCATCGCCGCACGGGCCCATAGCTCAGACGGTTAGAGCGCATCGCTGATAACGATGAGGTCGGAGGTTCAAGTCCTCCTGGGCCCACCGCACGTAGAAAAGGCGCCTCCTGCATACGCGGGAGGCGCCTTTTTCGTCCCCGCCCCCGTGTTGCGGCTTTAGGGGACCGTGTTGCAGTTTCGGGGGACCGTGTTGCAGGTTGCGGGGCTCGTGTTGCGGGTTCGCGGGACGGGTCACGGTCGGTTGCGCAACGCGGCGTCGAGCGCGCGGAGCAGCTCGCCGGGACGGGCACCGCCTGCCGGAGCCTCGGGGTAACGCCGGAGCACGTCGACCACGACCGGCGTCGCCAGCAGGCACGCGTGGTCGAGTCGCTCGGCCGCAACGTTCGCGCCCTCACCGGCGCCCTCATCCGAGCCGTCGCCACGGGAGTCGTCACCGGCGCCGTGGTCACCCGCGTCGAGTTCGAACGCCCGCGCCGCGTGGGCCGCAGCGCCGAGGATGTGCCTGACCTGTGTCGACTTCGCCAGCGGGTGCAGGTACGCGGAGCTCGCGGCCGTGTGTGCCGCGCGGGCGGCCTCGCTCGCGGCGCCACGTCCGGCGTCGCGAGTCTCCTGATACGCCCGCCACGCCGCCCACGCGCCGTCGCGGATCGCCTTCGACCGCCGTCCGCCCTCCGCGAACGCACGGGTGGCGTCGAGCGCTTCCCTCGCACGCGAATCGCCGGGGCAGGTGTCCTCGAAGATCACCAGTGCGGGCTGTGCACACGCGACCGCGAAGGCGGCGACTTCCCGGATCTCGTCCAGCTCCAGCTCGATCATCGCCGTGGTGCCGTGGGGGCCGGTGTTCTCGTTCCCGGAATCGCGCGTCACGACGTCGATTGTGCGCGTGACCCGAGCCGTGCGGGGACGTCGCCGCCCACCCGAATGGCCGGGCGCAGGCCGGCTTGTCACATCGTTATCAGCGATGCAGTCGTGCATCACCGCTGTGCAAACTGTCCACAGGCGACTTCCACATGGGGACACGGAGGAGCGCCGGAATCGTCAGCCGCCCGCGAGGTACTGCACCAGGTGTGGATGCCGCGTGGCGAGTCGTTCGAGCCGGTCCGTGCCGTTTTCCGCGTCGCGGCGCAGGAATTCGGCGGTCTCGGCGTCGGCGGGGAAGAACGATTCCATGGACAGCCCGGCGACTGTGGTGTCGAGCGGGGTACCGAACGTCGTGACGGTCGTGATCAGCCGCAGCTCCGTGCCGCCCGTCATGCGCAGTCGGACGGGAAGGAACACCCTGTCGTCGGCGACCTGCGCGGCGTCGGCGGATGCGTCGCTGTACGACGAGAGCTCGTCGTACAGTTCGGACAGTCGCGGGTCGCCGCTGAGCGTGGCCTGTTGCTCGACCTTCCGCAGCAGTGAGGTCCGCAGTTCCGGCAGGTTGTTCACGCGCGGTGCGAGGCCGTCCGGGTGCAGTGTCAGGCGCAGGACGTTCGGTGGCGCGGTGAGCAGTTCCGGCGCCACGTCCTCGAGGAGCAGCGCGGTGCCGTGGTTGGCGGCGACGACGTTCCAGCACTCGTCGACCGCGAGTGCGGGGTGCGGTTCGTGGGCCGTCAGAACGGTGTCGATCGCGCGGCGCACGGGTTCCATGGCGCCGTCGGCGAGGCGGTGTTCGCCGAACGCGGGTGCGTAACCGGCGGCCAGCAGCAGTTCGTTGCGGGCGCGCAGCGGGACGTCGAGGTGTTCGGCGAGCTGCAGCAGCAGTGCGCGGCTCGCGCCGGACCGGCCGGTCTCGACGAAACTGATGTGCCGTGCAGACACGCCGAGCTGCGCCGACAGCTCCAGTTGGCTGAGTCTCCTGCGTGAGCGCCATTCGCGGATCAGCGGGCCGACGGTCATACGCCGACCGTAGACGGGCCCCGTTCACGCGGCCATTACCGAACGGGTAATCGACGCGCGGACCCGGGCGGTGCCAGGTTCGGTGCACCGAACGGAAAGGAGCCGTCGATGACCGACGAATTCGCCGCCCATCGCCGTGAGGCCGGCGGCATCAGTTATGTCGACGTGGGGCAGGGGCCCGTGACGCTGTTCGTGCACGGCGTGTTCACGAACGGCCGCCTGTGGCGGAACGTGGTGCAGCGCCTGCGTGGCCACGGCCGGTGCATCGTGGTGGACCTGCCCGGACACGGGCACACGCCGCCGATCGGCGAGGCGTCGCTGTGGGGGATGGCCGACGCCGTGGGCACCGTGCTCACCGAACTCGACCTGTGGGACGTGCACCTCGTCGGCAACGACACGGGCGGCGCCGTGTGCCAGATCGTGATGGCACGCCACGAGGACCGGTTCGCCTCGTGGGTGTTGACCAACTGCGACACCGAGGGCAACACGCCTCCGCGTGCGTTCGCACCCGTGGCGTGGGCGTCGCGACTGGGGCTGTTCCGCGTGGCCGGGCCGGTGGTGCGATGGCCCGCGCTGGTCAAGCAGATCTTCCGGGTCGGCTACCGGAATCCCGCGCAACTGCCGGACGACGTCGTCGTGGACTACCTGGCGCCGATCCTCGGCAGCCGAGATGCGGTGCGATTCATGGAGCGGCTGCTGCGGTCCGTCAACCCGCAGCTGCTCGGCCGTGTCCGGCCGCAACTCGAAGCGTGCGAGGTGCCGACCGTGCTCGTGTGGGGCACCGCCGACGTCTTCTTCGACATCGAGTGGGCTCATTGGTTGCAGCGCCTGATCCCCGGCGCGACCGACGTCGTCGAAATACCCGGGGGACGACTGTTCTTCCCGGACGAGTTCGCCGACCCGTTCGTCGACACACTGGAGGCCCACTGGAAGCCGGTGTGAGTGTCTGCGGGCACGTTGACGGAATCGCGTCTCCTGGTGAATACTTGTACTGCGGACCCGTCCCACTCACGTGGGGGATCGGGTCCAGCTTCTTTTCCAGGCGCTTTCGAGGTCACAGTTCGTAGGGCAGACTTCCTGTGACGTTGCTGGGGCCGAGGAGTGCCGGATACCAATCCCACATGACCTTCTTCGCGGGCTCACGGAGAACCGCCATGTACCCGGCGTAAGCGATGGGGTCGGCGATCTGTACCCACTGGCTGAGGTGCGAACCTTGGAACAGGGGATCTTCGATGATGGAGCGCGTGGCGAGTTTGAGGTCCCGGTGGGTTGCGCGATACATCGGATCGGAGCCGTCACCGTCCATGATGACCATGCCGAGGTCGTCGTCGGTGTTGAGCCGTTGATCGATCATCGTGACCAGTTTCCCGTACGTTTCCGCCTTCGCTCGGTGAAACTTCGTGCCGGGAGCCACCCGGTGAACTACAGCACCCGTACGGATCCCGGGTAATGCGGCGATCGTGCCGAGCGCGTCGACCATCACCATGCTCCGGTATGCCTTGCGGTTGTCCCAAGAGGTCTCGGTCGGACGGCCTCGACCGTTCGCGAACTTCGTACCGTGGAGCTCGTAGCTTGCGGCAACCCCTGTCGTCGAATGGAGCTGCTTCCGCCAATCGAGCCACTCGCGTAACGCTGGCCGCCAGTTCGTGACGTCGACTTCCGCCCATCCGAAGACCACGAGACGTGATGACTCGGCGCCCGAGTCGTCGATGTAGAACAGGCGGAGGCTCACAGACGGTGACTGTATGAGGAGCTGCTCTATCGAGGACCACAGGGCTTCGGGGGCCGAAGGAAACCGGAGGCCGTTGGATGACGGAGCACCACCGGAAGACGGTGTGAACCGCGGGTGGGCTGGCGCGAGGGAGCGGTGAATTCCCCGCGAACGGAGGCGTGGTGGCGGCCGGCTGGACGTTACGCTGCCGGGGGCGTTGTCGGGCGAGTGGTGGGAATCGTGGAGGCGGCAGTGGCGGTCGAGTCGGGCGGTAGGGCCGATCCGGTCGACGGAATCCCCGCGGACGGTTCTCCCGACGAGGTCGCCCGCTGGTGGCGGGACATGTCCGCCGACGAACGCGACGCCGCGATCACCGGTCACCCGGCGGAGGTCGGCGGGCTCGACGGGATTCCCGTCGCCGATCGTGATCGTGCCAACCGGTTGTGGTTCGACGCCGAGTACGCCGCCGTCACCGCCGAACAGCCGGATTCCGACGACGATGCCGATGATCGCGACGCCGTCGTCCGGGCCATGGATGCGATCAAGCGGTACATCGACGGCGAGGCGACCCGCACGCGTCCCCGGGCGTATCTCCTCGGTTTCTCCCGCGAGGGGAGGGGCCGGGCGATCATCGCGACCGGGAACCCGGACACGGCGGACCACGTCGTGACGAACGTGCAGGGCACCGGCACCAACCTGACGACCGTGCGGGGCGAGCTCGACCAGACCGACGCGATCGTCGACCGGGTCAACCAGCTGTCCCGTCGCAGCACCACCTCGACGATCACGTGGCTCGGTTACGACGCGCCGCAGGACCTGCTCGAATCGGCGAGCGACGACCGAGCCGTCGTCGGCGGCGAGCTACTTCTGTCCTTTCAGGACGGTCTGCGGGTGACCCATGAAGGGGAGCGTTCCTACAATTCCGTCATCGGCTACAGCTACGGCTCCACCGTGGTGGGCCATGCCGCGTCCGAGGCGCTGCTCGACGTCGACGCGGTCGTGTTCGTCGGCAGCCCGGGCGTCGGGGTGGACCACGTCTCCGAGCTGCAGCTCCCGGACGGCTGCCGCGTCTTCGCCACCACGGCCGAGAACGACGTCATCCGCCTGACGCCCGATTTCGTCCACGGGCCGCAGCCGATCGACGACGAGTTCGGCGCGACCGTGTTCGAATCCGACCCCGGCGCCGACGGCGAGTGGTTCACCGCGGGCCTGTCCGCCGAGGCGCATTCGCAGTACTGGAACAAGGATTCCGATTCGCTGCGTAACTTCGCGGCGATCATCCTGGGCAGGGGACCGTTGTGACGCGCGGCGCCGGCCCACGGCCGGAGAAGGGGCACAGGCCTTGCGGACGTTGACCCACGACGAGGCTCGCACGCGGGCGCAGGAACACATCGACCGTGCCGTCGCCGCGCTGCCCGTGCAGCCCGCGCTGACGTTGCAGCGCGACGACGCGCTCGAATGCGGCGACCCGAAGGATCGCGGGCCGCGCGGTCGTTACGAGGTCGGCAAGACGTACTGGCTCGACGAGCTTCCCGGCGGCCGGAACGCCGAGATCGTCGACGCGCTCGTCGAGCACTGGACGTCCCACGACTTCCGCGTGCTCGCCGACCATCGCGACGCCGCCGACCGGTTCGTGTCCGTGCAGCACAGCGGCGACGCGTTCCGCATGTCCGTCACCCAGAGCATCGAGGGCGATCTGTCGCTCGGCGCGTCGTCCCCGTGCATCTGGCTGGACGGCGGATCCGACGACTGAGGTTCGCCGGGAAGCCGCCGTCACGCGAAGCCCCCGGGGGCACCACGGTCGAGGACCTAGCGGGCGAAGGTGCCCGCGACGGTTCGGTTGGTGACGTTGATGCGGTTCCAGGCGTTGATCGCGGCGACGGCCATGATCAGCGCGCCGAGCTGGGCGTCGTCGTAGTGCTTGCGGGCGGCGTTCCACACGTCGTCGGGAACGCCGTGCGGGTTGTCGGCGATCCGGGTGGCCGCTTCGGCGAGTTCCAGTGCGCCGCGTTCGGCATCGGTGAAGTAAGGCATCTCTCGGAACGCGGCGACGCCGTTGATGCGTTCGGCGCTCTCGCCGTCGGCGGCGGCGTCGCGGGCGTGCATGTCGACGCAGAAGCCGCAGCCGTTGATCTGGCTGACGCGCAGCTTCAGCAGGTGCAGCAGGCCCTGGGGCACGTCGCTGTCGGCGAGGAACTGCTCCATCGCGTACATGGCCTTGAACCCGCCTTCGGCGGCGGACTGCAGACCTTCGAGTCGTCCCTGCATCGGTAGCTCCTTTTCTGGATGTTCAATATCCGGAATATGTGACCGAGTCGGCGGGTGTCCGCGTTGTCGTGGACTCGGGCCGTCGATTCGTGGTGTCAGCGGGTGTCGTCGAACCAGCGGCGCACCTTGTCGGGCACGCCGGGGTTCGAGCGTTCGACGGTCGCCATGACGTCGGCGACCGACTGTCCGGCGAGTTCGCGTCGCCAGGCGAGTTCGGCCTTGCGCATCGCGGAGTCGATGGCGCACGGCTTGCTGTAGGTGGCGGGGTCGCTCGCGCTGCCCCGTTGGCGAATCTCGGTGCAGCGGAACGCCGGTTCGTCGCCGTCGATCGCGGCGACGACGTCCATCAACGTGATCTTCTCGGGTGGCCGTGCGAGGCGGAAGCCGCCGCGTGGCCCGGATACGGACGCGAGGATGCCGGCACGGGCCAGTGCCTGCAGCTGTTTGTTGAGGTACGCCGCGGGCAGTTCGTAGAACGCCGCGAGTCTGGCCGCGGGCACGGTGCGCTCACCCAGCCACGCCAGGTTGAGGCAGCTGTGTACCGCCCATTCGACTCCCTCGTTCATGCGCACAACCTGGACACTAGATGTCCGAGATTCGCGACGCAAGTGGGTCTCTCCGGTCCCCGGACGCGTCGGAGTCCGAGCTTCGAGTGCTGTCCCGTTGCGCTGGCCTGGTGTTATGCGCACAAGATCGCGGATGGTTCCACGTGGAACCATCCGCGATCTCGGGTAGACGTCACTCCTGCTGGGAGCGTTCCCGAACCTGCGACTCGCTGGCCTTGCGCTCGGCCTCCTTGGCCTGCGCCTCCTTCTCGGCGACCTCCTGCTGGGCCTCGGCCTTCTCCTGCTGGGCGTTGCCTTCCTGCTGCATCGAGTCGTGACCGAGCAGGGAGCCGGCGGCCTGCTTCACGCGGCCCTTCATGTCCTCGACGGCACCCTTGAGGCCTTCCTGCTGCTCGTCCCTCTGGTTCATGTGAACCTCCTGTGCCTCTCTCGTGCCTGTGTCCACGGCCGGGGCGGCGCCCGTGGCCGCTCCACCCCTCGGCTGCCCGTATCGCCGGACCGCGTAAACCGGCCGTAGCGGGGTGCAGTAACATCGGGTCGGCAGGGTCAGTTCGTGCCAGAGGGAGGCTTCGGCCGTGAAGAAGCTGTTGGCGTTCGCCGTGGTCGCGGGTGGCGTGTTCTTCGTCATCAAGCGCAACAAGGACGCGAAGGCCGAGGCGGACCTGTGGCGCGAGGCCACCGCTCCGGTCGACACGCACGTCAACGGTGCTTCCCTCAACGGCAGCACCCCGGCGAGCACCGGAGCAGGCCAGAACTGACACCGGCGCCCGCGAACGGTACTGTTCGCGAGCCCAGGGGCTGTAGCTCAATTGGTAGAGCGCTGCTTTTGCAAGGCAGAGGTCAGGGGTTCGATTCCCCTCAGCTCCACAGTCTGCTCGATTCGCTGTGTTCCGGATCGACAGCTGGACGGCTCGTACTCGAAGAGTGCGAGCCTTTTCCGTTTCGCCGGTTGACTTCGGGGCGAACCCCACGTTCGTCGGCTTCCCCTTGCTGTCGCTACGGACACCGGCCCGTCAGCGGTTCGCGAGGGACCAGCCTGCCTCGTGGAGTCGTTCGAAGCCGTCGAGCAACAGGTCGAGGGCGAATTCGAACTCGAACTGCTCGTCGCAGCCCTCGCCCAGGCGTGACAGGTCGCCGTCGATCGTCGCGAGGGTGATCGCGGTGATGCTCGGGTAGGTGGCCGACATGTGCTCCACCATCGCCTCGAGCTCGGCCGGGTCGGCGGGCGGCGTGGCGTCGTCGGCCACCTCGGGCTCGTCGAACGCCTCCGGGCTGAACCCCCAGATGCGGTGCCCGAGCGCATGCATCACGTGGTGCGTCAATTGCGCCGAGAATCCGCCCGCGAGGAACGCGCCCGCCAGCGCGTCCATGTAGCCGAGTACGTCGGGCGTGCGCCGTGTCCGCGTCTCGATGACGTGCCGCGCCCACGGATGCCGCACGATGGTCCGCCTGGCGCTCAGGATCGTGTCCCGCACGGCGGTTTTCCACCCCTGAGCGGGGTCGGGCCGGTCGATGTCGGCGACCAGCGTGTCGACCATCCCGTCGAGCAGGTCGTCCTTGTTGGACACGTGCTTGTACAGCGCCATGGGGACGACACCGAGGCGGCTCGCGAGGCCCCGCATGCTGACCGCGTCGATGCCCTCGGCGTCGGCCAGCTCGACCGCGGCGCGCAGTGCCCGCTTCCTGTTGAGCGGTGTGCTGTTCCCGTTTCGCGGCACGGAAACAGCCTACGTGCGGACCTCGACCCGGCGATGCACCCACAGCGAGCACCCGAGCCCGACCAGTGCGACGGCCACCGGCAGGGCCGCGAACCTCCCCACGCCGTGCGGCAGGAACGAGGTCAACAGCGGCACCACGGCCCCGAGCGCCAGCAGCGCGGCCGCCCAGCGGGCCAGGACACGCGCCCGGAACAGAGCCACACCGAGCAGCAGACCTCCGCCCATGAACAGCACGCCGGACAGCGGCCCGATCGCTTCGAGGGTGCCGAGCGTTCCGCCGGTGCCTTCGCCGTTGACGATGCCGAGGAAATCGGCCGTGAACGCGGGTGCCGAGTCGGCCACCAGTGGCAGGAACAGCGTTTCCGCGAACGTGAACGCGCAGGTCAGCACGTAGAACAACGCGAGAAGTGCGAACCCGCTGAGCCCGAGGACCCCCGTCTGCGGCACCTGCCGCAAGTACAGGCCCGTCACGCCGATCAGCCCGAGACAGGCCATGGCGAACGTGAGCCAACCGGTGACCGCCCACATCGGCGTGGTCACGCTCGCGACCTCGTCGACCGGGTGGACGAACTGGATGCCGGCGAACAGCAGTCCCGCGAGCAGCGCCGCGACGGCCGCGACCCCTCGCAGCGACGTCGATGTGATGTGCATGAGCGACCTCCCCAACCAGGTGTACGCCGTACACTACCTCAGAAGGTGTACGTCGTACACCTCAGCCGGAGAACGAGGGTGGAGGAGGTGCCGGTGGGAAGGAAGCGGCAGCGCTCGCCTGCTGGTCAGGTTCGCGGCAGGACGGTTCGCCCGTGGCATTCGGCGTCGTGGAGTTCGGCGTAGCGGCGCCAGCTGAGCATGGTCACGGTCATGGACCACGCGAGTCCGGCGGTCGTCGGCAGCGGACGCTTCGTCCACGCGCCCACCGCGGCGACGGCCAGGCCTGCGGAGCCGACGACGTTGAGAACGCTCGACCGCGTGTCCTGCGCCGGATCGGCCAGCCATTGTTCCTCGCCGAGGATCGCGCGCGTCGCGAACGACCGTTCGGAGCGCACCGGCGGCGTCACCACGGGGTTGACCGCCATCCAGGCCGAGACCGCAGCGGCGTGCTGCCATCGGCGGGTCCACAGCGGCAGTACCAGCAACGGTGTCGTGGCCCACCGCGACCACGCGCTGATCGGATGCGCGTGCCGCGCGAACACCCACCGGCGGAAGCGGTCGCCCGCGGACCCACCGGCTTCGGACGTGCGCGGGCCGAACGTCGACATCTCATCCTCCTGCCCCCACGGTGGGTCGGCCCGAAGTGTAGGCCTTGCCGGCGACGGGGCGGCCCGAACGACGTTGACCGCGGGACTGTCGGCAGGCACGCTCGCTGTGGCTCGGCCGCGATACGAAGGGGGCGCACCGCCGATGCAGGACGAGCACCGGCGCGATGTGCGCCAGCCGTACGCTGGCCTCGACGAACCGGAAGTCGATGCCGACGATCGCGATTCGTCGAGTAGCGGCCGAAGCGTGAGCATCGACGCTGTGTGCAGGGCGGAGCACGCGCTTTACCGTAGAACCGCTGTTGCCTTCACAGCCGCCATGTCGGGGCGTCTGCACGGCACGTTCCGGACCTGGACGACGTCGGCAGGTCTCATGGTTGCCCTGGCTACCCATCCGGCGCTTCATTTCTTGTCGACGATCTCGGGGGTCACCGCGGATACGGCGCCCCATGTCGCGCACCTGCTCGAGACGTTCGGCCAGTACGCGGCCGTTCCGACTGTGGTTGCAGCGCCATCGTTCGGTGACTCCGGATCGTCGTCGTTGCGGGCCGTGGGCCTGGTGCCGGCTGACGATCGGGTGCTGGCCGTCAGGGATCTCGCGGCCGGTACGAACATCGCGGTGGCTGAACCGAGCGGCAGCGTGACGTGCGAAGCGGCCGAGGCGGGAGAGTTCCTCGGCGTGTTGCTGCCCGGCTATGAGGTCGAGGGAGTCGTGGGCGCCTTCATCGCCGCGGAACACCGGGACCCGGCCGTTCGTCGTTCGTCGCCTACGAAGGCTCCGTGCCGGTCGGCGCGGCAGCGATGACCGCCCACGATGACGTAGCGGTGCTGGGAGGAGCAGCCACGTTGCCGGCCTATCGGGGAAGAGGCGCTCAGCATCGGCTGCTGCGGCATCGACTGCGGGTGGCCGCCGAGTCCGGTTGCAACCTGGCAGTCGCAACGGCACAGCCGTCGTCGACAAGTATGCGGAACCTCCGTATATCCGGGTTCCGCATCCACCACAGACCAGCGTGGAAGCTGCGCCGTAGACCTGAGGGTCGGTGCCGACGAACCGGCGTCGAGTAGGCGCGCCGCTCATCTCGTCGTGGCCGGGTGTTCACGCAAAGCGGTCACACGGCGCTGTCCGGTTCGGTACGTTTCGCCTCGATCCACCCACCGGCGAAAGGTCCGAGGTGAGCGGTTACGACGTCGACCCCGACACACTCGTCACCACCGGCGACACGTTCGTGTCGCTCGCGGACGGTGCCGGCGAGGCGGTCGCGGAGTTCAGCGGTGCGGCTGCGGTCCACGCCGAGGACAACGACGGGTTCGCCGCCGCAGGCAAGGTGCGCAGCCTCGCCGCGTTGTGGGAGTACCACGTCGACGACCTGAACAAGCGCACCGCGGTCGCGGGCGGACTGCTGCGCGACGCCGCCGACGGCTACGGCCGGATGGAGGACGCGGTGCTCGACACCCTCCCCGAACTGCATTCGGAGGCGTGACGTGGTCTCGTACGAACAACTGCGGGCGGCGGAACCGGACGCCTTCGACAACCTCGCGAACAAGTGGTCGCGCCTGGCGGGCGAACTGTCGTCCGCCGATTCCGACCTCGGGTCGGCGGCGCGTTCGCTCGAGGGGTGGAGCGGCGAGGCCGCCGAGGCCGCACGGTCACACGTCACCGACGTGCGGAGCGGCTACTCCACGGCCGCCGAGTACATCGAGAAGATCCCGCCCGCACTGCGCACGTTGTCCGACGCGGTGTCCGAGGCGCAGAAGACGGTCGACGGCGTCGTCGAGACCGTCGACACGTCCGGGCATTTGCGTGTGCACAGCGACGGCACCGTCCGCGCGATTCCCGGCGGACCCGGCGACATGCGCAGCGACGACGAGAAACAGGCGGCGTCGGATCTCGCGGACGAGCTGACCGGGAAGATCTCCCGCGCACTCAGCGCCGTCAACGAGGCGGACCGGACCGCGGTGTCGGCGTTGAACAAGGCGACACCGGAGGCGGCGGGACTCGAACTCGAAGCCACCGGTGCGGACCACATCATCACCCCGAGCGACATTCCGAGCGACGGCTCGCCCGCCGAGGTCAAGGAGTGGTGGGACGGGCTCAGCCCCACCGAGCAGGAATCGGCCGTCTACACGCACGGCGACGTGATCGGCGGTATGGACGGGATTCCGGTGGAGGATCGTGACCGCGCCAACCGCATCCGGTTCGCCGAGGAGTACACGCAACTGACCGGACGTCGCGACGAACTGGCGGAACTCGGCCCAGCGAAGTATTCGGAAGAGGCGACCGAGCTCGAGGAGATCGACCGCACGTTGAACGGTCTCGAACCCATCCAGGAGCGGCTCGAACGGGAACCGACCGCTACCCGGCCGCAGGCGTACCTGCTCGACTTCGCCACCGACGGCAACGGTCGCGGCGTCGTCGCCACCGGGAATCCCGACACCGCCGACAACGTCGTCACGTCGGTTCCCGGAACGGGATCCAACCTGTCGAACATCGGCGGCGAGTTGGACAGGGCCGACGCGATCCTCGACCAGGCGGCGCAGACCGACCGTGGCAGCAGCAACGCGGCGATCACCTGGGTCGGCTACGACGCACCTCAGGACCTGAACGAGGCGATACGGGCCGGCTACGCGGAGGACGCCGCGGGCGATCTCCGGTCCTTTCAGGACGGTCTGCGGGCGACCCACGAGGGGCAGCCGTCGAACAACACACTCATCGGTCACAGCTACGGCTCCACCGTGGTGGGCCACTCGGCGCAGGGTGGGCACCTCGACGTCGACAACGCCGTGTTCATCGGCAGCCCCGGGGTGGGCGCCGACCACGTGTCCGAACTCGACCTGCCCGACGACGCGAACGTCTACGCGGGGACGGCCGAGAACGACATCATCCGCAACACGCCGCCGTTCATCCACGACAACCAGCCCATCAACGACGACTTCGGCGCCGAGGTGTTCGACGCGGGCGAGGGCACGGATTCGTGGTACGGAACCTCGCCGGACGCCCATTCGGAGTACTGGGACGAGAACTCCACACCGTTGCGCAACCTGGGGCGCATCGTGGTCGGCGAGTCACCGTCATCATGAGTCCATGACGACCGAACCCGGGCGTCGGCGGTCACGGCGGACGCTGCTCGCCGTGACGGCGGCGGCGCTGTTACTGGCGGGCTGCGGCGCGGGCGGGTCGGACGGTGACACGGACGGCAGCGGCGCGAACGACAGCGGCACGGACGGTGGCGGAACGGAAGGCAGGCAGCCGGTGGGCACCTTGACGATCGAACAGGCGCGGCAGCGGGCGCAGCAGCACATCGACAGTGCCGTCGAGGCTCTCCCCGTCACACCCGAGCTGACGCTGCAGCGCGACGACGAGCTCGAGTGCACCGACCCCGACGACAACGGTCCGCGCGGGCGCTACCAGGTCGGCAGGACGTACTGGCTCGACAAGATCCCGGCCGAACGCAATGCCGAGATCGTCGACACGCTCCACGGCCACTGGACGTCCGGCGACTTCCGGGTGTTGGCGGACGAGCGGTCGGCCGACGACAGGTTCGTCTCCGTCGAGCACGAGGGGGACGCGTTCCGCATGTCGGTGCAGCAGAGCAAGGACGGCAGCCTGTCGCTCGGCGCGTCGTCACCGTGCGTGTGGCCCGACGGCCGCCCGCCGGGCGGCGACGGCTGACCGTCGTTCCCGGCCGCTCCCGTCGCCGCGTGGAGTCCGCCCGGTGTTCAGCGGTCGGTGGTCCGCACGGCGTTGTCGAGCCTGCGGTCGTCGACGCCGAGCAACGCCGTCAGCAACACCAGTGCCACGGCGGTCATGACCGCGAACACGGAGCGCAGGCCGAAGAGTTCGCCGACGACCCCGCCGAGCGCGGCGCCCAGTGGTTTCGTTCCCCACGCCACGAGCCGGTGCGCGCTGGTGACGCGGCCGAGCAGCCGGTCGGGCGTGATGCGCTGGCGCAACGACACCGTCACGACGTTCGCGACGAGCATTCCCGCACCGCCGAGGAAGAACGCCGCGCCGATCGCGTAGGCGTTCGTGGTGAGTGCGGGAGCGGCCACGATGAGTACCGTCGCGCTGTACGACACCCAGAGCGTGCGGGTCCGCCCGAGTAGTCGTTCCACCCGTTCGGCCAGTACCGACCCCAGGAGGCTGCCTGCGGCGATGGCAGCCAGCAGCGCGCC
Organism: Prauserella aidingensis; assembly: GCF_024171865.1. GTDB lineage: Bacteria > Actinomycetota > Actinomycetes > Mycobacteriales > Pseudonocardiaceae > Prauserella > Prauserella aidingensis. The sequence continues at coordinate 39,091 of NZ_JAMTCN010000029.1, read as the reverse complement.
GTAGGCCGTCCCGGACAGGCTCATCGGGCCCAGCGCCTGCAACACGAAGATCGCGAAGGTGGCGCTCGTGGCGAGGTTGAACAGGCCGTTCATCGCCGTGAACCGCAGCAGCAGCGGTTGTCGCCACAGGAAGCGCACACCTTCCGCGATGTCCCGTCGGAGGGGGCTCGACCGCCGTGCCGTCGCCTGCGGCGACGCGGGTGAGCCGACCCGGAATCGGCCTCGCACCAGCGGCAACGCCGCCACACCCACCGCCCACAGGGCGCCGGGGGCGCCGACGGCGGCCGTCGCTCCCGCGGCGACGAGGGCTCCGGCGAGCGGCGGCCCGACGAACTCGTCGGTGGTGAGCTGGATGCCGAACAACCTGCCGTTGGCGCGCGCCAGGACGTCGCCGTGGACCAGGCGGGGGACGATCGACTGTGCGGCGATCTCGTAGTACACCCCGGCTGCACCGACGCCGAACGCGATCGCGTACAGCAGCCAGATCGCCGTGGTGTCGGTCGACAGCAGCCCGGCGAGTACCGCCGCGCATCCCGCTCGGGTGAGGTTGGCGGCGAGCATGATGCGGCGACGGTCCAGCCGGTCGACGAACGCGCCCACCGGCAGTGCCAGGAGCAGCCACGGCAGGGTGACCGCGAACGTCAGTCCGGCGATCAGGGTGGGCGAGCGGGTCATGGTCGCGGCCACGAGCGGCAGGCCGACGCGGAACAGCCCGTCCGCGAGGCCGGAGAAGGCCGTCGAGGTCCACAGCCATCGATAGGGCGCACCCAGCCGTTGCGTGCCGTTCCCAGTCACACCCATGCTATGGAGATTTCCACACCGATGTGGAAAAGTCCATCGATGTGAACTCGGCACATCGGTCGACTAGTGTTCGCACCATGACCGATCAGGGTCGCGTGCCGTCCGAGCTGCCCAGCAGGGAAACGACGGTTCGGGAGGCGAAGGCGCTCGGCCATCCGCTGCGGTTGCGCATCCTGCGGCTGTGCTGGCAACGGGAGCTGACGAACAAGCAGCTCGCCGAGCGTGTCGGACGTGATCCGGGCACGGTGCTCCACCACGTCCGGCACCTGGTGCAGGCCGGGCTGCTGGAACAGGCCGCGGTGCGTACCGGAGACAAGGGTGCACTGGAGAAGCCGTACCGGGCCGTGCCGAGGGGCGTGTGGCTCGACGATCCCGGCCGGGCCGATCCCGCGGGCGCCGCCGCCCCGTTGGCCGCGCTGCAGGACGAACTCCGCGCGGCGGGACCCGGCTCGGTCAGCACGTTCTTCCGCTTCGCGCTGCACCTGTCGGACGCCGATGCCGCCGAGTTGCACCACCGGATTCAGGCCGTCATCGACGAGTACACCGCCACCGACGATCAGCGTCGTGACCGGCCCGCCTACGGGGGTGCGATCGTGGTTCACCGGCTGGCGGAGTGACGCGCGGGCGAGGTCCCCTGTCGTGTGATCCTGTCTACACCGCTGCGATACCTGCTGTTCATGCTGGGTATGCTGACGGGTCGTTCTCGGCCGTCTCACCCGGAGCTGGCCCGGATAGCGCCTGTGAGGGCTTGTGACGATCGCGATCGACAGACCTGCCGGACCGACGCCCGCCCCCGACCCCGCCGCCCGAGCCGTGTTCCGCACCGGGCCCGCGCCGACGATCCGGACCCTGCTCGACGTCCTCGACGACACCATCGCGCGGCACAAGGACGCACCCGCCGTCGACGACGGCTCCACGGTTCTGACCTACCGGGCGCTCGCCGCGGAGATCGGCACCGTGCGGGCGAAGCTGGCCGCCGAGGGCGTCGGCGTCGGCGACCGCGTGGGCATCCGCATCTCGTCGGGCACCGCCGAGCTGTACGTCGCCATCCTGGGCACGCTCGCGGCAGGCGCCGCCTACGTCCCGGTCGACATCGACGACCCGGAGGAACGCGCCGAGCTCGTGTTCGGCGAGGCCGAGGTGAGCGTGGTGCTGCGCGACGGCGGCGCGGTCGAGCGGGTCGGCGAGCCGCGGGGCATGCACGGCACGCCGTCGCCGGACGACGACGCGTGGATCATCTTCACGTCCGGGTCCACCGGTAAACCCAAGGGTGTCGCCGTCAGTCACGGCAGTGCGGCGGCGTTCGTCGACGCCGAGGCGCAGCTGTTCCTCACCGACGAACCGCTCGGCCCTGGCGACCGCGTACTGGCGGGTCTGTCGGTGGCGTTCGACGCCTCGTGCGAGGAAATGTGGCTCGCCTGGCGGCACGGCGCGTGCCTCGTGCCCGCCCCGCGTGACCTCGTGCGGACCGGTGTGGACCTCGGGCCGTGGCTGCTCGACCGCCGCATCACCGCCGTGTCCACCGTGCCGACGCTCGCCGCGCTGTGGCCGGCCGAGGCACTGGAGGACATCCGGCTGCTCATCTTCGGCGGCGAGGCGTGCCCGCCCGAACTCGCCGCGCGCGTCGCCGTCGAAGGACGCGAGGCGTGGAACACCTACGGCCCGACCGAGGCCACCGTCGTCGCCTGCGGGTCGCAGCTGTCCGGCGAGGGCCAGGTGCGCATCGGGCTGCCGCTGCACGGCTGGCAACTCGCCGTGGTCGACGACGACGGCGACCCCGTGCCGATGGGTTCCACGGGCGAACTCGTCATCGGCGGCGTCGGCCTCGCCCGCTACCTCGACGAGGACAAGGACGCCGAGAAGTTCGCACCGCTGCCGTCGCTCGGCTGGGAGCGCGCCTACCGCAGCGGCGACCTGGTGCGCGCCGACCCGGAGGGACTCGTGTTCCTCGGCAGGGCCGACGAGCAGGTCAAACTCGGCGGCAGGCGCATCGAACTCGGCGAGGTGGACGGCGCGTTGCAGTCGCTGCCCGGTGTCGCGGGCGCCGCGGCCGCCGTGCGCAGGACCGACGCGGGCAACCAGGTCCTCGTCGGCTACGTGCTGCCCGCCGACGGCGAGGCGGGTGGATTCGACACCGACGCCGCCGTCGCACGCCTGCGGGAGCAGCTGCCCGCCGCGCTGGTGCCGCTGCTCGCCGTGGTCGACGACCTGCCGGTGCGCACCTCCGGCAAGGTCGACCGCGCCGCGCTGCCGTGGCCGCTTCCCGCCGGTTCGGTGACCGGCGCCGACGACGGCCTGTCCGACACCGAACAGTGGCTGGCCGAGGAGTGGGCCTCGATCCTCGGCGTGACCGTGGGCGACGCGAAGGCCGACTTCTTCACCTGCGGGGGCGGCAGCCTCACCGCGGCGCAACTCGTGTCGCGCGTCCGCACCCGGTATCCCGAGGTGTCGGTCAGCGACGTGTACACCCTTCCCCGGCTCGGCGACCTGGCGGAGAAGCTCGACGGCCTCGACGGCACGCCCACCCGTCGCCGCCGCGTCTCGCCGGTGCCCACGTCGGCCGGCCTGGTGCAGAGCCTGTCGCTGCTGCCGCTGCTGACGGTCGCCGGCCTCCGGTGGACGACCATCGCGGCCGCGCTGTCGACGGCACTCGGCACGTTCGCCGGTGTCGCGTGGGCGCCGACGCTGCCGTGGTGGGCGCTCGCCGCGGCGTGGCTCGTGCTGTTCAGCCCGCCGGGCCGCATCGCCCTCTCGGCGGCCGGTGCCCGGCTGTTGCTGCGCGGCCTGCGCCCCGGCCGGTACCCGCGTGGCGGGCGGGTGCACCTGAGGCTGTGGGCGGCCGAACGGCTCGCCGACGTCACGGGCGCCACCGAAGTCGCGGGCGCATCGTGGATGACCCACTACGCACGCCTGCTCGGCGCGAAGGTCGGCGCGGACGTCGACCTGCACGCCCCGCCGCCCGTCACCGGGATGCTGAAACTCGGCCGCGGCGCCGCCGTCGAACCCGAGACCGACCTGTCCGGCCACTGGGTCGAGGGCGACCTGGTCCACATCGGCAAGATCCGCATCGGTGCGGGTGCGCGGGTGGCCGCGCGGAGCACGCTGTTCCCCGGGGCGCGCATCGGCAAGGGCGCCGAAGTGGCCGCCGGTGCGACGGTGCGCGGCGCCGTGCCTGCGGGCAGGCGCTGGGCCGGTTCGCCCGCGACCGGCGACCCGAAGGGCGCGCTGCGCTGGCCCTCGAAGCCGGCACCCCGGCAGCGGCGCTGGTCGTTGGCCTACGACGTCGCCTCGTTCGTGCTCGGCATGCTGCCCGCCGCCGCGGCGCTGCCGGCCGTCGCGATCCTGGGTTCCGCGGCCACGTCGGCGTCCGGACTCGCCGCGGCGCTCGGTCCGATGCTCGCGCTGACACCCGTCGCGGCCCTCGCGTACCTGGGCACGTACGCCGCGCTCGTGCTGGTGGGCGTGCGCGCCCTCGGTATCGGCCTGCGCGAGGGCTTCCACCCCGTGCACAGCAGACTCGCCTGGCAGGTCTGGGCCACGGAGCGGCTCATGGACGCCGCCCGCTCCGCACTGTTCCCGCTGTACGCCAGCCTGCTGACACCCGGGTGGCTGCGATTGCTCGGTGCGAAGGTCGGCAGGGGCGTCGAGGCGTCGACCGTCCTGGCCGTGCCGAAGATGACCAAGATCGCCGGCGGTGCGTTCCTCGCCGACGACACGATGGTCGCCGCGTACGAACTCGGGAACGGCTGGCTGCACGTCGCCCCCGCGCGCATCGGCAAGCAGGCGTTCCTCGGCAACTCGGGCATCACCGCGCCCGGCCGGTCCGTGCCCAAACGCGGGCTCGTCGGCGTGCTCTCGTCGACCCCGAAGAAGGCGAAGAAGGGCTCGTCCTGGCTCGGCATGCCGCCGATGCCGCTACGCCGCGCCGTCGAGAGCGCGGACACCAGCCGCACGTTCGATCCACCGCGCAGGCTCAAGGCGGCGCGCGCGGCCGTCGAGCTGTGCCGCGTCGTTCCGGTGATGTGCTCGGTGGCGCTGTCGGTGCTCGTCGTCGCCGCGTTGCTGGCCGTGTGGTCGGCGTACGGCCTGTGGGTTGCCGCGCTGTCGTCGGGTGTCGTGCTGCTCGTCGCGGGTGTCGCCGCCGCGGCCGCTGCGACAGTGGCGAAGTGGACGTTGGTCGGCAGGTTCCGGGCGACGGAACGTCCACTGTGGAGCTCGTTCGTGTGGCGCGCCGAGCTGGCGGACGCGTTCGTCGAGACGCTCGCCGTGCCGTGGTTCGTCGGCGGCGTCGGAGGAACACCGCTGCTGCCCGCGTGGCTGCGCACGATGGGCGCGCGCATCGGCAGAGGAACGTGGGTCGAGACGTACTGGCTGCCCGAGTCGGACCTCATCCGCATCGGTGACGGCGCCACGGTGAACCGCGGGTGCGTCGTCCAGACCCATCTGTTCCATGATCGGATCATGAGCATGGACACCGTCGAATTCGGCGAGGGCGCGACGCTCGGCCCGCACGGCATCGTGCTGCCCGGCGGCGGCATCGGCGACCGCACGACCGTCGGGCCGGGGTCGCTCGTCACGCGCGGCGACGCCGTGCCCGCCGATTCCCGCTGGCAGGGCAACCCGATCGCCGCATGGGGCGACGAGAGCGGGTCGGGCCACCGGTGACGCCGCAGCCCGAACCCGGCGCCGACCGCTCCGGCGACTCCTACCTGCCCGCACACGGCAACGGCGGCTATCGGGTGCGTCACTACGACCTCGACCTCGAGTACCGCCCCGTCGCCAACCGGCTGTCCGGCACCGCCCGCATCACCGCGGTCGCCACGCAGCCGCTGTCGGCGTTCACGCTCGACTTCACCGACTACAAGCTCAGCCGGGTGCAGGTGTCGGGCACGAACGCCCGGTACACGCACCGCGGTCACAAGCTGCGCGTCAAGCCTGCGCGGTCGATCGCCGAGGGTGCGGAGTTCACGGTCGAGGTGCGCTACGCCGGGAATCCGGAGCCGCTGTCGTCACCGGAATGGGGCGACGTCGGCTGGGACGAGCTCACCGAGGGCGCGCTCGTGGCGAGCCAGCCGATCGGCGCGCCGACGTGGTTCCCGTGCAACGACCACCCCGCGGACAAGGCGACCTACCGCCTCGCGTTGAAGGTCCCCGCGCCGTACACCGTCGTCGCGACGGGCGGTCTCGTCGACCGGCGCCGATCGGCGAGCACGGTCAGGTGGGTGTTCGAATGCACCGCACCGACCGCGCCGTACCTCGTCAGCGTCCAAATCGGATACTACGAGGAGGAGGACCTCGGCGGCGCCCGGCTGTTCGTGCCCACGCGGCTGCGGGAGGACGCGCGCGTCGACTTCGGCAGGCAGCCGGACATGCGCACCGCCCTCGAAGGGTGGTTCGGCCCGTACCCGTTCGACGACTACGCGGTCGTCGTCACCGACGACGAACTCGACGACCCCATCGAGGCCCAGGCAATGGCCGTGTTCGGCGCCGGGCACGTCGACGGCGAGCGCACCCACGAACGACTCGTGGTGCACGAGTTCGCGCACCAGTGGTTCGGCAACAGCCTCACGGTCGCCGACTGGCGGCACATCTGGCTCAACGAGGGTTTCGCGACGTACGCCGAGTGGTTGTGGTCCGAGAGCTCCGGCGGCGAATCCGCCGACACGCTGGCCCGCCGGTGGCGCGGCGCCCCGGCGCAACAGGGGAGCGGACCACGCATCGCCGACCCCGGCGTCGCGGACATGTTCTCCGAGCGGGTCTACAAGGGCGGCGCGCTCACGCTGCACGCGCTGCGCGGTGAACTCGGCGACGAGACGTTCTTCGCCCTGCTGCGCGACTGGACGAGCACCCACCGGCACTCGACCGTGACGACCGCCGAATTCACCGCACTCGCAGCCCGGCACGCGGGCCGCTCACTGGACCGGTTCTTCACCACCTGGCTCGACTCGGACGTCCTACCGCGATAGTGCCGTGGGAGGTCGTTCAGGCCATGGCCGTTCGTCGGATGTGGGCGAATTCGTCACGGTTCGGGGGATGGTTCGCTATGCTGACTTGCTGCGGGAGAGTTGAAGACGCCTGACGATCCGGGGGAGGAATCGAAGGTGCAGGTCAGCGACGGCAGCGGACCGGCGCCGCTCGCGCCGCAGGACGCTGCGGCGACCGGTGCGGCGCTTGCCGGCGGCAACATGTTCGCCGCGGTGAACTTCGTCGTCGACGGCAAGGAGACCAACCCCGGCTCCGGCGGCGGCTACGAGTTCGACGGCGAGACCGCCAAGGGCATCTACGAGGAAGCCCTGACGCTCGCCGAGCGGTACCGGGACCACATGCAAGCCGCGAACGATCTGGTCATGTATGCACAACCTCCTGCCGAGGACACGGCGAGCGTGCGGTTCACCGAGGTGGCCCAACGGTCGTGGCAGGTGGGCGCGGAGCATGTCGCCGACCTGTGGAAGTTCCACCGTGACCTGGCTGAGAAGCTTGGCAGGGCCCTCGGCGTGTACGAGGAGGCCGAGGACCGCGCGGGCAAGGACGTCAAGAACGCCGGCGGTCGGGACGGCAACGATGAGGGAGGCTTCGTCGCATGAGGCGGACGGTTGCGCTGCTGGCGTCCGGGGCGGCTGTGGTGCTGGCGACGAGCTGTTCGGGAGAGTCCGAGGGACAGCCGGAGCCCGCCCCGTCGTCGGCCGGTGCCTCGGCGACGACGTCGAGTGCTGACGCGTCGGAGGGTGCTTCGGACCTGCCGCACAGCGGTGCGCCGAAGGTGACGAACCCGCTTCCCGAGTCGGTTCTGTCCGGTGACCCGTGCGATGCGCTTACCCGGGATCAGCTAGACGAGATCTTCGGAGAGGGAACACCGACAGGCGAGCGGAACGACCTTGAGGAGACCGGACCGCGTTGTGACTGGAATTACGGCGGTGGTGGTGTCACCGTCGGCTTCCTCACTGTGACGGGTGAGGGGCTCAGCCGGACTTACGCGAACATGGAAGGACTCGGAGAAACGCTGGATGAGCCTGGACCTGTGCAAGGCTTCCCTTCCGTTACCCACCAGACCGAATCGGCGTCTTGCGGCGCGTCTGTAGGAATTGCTGATGAGTACGCCATTTCGACAGGTATCTCCTTGAGCGCGAACAAGGAAGACGCAGGCACCGATCCGTGTGAGGCCGCGCTGCGGGTCGCCGACATGGTCGTGGGGAATCTGAAGGAGAAGGCGTGACCGCCGCGGCGACGAGGGTGCACGCGTAGGAAAGAGAAGGGCGACCGAGGGGGCGACGATGGGCCGGTTCGACGATCCGCTGGCCGAGGAAAAGGGCAAGATTCTCTTCGACCAGGCCGGTCGGGTGTTCGGTTCGATGCCGATCGAGGACATCGTGCGCGCGATGCGGCAGGGCGACTCGGGCAAGTGGCAGGGCGCCGCCGACGGGGCGGACACGATCACCAAGGCCGTCACTGAGGGTGAGGACGCCAGCGTCAACCGCAGCACGAAAATGATCCAGGCTCTGGAGAGCTCCTGGACCGGCCAGGGAGCCGAGGCCGCCGCAGGCACCATCCGCAAGGGCATGAAGGCCGCCCAGGCGACCGCCGAGGTCTACCAGAAGAACGCCCGGTTCCACACCGAGAACGCCCACTCGTTCGACGGCACCAAGAACCAGTTCCCCGACATCCCGAAGGACGCGCCGGAGAAGAGCTTTCTCGACCACGCCACGCCCTGGGACACCGACACCGAAGACAAGATCAACGAGCGTAACGCCAAGATCGAGCAGGCCAAGCAGATCTACCAGGGCTACGAGACCAACGTGAACCGCGCGGCCTACGACGTCGACGCCGGTTTCAGCGAGGTCGGCAAGATCGGCGAGGACTTCTCCGGCATCGAACGGGACGAGTCCTCGGCGGTGAAGGACGCGGGCAGCGGGGTCATCTCCATCGACGAGCCCGGAGCCGGCGGCACCGACCGTCCGGGCGGCCCGTCCGTGTCGTCCGACAACGGCCCGATGCGCCCCGGCGGGACGCCGGTCACGCCGAACGGCTCACCGGTTCAGCCCGGGCCGACCGGCCCCACGCCCGGGTACGCCCCGCCGAACACACCCACGACCGACGACACGACGTCGAGTTCCGGATACGCCCCGCCGGAGTTCCAGCGCCCCGCTGCCTCCGCGCCCGGTTACAACACGCCGGGATTCAACACGCCCGGCTACAACGCCGGTTCCGGCTTCGGCCCCGGCGGTTCCGCCGGCACGCCCGGCTTCGGGCCGGTCGGCTCGGCGGGCGGATTCGGCCCGACCGGCGGGGGCTCCTCGTCCGCAGGGGGCGGCCGCGTCCCCGGGGTGGGCGGATATTCCGGCGGCGCGGCCGGTGGGGCAGGTGCAGCGGGCGGAGCAGGGGCCGCCGGAGGCGCCGCAGGCGCGGGAAGGGCGACGGGTGCAGCTCCGTTCGGCCCGGCCGGTTCCGGTGGCGCAGCGGCCGGTGGCACCACCGCCGCGAGCGGTTCCGCCGCCGGTGGGCGCGGCGGCATGCCGATGGGCGGGATGGGCGGTGCGGGCCGCGGCGGCCAGGGCGGTGACGACGACGAACACCAGCGCCAGTACGTCCTGGACAACGACGACGCCTTCTCGCTGACCGAAGACGGCGAAGTCCTGCGCGACCCGGCGACCGGCAACGTCGTGACGCCCCCGACCATCGGCGAGTGACCACCGTGGCCGTCGTCAACCGTCCGGTGGCGCTGCCGCGCACCGTGCTCGCGCGGCTGTGGGAACTCGAAGGTCTGGGCAACCCGCACCCCGTCGTCGGTGTGTCCGACCTGTACGTGCCGCAGGACGACCGCCCACAGGCCGATGCGCGGACGTTCCGAGCCCTCGAAGAACTCGGCATCGCCGAAGGCGGGCTGCTCACCCGGAACTTCCGCGTAGCGCTGCGCCTCCTCGCCTCGCCCGACCGCGAACTCCACTGCTGGAGCAGTCACGCCGACGACACCTCGGCCAACCGCGCGCTGGGTGTGTTCGCGGCCGGGGGCGAGGCCGTGGCCGTGCAGGTTCGCGACGACCTCGTCACGTTCGCGCCCGCCGAGGAACCGCGCCTCGTCGACGAGTTCCTCGGCGAGCTGCCTCGCGTTCCCGCAGCACAGGTGCGTGAACTGCACACGAGCCGTGCTGCCTACGCACAGCGGGACGAGCGCCGAGACGTGTTCGCGGCACGGCCGGAACCGGAGCAGGAGATCGACAACCTCATGAAGGCGCCGCGGGACGCCGCGCACCAGGTGTACGCCGGGGCCACAGTGGACGGCCGGTATCGGCGGAGCAAACCGTTCTCGGTGATCGACATCCGCGACCGGGGCCGAGTCGTCGCGTTCGCAGACCGGCAGCAGAACATCCATCTGCTGCCGGGGAGTCCCGCCCGGCTGGCCGAGACGTTCGCAGCGACGTGGCAGGCCATGTAGCCCGTCACGGGTGAGTCCGTGCCGACGACCTGCGGACGTCTCGAGTCCGCGCGACCTGGAGACCTCCACGGCGGACGCCGGGTGGGCAGGACGGCCGCGGCCCCTGCCTACTCGAGAAGTTCGACGTAACCGTGGGTGCCGTCGACGCGGATGCACGCGCCGTCGACGAGCAGCCGTGTCGCGTGCTCGACCCCCACGACCGCGGGCAGACCGTACTCGCGGGCGATCACGGCACCGTGCGTCATCTGGCCGCCGACCTCCGTCACCAGGCCTGCCGCCGAGACGAACAGCGGTGACCAGCTCGGATCGGTGTAGGCGGTGACGAGGATGTCGCCCTCCTGCAGGCCTGCGTCGGCCAGGTCCAGTACGACCCGGGCGCGTCCCTCGACCGTGCCCCGCGATACCGGCAACCCCGCCACCGCACGTTCGGGCAGGTCCTCGCGCCCGTACGAGCCCTCCACGGCCTCGCCGTCCGAGGTGAGCACCCGCGGCGGCGTCAGCGTCCGATACTCCTCGAACTCCGTCTTACGCCGTGCGATGACGTCGTGGTCGGTCCGCCGCGTGCGGGCGAGCTCGCGGAACTCGTCGAACGTCAGGAAGTAGACGTCCTCCCGGTCGGCCAGCGCACCTTCCGTCACGAGCCGGCCGGCTTCGGCCAGCAACGCCTGCTTGTACACGAAGTAGCGGCAGATCATGCCGTACTTCGGGTACTCGCGATAGCCGATGAACGTGCGGAGGACGTCGATCATCCGCTCGGTCTCGGCGGCCTTCCGGTCGCCGTCCGGCAGGGCGCGGAGCCGGTCGAGCACGTCGCGTTTCGTCCGCTGCGCCTCCTGCTTGCCGCGTTCGAACCGCCGCCGTGCCTCTCCCGGTTCGAATCCCGCGATGTTGCCGAGAATCACCGCCGCGAGCGCCGACGGCCGTTCGCTCCACCGCGGCGTGGTGATGTCGATCTCGCCGACGCACCGCATGCCGTAGTTGTCCAGATAGGACTTAATGGCCCGGCGCGCTTCCTCGCCGCCGGGTACGGTCGCGAGCCGTTCGAGGAACTCGTCGCCGCCGGTGTCGTTCAGTACGGCGATCGCCTCCGGGTGCGGGCGGATCGCGTCGGCGACCTCCAACAACGCCAGGCCCATCTCCGAGGTCACGTTGTTCGGTGCCGACTGCGTCAGCGTGTCCGTGAGGCCGGATTCGCCCAGCCATTCGGGCAGGCGTTCGTCCAGCCAGGACACCGCCTCCGTCGCAGCCATGATCGCCCGGTGGCTGTCGGGGTCGAACATGATCTGCTTGAGCTGTTGCAGGTCCTCGAGGATCGCGTCGAACAGTTCCGGCCCGGACGCCACCGGTATCCGGCGCTTCGTGGCGGCGAGCGACTCCTCGTGGCGTGCGATCAGCTTCTCCGGGATCGACGGGTCCGGTTCGATCGCCTCCGCGGCGCTCGCTGTCGACGGTGGTGGGGCGGTCTGTCGGCTCGCCTCGGAGGGAGGGGTGAGGAATCCGTCGCGGTCGGCGACCGTGCGGAGCGCGTCGCCGATCAACGGGTCGGAACCGCCCAGTGCGTCGAGCAGGCCGTCGCGAGTGGTGGGGGAGGCCAGACGTTCGGTGACGTCGACGAACAGCCTGCCGCCCGCGTGGACCATCGGTGCGGGCGTGGTCAGCAGCCACACCGACAGCCCGAGCGGTTTCATCGCGTCGGTCATCATCTGTTGGTGGCCGACGGAGACGTACACGCGATTCCGGCCGTCTGCCGCCTCGGGAACCGGGAACACGGTTGTGATCGGTCTGCTTTGGACGATCAGGAACTCGTCGCCGGTGCGGCACCACTCGATGTCCTGCGGCCTGCCGAAGTGCGCCTCGATCCGTCTGCCCAGCTCGTCGAGTCGCACGACCTGGTCGTCGGTCAGTGCCGGCACGCGCCGCTGCTGCGGCGGGACGTCGACCTCCGCGGTGCCGCCACCCGGTACTGCGTGGACGGCCGTCGGCTTCGGCACGATCTCCTTCTCGACGACGCCGCCGTGGCGGATCACGTACCGGTCGGCCGCGGCCTTACCGCTCGCGATCGCCTCGCCGACGCCGAAACCCGCCGTCAACGCCGAGACGGTGCGGTCCCCGGTCACAGGTGCGGCCGTGAACAGAATGCCCGACGTGTCCGGGGCGACCATCCGCTGCACGACGACGCCCATGCCGATGCCGTGGTGGTCGACACCGTTCCGCAGCCGGTAGGTCACGGCGCGCTCGGTGAACAGCGAGGCCCAGCACCTGCGGACGTGGGTCAGGACGTCGGCGGCGCCGACGTTCAGATACGTGTCCTGCTGGCCCGCGAACGATGCGGTCGGCAGGTCTTCGGCCGTGGCACTGGAACGGACGGCGTAGGCGGTGTCGTCGTCGACCCGAGCGGTGATCGCCTCGGCGACGTCGCCGGGAACGGTAACGGCTTCGATGACGTTCCTGATCTCCTCGGAGAGGCTGCGAATCGCTTCCCGGTCGGCGGGATTCAGCCGTGAAATCCGGTCGAGTTTTTCGTCCAAGGACGGCGCTGTGGCCAGAACCCGACGAAAAACACTCGTGGTCACGCAGAATCCGGCAGGAACGTCGACCCCCTCGATCCGTGACAGTTCCCCCAGCTGGGCTCCCTTTCCCCCGACGAGCCCGGCGTCGCCGAGGCCGACCTCGGCCAAGCCCACTGCGACATCATGCATTTCGGTAATTCCCCCTGCGGATTCGAGTTGTTTCGACCGGAGAAGTGTGCGCCCGACACCGGGTATTGCCGCAAGGGGGAGGGTGTGTTATAAATTAGGCACGGCAGGGAGACGAGGTTTCCTTGCCGTTTTGTTGAGCAGGTGTCGTAGTCGCTCTCACCAAAGGTCCTTCTCACCAAACGCCGCTCTCATCAAAGGCCGCTGTCACCAACGGGCGCTTTCACCAACGGCTGTGCCGTTGCAGGATCGCGGCGTTGCCGACCGTCGTGTAGCCGCGCCATTCGAGCGCCGCGGCGGGCGAGTAGCTGTCGAAGTCGACGGTCCAGCCGCCGTCGGCCCGTTGTCCGTGTGCGACGCGGTCGAGGTCGGCGGCCACGGCCGCGTCGCCGACGAGTTTCCGCACGGGGCGTCCCGGTCGGGGCGCGAAGTCGAGCAGGTGCAGCGTCTCGCCCTCGGCGCCGCCTTCCACCGGAACGGCACCGTCGGCGGGGACGAACGTCGCCAGGTGGTCCAGCAGCGCGGGAGCCTCGGGGCGGGTGTCGGCGGCCGCGTCGACGAGCTGCAGCGCGAACGACAGCACGTACGCGAACGGGCGCTCGTTGAGGGCGCGGATCCGGGCGAAGCAGTACTCGGTGGCGCGCGCGAGCCACGGGTGCTCGGCCGCGTCGGCGTCGAACGCCGCGAGCCGGTGCGCCTGCGCCGCGACCGCCGCGGTGATCTGCAACGACGACGCCCGCGGGTCGGCCTGCGTCCAGAACGGTGCACAGCCGGTCGCGTCGGCGACCGGGAGCGCGAACGGCAGACCACCGTCGGGCAGTGTCGCCGAGGTGAGCCAGTCCAGCAGTTCGACGGCCCCGGCAGTGGTCACGGGTTCGGCGTCGGCCATCGCCTCCAGCGCGTGCAGTGCACCGGCGGGCTGGCTCTCGGGCGCGCGCAGGTCCGGTTCGATACCCCAGCCGTAACCGCCGTCGGCGTTGCGATACGCCTCCAGTGCGGCGAGGACCGCGTGGCCGTCACCGGCCCCCGTGAGCGCGTCGAATCGTCGCCGGTCGAGTTGCCGCCCGTGTGCGGTGAGGAACGTGCGCGCCTGGTCGATACCCATGCACCGACGATGGCACCCGCGCCTGGCTTCCGCTTGTACGAACCGGCCACGCTCACGTCGTCAGCGCCGCGGGCGTGACCCCGGCGAGCCTGCGCACCTCGTGGGTCAGATGTGCCTGGTCCGCGTAGCCCGCCCGTGCCGCCGTCTCGCCGAGCGGCGTGCCGGCACGTGCCAGGTGCAGTGCGCGCTGGAACCGGTGCACCGAGGCGAGGGTCTTGACGCCGTAGCCGAAGAGCCGGTTCGCGTGGCGGCGCAACGACCGCTCCGACAGCCCGTGGGCGGCGGCCACGTCGCGTACCGCCGCGCCCGCATGCGCAGCCCGGTCGAGCGAAGCGGCCAGTCGCAGGTCCGCCGGATCCGGTGCCGCCCGCCGCCACAACGCCGCGGCGACGTCGGGCAGGCGCCACGGCCGGTCGGAGCACCGCGCGGGCACGCCCGTGATGTCGGCGAGGTCGACGCGCAGGTCCGTCAGCTCGCGCGCCGGGACGCCCAGCAACGCGTGTGCGACGCCGGGAGGCAGGCGGAGTCCGTGCGTCGCGGCTCCCTCCCGGGCGGTGACGGCGACCGCCGCCCGGTCCGCGCCCGCGACGACGAGCCTGCCGTCGTGCCACATCAGGTCCAACACCCCGTCGGGAACGATGCGCTGCGGGCCGTCGCTCTCGGCGAGGCTGCACCACGACACCCAGCCCCGCCCGAACGCGCCGGTACCCGGGATGTCGACCCGTCGCTCGGCATAGCCCACGCCGGTCACCTCCCGCCGGTCAGTGCAGCTTCCACGACTCGCGCACATGGCAATTGTCGTTCTCCCACCACTGCAGGTCGATCCGGTCGACCCGGAGCCGCACCGGCAGCACGCCGGCCAGGTCCGCGGCGACGGTCTCCGGGGTGATGCCGTCGGACACACGGTCGAGCGTCACGTGCGGCACCACGTCACCGAACTCGCCGCCGTACGGCGGGCACCGCGGGAACGCGGCGGTGAGCGCGCGGGTCAGGTGACGCAGCGGCCGGTCCGGGTCGGCGCGCAGGTGGATGACCCCGTCCGGGAACGTCTCGATCCGCCCGAGCACGGTGTCGAACGCGGGCGTCTCCGCGGCGATGCGGGCGACGACGTCGAGGTCGGCCCGTGTGGGGTCGGCCAGCCACGGCGCGAGCAGCGTGATGTGCGCGTGCGCGAACGCGGGGTCGGCCGACACGAACGACGCGTCGTAATGCGCCGTGCGGGCGCGGACCCAACCGTCGAGTTCGGCGACACCGACGGCCAGTACCGAATGACCGGGCGAGCGGGTCACGCCGCCGGGGAGGTCTCCTGCTTACGCGTCATGCGCGCCTCGACGACCATCACGGCCACGACCACGCCGAAGCCGACGAGCCCGAGCGTGATGGCCGTGCCGAGGTGGTCGCCGGGCGCGAGCAGTCCGCGGTCGTCGGTCTGCCACGGCCACAGCGCGCGGAGGCTGCCCGCCATGAGGCCGGTCAGGACGACGAGCGTGATGCGCTTGCGGTGCTCCAACAGCCACTGCAGCACCTTCACGATCGACCCGAGGCCGATCACCGCGCCGAGCGCGAACAGGCCGAGGTAGGCGAGGTCGCGGTCGTTCACCGCACTGAGCGTCGGCTGGTAGAGGCCGATCGTGAGCAGCAGGAACGAGCCGGACAGGCCCGGTAGCACCAGTGCGCAGATCGCCACAGCCGCCGACAGGATGATCACCGGCGCCGTGGCTTCGAAGTCACCGGGCGGCAGGCTGACGAGGACGTACACGACGACAGCCGTGACGAGTGCCGCCAATCCGTCCTTCCACGTCCACGGCGCGTGCCCGCCCGAGGAGTCCTTCGCCGGTGCGGTCTTCGACATCGAGTACGGCACCCACAGCGAGGCCAGCACCATGCCGAAGAACAGCGCGCGCGTCTGCACCGGGTGCTCCTCGACCCACACCTCCATGAGGCTGGCCATGATCAGCAGCGCGGCGAACATGCCCGCCAGCAGCGGGATGATCGTCCGCCAGGAGACGGACCGGAACTCGCCGGCCGCCCGGCCCATGCCCTTGCCGCGAGGCAGGTCCGACACCGTGCGGACGACGCCGGAGATGAGGTGTCCCGCCGAGGTGATCGCCGTGTCGTAGACCTTCGTGACGAGTGCGACCGTGCCGCCGCTGACACCGGGAACGGTTTCGGCGGTGCCGATCAGCGCGCCGCGCACCACGTCGATGCCGTAGCTGGTCCAGGCAGGGGCCTTGCCCGCGCGCTGCGGCGATGTCGTCACACTCTCTCCTTCGTCCGGCCGGCTGCCTCGTGCGAACCGGCGGCTCCTTCGTGCGGGCCGGGAACGGCCGCCTGCGGCCGGTTCCATGTTGGCAGGTGCCGAGTTCCGCGCCGCCGGAGGTCCTCACCCGGGTGCCGGCGCGGGGCGAGGGCATGGGCGGGCCGTGACGCGATGATGCTGCGACGGACGTAGCCGCCGTGTGAACGTTCGCGCGCGTTCTGTTCGATCGGTGGGTCAGCGGCCGGCGCGGATGTCAGCGAGGGAGCGGTCGCGGCGGCGGAAGAAGTCGGCGATCTCGGCGTCGCGCAGCGGCACGAAAGCCATGGCGAGCAGCATGTGCCCGGGCAACGCCAGCCACGCGGTCTGCGTCAGCGCGACCACCCACACGACGGCGCTCACCGGCGTGGCGACGAGCAGGATGGTGCGTGCCCACCGTTTCGGCTCGGCCAGCACCAGCGACGCGGGCACGACGAACGCGAACTGCAGCGACGTGACGATCAGCAACGTCCACAGCACGCGGTCGGTCGTCGGCACGGCGGCCGCCATGGTCAGCAGCACCGCCAGCGTGCTGCTCAGCAACGTGAGCCACCGGACGCGGCCGACGCGGCGACGGATGCGCTCGTCGGGCGACTCGGGTTCGACGTCGGATTCGGCGCCGGCATCGAGCGCACCGGTCGCCGGGCCGGTGCCGGGGGACGGCTCTTCGCCGGTCTTCGCGTGTTCGACGTCGACGGGACCGGTGTCGCCCGGCTGGTCGTTCTGTTCGGCCGCCACCTCGTTCACTCCCTCACCTCGCCGCTGTCACCTCCATCATCGACCATCCGGCCGACGGGTGACGTGCCAGGGAGCCGCCGGTGTGCGCACCGGCACGTGCGACGCCCCCAGGGGCACTGTGGTTGCGTTCAGTGCAACCACAGTGCCCCTGGGGGCGTTTCCGGGTCAGCTCAGGTGGTGCACCTCGGCGAGTTCGTGCACGGGCGTGGGGATGCCGACGTGCCGGGCCTTGAGCTGCAACGCCAGGTACAGCGAGTAGTGCCGGGACTGGTGCAGGTTGCCGCCGTGGAACCAGAGCGCCTCCTGCCGCGTGGGCTTCCACATGTTGCGCTCCTCGCCCTCCCACGGGCCGGGGTCCTTGGCGGTGTCCGAGCCGAGGCCCCACACCTTGCCGACCTTGTCGGCGACCTCCTGGCCCATCAGGTCGGCGGCCCAGCCGTTCATCGAGCCGTAGCCGGTGGCGTACACGACGAGGTCGGCGGGCAGCTCCGTGCCGTCGGACAGCACGACGGAGTCCTCGGTGAGCCGCTGAACCTGACCGTGGGCGAGCTCGACGTCGCCGTTCGCGACGAGGTCCGCCGCACCGACGTCGATGTAGTAGCCGGAGCCGCGGCGCAGGTACTTCAGGAACAGGCCGGACTCGTCCTCACCGAAGTCGAGCCAGAACCCGGCGCGTTCGAGCCGCTCGTAGAACTCGGCGTCACGCTCCTTCATCTTCTCGTACAGCGGGATCTGGAACTCGTGCATGATCCGGTACGGCAGCGACGCGAAGATCATGTCGGCCTTCTCGGTGGTCACGCCCGCAGCGAGCGCGCGTTCCGAGTACAGGTCGCCCATGCCGATCTCCATGAGGCTCTCGCTCTTCACGATGTGCGTGGACGAGCGCTGCACCATCGTCACGTCGGCGCCGTGTTCCCACAGCGCCCCGCAGATGTCGAACGCGGAGTTGTTGCTGCCAATCACGACGACGCGTTTGCCCGCGTAGGCGTCCGGGCCGGGGTGCTGCGAGGAGTGGTGCTGCTCCCCGCGGAACACGTCCTGCCCCGGCAGCTCCGGCACGTTCGGCTTGCCGGACATGCCGGTGGCCAACACGACGTGCTTCGGGTGCAACGTCATGCGCTCGCCGTCGCGGTCGACCTCGACGGTCCACTCCTTCGTCGCGGCGTCGTAGTTCGCCGAGGTGGCCTTCGTGGAGCCCCAGTAGGGCACCTCCATGATCTTGACGTACGACTCGAGCCAGTCGGCGATTTTGTCCTTCGGTGCGAACACCGGCCAGTTGTCCGGGAACTTCAGGTACGGCAGGTGGTCGTACCAGACCGGGTCGTGCAGGCACAGCGACTTGTACCGGCCGCGCCACTGGTCACCGGGCCGCGGATGGTTGTCGATCACCAGTGCGGGCACGTCCAGTTGCCGGAGCCGCGCGCCGAGCGCGATGCCGCCCTGGCCGCCGCCGATGACCAGCACGTACGGCTGCACGGTGGTGCCGAGCTCGGCCTCCTCCTGGGCTCGCTTCTCCGCCCACGTCATGCGGTCGGGGTTGATGCCGTGCTCGGCGCCCATCGGGCGGTGCGTGCCCCGCGGCTCCTCGTGGCCCTTGAGCTCGTACATCGTGGTCAGGAAGGTCCACGCCTTCGTCTCGTGGTCCTCCTCGACGAGCCGGGCCAGGCCGCGGCCCCGGCCGACGGCGGTCTCGAACGTGAACCATGCCGTGATGACGCCGTCGGCCTCTTCCGGCGGTTCCTCGAGCGCGAAGTTCGCAGGGTCGACGTCGCCGAGGGTGGCCTCGAGTCGCCGCGCCACTCCGTCCGGATTCTCCGTGGTGGTGATGTTCCAGGTGAACGCGATGAGGTCGCGCCAGTAGCTGGTCGCCGCGAACATGCTCGCCGCGCGAGGGATGTCGCGCGCGGCCAGTGCGTCGGCGAATCCGGTCAGCCAGTTCTCGGCCTTGCGCTGCGGGCTCGGCAGCGAGTCGGTCTGCGGCGAACCGAGGGTCTGCGTCATCGGAGGTGCCCTCCCTTGCGGCAACGTGGTTCATCGTGTGATGTGGGATACACGATCCGTGCAGAGTTGCCGGTCGGGCCAGCGTTGCGCCGCGTTGCACGCGCCGGGCCGGCGAGGAGTGCAGTCGGGAGGTGCAGCCGTGGTCGGTGAGATGGCGTTGTCGGAGCTGCCTGCCGACCTGTCCGAGCACGCGCGGGTGATGCAGCGGGTGCACGAGGCGGTGCTCACCGGGTCGCGCCCGCCCGTCCGCCCGCGTGGCGTGGTGGAGCGGTCGTGGTCACGCATGCTGGACCTGGGCCTGGACGTGTCGGGCTCGCCGCGCACGATGGTGCCGTTGCCGGACCTGGAGCTGCGCAGGCGACGGTCGGGACTGGAGCCGGTGATCGGTGAGCTGCGGCAGTTGCTGAGCCGGGCCGCGGAGACGTCGCCGTTCCTGGTGGTGGTGACCGATGCCGACGGGGTGATCCTGTGGCGCGACGGTTCGTCACGGGTGCGGGCGTACGCGGACGCGCTGGGATTCGCCGAGGGCGCCCGCTGGACCGAGGCGACCGTGGGTACGAATGCGGTCGGCACGGCTCTCGTGGAGGCGGCGCCGGTGCAGCTGCTGGCTGCCGAGCACTTCGAGTCCGCCCAACACCCCTGGTACTGCTGCGCCGCGCCGGTGCATTCGCCGGTGACGGGCGAGCTGGCGGGCGTCGTGGACATCAGCGGCCCGGCCCTGACGTTGCATCCGGCGATCGGTGCGCTCGTGGAGACGTCGGTGCGGCTGGCCGAGTCGGGCCTGTGGCGGGTGCACGAGCAGCGGCTGGAACGGCTGCGCCGCACCGCAGAACCCGTCCTCGGCGGTGTGGGCGAACCGCTGCTGGTCGTCGACGACGACGGGTGGGTCGCGGTGCGCTCCGGCATCGCGGCCGGTCCCCGGGTGGCGGTGCCGCGCGAAGGACTGCCGATGGCGGTCGCGGGCCTCGGGCTGTGCACGCCGGAACGACTGGGCGAGGGCTGGCTGTTGCGCCCTCGCAGGGAACGTGGCCCGATGCAGGCGGAACTCGACCTGTCGGGCGACCCCGTGGTGCGGGTGCACGCGGGCGACGGGTCGTGGTCGGCGGGGCTGACGAGGCGGCAGGCACAGGTGCTGTCGCTGATCTCCCGCGCGGGCCCGGACGGTGTCGACGCGGCCGTGCTCGGGCGCGGGCTGTTCGGCGACGACGGGCACGCGGTGACGGCGCGGGCCGAGGTGTCCCGGCTGCGGCGGGTAGTGGGCGACCTCGTGGCGCCCGCGCCGTACCGCCTGGCCGACGGCGTGACCCTGACGGTGACCGGTGAGCGGCGACCTGAGATGCCCCCAAGGGCACCTTAGTGGCGTTCAACGCCACGAATCTTCCCTCGATCATGGTCGGCCGGTCGCGGACCCGCCGGGTTCAGCTGCGTGGCCGGCGCCCCAGGAGCGCGACGAGGCGGTCGATCGGCGCCGCGTCGTCGCGGTGCGGCTGCGGCGGGGCGAACGGGCCGTCGTCACCGCTGTCCACGCCCGCGAGCTGTTCGTGGGTGAAGGCGAGGGCGCGTTCGACGATGTCGTCGGGATAGTCGACGCGCTGTCCGGTGGCGACGGCGAGATCCCAGCCGTGCACCAGGTCCTCGACGGTCCGCAGCTGCACCGCGGCGATGCCGGGGATCGCGCCGACGGGCGCCTCGACGACCTGCTCCAGCGCGCCCGGCCTGCGGAACGCGATGACGACGTCGGCGGCATACGCCCGGTAGGCGCCCGCGGGGTCGTCACCGAGCGCGTCGGCGTACCCGGGGTCGAGCGGATAGCCGGGCCTGCCCGTCAGCAACCCGGCGAAGAGCCTGCTGCCCAGCGCGAGATGGTTCGTCACGTCGCGCACCGACCACGCGCTGCACGGCGTCGCGCCCTGCCACTGGTCGGAGCGGATACGGGCGACGACGTCGCCGACGGCCTGCAGGCTGACGTCCAGGTCGTCCACGGGTGTGTTCGTCATCGAAACCCCCGGTCGATGTGCGATGTGCGGTGTGCGGCTCTCCGGCGGCTACCCGTGCCGGGCGTCCACGTGGTGTCGGCTACCCCGGGACGCCGGAACTCACCACAACACACCGACTCGCCGAACGCGCCGACCCGCCGCATGCCGACCCCCGATGGCACCGATGTCACCGAACCTGCCGACTCGCCGTGTGCCGACCCCCGATGTCACGAATGGACTCTTCGTGCCGCCGGGGGACCCCCAATTTTCACACTAGCGCCCGGCACCGACAGTTTTCGCAGCTCACGTTCTGGTCCGCGTCCGTTCCGCTGTCACCGCGCCACCGCGACTGCGGGGCTCACAGCAGGCGGGTGCCGTTGGGGACGGGGTGGTCGAAGCCGGCGAGCACGACGCGGCCCTGCTCGTCGTGCGCCCCGGTCACCAGCACCTCGGACTTCACACCCGCGACGCGTTTCGGTTCGAAGTTGCAGACACACAACACCCGCCTGCCCGTCAGCTCCTCCGCCGTGTAGTGGTCGGTGACCTGCGCGCTCGACGTCTTCACCCCGAGCTCGCCCAGGTCCACCTTCAGCACGTACGCGGGCTTGCGCGCCTTCTCGTTCCGCGCCGCCTCCACGACCGTGCCGACACGCAGCTCGACCTTCTCGAAATCCGACCACTCGATGACGTCCATGGCCCGATTCTCGTCACCGCACGGCCCTTGCCGGGACCGACCCTGCCCACACCGCGCGCGGGCACAGACCCGCGAGCCGCCCCGGCACCGCGCGCCGCCCCTGACACCACGGGCGCCGACACCGCCCCACGGCCGGGGCTCACGATCGCCGTGCCGCCTGCGCCATCCGGTCGACACACCCGTGGACCCGGGCCAGTACATGGGCGGGCCACACCTCGTCCGCGTACTCGCTGCCGAGATACAGCGCCCGCGCGTGCTCGGTCACCGCCCGGTACTCCTCCGGCAACCGCTGCGCAGCCCACGCCGCCGCAGCACCCTTCGGCAGGATCTCGCCCGTCTCGACCGTCGCCCACACGCGCGCCACCGTCAGAATCACGTTCCGCGTATCGGTGTCGACCTCGGCCAGGAGGTCGTCGAGGCCGGCCAGGCTCGCGCGGACCACGTCCTCACGCGCGACCGGCGCCAGCACGTCACCGGGCGGCGGACCCGCCAACGTCCGATTCCCGGCCAGCGCCGACGCCACCGCCAACACCAGATCCGCCATCGGCTCCGGCGCCGGCACGTACCCGGCCTCGTACCGCTCACGCAGCCATTCGCCGTACAGGTAGTCGACCATCGGCGGGAACCGCCGCGCCGCACCGTCCCGATCCGCACCGTCACGCGTCGCACCGCTGTCGTCGGCGTCGCCCCGCGATGCGCCGCCCGATGCCTTCGCCGCCGACGTCGCCCCGGCCACATCGCCGGCCGAGCCCTCACCGGACGCCACGTCGCTGCGGACCGCCACCATCAGCTCCACCGGCCGCAATCCGTCCCCGATGCCGGACATCCCCAGCAGCCCGCGCGTCAGTTCCCGTCGCCGGTCGTCGTCGAGCCCGCGCCGCGTCACCGCCAGCACGTCGAGATCGCTGGCGGGCCGCAGTCCGCCCAGCACCGACGAACCGTGCAGGTAACAGCCGATGACGTCGTCGCCCACCACGCCGTCGACGAGCTCGGCCACCCGCAGTGCGAGCCCGTCGTCCGTCGTCGCCCGGCCTCCCCGGGCGTCGCCGTCGCCAGTCATGTCGCCGCCTCGCATGTCGTCGACCTCGCCGTTGTCACTTCCGATGCCGTGTTCCGGCCTCGGCGCCAGAGTGCCCGTCCGCGCGCGAACCGGCCATCCACCCCGGCCGACACGTTCGGGTGCACCGGCCCCCGGGACACGGACGTCTGGTTGACTCGGTCGCCATGCGACGACCTCTCGCGTTCGGCACCTGCGCAGGCATCGCGGTCGTGGCGGTCACGCTCGCCGGCTGCGACATCCCGGAATCCGGCGGCGACGGCGACACCACGACCGCGGGACCACAGACCCGCACCGTCACCCGCACCGAGCCCGAGCCGACCCTTCCTCCCGAACCGAAGCCGGCGCAGGTCGTCGACGCCTGCCCCTACCTGCCCACCGCCGAGGCGGAACGCGCCAACGGCCAGGGCGTCAGCGAAGTCCGCACCTCCACCGAGAAGCCCCACCCGACGTGCTTCTTCTACCGCCCCGACGGCGAGGTGCAGCTGACCACGCAGGTGTTCACCGGGAAGCCCGACGTCGCCACGGGCATCGTCGACCGCGCCGCCCCCGTCGACACGTCCAATCCCACCGAACAGCCCGCGGGCTGGAGCGGTGGCTACCTGTCCGACCGCGACGGCGCCGTCTACGCCGTGGCGAAACAGGGCACGGCCGTCGTGGTCACGACCAACCAGTCGCAGAGCGTCAAGGCCCGGACCGTCGCGAGCGACGTCATCGCCACGCTGGGGCTCTGACCACCGCCTGTGACCCGTCGTACCGCGGTTCACTCGCACAGAGTGACCGGTCGGCAACGCACAAGGGGCCACGACGTGAGTACAGAAACACTCGTGTACTAGGGTTGCGCCACACGTGCAGACCACTCAGCGTTGATCAAGAATCGCCGCTTCCCCTGTTCAGGTGACGATCGACCGTTCGGCTCTGCGCGGGTCCCCCTCCGTATTTCGAAGTGACAAAGGAAGATCTCGTGGCTGACACCCTCAAGGAAGCTCTGCTCGACTCGACCCGTCGTCCGGACGTCGTCACCGACCTGACCACGCTCATCGACCAGGAGGTCGACGACAAGAGCGGTGTGTCCGGCACGGTCATCAAGACCGGCTACGGCGCCGTCAAGAAGATCAAGCCGGGCATCATCGGTTCCGCCGTGGACAGCCTGCTCGACGACTTCGTCGCGGCGCTCGAGCCCATCTTCGCCGACTTCAAGGCCAACGGCGGCGGCGACTTCGGCGCCTACCTGCCGACCCGCGGTGACGAGGCCGCCGACGCGCTCCTGTCGGTCACCGACGCCCGCGCCGAGAAGTCCTCGCGCGACTCCATCAAGAAGGTCTACGAGAAGCTCCGCCCGAAGGGCAAGGAGAACGTCGTGGAGGCGCTGCCGCGACTCGGCGCGCTCATCCAGAAGTACGCGGGCTGACCCGGCCGACAGCACACGAAAGGGCGACCTCCCGGCGCGGGGAGGTCGCCCTTTCGCTGTGTCCGGTTCGCGACGTCGGCCGTCGCCGGGTAACCCCGGCCCGCGGGCCGGCGTCGCGCTGCGCGGCGGGTGCCGTCAGGCCTGCTTCGACTGCGGCTTCGCGCTCGTCTGGCCGTTGTTGCTCGCCGCGCCGCCCGTCTCCGGGTTGTCGGTGCTCTGCGGCGGAGCAGGCGCCACCGGGGCCTCCGGCTTCGGCCGCAGCGCGTACGCCACACCGGCGATGACGGCGATGGCCAGCACGATCGGAAGCTTCTTGCGCTTCTTCTTCTCGCCGGTCTCGGTATCGGCGGCAGCGCCCTTGGCCTCCTTCATCGCCACCTTGAAGTCCTTCTTGGCGGCCTTGAAGTCCTTCTTGGCGCGACGCTTCGACTCGCCCGCAGCCTTCGCAGCCTTCACGGCGGCCTTCTTGGCCTTCCGCGTCGGCTCCGTCAGCTCGCCGCGGCGATCGTCGGCGACCTGCTTGGCCTTCTTGGCGTTCTTGGAGACCTCTTTGCTGGCCTTCTTGGCCTGCGCGGCCAGCTTCTTCTGGGCGCGTCGCGAGGACTTCACGACCTCGTCGGTGCCGTCGGTCAGCCGGTCCTTCACGGACTCACCCGCCTCCGCGGTTCGAGTCATCGCCTCCACCTCGTTATTCGTTGGTTGTCTGCGTGTCACACTACCCGCCATCCTGCCCCTTACCGCCGGATTATGCCCGGGATGGCACGATGATTCGTGTGACTGAGAGCAACGAGAGCGTGGTCGGTACCAAGTTCAAGGCCACTCTGCACACCAACCGTGGCGACATCGCCATCAACCTTTTCCCTGATCACGCCCCGAAGACGGTCGCGAACTTCGTCGGTCTCGCCGAGGGCACGAAGGAGTACACGCAGCCGAACGCGAAGGGCGAGAAGAGCGGCCCGTTCTACGACGGCGCCATCTTCCACCGCGTGATCGAGGGCTTCATGCTGCAGGGCGGTGACCCGACGGGCACCGGTCGTGGCGGCCCGGGGTACAAGTTCGACGACGAGTTCCACCCGGAGCTCCAGTTCAACCGGCCGTACCTGCTGGCCATGGCGAACGCCGGACCGGGCACCAACGGCAGCCAGTTCTTCATCACCGTCGCGCCGACGCCGCACCTGAACTTCAAGCACACGATCTTCGGTGAGGTCGCCGACGACGCGTCGCGTGCCGTCGTCGACGAGATCGGCCGCGTCGCCACCGGCCCGGCCGACAAGCCGCTCGAGGACATCGTCATCGAGTCGGTCGAGATCGAACGCTCCTGATCTCTCCTCGGCGCGTGCAGTGACTCAGCCTCCCTATCCGCCCGACCACGAACCGGCCAGGGCCGAGGGCGGGGCCCAGCCCGGATGCTGGTGGCATCCGAGCAAGCCGACGGGTTTGAGCTGCGTGCGATGCGGTCGTCCGGCCTGCCCGGACTGCCTGCGCGAAGCATCCGTCGGGTACCAGTGCATCGACTGTGTCGAAGCCGCACGTGCCCAGCAGCGCCGACCACAGCCGCTCCGCCCCGGCGACCGCACGGTCGCCGGGGCGCGCGTGTCGTCGAAGGCCGTCGTCACGCCGCTGCTGATCGCGGTCAACGTGCTGTTCTACGTCGTCACCGCCGCGCAGGCGGGCGACCCGATGAACAACCAGAACTCCGCGCTGCTCGAGGGCGGTTCGCTGTGGCCGCTGGGCATCCACGTCCACGGCGAGTGGCTCCGACTGCTCACCTCGGGCTTCCTGCACTACGGCCTGCTCCACCTCGCGATGAACATGCTCGCGCTGTGGATCCTCGGCAAGGACCTGGAGCTGCTGCTCGGCAAGGTCCGGTTCCTGGCGCTCTACCTCGTGTCGCTCCTCGGCGGGTCGACGGCCGTTTTCCTGCTCGGCGACCTCAACACGGGAACCGCGGGCGCCTCCGGTGCCGTCTACGGCCTGATGGGTGCGCTGCTCGTCGCCGTCCTGCGGCTGAAACTCAACCCCGGCGGCGCGATCGGCATCATCGCGATCAACCTCGTGTTGACCGTGACCATCCCGAACATCTCGCTGCTCGGTCACCTCGGCGGACTGGCCGCGGGCGCGCTGGTGATGGTGGCGATGCTGTACGGCCCGAAGAAGGACCGCACGGCCTACCAGGCCACGATGGTGGGGCTGCTCGTCGCCGCGTGCATTGGGCTGATCATCTACCGCGACTCGACGATCGCCGCCGACATCTGCCGCAGCTACCCGGGGTTGTGCCTGGGCACCAACGTCTGACGTCGGGAACCCGCGACGCCGACGTCGCTGCCCCGCCCGGCTGCGTGTGGCCGGTCAGTCACCGGCCCTGCGGTCCTCGCCCGCGCCTGATTCCCCTGTGCCGGGGTCGCGGGCCTGCAGAGCCGTCAGGTCGTCATGGACGTCGCGAGGGTCGACACCCAGTTCGAGCCAGCCCAGGACCACGAGTCCGGTGCCGTCCGGATCGGTGTCGTCGTCAGGGTCCGTGCCGTCCGCGGGTGTCCCGGGAGAACGGCTTGCCGGCGACAGCGCTTCGATCTCCAGGGCGGTCGCGTCGCGGCCCATCCTGCGTACCGTCGCGAGGCGGATCCGGACCTCGTGCCAGGCCAGCTGTCTGGTGCCGCCGAGGCTGCGGATCCGCAGGCCCGTGTCGTCGGCCGTCAGCCGCGGCCGGACGAATGTGCCGTACGCGGCCGCCAGAGCCATCGCAACCGCTCCGAGGCCGAACAGCACCGTTCCGGGCCGGTCGGCGGCTGCCGAGGCGCTCAGCGCGCCGGCAGCCGCCCCCACGGCGAGCACCCAGCCGATCGCCACCAGCCCGGGATGCGTCGACCAACTGTGAGTGGAGTTATCCACAGGGGCGTCCACAGTGGGGATCAATCACACCGGTGTAATCCGGTGTCCTGCGGCGGAACCGGGCCGTTCCGCCGATCGGCTCAGCGCCATTTCATCGTCATGAGCAGGCCACTGATCATCAGGGCGAACCCGATCGCGAAGTTCCAGTTGCCCAGCTCCAACATGAAGGGGATCTTGTCGCCCGCGAGGTAGTTGACGACCAGCCAGAGCAGGCCCAGCAGCATCAACCCGAACATGACGATCTTGTAAGGAAGCGGCGACGGACCGGCCGCCGCGACCTTGACCGGAGTTTTCCGGTCGGCCGGCGGGGTGTACGCCGTCTTCTTGCGGACCTTGGACTTGGGCATTGATGTCCCTCGTACTCTGCGAATCGAAACGCGTGTCGGCGCCTTAGTCGCCGCCACAACGACACGTTAACGTAAGCGCCCAGGCGTCCGAAGCAGTACTGAGGAGCCCGAGGGAAGCCCGCCACACCGTGACGGGGCGACGCAGCGCGTGAAGACCCGGCGCGCGCGACCACGGGCAGGAGTCATGGGCGAGAGGAGCCCCCTTGTCGACGTCCGACGAGGACCCGCAGACCACGCAGATCCCGGCGGTAGGCGCGGAATCGCCACCGGCGAGGACCGCGGACCGACCGCCCGCACCGCCGCGTCCCCGTGGCGGCAAGGTGCGCGCCGCGGTCCGCGGCTTCGGCGAACTGCTCATCACGCTCGGTCTCGTGCTGTTGCTGTTCGTGGTCTACGAGCTGTACGTCACGAACTGGAAGTCCGGCAGACTCCAGAACGAGGCCAGCGCCCAGCTGGAACAGGAGTGGCGCGACGCGCCCCAGGACCAGCGGCAGCTCCACATCGACCCGGCCGACGGCCAGGCGTTCGCCCGCATGTACATCCCCACGTTCGGCGTCGACTGGAGCTTCACCGTCCAGGAGGGCGTCGGCCCGGAGGCGCTGGAGATCGGACCGGGGCACTACAAGGACACCGCCATGTCGGGCCAACCCGGCAACATGGGCATCGCCGGTCACCGCGTCGGCAAGGGCGCCCCGTTCAACGACCTCGACCTGCTGAACTCGTGCGACCCGGTGGTCATCGAGACCGGCGACAGCTTCTACGTCTACCGCGTGCTGCCGATGACCGGCGAGGTCGACGGCTGGGCCGACGGCAAGGGCGCCCGGCAGCGGTGCGCCAACGTCGCGCCGCTGCAGCACAAGCAGCACGCCTACGACGAGACGTTCGGCAGGCGCATCGTGCTGCCGAGCCGCGGCGACGCCGTCTCGCCGGTGCCGTACAAGGCGCGCAACCCGCTGCCGAAGGCGTCGCAGGCGTCGCTGCTCACGCTCACCACGTGCCACCCGCAGTTCTCCGACGCCGAGCGCATGATCATCCACGGGGTGCTGACGAACCAGTACAAGAAGGCCCAGGGCACCGGTTACGACGACCTGCTGGCCGAGATCGGGGAGGCGTGACATGTACGGCTGGATCTGGCGCCACCTGCCCGGACCGGTGGCCCTGCGCGTGGTCGAGGCGCTCGTGCTCGTGGCGGCCGTCGTCGCGCTGCTGATGTTCGTCGTCTTCCCGTGGCTCGAACCGATGCTGCCGTTCAACGACGTCTCGGTGCAGTAGTCCGAACGCCCCCAGGGGCACTTTGGTGGCGCTCAATGCAACCAAAGTGCCCTTGGGAGCATGTCCGCACCTGTCGGATCGGTATCCTGCGGTTATGCGTGTACTGGTCGTCGACAACTACGACAGCTTCGTCTACAACCTCGTGCAGTACCTGGCGCAGCTCGGCGCCGAGCCCGAGGTGTGGCGCAACGACGTCGTCGACCCCGACACGGTGCCGCAGTTCGACGGCGTGCTCGTCTCGCCCGGCCCCGGAAATCCGGAGCGCGCAGGCCGCAGCGTCGACGTGATCAACCGGTGCGCCGCCGACGGCGTGCCCATGCTCGGCGTGTGCCTCGGCCACCAGGCCCTGGGCGTCGCCTGGGGCGCCACGGTGGACCGCGCGCCCGAACTGTTGCACGGCAAGACCAGCCGGGTGCAGCACGCCGGCATGGGCGTGCTCGCGGGCCTGCCCGTACCGTTCACCGCCACGCGTTACCACTCGCTGACCGTGCTGCCCGAGACGATCCCCGATGCCTTCGAGGTCACCGGCCGTACCGAGTCCGGCGTCGTCATGGGCATGCGGCACCGGGAGTTGCCGCTCGAAGGCGTCCAGTTCCACCCCGAGTCGGTGCTCACCCAGGGCGGGCACCGCATGCTCGCGAACTGGATGGCCGCGGCGGGCCACCCCACGGCGCCCGCGACCGTCGACAGCCTCGAACAGGCCACCCGGTCCCTCCAACAGGCAGCCGCCTGACACCGGACGCCGAGCAGAGCCCCTGGAGCGAGGCGCCGTAGCGGTGGACCACGTCGTCCGCCGCTGAGCCTGTCCGTCCGCAGCGTTCGTGCGGGCGAGCGGAACCCTGTGCTCCGCAGCCGCCACACCCCGCACACGAGGACGGCCGCGCCACCCGGCAGGGCGGCGCGGCCGTCACAGCTCGTCGCGGGTGGTTCAGGGCCCGTTGCCGGGCGGGTCGAAGATCCCGCCGCCGTCGTCACCGCCACCGTTCTCGCCACTGGACGGCGGTGAGGACTCGCCTTCCTCGGCGCCGATGTACAGCGTCACCGGCTGCCCCTTCGTGATCGCCTCACCGGGCGCCGGGCTGCTGTTGGTGACCTTGCCGACCTCCTCGTCGTCGGCACCGGGATCGGCGACCCGGCTCGGCTGGCCGCCCTTCCAACCCGCGTCCTTGAGTGCCTGCACGGCCTGCTGGTACGTCATGCCGGTCAGGTCCGGCATGTCCATCTGCTGGTTGGCGCCGTTGGACACCGTCAGCTGGATCGTGTGGCCGCGTTCGAACTCGCCCGCGTTCGGCGTCTGATTGATCACCGTGCCCTGGGGCTGCTCGCTGTCGGTGTCCGTGCGGGAGACCGCGAAGCCGAGCTGCTCGAGCCGCGCCTTCGCCTCGGCGAACTTCTTGCCCTGCATGTTCTCGACCGAGATCTTCTCCGGAGCCTTGCCCAGCGTGATCTTGACGCTCGTGCCCGATTCGACCTCGTGGTGGGCCGCCGGGTTCTGGCCGATGACCGTGTCCACGGCCGACGAGTCGTCGACCTCCTCGTAGCTGACGTCCTGGTCGAGCGACAACCCGGCGTCCTTCAACGCCTGCTCGGCCTCGCCCTGGTCCAGGCCCTGCAGGTCGGGCACCCGCACCTGCGACGGCTTGACACCCACCTGCAGCGTCAGCTGCTTCGTCACGTCCATCCGCGTACCGGCGGACGGCGACACGGCCAGCACCGTGCCCCGCTGATCCGGCGTGCACGCGTTCGGATCGTTCGGGGCGGCCTGGGCGCGGCAGATGACCTCTTCCTGCTGCACGTTGGTGAAGCCGGCGTTGTTGAGCCGCTCGGTCGCCACCTGGGTCTGCTGCCCCACGACGTCGGGCACGGCCCGTTCGGTCGTCGAATTGCTGTCGAACACGCCCGCCAGCCACGCGGCGAACGCCACGAGACCCACGCCGAGCAGCACCAGCAGCGCGATGAGCCAGCCCTTCTTGCGGCGGCGTCTGCGCTCGTCCTCGTCGTCGTACGGCTGGGCGTAGTCGGCGTCGTCGTAGTTCTCGTCCGGTTCGCCCGCAGGCGCGCCCATCACCTGGGTGCGTTCCTCGTCGGACATCACCATCGGCGCCGACGGGCGCTGCCCGGTGAGCGTGCGCACCAGGTCGGAGCGCATCTCGGCGGCCGACTGGTAGCGGTTGTCGGCACCCTTCGCGAGCGCCTTCAGCACCACGGCGTCCAGCTCGGGCGAGACCTCCGGGTTCATCGCCGACGGCGGTTTCGGGTCCTCCCGCACGTGCTGGTACGCCACCGCCACCGGCGAGTCGCCCGTGAACGGCGGATCGCCCGTGACCAGCTCGTACAGCACGCAACCCGCCGCGTAGACGTCGCTGCGGGCGTCGACCCGCTCGCCGCGCGCCTGCTCCGGCGACAGGTACTGCGCCGTGCCGATGACGGCGGCCGTCTGCGTCATCGCGGCCTGGCCGTCGTGGACGGCGCGGGCGATACCGAAGTCCATCACCTTGACGGCGCCGCCCCGCGTGATCATCACGTTCGCGGGCTTGACGTCGCGGTGCACGATGCCGTGGCGGTGCGAGAAGTCGAGCGCCGCCGACACGTCCGCCATGACCTCCATGGCCCGCTGCTCCGGCATCGGGCCCTCGGTCTTGACGATGTCCCGCAGCGTCCTGCCCTCGACGTACTCCATGACGATGTAGGGCAGCGGGCCGTACTCGGTGTCGGCCTCACCCGTGTCGTACACGGCGACGATGGCCGGGTGGTTCAGCGCGGCGGCGTTCTGCGCCTCGCGACGGAACCGCTCCTGGAACTGCGGGTCACGGGCGAGGTCGGCGCGCAGGATCTTGACGGCCACCTCGCGGCCGAGCCGGACGTCGTGGGCGTGGTGGACCTCGGACATACCGCCGTAGCCGAGCGTGTCGCCAAGCTCGTAGCGGTTGGAGAGCATTCTCGGTGCGCTCATTGCTCGGTGCCGTCCCACTTCGTCCACGGTGTGCCCGTCATGCCTTCTGCGTTCTCGTCCAGGGCTCCGACGGTGCCGTCGGAACCGGTTCTCGTTTCACCGGCGATGGTCACGCCGGCCGCGCCGATGACCCCGTCGTCACCGTTGTCGCCCGACGCCTGCGACCAGTTACCCCCGGTCGGTGGCGGCTGGTTGCCGACCTGCCCCGGTGGCGGATCGGAATCCTGCCCGAGCAGCACGATTAGCAGCGTCGCGACGACTGCCACGACCAACACGGCGGCCAACGTGAGAAGTATCCACATCCCGGCGGGCCGCTGTCGCTGGTGAGCCCCCGGCGCGCCCACGCCCGGCGGCGTCATGCCGTGGGACGCGGCCCCGTGGGACCCCATGACGCCACTCTGCGCCGGGGAGACCGGTGACACCGGCTGCATCGACGGGTGCGAACCCTGGCCCACCGTATTCGGCTGCGGCTGATTTCCCGGCTGTCCGGCATGCGGGGGCTGCCCCGTCGCCGCGCCGTAGCCGGCCATCCCGGACGGCATCGGCAGCGGCCGACCCGCCTTCACCGCGGCGACCGCGGCCGCGAACTCGCCACCGGTGGCGTAGCGCTGCCGGGGATCCTTCACGAGTGTGGCTTCGATCACAGCGCGTGCGGCGGGTGGTACGTCCGGCGGCAACGGAGGCGGCGCGTCGCGGATGTGCATCATCGCCACCGTCACCGCGTTCTCCGACAGGAACGGCCTGCGACCCGCGAGGCACTCGTACCCGCACACCGCGAGCGAGTAGACGTCGCTGCCCGGCTCGGCGTCCTGGCCGAGCGCCTGTTCCGGGGCGATGTAGTGGGCGGTGCCCATCACCATGCCGTTGCGCGTCACGGGCGCCGAATCGGCGGCCTTCGCGATGCCGAAGTCCGTGAGCTTCACCGCGCCCGCCGTCGTGACCATGATGTTGCCCGGCTTCACGTCGCGGTGCACCAGCCCACGCTCGTGCGCCGCCTGCAACGCGTGTCCCGCCTGCTCGAGGACGTCGAGTGTGCGCTCGGCCGAGATCCGGCCCTCGCGCTGCAGGATCTCCGCGAGCGGCTCGCCCTCGACCATCTCCATGACCAGGAACGCGATGGCCGACTCGCCGGCCTCGGTCTCGCCGTAGTCGTGCACCGCGGCGATGTTCTGGTGGTTCAGCGACGCGGTCGTCTTCGCCTCGGCGCGGAACCGGTGCAGGAACTCGGCGTTGCCGGACAACTCGGCCTTGAGGATCTTCACCGCCACAGGCCGGTCCAGGCGTGTGTCACTGGCCTCCCACACCTCGCCCATCCCGCCGACGGCGATCTGGCTGGTGAGGCGGTAGCGCTCCGCGATCAGTTGCCCGGTCGACAGCATCTAGCCACCCCCGAGCCCTGCGGAAATGGTGGCCCTGGCGATCTCCGCGGCGACCGTGCCGCCGGTGGCGGCCAGTCCGCGGTTACCGCCCGATTCGACGATCACCGCGACGGCGATCTTCGGGTCGTCGTGCGGCGCGAACGCCGTGTACCAGGCGTGCGGCGGCGTGTTCTTCGGGTCGGCGCCGTGCTCGGCGGTACCCGTCTTCGAGGCGATCTTCAGCTCCGGGTCCTTGCCACCGCCGCCGGTGTTCTCCTCGGACTGGATCATCATCTGCGTCAGTGCCTCGGCCGACTCGCTCGACATCGCCGGTTCGCCGGTCAGCTCCTCGGGAGCGATGTCCTCGATGGTCGACAGGTCCGGGGCCAGCCGCGCCTTGACGAGGTTCGGCTTCATCGCCATGCCGTCGTTGGCGACCGTCGCCGCGAGCAGCGCGTCCTGCAACGGCGTCAGCCGCACGTCCCGCTGGCCGATGCCGCTCTGATACAGCGCGGCCGGACTCTCCAGCTCGCCGAGGCCCGAGGGCACGACACCGAGCGGGATCCGCAGGTCGTCCTCACCGATGCCGAAGT
Source organism: Prauserella aidingensis (assembly GCF_024171865.1). Classification (GTDB taxonomy): domain Bacteria; phylum Actinomycetota; class Actinomycetes; order Mycobacteriales; family Pseudonocardiaceae; genus Prauserella; species Prauserella aidingensis. The sequence continues at coordinate 5,474 of NZ_JAMTCN010000029.1, read as the reverse complement.
TCGCCGCCGTCGCGCGGAGCTTCTCGGCCCCGAGGTCGCCCGCGATCTCCGCGAACGCCGTGTTGCACGAGTACTTCAGCGCGTCCTTGAGCGTGCTGCCGGGACACGTGGCGCCGCCGTAGTTCTCCAGCTGCGTGGTCGTGTGCGGCAGCGTGACCTCGGAGTCGGAGGTGACGCTCGCGTCCGGAGCCATCCCGTCCTCGAGCGCCGCGGCAGTCGTGACGATCTTGAACGTCGACCCGGGCGGATACGTCTCCCGCACGGCCCGGTTGAGCATCGGATTGCTGTCGGCCTCGCTGTACTGCCGCCACGCCTGCTGCTGCTCGTCGCCGTCGTGGGAGGCCAGCCGGTTCGGGTCGTACGACGGCGTCGACACCATGCCGAGGATGTGACCGGTCTTCGGGTCCATCGCCACGACCGATCCGGTGTAGCCGTTCTGCGTCATCGCCTGGTACGCGGCCTTCTGCACCGCGGGCTTGATCGTCAGCCGCACGTTGCCGCCGCGAGGGTCGCGGCCCGTGACCATGTCCGACAACCTGCGCACGAACAGTCGCGGATCGGAGCCGTTGAGGAAGTCGTCCTCGGCGTTCTCCATGCCGCCCGCGCCGTACATGATCGAGTAGTAGCCGGTCACGGGCGCGTACATCGGCCCGTTGCGGTAGGTGCGCCGGAAGTTGAAGTTGTCGTTCGACGGTTCGACGCCCGCCAGCACCTGGCCGGCCTCGTCGGAGACGATCTTGCCCCGTTCGCGGGAGTACTCCTCGTACAGCACCCGCGAGTTGCGTGAGTCGGATGCGTAGTCGTCGCCCCGGATCACCTGGACGTACGTGGTGTTGGCCAGCAACAGGGTCAGCATCGCCAGCATGACCATGCCGACCTTGCGCAGGGGAGTGTTCACGTCGCGTCATCCCCCTTCGGCCGGTTCGGTTCGTCGGTGCTGTCCTCGGTCGGCCAGGCGGGCTCCTCGGCCCCGGCCGACGGCTCCGCCTGTTGTGGGCCGCCCTGTGACCCGCCCGACTGCGGCGGCCGGTCCGAGACGGGTTGCGCGGCCTGCGGCGGAGCCTGCCGTCCCTGGGGCTGCTCCGGCGCCGCCCCCGACCCCTCGGACGCCTGCTGCGGACCCTGCGGGACCGGCGACTGCCCCTGCGGCGGCGTGACCGGCTGCTGTGCCTGTCCCGGCGGACGTCCCGTTCCCTGCGGCGCGGAATGCCCCGGAGACTGCTGTCCGCCCGGTGTCTGCGGCCCCGGCTGTGCGCCCGCTGCGTACTGGCCCACGTTGTGCTGCCCGGGGTTGTGCTGCCCGGGCGCCTGGTGACCCGCAGGAGCCGACAGCGCGGGGCCACCCTCGGCAGGCGTCTGCGGCGGGCGCTGGACCATCACCGTGTGCGCCTCGGCGATCGGCGCCAGCTGCTTCGGCGGCGCCTCACCGCTCGGCTTCTGCTGTTGCGGTCTGCGTGCCGTGTCCGAGACCCGCAGCAACAGCGCGACCAGGATGTAGTTCGCGAGCAGCGACGACCCGCCCGCGGACAGGAACGGCGTGGTCACACCCGTCATCGGGATGAGCTTCGTGACCCCGCCGATGATGACGAACACCTGCATGACGATCGCGAACGACAGGCCGCCGCCCAACAGTTTGCCGAACGTGTCGCGCACCGCGAGCGCGCTGCGCATCCCGCGCATCGCCAGCAACAGGTACACCAGCAGCACCGCCGCCAGTCCGACGAACCCGATCTCCTCGCCGAGCGCGGCACTGATGAAGTCGGTGTGGGCCTCGGGCACCATCTCCGGCCTGCCCGCACCGAGTCCGGTGCCGAACACGCCGCCGGTGCCGAGCCCGAACAGGCCCTGCGCGATCTGATAGCCGCCGCCCGGGTCGTCATAGGTCGCCAGCGGGTCGATCCAGTTGGTGACACGCTGCTGCACGTGGGTGAACAGCTGGTAGGCGATGAACGCGCCGACCATGAACATGCTCAGCCCGACGACGACCCAGATCGCACGCTCGGTGGCGACGTACAACATCATCAGCGTGATGCCGAAGAACAGCAGCGCCGTGCCGAGGTCACGTTCGAACACGAGGATGCCCAGGCACACCACGGCGGCGATGATGATCGGCCCCAGGTCCCGTGCACGCGGCAGTTCGACGCCGAGGATCCGTTTGCCCGCCGTCATGAACAGATCCCGCTTCGCGACGAGGAACGACGCGAAGAAGATCATCAACAGGATCTTGGCGAACTCCCCCGGCTGGATCGAGAAGCCCGGCAGCTTCAGCCACACCTTCGCGCCGTTGACCTCCGACAACGACGCCGGGAGCATCGCGGGCAGCGCCAGGAGGACGAGGCCGGCCAGACCTGCCGTGTAGGCGTAGCTGGTGAGCGTGCGGTGGTCCTTGATGATGCGCAGCACCGCCAGGAACAGCGCCAGCGCCACCACCGTGTACAGCACCTGCCGCGGCGCGCTGCCCGAGAACTCCTCGCCCAGGGAACGCGCACGTTCGGCCTCCGCGAGGTCGAGCCGGTAGATCGTCACCAGCCCGAGCCCGTTGAGCAGCGCCACGCACGGCAGGATCAGCGGATCCGCGTACGGCGCCCAGTGCCGCACCGCCACGTGCGCCGCACTGAAGATCGCCAGGTAGGCGGCGCCGTACCAGAGGATCGACCACGACAGCGACTGTTCCTGGTTGATCTGCACCAACACGAACGCCGTCGTCACGATGACCGCCGCGAACGCCAGCAGCATCAGCTCCGTGCCGCGGCGTTTCGGCAGCTCACGAGGTGGGTTCGTGGTGTACTGCTGCCCGACCGCGCTCTGGTTGTCTGCGGCCGCGGCCATCAGTTACCGCCCGAGCCGGGCGCCGGACGGCAGTCCACCCCCGGCTGCTGGTCCTGTTCCGCCTGCGTGGTGGCTTCGCCCGAAGCCGAGTCGTCCTGGTTCTGCCGGTCCTGACCGGAACCGCCCGAGTCGCCGGTGCCACCGTTGTCGCCGCCGTCGTTCTGCTGCTGCTCGCCGTCACCGATGCCGCCGATGATGCCGCCGCCCTGCGGCTGCTCCTGCTGGTCGTCGCAGATCTCCAGCATGTTGTTGCGGCGCAGCGTGTCGATGTACTCGCGAGCGGACGCGAGATCGTCGCGCTTGACCGAATTCGACACCGCCGACTGCGCTTCCTGCTGCAGATCCTGCAGCCGCAGCGGCTCGCACAGTGTCGACGACGGGGGACACGACCCCTCGGCCTCCTCGTGCAGGTCCAGACCGAGCACGCTGCCGGGAACGCCCTGGTAGATGACGACCTCGTCGTTGGAGCCGACACCCACGTAGTACTGGCTCATGACGAAGTACCGCGTCGTGATCGCAGCGGCCGCGAGCAGCACGATCGCGAGCCCGATGCCGACGAGCAGCCGGATGCGTTTGCGCCGCTTCGCCTTCGGATCCTCCGGCGGCGGGCCCGTTTCGGCCTGCTGCGCCTGGGAGGTCTGCTGCGGAGCCGTGAGCGCACGCGCCCGCGCGGCGGGGGAGTCGCCCTGCGGCCCCTCGTCGGTGCCGTCACCCGCGGCGCCGCCCACGATCGGGGCGTTCTCGCCGTAGTCGACGTCCACGACGTCGGCGATGATGACCGTGACGTTGTCCGTACCGCCGCCCTTGAGCGCCAGCTCGATCATCCGGTCCGCGCACTCCTGAGGGTCCGGGATCTGCATGGCCTCGGCGAGCGTCTCGCTGCTGACCATGCCGGACAGTCCGTCCGAACAGAACAGGTACCGGTCGCCCGCACGAGCCTCACGCACCGTCAGGCTCGGTTCGACCTCGCTGCCCGTCAGCGCCTTGAGCAGGAGCGAACGCTGCGGATGCGTCGCCGCCTCCTCCTCGGTGATCCGCCCCTGCTCGATCAGCTCGTTGACGAAGCTGTCGTCGCGCGTGATCTGCGAGAACTGCCCGCCGCGCAGCAGGTACGCCCGCGAATCGCCGACGTGGACCATGCCGAGCTTCGATCCCGAGAACAACGCCGCCGTGAGCGTCGTACCCATGCCGTCGAGCTCGGGGTCGTTCGACACCAGCTCGGCGATGGCCTGATTGCCCTGGATGGTGGCGTCACGGAGCTGGCTGACCAGGTCGTCACCGGGTTCGTCGTCGTCGAGCGGAGCCAACGACGCGATGACGACCTTGCTGGCCACCTCACCGGCGGCGTGGCCGCCCATACCGTCGGCCAGCGCCAACAGGCGGGGGCCGGCATATACCGAGTCCTGGTTGTTGGATCGCACCAGGCCGCGGTCACTGCGTGCCGCGTAGCGAAGGACGAGAGTCATGGGCGAAGCTCGATCACCGTCTTGCCGATCCGGATGGGGACGCCGAGCGGGACTCGGAGGGGTGCAGTGACCTTAGCCCGGTCGAGGTAGGTGCCGTTCGTCGAGCCCAGGTCTTCCACATACCACTCGTCTCCGCGCAGGGAGATACGAGCGTGGCGCGTCGACGCGTAGTCGTCGTCGAGCACCAGCGTGGAGTCGTCGGCACGGCCGATCAGGATCGGCTTGCCGTCGAGTGCGATGCGCGTGCCGGACAGGGCACCCTGCGTGACGACGAGCTGCCGCGGCATCTTCCCGCCGCCGCGCCCGCCTGCGCGCGGACGCTTCTTGTCCTTGCCGCGGCGCAGACTGGGGAGATTCACCCGCAGACCGGACGCCGCGTAGAGATCCGAACGCACCACGCGCAGCGCGGCGAACACGAACAGCCACAGCAAGAGCAGAAATCCTGCTCTGGTGAGTTGTACGACCAGCTCCGGCACCTGTTGTGTCAGCTCCCGCCTTTTCGCGCTCGCCCCACGGCGAACACGCCGCAGGCCCCCACATGGCCGCCATTATGCGTGACCAGCACGCGGCGCCCATGCGGGATTGCCGAAAAATCCGGGTTCCGCAGCCCCCGGCCCGGCCGAAACCCGGATTCGCTCAGCCCTGGGTCCGGAACACCAGCGACGAGTGACCCACGCGGATCACGTCACCGTCGGCCAGCTGCCAGGTCTGTACCGGCGTTCCGTTGACCGTCGAGCCGTTCGTCGAGCCGATGTCGGCGAGCGTGGCGCTCTGGCCGTCCCACGTGATCTCCAGGTGGCGACGCGACACACCCGTGTCCGGGAGACGGAAGTCGGCGTCCTGGCCGCGGCCCACGACGTTGCTGCCCTGCTTCAGGGAGTAGTTCCGGTTGGAGCCGTCGTCGAGCTGCAGCGACGCCGTCAGCGGCCGCGGCGGGGCGCCCGCCGGTGCACCGGGAGCGCCGGGCGCGCCGAAGCCGGGCTGGCCGTACGGGTCCTGCGCCGGCTGGCCGTACGGGTCCGACTGCGGGGGCGGAGCCTGCGCCGGGTAGCCGCCGGGAGGGCTCGGCGGAGCCGCGTAGCCGGGGTCGTAGCCACCGGGAGGCTGGCCGTACGGGTCCTGCGGCGGCTGGCCGTAACCGGGCTGGCCGTAGCCGGGGTCGTAGCCACCGGGAGGCTG
>NZ_JAMTCN010000028.1 GCF_024171865.1 Prauserella aidingensis | reverse complement strand
ATGCTGCTCGTGCTCGGCGTTCCAGGGCGGGCTGTCATGGACGTCATGGGCTGGTCCCACGTGGCCATGACAACCCGCTACCAGCACATGACGCCCGACCTGATGACGTCGATCGCCGACCAGATCGGCGGCCTGTACTGGGAGCCCGAAACCGAGACCGAAGGAAGCGACGAAGACGGCGACGGCGAGCCGCCGGAGGGCGCTTCAACTGCCGTCTGAGATGGGGAACTGCTACCCAAACTGCTCACCTTGAGCGAAACGCCGGGCCGGACATCACGTCCGACCCGGCGTTTGCGCTGCTCATCACTGCGGAAGCGGGGGGATTTGAACCCCCGGTGGGTTGCCCCACGCTCGATTTCAAGTCGAGTGCATTCGGCCGCTCTGCCACGCTTCCCCTGCGCTCAGGGTAGCGCGCCGCGATCAGTACCGGCCCCGGTGGGCGGGACCGCACCGCCCGCCACGCGGGTCGCCGCACCGCCCGCCTCTCGCCTGCCGCTCGGCCCTACTCGTCGAGCTGCTCCAGATGGCCGAGCACGCGGGTGAACGCCGATCCCAGCGCGGCCTGTTCGTGGTCGGTGAGCAGGTCGACCATGTGCGCGCGGACCCCGGCGACGTGGGTCGGCGCGGCCGCGCGCAGCACGGCGGCGCCGTCGCCGGTGAGGTCGGCCGTCACGCCACGCTTGTCCTCGGGGTCCTTGCCGCGGCGGATGTACCCGGCACGCTCCATCCGGCCGATCTGGTGGGAGAGCCTGCTCTTCGTCGAGCCGAGCAGGGCGGCGAGCTCGCTCATGCGCATGCTCCCCGTCGCCGTAGCCGACAGGGCCGCCAACACCTCGTAGTCGATCAGTGAGACGTCGTGGGCCTCCACCAGTTCCCGATGCAGCCGCTGCCGCAGGCGCAACGTCGAGACCATGTACGGCCGCCACGCGGTCATCTCCGTTTCGGTGAGCCACCGCGTGTCGCCAGGGTCAGCAGCGTCAACAGCCATGCCCGGAGACTAGAACCTTCCGGCTCGTCCGGCTTGTGCACCTCCGCCGACGGGAGCACGCTGGGGGTACGGAGGGAGCCGGCAGGGCCGAACGCCTCCGCCCACCGGGCAGCTCGCCGGCTCCGCCCCGGGAAGGGTCAGGTGGTGCCATGGCAAGAAGATCAAGGCATAGCCGGCGGCCCACGGCGCCGAACCCGGTGCGACACCGGGCACAGGGCCCGCCCGCGCCGGAGACCGCGTTCCCCGCGACCGGGGCAGCGACAGCGGCCCGGTCGCGCGGCAGCGGGGCGCATGCACCTCGGTCGCCGGTGATTCGTCCATCGCAACCTCGGTAAGCGCCTGGGCGCGGCCGCGCGCCGTGCCCAGGCCCGACCAACGGCCTGCGGGGCGAAGCAGACAGTCAGAATCCTCCGTGAGATGCAGCAGTGCCCGTCCCCCGCCGAGGCGGGGAACGGGCACTGCCTCACTGCCGTCGTCCTACTCGCGCGGGGTCAGGACGTGACCTCGTGCGCACGGTCGCTGGCCTGCGCGGCGACCTTCTTGTTCGCCGACCGCTGCTTGGCCACCTCGGCCTTGTTCTTCTTCTCGGCCGGGGCGATGTGGTTGACGTCCTCGGTGCTCAGCGCATACTGCGCCGTCACCTCGGCCATCGCGTCGGCGTTGACGTCCAGGGCGTCGTAGTCGACGTTGCCCAGGTTGTCGCACGCCGTGTGATAGCAGGAGTCGTACGCCTCACCGGCGGTTCCGCCCCACTTGGCGGCCTGCTCCTCGGTCTTGATGTCCTCGGCGCCAGTGAACAGGCCACCGGCCGGGATGCCGTAGGCGATGAACTCGCCGTAGTCGGAGCGGCCGGTGAAGTCGCTGCCCTCCGCTTCGATGCCGCGCGAGGCGAGCGAGTCCTCGAACGCCGTCTCGATCTGCGCCGAGCCGTACGGGCCTGCGCCCGCACCCTCACCCTCGGAGTCGTCACCGTCGAGGGTGAAGTAGCCGGCGTTCGGCGAGCCGATCATGTCGAAGTTGAGGTACAGCGCGATGTCGAGCTGCTGGTCCTGGCTCAGCGAGTTGACGTAGTGCGTCGAGCCGACGAGGCCGAACTCCTCGGCGCTCCACCAGGCGAACCGGACCTTGTTGTTGACGTCCGGGGAGCCGCCGAGCTGCAGCGCGGTCTCGAGCAGCGCGGCCGAGCCGGTGCCGTTGTCGTTGATGCCCGCACCGTCGGTGACGCCGTCGAGGTGGGCACCGGCCATCACGACGTTGTCGTCGCGCCCGGTGGTCGTCTCGGCGATCAGGTTGTACGTGGTCCGCTCCTCCTGCAGCTGCCGCAGCTCGAGCGTGATGTCCTGCCCGTCGGCGTCGATCAGCGTCTGGGCGTCCTCCTGGCTGATCCCGCCGGTCGGGATCTCGGCGCTCTCGGCGTCGCCGAGCGTGCCGTTGAGCGGACCCGGCTCGTTGTTGTAGACGATCGCGGCGACGGCGCCCGCCTCGGCCGCGGCGGACTGCTTCGCGGCGAACGAGCAGCTGCCACGCTGCACGAGGGCGATCTGGCCGGTGACGTCACCGAAGTCGGACGCCTCGCATCCCGGGGTGTCGTCCGGCTCGACGGCCGCGACCGGGGCGGTCAGGCCGCCCTCCTCGGTGTTCTTGCTGTACTCCATGACGACGACAGGCACGTCCTCGCCACCGACCGTGAGCTTCTCGGCGAGCGTCTCGGTGTAGGTGAACGGGAACTGCTGGCGCGTGATGTCGTACCCGGCGTCCTCGAGGCGCTGCGCCATGTACTCGGCGGACGTCTCGTGCCCGAGCGAACCGGCGACCCGATTGCCGTCGTGAACGTCGGCGATGCGCTGCATCGCGATCAGGTGCCGCTGCATCGCGCCGAGCTCGACCTTGTCCGGCAGCTCGTCGGGCAGCGACTTCGGCGCGGCCTGGGCCGCGGCGGTGCCGGTGAGCACCAGGCCCGCACACGCCGCAACGGCGGTGACGGACCGCAACTTCCCTCTACTGAATGACATCTACAGCCCCTTCTGACGTTGCGGCGTCACTTTTGTGCGAGTTCTCCGAATCGTCAAGGTCCGTTCGTAGGAAGAACACGTGGCCACAAGGGAATGACGGTCACCGGCGGCCATCGGTGAGGTCCGGACCGGTGCCACCGGTCGCGGTTCCCTGCCACCGGGCCACGTTCTGTCGAGTGACATACAGTCGCGGTATGCGCGCGATCATGCTCCGAGAACCCGGACCTCCCGAGAACCTCGAGCTGACCGAGGTGCCCGACCCCGAACCCGCACCCGGCGAGGTGCTTCTCGACGTCGCGGCCACGGCCGTGAACCGCGCCGACGTGATGCAGCGGCAGGGGAACTATCCACCGCCGCCCGGCGCCAGCGAGATCCTCGGCCTGGAGTGCTCGGGCACCATCGCCGCGCTCGGCGAGGGCGTCACGGGCTGGCAGGTCGGCGACGAGGTGTGCGCACTGCTGGCAGGCGGCGGCTACGCGGAGAAGGTCGCCGTGCCCGCGGGCCAGCTGCTGCCCCTGCCGAACGAGGTGGAGCTGCACTCGGCCGCCGGGCTGCCCGAGGTGGCCTGCACCGTGTGGTCCAACCTCGTCATGCACGCGGGTCTGTCCGAAGGGGACGTTCTGCTCGTGCACGGCGGCGCGGGCGGCATCGGCACCCATGCCATCCAGGTGGCGAAGGCGCTCGGCGCGACGGTCGCCGTCACCGCCGGTTCGGACGACCGCCTCGACCGGTGCAGGCAACTCGGCGCGGACATCACCGTCAACTACCGCGAGCAGGACTTCGTCGAGGAGATGAAGGCGGCGACCGGTGGTGCCGACGTCGTGTTCGACAACATCGGCGCGAAGTACCTCGACCGCAACATCGACGTGCTGCGCGACAGCGGCCACCTGGTGATCATCGGCATGCAGGGCGGTGTGAAGGGCGAGCTGAACATCGGCAAGCTGCTGCGCAAACGCGGCACCGTGTCGGCGACGGCGCTGCGGTCGCGGTCGCTCGAGAGCAAGGCGGCGATCGTGGCCGACGTGCGCACGCACCTGTGGCCGCTGCTGGATCAGGGCACGGTGCTGCCGGTCATCGACCAGGTACTGCCGCTCAGCAGTGCCGCGCAGGCGCATCGCGCACTCGACGAGAGCGGCGTGTTCGGAAAGATCGTCCTGACCGCGAAGTGACCGCGGCGCGGTTCGCGTCTCAGGGCAGTTCGGCCAGCACGCGCGCGAGCTGGCCGATCTCGAAGCCGTTCGAGTAGTGGGCCAGGCCGATGCGCACGGCCCCGCCGACCTCGCCGATGCCCAGCGCCTCGAACAGGCCGCAACTGCCCGGGTCGGCGAACGCGCAGAGCCCCTGGCGGGCCAGGTAGTCGGCGACGTCGGAGGCCTTGCGGCCGTCGACGTAGAACGCCAGCGCGGGAATCCGCCGCATCGGGTCGCCGAGCACGGTGACGTCCGGCAGCGACCGCAGGTCGGCGGCGAGCCGGTCGAGCAGCCCCTCCTGGTAGGCCTTCGCCGAACCGAGCGAGGCGAGCAGCCGCTCGCGGCGCGTGCCGGTGGCGGAGTCGTCGAGACCCGCGAGGTAGTCCACCGACGCGATGAGCCCGGCGAGCAGCGGGTACGGGTGCGGGCCCAGTTCGAGCCGCTCCGGGCCCGCCACCTCCGGTGACAGCGCCGCGGGCGGCAGCTGTGCCAGCAGGTCCGGGTCGCGGAACACGAGCGCCCCCACCGCAGGTCCACCCCAGGCCTGCGCGGACAGGACGACGACGTCGGCGCCGAGTGTGGCCATGTCGAGTGGGACGAACGGCGCGGCGTACGTCGCGTCGACGACCATCAGCGCACCCGCCTGCTGCGCCGCCGACGTGATCGGCTCCAGGTCGGGACGAGTACCGACGGCGCCGGATGCCGCGGTCACGGCGACGGCCTTGGTGCGGTCGCCCATCAGGTCGGCGTACTGCCACTCCGGCAGCTCGCAGTTCTCGATGTCGATCTCGCCCCAGCGGGCCTTACCGCCGACGCGGTTCATCGCGCGCAGCCACGGCGCGATGTTGGCCTCCTCGTCCAGCCGGGAGACCACGACCTCGTCGCCGATCGTCCACCGCGCGGACAGCGTGTCCGCGAGGCGTGCGATCAGCACGGAGGCACTGGGCCCGAGGACGACGCCGTCGGGCTCGCCTCCCACGAGGTCCGCCACGGCACGCCGTGCCGCGGCCACGATGCTTTCCGCCCGCTGTGAGGCCGGGAACGCTCCGCCCGGACCGGAGACCGGAGCCCGCATCGCCGTCGAGACGGCCGACGCGACCTGTTCGGGGACGAGCATTCCGGTTCCACCGTCGAAGTGAATCCAGCCGTCACCCAGAGCGGGGAACAACCCACGGATCCGAGCGACGTCAAACGCCATGCGACAAAGGTACGGAGGCGAGTTTTCGCCGCGCAGCCGGGGTATGGAGTCCGGATCGACCGTCACCATCGACGATGGCCGAATTGCCCGGTTGCCGCTGCTCGGGCGAACATCGGCGTCCCCCGACCGGCGCGCCCGGCGCGCCCCGGCGGGTTGAGTACCCTCGATACCTGCGACACCCTCCCTGATCGAGCCAGGATGGAGCTATGACGGAGCCGAACACCCCGTACGCCACGCCCTCGGAGGACCAGCACGTCATGGTGGTCGGACCCGACGGTTCGCCTGTCGGCGCCGCACGGATCAACCCCGAGGCCGCCGACGGTGAGACCGAGCACGCCGGCGAGTCCGTCAGCGACATGGTCGAAGAGCCCGCGAAGGTCATGCGTATCGGCACGATGATCAAGCAGCTCCTCGAAGAGGTGAAGGCCGCGCCGCTGGACGAGGCGAGCAGGCAGCGGCTGCGCGAGATCCACCAGACGTCGATCACGGAACTCGAGGAGGCGCTCGCACCGGACCTGCGCAAGGAACTGGAACGCCTCGTCGAGCCGTTCACCGAGGACCGCACCCCGTCCGACGCCGAGCTGCGGATCGCGCAGGCCCAGCTCGTCGGCTGGCTCGAGGGGCTGTTCCACGGCATCCAGACGGCGCTGTTCGCCCAGCAGATGGCCGCCCGCGCCCAGCTCGAGCAGATGCGCCGCGGCCTGCCGCAAGGATCCGCCGAAGGCGCCCCGACCGGCATCGGCAATCCGGGCCAGTACCTGTAACCACCGCCGCCGTCGCCGTCCGAGTCGCCCGCGCCGTTCGAGCCGTCGGCGCGGGCCGCCGTCAGTCCTTCAGGCTGTTCAGCCAGCGGTTGATCGTCACGGAGTAGTCGTCGCCGTACTGCTGTTCGCCGCGGGCGACGGCCGCGCGGACCTTCACCTCGACCTGCTGCGCGAACTCCGGCTTCACGAACACGAACTGCCAACTGCCGCTGCGCGCCTGGAACGGCCCCAGCTGCGAATACCCGGCCACGGCGATGGGCACGTCGAGTCCGTGCACCTTCTCGGGAATGTTCTGACCCGGCGAGGGCACGACGATCACCGCGGGATCGTGGGTGCGCACGACGGAGTCGGGCCGCGCCCCGTCGGCGATCAGCCCGTTGTTGCGGCCGCTGTAGTCGACGGCGTTCCAGCCGCTGTAGTACGGGATCACGCCGGGGTCGGCGACAGCGACGGTGCGCGCGCCCGCGGGCACGTCGGCGTCGGCGAGTCCCCTGCCGATGGCGGCGTGGGTGCGTGCGAGATCGGTGCCGGTGTTCGCCACGGCGGGCAGGCCCGGCGAGGCGACGCCCGCCACGGCCACCCAGCCGACCACGACGACGCCGACACCCGCCTGCACGAACCGCACACCGGCCATCGCCGCCACGGCCACACCGGCCGCCAGGCACAGCACGGGGAACACCGTGAAGGCGTAGCGGTGCAGCGCATCCGCCTCCGGCGGGCCGAACACGACGAGGGGCAGCCCTGCGGCGAGCACGGTCACGCAGAAGAACGCGCCGACACGCCGCAGTTCGGGCCACGTCAGCAGCGCGACCGTGAGCAGCAGCAGCGGCGCGAGCACGACGACCGTCGACCACAGCCACTCCCCGTCGAAGCCGAGTGGGCCGACCGCGTCGCTCCACGGCTTCGGCACGAGGTGGCCGTACTGCACGACCGTCCACACGATGCATCCCACGCCGAGTACCGCGGCCGCCGTGAGCCCCGCACGCGCCTGCCCGGAGAACCGCCGTGACCGGAACCAGACGACGAAACCGGGCAGCACCGCGATCAACGCCTCGGGCCGCAGGGTCGCGGCGAGCACCAGCAGCAGCGGGGGTTCGAGGTCGACGACGTGGCGCTCCTCGACGACCCGCATGCCCAGCACGGCCATGCGCAGCACGACGAGCGCGACCAGGCCCGTCTCGAGCCCGCCGGCGAGGTGGAAGTAGGTCGGGAGGAACAGCACGTAGGCGCAGCCGGCCACGACCGCCGCGGCGCCGTCGACCGCGCGCATCAGCAGCACGAGCGTCGCCACACCCGCCGCGACACCCGTGATCTGCGCGACGAGCACCGGGTCGGCACCGAACAGGGAGAAGAGCGACTGCCACAACGTCCACAGGAGGCTCGTGAACCCTTCGACCGGGTTGTGGTCCCCGACGTTGTAGACGAGACCGTGCCCTTCGGCGAGGTTTCGGGCATAGCGGGCGTCCACGAATGCCGCGTCGGTGACGTACGACCACGCCATCCAGGTGCCGAACGCGAACACCAGCAGCAGGCCCGCCGCGGTCACGGCCAATCGACTCACGGCCGCAAACTACCAGCGCGTCCACCGGCCTCCACCCCCTCCCGCCACACCCGAAACGGGCACGCGACCAGTGTCTTGACCTGGTATTTCGTACCCATTTACACCCACATGGGCGATCTGGTGACCACAGAAGGCGACGCGCGCGTTCGCGCTTTCGCGGCAGCAGTACCCTCATATCCCGTGCATGCCACAAGCACCTCGACGGCCACTGATTCCCTCGACGGCGGATCAGGCGACAGCCCAGGGACGAAGTCACCGATGAACGCCGACACGACCGACACCGCACCCGTTCCCGGCAGCCGGTCCTTCAACCGCGCCTTCGACGACATCCGCTCGGGCCTGCGGCAGACGGAACTGTGGGGCCACCTCGGGTGGCAGGACATCAAGCAGCGGTACCGCCGCTCGGTGATCGGCCCGTTCTGGTTGACGATCACGCAGGGTGTCATCGCGCTCGGCCTCGGCCTGCTGTACTCGCAGCTGTTCGGCCTGCCCATCGATACGTTCCTGCCCTACATCGTCACCGGCTTCATCGTCTGGGGCTTCGTCAGCGGTTGCATCACCGAGGGCATGCAGACCTTCATCTCCAACGAGGGTCTGATCAAGCAGATGCCCGCGCCGCTGACGATCTACGCGCTGCGCACGGTGTGGCGGCAGACGCTGATGGCGGCCCACAACGTGATCGTCTACGTGATCATCGTGGCGATCTTCTTCCCCGCGCTGTCGCAGCAGTACGGCATCCAGGACGACGCGTGCACCACCGGTAACGGCCTGTGCCACCCCGGTATCGACTGGTCGATCCTGTCGGCCGCGCCGGGCTTCGTGATCCTGGCGCTCAACGCGGGCTGGGTCACGCTGATGCTCGGCGTCATCTCGACGCGCTACCGCGACATCCCGCAGCTCATCAACTCGCTGATCCAGCTGCTGTTCTACCTGACGCCGATCGTGTGGCCGATCGACCAGCTGTACGCCGGCAACGGCCGCGATGGCGTGTCCTGGGCGCTGCCCATCATCGAACTGAACCCGCTCTATCATTTCGTACAGATCGTGCGTGCACCGCTGATCGGCCAGCACATCGACGGCAAGAGCTGGCTCGTCGCCATCGGCATCACGATCGTCGGATGGGCACTCGCGCTCGTGGTGATGCGCAACTACCGTGCCCGTGTCTCGTATTGGGTGTGACACCAGATGGTCAGCATTGACGTCCGCAACGCCTACGTGGACTTCCCGATCTTCGACGCCAAGACGCGGTCGATGAAGAAGCGGGTCCTCGGCAAGGTCGGCGGCAAGATCGGTTCGGACTCGAAGGTCCCCATCATCGAAGCGCTGCAGGACGTGAACCTGCAGCTCTCCGACGGCGACCGGCTCGCCCTCGTCGGCCACAACGGCGCGGGCAAGTCCACGCTGCTGCGGCTGCTGTCGGGCATCTACGAGCCCACCCGCGGATCGGCGAAGGTCACGGGCAAGGTCGCGCCGGTGTTCGACCTCGGCGTCGGCATGGACCCGGAGACCTCCGGCTTCGAGAACATCATCGTCCGTGGCCTCTTCCTCGGGAAGAGCCGCAAGGAGATGGAGAAGCGCATCGACGACATCGCCGAGTTCACCGAGCTCGGCGACTACCTCGCGATGCCGCTGCGCACCTACTCCACGGGTATGCGCGTGCGCCTCGCACTGGGCGTCGTCACCTCGATCGACCCCGAGATCCTCATTCTCGACGAAGGACTCGGCGCGGTCGACGCGTCCTTCATGAACAAGGCCCGCGACCGGCTCAAGGACCTCGTCAAGCGCTCGGGAATCCTCGTGTTCGCCAGCCACTCCGACGAGCTGCTGCTCGAACTGTGCGACCAGGCCATGTGGATGGACGAGGGCAGGGTGCGCCAGCACGGCCGCCTGCGCGAGGTCCTCACCGGCTACAAGGGCAAGGACCCGTTCCAGAACGTCAGCCGCGAGGTGCTGGAACGCCTCGGCCAGGCCAACCCCGAGGACCTCGCCAAGCCCTCCGACGGCGCCGGCAACGGGCAGGCCACCGGCACGTCCGCCGCCACGGCTCCGGCGAACGGCGGCTGACATGGGCGCCCTCCCCGAAGGCGCGGTCGCCGCCGTCGTCGTCACCCGCAACCGCCGAGACCTGCTGGCGGAGTCGCTGAAGGTCGTCGAATCGCAGACGCGGGCCGTCGACCACCTGATCGTCGTCGATAACGGCCCCGAGGAGGAGTCGGCACGCGACGTCGTGGAGGCGTACTCGCGGCCCGTCACGTACCTGCCGTCGTACCGCAACCTCGGCGGCGCGGGTGGGTTCGCGCTGGGCATGCTGCACGCGCTGGCGCTGGGCGCCGAGTGGGTGTGGCTCGCCGACGACGACGGCAGGCCCGCCGACGAGCACGTCCTGGAGACGCTGCTCGGCGAGGCGGAGCGGCGAGAGCTCGCCGAGGTGTCGCCGATGGTCGTCAACATCGACGAACCCGAGAAGCTGGCGTTCCCGTTGCGGCGCGGTCTGACGTGGAAGCGCACCTCCGCCGAGCTCGGCGAGGACTTCCTGCCGGGTATCGCCTCACTGATGAACGGTGCGCTGTTCCGCGCCTCGACCCTCGAGGTGACCGGGGTGCCCGACCTGCGGTTGTTCTTCCGCGGCGACGAGGTGGAGCTGCACCGGCGACTCGCACGGTCGGGGCT
This sequence comes from Prauserella aidingensis, assembly GCF_024171865.1. GTDB lineage: Bacteria > Actinomycetota > Actinomycetes > Mycobacteriales > Pseudonocardiaceae > Prauserella > Prauserella aidingensis. The sequence goes on along the minus strand of NZ_JAMTCN010000028.1, from coordinate 56,568 downwards.
GCCGTTCGGCACCTCGCTGCGGGCGGCCTACCTGCACCCGAACGGGTCGGACGAGTTCAAGCCCATGCTCGGGGGCCGGTTCCACGCGCAGGACCCGGAGAACGAGGTCAAGCGCTACTACACCTACCGCAACCGCGGGTTCCTGCTGTCCCAGCCGGGGATGCGCAAGATCGGCGCACTGGAGATCGCCCGGTTCGGCCTGTACTTCGTGGGCGTGAAGCGCGATCCGAAGGCGTTCGTCGAGTGGCTGCGCCTCGTCCGCCAGGGCCGCAAGGAACGCTTCTACCGCTACTGAACGCCCCCAAGGGAACTTTGGTGGCGTTGAACACAGCCACGCGCCAGCGTGCCGTTGAGGGGTGGTGGTCGGGCCGGCGGGCGGGCGCCCCCGATCTTCCCCTCGCGCGGGCCGGCGCCGTCCGTCACCACTCGGCGAAGCCGCCGTCCTCGTGGCGCCAGATCGGGGAGCGCCACCGATGCCCGGTCTCCGCGGCCTTCGCCACGGCGGCCTCGTCGATCTCGACGCCCAGGCCCGGCGCGGTCGGCCGCTGGACGTAGCCGTCGGCGAACGCGAACACCGCCGGATCGGCCAGGTAGTCCAACAGGTCCGAACCCTGGTTGTAGTGAATACCCAGGCTCGTCTCCTGGATGAGCGCGTTCGGGCTCGCGAAGTCGACTTGCAGGCTGGCCGCGAGTGCCACCGGGCCGAGCGGGCAATGCGGTGCGAGCGCGACGCCGTATGCCTCGGCGAACGCCGCGATCCGCCGGCATTCGGAGATGCCGCCCGCGTGCGACAGGTCCGGCTGAACCACGGCGACGCCCTGCGGCAGAACGTCACGGAAGTCCCACCGCGAGAACAGCCGCTCCCCCGTGGCGATGGGAATGGTCGTCGACGCGCAGATCTTTCCGATGTCCGCCGACAGCTCCGGCACCACCGGTTCCTCGACGAACATCGGCTGCAACGGTTCCAGTTCCCGGCACAGTACCCGCGCCACGGCGGGCGAGATCCGGCCGTGGAAGTCGACGGCGACGTCCCGGTCCGGCCCCATGACCTCGCGCACCGCCGCAACCCGGTCGACGGCTGCCTGGATCTGCGCGGTCGTCTCCAACGGCCGCATCCGCCCGGTGGCGTTCATCTTCACGGCGGTCAGACCGGCCTCGACCTGCCTGGCGGCTTCCTCACCGACCTCGGTGGGCTCGTCGCCGCCGATCCAGCAGTAGATCCGCATCGTGTCGCGCACGGCCCCGCCCAGCAGCTCGTGCACCGGCACGTCGAGCGACTTGCCGCGGATGTCCCACAACGCCTGGTCGATGCCCGCTACCGCGCTGGACAGGATCGGGCCACCGCGGTAGAAGCCGCCCTTCGTCAGCACCTGCCAGTGATCCTCGATGCGTGTGGGGTCGGCGCCGATCAGGTAGTCCGACATCTCGTCGACCGCCGCCGCGACGGTGTGCGCGCGGCCCTCGACGACCGGTTCTCCCCAGCCGACGATGCCGTCATCGGTCTCCACTCGCAGGAACAGCCAGCGAGGCTCGATCAGGTACGTCGTGATGCTGGTGATCTTCACGGGCGACTTCTCCTGTTCGGTGGTGGGTAAGAGCGGCCGGATCAGCCGCGGTGGCCATGTCAGCCGCGGTGGCCGAGGTCCGCGGCGATGGCCGTCGCCGCGGCGCCGAGCCGGGGAACCAGCCCACGGAGCGCGTCGACGTCGGGGGACGCCTGGATCGTGGTGATCGAGACGGCCGCATCGACGCCGGACGACCGGGGCACGGGGATACCGATGCAGTGCACGAGTGGTTCGAACTCGCCCAGATCGGTGGCGTAGCCGCGGTCGGCGGTCGCGCGCAGCTCGGCGAGCAGCTCCTCGCGGGTCGTGATGGTCTCGTCGGTGTGCTGTTCGAACCCGCACCGGGCGATCAGCCGGTCCCGTAGCTCGGGCTCGAGGCCGGCGAGGATCGCCTTGCTCACCGACGACGTGTGCAGTGGCACGGCACGCCCGACGCGCGACCACATCCGCATCGTCGCCGGGTGTTCGATCTTGTCGACGTAGACGATCGCGTCGTCGATGAGCTGCGCCAGGTGCACCGTCGCGCCGACGTCCTCGGCCAGTTCCAGCAGGTGGCCGTGCGCCGCGCCGTGCAGATCCACGTTGTCGAGCGCCTGCTGGCCGAGCTCGGCCAGCCGCAGGCCGAGGCGATACTTCCCGTCACCGCCGCGTGCGATCAGCCCGTCGGTGAGCAGCGGCTGGATCATGCGCAACGCCGTGGAGGAGTGCACGCCCACGGCATCGGCGAGCGCGGACAGCGACCGCGGACCGTCGGCCAGCTGGTGCAGCACGAGTACTGCCTTGGCAACCGTTGTCGACATCTCACTCCTTGACCTTCGACCGCGCAGCGTACAGACTGATGCAGAATTTACAAGGCATTTGCATATATTGCAATTCGCGGACTCACCAGAGGTACGGCGATGAGCTCGACGAAGCCCCCGCAGGGCGGGGCCTCTGACAGCAGCGCCGCCGGCAGCACTCCCGAAAGCGGAGCGCTGCTCGGCGACGCCCTGCGGAGCACTCGGATCGTCGCGATCCTGCGCGGACGCTCCGGTGAGCACGTCGACGCGGTCGTGGACACGCTCGTCGACGCCGGCGTGCGCTGTCTGGAGATCACGATGAACACGCCCGGCGCACTCGCCGCCGTCCGTGGCGCCGTGGAGCGGCACGGCACGTCCGCCGAGGTGGGCGTGGGCACGGTGCGCACGCCGGAGCACGTGGATCGTGCCGCCGAGGCAGGCGCGGAGTTCGTCGTCGCACCCGACACCGACGCCGACGTGGCGGCCCGTGTCCGCACGTACGGACTCGGCTACTTTCCCGGCGCGTTCACCGCCACCGAGGTCACCACCGCCGCGAAACTCGGCGCGACGGCCGTCAAGATCTTCCCCGCGAGCCTGACCGGGCCCGGCTACATCCGCGAACTCCGCGCCCCACTCGACGACATCGAGCTGCTGCCCACCGGCGGCGTGACGCTGGATCTCGTGCGCCCGTACCTCGACGCCGGGGCGTGCGGACTCGGCATCGGCGGTCCACTGCTGGGCGATGCCCTCGACGGTGGCGACCTGGGCGAACTGCGCAGGCGCGCCCACGCCTTCCTGGCCGAAACCGGGGCCGCCGCATGAGCGGGCTGGTCACCCTCGGCGAGGCGATGGCCATGCTGACGTCGCCGATCGTCGGACCGCTGCGGCATGCGCCGAACCTGACCCTCGGAGTCGCCGGCGCCGAAGCGACCGTCGCGATCGGCGTGACCCGCCTCGGAAGCCGGGCCACGTGGATCGGGCGCGTCGGCGACGACGAGTTCGGCAGGCTCATCCGCATGACCCTCGCCGGTCAGCAGCTGCCCGCCGAGCACGTGCTGACCGACGACCACGCGCCGACCGCGCTCATGGTCAAGGAGCGGCGGACCGGAACGCGGACTCGCGTCTCCTACTACCGCACCAGCTCCGCAGGGTCCCGGCTGCGGCCCGCCGACGTCGACGAGACCGCGGTCCGCCGGGCAGGCGCACTCCACCTGACCGGCATCACGCCCGCACTGAGCGAGTCCGCCCGCGACGCCGCGTTCGCCGCGGCCGAGACGGCCCGCGACGCCGACGTTCCGATCTCCTTGGACCTCAACTACCGCCGCGCGCTGTGGACTCCCGACGAGGCCACCGCGACGCTGCGCCCCCTGACATCGGCAGCCACCGTCGTGTTCGCCACCGAGGACGAGGCGCGACTGCTCGTCGACGGCTCCGACCCGGCGCAGCTCGCCGGCGCGCTGGCCGAGCTCGGACCGCGCGAGGTCGTGATCAAACGCGGAGGGGACGGCGCGGTGGCCCTGATCGATGGGGAGATCGTCACGGTTGCGCCGCGGCCCACCACCGTCGTCGACCCGGTGGGCGCGGGCGATTCCTTCGCGGCCGCATACCTGGCCGCCCGGCTCCGCGGCGACCGGATACGGCAGCGACTGGACGACGCGGCCGCCGCCGGAGCACTGACCGTCGCGGTCGCAGGCGACTGGGAAGGCCTCCCCGACCGCGGTGAGCTCGCCGCAGACACCAGCGACGTCACCCGCTGACAGACCGCGCCGACCTGCGCGCCCGAGTCCGAACAGCACGGCCGACCGCAGGTGATCACCGACGGCGCACTCGTCGAACCCCGGGCACCCGAATTCACTCAATGTTGAGAAAAGGAAACCGATGGAAGAGATAACACCGGCCTACGGAGTGGGCCCGCTGCTGGCGATCGCGGCCGGCGCCGTCGCACTGCTGCTGTTGCTGATCATCAAGTTCCGGGTGCACGCGCTCATCGCGCTCGTGCTGGTCAGCGTGCTGACCGCGGTGGCCACCCGGATCCCGCTCGACGAGCTCGTCGACACGTTGATGGGCGGTTTCGGTACCACGCTTGCCGAAGTCGGCCTGCTCGTCGGCCTCGGCGCGATGATCGGCCGCCTACTGGAAGTGACCGGAGGCGCGGACGTCCTGGCCAATTCGCTGGTCAACCGGTTCGGCGCGAAACGAGCCCCGCTGGCTCTCGGCGTCGCCGCCCTGTTCTTCGGGTTCCCGATCTTCCTCGACGCCGCGTTCGTGGTGTTCGTCCCGATCATCTTCAGCGTCGCCACCCGCTTCGGCGGTTCGGTGCTGCTCTACGCGCTGCCGCCGCTCGGCGCGTTCGCCGTGATGCACGCGTTCGTCCCGCCGCACCCCGGCCCGGTCTCGGCAGCCGAGTTCCTCGACGCCGACATGGGCCTCGTGCTGCTCGTCGGCCTGGTGATCGCGGTGCCCACCTGGTATCTCGCAGGCTACGTCGGCGGCAAGATGATCGGACGCCGCGTGGACCTGGCCGTGCCGGCCCTCTCCCTCGCCGGTGCGTCAGGAACCAGCTCGGGCACCGGTGACTCGGCCGGCGGGGACTCGGCCGGTGGAGACACGGCAACCGGGGATCTGCCCTATCCGAGGTTCCGCACGGTCATCGCGATCCTCTTGCTGCCGATGGTGTTGATCTTCCTCGACACCGGCCTGAACACCCTCGGCACCGCAGGCGTCATCGACGCCGACGCGACCTGGGTGCAGGCACTGCGGGTTCTCGGCGCAACCCCGATCGCGCTGCTCGTCACGGCACTCGTCAGCCTCGTGGTGCTCGGCCGCGGTCGTTCCCGCGCCTCGGTGGAGAACATCGTCAACGGAGCGCTGGCGCCTGTCTGCGCGATCATCCTGATCACCGGCGCGGGTGGCATGTTCGGTGAGGTGCTCTACGTCAGCGGCATCGGCCAGGCGCTGGCAGAAACGCTCAAGGACCTCGGCATCCCCCTCATCCTCGCGGCGTTCCTGATCTCCACCGGACTGCGCGTGGCCCAGGGTTCGGCCACGGTCGCGCTGACCACCACAGCCGGCCTCATCGCGCCGACCCTCGCCGCGACCGAAGGCGTGACACCGTTGTACCGCGCCCTGCTGGTGATCACGCTCGCCTGTGGCGCCACCGTGCTCTCGCACGTCAACGACTCCGGGTTCTGGCTGGTCGGCCGCTACCTGGGCATGGACGTCAAAACCACACTCAAGACGTGGACGGTGCTGGAGACACTGATCGGCGTCATCGGATTCGGCCTCGTGCTGGTGCTGAGCATCTTCGCTTAGATCAATTCCCGAACAGCACCGAGCGCCGCCCCGTAGCCGGACCGCGCGCGTGGCCCGGCGGTGCGACCGCATCGCCGGGCCACGCGGCTACAAATACGGTTCGAGTTGGGTGTAGAGCTGGGAGACGATGCGGGCGTTGTCGGCGGGTGCGTACGTGGCCCATTTCTGACCGTCCTCGGCGGCGCGTTGCGTGCCGAGGTGCCTGCCGTCCTCGTTGTCGAACCACATCACGGGCTCGAGTTTGACCGGCTTGCCGCCGTCGCCGGGGACGAACGCGGTGATGAACCCGACGCGGTCCATCTTCTTCTCGAACAGGCGGGCCACGGCGCGTTCCTGTGACGCGGTCTGCGACGAGCGGGGCGCCTGGACACCACCGAAGGGGTCGTATCCGTCCGCGGAGCGTGGTGTGCGCGCGGCGGGCACGGGCACCGTGATCGATTGGCCGGGGGCGGGTTTCGTCAGCGGCAGCAGGTCGACCAGTTCCGCGACGAAGTTCGTGGGCCGCACCTCGGTGAACGTCAGCATGTTGGAGTCCTGGCGCACCAGGACGGCGAACTGGCCGTCGGAGACCGCCCGCGCGTAGATCTCCTCGTCGTCGGAGAGCTGCCCGGCCAGCGCCACGCTCAGCGGCGCACGCATGAACGCCTCGAAGACCGTTTCGGCGTCCGGCTCGAGCCTGCCGCTGCGAGCCAGGCCGCGGGCCTCGAGGTCGCGGTACACGGCCTCGCGCACCTGGTTGCGCTGGGTGTGCGTCGTGCCCATGTGCGGGATCTCGAACGGGAACGGCGACCTTCCGAGCTTGTACTGCTCGAGCAGGATGTCCACTGCCACCAGCGACAGTGAGAACGATTGCGCCATCTCTCCCCCGGTTCTACTCCACCTGCGGCGAGCACGTTAGCAGCCCACCCGGCCCTGCGGAGTCACTCCTGAGGAAGCAGTGACCCCCGCCGATCCGCTGTGGGCGAACCGCCTTGCCGAGACCGGCCGGAGGTGGTGAAGGTGGGATATGGCCGAAACCAAGCCCGCACTCGTGCTGCACCTCGTCAGCGGCGGCGAACCACTGGTGTTCCCGCTGCACGCCGACGCCGTGGACGAGGTGACCAGCCAGGTGAACCTGTACCTCGACCACGGGTCGGTGCAGAGCATCCGCGACGCCGACGACCGCACCGTGCACGTCAATTTCGCCCACGTGGCCGCCGCGTACGTCGACGACCTTCAACGTTCCGGCAAGGTGTTCGGCATGCGGTGACGTCGAGCGCGCGGTGACCCCGCGAAGGTCGGACGGTGCAGGCCGAACACCGCGCGTGCGCGGATCAGAGCTCGTAGAGGCGCTTCCAGTTCTCGCGGCTGGTCAGCTCCGGCATAGCGCGCTTGTACTGCGCCTGCACGGCCTGCCCCTCCTTACGGAGGCGGCTGATCACCTGAACGGCCCGCTTGCCGAGGTCCACCATGCGGTCCTTGTCGTAGGACCGCACCCGCACGCCCTCCTGCGAGGCGTCGGTGACGACGGCCGTCTTGAACAGCGCGACGTGCCACCAGTGCGCCTCGTCGGCCGGGATGGCGCCCAGGTTGAACCGGTGCTTGCCGAGCGCACGGTTCAGGATCCGCTTGACCAGCACCGCACGCTGCATGCTCGGCCGCGGCCCGGTGTTGTTGATGACGATGTCGTTCGACGGGATGCCCGGCACGTTCGTCGGGTCGTGCCGCTTCGTCTCCGGGTACTGCGCGCGGATCTCCCGGATCTCCTTCATCGCGGCGACGCCGCCGTCGTGCAGGATCTCCGGGCCTTCGAGGAAGTCCTCGACGGCCTTGATGAGCGTCGCCGTGAGGCCGTACTGCATGCCCAGCAGGTAGCGCACCACCTGCGCCATCAGCACCCGCGAGAGCAGGTTCACGTCGAACGGGCTGTGCAGCGCCGCCGTGATGATGGAGTTACGCAGGTTGAAGTAGCGGTGCCACTCGTCCCAGTCCTTCCAGTGGAAGTCGGCGTGCCACACGCCCGCGCCGGGCAGCGTCACCGTGGGGAACCCGGCGGCGCGGGCGCGGTAGCTGTACTCGGCGTCGTCCCACTGGAAGAAGAACGGCATCGGGTAGCCGATCCGCTGCACGATCTCGGACGGGATGAGGCACGACCACCAGCCGTTGTAGCCCGCGTCCAGCCGGCGTTCCTGGCGGGTCGGCTTGCCGGTCTTCTTGTCGACACCCAGCAGGTCGGCGGTCTCCGGGCTGTGTGGCACCGGCACACCGGGCTGCAGGGCGTTCAGCTGCGCGTACTCGGCACCGACGTGCAGCTGGTTGGGGTGCAGCAGGTTCAGCATCTGGCCGCCGACGATCATCGGGTTGGCGGCCTTGTTGGAGAACGCGGTCAGCCGGATCACGATGTCCGGCTCGAGCAGCACGTCGTCGTCCATGAACAGCACGTTCGCGTGCTCACCCGCGGCCTGTCCCGCCACCTCGTACAGGCCGCGGGTGAAGCCCCCCGCACCACCGAGGTTGGGCTGCTTGACGTACCTGAGCTTGTCGCCCAGTTCGGCGGCGACCTCGGCGAACCCGTCCCGCGAGTCGACCGTGTCCGTGCCCTGGTCGGCGACGTAGATCGCGTCGAGCGTCTCCAGCGCGGGCAGCGAGTCGGCGAGAGTGCGCAGGTTCGACAAACAGTCGTCGGCGCGGTTCATCGTGCAGATCGTGACCGCGGTCGGACGAACGGTCTCGGGCGCGTCGACGGTCCAGCGCACCGCCGAGACCGTGAGCCGCTCCATGGCGTCGGTCTCCAGATCGAGCCACAGCCCGCCGCCGTCGACGAACTTGTCGAGCTTCGCCTCGAGCGTCACCGTGCGCTGCACGACGTCGGTCATGGACTCGGCGGCGACGGTGCGGGTGTCGCCCTCCACGTCCGAGGCGCGCACCCTCAGAGTTCCGGAACCGCTCACGACGGCCTCGACGGTCACCGACCGCACCGTCGTCCAGCGCTGCCAGTACGACGCGGGGAACCGGCCGAAGTACGTGTTGCCCGTGGCCCTGGCCGACGGCTCGAGGGTCACCGTCTCGCGGTCACGCGACGCGACACCCTCGACCACGTCCAGGTACAGGTCCTTGCTGACGATCGCGGACGGCCCCTCGAACAGGCCGCGCTGAGCGAGCAGTCGCCCCGACGCCGGGGTATGGGCCTGCAGCAGCGAGCCGGCCGTCGCCTCGGTCGTCACTGTTGCGTCACCGGACATGAGGGGCGTCCTCCAAGTAGTACAGGGCCACCGGATTTGCGGTTCGTGGTGTTCACATTGCGGAATCGACGCCTCACCGGCGTCACTCCAACGCGCGAACGCCAGTAAGGTACAGGCCGCCCCTCACCGGTTCGCACCAGGCTTCATCAGCTGCGGGATTCACGAAACACGACCCATTTCAACATCACGAAATTGATCACCGTGGCGGTGCCCTGCGCGATGACCCACGCGGCCGCGACGCGCCACCGGAAGTCGTCGGACAGCATCGCGAGCATCAGGGCGTTCGTTCCGACGTTGACGAAGAACGTCGTGGTGTAGAGCGCGGCGAACCCGCCGATCTGGCCCACCCCGCCCTTTTGGGCCGCGGTGAACGTGAAGCGGCGGTTAAGGAAATATGCGGTCGTGGTGCCGGCGACGAAACTGAGCGCCTTCGCCAAATGCACCCAGGTGCCGCCCTGCAGCAACAACCAGTACAGACCGGAGTCGACCAGCGCACAGAACCCGCCGATGAGAACGAACCGGGCGATCTGCGACACCAGACCGGGCGATGCCGACTTCGCCACCTCGCCGGCGGGAGATTCCATCGTTGTCACCGCTGCACCTTTGTTCTGCCGACCTGCCGTGTTCTGCGGACCTGTCGTGTTCTGCCGACCCACTGTTCCACCGGCATGCGTTCTGCCCGCGTTCCGGCCGTGAGTTCTACGGCCGCACCGATTCCGGGTGCGTGGTTATCGAGTGTAGGGATCGGACATTGTGGCACCGGAGACAGGCCATATCTCGAGATGGTTACCCTGGCTCGAGTGAGCACACCCACTCCCGAACGGCACATCGAACGGCGCACCCTGGCCGGGTGGGGCAGGACGGCCCCGACCACGGCGAACGTGCTGGCCACACCCGACGTCGAGGTGATCGCGCGTGCGGTCGCGCAGGCGGGTGAGCGCGGGGTCATCGCGCGCGGCCTCGGCAGGTCGTACGGCGACCCGGCGCAGAACGCGGGCGGCCTCGTCGTCGACATGACCTCCCTGGACCGCATCCACTCGATCGACCCCGACAGCGCGATCGTCGACGTCGACGCGGGCGTCAGCCTCGACGCGCTGATGAAGGCCGCCCTGCCGTACGGCCTGTGGGTACCGGTCCTGCCGGGCACGCGACAGGTGACGATCGGCGGCGCGATCGCCAACGACATCCACGGCAAGAACCACCACAGCGCGGGCAGCTTCGGCAACCACGTCGTGTCGCTCGACCTGGTGGCCGCCGACGGCCGCGTGCGCACCCTCAGCCCTGACGGCCCCGAGGCCGACCTGTTCTGGGCCACCGTCGCTGGCATCGGCCTGACCGGCATCATCGTGCGCGCCCGCGTCCGCATGACGCGCACGGAGACGGCGTACTTCATCGTCGACAACGACCGCACCGACGACCTCGACGGCACGCTCGAGCTGATCAGCGACGGTTCCGACGAGCACTACACGTACTCGTCGGTCTGGTTCGACACGATCTCGAAGGGCCGCCAGCTCGGCCGGGGCGCGTTCGCCCGCGGGTCGCTGGCCAAGCTGGACGACCTCCCGCCGAAACTGCGCAGCGAACCGTTGAAGTTCTCGGCGCCGCAGCTGCTGACCGTGCCGGACGTCTTCCCGAACGGGCTGATGAACAAGCTGTCACTGAGCGCGATCGGCGAGTTCTACTACCGGTCCACGCCGAAGCAGGGCCGCGGCGCGATCCAGAACATCACGGCCTTCTACCACATGCTCGACCTGGTCGGAGAGTGGAACCGCGGCTACGGCAGCAACGGCTTCCTGCAGTACCAGTTCAGCACGCCGCTCGGCGCGAACGACGGGCTGCGGCGGATCGTCGAGAAGGTGGCGCACTCGGGCCATTACTCGGCGTTGAACGTGTTCAAGCGGATGGGCGAGGGCAACCCGGCGCCGTTGTCGTTCCCGCACCCGGGCTGGATGGTGTGCCTCGACTTCCCGATCAAGCCGGGTCTGGCGCAGCTGTGCAACGAGCTCGATGCGATGGTCCTCGAGCTGGGCGGCCGTCTGTACACGGCGAAGGACTCGCGGACCACGGCCGAGACGTTCCACCGCATGTACCCGCGTATCGACGAGTGGAAGAAGTTCCGCCACTCCGTCGACCCCTACGGCATCTTCATCTCCGACATGGCCAGGAGGCTGGAACTGTGATCGACGCGGTGGGTAACCCCCAGTCGCTGCTGCTGCTCGGCGGCACCTCGGACATCGCGCTGGCGATCGCCGAGAAGTACCTGGCCCAACGGCCGCTGCGGGTCGTCCTGGCGGCCCGGCCGTCGCCCCGCCTCGACGAGGCCGCCCAACGCCTGCGCAGCGCGGGCGCCGAGGTCGAAACCGTCGACTTCGACGCCGGCGACACCGACTCGCACCCGCTGGTGATCGACAAGGCGTTCTCGGGCGGCGACATCGACGTGACGGTCGTGGCGTTCGGTCTGCTCGGTGACGCCGAGGAGGCGTGGCAGGACCACGCGCAGGCCGTCGAGATGGCGACCGTCAATTACACGGCCCCGGTTTCCGTCGGAGTGGCCCTGGCCGAACGCCTCAAGCAGCAGGGTCACGGCTCGGTGATCGCGCTGTCGTCGGTCGCAGGCGAGCGGGTGCGCCGGTCCAACTTCGTCTACGGCTCCACGAAGGCCGGGTTCGACGGCTTCTATCTGGGTCTCGGCGAGGCGCTCGCACCGTACGGCGTGCGGGTGACCGTGGTGCGCCCCGGCCAGGTGCGCACGAAGATGACCGAGGGCATGGACAAGGCCCCGCTGGAGCAGACGGCGGAATCGGTGGCCGACATCGCCGTCGACGCCGCACGTCGCGGCAAGGACCTCGTGTGGGCCCCGGGCACGTTCCGCTGGGTCATGTCGGCGCTGCGGCACGTGCCGCGCCCGATCTTCCGCAAACTGCCGATCTGACGACCGGATCGCGATTCGACACAGCAGCGGCTCCGCCACCACGGTGGCGGAGCCGCTGTTTCGATCAGGGCCGTTCGGCTACTGCGTGACCCAGTAGCCGTAGCTGGTGTACTCCGGGTACGGGCTGAGCAACGGCCGGACGGGTTCGAGGGTGATCTCGGCGTCCGGCCTCGTCACGAACTCGCCGGGAATGTCGAACGAGCGGGTGCGCCAGGCGTCGCGGTTCGGGCCGAGATCCCAGACGCCGACCGCACGCCCGTCGACGCGCACGCGCACGAACTGTTCGATGCCGTTGACCATCACCCGGCTGGTCAGCTTCGCGTCCTCGCCGGGTTTCAGGTTGCCGATGCGGAACGTTTCGCCGCCCAGGATGTACCGGCTGCTGTCGATGACGCCTTCCTGCCGCCGCAGGTCGGTGTAGGGCTGCACGCCGGGCTGTTCCATCTGCGGCGCGTAGCCGTGGGCTTCTTCGGAGTCGAGCGATCCGACGTTCACGTGGTCCCGCACGTCCCCGCGGACCGGCGGGGCGTCGCCGGTGCCCGCGAGACTCCAGTTGGCCTTGCGCACGTTCAGCTCGTCGAACGGGACGATGCTCCAGCCGGAACTGTCGCGCGGCACGTTCAGTTCGAACGTCATCTCCGGGTGCGGTGAGAACACGCCGGTGTCGACGAACGAGTGCATCGCCGCGCCCGGCCACTGTTCGTACACGGCGAAGTAGTCGGGCCGCTCCCCCTCAGGCATGGCGCGCAGCTTCTCGTACAGCGCACCGGGCCCGTGGTTGCTGGCTTCGGCGAACCCGTTCGTGGTCAGGCCGATCGTGTCGACGACCTTGCGCTCGCTGTAGTACGCGACCGCGCCGACGTCCTTGACGCCGACGACGGCGTCGGGCGGCAGGTTGCCGCGCAGCCACGCGGCGACGGAGATGTTCGTGTCCCGGATCGTCGCTGCCTCCCAGCCGAACCGCCACGCCCACTGCGGCAGCGCCATCAGGGAGAACAGCAGTGCGACCGCGGGCAGCAGGTGCAGCGCCGCCTGCCGGAACCGGCCGCGCGCGACGAGACGTGACACGGCGTACAGGCCGATGACCGTGACGACGATGTAGATGGGCAGGAACGGCTGGAAGTACCGCAGCTCGTGGATGAGCGCCGTCGACAGCGTCGACACCGACAGCACGATGCCCGCGAACGCCACCGCCAGCGCCACGGCCAGCGAGCGCCACCGGCGGTGTTTGACCAGCAGGTACGCCAGGCCGAGCACGAACACGATCAGCATGCCGGGGAAGGCGTAGTTCTGGCCCGACATGCCGTTGAAGAAGCCGACGGCGCCGCGCAGGTTCTCGGTGGCGCGTTGGACGAAGTCCCCGATGTAGAACGTGGGCCGGTCGGACATCAGCGACTTCGACTGCACGCCGTTTGCGGAGAACGTGCCGGTGGCGATCCAGTAGAACAGGTACTGGGCGATCGGGGCGATCAACGGCAGCAGCGCCCACAGCGCCGCTCGGGGGCGTCGCGTCTCGCCTGCGCGCCTGCCACCCAGCGTGGTCCACAGCATCGCGCCGATCAGCGCGATCGCCAGCACCATCCCTTCCGGGCGCACCAGCGCGAGCAGCACGCCCACGACCGGCGTCCAGCGGAACCGCCCGTCGGGACGCTCCACCACGAACAGGTACACGGCCGCGACGGCGAGCAGGGCGGTGAGTCCGACCTCCATGCCGCTGGCAGCGCCCCACATCAGCGGGCCGGACGCGGCGGTGAGCACGCCTGCCCACACGCCGACCGCGCGTCCCACGAGCCGCCGCCCCAGGTGGTACGTCAAGCCTGTGGCGAACGCGGTGCACGCGATACCGGTGGTGACGGCGTAACCGAGCAGTCCGTTGCCGCTGAAGCCGAGCAACCATCCGACGGCCAGCACGAACGAGTACAGGATGCTGCTGGCGCCCGTGCTGATCGGGTCGCCCGGGTTGAACCGGAACACCTCGCCGCTGCCGAGCTGCTTGCCGTACTGGAGGTGGATGTAGACGTCGTCGAGCGGGGCGATGAACGTGCCCTGGTTCCACACCAGGTCGACCACGACGAACACCACGGCGACGAGCGCCGCGACGGCGCCGAGCAACCAGGCGATCGGGTCCCGTCGGGACAGCACCCGCCGAAGCCGTCCCGCCCCGCTGCCCGCCGCGGCGCGGTCGGTCGAGGCGCCGACCTCCGCGTCGTCGCTGGTCGGGCCGCCGTCGCTCTGCGCGGTCATGGATGCGTCCGCCTCGTGTGTCGTCGTCATCGCTCCTACCCGTTCGGCCAGGGACAAGCTACCGGGTCTGCGCGAAAACGAAACGTCTGCGTCAACGGATGCGCACCAGCGTGAAGTGGCCGACGCCCCTGGCATCGGAATGCACGGTCCAGGTGTCCGGGCCTCGTCCCGGCCCGGAGGAGTACAGCAGCCGGTACTCCGGTGCGAGTGGTTCACGATCGCGGTCGAACCACAGGTAGTTCGCTTCGAGGAGCGCCGAACCGATGGTGCCGGATTCGGACAGGCGCTCCTCCAGCAGTCCAGGGATGCGCCCGCGGTCGGAGAACACGTCGACGATGCGGCACTCGCAGAAGTACGCCAACGTGCCGATCTCGCCGGGTGAGCGCACCGGGGCATCGCCCACGCGGCGCCCCAGTTCGGTGCCGACGCGGGCGTAGTCCTCGGCGCTCGCCCAGTTGCCGAAGATCGTCGGCGACCGCCACGGCACGCCCCGCTGGGCCTGGACCACGGCGGTGGTGGCGACGACGGCGGCGATCACGCCGAGCAGGCCGATCGCGACGACCGGGTTCGCCCGCCTGCCGACATGACGGGCACCGCTCCGCGTTCCGTCGGGACCCGACTCCCGATCACGGCCGTGCTCGCCGTCGGCGGACGCCCCGCGGCGCTGCCCCCACCAGGCACCGAGCGCGAGGACCGCGCACATGGCCAAAGCGGTCAACGGCGGGACGTAGTACCAGTGATACGGCCCGACGCCGAGCAGTACGTAGGCGAGGTAGTACGCCATCCCGCCTGCGCCGAGGGCCGCGGCGGCACCCAGCGCGGGAGGCTCGGGGACGGCGATTCGGGCCGCCACGGCGGCGAGCGACGCGATCACGCCCATCCCGGCAGGCACGACGGCCAACAGGACGGCGACTGTCGCTCCGTCGAGATACATGCCGATGCCGCTGGCGTAGGTCCACGGGTCGAACAGCCCGTCCTGCGACTGCTTGATGACCAGCGTGTCCGGCACCGCCGACCCGAACACGACCCAGCTGAACACGTACCAGGGCAGGGCGACCACGACCATCGCGACCGGCGCCTGCCACCACCGACGTCCCACGGCACGCGCGGTGGCGACCACGAACACGACGACCACGAACACGACGAGGTCGAGACGCACAAGCACCGTCAACCCCGCGAGCACGCCGAACCACACCGGGCGTCGCTCGACCGTCGCCGCGGCGAAGCCGGCCAGCGCCGCAGGGACCAGCAACACCTCGAGGCCGATCGCGGACAGCACGAACGGATTCACCACGACGACGGCTACGCCGAGCAGCGCCACCGACGTCGGGAACCGCAACCGGGCCGACATTCGCGCCCACGCCCAGCCAAGCGCCGCCGTTGCGCCGACCGTCACGAATCCGAGCGCCACGATCGGTTGCGGGTCCCCGAACAGCCCCGTGATCACAATGCCCAGCGCCAGCAGAAGCACGTTCAGGGGCGAGGTGGCCGAGTTGCTCGTGACGTCCGGGATGAGGCCCCATTGGCCGTACTCGGCGAGATTCCTGGCGTAGGTGAGCGTGATGTACGCGTCGTCGGTCAGGCTCGCCCTCGTGAGCAGAAAGGCCGCCAGCCCGGCGACCGCGGACACGGCGACAACCACCGCCGTGCGCTTGCGACCGGCCATGACTTACTTCCACTGTTCGGCGTAATGAACTCCTGATTCTGCAGTACACGGCCATCACTCCGTGGAGTGACACGAGTCTTTACAGTGCGGGTTGTGACCGCATCCACGACCGCGTCCGGCCGCCCCGCTTCGGACGGCATCGTTCGCCGCTCCTCCGCGACGCTGCTGGGGCTGCTGTCGGCGATCGCCTCTCTCGCGTTCGTCCTGGCGCCCGTGGACCACACGGCGACCACATACACGTGGCCGTCCGGCCAGCCCGAGGACACGACGCTCCCACTGCTGCCCTACGCCCCGCAGCGGATGGACGTGACCTTCTCGTGCACCGACGCGGCCTCACTCGGCAACGGCACCCTCCTGTCGACGACGGGACCCGACGGCGTCCAGACCGCCCCGCGCGGCCTGTCCGTGCGCGTGTCGGAGGGGCGGGTCACCGCCACGCTCGGTCAGAGCCGAGTGGCCACTGCATCGCTGACCGATACCTGCCGATGGCGGGTTGTCTCGAACCCGTCGGGAACAACCGTGCACGTCGACGGACACGAACGGGGCCGGACATCGGAACGTCCCGCGATCAACGGCCTGTTCACCGACATCACGACCGCGACCGGGATGGCGGTGAAGGTCACCCCGGACACGCGGTTCACGTCGGATCCGGGAACCCTGAAGATCGCCGCCGGGTTCGTCGCGATCGGGGCGCTCGTCGGAATGCTGATCGCACTTCGGCGTCGTGAACCGCGGCGGCCGCGGTTGCTGCCTCACCGGTGGATCCGCCCACGACCGTTGGACGGTGTGGTGGCGGGAACGCTCGTCGTCTGGGTCGTGATCGGCGCCGCCACAGTGGACGACGGATACATCGTCACGATGATCCTGTCGTCGGCCGACACCGGCTTCGTAGGCAACTACATGCGGTGGTTCAACGCCCCTGAAGCACCGTTCAGCTGGTTCTACGAGCTGTACCGGCCGTGGGTGGAGATCAGCACGACCACGCTGTGGCTTCGCCTGCCTTCGTTGATCGTGTGCCTTGTTTCGTGGTTGTTGATCGACCGCGTGCTGCTTCCACGCTTCATCAAGGGGCGGCTCACAGCAGCACGCTGGGCCGCCGGCGGAGTGTTCCTCCTGTGGACCGTGCAATTCGGAATCGGCCTGCGCCCCGAGCCGTGGGTGATGCTCGGTTCGCTGGCCACGCTGGCACTGGTCGAACGGGGCATCGCGACACGCAGGCTGTCACTCGTCGCCTGCGCTGTCGTCGCCGCGGGTGCGACGACAGCCGTCACGCCGACCGGCCTCGCCGTCTTCCTGCAGCTCCTCGTGGCGCTGCCTGCGGCCTGGCCAACGGTGCGTGCATACGGGTCGCGTGCGGTCGCCGTGCTACTCGCAGCCGGGTTCTCGGTCCTCCTGCTGATGTTCTACGACCAATCGCTCGACGCAGTCGTTCATGCCGTCGGAGTGCGTACGGAGATCGGCCCCAGCTACGGCATCACCGGTGAAGGACAACGTTACGAGTGGCTGTTCGATCCACTCCAGGGCGGCCTGAACCGGCGACTGCCCGTGCTGTTGCTGTGGTTCGGCATGGCGCTTGTGGCGATTCTGGTCGTCCTGCGGCGGACTCCGAGGGTGGCCACGGCACCGACGCGACGTCTTCTGATCGCATCGGTCCTCTACTTCGCCGCACTGGCACTGACCCCCACGAAGTACACCCATCATTTCGGCGTCCTCGCCGGGATTGCGACCTTGCTTGTCGCCGTGGTCGTGCACGCCATCGCACGCAAAGCGTTGCAGCGCAGCTGGCAGTTGTCGTTGGCGTGCGCAGGCCTGGCGATCACCGTGTGGGTCGGCATCGGCGCTCCGTTGCGGTGGTGGTTCCTCGGTGGGCTGAACGTCAAGTGGTCGGACGTCCCGCCCGGTGTGGCCGGCATCGATGCAGCCGACCTGGCGTTGTGCGCCGGGTTGGTGCTGGCCGTCGCTGGACTCGCCGGTGCCTGGCGTTGGCTCCGGACACCTGCATGGTTCGTACCCGTGGTCGCCTTCGGCGTGGTCGTGGTCGAACTCGGCACGATGGCGTATGCGATGGTGCCGCGCGCAGCTACCTACACGACCGGAGCGGCGAATGTCGCCGCGTTGAGTGGCGATCCGTGCGGCATCGAAGAATGGCTTCGTGTCGAACCGGACATCTCGGCAGGCATGCTTCACAGCATCGGGCTCCCTACGGTGAACGGTTTCGCCACGAACGGCTCCTTTCCAAGGCAAGGGCTACCCGAGCCATACGGCAGCGCGGAAGCCCCCGTGTGGCATAGCAATGGGCGCACCGGCAAAGTCACGACGTCCTGGCATCAGCTGACCGACGGCAGCGACTCCCCCGCCGCACCGCCTGTGGTTGTTCCTGTACGAGGCACCGGGGCCGTATCGGCAAGGGTGGAATTCGGCGACAGGACCGGAAAAGTCCTCCGATCTGAGCATGTTCCTCTCGCGCCGGAGTGGGCCGAAGCACGGTTCGACCCACGGAACGCAGCGGTGGTCAGGTTGAGACTCGTCGACGAACGTCCCGGCGACGGCTGGGTCGCAGCCGGCGCACCACGGTTACCGAAGACGGTCCCTTCGACCGATCTCGTGCCCGCATCGGAGCCCGTCATACTCGACTGGGTGGGAGCCTTCACGATGCCGTGCCGCCGCCCACCGTCAGTGGCTGACGGCACCGTCGAACCGGTCCGCTATCGATTCGCGTCCGGACCGTCCATCCGCGACGTCGGCAGCGTTTCCTATATTCCGAGCCAGGGCGGACCCTATGCTCCGCTGATGCAACTCGCAACGGAGACACCGATTCCGACGTACCTTCGCGGCGACAAGCTTTCCGAACCGATCAGCGTGTTCCGACTCGACTATCCTGCGCCGATGCGTGGTCTCCGGATGACGCAGGCGCACCGCTAGAACCGTTTCCGGAACCGCACCGGTTCGCGCGCCGCCTCCGCTTCCGCGACCGACGGCCACGTGTGGGCCCCGAGTTCGGACCGTTCTCACCGCCGGCTTTCGCGCCCGCACGGTCGCCTGCTGCGGCGCCGTCGCACAACTCCACAGGGGGACGGCTGCTATGACGTGCACCGCGCGGTGTCGTGATGTGGAGGGTGCCGTCGGGCTCGACTTCGAAATGCCACCCGGCGGTGTGTTTGACGACGTGGTGGTGTCGGCACAGCCCTATCAGGTTCGCCGCACAAGTCGGTCCGTCGCACCCGTGTGGCGTGACGTGGTCGAGGTCGACGTACGCGGCCGGGCGGTGACAACCGGGAAACCGGCATTCCTTGTCGCGCACCTTCACGTAGTCGGCCACCGCCTTCGTCGGCCGGTACCGCTTACGACCGACCTCGAGAGGTGCACCGTTGAGCGGATCGGTCACCACCCGGCGCCAGGTGGACGTAGGGTCCTCCGCAATCCGGCGGGCGACCGTCGCCGGTATCGGGCCGTGGCCTGCAAGGTGCGCCGGATTGTCGGCAAGCCCCATCAACGTCGGCAGGTCGACATGCACATAAATCTCCGCCCTTGCAGTGCCCGGTCGATCACCGGCACGGCCCACCACACACTCCGCGAGCTTGTCGGCCCGCAGCTGATCCATGGTTCGCGCGTCACCGCGGTTGCGCGCCGATCTGGCCATCCGGTCGAGAGTCGCGTACGTCGCCGACGCCGCTTCTGCTGGCAGCGTCGCCGAGATCGAGGCCATGGCATCTTCGCGATGCACGATCGCGACTTTCCGACGCTCGCGCCGTTGCGCGGCACGTAACGCGGCGCCGTCCGGGTCGACCTTGTGCACAGCTCGATAGGCGATGCGCCGAATCGAACCGGCATCACGTCCCACGAGCTTTCCTGCGACCATCTCGTCGACTCTGTCGGCCTGGTCCCCGGACAGCATGTCTGTCTGATCGACCACCTTCGCAGCCTTCGGCAAGTCGATGTCGCCATCGGCCAAGGCCCGCAGCGTGCGAGGTAGCCGTGTGGTCAATTGTTTCGCCCGGGCAAATTCTCGACGTATGACATGCTCCGACTCCGCCAAAGCCACGGCCAGCTCGGCCGCAACCGGTTCACCACCGGCCACATCCGGGCCATCCGCGACGAGAGCCCCGAGCTCGCGCACATAATCAGCCTGTGCCTGTGCAATACGTCTTCGTGCACGGACTACGACATCGAGATCCATGTATCCCCCTTCGTTCGCGTTGCCCATGAAAGTACATATAGGATCAATGATCAGTCAAACCTGCGTTCGATAACACTATCGGGCTATGGACTCATCGGTTCCGGTTCGGTTGAATCGCACGGACACCGAGCCCCGGACACCGGAACGAGCGCTGCCGGCCAACGGACCACCTGTACAACACACCACCGACAGTCTTGGAACACGAGGAGTTCGAGGCACACCGAGGCAGCCCGATGCGCCGACCGATGCCTACGGCACTGTCTCTCTACAAAGGAGGAATCATGGCGCCCGACAGTGATGTCACCATGCGAAGACCAAAGGCCGCCGGCACAGGCGCCGGACGTCGACGGGAATCCCGCCATCGCCCGGTGCTCCGGACGACCGGCAAGCCTGGGCGCGCCCGACCCAGTCGCCAGCGAGCACCTTCACGCCCGCGAACAAGCGCAAGCACAGGTTTCCGGCAATCCGAAGGACACCCGACCACGACCACGCGACGCCGCCACGCCGCCACGCCGCTACTGGTCAGCGTACGGCGATCACCACGTACGGCCCCACATCGCGCTTCTCGAACCGCGGTGAATCGAACAGCGACGGCTCGAACGTGACCTTACGGCCGAGGGCCGCGGTCTTCCGCGGGAACGTGTCGTACTTGACGGTGTAGAAGTAGTTTCCGTCCTCGCCCTTCTTGAGTACGACCATGGTCGGCGGAATGAAGGGGCCGTCGTGCATTCGCTGGTACAGCTCCTGCGGGTTGTTCGATTCGGCCCAGCTGTCGATCTCCTCCGCGCGTTCGTCGTGCCGCGACAGCGGGTTGGTGTAGTGCGGCCGATGGTCGTGGAACAGCCAGAACGGGCGGAAGACGAGCATGTGGTGCTGTTCGGACAGGACCGTCTCACGCTCCGGCGTGCCCGTGCCGAGCTCGTCGACGGCGGCCAGCAGTTTGCCGCTCCAGATTCCCTCGTCCTCTTCCTCCGAAGGAATGTGGTGCCGACTCTCCGGTGTCCTACCGTTCGGGTAGTAGTCGGACAACGCGGGTTCGAACCCTTCCTGCATCGGGCCGCGCAAGCTGTCCTGCAGAACGCCCACCCCGAGCCCGATCGCCACGACGGCAACGACGGCGGTGATCTGCGTTCGCCATTCGTGCCACCGGCCCAGGCCCCAGTTCAGAAGGTCTGTCGCGGCGAACACCCCCGCGACCGCCAGCGTGACCTTCAGCGTCACGTTGAACCTGAACGCCAACAGCGTGGTGTCGAATGCCAACGCCAACGTGGACAGAACGAACCACAGGTAGACGGCGCCGGCCGTCATCAGTACGACGAGGGCAACCCGATGAGCACGCACCCGCACGACCGCCCATGCCAGCCCGGCCAGGCACAACAGACCGATCGGTCCGTTCGGTTTGAAGGGCGTGGGGAAGTATGCACTCGTCGCCGGGAGGTAGCGCGCCGCCACGTTCTCTGCTCCGAGACCTCCTCCGAACAGATAAGGCGCCCACACGACGAGCATCAGAACTGCCGACAGGACGGCGACGACCGCGACCCTGCCGACCAGGCTGCGGACGACCTCGCCCCGGGATGTCCCGGTGCGCACCCGCAACACCCCGGCGACGACAGCCAACAACACGACCAGCATCGCACCGAAGGCCAGATGCAACGTGTACGTCATCGCGCACACGCCCAGATAGATGCCGGTGAGCACCAGCGGCCAGCGCGGCGTACGCGGGCTTCGCAACGCGTTCCACGTCAGCACCAGTACCGGCAGAAGCCATGCCGTGGTCGGCCACGCGTACGGCTCGCCGACACCCGGCACGTGCAATCCCATGAGCAGCGTGGCCAGGCTCGCGAGCACGGCCATCCGCCGACGCACCACGAACCGCCACAGCACGAACGTCACGGCTGCGACGACGGCTATCGTCGTGATCGAGAATGGCTTGTAGGCCTCCCACCCCTGCAGGTCGAACAAGTTGGCGAAGCGCCCGCCGAGCCAGAACCACCCGGCTGGGTAGAACGGCGGAAGGCCCTCGTAGTTGAAGTCCGCAAGCCCCCAACCGGAGGCCATACGCTCCATGTACCGGAGTCGAAACTCGTTGTCACCGCTCGTCCCGCCCAGGTAGTAGCGGGTCGACAACAACGGCAGCGCGAGCGTCAACGTCGCCAGCGTCGCGAATCCACCGGTCGCGCCTGCGAACTTGACCCACCACGGCGCTGTGGTCACGCAGCGCACGGCGAGGCCGCCGACCAGGCAAACGATGAGCCCCGCGCCGATCAACGACAGTGCGGCGTTGGGGACGTACGTATCCGGGACCAGGTTCGGCGCGCGGCCCACGACGAACTGGAGGAGCAGGCTGACCGCGGAGGCCCCGACGATGGCGATCAGCAGTTCCGCGGTGACGCGGCCAGGGCCGGGAAGTGGCACGGACGGTACGTGGCTCCAGCGCCCCCGGGCCTCGCCTCGAGTGACCTGGGCGTCCGCGTTCGAGGCGGCGTGCTCTGGCTGCGTCACGGTGGCGTCATCCGTCGCGGAAGTCGAGGTGGCTCGGAATTACAGGTAGTACCAGAGGATGAGCATGACCACCCACGTGCCACCGAGGACCTGGAGCACGCGGTCATGGAGGGCGATCTCCTCGGGTTCGCCCGCATTGCCACTGTCGACGTCCACGGCGTAACGCAGCACGGCGACGACGAACGGCACGAGGGAAATGACGCTCCAGACGGAGCCGGGGGCGGCCTGCTGCTGCTCGAACGCCCACAGCGAGTACGACATGATCAGGATCGCCGCCGACGTCGCCCAGACGAACCGCAGGTAGCTCGCCGAGTACTTCTTCAACGAGGAACGGATCTTGGCGCCGGTGCGCTCGTAGAGTTTGATCTCGGCGTAACGCTTGCCCGCCACCATGAACAACGACCCGAAAGCCGTCACGAGCAGGAACCACTGCGACAGGGCGATGCCGGTACCGACACCCCCCGCAATCACGCGCATGAGGAAGCCCGAACCGACGATCGCCAGGTCGACGACCGGCTGATGTTTCAGCCCGAAGCAGTACCCCAACTGCACGGCCATGTAGACGGCCAACACCACGAGCAACTGCCACGAAGCGAGCAGGCTCAACGCACATCCCGCGGCGAAGAACCCGACCGAGGCGATGTAGGCCGCCGGGACGGGCACGATCCCCGCGGCGATGGGGCGCTTGCACTTCGTCGGGTGGGCCCGATCGGCCTCGACATCGATGGCGTCGTTGACCAGGTACACGGCCGACGCGACGAAGGAGAACGCGACGAACGCGATCAGCGCGTCCAGCAGGACGCCACCGGTGACGATTTCACCAGCCGTGAACGGTGCGGCCAGAACGAGAACGTTCTTGACCCACTGCCGCGGCCGCGCGGTTTTCAGCAGTCCGGTGACGATGTTCCCGGAAGCGCCGGCCTCCTGGCCGGTCGTCTGTTCGCTCGACACGGTCGCCTCCGCCTGGCCTGCCTCGGCCTGTCGGGTCGTCTCACTCATCGTGAGCTCCGGTTGCGATTCAGCTTGCGGCGCACGAACCCGCCGACGACGCCGCCGAGAGCGGCACCCGCGAGGACGTCGGTCGGATAATGCACGCCGAGTACGAGCCGCGACGCCAGCATCGGCGGCACGATCGCGGGCACGACATTGCGTCCGACGAGCCCCGAGTAGAGAACGGCCGCGGCCGTTGTCGACGTCGCGTGCGACGACGGGAAACTGAGCCGACTGGGCGTGCCGACACCCACGCGCACATTCGGGTGGTCGGGCCTCGGGCGGCGCACGACCCGCTTGACGGCGATCGAGGCCGCGTGTGCGCCGACGATTCCCGCCGCTGCGCCTACCCAGTCCTTCCGACGCCGCTTGTCGACCGCCGCACCCACCAACGCCAACGCGGACCACCCGGCACTGTGCTCACCGAAGTGGGACATGCCGCGGGCGATCTTCACGGTCGTCGGGTTGACGATGCGGTCCTGCACCGCCGCGAGAACGGCCAACTCACCGTCCGGCGGGGTCGTGACCGTCGCACGGGTGGTGTCGGCAGTGGTGTCCCTGTTGCCGTCAGTGGCGTTGCCCGCTAAGACCGGGTCCTTCTCAAGCATCGATGGAACCGTCCAACGGCGCCCCATCGGTGAGATGGGGGGCGATCTTGTTGTCGAACATCGACAGGGCCGACCCGATCGCCATGTGCATGTCGAGGTACTTGTAGGTGCCGAGCCGGCCCCCGAAGAGCACGTTGCGCTCGGCCGCTTCCTTCTTGGCGAGTTCGCGGTACCGCTCGAGCTTGCCCCGGTCCTCCGACGTGTTGATCGGGTAGTACGGCTCGTCGTCGTCGTTGGCGGCCCGGGAGTACTCCCGCACGATGACCGTCTTGTCCTTCGGGTGCCGGTCCTCGCGCTCGGGGTGGAAGTGCCGGAACTCGTGGATCCGGGTGTAGGGCACTTCCTCGTCGTTGTAGTTCATGACCGACGTGCCCTGGTAGTCACCCGTGGGAACGACCTCCTGCTCGAAGTCCAGCGTGCGCCAGCCGAGGCGCCCCTCGGAGTAACCGAAGTAGAGGTCGAGCGGGCCCGTGTACACGATCGGCGTGCCTTCGGGAATCTGGTCGCGCACGTCGAAGTAGTCGACGTTCAGGCGCACCTCGATGTTGGGGTGCTCGGCCATCTTCTCGAGCCACGCGGTGTAACCGTCGACGGGCAGGCCCTCGTACGTGTCGCTGAAGTACCGGTTGTTGAAGTTGTAGCGCACCGGCAGCCGGCTGATGATGTCGGCGCTGAGCTCCTTCGGGTCCGTCTGCCACTGCTTGGCGGTGTACCCGCGGATGAACGCGTCGTAGAGGGGGCGCCCGATGAGCGAGATGCCCTTCTCCTCGTGATTCTTCGCGTCCTGGGTATCGATCTCGCTGGCCTGTTCGGCGATGAGTGCGCGCGCCTCGTCCGGCGAATGGGACTTCCCGAAGAACTGGTTGATGAGGCCGAGGTTCATCGGCAACGGGTACACCTGGCCCTGGTACTTGCCGAAAACCCGGTGCTGATAGTCGGTGAAGTCGGTGAATTGGTTCACGTAGTCCCACACACGCTTGTTGGAGGTGTGGAAAAGGTGCGCACCGTAGCGGTGCACCTCGATACCGGTCTCCGGCTCGGGTTCGGAGTACGCGTTGCCGCCGATGTGGTGCCTGCGCTCGAGAACGAGGACCCGCTTGTCGAGCTGGCCGGCCACACGCTCGGCCACGGTCAGGCCGAAGAATCCGGAGCCGACAACGACCAGGTCGTATCCGTCGAAACCGGCATTTCCGTTGCTGGGAGTTTCGGTAAGCGCGCTCACGGTGCAAAAGGCTACCGACGTGCTGCGACCCTCGTGCGGCGAGGCTCCCCCGTTCCTTCCGGGACGTCCCCCTGACGGCTCTCACCTGGCCAGCTGTCGACCGCACGAGGGTTCGCGCTCCGACACCCCCGTATGACCACGTGTGATTCGTGTGTGGTCAGCGCCGTACGTCAGAACCGACGGAAGATCGTCAGACCCGGTTCCACGGCGCCGACAATTCACGCGGTTCTCACTCGGTCGAGCGACGACGCGGAGAAACTCCGGAAATCGGGCAGGCGGTTCATTCGGCCGCAGGGCGCTCCTGCAGGCCGGGCAGCACATCGTCGGCGATTTCCTCCAGCACGACTTCGCGTCCCTGGTAGGGGCTGGAGCTGCGCGGCCAGTGCGCCATGATGTCGGTGAATCCCAGGTCGGCGGCGCGGCCCGCGGCGTCGACGAACGCCTCCTTGCTGGTCAGCGAGTACACCGGTGCGGCGTCGAGGCTCAGATGACGCTCCAACGTCGCCGGTTCGCGCCCTGCCGCGGCGAGCTCGTCGTCCAGGCGCGCGGACAGGTCGGCGACGCCCTTCCACCACGACTCGAGTTCGTCGGAGTTTCGTCCCGTGGTCAACCAGGCGTCACCGGTCGTGGCCGCGAACCGGATCGTGCGCGGCCCGTTCGCGGCGATCACGAGCGGCGGACGGGGATGCTGAACCGCGCCGGGCAGGTTCCGCGCGCCCTTGACGGTGTAGTACTCGCCCGAGTGGTCGAACCCGTCGACCCGCAGCAGACCGTCGAGCGCGGTCGTGAACTCGATGAACCGGTCGGCTCGTTGACCTGCCGTCAACTCCGGCTCGTCGAACACGGTCGCGTCGTAGCCGAGACCACCCGCGCCGACACCCACGATGAACCGCCCGTCCGACAGGTCGTCGAGCGTGATCACCTCCCGCATCAACGGCAGCGGGTGCCGAAAGTTGGGCGAGGTGACGAACGTGCCCAGCCGGATGTGCGACGTCACCATCGCGGCGGCGGTCAACGTCGGCACGGCGCCGAACCACGGCCCGTCCACGAGGTTCCGCCACCCGAGGTGGTCGTAGGTCCAGGCGTGGTCGAAGCCGTACTCCTCCGCGGCCCGCCACTTCGGCTCGGCCGCCCACCAGCGGTCCTCGGGAAGGATCACAATGCCAACGCGCACGGCGCCACACGCTATCGGCCTACGGCCTCGCTGTCGTGGGCGCCCGCTCCTCGCGTGGACTCGGGCGTGTCGTGCCCGCTCACAGCGCTGCGACGGCATCCCACGACGCGTCCGCTTCCGGTCGATGTGTCCGAAAGGGTGTCGCATGGAACACGACGGCCCCGCGCGAAAGCTCTGGGAGACTGGAATCGTGGAGAAACCGAGCCTCATCGCATCCGACGTCGACGGCACGCTGCTGACGACGGCCACGCACCTGAGCCCGCGCACGGTCGACGTGGTCGCCAGCGCGGTCGACACGGGCGTGCCGGTGGTGCTCGTGTCGGGCCGCCCGCCGCGGTGGATCCCGGAGGTCGCCGAGCAGGCCGGCCTCGACGGTTACGCCGTGTGCGCCAACGGCGCCGTGCTGTACGACATCGGCGCCGACCGCGTGGTCGACGTCCACGGCCTGATGGACCCCGCGCAGCTCGCCACCGTCGCCGACGCACTCGAACACGCGCTGCCCGGCTGCACGCTCGGCGCGGAACGTGTCGCCACCCACGCCGTCGACGACGACATGCGCAACTTCGTGATCGAAGCCGGCTACCACAACCCGTGGGGCGACGGCGAGGGATCGCACGCCTCCCGCGCCGAAGTGCTCGGCCACGCAGCCGTGAAGCTGCTGGTCAGTCACCCGAAGATGACGTCGGACGCGATGGCCAGAGCCGCCCGCGAAGTCCTCGACGCGCACGTCGACGTCACGTTCTCGTCCGGTGCCGGGCTCATCGAACTGGCCGCGCACGGCGTCACGAAAGCCACCGGTATCGCCGCGGTCGCGCGACGCGCCGGACTGGACGCGGACGGCACCATCGCGTTCGGCGACATGCCCAACGACGTCGAGATGCTGCGGTGGGCGGGGCACGGGGTCGCGGTCGCGAACGCGCACCCGGCCGTGCTCGACGTCGCCGACGAGGTCACCGCACCACACGACGAGGACGGCGTCGCCCAGGTCCTCGAACGCTGGTTCTGACACCCGGGGCGCCGGCCTCGGCACGGCTCGGCGCCGGTCTCAGCAGGGCTCGGCCGTGAACCGCGGATCGGCCGCGAGCCGGTCGGTGAGCAGATCCGCCTGCGGCCTGTGCAGGTACAGCTCCACCCATCGGCCGCCCGTCGTGTCCCCACCTGCTCGGCGGAACGGCACGACCTCGTAGGGGCCCGCGTACTCGGTGCGGATGCTGCACGTCCGACTCGGCAGATATCCCCCGGCCGCGTCGACGACCACGGCCGGCATCCGGTCGCGCACGACGTAGGCGTGGTCCTCGGGATGGCGCGCCAGGTGGGTGTCCGTGGTGCCGCTCGGGTCGACGACGTACAGCCGCGGGCCCGCCGCCGCGGCCAACGCGCCCGCGGGCACGGCGCTGACGACGGTTCCCGCGGTGAGGCGTGCACCCAGCCATTCGCCGATCTCGTCCAACTCGTTCTCGACGGTCCGCAGTTCGTGCATCGCAGGCAGCGCCCTGGTCATCCCGAACGTCACCGACAGCCCGGCCAACACCACGGCGACGACGGCGACGCCCCGACCGGTCGGCATCGCTCCGGAGGAACCGCCCGGCACCGTCTCGGACGACGGACTCGACGGCGCTCCCGGAGCCGGGCCGTGAGCGGTGGCCGACGTCCGCGAGGCGGCCGTGCCCATGGGGAGGGCCGGGTCCGTGGGGAGGGCCGGGTCCGTGGCAGACGCCGTGCCCTTCGCCACGGCCGGCGGCATACCGGCCAGCGCGAAGCCACTCGCCGCGGCGACGGCCAGCAGCACCGGCACGGGCGCGAGCCGCTCCCACGCGGGCAGCGAGCCCCCGCCGATCGCGACGACGTATCCGCTCTCCGCGAGGGCGAGAGCGAACAGCAGCCACACGTACGTCGCGCCGGGCAACCGGCGCCGATAGCTCAGTACGCCGATCGTCACCGCTGTGATCAGCAGGAACGCCTGATAGGTGAGCGCGAAGTCGGTGACGTACGTCCACCCGGCCTCGAAACGGCCGACGAGCGAGTCACTGGCCCGGACGAGGCGCGCCACGACGGCCGTGGGCACGCTGTCGCCGTAGTAGGTCAGGCGCCACGCTACCCACGGCACCAGCGGCACCGCGGCACCCGCCACGTACACGGCGGGCGACGGCCTCGGCATTCGCCTCCGGAGCGCGGCGATCACGAGCCAGCAACCCGCGACCACGGCGACGACCACGCCGTCGAGACGCGTCATCACCGCCAGCGCTGCGACCACACCGGCCAGCACGACATGGCCGGTGACCAGCGTGTACACCAGCGTCAGGACGAGCAGCACGAACAGCGGGGTCGACAGTCCGGACGGTCCGTAGGCGGCGAGCGCACCCGTCGCGGCAGTGACCACGGACGCCGCGACCGCGAACGCAGGCGCCCTGCCGGACCAGCGCAGGATCCGTCCCGTGAGCGTGTAGGCGACGAGCACGCAGCCGAGCGCGCAGGCGATACCGAGGGTGACGGCCACCGGTTCGACGTCCGCCCCGGTGATCGCCCGGACCAGCGCCAGGAGCACGATCCACGCGAAATCGGTGTAGCCCTCGACCGGTTCGCCGGGGTTGAACACCGGCCCGTAGCCCTCGGCGATGTTGCGTGCGTAGCGGAAGCCGATGTGAGCCTCGTCCGGCACGGTGCCGTAGGCGAGCTGGTGCACCAGCGAGGCCGCCAGGGTGACGGCGAGTGTGACGAGCCGCCACCCGCGGTGAGCACTCAGCCGGGGCCACGCCACGACGAGCAGCACCGCGAGGCACACCCACAGCGCCACCACGGCTGTGGCGATCATGGCGACCACCCCATCCCCGCCTCGGCCGATCGACCGGCCGAGCAGACAACGTACCCAGGCCGGACGACCTGTCGGACGGGTACCCGCCCGACAGCGCATGCCGACGGCCGACTGCCGCTACAACTCGAGGCTCGCGAGCATCGTGAACGTCTCGTCGACGAGGTCCTCGAGCGGTTCGCGATACCCGGTGTCGTGCCAGTACTCGATCAGCGCGATGAGGGCGTGCACCATCGAGGACACGAACACCCGCAGGCGCAGGGAGTCGAGTCCGAGGCCGGTGTGGATGGCGAGGATGTCCCGCAGCAGAGCCTCCATCTGGTCGACCTCAGCGCCCATGGCCTTGCGTACCGACGGTTCGGACAGCACGAAGTGGATCCGCGTCCGCAGCAGCGTTTCGTCCGCCGGCAGGTGGTTCCCGAGTTCGCTCAGCACCCGGCGCAGCGCCTCGACGGGCGCGTGGTCGTTGAGCAGGCCGTCGAAGCGCCGCAACAGGTCGGGATCGGCCTCGTCGTAGAGGACGAGCTGTTCCTTGGTGCCGAAATAGCGATACACGGTGCTGGGCGAGACCTCGGCCTCGTCGGCGACCCGCTCGATCGTCACGGACGTGAAGCCGTGCTCGGCGAACAGGCGCAGTGCCGTGTCCTGGATGTGCCGCATCGCCTTGCGCTTCTTCCGCTCACGCAGGCCCGGTTCGCGCCGATACCGGTCCCGGAGCGACTCGACTCCTCCCACCACTCCGCGAGGCTAGCAGCTGCTTTCTTCTGATAGTGACTCCCGAATTTCGGCGCCCGCACCCCTGCGGCCACCGACACCACCGGCCGTTCGCGTGGCCCTCGGTCCACGGTGGCGGACCGGCCGGGCTGCGGACCGGCCAGGAGCCACCCGCGATTGCTGGACTCTGTCGACAGAAAGTCACTTTCAATACGAAGTCACTTGCAGAAGCGCCCGACCCATCCGTACCGTCACTCCCAATTGAAAGTCACTGTCACATGCGAGCCACTCCGGGAGCAACGGATGCGCGGAACCGGCACGACCACCACCGTCGACGTCGCGGGCCTGATCAAGGAGTTCGGCCGATTCCGCGCCCTGGACGGACTCGACCTGACGGTCGAACCCGGCGAGGTCCACGGCTTCCTCGGACCCAACGGAGCGGGCAAGTCGACGACGATCCGCGTCCTGCTCGGCCTGCTGCGGGCAGACGGCGGGCGAGTGAGCCTGTTCGGCGGCGACCCGTGGCACGACGCCGTCACCCTCCATCGCAGGCTCGCCTACGTCCCCGGCGACGTGCACCTCTGGCCGAGCCTCACCGGCGGCGAAGTCATCGACGTGCTGGCCGCCGCCCGTGGCGGCGTCGACGGGCGCAAACGCGCCGCACTGCTCGAACGCTTCGAACTCGACCCCACCAAGAAGGCACGCACCTACTCGAAAGGCAATCGGCAGAAGGTTGCGCTGGTGGCGGCGCTGGCCTCCGACGCCGAACTGCTGGTGCTCGACGAACCGACGTCCGGCCTCGACCCACTGATGGAAGCCGAGTTCCAGGAGTGCGTCACGGAAGTCGCGGCGGAGGGCCGCACCGTCCTGCTCTCCAGTCACATCCTCGCCGAGGTCGAAGCACTGTGCGACCGCGTCAGCATCGTCCGCGCAGGTCGTACCGTCCAAACCGGCACGCTCGACGACCTGCGGCACCTCACGCGCACCACCGTCGACGCCCGCACCCGCCACCCCGCGACCGCGATCCACGACCTGCCCGGCGTACACAACGCGACCCTCGACACCACCACCCCGGACACCGGCGCCGGACACCACGTGCGGTTCGACGTCGACGCCGATCATCTCGACCAGGCCATGCGCACCCTCGCCGAGTTCGGCATCACCGCGTTGACCAGCTCGCCGCCGTCACTCGAAGAGCTGTTCCTCCGCCACTACGGCTCCCCCAACGACGGCACTCACGACCACGACACTCACGACGACGACACCGCGACCACCGGGTCCATCGCCGTGCACACGCCCGACGGCGCCGCCGCGGCGCGCCACTCCCGGGAGGGAGCAGCCCGATGACCCCGCCGACCTTCGCCGCGACGGCACTCCTGGTCCGGGTGACGCTGCGCCGTGACCGCGTCCGGCTTGCGATCTGGTTCGCCGCGCTGCTGGCGTTGCCGCTGGCGGCGGTCTCCGCTTTCGAATCGCTCTACCCGACGCAGGCCTCGCTCGACGGCTACGCCCGCACGGCGGCCAACCCCGCGGCGATCGCGATCGGTGGCCCCGGGCACGGCCTGCACACGCTCGGTGGCGTGATCGTGTTCGAGGTCGGCGGCTTCATCGCCATCGGCATCGCGCTGTGCAACGTCTTCCTCGTGGGCCGGAACACGCGCGCCGAGGAGGAACTCGGGCGGGTCGAGTTGTTGCGGGCGGCGGTCGTCGGACGGCACGCGGCGCTCGCGGCGACGCTGCTGGTGGCGGCCGGGTTCAACGCCGCCGTCGGCGGTGCGGTCGCCGTCGCGCTGGGCACGCAGGGCCTGCCGTGGCCGGGCAGCGTGACGTTCGGGGCGGCGCTCACTGCGATCGGGCTCGTGTTCGCGGCCGTCACGGCGGTGGCCACGCAGGTGGCCGATCATGCGCGCGGGGCTCAGGCGATCGCGGGCGCGGTGTTCGGTGCCGCCTACCTCGCGCGGGCGGCGGGCGACATCGGGGACGGCACGTTGTCGTGGTCGTCCCCGGTCGGCTGGGCGCAGGCGACCCGGCCGTTCGCCGACGAGCGGTGGTGGCCGCTGCTGCTCGTCAGCGGCTTGGCGGCGGCGTGCGTGCTCGGCGCGTTCACGCTGGAGTCGCATCGGGATCTGGGCGAGGGCATGACGTCCCGTAAACCGGGACCGGCGCGGGCGTCCGCCGGGCTGACGACGAGGCTCGGCCTGGTGTGGCGGCTGCAACGGAGCGGGATCGCGGGCTGGGCGGCAGGCGTGCTCGTCGCGGGCGGGGCCATGGGGGCGGCCGCCGACCAGACCGGGGACATGCTCGCCGACAACCCGGATCTGCTGGCAGCGCTCGGCGGTTCGGCCGCCGAGGAGCTGACCGACGTCTTCTTCCGCATGACCGCGTTGCTGCTCGCGCTGGCGGTCAGCGGCTACCTCGTCGCGGCCGTGCTGCGCGGCCGCGGGGAGGAGCGGGCCGGACACGTCGAACCGCTGTTGGCAGGCGCGGTCAGCCGCGCCCGATGGACGTCGGCGCAGCTGGCCGTTCCGGCGGTGGCGAGCGCGGCACTGCTGGTGCTCGGCGGTGCGAGCGCGGGTGCCGTGTACGCCGTCGCCGCGGGAGACGCCGCCCAGTTGCCGCGGATCCTCGGTTCGGCGGTCGCCTACCTGCCCGCGGTGTGGCTGTTCGGCGGACTCGCGGTGGCGCTGTTCGGCATGGCGCCACGGTCGGCCCCTGTGGCGTGGGGCGCGCTCGCGGTGGCCGCCGTCGCGTCGCTGCTCGGACCCGCGTTCCGGTTCCCCGCGTGGGCGGTCGACCTGTCGCCGTTCGAACTCACGCCGCAACTGCCGGGCGGCGAGGTGGCGCTGACGGCACCGGTGGTGATGCTGCTGCTCGCGACGGCGCTGACCGTCGCGGGAACCGCGGGGTTCGCCCGCCGCGACCTCGCCACCACCGCGTGAGGACGCCGGTTCGGGGCCGCTACCGTCGTCGGCCATGCGACGGGTTGTGGTGATCGGCGGCGGGATTCTCGGCCTGGCCGTCGCGCGCGAGCTGACCGTGCGCGGCGACGAGGTGACGCTCCTCGAGAAGGAGGATCGCTGGGCGGCGCATCAGACGGGCAACAACTCGAACGTCGTCCACGCGGGTCTCTACTACAAACCCGGGTCGCACAAGGCCCGGATGTCGGTGGCGGGCAACCGGTCGATTCTGGCGTTCGCCCGCGAACACGGGGTTCCGGCGGAGGTGTGCGGCAAACTCGTCGTGGCCACGCAGCCGTCGGAACGCGCGGCGCTGCACGTCCTTGCCGAACGGGCGGAGGCGAACGGCGTGCCGGCGCGGCTGATCGGCCCCGCCGAGGCGCGGGAGTACGAACCCGAGGTGTCGTGCGTCGAGGCGCTGCGCGTCGAGACCACCGGGATCATCGACTTCCCGGCCGTGTGCGAGACGCTCGCACGGCTGTCGACGTCGGCGGGTGCCGACCTGCGACCGGGCAGCCGTGCGGTGGCGATCCGGCCGCGGCCGGGCGGGGGCGTCGACGTCGCCACGGAGACGTCCTCGGGCGGTTCCGGCCGGGGACGCTCCGCGCGGACGTGCTGGTCAACTGTGCCGGGCTGCACGCCGACCGGGTCGCCGAGCTCGCCGGGGTGCGGCCGCGGGCGCGGATCGTGCCGTTCCGCGGCGAGTACTACGAGCTGAGCCCCGAGAAGCGACATCTCGTGCGCGGGCTGATCTACCCGGTGCCGGATCCGTCGCTGCCGTTCCTCGGCGTGCATCTGACACGGATGCTCGACGGCAGTGTCCACGCCGGACCCAACGCGGTGCTGGCGCTGCGCCGCGAGGGCTACCGGTGGCGGGACGTCTCCCCGCGCGACGTCGCCGACGTGGCCCGGTTCGCCGGGTCGTGGCGGCTGGCCCGCCGGTTCGCGTTCCCCGTGGGATGGGACGAGGTGCGGCGTTCGCTGTCCCGCAAGCGGTTCGCCCGGAGTTTGGCGAGGCTCGTGCCCGTCGTCGGGCCCGACGACATCGTGCGCCACGGCGCGGGCGTGCGCGCGCAGGCGGTGCTGCCGGACGGCGGCCTCGCCGAGGACTTCGTCATCGACCGCGCGCCCGGGCAGGTGCACATCCTCAACGCCCCGTCCCCTGCCGCCACCAGCGCCCTCGAGATCGCCCGCCACATCGCCGACAGCACGCAGGCCTGAGTCCGCGGTCGCAGGTGGCGGTCGGCGAGGTCGCGGCGGGAAAATTCGTCGGAGATTTTTCTGCGCTGTAACGCACCTGCGTCCCGGTGCGGCCCTACCGTGAGATCTGTGTCCGACGACTGCATGATCCGCCCGGTCGAGCCGGCCCCCACGGGCATCGGCCTCGTGGCCCCGTTCGACTTCGCCCTCGACCGGGAACTGTGGCGATGGCTGCCCGCCCACGTCGACCTGTACACCACTCGCCTGCCGTACCTGTCCGATCCGGTGTCGGTACAGCTCGCCACCGCGCTCAGCGATCCCCGTGGTGTCCGCAACGCCACGCGCGACGTCCTCGCGCCGGAACCGAGTGCGGTCGCCTACTCGTGCAGTTCCGGAAGTTTCGTCGACGGCGCCGCAGGCGAGGCCGCGATCGTCGCCGCGATGCTCGACGCGGGCGCGCCCGCCGCCGTCACGACGTCGGGCGCCACGGTCGCCGCGCTCACCGAGGTCGGCGCACAGCGCGTCGCGCTGGTGACCCCGTACGTCGACGCCGTCACCGACAAGCTCGTCGACTTCCTCGCCGCGTTCGACATCACCACGACCGCCCGGTTCGACCTCGGCCTCAGCGGCGGGATCTGGAAGACGTCGTACGCCGACGTCCGAACTGCAGTGTCCACTGTCGACACCATCGGGGCGGACGCGGTGTTCGTCGCGTGCACCAACGTGCCGACGTACGACCTCATCGCGCCGCTCGAAGCGCAACTCGAGGTGCCCGTGCTCACCGCGAACCAGGTCACGATGTGGGCCGCGATGCGCGACGCAGGCGTGATCGGCGTCGACGCGCCCGGATCGCTATTCGCCGACCGGGGAGAGGACCTCACGGCCGCCTAGGAACGGGCGCATCGCTTCCGGCACCCGGACGGAACCGTCGGCGAGCTGGTGGTTCTCCAGGATCGCCACCAGCCACCGCGTCGTCGCGAGGGTGCCGTTGAGCGTGGCCGCGGTCTGCGGCTTGCCGTTTCCGTCCCGGTAGCGCACGCCGAGCCTGCGGGCCTGGAACGTCGTGCAGTTCGACGTCGACGTCAGCTCGCGGTACGTCTCCTGCGTCGGGAGCCACGCCTCGCAGTCGAACTTGCGGGCCGCGCTCGTGCCGAGGTCGCCCGCCGCGGTGTCGATCACGCGGTACGGCACCTCGATCTTGGCGAGCATGTCCTCCTCGAACGCCAGCAGCTTCTCGTGTTCTGCCTCGGCGTCCTCGGGCCTGCAGTAGACGAACATCTCGATCTTGTCGAACTGGTGCACCCGGAGGATGCCGCGCGTGTCCTTGCCGTACGAACCCGCCTCGCGGCGGAAGCACGTCGACCACCCCGCGTAGCGCTTGGCGCCCGCGCCGAGGTCGATGATCTCGTCGGCGTGGTACCCGGCCAGCGGCACCTCCGACGTGCCGACGAGGTACAGGTCGTCGTCGCCGAGGTTGTACACCTCGTCGGCGTGCGCGCCGAGGAAGCCGGTGCCGCCCATGATCTCCGGGCGCACCAGCACCGGCGGCACCATGAGCTCGAACCCGGTGGCGCCCGCCTGCGCGGCGGCCATGTTCAGCAACGCGAGCTGCAGCTGCGCGCCGACCCCGGTCAGGAAGTAGAACCGGGCGCCCGACACCTTCGCGCCCCGCTCCATGTCGATCGCACCGAGGCGCTCGCCGAGGTCGAGGTGGTCGCGCGGGGTGAAGTCGAACTCGCGCGGCGTGCCGACGTGCTTGAGCACCTCGAAGTCGTCCTCGCCGCCCGCGGGCACGCCGTCGATGATCAGGTTGGGCACCACGCGGTGCAGTTGCTCGAACTCGTCGCTCGCGCGGGACTGCTCGGCCTCGGCCTCCTTGACCTGCGCGGCGAGCTCCTTGCCCTTGGCCAGCAGCGCCTCCCGCTCGTCACCGGAGGCCTTGCCGATCTGCTTACCCAGTGCCTTGTGCTCGGCGCGCAGCTGGTCGGCGGTCGCGATCGCGGACCTGCGTTCGCCGTCCAGGGACAGCAACCGGTCGACGACGCCCTGGTCCTCGCCGCGGGCCCGCTGCGAGGCGCGCAGCAGGTCCGGGTCTTCGCGCAGAATCCTGAGGTCGATCACGCCCCTGAGGGTAGACGGCCCGCCCGGCGGCGCTCCGCCGAGGCACGGCCGCGACGACCGATCGCGTCACCTGGCCGGGACGATCCCGCCCCGCAACCCGCAACACGACTCCCCGAAGCCGCATCGCGTGCCCCCGAGACCGCAACACGAGCCCCGCGATGCACAACACGGTCCCCCGAGACCGCAACACGGGCCCCGGGAACTGCAACACGGGCGGGAGGCGCGGGTTACAGGGAGCGGACGAAGCTCGCGATCTCGGCGGCCAGCCGGGGTCCGCCGTCCTCCTGGAGGAAGTGGCCCGCGTCGTTGATGACCGGGTGCTCGCGGCCCTCGGCGCCCGGCAGGCGTTCCAGCACGGGCCGCATACCCGCGGTGATCGGGTCGCTGTCGGAGAACGCGACCAGCATCGGGATCGACAGCTTGCCGAGCGTGGCGCGCGCCGCGCGGTTGGCCGCCGTCGCCGGGTCCTCCGGCGTGGTCGGCACCAGCGACGGCATCGCCCGCGGACCCGCCTTGTACATCTCGTTCGGGAACGGCGCGTCGTAGGCGGCCCGTTCCTCCTCCGTCAGCTCCGTGACGCAGCCGGACTGCACGAACCGGCCGACGTCGAGTACCTGCGCCTTCTCGACGGCGTCGTGGAACGACCACCACACGTCGGGCATGCCCTCGTCGCCCGTCGGCAGTCCCGTGTTGGCGGGCACGACGCCCGCGAACCGCTCGGGGTGCTCGGCGACGAGGCGCAGGCCGATCAGCCCGCCCCAGTCCTGGCCGACGAGCGTGACGTCGCGCAGGTCCAGGGCGTCGAACGCGAACGCGCGCATCCATTCGACGTGCGCCGCATAGGTGTGATCGGCGACATCGGCGGGCTTGTCCGACCGGCCGAAGCCGACGAGGTCCGGTGCGATCGCGCGGATGCCGGCGTCGGCGAGTACCGGCAGCATCTTCCGATACAGATACGACCAGCTGGGCTCGCCGTGCAGGAGCAGCACGACCGGACCGTCGGCGGGGCCCGCCTCGACGTATCCGATGCGGACTATGCCGGTCTCCTCGCTCTCGATCTCGGCGTACCGCTCGGGGAAATCGAAGCCGGGGAGGTTCTCGAAACGATCATCTGGAGTCCGCAATAGCCGCACGCCGCCACCGTAGCGCGTCAGAGGCACCTGACAACCCCGCGAAACGATCACGAGACGGTCGGGTCACGAGAGCGCATCCACGGCCCCGTCGGCGGCGTGCGGCCGGGCGGAGCGACTAGGAGATCGCGACGGCCACGACGAGGCCGAGCGCCAGGTGGGCAGCCGCGACGACGAGGCTCGCCGGGGCGAAACGGTCGCTCTCGATGGTCGAACGGACGTCGATGCGGGTGGCGAACTCGAGCACCCGCACCGCGGCGACCTGCACGACGATGCCGACGAACCCGAACACCAGCGACATGATCAGGCCCTCGGCGAGGTCGCCGGTGGAGGCCCAGATCGCGACGACGACGATGAACGCCATCGACAGCAGCCCGGACGAGGTGACGATCACCGCGTTCGGCAGTCCGCGGCGCACGAGCTCCGACAGCTTGCCCGGTGTGGTGAAGTCGATCGCGTAGAAGCCGATGAACATCAGCAGCAGGCCGACGATCGCGTACAGCGCGATGGCCCCGATGCCCCAGGCGATGTCTCCGAAGAAGCCTTCGGACAGTGCGACGTTCACGTGGAACTCTCCCTTGGTCGAGTATCGGAAAGGTCGGCTCCGGCCGGTGCGGCTCTCCCGGCGCTCGGTCCGCAGGAGACGGGCACCCGCCGGAGGCGGTGTCGATCGGTGGCGGTCACTCGGGGATGCGGTGCGGGACGAACGCGGCGCCGTCGTCGGTGACGAGCCCCGCCGTCTCGCGGATCCCCAGCCCCGCCGCGTTGTCGCCGACGATCCAGGCGCCCAGTGCGGGCCGGAAACCGTCGAACTCGGGCAGCGGGTCGAACGCCTGGAAGGTGTACCCCTCCGCGCCGTAGACGCCCGCGGTCTCGGTTTCGTACCCGGGCGCGACGATCTGCACGTTCGCACCCTCCCTGCCGAGCTTGGGCTTGCGCACGTACTCGGTGAGCAGGCCCGGCTGGTCGTTGAACGCGGGCAGCAGGTTGGGATGCCCGGGATAGTTCTCCCAGAGGATGCCGAGCAGCGCCTTGTTGGACAGCAGGGTCTTCCACAGCGGTTCGACCCACAGCGTCTGCGGCAGCGATTCGGCGGCGTACCGGCCGAACTCCTCCTCGACGATCCATTCCCACGGGTAGTTCTTCACGACCGTGCCCATGGGCGCCTCTTCGAGGTCGACGAACCGCTTCAGCAGCGGATCCCAGCCGATCTCCTCGATGGCGAGCGCGACCGTGTCGAGCCCGGCCTCGGCGGCCGTCTCCTGCAGGTACGTCGTGGTGATGTGGTCCTCACCGCTGGTGTCGGCGCTCGACCACGTGAAGTGGACCTCCTTCGACGGCAACAGCCCGCCGACGTGCTGCCAGCGCTCGACGAGCTGTTCGTGCAGCGAGTTCCACTGGTCGGAGTCGGGAAAGACCTCGGTCTTCCAGTGCCACTGCAGGATCGCCGCCTCGAGCAGCGAACTCGGCGTGTCGGCGTTGTACTCCAGCAGCTTGGCGGGGCCGCGGCCGTCGTAGCGCAGGTCGAACCGGCCGTAGAGGTGCGGGTCCTGCCGTTTCCACGACTCGGCGATGTGTGGCCACAGCCATTCGGGCAGCCCGAACTCGCGGTACCGCTCGGCGGTCACCACGTGGTCCACGGCGTCCAGGCACATCGAGTGGAGCAGCTCGACGTCGGCCTCGAGCGCGAGCACCTCGTCCATCGGGATGACGTAGTGGACCGACTCGTCCCAGTAGGGCCGGGCCTTGCCGTCGCCGTAACGCGCCGGGGTGCCGAACACGAGTCCCTGCTGTTCGACGGTGCGCTGCCAGTCGGCGCGGGGTGCGGAAGTGGATCGCTGCACCGGGTCAGGCTCCGCTCTTGCCGAAGCTGCCGCCGCTGACGCCGAACCCGCCCCGCTGGACGGTCTTGCCCGACCGCGTGGAGATGTTGGCCCCGCCGGGCTTGGTGTACGAACCGCCCTGCACCTGGGTCCCGGGGGTGCCGCTGCCACCGTAGTTGTAGCGGTACTGCTGGTAACCACCGCCCGGCATCGGCAGGAACATGAACCCGCCGCTGGTGTAGCCGCCGTGACTCTCGACGTAGTCCTCGTCGCAGTAGTCGTCGTCGGAGACAACCGTGCCGTCGGCGTCGGTGCAGACCGCGGTGACCTCTTCGGGCTTGACGAGGTACCAGCCCGCGACCAGGCCGACCAGGCCCAGCCCGACACCGCTGCCGATGAACAGCTTGCGCCGGGTGTCCGACTTCTGCTCCGCCGCGATCCGCGCCTGTTCGGCCTGCGCCGCCCGTTCCTGCTCGGCGACCACCGCCTGCTGGCGCGCCCGCTGCTCGGCCAACGTCGGCTCACGCGGCTCCGTGCTCGACGGATCCTGGAACCGCATCTGCCCCTGTGGCCCCTGTGGCTCCGGGCCGCCCGGCGACCCCCCAGCCGTGTTGTTCTCGTCGCTCATTCCCGAAGGCTCCACATGTCGGCACCTTGTCCTGTTGGCGGCGCCGTCGCTGTGACGGCGCCGTCCCGTTGACGGCGTCCCTGTGACGACGTCCTGTTGGCGGCCTTGTCCCTCCGACCCGGTCCGGCCGCCGGCTCCGTTCACCCGACCGCCGGGCCATCACCCGTCCGAGGTCGGTTCCAACCCTAGCGACCCGCGCGCAACCGCTGTCACGAGCAGGCATCATGGAATGGATGTCCGAAGAGCCCCGCCGGTTCCATCCGGAGAAGCCGACGCGCACGAAATCTGCGCGCCGCACCCGTGTCCTGGTCGCGGGTGTGTTCGTGGGCGCCATCGCCGCGATGTCGCTCTCGTGGCTGCTGGGCTGGGGATTCGAGACCGAGGAGGAACGCACCGAGGCCCGCGCGGAGAAGGCCGCGCAGGCCCGCTACGAGGCGTTCAGCTCCCCCGCGGGCACCTGTCTGACCTGGCAGGCCGCCGACGCGGCCGACATCCGCGAGGTCGACTGTTCCCGGCCGCACCTGTTCGAGGTCATCGGCTCGGTCGACATCTCCGACCAGTACGGGCGCAACGCCCCGATTCCCGACGCGGCGACGTGGCGCACGCTCACCACGCAACGCTGCGGCCAGAAGGCCCGCGACTACCTCGACGGGCCGCTGGACCCGGAGGGCAAGCTCAGCCTCGGACTGCTGCAGCCCGACGAGCGCCAGTGGAACTCCGGCGACCGGCGGATGCACTGCGGCCTCCAGCGCACCGCACCAGGCGGTTCCCTGCAGCCCCTCGAGGCGCCCGCCGCCGAGATCGACCAGTCGAACGTGTGGGAGAAGGGCACCTGCCTCGGCATCGAGGACAAGTCACCGGGCGATCCCGTCGACTGCGCCGAGCCGCACTCGTACGAGATGGTCGCTGTCGTCGACCTGGGCGAGGAGTACGAGGCGTTCCCGTCGCAGAAGGAGCAGAACGAGTTCCTCGACAAGCGGTGCAACAAGCTCGCCGACGACTACTCCGGAGACGCCGACCTGCGCAAACAGGGCCTGATCACCGCGTGGGACACCCGCACGAAGGAGAGCTGGCAGGCGGGCTCGAAGCTCGTGAACTGCAAGGTCGGGGCGCTCCTCGAGGACAAGAGCGGACTGGCGTCGATCCGCGGCAGCGTGTCGAAGGACGCCGAGACGACACCCCGACCGTCGCAGGGCGGCGGCGACAACTCGTCACAGGAGTCGGACGGCGAGTCCGGCTCCGACGGCAGCAACGGCGGTGGCTCTGACGGCTCGGGCGACGGCAGCGGGTCCGAGGGCAGCGGGTCCGAGGGCAGCGGCGGCGACACGGGCTCGGGGTCCGACTCCGGTGGAGCGGGTGTCGACATCGGGGGTGACGCCGGCGTCGACATCGGCGGCGACGTGAGCGGCGACGGGAACGGGGGCTGACCGCCCGTGGCCGTCGACATGCCGCTGGAGCGCTTCGAGGAGCTCGTCGCGTCCGCACTCGACCGGGTTCCGGAGCAGTTCGCGAGCGCGATGGACAACGTCGTCGTGCTCGTCGAGGAACACAACGAGGAAGAACCCGACATCCTCGGGCTGTACCACGGCGTCGCGCTCCCCGACCGCGGTCACGACTACGGCGGTGTCCTGCCGGACCGCATCTCGATCTACCGTGGGCCGATCCTGAGCATCTGCGACACCGAGGACGACGTCGTCGAAGAAGTGCTGATCACCGTGGTGCACGAGATCGCGCACCATTTCGGCATCGACGACGCGAAACTGCACGAGCTGGGCTGGGGCTGATCCACCCGGCCCCCTGCGAAAGTCGCGATTCGCTCTGCGACGTTCGCCCGAAAGGGTAGGATTACTGGCGGTTGCCGCCCCGGCACGCTCTGCTCGAACACGATGGCGCACGACTCGACCACAACAGTGACTTCTCCGGCCCCCGCCCGCCGCGGCCTACCCCTGCTGCTGGGCGCCAACCTCGCCGCCAACCTCGGCGACGGTATCGCCAAGGTCGCTTTCCCCCTCCTCGCCGCCACGGTCACGCGCGACCCGGTGTTGATCGCCGGGCTGTCGGCCGCCCAGTTCCTGCCGTGGCTGCTGCTCGCGGTGCTGGCGGGTGCGCTGCTGGACCGCGTCGACCGGCGCAAGGCGATCGTGCTGGCCAACACCGCGCGGGCGGCTGCGATCGGCGGCATGACCGTGCTGGTGCTGACGGACTCGGCGTCGATATGGCTGATCTACGTCGGCGCGCTCGTTGTGGGCGTGGCGGAGGTCGTGGCCGACAGCGCGGCGAACGTGCTGATCCCGTCGGTGGTGGACAGCAACGGCCTGTCGGGTGCCAACAGCAAGCTGCAGGCCACCGAGATCGTGGGGCAGACGTTCGCGGGCGGGCCGCTGGGCAGTCTCACGTTCGCGGTGTTCGCGGCGTTCCCGTTCCTGCTGACGTCGGCGTCGTTCGCGATCGGCGCGGCGCTGCTCCTCGCGTTGGCGGGCAGCTTCCGCCCGCAGCGGTCCTCACCCGAGACGCAGGACCGGCCCACCGCCACGCTGCGCTCCGACCTCGCCGACGGCCTGCGCTGGCTCGTTCGCGACCCGGTCA
Source organism: Prauserella aidingensis (assembly GCF_024171865.1). Lineage (GTDB taxonomy): Bacteria > Actinomycetota > Actinomycetes > Mycobacteriales > Pseudonocardiaceae > Prauserella > Prauserella aidingensis. The sequence goes on along the minus strand of NZ_JAMTCN010000028.1, from coordinate 14,208 downwards.
TGTGGCGACTCGTCGTCGCCGCGGGCGGGCTGGCGTTGACCTCGGAGCTCGCGCAGGCCCAGCTGGTGCTGTACGCGCTCGAGGACCTCTCCCTCACCGAGGCGGCCTTCGGCGTGTTCGGCCTCGTGGGCGGCATCGGCGGACTGGCGGGCGCGGCGGTCGCGTCGCGGCTGGTCGACCGGTTCCGCGGTCGCCACGTCCTCGCCTGGTCGATGGCTGCGGCCGGCGGCGCGTTCGTCGCGATGGGCCTGTCGGCCCAGCCCGTCGTCAGTGCCGTGCTGTTCGGGGTCTTCGCGGGCGCCGTCGTCGTCGCCAACGTGCTGCTGGCCACGACGCGCCACCGCCTCGTGCCCGCCGAGCTGCTGGGCAGGGTGCTCGGCGTGTGGCGCGCCGTGGTGTGGGGCATGCTGCCCGTCGGCGCCCTGCTCGGCGGACTGTTGACGACCCTGCTGGGCTCGACGAGCGCGACGTTCGCGTTCTCCGGCGCCTGCCAGATCGCGCTCGGTGTCGTCACGATCACCGCGGTCCTGCTGCTGGACCGCCGAGCGGGCAGCCGGCGCAGCCGGGCCTGAGCAGCCGCGACACGTCCGCCGCACGGCGCACGGCCGCGGGCACCGGCCGCCACCGGCGCCCGCGGGCCGCACCGCCGTCCGTCAGCGGCCGGGCTCGACGGTCGCGACGGTGAGTTGCTGCCCGTCGGGGAACTCGGCGCACCCCGTGCCAGGAGCGCGGACGTACATCGAGTTCGTCTCGTGCGGCGGGTACACCCGGAGGCCGCGGACCGGGGTCGGCTTGCACTCGGCCGGGTCGTAGTTGCGGACCTGCACGAACCCGACGTCGGCGTGCGCGGTGCTGCCCGGCCGGAGCGTCACCGGGTCGCCCTTCGCGCCGGTGCGGTAGGCGGCGGTGCCGACCTGATGACCGTCGTCGCCCGCGACGTACGAGACGCCGGGGAAGCCGTGGATCACACACGGCGAGTCGGACACGTTGGTGAAGCGCAGCGGACGGTAGTGCGTGCCCGCGGTGCCCTCCCCAGCGCCGAGTGCGAGTTCGAGGTCGGCGGCGAGGCAGGTGCCGGCGGATCCGCCCCGGTCACCGGACGGCACCGCCTGTTTCGGCGCGTCCTGGCGAGGAGCGTCACCGCCCGAGTCGTCACTGCGGGAGTCGTCACCGCCCGACCGGTCGCCCGAGCCGCCGCGGGCGCCGGCGTCGGACGTGCCTGCGTCTGCCGTGGTGGACGAGTCTCCGGGGCCGTTCGCGGCGGGTGCGGCCGACGGCGCCTGCTGCCCCTCCCCGGATGCATCGGACGTTCCCGGCGGTCCACCACAACCGGCGAGAACGAGGGCCAGAATCGCCGCCCCCGCGACGAGCGACTTGTGCGAAGCGGTTTCACGAATCTTGTTCATCACGCGCCTCCCTTGCCGGAATCTCGGCTACCCGGAAGACGTTTCACGCACGCTTCGGTTGCGCGGAACTTTCCCGCAGGGGGTCAAGGTGGGATAACAATTAACGGCCGTCGGCAAATGGGGCGACAGCGGTTCCCGGCCACTTCCCCGCAACCTTCCCCCGAACGACGCGGGATGTGTTCAGCAGCACTTTCCCGAACCGCAGCCGTGCCGGTTTCACCCGTTCGATACCGCAGCTTTGCGGTGAGGACACCGTCCGGGAGGCACTCCACACCACCGCGGCGGACCTTTGCGCACCGCCCCAGGCCCGGGCGCGGAAATCAATTCCCGACGGCGATACCCGCCCATTCGGAGCAACGCCAGCCGCCGCTCGCGTCGGCGTCCAACCGGACGACCGCGGTGTTGGGCAGCAGACCGTTGTCGGCGATGTCGGAGGTCACATTCCCCGCCAGCCATTCGGCGCCGAACCGGATCGCACCACCGTGACTCACCACGACGACCGCCTCGTCGGAGCCGTAGTGCCTGCTGCGGAGCCCGCTGATCGCCTCGACGTACCGCTTGCGCACGTCGTCGCCGGTCTCGCCGCCGGGCAACGGCACGTCCAGCCGCCCGTCGAGCCACTGCCGGACGACCTTGCCGTACAGCTCGAGCGCCTCCTGGTCGCCGCGGCCTTCGAGGTCGCCGACGCTGACCTCGTGCACGCCGGGAAGCGGCGTCACGTCGAGCGACAGCGCGTCCGCCAACGGCCGGGCGGTCTGCTGGGCGCGCGTGGCGTGCGAGGCGTACACCGCCGCGATGGGCTCCTCGCCCAGTCGGGCCGCCAGGTCGTGGGCCTGCTGCCTGCCCAGGTCGGTCAGCGGCGGCCCCGGCAACGCGGTGTCGAGGATCTTGCGGACGTTCGCCTCACTCTGGGCGTGCCGCACCAGATACAGCCTCACGCGAGTTCTCCCTTCCTGACGGCCTCCACCCAGGCGTCGGCCGCGGCGAAGTCGTCGTTACCCGCGCCGGGTTCGAGCGTGGCGGCCACACCGTCGGCGCGCGGGTGCGAACCGAGGAACCGCACCTCGGTGGAACGCCTGCGCAGCGCGGCGAGGGCGTCGGCGATGCGCGGCTCGGCGACGTGACCTTCGAAGTCGAAGAAGAACCGGTAGGTGCCGTAGTCGCCCTTGACCGGCCTGGCGTCGAGACGCGTGAGGTTGATACCGCGCATGGCGAGCTCGGCGAGCAGGCCCGCGAGCGAACCGGTGCGGTTGGCCGCGGCCACGACGATCGACGTCCGGTCGGCACCCGTCGGCTCGGGCAGTCCGCCCGGCCTGCGCAACAGGAGGAAGCGGGTGCGCGCGTCGGCCAGGTCGGCGACGTCCGTGGCCAGCACGCGCAGCGGGTAGTGCTCCACGGCGACCGGTGCGACCACCGCGGCGTCGTACCGACCCTCGAGCACGCCCACCGCGGCTCCCGCCGTCGACGACGCCACCCGGTGCTCGGCGCCGGGCAGGTGTTCTTCCAGCCAGCCACGGACCTGCGCCAGCGCGTGAGGGTGGCTGGCGACGGTGCGCGGCGGATCGGGCGCGTCGGCGCGGGTCAGGACACTGAACCGGATCGGGAGCAGCGCCTCGGCGACCGCCACGAGGGGGTCGCCGGTGACGGCGCTGTCGAGTGTCGCCGTGACGGGGCCCTCGACGGAATTCTCGACGGGCACGCACGCGCCCTCGGCCGCGCCGCTGCGAACGGCGTCGAAAGCTGCTGGGATTGTCTCCACCGGGAACAGCTGATCACCGCAGGCGAGATTCCGCGCCGCCTGCTCGGTGAAAGTGCCTTCCGGACCGAAGAACGCTATGCGTACCACAACCGGCAAGGTTACCGATCGCGAAAATGTTCACTCCCACAGCCCGTTACACAACTCGCGAGTATTTGCGATCCTGGACGGGTGACCGCCGAATCAGGCACCCATATAACGTGGAATGGTGTGGCTGACGTGACCGGTGCAGACCGCCGACCGGCCGCACCGGAGGTCGTGCTGTGCGCAGTCGACGAGCCGTTGGCCCGTGCGTGGGAGTCGGTGGCGGGCAAGGTCTCCGGACCGGTGAGCGTCCACCACGGCTCGGTGCTCGACGTCGGTGCGGACGCCGTCGTCAGCCCCGCCAACTCGTACGGCTGGATGCGCGGGGGCATCGACGCGATGTACGCCAAGGCGTTTCCCGGCATCGAACAGCGCGTGCGGAGCGCGGTGCTGGCCTACCACGGTGGAGAGCTGCCCGTCGGCGAAGCGCTCGCCGTGCCGACCGGGGAGCCGATGCCCACGTGGCTGATCAGCGCACCGACCATGCGCGAACCCGGTGAGCAGCTGCCCCCGGACACCGTGCATCCCTACCTCGCGGCGAAGGCCGTGTTCACGCTGTGGGCCGAGGGCACGGCCGACACCACCGAAGGCGCCGACGGGGTCGACCCGGCGGACGAGGCCGGCGGCGGAGCGGTGCCGCTGCGCGCCGTCGTCAGCACGATCGCACTGCCCGGGCTCGGCACCGGCGTCGGCGGGGTCACACCGGAGACGTGCGCGCACCAGGTCGCCGCCGCGTGGGACGAGGTGTTCGGCTGAGGCTCGCCGCGGCCGTTTACATGCAAGTGCCTGCTTGCCTATTGTCGTCGGTGTGGCCGACGTCTTCAAGGCACTCGCCGATCCGACCCGGAGGACGATCCTCGACGAACTGACCGAACGCACCGGCCAGACGTTGTTCGAACTCTGCGGCCGACTGTCGACGAAACACGGGCTCGCCTCGTCCAGGCAGGCGATCTCGCAGCACCTCGACGTCCTCGAGGCCGCCGGCCTGGTCGAGACCCGGCGCGACGGCCGGTACAAGTACCACTACCTGGACACCGCACCGCTCGAACAGATCGCGGTGCGGTGGCTCGACCGGCCCACGGCACCACCGGCCGACCCGTCGGCCGATCCCGCAACCACCGACACGGCCGCCACCGGCACGGCCGCCACCGGCCCGACCGGCGAGCGACCGGCGACCTGACACACCGACCCGACACCGAAACGGAGCCGACCATGCGGATCGAGCTGACGAGCGTCTTCGTCGACGACCAGGAGAAAGCCCACCGCTTCTACACCGACGTCCTGGGCTTCCGCACCAAGCACGACGTGGACATGGGCGGCGGCGCGCGCTGGCTGACCGTCGTGTCGCCGGAGAACCCGAAGGGCACGGAACTGCTCCTCGAACCGTCCGGCCACCCCGCGGTGCAGCCCTACCGGGACGCGCTGCGCGCCGACGGCATCCCGCTCGCCGCGTTCACCGTCGACGACGTGCACGCCGAGTACGCGCGGCTGATCGCACTCGGCGTGGAGTTCACCCAGCCGCCCGTCGAGATGGGCCCGGTGACGACCGCCGTGCTCGACGACACCTGCGGCAACCTGATCCAGATCGCCACCGCGGCCCCGGAACCGGCGTAGGGCCGTCAGCCGGACGTGGCCTGGCCCGCCCGGGTCACCTCGTCGAGGGACTGGACCAGTTCGCTGAGCACCGCACCGAGCCTGCTGATGGCGACGCCCAGTGCAGCGATCGCGTTCGACGCCTGGAAGAACGCCTTCGCGATGCCCTGGATGATCGACTTGACCGCGGCGGGAGCCAGCACGACGGTCGCGGCCTCGATCGCCGCGCTCACCAGGGAACCCGCCAGGCCCGCGAGCAGGTCGCGGACGAACGCGCGGACACCGGACACGACCTGGGCCATCTGCATCGACGCCTTCTCCAGGGCGAACGAGGCTCGGGCCGCTGCGCTCATCTCGGTCAGCGTCTGCGCCAGCTTGACCGTGTAGGCCATCTTGCTCGCGCCGGTCCACTCCGTCGTTTCCTCGGTGAACGCCTGGGCACACTCCGCCTGGTCCCCGGCGAGGGAGTTCCCGATGTTCTGCCACGTCTGCCCGTAGACCTCGACCATGCTCGGCTCGCCGGAGAGCTGGTGCAGGATCAGACGCAACGGCTCGACGTGCTCCAGCATCCAGCCGATCAGCTGACCGGCGACAGCCGCGATGGGGTCACTGATGGCGGCGGCGATGTCGACGCCGAGGCCGATCGTGCTCGTGACGGCGGAAGCCCAGTCACCGCCCTCGATCTGGGTTGCGACGTCGCCGACCGTCTGGAGCGCCGTCCCCTTGGACAGGTTGTACGCGACGTCGCCGGCACTGTCGCCGCCCATGTTGTCGAACTGGCCGGTCGCGGCGCCGATCAGCAGGGAAGCCGGGTTCAGGGGGAGCAGCATCGCCGCCCCACCGATCGCGTTCAGCGGGTTGTCGAAGACGTCGTACTCGTTCCGGAGGTCCGTACCGTCGTCGACGAGCGGGTTGTCCGACGACGCGTCCATGGGTGAGGACATCGGCTCACACTTCCTCTGGCGGGTTCGGCGGCGGCTCGACCGGGTTCGGCATGGGCGCGGGCTGCGGGTTCTGCGGCGAAGGCATCGGATTCGGCATGGGTGCGGGCGGCACGCCACCGTCCGGGCGGTGCGGGGCCGGCATGGGCGCGGGCTGCGGCGTCCCGCCACCCGGGGGCGAGGTCGGCTGCTGCGGTGTCGGCATGGGCGCGGGGCCCGGCGCTCCACCGCCCGGAGGCGGCGTGGGCATCGGTGCGGGTTGCGGCGCACCCGGCGGAGGCGGCGGTGTCGGCATCGACGGGGCACTTCCGCCCGGTGAATCGAACTCGCCCGACCTGCCGAGCTTCTCGAGGACCTCCCGCAACCGGTCGAGCAGTTCCTGCTCCTGCTCGTCGTACTTCTTCGCCGCAGTCGTGATCGACTTCTCCAGCTTGTGCAGTTCCTGCTGCGCATCCTTGATCATCTGGGCGCAGCGGTCCTGCGGGCCTTTGAGGATCTGCGGCAGCATGAACATCTGGCACAGAATCCCGTAGGCGTCGTCGAGGTCGGCCACGTGAGAGGCGGCCTCGGCCGCCGTGCCGACGGACTCGGCCTTCCCCGCGATCGTCGCCGCATGCCGTCGCAGCTGGTCGGTGTCGGTGCCGAAACCGGAATCCGGCGGTGCCATTCGACGTTCCCCTCCTCGTCGGTGTTCGGTCAGCGGAAGACCGAACCGCCGAAGTCCTCGTCATCGTCGTCACGCTCGTCGCGCGCGGGCTGTGAGGTCGGACGCCGCGGCGTGTCCTGTGGTTCCGCGTCGCCGTCGTAGTCGGCCGTCTCGTCCTCGAGCGCCCCGAGGTCGCGCATCCCGCCGTCCGAGGTGCCGGACGATTCGTCCTCGGGGTCCGGGAACTGGTCGCGATACCCGGCGACGATGTCGGCACCGGGACCGTCGTCCCCGACCGTGTCGGCGGTCAGGTCGGCCACCGTGTCGCGCAGCTGCGCCTGCGCCCGCCGCATCGTGTCCATCAGCGCGGCCGACAGCTCCCGCGGTTCGAGTCCGCGGCCACGGTCGGTGATCGTCAGCTCGGTCGGCACTCCCTTCGAGTCGACGGTCACACGCGCCACACCGTCGGGCGACGTCCGCGTCACCGACGTCGCATCGAGGCGGCTCTGCAACTCGCCGTAGCGCTCCGCCTTCTGCTGCAGGCCCTGCGCCCACGCCTTCAGGTCGTCGGCGAGCTTCGTCGGATCGGGCATCGAGTCGGGCGCGGTCATACGGTCGTCTCCCCTGGTAGTGCGATCAGCACTGAAGTTAACAGCATGCGCCGAAACACGGGTGCACAACGTCACAGTCCGTTTTCGGCCGCTACGGCTTACCGTAAGAACTGCGTTACGAAAGTCGCGGGAACGCCGGCCCATCGACGGGCGAGGAGTGAGCGAATGCCACGGGTCCGTGAGCTGAGCCCCTATGTTGAATTGCAGCGTGACCAGTGGCGGGAGCTCCGGCGCTCCACGCCGCTTCCGCTGACGGCGGACGAGCTGGTCAAACTGAGAGGCCTCGGCGAGCAGATCGACCTCACCGAGGTGGCCGAGGTGTATCTGCCGCTGTCGCGGCTGATCAACCTGCAGGTCGCGGCCCGGCAGCGGCTCTACGAAGCCACCACGACGTTCCTCGGCGAGGACACCCGGCCTTCGAAGGTCCCGTTCGTGATCGGTGTCGCGGGCAGCGTCGCGGTCGGCAAGTCGACCACCGCACGGATCCTGCGCACGCTGCTGGCCCGCTGGCCCGACCATCCACGCGTCGACCTCGTCACCACGGACGGGTTCCTCTACCCCCGCGACGAGCTGATGCGCCGTGGCATCATGCACCGCAAGGGGTTCCCGGAGAGTTACGACCGGCGAGCGCTGCTGCGGTTCGTCACCGACGTCAAGTCCGGCGCCTCCGAGGTGCACGCGCCCGTCTACTCGCACCGCGCCTACGACATCCTGCCCGGGGAGCAGCAAACGGTGCAGAGCCCGGACATCCTCATCATCGAGGGGCTGAACGTGCTGCAGCCCGGCCCGAGCCTGACGGTGTCGGACCTGTTCGACTTCTCGCTGTACGTCGACGCCCACACCGCCGACATCGAACGCTGGTACATCGAGCGGTTCCTGGAGCTGCGGCACACCGCGTTCGCCGACCCGAGCTCGCACTTCCACCACTTCGCGGGCCTGTCCGATGAGGACGCCCGGTTCGAGGCGCAGCACCTGTGGAAGACGATCAACGAGCCGAACCTGGTGGAGAACATCCGGCCGACGCGGCCGCGCGCGACGCTCGTGATGCGCAAGGACAGCGACCACTCCATCAACCGCGTTCGCCTGCGCAAGCTCTGACACCCGGCTCCGGCGTCGTACCCGCTGCGACGCCCCGTGACGGCGTCGGGGTGGCAGGCCCGACCCGGCCGACGACGGGCGGTGACAGGTCGCACCACCGAGCGGCCCACGGCCGGTCGACGGCCGTCACACCCGCGGCCGGATCCCGGGCCGTCTCCCTGCCCCGAGGGTCGCCCGCACTCCTCCGAAGGTCGCATCCCCGCCGCGGTTTCCGTCATTCCCACAGCGGAACGGCCCGCGCCCGGCTAGCGTGACCCTCCTGTTCACCCACATGCCGCCCAGGGGTTCCGGTGATCGCGGAGCGCGACGTTCTCTCGTGCTTTCGGTCGATCGGAGGGCGCGGGGTTTAGCCGGTTGGCCGATGGCCGAGGTCCAGTCCAGGCCCGACCCTGGTGAACGGAACGCGAACACCTACGAGGGGGAAGGGACGGTAACCATGCTGGCGACCATCGTGACGTGGATCGGTGCGGTTCTCGGGATCGTCGTACTGCTTGCGATGGCGTGCGGCGCCTTCGTGCTCGACGCCGACGAGTCCCGCCGCGCACAGGAAACCGCGCCCTGATCGAGCCGTTCGGCAACACCGCGCCCGCCACTGGCGGCGCCGCTGTCACTGTCGGACCTGGGGTCGCCGCCCGCGTCGGGTCGCCAGCGCTGGCGGCGTCGGTGCCACTGCCGGCGTCGGTGTCACTGTCGTCGTCGGGTCGGTGGCGTCGTCGGGTCGGTGGCGTCGCCTACTTCCGAGCGGGCTCCTCCGCCGGTTTCGAGACCTGCTTCGGCACCCGCTCCCGTACCTGTTTCGGCGCTTGTTTCGGCAGCGCGATGCGGGCGGCGCGGATCTCGTCCAGCAGGCGGGTCTTGCGGCGGTGCCGCTCGACGAGGGCGGCGAGGTAGCCGGTGAACTCCTGCGGCGTTCCGGCGTCGCGGTGCAACGTCCGCAGCCGCCGCAGGGCCGCCGCGGCCCGCGCGTAGTTCGCCGCGGGGTTGCGGGAGTCCCTGTCGTCGATGAGCGCGTCGATGTGCCTGCGGTACAGCTCGATGACCGCGCCCGCGGGATCGACCGCAGCCCCGTCGCGGTCCGGACCGGTCCCGGCGTCGTCGCCGCGGCCGGACCCGTGGCCGCCGAGCAGGTTCCGCGTGAGGGTCCACGCGTCGTCGTCACGGCCCGCGGCGAGGAGGTCCCCGATCCGCGAGGGGTCGCTGCCCCGAACCCGTGCTGCGTGGGCGAGCGCGTCGGAGTGTCTGCCCACCGTCCGCAGCACCCGGACGATCTTCAAGCTGACCTCGACGTTCGGGAGACGTTTCTCCCAGGCCGCCACCAGTCCGCCGACCTCGCCGGTCAGTTCCGCCAGTTCCTGACCGAGCCGCTCGGCGACCGGCTCCGGATTCTCCACTGTGGACCCGGCAAGGCGTGCATCCACAGTGGATCGAATCCGTGCCAAGCCGCGGTCACCGAGGGCGTCGGCGAACTCGTGCAGCGACAGCAGGCGGTCCTGCTCACCGAACGACATGCCCAGGAACCAGTCGGCGAGCTCACCGGGGTCGGGCGGGTGCGCCGCGCACGCACGGGCGTAGAGCGCGAGCGCCCGGTCGAGCGGCGCCGGGTCCGGGTAGGCGTCGTCGGTCGTGGGCTCACCGGTGAGCCGGTCGACGGCGAGCCGCGCCAGCCGGGCGACATCGGCCGTCGTGCCCGCGTCCAACATCCGCTCGAGGGTGTCGAGTACCGCGGTCACCTGCGCAGGTTCACCGGGTCGACGCATCGGATCATGGTGCCATGACCGCCGGGTCGGTGGTAGCTCTCGGTACCGGTACCCCGGCCTCGCCCACGCCACGCACCTCCGGGCCGGCCGCCCGCACCCGGCCGAGCGGCGTCCCCTCGGCGGCGTCCGCGAGTGCCGCGGCGTCGGCCAGCAGGTACAGCGTGCCGCGGGCACGGCTGGTCGCGGAGGCGAACGCGCGGGTGCGCGCGTGCCAGTCGTCCGAGACGAGGTCGACGAGGACGGCGTCGAACTCCTCGCCGTGCATCGTGCGGGCCGTGCCGATGGCCAGGTCGTAACGGCGTCCCGCCGCCTCGAGCCACTGCGCCGCCGCCGTCCGATGTGGAGCGATGACGGCCGACCCGAGCGGCAGCGAGGCGAGCACGCCCGCATGCCGCACCGGTTCGCCCGCCGTGTCGAGGACGACGACGTGCCCGTCCCGGCGCTCGGACCCGCCCGTACCGGCACGGTCGACGTCGGAGGAACGGTCGAGCGACACCCGGCGGGACGCCGTCAGCACGTAGCACCCGGCGTGGGTCCGGGCGTCGTCGGCGGTGCGGATGCCGCAGTGCGAGAACACCGTCGCCCCGCACCAGCGCCGCACCGCGGCGTCGTCGCGCAGCCCGGGGCCCAGCCACGGCTGCGGCGAGTCGGGGTCGCCCGCGACGACGGCCGTGTGCCGGGCCAGCCCCACCGCGGCGAGCACCTCGGACAACGGCCTGCTGCCCGCGTCGTCGATCAGCACGACGTCGAACCGGACGTTCGGATCCCCGTGCGGCACCGTGTCGCAGCGGTGCACCGGGCCGTCGCCTGCCACGCACGCGCCGTCGCCGAGCCACCAGAGTCGTTCCTCCAGCTGGCCACGGCGAGCCGCCTGCTCGGCCGAGGAACGCATCAGGTCGTCGTACTCGGTCTGCATGTCCGGCAGGCCACGGTGAACGCACTCGGCGTGGAACCGCATGTCCTGCTCGGACGGTTTCGTCGAGCGGAGTTGGGCGATCGTCGCGTGCAGCTTCTGCACCCGGGTGTAGGCGTCCGATTCGTCGCGTGCGGCCTCGTCGAGGCTGCGGTGGGCGTCCGACAGCGCGGCGTCCAGTGCCGACGCCCGCTCCGCCGAGATCGCCTCCTCGCTGACCGCGTCGATGCGCTGGTGCAGCGAGTCGCGCTCACGTTCCGTGCGGTACAGGGCCTTGCGGTCACGGTTCCTGCCCCGGTAGGGGCGCCGGTCGACGCGCAGGTGCAGCCGGGCCAGCTCGGCGTCGACGTCGGCGAGCCGGGCGGTGAGTGCGCGTACCTCGGTCAGCTTGCGCCTGCCGTCGGCGGCGTTCTCCCAGGCCGCGCGGGCGTGACGCAGCGCCTGCCTGGCCTGCGCGAGGTCGGCGGCCGCGACGTCGTAGTCGCGCTGGGCCGTCGTGAGCTGCCCTTCCAGCTCGTCGGCGCGGAGCTGGTCGTCGATGCGGCGCCGCACCGCGTCGTAGGCGGTCCGGTCGAACCCCCGCAGCTGCTCCCGCAGCTCCGGCAGCCGGGATTCGGCCGCGGAGAGATCGGCGAGTTGCTGCTGCACGGTCAGCCGGCCCGGGTCGGGCACACACGTGAGGGCCTGTTCGGCGCGGCTCAGCAGCAGGACACTGTGACCCTGCCGCGCGAGTTCGTCGGCCGCCTCGGTCAGCAGGGTAGTCTTTCCGCTGCCCGGCCCACCGCGGATGAGCCGGACACCGGGCAGGAAGCAGGCGCGCGCCGGGTCGCCGTGGGCGCGGTCGGGCTTGCCTGCGGCGAGCCGGTCGGCGAGAGGTGCGAACCCGAGACCCCGCAGGACGGTCGCCCTGTGGTCGGTGACGGCGATGCGTGCCCAGGCGCGGTCGCATTCGGCGGGCAACGGGCCGGGATCGTCGAGCCACAGCACGCCGTGGCGCAGGCGCACGCCGACCGGGACGGCCGCACCCTCCCGCGGGCCGTCGGGCCCGGCGAGGCGGACGTCGAGCAGCCTGCCGACACGCCTGCACCGCAGGTCCACGACCGGGCCGTCGTCGGAATCGCGCACCGGTCCGAGTTCGTGCCACTCGTCCTCGGCCTGCGGTTCCTCTCCCCCGTTGTGGGCGGTCTCCGTGCCGACCGCCTCGGCAGCGTCGTGCCGCCAGTTCGCCATCTCGTCCCCCTTCACACCTCCCGTCATCCAACCGGTTCGACGGTTCGCCCAGGGGGAATGTCCTTCGAGGGTGTGAGAGGGCCGTGTCGAACGTCCCCGATCGTGGCGCGGCGGTAACGACGAGCGCCGACGGGGCGACGTCGTGTGGTTGAGCGTCGCTCGGCGCCTGCCTACGACCAGGGGGTCCGCGGGCGTTCCTGGAGCACGCCGTCGACGTGGACGTCGACGCGTTCGTCGGCGAAGCAGATCAGTCCCGCGATGCGCTGGCTCTCGGGCAGCGGGCTGGGATACGACCAGGCGATGTCGGTGTGGTCGCCGACGGACCAGTACTCGGCCGCGCCCTTGTACGGGCAGTGCGTGACGGTGTCGGTGCGCGCCAGCCGGTCGAGGCGGACGTGCGGTTTCGGCAGGTAGTAGCGCGTCGGCAGCCCGGTTTCGAACAGCAACCACGGCGAGCCGGACTCGGCGACCGGTTCGCCGTCGATGTCGATGCGCACCTGCCGCGAACTCGGCAGGATGTCGACGCGTTTGTGCGGATCGCGCGGGTGGGTGTGGACCTCCTCGTCCTCCTCGAACCAGTGGTCCATCGCAGGCCAGTCCAGCCGGACGTGGCCTCCGAGCGGGCCGCCGGGGTATTCGACGGCGGCGTCGACGGCCTCGCGGTCGGCCATCCGCACGGTCGACAACTCACCGTAGCCGAGGTGCGAGGCACGGGTCCGTCCACTCGGGACGAGAACGTCCCCGCGGACGTCCTCCCTCGGCACGTAGTACGTCGGGTAGTACGGGTTCTCCCACACCAGCAGCGGGCGGGTCGAGTCGGCGATCACGACGCCCGCGAACACGACCCTCACCCGTTTCGCGGACCGTTCGGTGCGCGGTTCCTCGGCGGCCATGGTCGTGACGGTACGCCCGACGGCGCGGGGTTTCAGCCCGTCGGACCGGCGCCGGCTCTCCGCTCATCGGAGGAAGCAGGCGGGCGCTCGTGGCGAACGGCACCGCGGGCGACGACGTAACCTCGGAGTATGGCCATCCAGGTGCTCCTCGTCGACGATCACGAGGTCGTGCGGCGAGGCCTGCGCGACCTGCTCGGCGACGAACCCGACATCACGGTCGTCGCCGAGGCGAGCAGCGCCGACGAGGCGCTGGCCGTCGCCATGCACGTCGAACCGGACGTGGCCGTCGTCGACATGCGGCTCGGCGGTTCGGAGAGCGACGGCGTGGAGCTGTGCAGGCGGCTGCGGGCGCTGAGCAGCCCGCCGTACTGCCTCGTGCTCACCGCCTTCGAACACGAGGAGGCCATGGTCGGCGCCATCCGCGCGGGTGCGTCGGGGTACCTGTTGAAGCAGGTCCGCGGACAGGACGTCGTCCACGCGGTGCGGGAGGTCGGCGCGGGGCGGTCGCTGCTCGACCCGGTCACCACCGCCCGGCTGCTCGACACGATGCGCGGCGACGCCGAGGCCGACCGCCTGGCCGGGCTGTCCGAACGCGAACGCAGCGTCCTCGATCTCATCGGCCAGGGCCTGTCGAACCGCGAGATCGCACAGCACCTGTTCCTGGCAGAGAAGACCGTCAAGAACTACGTCACGTCGCTGCTCGGCAAACTCGGCATGCAACGCCGCACCCAGGCCGCCGCGTGGGTCGCCCGCCACACCGCGAACCCCGACCGCACCCCCTGACCCGCGTGTCGTGCACTCGGCACCGCGTGTTCTGCGTTCGGCACGCCGCCCGGCCACCCATTCCGTCGTGATGCCCTGGCACGCGGCATCCTCGAACGGCTGACCGTCGACCGCCGCTGGTCGGGCAAGCACCACGCCGGCCACATGGCGATGCTGCTCCGGTTCACCTTCGTCGGGTCCGACCGCGGATCACGCGGTCGATGACAGCAGCTCACGTCGCAGCCGTGCCCGGCCGCCGTAGCTCACCACTCTCGACCTGGCCGCCGAGTACGCGGTTATGGGCGCGACCGGCCCGGTGGCCGGGTACCGCTAGAACGGTGGCCCGCCGTCTAGAACGGTGGTCCGTCGTCGTTCTGGTGACCGGTTCCGCTGGCGTCTCGTGGCGGTTCGGCTCCGGCGGGTTGGCGGCGCGTCTGGGTGTGACGTGTTGGGGCGGTGCGGGCCGGGGCATGGTGTGTCGGTGAAGTGCCACGTGCCGGGGTGGTGCGTGTCCGTGT
>NZ_JAMTCN010000027.1 GCF_024171865.1 Prauserella aidingensis | reverse complement strand
GCAACACGGGCACCCGGATCCGCAACACGGGCACCCGGATCCGCAACACGGGCACCCGGATCCGCAACACGGGCACCCGGATCCGCAACACGGGCCCGAAAACGCAGTCGCGCGGCAGCGCGTCGTTGAGGGGCGGTGGCCGGGTGACGGGCGGGAGCAACACGGGCCCGGGATCCGCAACACGGTGGGTTCGTGCGGGAACGTGACGTCTGGGCGTCGTTCGATCACTACCGCATCGCCACCACGCGTTCACGGTGCGAGGTTTTCCTGTCCGGGCTGAACCAACCCCGGTTCCAGGAGGTTCGATGTTCCCGCCACGCAATCGCCGTAGCAGCAACTCCGACAACAACCCGTCCGCAGCAGGTCCGGTGTCGCGCCGCGGCTTCCTCGGCGGCATGGCCGGTGTCGGTGCGGGCGCCGTCCTGCTCGGCGCGGGTACCGCCGCCGGGCCCGCGGCCGCCGCGCCGTCCCGTCGCGTGACCGACCCGTTCCAGCTCGGCCTCGCCTCGGGTGACCCGTTGCCCGACGGTGTCGTCCTCTGGACCAGGCTGGCGCCCAAGCCGCTCGACTTCGACGGCGGCATGCCCGGCCGCATTGTTCCCGTGCAGTGGGAGATCGCGCTGGACGAGAAGTTCGGCAAGGTCGTCAAGCGCGGCACCGAGCGGGCGCTGCCCGAGGAGGCGCACACCGTGCACGCCGACGTGCGTGGCCTCGAACCGCACCGCGAGTACTTCTACCGGTTCCGCGTCGGCGGGGAGATCTCGGAGGCCGGACGGACCCGCACCGCGCCGGCCCCCGGAACGTCGCCGGAGCTGCACTTCGCGTTCGCCTCGTGCTCCAACTGGGAGTACGGCTACTTCACGGCCTACCGCCACATGGCCGCCGAGCGCCCGGACGTGGTGTTCCACCTCGGCGACTATCTGTACGAGTACGCTGCGGGGGTCAACGCCGACGTGCGCACCCACATCGGCGACGAGATGAACGAACTGGGCGAGTACCGCCAGCGGTACGCGCAGTACCGGACCGACGATGACCTGCAGCTGGTGCATTCGGTGTCGCCGTTCATCGTCACGTGGGACGACCACGAGACCGACAACAACTACGCCGACCTCGTTCCGGAGAACAGCGATCCGGACCAGGGCAACGGCAGCCGGGAGGAGTTCGCCAAGCGGCGGACCGCGGCGTACCAGGCGTACTGGGAGCACATGCCGCTGCGCCGGTTCCGCAAGCCGGTCGACACGAACCTGCCGCTCTACCGCCGGTTCCGCTACGGCGACACGGCCACGTTCAGCGTGCTCGACTCCCGCCAGTACCGCGACGACCAGCCGTACAACGACTCGTGGCAGGTGTCCGGTCCGGACCAGTGGAAGACGAACATGCTCGGCGACGAGCAGCACCGGTGGCTGGAGAAGGGCTTCGACGAGTCGGCGTCGACGTGGAACGTCGTGCCGCAGCAGATCTACTTCGCCAGCCGGGACACGGTCGCGGGCGAGGACCCGGGTGGGTACAACGACGGCTGGGACGGCTACCGCGCCTCCCGCGACCGGATCCTCGGCTACGTCGAGGAGCAGGGCATCGACAACGTCGTGGTGCTGACCGGCGACGTGCACCAGCACTGGGTCAACGACCTGCGCCGCGACTTCGAGAAGCCGGAGACCCCGATCGTCGCCAGTGAGTTCGTGACCACGTCGATCACCTCGAACGGCGACGGCACCGGCAGCAACGACCCGGGCGACGTCGTGTGGGCCGAGAACCCGCACACGAAGTACCACTGCGACCGCCGCGGCTACGTGTCGTGCCGCGTGTCCAAGGACACGTACGTGGCCGACTACCAGGTGGTCGACTACGTCTCGCGGAAGAACGCGCCGTTGCGCACCGACGCCTCATTCGAGATCGAGGCGGGCACGCCGGGCGTGCGGAAGCGCTGACCCACGGGCCGGATCCGCGGGCACGGCCCGAGGGTGACGACGGCCCATGGGTGACGACGGCCCGCCGCCGGCGGGGACTGCGAGTCCTTCGCCGGTGGCGGGCCGTTTCTCGTGCAGCAGGCCGGAAAACGGACCGGGAGGCACGGGACGGAGGAGCTCTGCCTCTACGGAGTTCTGCCTCGACGCTCGCCCGGACTCGACGGGAGTTCGCCGCGACACGACTCGGCCTCGATGTGGGTGAGCTCGGGCTCGGGGCGGGAAGTGCCCGTGGTGAGGAGTGTGGCCGCTGTCTGCCTCCCCCTGCTCGGCAGACAGCGGCGCAGTAGGCTCACATTAGCCGTGGATGCGAAACGGGTCAACGTCGATGGGAAGCATTAAAGGATGGGCGAGCTGGGGCCGTTGGTGGGGGAGCCGCTGGCGCTGGACCTGGTCAACACGCGGGCGCGATTGCCGGACCAGGACTTCGACTTCCTGTCGGACCTGGCCGCGATGCGGCACTGGCTGTCGTGCGAACGCGACCGACTGTCCACAGTGTCCGATGCGCAGCTCCGGTCGCCCACGCGCGCCGATCTCGCAGCGGTGCGCGCCCTGCGGGACCATGCCGCGGCCGCGATCGCGCGGGCGCGTACGGGCCGGTCCCCCGCGCCACGGGACCTGCGTGCGCTCAACGAGGCGATGCGTGCCGCCCCGGCGCACCACGAACTCGTCCGCGGCGACCGTCGTGCGGGGTTGCGGGCGAGGAGGGACGGTGCGCGCGGTACGCGCATCGCTGCGGCGCTCGCCGAATCCGTGGCGGAACTGCTGGCCGACGACCGGATCGAGACCGTGCGCAACTGCGAGGCGGACTTCTGCATCCTGTTGTTCCTGCCCACGCATCCGCGGCGCCGGTGGTGCAATCCGGCGATCTGCGGCAACCGCGTGCGGGTGGCCCGTTTCCACGAGCGTCGCAAGGCCGGGGCGGGGTGACCCACCTCGGCCGACTCGCCGGTGGAACGGCCGTCACGTCGTGCCGCCCACCCCGGTGGCGAATTCCCGCAGGCGGCCGCCCGGAATCCGGGAGCGCAGCCGTGGGGTGTTGCGGCGGTGGTCGTCGGAACCGTCGCGCAGCCCCTCGAAGAATTCCGACAGCGCCTCGCGTGCGCTCCACCGCGGCCGCCAGCCGAGTTCCCGCTCCGCCCGCGTGACGTCCATGAGCGGCAGCCGGATCACCGTGTCGAACAGCTCCGGCGAGGCCGGGATCGCGTGCAGCCGCCACGCCGTCGCCACCGCGGCCCGCACGAGGGACGTGGGCACCCGCACGGTGGAGGCTCCGAGTAGGTCGGCCAGGACGGCGGCGTCGACAGGGGGCGCGGCCGCCACGTTGAACGCACCCGACACCGGCGTCCTGAGTGCGAGCCGGAACGCCTCCGCGACGTCGTCGGCATGCACGGCCTGCACGCGCAGGCCCGGCACGTCGGGCACCACGGGGATCAGCCCGGGCCTGGCCAACCTGCCCGGTAGCAGGGGCCCCGCGAAGATCCGCCGTTGCTCGGCCGAGGCGGCGCGCTGGAAGACGAACGCGGGCCTGATACGCACGACCCGCAGGTCGGGATGCCGCCGTTCGAGGTCGTCGAGCACACGTTCCAGGTAGGCCTTCTCCCTCGGATAGGAGGCGGACGGCCATCCGTGGGTCGGCCACGACTCGTCGACCGGTTCGTGAGCCGGCCCCGGCGAGTAGGTGCCGACCGACGAGGCGTGGGCGAGCACGGGCACGCGGCAGCGCACGACCGACTCGAACACGCGTAGCGCCCCCAGCACGTTGATGCGCCACGTCGTGGCCGGGTCGCGCGTCGGCTGGAACGACCATGCCAGGTGGACGACGGCGTCGGCCTCGGCGAGCACGGCGTCGAGCCGGGTGTCGTCGGCCGTCGCCAGGTCGAGCGGCACGAGGTCGAACGTCGACACCGTCCGGTCGGCGTCGCGACGGGCGATCCCGGTGATCGAGCCGATGTCGGGATCGGCCGCGAGCGCGTCGACGACGCTCGTGCCGAGGTTGCCGGTCGCGCCGGTCACGACGACGCGTTTCGCCTGGTTCATGGCAGCGTGCCCTCCGTGTCGGCGTTCTGCGGCGTCAGCGACGTCCGGCCACCGCGCCACGCGTCCAGCAGCCGCTCGGCGAGCCGGCCTTCGAGGAGCCCGGTCGCCTCGATACCGAACGCGACGTCGGCCGCGAGCTGCGGTTCGTCGCGGAGCAGTCCGCCGACGACGTCACGGCGCATGATCTGCTCGTGCACCGCGTCGGCCTCCACGTGCTCGGCGAAGAAGTGCACGCACGGCTGGGGCGCCTCGTGCCGTCGCAGTGCGGTGACCAGACGTGCCGCGCTCGGAGCCGTGGTGATCTCGGCCGCGGCGAAATGGCCGACGAGCGCACCGCGGAGCTTGCGGTGCAGGCCGAACATCGACATCAGGTCGACGAGCGCGAGCTGCTCCGCCGCGGCGACGTCGAGGTAGTGCAGGTAGTCCGACGACAGGTCCGCCGCGTCGAGCAGGTCGGCGAACAGGCGCGAGTGCACGCGGTCGCCGTGTCCGCCGCCGTACTCGTCGAACTCCACGGCCACGAACGCGGCCTTCGCGTCCCCACGCAGCCGTGGGACGGCCCAGACGTGCGGATCGGCCTCCTTGAGGTGGTAGATCGACCGGTGCACGAAGTACTCACGCAGCTGCTCCCACGTCCCTTCGCGCGCCAGGTGGTGGGAGACGCCGTCCCCGGGGACCTCCTCGACGAGCAGCTCCTCGAGCAGCCCGTCGACGTCGTCGCTGCCGGACGTCGCGTCCCGCAGCGCGTCGAGCAGCACCGCTTCCAGCTCGGCACGGAAGGCCAGCAGAGCGGGGTCCCACTCCCAATCCGGCGAGACCCCGCGGAAGCCCCGGTAGTGCAACTCGTAGCAGGTGTGCAGCGCCATGGCGAGGTCATCGCCGAACGGATCGGCCGACGGGGCCGCCCCCGACGGCAGCGCTCGCGTACCCGCACCCGACAGCGCGTCGACGACGGCGGCCGACAGCGGGCCACGCGGGCGCGGCAGCGGCGCGGACAGGGCTGCGGGGTCGGTGACGGTCGGCTGCATGCGGATCCTTCCGACGGGGCCGCGGACGGTGGCACCGGGCGATGGTGGCGAACACCGCACGGCGAACGCGGGGTTACGCCGCGGTGCACCTCGAGACCATTGCCACTGACCCGTCCGCCGAAACGCGATCCCGGCGAAACTCACGTCCGCCGTGGGGCTCGTTTCGCGACGCGGCTTCCGGCAATCCCGATGCCATGCGGGTCCTGCGAGTTCCGGGCGTGTACCGCCCGCAAGGTGATACGTGGCTGCTCCGGCGCGCGCTGCGCGATGCGCGACTCTCGGAGTCCCCGACGCGCGTGCTCGACATCGGCACCGGAACGGGCGCGCTGGCGGTGGCGGCGGCCGCGGAGGGAGCACGCCGGGTGACGGCCGTGGACGTCTCCCTCCCCGCGCGGCTGAATGCCCGCCTCAACGCGCGCCTGCGAGGACTGCCCGTCCGCGTGGTCGGTGGCGACGCGTTGGCCTCTGCCTACGAGGAGCCGTTCGACCTGGTGCTGGCGAATCCTCCGTACGTGCCGTCGGAATCGCGTGAGGTGCCGACCCGGGGTCTCGCACGTGCCTGGGACGCGGGAAGTGACGGCCGCGCGGTCATCGATCGGCTCTGTGACCGCGCGCCCACGCTGCTGGCGCCGCGCGGGACGCTGCTCATGGTGCAGTCCGAGTTGTCCGATGTGGATGCCACGGTGCTGCGGCTGCGCGGGCTCGGGCTGAAGGCCGCCGTCGTCGACAGGGACACCCTGCCGTTCGGTCCGGTGCTCCGCGCCCGTGCCGACATGCTGCATCGCCAGGGTTTCCTCGCGCCGGGACAACGCTACGAGGAGTTGGTGGTCGTCCGTGCCGACAGGACCGAGTGAGCATCCGGTGCGGGACCGGCGGGAGGTCACGGCCGTCCGGGACGGGCCGCTGCTCGTGGAAGGCCCGGTGCGGATGACGCTCGAGGACGGCACCGTCGTCGACTCCGACCGGTTCGTGGTGGCGATCTGTGCGTGCCGCCGCAGCCGGACCTATCCGTTCTGCGACACCAGCCACCGGCGCCGCGTGCGGCGCTGAACGGCTGCCCCGGTGGCTTCGGACGGCGCGGCTGCACCCGCTGTGGCACGCACCCGCTGTGGCTTCACCCGTTGCGGCTTCACACGTTGCGCAGGACCGACACGACGACGCCGAGGATCACCGCGTCGTCGCCGTCGATGACGTCGTAGTCGTCGTTGCGCGGTTCGAGCAGTACGTGCCCGCTGCGCTTGCGGTACACCTTCACGGTCGCCTCGTCGTCGAGCATCGCGGCGACGATCTGACCGGAGTGGGCCTCGTGCTGGCGGCGCACCACGACGATGTCGCCGTCGCAGATCGCCGCGTCGATCATCGAATCGCCGCGCACGCGCAGGCCGAAGACCGTGCCCCGGCCGGTGAGCTCCCGTGGGAGGGAGAGCATGTCGTCGGTGTGCTCCTCGGCCAGGATCGGCGTGCCCGCGGCGATGTCGCCGACGACCGGTACGGGCACCGAGTCCTCCGTGGACTCGGATTCGGCGGTTCCGCGCAGGAACGTGCGCACGTCGATCGGGCGCGACACCGACGGGCTGCGCCGCAGGAATCCCTTGTCCTCCAGTGCCGCGAGGTGTTTCGAGACCGAGGAGGACGAGCGCAGGCCGACGGCCTCGGCGATCTCCCGGGTGGTGGGGGCGTAGCCGTCGGCGACGACCCGGTCCCGGATGGTCGCCAGGATGCGCTGCTGCCGTTCGGGCAGCGCGGCCGGGTCGAGGTCGCCGAAGAGGTCGTGGTCGCCGTGCATCGTCACGCGCTGCATCGTAACCGCCGGTGATCGCGCGCCGACGTGGCGCCGCCGGGCTACGGCCGATGCGGTGGGTGCAGGTGGGGTCATGGAACGTGTCCGGGTGGATACGCAGCGTCGCCGAGACTGTATTCTATGCATGGCGATGGAATGTTAAGCCCGGTGCTTGAGTCGACCGTGTTCGACGTCGGCGTGGAGTTTCATAATCGAACTCAAGCGTTTTCTTCCCATCGGCTTCCGGTGATTTTTCAACAGTTTGACTTAGTCCACTCTGCAGGCCCTCACCTGCGAAAACTACTCGTGAGATACGTCCGATCGGGTGATGCACGGCTGGGCGAATCTGACTACCTTGAATGGCGCTGGTCGCGAAGTCGGGTAGGTGGCCGGCGAACGTGTAGTGGGTGGGCTTCGACCCATTGGCGGTCGAATGTCTCACTTTCCGAAGGTGTTCGTGGATATCCGTTCGCTCGTCACGAGTCGTTCGGTTTCGCGACACTTCATGTTGAGGGGGAGAACCACATCTATGAGTCATGAGATCGTGATCGGCTCGGGGCGCGGGAACGCGGAGCACGGGAATTCGGGGAACGGGAGCTCGGGGAACGGGAACTCGGGGAGTTCGGGGAACATCGGGTCGGCGCGGTCCGGTCCGAGGCACGCAGAGTCGAGGCACGTGACGTCGGCGCGGGCAGAGCCGATACGGGCAGAGCCGGCACGGACAGAGCGCGGAACCGCGGAGCCGACGGACGCGAGGGTCGAGTACCGGACATCCGGGTACGGCGGCGAGGAGCCGGTGGGGCAGCACGTGCGGGTCCGCCGGATCCGGCACGGGCGAGGCGTGGAGATCTGCGAGGTCGAAGGGGAACTCGATCTGCTGACGGCTCCGATCGTGCGCCGCGAACTGGACAGTGCGGCGGACGAGGGGCGGCACCGGCTGGTGGTCGACATGTCGGGTGTCGAGTTCTGCAGCGTCGCCGGTGTGGAGTTGCTGTTGCGTGCGGCGCGCCGTGCGGGCGACCGGGGCGGCGGGCTCGCCGCGGTCGCGGGCAGGCAGGTGCGCCGCGTGGTGCAGCTGGTGGCGCCGGACGGCCCGATCGTGTGGTGCGACTCGGTGTGCGATGCCGTGCACCATGTCGCCGGTGACCGGGATGTCGCCGCAGGCGGGCTGGCCGACGTCGACCTCGACAGCACGCAGCGAGGACTCCGCAGGTACGTGGAGCTCGTCGCGGCGGGTCTCGGTCTGGAGGCGGCCGCGGCGTGGTCGGACGTCGACGACATCACGGCCACCGCGTACGTCGCGCTCGACCGCGAGTTGCCCGGGATGGAGGGCCGCGAGGCGGCGCTCGTCTGGGACGGGCGCACCGGCTGGGCGCTCGGCGCGGAGACGCATTCCGGCGAGGATCTCGTGATGCGCGCCTGGTACGGCATGGAGCTGTTGCCGGAGCCGGACGCCGTGGTGCGCTTCGTGAAAGCGCTGACGGCGGGGGACCGGGTCGGTCTCTCCCGTCCACCCGAACCGAGCGGACATCCGCACGCGGCTCAGATCGTCCGCGCCCGGGTACAGGCCGCCGCATGGTCGGCCGCGGAACCGCACGTGCCCGACGTCGACCTGCCGGTGCAGAGCACGACCACGCCACAGGGCACGACCACGCCACGGAGCGCGCCCGCTCCGCGGTCCGCGACGGCATCACCCGGCACGGCACCACAGGGCACGCCGTCGCCGGACACGGCACCACAGGGCACGCCGGCCCAGGATGCGGTCCGGCCGCGGAACGGGGCAGCACGGCCCCAGGGCAGGGTGACACCGCTGGGAGGCGACGGCGGCGGCTGAATTCCGCCGACGCCGGCCTCTCGGCCGGTTCGCCGCGATCACGACGTCTCCCGCCCCCGATGGACCTCTCCGTCGGGGGCGGGAGACGTTCGCACGTGAGGGGTCTCTTCAGGCCGTCTCTTCCGACCGGGGCACGGCCGTCGGTTCAGGCCTGGGCGCGCAGCCGCGGCAGGACGTCCTCGCTGAGCTGGCCGAGGAAGCGCTCCTGGTCGTGGCCGGGGCCGTGGAACACGAGGTGGTTGAAGCCGGCGTCGAGGTACGGCTGGATCTGCTCCATGGCCTGGTCGGGGTCGGAGGCCACGATCCAGCGCTTGGCGACCTGCTCGATCGGCAGTTCGTCGGCCAGGCGTTCCATCTCCTCCGACGAGGTGACGCTGTGCTTCTGCTCCGGGGTGAGCGACAGCGGCGCCCAGAACCGGCAGTTCTCCAGTGCCCGCTCCGGGTCGCGGTCGTAGGACATCTTGATCTCGATCATCCGGTCGATGCCGGCCGCGTCGCGTTCCGCGGCCGCCGCGCCGTCGGCGACGGCGGGCTGGAGCTTGTCGGTGTAGAGCTCCATGCCCTTGCCGGAGGTGCAGATGAATCCGTCGCCCGTGCGGCCCGCGTACTTGGCCACGACCGGTCCGCCCGCGGCGATGTAGACCGGTGCCGGTGTGTCCGGGCGGTCGTAGATCTTGGCGTCGACGAGCGTGTAGTAGTCGCCCTCGAACGAGACGTTGTCCTTGGTCCACAGTTCCCGGATCAGCCGCACGGACTCGCGCAGCCGGGCGAAGCGCTCCTTGAACTCGGGCCATTCGCGGCCGGACACGGCGATCTCGTTCAGCGCCTCGCCGGTGCCCACGCCGAGGACGACGCGGCCGTTCGACAGCAGCGACATGGTGGCGAACGCCTGCGCGATCACGGCGGGGTTGTACCGGAAGGTGGGGGTCAGCACGCTGGTGCCCAGGTGCACGCGGTTCGTGCGCTCGGCGACGGCCGACATCCACGTCAGGGCGAACGGGGCGTGCCCGCCCTCGTGCCGCCACGGCAGGAAGTGGTCCGACACCCAGGCCGAATCGAGGCCGACCTCTTCGGCGCGTACCGCGAACTCGACCAGGTCCCGCGGTCCGAACTGCTCCGCGGACGCCTTGTAACCGACTTTCAGATCCATCGAGAGCCTTTCCGACCTAGAGAACCGGTGTGTGCTGGCACCGTCCAACGTAATGATCTTCGCGGGGTTCCGCGCGAAACGCATGTCACAACGGGCGCCTCGCGGGGTGCCGTCCACGGGTGCCCGGTCGTCACGGCAGCAACCCCGCTTCCCTGGCGAATGAGACGGCGTGCGTGCGGTTGGCGGCACCGAGTTTGCGGGCGATGCTGCGCAGGTAGGCCTTGACGGTGTTGGGTCGCAGCCCCAGCTCGGCGGCGATGTCGCCGTTGGCGGCGCCGGTGGCGACGAGCTGCAGTACGTCGAGTTCGCGCGTCGACAACGTGCCGGAGGCCACGGGCCCGGCCGCCTCGTCGTCCGCGTTCGTGATCCGCTGCAGCCGTCGCGAGACCTGCCGGAGCCGATCGCGGGTGTGCGGGTCGTCGATCAGCGCGATCGTCTCGTCCAGGTCCCTGCGCGCGTCCGCCACCGCACGGTGATCACGGGCGGCGGCGTCGTCGTGGGCTGCCGTGCGCCTGCGCACCTCGACGGCGACGGCGAGGTCGCGTTCGATCCGGCGGGTGTGTTCGACGGCCCGCGCCACGATGCGGTCGCCGATCGCCACGTCGTCACGCTGCGCCAGGTACAGCAGGCCGACGACCGCCTCGCCCGCGCGGATCGGCACCGCGAACACGGTCTCGATGCGTTCGGGTGCGACGGCGCGGTCGTAGGCGTGGACGATGCGGCCGGTGTTGAAGTAGTCGCGCACCACCAGTGGCCTGCCCGTGGCGAACACCTCGCCGCCGAGGCCGTAGCCGGCGCGGACCTGCAGGTCGCGCAGGCTGTGGCCGAGGTGCCCGTCGAGGTGCCGGATGGTGATCGCGTCCCGGGAGCCCGGCGCGAGGCCGCCACCGAAGGTCAGGTCCACCGGGCACGAACGGCGCAGGGAGCGCACGCTCGGGGCGAGCAGCCGGTCGAGTTCCGTGAGCAGGTCGCCGGGGACCGAAGCGGGGGCTCCGCCGCGGGCGCCACCGGGAAGAGCGGGGTGCGTGCCGGGCATGGGCCACCACCTTTCCTTCCCGCGGGCGTCGTCCTGGCACGGGCGCAGGGACCCGTTACCCACGAAAGAACGTAGCCGGAGGCGCCCCGTCGTGGCGATCGTCTGGTGCCACCGGGATGTCCGGGGAACGGCGCGCCGGGCGGGGACGTGCACGGCGCGCGTGCAACGACAGCGCGACAGTGGGAGCGCACGACAAGGGAGTCGAGGAGAACCATGGGCACCACATCTGCGGCGACCGCGGCCGAGTACGGGCGGCCCGAGTACCGCGCCGACGACGCGTGCGCGGCCGAGCTGCTCTGCGATCGGCATCCGTCCGACGCGATCGCGTTTCGGGTCGTCGAACAGGACCTGACCACTCGCGACCTCACGTTCGGGGAGCTGACCGAACGGTCGCAGCGGGCCGCGGCGGTGCTGGCGGGCATGGGCGTCGGGCGGGGCGACGCCGTGGGCGTGCTGATGAGCAAGTCGGCGGAGTTGCCCGCCGTGCTGCTCGGGATCTGGCGCCTCGGTGCGGTGCACGTGCCGTTGTTCACGGCGTTCGCCACACCGGCGATCGACATGCGGCTCGACGGCAGCGGCGCGCGCGTGGTCGTCGCCGACGCGGACCAGGCGCCGAAGCTCGCCGCCGAGCCGGGGCGCGATTCCGGGCGGCGGGTCGTCCAGGTCGGCGGCGACGTGCCGACGGCACCCGGCTGGGACCGGTTCGCCGATCTCATGGCGGCGGCCCCCGCGGAGCCGGAGGTCGAACCGGCACGCGTGGGCGGTGACGGCACGCTGATCCTGCTGTTCACCAGCGGCACGACCGGTACGCCGAAGGGCGTGCCGGTGCCGGTGCGCGCGCTCGCGTCGATGGAGCGGTACCTGCTCGACGCCCTCGACGTGCGTCCCGACGACGTGTTCTGGAACGCCGCCGACCCGGGCTGGGCGTACGGGCTGTACTACGCGATCCTCGCGCCGTTGGCGCTGGGCAGGTCGAGCATCCTGCTGCACGCCGGGTTCTCGCCCGCGCTCACGTGGCGGATCCTCGACCGGTTCGGGGTCACGAACTTCGCCGCGGCGCCGACGATCTACCGCGCACTGCGGGGCGAACCGCCGGCCGAGGCCGGGTCGGTACGGCTGCGCTGCGCGTCGTCGGCGGGAGAGCCGTTGACGCCGGAGGTGGTCGGCTGGGCGGCCGACGCGCTCGGCGTCGAGGTGCGGGACCACTACGGGCAGACCGAACTGGGCATGGTCGTCGGCAATGTGTGGCGGCCGGAGCTGAAGACCGACGTCACGCCGGGGTCGATGGGCTATCCGTTGCCCGGCTGGTCGTGCGGGGTCCTCGCCGACGACGTCGACGAGGTCGTGCCGGACGGCACCGTCGGCAGGCTCGCCGTCGACACGCACGCCAGCCCGTTCATGTGGTTCACCGGCTACGCGAACGCGCCGGAACGCACCGCGCAGCGGTTCAGCGCCGACGGCCGCTGGTACGTCACCGGCGACACCGCGTACCGGGACTCCGACGGCAGGCTCTACTTCTCGTCGCGCGACGACGACGTGATCATCATGGCGGGTTACCGCATCGGCCCGTTCGACGTCGAGTCCGTGCTGGTCGGCCACGAGGCGGTGCTCGAGGCGGCCGCGATCGGCGCGCCCGACGAGCTCCGCGGCGAGGTGCTGGAGGCCTACGTCGTGCTCAAGCCGGGTACCGACGAGTCCCCTGAGCTGGAACAGGAGCTGCAACAGCTGGTCAAGCGCGAGTTCGCGGCGCACGCCTACCCGCGCAGGGTGCACGTCGTCGGGGAACTGCCGAAGACGCCGAGCGGCAAGATCCAGCGGTTCAAGCTGCGCGAGAAGCGCGCCGGGAAGTGACGGCGAAGTCGGTTCGGGGATGTGAAATCGACGTTCCGACTTTTAAAGGATCTGGCTTGTAGCTTTAAAACACAGCGATGAACTTAAAGCGGGCGAAGCCGGGCCCGTCGCCGTGGCGGGCCCGGCCGGTCACACCGTCCGCGGCAGGTGCCGGTCCCACGGCGCGGCGACCTCGAGGGCGCGCGCGAGTCGGAGCAACAGTGCCTCGCTGGAGAGCCTGCCGACGAACTGGACGCCGAGCGGCAGCCCGTCCGGGGTGAGATGCAGCGGCAGGCTGATGGCGGGGCGGCCCGTCATGTTGGCCAGCTGGGTGTACGGAACCCAGCCGAGGTTGCGGCGGACCACCTGGTCGACGATCCCCGTCCGGCGCAGCACGCCGAAGCTCTTCGTGCGCATCATCGCCTCGGCCAGCCACTGCATGGGTGCGGGCATGGTCAGTGATCCGGTCCGGATGGGCGGTTCGCCGAGCGTCGGCGTGAGGAGCAGGTCGTGGCCCGTGTGGAAGCGGGCGAGCGCGGCGACGTGGTCACGACGGCGTTCCTGCGCGGCCTGCAGTTCGACGGCGGAGAACCCGCGGCCCAGCTCGGCCATCATGCGGGTGTCCTGTTCGAAGTGGTCGTCGCCCGCGTCGGTGTCCCGCTTGATGCGGGCGAGCTCGTCAGCCTGGTGGACGAACCAGACGGTGAGGAAGTCCTCCCCGAGCTGCCGGTCGTCGTAGGGCGGCTCGACCTCTTCGACGTGGTGGCCGAGCTCGGTCAGCAGCTGCGCGGCGTGTTCGACGGCCCGCACGGCCTCGGGGTGGACGTCGTCGCGCAGCGACGAGGCAGCCGTGTAGCCGATCCGCAGCGGCCCGGTCGGTTCGTCCAGCTGCGACAGCAACGGCCGCTCGGGGACGGCCGGGGTGTACGGGCTCATGTCGTCGGGCCCGGCCAGCAGGTCGAGCATCGCGGCGCTGTCGCGCACGGTCCGTGAGATGACGCCCTGGGTGGCGAGGCCGCCCAGCGGTTCGCTGTCGTCGGGCCCGGAGGGGACCAGACCGCGGCCGGGCTTCAACCCGACCAGACCGGTGCACGCCGCGGGGATGCGGATCGAACCGCCGCCGTCGCTGGCCCCGGCCACGGGCACGATCCCGGCCGCGACGGCGGCCGCCGAACCGCCCGACGACCCACCGGGCGTGCGGTCGAGCGCCCACGGGTTGCGGGTGGGCCCGAACAGTGCGGGCTCGGTGACGCCTTTCGACCCGAACTCCGGGGTGTTGGTCTTGCCGAAGACGACGAGTCCCGCGTCGAGCCACCGCTGCACCACGGTGCCGGTCCGCTCCGCCCTCGTGCCTGCGAGCGCGCGGCAGCCGTCCGACGTCGGTTCGCCCGCGAGCTGCTGGTGCAGGTCCTTGAGCAGGAACGGCACCCCGGCGAACGGCCCGTCGAGCCGTTCGGTGACGCGGGCGTCCGCGTGCTCGTCGAGGCGGGTGCAGATCGCGTTGATGCGGGGGTTCACCGCGTCGGCACGGCTGCGCGCCGCGGCCAGCAGGTCGCCGGGTTTCGCCTCACCCGAGGCGACCAGCTCCGCGAGCCCCAGCCCGTCGTGTGCGAGGTAGTCCTGCTCGTCCACGGCCTGCTCCTCCTCCGTCGTACCGCTCGAGACGACCACGGGCACCGGCCTGCGGAACACGCGACGCGGGACTCGTGGTGGGCCCTACAGTACGGCCGGCGCCGGGTGGCTCGGTTTCCCGCACCGAGACGGGGACGTGACGCGGGGCGGGCACCGATCGATATCGCGAGTCGACCCTGCGCGGGCCGGCATCCCCGTATCGTGCGAATCCGACTGTCGTGATCACGGGAACGAAGGGTGCACGTGGAGCTGCTCGGAGGTCGCTATCGGATCGGGGATCTGCTCGGTCGCGGCGGAATGGGGGAGGTGTACCGCGCCGTCGACACCGGGACGGGTCGCACGGTCGCGGTGAAGTTGCTCGCCGAATCGGCCGACGAACACCACGCGGCCCGGTTACGGCGGGAGGCGGAACTGGCGGCACGGCTCGCCGATCCCCACATCGTCGAGGTGTACGACACCGGGACCGACGACGGCCGCCGCTACGTGGCGATGCGGCTCGTCGAAGGGACGGATCTGCGCCGGCTCCTCGCCCGCGGGCCGCTCGAGGCCCGGCGCGTGCTGCACCTGCTCGGACAGGTGGCCGCGGCGCTCGACAGCGCCCACGCCGCCGGTGTCGTGCATCGGGACGTGAAGCCCTCCAACATCCTCGTCGGCCCCGACGACGACGCCCACCTCACCGACTTCGGCATCGCGCGGCAGCCGTCGTCCGACGACACCAGGCTCACCCGCACCGGCAACTACGTTGGGTCGCTCGACTACATCGCGCCCGAACAGCTGCGTGGCCGGGACGTCACCGGGGCCGCCGACGTCTATTCGTTGGCGTGCGTGCTGTACGAGTGTCTGACCGGGAAGGTTCCGTTTCCCGCCGACGACCCTGCCGAGAAGCTCGCGGCACAACTGAACGACCCGCCCGCCGCTCCGTCCGTGTTCGACCCGACCGTGCCGCCCGCGATCGACATGATCGTCGCCACGGGGATGGACAAGGACCCGTCGCGGCGATTCGCCACGGCCGGGCAACTGCTGGCCGCCGCGGCCACGGCGTTCGCCGACGACGAGCCGGTCGCACCGAACGTGAACGCCGACGCCACCGCGCCCGGTGGAGGCGCCGACCCGGCACGGGAAGCCCTGATGCGGGCGATCGTCGCCGTGTCCGCACGGCGCCGGGAGCCGCCCGCAGCCGATCCCGCCGAGCCCGCAGAACCCGCAGAACCCGCGGCGACAACCGATCCCGCCGACCTCGCCGGGTTCGACGAGGCGTGTCCCTATCCGGGACTGCGCAGTTTCGACTCCGGTGAGGCGGACTGGTTCCACGGCCGGGACGCCGAGATCACCGAGCTGCTCGTGCGCCTGACCGCCCCCGACGCGGCCTCGGGGCCGCTCGCGGTCGTCGGCGCGTCGGGTGCGGGCAAGTCGTCGCTGCTGCGGGCGGGGTTGTTTCCCGTGCTGGACGAGCAGCGGGTGCCATGGCAGCGCGTGGTGCTCACGCCGGGCAGGCAGCCGGTCGACACACTCGCCGTCCGGCTGGCCGCGGTGACCGGTGCCGATCCGGCCGCGCTCGCCGAGTCGATCCGCGGCGAGCCGCAGTCGTTCGGCAGGCACTGCCTGCCCGGCGCAGGCGGGCCGCCGATGATCGTGGTCGACCAGTTCGAGCAGCTGTTCACCGACGGAGCGAGCCACGGGGACCGGCTCGCGTTCGCGACGGCGCTGGCGTCGGCCCGGCCCGCGGTGGTGGTGCTGGCCGTGCGTGCCGATCATGTCCCCGACTGCATCGCGCTGGAGCCCCTGCGGGGCGCGCTCGACCGTCCCTTCGTCGTCGGCCCGCTCGGCATCGCCGCGCTGCGGCAGGCCATCACGGAGCCCGCCCGTGCCGCGGGAATCGCGGTGGAGGCGGGACTCGTGGACCGGCTCATAGGCGACGCCGTTGCGCGCGACGGATCGCCCGGCGAGCACGGCGTGCTGCCGCGGCTGGCGCACGCACTCAGGGAGACGTGGCACAACCGGACCGGCGGAGCGCTGACGCTCGCGGGGTACCAGGCCACGGGAGGTGTCGACCGTGCCGTCGCGGTGAGCGCCGACCGGTTGTACCAGCGGCTCGACGCAGGCCGTGCGGAAGCGCTGCGGACCACATTGCTGCACCTGGTGAAGGTGCTTCCCGACGGCGGACTCGCGCGGCGCCGTGCCGACCGCGGCGAGTTGGACGAGCAGGCACTGTCCGATCTGGTCACCGCACGGCTTGCGGAGATCGACACCGACGGGGTGCGGCTCTCCCACGACGCGCTGTTGACGGCGTGGCCGCGGCTGCGCGAGTGGGTCGAGGCGGAGCGACAGGAGCTCCTGCTGCGGCAGCGTCTCGACGAGGCCGTCTCCGTGTGGCGGGACGGCGAACAGGACAGGGGTGATCTGTACCGCGGTGCCCGCCTCGCGACCGCGCTCGAATGGGCCGAGGGCAGGGAGCTGACCGAGCACCAGCGGGCGTTCCTGCACGCGAGCGGCCGCGAACAGCAGCGCTCCACCCGGCGGCTGCGCGGTGCCGTGGCGGCGCTGGCCGGGTTGCTGGTCGTCGCGCTCGTCGCGAGTGGACTGGCGGTCGGCGGCTGGAACGACGCGGACCGGCAGGCCCGGGTTGCGTTGTCCCGTCAGCTTTCCGCCGAGTCACGAGCACTGTCCGAATGGGACCCGGTCGGCGCGCGCGAGGCCGCGTTGCGGGCGTGGCGTGCGTCGCCGACGGCCGAGGCGCGCGGGGCGCTGCTGTCGGCCGACGCGTTGCCGCGGCTGGGCGGGTTCGACTCCGGTCTCGACCCGGCCACGGCCGTCGACGTCAGTTCCGACGGCGAACGGATCGCGGTAGCCGGGACGGGCGGCGAGTCCGGAGCAGGGGAGGTCGTCGTCCGTGACACCACGTCGGGCGAGCAGACGACCCTCGACGCGGGGCTCGGTGCCGACA
This sequence comes from Prauserella aidingensis, assembly GCF_024171865.1. GTDB lineage: Bacteria > Actinomycetota > Actinomycetes > Mycobacteriales > Pseudonocardiaceae > Prauserella > Prauserella aidingensis. The sequence goes on along the minus strand of NZ_JAMTCN010000027.1, from coordinate 54,664 downwards.
CGGTGCAGGCCGTGCGGTTCTCGCCCGACGGCTCGATGCTGGCGGTGGCGGCGTTCGGCGACGGCGTGCGCGTGTGGGACGTGGCGAGCGGGAAGGTGCTCACGCCGATCCTGGCCCGGGCGGGCCGGGTGATCGGACCGATCGCCTGGCGGCCGGACGGCAGCGGCCTCGTGGCGCAGGCGGTCGACGAGACGTCCCGGATCGGTGCGTGGGACCCGCGCACCGGGCAGCACCGCCGGTGGCTCGGTGGCCCCGCGGACGAGATGGCCTACTCGCTCGCCTACGACGGATCCCGCCTGGCCGTCGGCCGTATCGACGGCAGCGTCGCACTGTGGGACACGGCCGCGAGGAAGCGACTGTTCCGCAGCACCGCACACCGCGACGCCGCGGGAGCGGACGCCGGCGCCGTGCCGGTGGTCGTGGCGTTGTCGGACCGGCTGCTCGCGTCGGCGAGTCAGTACGACAACAGCCTCCGGCTGTACCACCGCGGCGACGGCTCGGCCGCGGGCCGGATCACGGATCGCACCCGCTCGTCCGACGACGCCGCGCAGGGGCCGACGATCATGACCTTCTCCGGGGACGGCACGTCGCTGCTCACCGCCACGGGCGGCCGCGTGATGGTGTGGGATCCGGTGGAGCGCACCCGGCTCGGCCGGCTGGCAGGCGGCACGGGCGGCGGAACCACCGGCGGGAGAACCATCGCAGCACTGGCCGTGACGGCCGACGCGGCCACGACGGTCGCGGCACGCATCGGGGGCCGTGTGGTCGACTGGCGTCGCGGTACGCCCTGGTACGAGACGCCCAGAGGATCGGTGCTCGACGTCGCGTTCGACCCGCGGAGCGACGAGGCCACGGCCGTGGACGGGACCGGGGCCGTGCACGCGTGGGACCGGCGGACCGGCCGAGCTACGGGCGAACCGGACACGCTGGACTCGGCGGGCATGGCCGTGGCGTACGCGCCCGACGGGACCCGCGTCGTCGGCGAGGCGCACGGCACGCTGACCGTCACACAGCCCGGCGGGCCGGAGGCGACCCTCGACCTGGGCAGACACTGGTTCGGCGGTGAACTCGCGATCTCGCCGGACGGCACCCTGCTGGCCGCGGCGAGCAGGCATCCCGGTGGTCCGAACGACCCGGGGCGCGTCCACGTGTGGGACCTGCGGAGCCGCGAACCGCTCGCGGTCCTCGAACTCGACGCGGGCTCGGCGTCGGCGCTCGCGTTCGCTCCGGACGGCACGCGCCTGTCGGCGGTCAGCAGCAGCTCTGCTCTGCCCGGCGGATCGGGCGACGACGAATCGGAGAACGGCGGATCGGAGAACGCGGGTGCCGAGACCGGGGTGACGCTCACGACCTGGCGCACGTCCGACATCGCCGACGGCGAGGCGGCCGCCACCGCTACAGCGCAGCTCGAGGACGACGTCGTGGACGCGGTGTACGCGCCCGGCGGCGAGAACCTGATCGCGGCATCGGTGACCGGCCGGATCCAGATCAGGGATGTGGCCGACGGGACGCTGCGGCGCGAGTTCGGCACCCACCCCTCGGCGGTGCGGGCGCTCGCGCTCGCACCCGACGGCCGCACCGTCGCGACCGCGACCACCGACGACAGTGCGGTCCGGCTGTGGAACCTCGACGACGGACGGCTCCGCGCCAGACTCAACTCCGGCCGGGGGTTCGAGATCAACGCGCTCGCGTACTCGCCGGACGGGTCGATGCTCGCGCGGGCGGGAAGCGACGCGGCTGTGGCGGTGTGGCGGGTCGACGCGGCCGCCGCGGCGGAACGGATCTGCCGCTCCCTGGTCGACGTGGGAAGGGCGGACCCCGGCTGCGACGACCTCGGAACGGGAGCCTGAAGCAGGCGGGTGAATCAGGTGGCCGAACAGGCGGGTGACCGGCGGGGACATCGTGGGTCCGGAACGTTCCGCTTCCGGCCCGATGCCCGGTTCCGCGATCGTTCCCGGCGACGAGACACCGCGCCGGCGACGAGGCCGGGCGGATTGCCGGTGACGGAAGGCGATAGTGATGACGGGCGAGAACACGGGCGAGAACACGGTGCAGCGGGAACGCGGTGAGTCACGGTGGCAGCAGCTGCGGAGACAGCACCGGTTCACGGGGCCGCTGTTGTTCGTGCTGGCGATGCTGACGGCGTTCACCGCCTACGCGACGGTCGGGAGCATCGCCGCGCTCGTCGACGAGGTATCCCACGGTCGCGAGCTCGACGACGTGACGACCCAGCTCGCACTGCTGGCGCTGGTCGAGTCGGTCGTGTCGCTGGGTGCGCTGGCGGCCGTGTGGCTGCGCAGGGTGCGCGGCGTGCACGTCTACGTGGGGGCGAAGGCCGTGGTCCTGGTGCTGGGCGTCGGGATCGCACCGGAGGCCGTGTCGATGATGGTCGTCGTTCCGCTGGTGCTGGGCGGGGTGTTGTGGGCGGCCGCGAGTTCGGCTGGCTGGCGCGCCGACGAGTTCGACCGTTCCGCAGGGAAGGCGTGAGGCGGTATGCGGGTCGTCGTGCGTTCGCCGGAGCTGCATCCGGTCGCGCTGTCCGCGGGTGAACGGCTGGTGTTCGGCCGTGCCCCGCACCGTGGTGGTCGCAGGCCGGGCCGGTACGCGGTCGCCGTGCCGGGCTGCGGCCCGCACGTGTCGCGGGTACTGGGAGACGTGCTGGTCGAACCGGCCGGGGTGCGGCTCACCTGGCGGGGTGCGAACGAGGCGATGCTCTCGAGCCTGTTCGACGCTCCCGGCGGCGCGCGGCGGGTGACCCTCGTCGACGGGATGTCGGTCGTGCTCGACGCGGGGAAGAACGAGCTCGTCGTGTTCGCGGCCCTGGACACGGCCGGCGGGCCGAAGGATCTCGCGCTCACTCTCGTCGTGTCGGGCGCCGAGCGGAGCCGCGAGCTGACCGAACTGTCCGGTGGCGAACTGCCCGCGCCGGAGGCCGCCGTGCCGACGGCGGAGGCGCCGGAGGTGCTGAGCCGCTACTCGAAGCTCTGGTACGTGGCGCTCGCGCTGACCGAACCGTTGCTGGCGGGCACCGAGGACGAGCAGAGCGTGCCGACGCATCAGGAGATCCACCGGCGGATCGAGCACTGGCGCGGCGGGGACGCGTGGAATCTCGCCGATCCGAGACGGGTCGACGAGGCGATCAAGAAGATCTCCCGCATCGCGTTCGGCGACTCGCTCGATCCGTACGGCGCCGCGCGGGAGGGCAGGTTGTTCAACGCCCGGTTCGCCGTGGCCAGGCGCACGGCCCAGCGCAGGCTCGTGACCGCCGACGACCTCGACGACGTGGAACGTGCCGCGCGGCGGCGCGGCGGCGGCCGGTGAGCCGTCCGGCCCTATCGGAAGGAGTCTCATGGGAATCGCCGCGGTGAGCCGCCGGGGTGCGGTGGGTGTGATGGGTGCGGCGCTGCTCGTCGCAGGATGTTCCGGTGACGGCGGGGGCGCGGGCGCCACGGGCGACCCCGTGGTCTTCGACGCGACACCGACATACGCCATGACGGACGTGTCGCCGGAGGGCTCCTGGCCCGCGGCGGTGCTGCACGAGGACCGCGTGTTCCGAAGCGAACCGGGAGTCCTCGTGGTCCACGACGCCGACGACGGCGAGGAGATCGCGCGGGTCGAGCCGGAGGGGGAGCCGCTGTTCGACTCGGTGGACCCGACCGAGCACTACCGCGCGACGCCCGCGCTGGCCGACGTCGAGGGCGAGCCGACGGTGCTGGTGGGGTTCGCGGTCGAGGCCGAGTCCGGGGCGACGCAGCTCGACGTGGAGATCGTCGCCGTCGACGCGGCGACGGCGGAGGTGCGGTGGCGGGCCACGTTCCCCGAGCCCGCCGCGTCGCCGGTCGTCCCGCAGAAGGACGCGGCCGTCGGCGTCAACGGTGTCGAACGGGGCGTGGCCGTGGTCAGCGTGTCGCACGACGCGGCGACGCAGGTGACGTTCGGGCTGTCGCTGGCGACGCGGGAGGTGCTCTGGGAGGACGAGGAACTCAGTGCCGTCGGCATCGGGTCCGGTGTCGCCGCGGGCTTCGGCCCTGACACGGCGGCGGGTTTCGACGTCGAGACCGGGGAGCAGGTCTGGAAGAGCGACGTCGACCCGACCCGGATCGGACGTGCGGGCCCGTGGATTCTCGTGACCGGTGAGGACGGCGAGACGCGGCTGCTCGCGATCGCCGACGGAGCCGAGGTCGACCTCGACGGTGCCGCGCTGACGGAGGAGACGTTCTGCGGTGCCGACGACCACGCCGCGGTCGTCGTCTGCGCGGAGGACGACAGTTCCGTGGTGGCCCTCGACGCCGGCAGCGGTGAGGTGCTGTGGTCCGACGACGACTGGCGCGGCGAGCTCAAGGGGATGTGGCGCGGGGCGGTGTACGTCCGGCACGGCGATTCGGCCGTGGCTCTGGACGCACGCACCGGCGAGGTGGTCGTCGACGACACCGGCGTGGCGCCCATGATCGTCGGTGACCGTGCCGGCCTGGATCAGCGGGGCACGGACGTGCAGCTGTATCCGGTTCCGTGACCACCCGGTGGTGCGCCCACGGCTGTTCGCTGTGGGCGCATCGCCGTGCTCGGAGTCGTCGCGGCCGCTCACCGGCCCGGGCCTGCGGCCGGTGGGCGGCGGGCCTCAGTCGTCGAGGTGGCCCTCGCGGCGGGCCTGCTCGACGATGCGGCGCACGTACTCGACGTCGCCGCAGTCCTGGTCCAGGAGTTCGGTGCGGCGCGCGGCCCACTTCTCGCCGAGGTCGTGCCGGGTCCGCTCGGCGACCTCGGTGCGGGCGGCCGCGAGGATGCTGAGCTCCTCCTCCGCGAGGTGGTGCGCCACCAGATTGCTCAGCTTCTCGACGGCCTCGACGAACGTGGGGGTGTCGGTGCCCTTGAGGTCCAGCACCCGGAGCAGCGCCTCGTTGCCCTCGGCGTGTTCCTCCTCGCCGTGCTCGACCTCGTGCCGCCCGATGTCGTCGGCCTTGCGCCGCAGCACCGGATAGACGATCTCCTCCTCCGCGACGCTGTGGGCCACGTGCACCGCGGCGAACGCGCGCCGCAACTCGTCGCGGTTCCCGTCGCCCATGCGCAGCTGCCGGAGAAGCTGCTCGAACCGCCGATGGTCGTCGATGATGAGGTCCACGACGTCGCCGTGCGTCGGCCTGCCCAGATCGATCATGCTCACGACCTCCTTCCTACCGCGTGTACGGCCGTGGTGCACGTGGTGCCGGGCCACCGTGTGTCCCCTCGCGGCACATCGGCCGTTCGGCCGAGTAGTCATCGCACCGGCAGACGAGTGAGCAATACCTCGCCCGGGTTAGACCACTCGGCGACACGGTGGTGTGGCTATTGGCCTGAACCGGTGAGCGCAATTGACGCTTTCAGCGCGTGCGTGTCAGGGTCATTCACAGGTTGATCACTGAATCGTACTCACCGTCCTCATCGGACTGATTGGATTCACTGTTGGCTATGCGGGAAAGAAGGCACGTGAGAGCGTCGTTCGACGTCACTGCCTGACCCGTTTCTCAACGCGATCTTTCTTCATTCTCCGCTTGTTGCGGCGGTCGATCCTGCGCGGATTCGGCCGCCCTGTTCTCGAAGGGACTCCGAACGTGGTCGATCCTCCGCGCGTGAGCTCAATGCGGATCAGGACCGGATCGAGTTCCTCCGGGTCGACGGGCGGCGGTCGCCGTTCGACGACGACGGTTTCGACGGTGCGATCAGGTTGATGGTGTTGCAGCATTCGCCGCCTGCGGTGCAGGTGGCGGCGTTGGCGGAGCTGGTGCACGTGGTGCGGCCGGGTGAGCGGGTGGGGCTGACGATGTCGGTGCGGGCGCCGGATGCGCCGGGGCGCTATGAGCTCGAGCTGGACATGATGCAGGAACTGGTGGCGTGGTGGTCGCAGTTCGGCAGCCCGACCGTCCGGAGGCCGGTTGTCGTGACCGAGGACGCCGAGCCCGCACGGCAGGTGACCGAGAATGTGCCGGCGTCGTATGCCGATGTGGTCGCGGCCGACACCGAGGGCATCGAGATGCATCCCGTGCCGATTCCGCTCATGCAGGGTCTGTTCCAGCACATGGGCGGAACCGTGCTGGCGGTCGAACCCGATCCGTTCTCCGAACCGCCGTGGGACAGCCGCACCTACCTGGTCCACCTCCAGTAGATCAACGCCCGGGAGAACGTTGCGAGTCATGAGTCCCGTGGGGAAACCGCACTGGCGGCGGTCGCACAGAGCCCTGTTCATCGTCGGAAACCTGGGGGTAGCTGCCTCTCTCGTGAGCGGGGTGGTCTTCATTTCCGTGCTGGAATCGAAGTATGCATTCTTTTTCAGGCGGTCCTGTGTCCGGTATTCATGGCCGTTCTTCTCGTCGGGAAGTCGTTGCGTGAGCGGCAGCTCAAGAAGGCGGGGCTCGTTCCCTCGCGGCTCGACCTGTGGAGGAACCGCCCGTAGCATGAGTGGGCTTTCCTGTGCCGGCCGATGAGGGTGTGCGTAGATGTCGTGCGGTGGGGTGTCGAACCGGCTGCGCCGTCTGGTGCGTCGGGTGTTCTTCGACGACGTGCACCTCGTTTTCGTGTTCCTGGCGTTCGTCGGGGTCGCGTGCTATCCGGTCGCCGAATTTCTCCTCGGTGTGGATCCGCTCTACGTCACGACGCCGTCGGTGGTGCTGTTCGTGGTCGGCGTGTGGCTGCGCACCTGCGGCCGGGAGGAGGAGCGTGGCGCTGCGGAGCGGTGCGATCGTGCCGCTGATCAGCCGGAGCAGAGGGTGGCAGGTGACGCCTCGTGAGTGCGGTGTCGTCGGAGCGGGGCCGAGTGGCGTGACGGTGTGAGGAGTTGCCGTCCGTCGGGCGTAGTGGTGGCTCGGGACAGTTGAGCTGGTACAGACCAAAGGTCGTGTGGTCCTATGTCAGCTGAGAGGACTCGCGCTGATAACCCTCGGACACGGTGAGTAGAAGTTGCCGCGCCTGGTCGCCCTCGGCGAGTTCGTCGCGTTCCCAGAGTTGGTCGAGCATGGCGTTGTAGAGCCGGATGTCGGTGGGATTGCGGGTTACGACTTCGGTTGTGAGCACTTCGATCCGCGCTACGTCGTCGAGGATCCAGAATCCGTGCATCGGTGGCACGTCGACCTGCACGCCGAGCGGGATGATGCCGAACCGGACGTTGGCAACTCCGAGCACGGCGAGCAGGCGGTCGATCTGCGCGGCCATGACTGTCGGCTCTGCGATCGGTGTGCGCAGTGCGGCCTCGGTGACCAGCAGTTCGATGCGTTTGGTGGAGTCGTAGAGGATGGTCTGCCGCCTGAGGCGTTCGCGCACGGCGTCGTCGGCGTCGTCGGGGCTGCCTTGAAGATGCGCGAACGCTCGGAACACGGCGCGTGCATAGTCCGGGGTTTGCAGCAGGCCCGGCACGATGCCGGTTTCCAGGTTGCGCACGACCGTCGCGGCCTGCTCGTCCTCGGCGAATGAACGCTGTACAGGCTCGTGCCCGCCGCTGGCGCGCCGCTTCCAGCGGGCGGACTCGAGGCGTGCGGCGCGCAGGTCCGCGAACAGGTCGTCACGCTCGGCCTCGCTGGCTCGGCACAGCCGGCACCAGGTGTCGAGGTCCTGTTCGGAGATGACTTGTTGTCCGCCCTGAATGCGCGAGATCTTCGACGGCGCCCAGCCGGGACCCGCCTGCTCGGCGAGCGCAGCACCGGTCAGCCCCGCGCGCTTGCGCAGCTGGCGGAGCTTGTCGCCGAATGCGATCCAGGGGTTCGTTTCGAGGGAGGTCACACGCTCCTCGCGCTGGAGTACTCGGATTCCATGTGCGGCACGGCCATCGGCCATACGAGATCGCGCCACTGCCGGTGCTTCGCGAGCGTCTCCGGGTCGTCGAGCACCTCGGCACCGGCGACGCCGTTCTCACCGAAGTGCAGGATCGCGACGCGCTCGTCGTCGATGATGTAGAAGTCGTGCTCGGGCATCGGCAGCTCCAGCGCGTGGGCGCGGCTCTCGGCCAGCCACCGGATGTCCTCACCGGCCTCGATGTTGATGTGGGTGAAGGAGAACATCCACTGGAGGTAGTCCGTGGGCGGTTCGGTGACCATACGGACCCGTTCGAACCGCTTCCCGGCCTCGGTGATGCTGCGGATGGTCTTGACCCAGCCGTGCATGAACGAGTTGTCCGGCCGTCCATCGCGCCAGCGACGCCACGGCTCGCGTTCGTCGGGCTCGCGATACTCGCCCTGGCATTCCCAACGCCACGAGCTGACACGAACGCCGGTGACGAGGTCGAAGAAGTCCGGGCCGGGCTCGACCCACTCGCTCATCGACGAACCTCCGGGATCCTCGCCACCGCGTCCGGGTCGACCGTGAAATGCGGGCGGTCCTCGTCGGCGAACGCGAGACGCTGCAACGCTTCGACATCGACGAACGGCATCAACTCCGCCGGGATCTCGACCGCAGACTCGTGGTCAGGCAATCCGTTGCCGCGAGAGCGCATCGCGTCGAGGGCGTGCTCGTCGGTGACAGTCGTTCCCTGCACGACCAGCGTTCCGCGGTCGGTGACCCACAGCGTGGGGCATCCGCCCTGGCCAGAGCTGGTGCCGACGAATCTCATCTCCGTGGGACGTTCGCGTGCGGGCATCGTGCCTCCTCCTCGTGACGGCCTCCCCATTGTTTGCGCAATTTTGCTCAATATGCAACGACCAGGCGAGTGACCGGAGCAACCACCTCTGGTCGCCGCGAAACGACTGCCCCGTTGGCGTGACCGAACCGCAATTTTGCGCAATCTTCTCGACGTTGGCGGCCCGGGTGGCCAACACTCGCCGCTATGGGATGGATCAGCGGGGCCTGTCAACTGCCCTACGCCGTTGTCCGCTCCGGTGGCGCACCAACGGACGACGAGCGCGACGAGAACGACGACTTCGACGGACTCCTCGGCTGTGGCGAGCGCGAGGACGACGAATGATTGCCCGCGACCGGGAGCTGCTCGCCCGTGTCGGGCAGGTCAACGCGGGCCTCGGCGATGCCGTGGTCGAGCTGATGACGCGGCAGGATGGCGGCGAGCTGTCCGCGCGGCACGTGCGCGAGCTGGCCGAACTGCTCGGCGGCATGGCCGCGGAGCTGTACCAGCGTGCCGCCGAACTCGAGGGCGGCGAAACCCCGTCGCGCGTCGTGATCGACGCGCAGCAGGCCGCGGGGGTGCGGACGTGACCGGCGGGGTTGTCGAGCGAACACCGGCCACAGCCGCCCCGGAGGAGCCCGACCTCGACAGCGTGCCCGGCTGGCGCCCGGTCGCCGGCGGCGTACGCCACATCGGCGGCCTCGCCGACGAACCGCCGGCCGGCGTGGTGGTCGAGATGCTGTGCGGTCGTCAGCTCACCCTTCCTCGGCGTCGCCGACGCCGCCCGCCCCCGGCGCTGTCCGACTGCTCAGCGTGCTGGCATGTCTGGCTCGGCATCGACTGATCTCGCCTGCCCGGCCGGTGACTCCCCGCGCTCCCGGCCGGGCAGGTGCACCACGACTGTCGGGGTGATGTTCCAGGCTGCGCGCCGCAGCCGCCGGGGGTGGCCGGATGCCGGTCGAGCAGCTCGCAGAGACCATCGGTCGTGTCCTGGACCGGATCGCCGCCGCGCGATCAGAACTCGCCCACGCCTCGCAGACCACCGTCGAGGCGCGCGAGATGTACGCCTACGTCATCGAGGGCGCCCACGACCCCGACGCCGCACAGGCACCCGGCGTGGCTGCGGACGCCGTCGAGCAGGTCGAACAGCAACACGGCCGCCTCGCCCACATCGAGCAGACGCTGCGCGGCTACCTCGACCAGCTCGGCGCGCGTCTGCCGGGGTCGGCACCGACGAGCGCACCGACGCCGACACCCGACGCTGCGCCTCCTCCGACATCCGCTCCGAACGCAACACCCGTCGAGCGGGCACGTGCCGCCTTGCCGCCGCCCGTGAAGCCCGGCGCGGGGGACAAGACGCGCGGGTTCTGGTGGACGGCCGACGGTGACGACGACATGACAGAGATCGTCAGTGGCCGCGACGAGAACGCCGACCGGGTCGACGAATGGGTCACCACGCAACGGTTCCCCATGGCGCCGATCGCGCGCGCCGGGGATGTCGAGCTGAAACTCGCCGCTCACATGGTCCGCAACGACATACGGGACGCGTCGGTGACGATCAACAACGTTCCCTGCATCGGCCCGGCGTCGTGTGACACGCTGGTGCCCGTGATGCTGCCGGAAGGTTCACGACTGACCGTCCACGGGACGAAACCCGACGGCACGCCGACCACAACGACCTACGAAGGGGGTCGTGCACCATGGTGGCGCTAGACGCCTGGTACGACCACGACGGGCCGGCACGCGTCACGACGGCCGCCGAACTCGATGCCGTGCTCGACACCGTCGCCGCCATGCCGGGGCCCACTCTCGTGGCGTTCAACGCTGCCGACGACCCGGCGAGTGCTGGTCTGCTGAATATCGGTTTGTGCAGCGAACGAGGGGTCGGCGTGGTGCACCACGCGGGCCGCGGACGCGGGTACTTCTCGCTCGGGGAGGCATCGAACGCCGACACGGTGCTCTACTACTACATGGGTAGCGACACCGAGTTCCCGCCACAGTCCGAGATCCCGATCGCCGATGTACGCCGCGCAGCGCACGAATACCTCGTGACCGGCGCGCGGCCGACGTCGTCGATCCGGTCACAGCTCGACGACCGATCGACCGTCTAGTCTTCGCGCCGTATGTCGGCGAGCCGCATGTACTTGATCAGCTGCTCCGCCTCGGTCCGGACATCGCGACGGCCGCCGTGTCCGCAGAGGGCAGCAGCCTGCTGTCGGCCTATTGACGGACGGCGGGCATCGATGCGGCGTGGTGGCCGGTGATCACCCCAATGTGAGCGCTATCCCGGTGGCCTGGTCCTCGGTGAAGGCGATCGTGCCGCGATGGGACACCTCGACCTGGTACGGACCATGTCCGGTGGGCACGTCCGCCACGTCGAAGTCGAACAGGCACGAGTAGGCGTCGCCGTCCTGGCGGCCGGCGCCGAGCTGACCGGCCGCGAGCACCGTTCCGGTGTTGCCGGTGATGGTGACTTGTGCGCCGGGGCCGATGTCGTCGTAGCCCTCGTGTCCCATGCAGTCGCCGACCTCGGTGTACTCGGTGACACCGTCGGTCAGTGCGATGGTGCCGCTCACCGTCATCGTGGTCTCGCGCAGGCTGAAGTACAGGGTTGCGGCGACGCCGAGCACGAGGACGCTGCTCGCAGCGGCGACCCATACCCAGCGGCGCTTCGTTCGTGGCTGTTCGGCAGTCATGGCCGTGCATTCGCACCGAAGCGGCCTGCCGTTTCATGCAGCGCGGAGTCGTGGCCGACGTGTGACACGACAATCTGTTGTGGCGACTCCGCTGCCACGGTCGATGAGCAGCTCGGTCGGGCGGACTCGACGTCCCGGCCTGCTCCCGGCGGGCACTGCGGTACGGGGGAGCGGGTCGAGGCACGACTCCGCAGCAGGTCCCTGGCGTTGCTTCCGCTGTACGCCATGCACCTCCACGGGCAGGAGCAGATCGCGTGAGCGAAGCTCATGCGGGTTCTCGGTCACGGGTGACCGGGCGGGAAGTTCGACACACCCTCGGCACGGCGAGCCGCTCACGCTCTCTCAACAGCCGCATACAGCAATGCGACCCCTCGCCGACGTTATCGCTGGTGAGGGGCCACATTCGTGCTGGTCCAGATGGGCGCCCCCGGCAGGATTCGAACCTGCGACACCCGCTTTAGGAGAGCGGTGCTCTATCCCCTGAGCTACGAGGGCATGGGCGCGTGGCCCGGACACAGCCTAACGGTACCCGGGTGAATGTTGGTAAGTGGACCATACGGAAGCAAACGATCACTTACTCTGGGCCCACTACCGACAGGTAGCTACCCCTGTCTCCGACGGCGAAGACCTTGTCCATCCCGTTCCCCCTCCGGGAGGCAACCGTTGATCACAGTCATGTTGGCCGACGACGAGGAGCTCGTGCGCCAAGGCCTGCGCGCGATGCTGTCCGCCGCACCCGACATCGAGGTCGTCGGCGAAGCGGCCGACGGCAGATCGGCCGTCGAAACGGCCCGGCGACTGCGCCCCCAGGTCGCCCTGCTGGACATCAAGATGCGCCAGCCCGACGACGGCATCCGCGCACTGCGCGCGATGCAGGGCCTGCCCGAAGCTCCCCGGATGGCCATGCTGACGACGTTCGACGTCGACGAGTACGTGAGCCTGGCGCTGCGGTTCGGCGCCAACGGCTTCCTGCTCAAGGACATCGAGCCCAGCGTGCTCGTGCGCGCGGTGCGGGACCTCGCCCGCGGCGGCGCCGTGCTGGACCCCAGCGTGGCGGCGCGGATGGTCGACGCCCAGCGGGACGAGGCCCGCGCGGCGGCACCGGCCCGGCGGCTGCTGGCGTCACTGTCGGAACGCGAACGCGAGGTCGTGTGCCTCATCGGGCAGGGCATGTCGAACGCCGAGATCGGCGGCAAACTGCACCTGTCCGAAGCCACCGTCAAGGGATACGTCTCCGCGGTGCTGTCGAAGATCGGCGCGGCCAACCGGGTACAGGCGGCCCTGCTCGCCTACCGCGGCGGGCTCGTGGACTGACACGACCGGGTGTCGGCCCGCCGTACGTGACCGGGCCGACACCCGGGTGGGCGCAGCCTTTCAGCCGCGTCTCAGACATGCGCGACACACTGGACCCCATGCGCATACTCGTTGTCGACGACGACCGGGCCGTGCGGGAGTCGCTCCGGCGTTCCCTGGAGTTCAACGGCTACCAGGTCGACGTGGCGAGCGACGGCGCCCAGGCATTGGAGAAGGTGGACAGCGACCGGCCCGACGCGATGGTGCTCGACGTCATGATGCCCCGGCTGGACGGCCTCGAGGTCGCCCGCAGACTGCGCGGCACCGGTGACGACCTGCCCATCCTCGTCCTCACCGCGCGGGACGCCGTGTCCGACCGCGTGTCCGGCCTCGACGCGGGTGCCGACGACTACCTGCCCAAGCCGTTCGCCCTCGAGGAACTGCTCGCCCGGCTGCGGGCACTGCTGCGGCGTGCGGCGGCCGAGGCCGACCCGCAGGGTGCCGGCGCGCTGGTGTTCGGGGACCTGACCCTCGACCCCGACACCCGCGAGGTGTGTCGCGGCGACCGGGAGATCAGCCTCACCCGCACCGAGTTCACGCTGCTCGAGCTGTTCATGACGTACCCGAAACACGTGCTGACCCGCACGCGCATCCTCGAAGAGGTCTGGGGCTTCGACTTCCCCACGTCGGGCAACGCGCTCGAGGTGTACGTCGGATACCTGCGTCGCAAGACCGAGGCCGACGGCGAACCACGGCTGATCCACACCGTCCGCGGCGTCGGATACGTGTTGCGGGAGACCCCGCCGTGACCGAACCCGACCGGTCCGGCGTCACGACGTCCGGTGCCGAACCGGCGCACGATTCGGCACCGCATCGGACGCCGAAACGCATCTCGCTGCGCACCCGCGTCATGCTGCTGGCCACGCTGTGCGTCGGCGGCACCGTCGCCCTGGTGTCGCTGGTGACGTACCTGACGGTGCGCGACAACGTCTACGAGCAGTTCGACACCTCGTTGAGCCAGCGAGCGGAGGCCGCGGCGCAGAGCGTGCCCGTGGCCTCGCAGTTCCAGAACCTGCCCGCGGCGCTGTTCGCCAGTGGCGACATCCAGATCGGCCTGCTCGAGGCCGACGACACGCTCGTCGTACCGCGCGGCGCGGCGAAACCGCCGACCGGCAGGCCGGAACTGGCCGTCGCCCGCGGGGATGCCGAGTGGTCGCTGCGCACCGACAAGGCAACCGGGATACGCGTCGTCTCGGTCCCCTCGGGCCACGGGCAGGCGCTCGTGCTCGGGCAGTCGCTGGCACAGACCGAACGCACCCTCGGCGACCTCGCCCTCGTGCTGATGCTGTTCGGTGGGATCGGCGTCGTCGTCGCGGCAGGCGCGGCGACGGCCGTCGCGCGGACGGCGTTGCGCCCCGTCGAACGGCTGACGTCGGCGACCGAGCGGGTTGCCGACACCATGGACCTGCGCCCGATCCCCGTCACCGGCGACGACGAACTCTCCCGCATGACGCAGAGCTTCAACACGATGCTGGGTGCGGTCGCCGAGTCGCAGGCACAACAGAGCAGGCTCGTGGCCGACGCGGGCCACGAACTGCGCACCCCGCTGACGTCGCTGCGCACGAACCTCGAACTGCTGCTGTCTGCGGGCCGCAGCGGAGCGCCGCCACTGGACGAGACCATGCGCACCGAGATCGAAGCCGATATCCGCGGTCAACTCGACGAACTGACCCAGCTCATCGGCGACCTCGTGGAACTGGCGCGCGACAGCGGGCCGCAGGAGATGGTCGAGCGGGTCGACCTGGTGGAGGTCGTCGAACGGGCCCTCGACCGCGCACGCAGGCGGGCGGGCGACACGGAGTTCGACGTCCGCCTGCAGCCGTGGGAGCTCACCGGCGACCCGGGTGTGCTCGAGCGTGCCGTGCTGAACCTGCTGGACAACGCCGTGAAATTCTCGCCCACGGGCGAGACCGTGCACGTGGGACTCCGGCCGCTCGGCGACGGCACCGCCGTGGTGGAGGTCGCCGACCGCGGGCCCGGCATCTCCCCCGAGGACCTGCCCCGCGTGTTCGACCGGTTCTACCGTTCCGCCGAGGCCCGGACGTTGCCCGGTTCCGGGCTGGGGCTTGCGATCGTGCGCCAAGCCGCGCAGCGTCACGGGGGCGGCGCGTTCGCCTCCGCGCGGGAGGGCGGCGGCACGGTCATGACGATCCGGCTGCCGGGCGTCGCCGCCGACCGACCGGAGTAGCCGCGCGAGCTCCGCCGATGCCGGCCCGCCCGCCCCGCGCCGCCGGCTTTCGTCGATCCCGAACCACCCGGCTGTTGAATGCTGTAGGATTTTGTTCAGTTGGGTTCGGTTTGTGGGCGTCGGCGGTGTCCGGCGCCGGACGGTGGGAGACGGTGTGCTGGCGCGGCAGCGACAAGCGATCATCCTCGAGGAGGCGCGGCGAACCGGTGCGGTCCGCGTGAGCGACCTCGTCGAACGGCTCGGCGTGTCCGACATGACCGTGCGCCGTGACCTCGACGTGCTGGCGGGCCGCGGCCTCGTGGAGAAGGTGTACGGCGGGGCCACGACGATCGGCGACCGCAGCACCGACGAGCCCGGCTTCGAAGCCAAGTCCGTGCAGCAGCAGGACCACAAGGAGGCCATCGCGGCGCGCGCGGCCGAACTCGTACACCCCGGCAGCGCCATCGGCCTGTCCGCGGGCACGACCACCTGGACGTTCGCCCGCGCGCTCGCCGGCATCGCCGACCTGACCGTCGTCACCAACTCCGTGCGGATCGCCGACGTGCTGCACGAATCCCCGCAGCCGGGCCGCACGGTGATCCTCACCGGGGGCGTGCGGACGCCGTCCGACGCGCTCGTCGGACCGGTCGCGGTGCAGAGCATCCGCAACCTCCACCTCGACATGGTGTTCCTCGGCGTGCACGGCATGGCCGACGGGCCCGGATTCACCACGCCGAACCTCACCGAGGGAGAGACCGACCGCGCGCTGATGGAATCCGCGCGCAAGCTCGTCGTGCTGGCCGACCACACGAAGTGGGGCACGGTCGGCATCTCCACGATCGCCGACCTGGCCGACGCGAGCGTCGTCGTCAGTGACGCCGACCTGCCCGACGACGCGCGGGCGACCCTGTCCGAACACGTCGGCGAACTCGTCATCGCCGATGTCTCGACGAGCCCGGAGGCAGGCGAATGAGCGTGCTGCGGAAGACGTCGCGCCGGCTCGCCGACGGCCGGGAGATCGTCTACTTCGACGACACCCCGGACGCTCCGGAGCGCACCGCCGACGACACGCGTGACCTCCCGGAGGTGACGGCGGCGTCCGAGATCCGCCGCGACCCGTTGACGGGCGAATGGGTGGCGATGGCCGCGCACCGGCAGACCCGCACCTACAAGCCGCCGGCCGACCTGTGCCCGCTGTGCCCCAGCTCGCCCGGGACGCCCAGCGAGGTTCCGGAGAGCGACTACGACGTGGTCGTGTTCGAGAACCGCTTCCCGTCGTTCGCCGAGCGGGTCGACGGCACGGGCGAGACGACCGTCGACGGGGCCGGGATCGTCCCCTCCGCCCCGGGCACCGGCCGGTGCGAGGTCGTGTGCTTCACCAGCGATCACGCCGGGTCGTTCGGCGAGCTGAGCCGCGAGCGCGTGCGGACGGTCGTCGACGTGTGGGCCGACCGCACCGCGGCGTTGTCCCGGCTCGACGGCGTCCGCCAGGTCTTCCCGTTCGAGAACCGCGGCGAGGAGATCGGGGTGACGCTGTCGCACCCGCACGGCCAGATCTACGGCTACCCGTTCGTCACGCCGCGCACCGAGCGCATGCTGGCGACGGCTGAGGAGTACCGCGAGCACCACGGCCGCCACGTCCTCGGTGACGTGCTCGCGGCCGAACGCGACTCGGGCGAACGGGTCGTGGCCGAAGGCGAGCACTGGACGGCTTTCGTGCCGCCCGCGGCCCGGTGGCCCGTGCAGGTGCAGGTCGTGCCGCACCGCCAGGTGTCGGACCTGACCGAGCTGACCGGCGCCGAGCGGGACGACTTCGCCCGCGTCTATCTGCAGGTCCTCGGCCGGTGCGACGGGCTGTACGGCAAGCCGCTGCCGTACGTCGCGGGGTGGTACCAGGCGCCGCGGGACACCGACCCGGAGCTGTCGTGGCTGCACCTGGAGCTGCTGTCGGTGTTGCGCTCGGCCGACAAGCTCAAATACCTCGCAGGCTCGGAATCCGGCATGGCCGTGTGGATCAACGACGCGACCCCGGAGCAGATCGCCCGGCGCCTCCGCGAGGCCGGTGGGACCGGCGAGGCCGGCGGTGTCGCAGGCACCGGTGCGGCGACGGGCTGAGTCGGAACTCCGGGAAGCCACGGCGGGTCCACAGCCTGATTTCAGCGCGCTCTCAGGCGCATGACCCATGATGGGGGCATGAGCGAGAACGACCCCACCTTCTCGGAAGGCAGCGACTCGGACGACACCGTCACTCCGTCGTCGGGCTTCCCGGCGCAGGGCGGTCCCGCGCAGTCCCAGGGTGCGGCGTCCCAGGGTGCGCAGTCCCAGGCGCCACAGTCCCAGGTGCCACCGCCCCAGGGCGCGGCCGGTGCGACTTCCAGTCCGTGGTCGGCGGAGGGGGCGGGGCAGGCCGACGCCGCTTCGCAGGAGCGGCAGGCCGCGCAGCAGCCGCACCCCGGGCAGGCGTACGGGCAGCCAGGGCAGGCGTACGGGCAGGAGGTCCGGCACTCGCAGGGTGAGCACGCCGCGTCCGCCGGATACGCCGGTGGTTCGCCGCACGCGCAGGCCTCGCACGAACAGCAGGCCGGGCAGACCGGCGGATACGGGAATCCGTACGCGCCGCCCGGTGCGCAGCCGTATCCCGGCGGCCCGGACACGGGCGACGCAGGGGGTGTGCAGGGCCACGGCGTGCCCGGCATGGCGCCGGTGCAGGCGGGCGGCGGCAAGCCCGGCCGGGGCGGCGGCAGGACGAAGCTCGTCGTGGGGGTCGCCGTACTGGCGCTCCTGGTGGGTGGCGGTGCCGGCACCCTCGGCGGTTACCTCGCGGCCGACGGAGCCTCGGGCTCGTCGGTCAGCTCGCTCGACCAGGCGCGGCCCGCGAAGCAGACCGGCAACGCGCCGGACGGGTCGGCCTCCGCGGTGGCTCAGAAGGTCAGCCCCAGCGTCGTGCAGCTCAAAACGGTGAGCTCGCAGGGCGCGGGCGAGGGCTCCGGCTTCATCATCAGTGACGACGGCTACGTGCTGACCAACAACCACGTGATCGCGGGCGCCGCCGAGGGCGGTCAGATCCAGGTGGTCTTCAACGACGGGCAGACCACGTCGGCGAAGGTCGTGGGCCGGGACCCGACGACCGACATCGCGGTCGTCAAGGCCGAGAACGTGAGCAACCTCCCGGCCGTCGAACTGGGCCGGTCGGACGACCTGCGGGTCGGACAGCAGGTGGTCGCCATCGGCTCGCCGTACGAGCTCGCGGGCACGGTGACGTCGGGCATCGTCAGTTCGCTGCACCGGCCCGTGTCGGCGGGCAGTCAGGGCGACCAGGCGACGGTCATGGACGCGATCCAGACCGACGCCGCGATCAACCCCGGCAACTCGGGCGGGCCGTTGGTGGACATGAAGGGCCGCATCATCGGGATCAACTCGGCGATCTACAGCCCGTCGTCGGGTGCGTCGCAGGAGAGCGGCAACGTCGGCATCGGCTTCGCCATCCCGATCGACCAGGCGCGGCGTACCGCGGACGACATCATGCAGGACGGGCACGCCACGCAGACGTTCATCGGTGCGATGGTGCGGGACGCCAGGCAGGGCGGCGCCCAGATCGCCGAGGTGCAGCCCGACAGTCCCGCGGAGAAGGCGGGGCTGAAGGGCGGCGACGTGGTCGTGAAGATCGGCGAGCGGCGCGTCGACGACTCCGACACACTGGTCGCCGCGGTCCGCACCCGCGCACCCGGACAGAAGGTCACGCTCACGCTCCAAGGTGGGCGGACGGTCGACGTGACACTGGGCGGCCAACCGGTCGGTACGAACTGACCTCCCGATCGCTCGGCCGCGGCGCGCGGCCGAGACCAACAGCCGCAGGCCGCGGCGCACTGCGTCGCGGCCTGCGACCGTCGCACGCGCGGC
Source organism: Prauserella aidingensis (assembly GCF_024171865.1). Taxonomy (GTDB): domain Bacteria; phylum Actinomycetota; class Actinomycetes; order Mycobacteriales; family Pseudonocardiaceae; genus Prauserella; species Prauserella aidingensis. Next base: position 35,970 of record NZ_JAMTCN010000027.1, on the reverse strand, counting down.
ACACGCGCAGGCCGACGGACGGACCACTACGGTAGGGATCATGGAACGGAGTGCACAGCGGCTCGGCCGCGCGCTGGTGGTCGTGGTCGACGACCGCACCGCCCAAGGGGAGACCGACGACTCGATCGGCCCGCTCGTCACGGAACTGCTCGAGGAGGCGGGCTTCATCGTCGACGGTTCGGTGGTCGTCCGCGCCGACATCGTCGAGATCCGCAACGCGCTCAACACCGCCGTGATCGGTGGTGTGGACCTCGTGCTCACCGTCGGCGGCACCGGCGTGGCACCGCGCGACGTGACGCCCGACGCGACGTCGGGTGTCCTCGACCGTCCGGTGCCGGGCATCGCCGAGGCGTTGCGTTCCTCCGGGCTGGCGGCGGGTGCCGTCGACGCGGGCGTCTCGCGCGGCCTCGTCGGGCTGTCCGGCAGCACGCTGGTGGTCAACCTGGCCGGATCGAGGCCCGCGGTGCGCGACGGCATGGCGACGTTGTCGACGCTGCTGCCGTACGTCATCGGCGAACTGTCCGGCCTCAGCGGGGACTGAGCGGGACCCGTCCGCCATGACCGATCCGTCCTCGCCGGACCCCGCCGAGTCGGCGGAACGCACCGGACAGCCGGAACGCACCGAGCCGCCGGAGGCGCCGTCGCGGTCGGAGGCGTCCCGGCGGGCGGCGCGCACGCGGATCGCGGAGGTGTTCGGCGAGGTGCTGCCGGAGACGACCTCCGACGAGCGGGACCCGCAACGAGGCCCCGCCACGTCCGAGGACTGGTACCTGGAGAACCGGCCGCCGCATCACGACCGGTGACTCCGCGAATCAGCTGCGCGGGTCGCCCTGCCGGTCCCTGAGCAGGTCGCGGATCTCGGTGAGCAGCTCCGTGTCGGTCGGTGGCATGTCCTCGGCCTCCTGACCGCGCCTGCGGCGTTCCTGCAGCTTCTGGAACGGCACGACGACCAGGAAGTAGACGACGGCGGCCACGATGACGAAGTTGATCGCCGCGTTGATCACGGTGCCGAAGTCGAGGAACGTGCTGGGGTTCTCCTCCAGGATCCGCACGCCGAGCCCCTGGGCACCTTCGCTGCCGCCCATCGCGTTGATCAGCGGTTGGATCAGACTCTCGGTGAACGCCGTGACGATCGCGGTGAACGCCGTACCGATCACGACGGCGACCGCGAGTTCGACGATGTTGCCGCGCATCAGGAATTCCTTGAAGCCCTTCAGCACGTCGCGCTCCCTTCCACATTGGACATCCCTTGGCTAGCGGAGCGTAACCGTGACGGGCCGGTCGGCGGCGGAAGCGGCGAGTCGGGCCGCGGGTTCCGGCCGGGCGGCGACGAGCACGAGGGGTCCTTCGTCGGACGAGCCCGGTACGGAATCGCCCGAGGCGTCCGGCGCGAGGACCGACAGGACCGGAACCTCGCTGGCCAGGACACGTTTCGCGGGCGTGGCGGCGGTGTCGGGGCCTGCGGCGACGATGTCCACCCGTGAGCCGGAACGCAGGAGCGGAGCGACGTCCGGATCATCCAGTCTGACCGGAACGGTCACGGTTCCCGCAGGTGTGGGAGCGCGATCCAGTAGGCGTGCATCCGTGACAGGTTCACCCTCGCGAGCGACGCCCACCAGGTGTTGTCCGGTGATGTCGTCCGGTTTTCGCAGCGCACCGGACGGCCGGAGTCGTGCCGGGACGTCGGCGACCCGGACATCGCCCGGTCGCAGCGTGCTGCCGAGCGCGAGATCGCGGGCGAACACGAGGGTCGGCCGGGTGTCGTCGTCGCCCGCGGTGGCAGGACGGGCGGCGATCAGCGCCGCGACCAGCAGGAGCGCGACGGCGAGGACCCGTCGCAGCACGGGCACGGGCCGCGCGCGCACCGCGGTCGTCAGCTGCGCGACCTGGCGCGCGAAGGGAATGGTCACGGATGCCTCCTCGTCGGATCGGTCCGGACGACGCCGGTCTCGGTTCGATCGACGCTAGGGAGGTGCGCAGGTGGTGCGGAAGACCCCGACGGCCTGCCTGTGGATAACCGGGTCGTTGTGGACAACTGCACCGCTCCGGTCATCGGGACCCGGTCTCACCGTCCCGAGGGCGCTGAAGCAGGCCGCACTCGACGCCCCGGGGTGCCCATGGAGGCACACCCCGTTGCTCGGGGCGTTGTCAGGACACGAACAAGCCCCCGGGTGCGGAGTGCGCATGCCCGGGGGCTCGGAGGGGTGCCGCCGCCTGCAGGTGCGAGCCCTGCGGGGAGCCGGTTCGCGGGACGGGCCCGCGCGTGCTCAGGAGGCGGCGGACGTCGACGCGGAGGTCGACGACGAGCTCGTCGACGAACCGGTGGAGGACGTCGACGACGAGGAGTCGCTGGACGAACCGGACGAGCTGGACGACGAGCTCGAGTCGGAACCCCCGCCGGAGCTCGAGTCCGAGCTCGTCGACCCCGATTCGCCCGACGACGCCGCGGGCGCCTGCGAGCCGCCCGAGCTGCCGTTGCCGGAGCGCGAATCGTTCCGGTAGAAGCCGCTGCCCTTGAAGATCACGCCGACGGCCCCGTACAGCTTGCGCAGCATGCCCTGGCACTCGGGGCATTCGGTGAGGCTGTCGTCGGAGAACGACTGGACCACCTCGAACTGATGGTCACACTGTTTGCAGGCGTATTGATAGGTCGGCACAGGTGCTCCTTCAGGCGTTGGCACTCGACTCCTCAGAGTGCTAACGAGATTGTGCTCCACCGCATTCCGGCATGGCAATCAGGCCCAGGTCACACCACGATCACCGGGGCTCGTGGTTCGGCTGCCCAGTGGCCGGGCTCACTGCTCCAGCGGCAGGGTGACCAGGCCGTTCCCGGGTGTGAGCACGCCGTTCATGCGCACGTCGTGGGGTTCGGCGGGCAGCCGGTCGACCAGCTCGTCGTCGCGCACCACGGCCACCAGTCGGGCTTCGGCACCCGCGAACACCAGCGACCGGTCGTAGAAGCCGGCGCCCCTGCCGAGTCGTGCGCCCTGCCGGTCGACGCCCAGTGCGGGGACGAGCACCACCGCCGCGTCGCCGATCGCCGCCGCACCGAGTCGGGGACCACCCGGTTCGAGGATGCCGCGGTATCGCCCCGGCACCAGGCTCGCCGTGCCCGTGTACTCCGCCCACTCCAGCGGGCCGGGCTCGTCGGGCACGATCGGCAACAGCACCCGCGCACCGGTGTTGCGGACCACATCGAGCAGGCCGATCGACCCCGGTTCGGACCCGAACGGCACGTAACCGCAGACGGTCGGCGACCGCAGCCCGTCGAGCAGCCCGGGGATCGCCGCCGCGAGCGCGTTGGCCTCGGCGACCTGCTGTTGGGCCGACACGGCGGAACGGGCACCGCTGATCGCGCGGCGCCACTCCCGCTTGCCTGCGTCTCCGGTCACGTGCTCCGGCTGGGGCGTGTTCACGGCCTTCCTTTCCAGGGCTGACCCGGGGTCGGTGGGTACGTCGGGCCGGCGAGCGTGGGCGAAATGCGACGCGAACGTGGTCTTGTGCGCATTTCGTCGGTTGCCGACTGTCGCTGTCAGCCTGTCATTGTCGGCTTGAATCGCACGTTCAGGCTAGGCTTCACGCCCATGACCGGTCCCATTACTACGAACACCTTCCGTACGGCCATCGTCCCGGCTGCGGGCCTCGGGACCAGATTCCTGCCGGCCACCAAGGCGGTGCCGAAGGAACTGCTGCCCGTGGTGGACACTCCGGGTATCGAGCTGGTCGCGGGCGAGGCGGCCGAAGCCGGGGCGCGGCGCATGGTCGTGGTGACGTCTCCGGACAAGCAGGCCGTCGTCGACTACTTCCAGTCCCGCCCCGACCTCGAGGAAGCCCTCGAGAAGAAGGGCAAGGACGCGCTGCTCGAGAAGGTGCGCAGGGCTCCGGGACTGATCGACGTCGACGTGGCGATCCAGGAGGAGGCCCTCGGTCTCGGGCACGCGGTGGCGCAGGCAGGACCGGTGCTGACCGACGAGGACGACGCGGTGGCCGTGCTCCTGCCGGACGACCTGGTGCTGCCGACGGGCGTGCTGTCGAAGATGGCCGAGGTGCGCTCCCGATTCGGCGGCAGCGTGCTGTGCGCGTTCGACATCCCGAAGGAACGGATCTCCCCGTACGGCGTGTTCGACGTCAGTGACACCGACGACGGCGACGTCAAGCAGGTGCACGGCATGGTCGAGAAGCCGGCTCCGGAGGACGCGCCGTCGACGTACGCCGCGGCGGGCCGGTACCTGCTCGACCGCGCGATCTTCGACGCCCTCGACCGGATCGGCCCCGGCAGCGGCGGCGAGCTGCAGCTCACCGACGCCGTGGCGCTGCTGATCGACGAGGGACACCCGGTGCACGTCGTCGTGCACCGCGGCGGCAGGCACGACCTCGGCAACCCGGGCGGGTTCCTGCGTGCGGCCGTCGACTTCGCACTGGCCGACGAGGAGTACGGCCCCGCCCTGCGTGACTGGCTGAAGCAGCGAATCGAGAACGTCGACTGATGAGCGAACTCGAGCCGACCACCACGGTGACCGCCGTTCCGGATCTGCCCGCCGAGGACTTCCGGCCGGTCGCCGAGCAGCTGAACCGTGCCCTCTCGGCGGCGGTGCGTCCCAACCCGGTGCGGGTGGCGATCTCCGAGTCGCAGGGGCTGCCGTGTGCCGAGGAGGTCGTCGCCGAGCAGGCGTTGCCCGGGTTCGACCAGTCGGCGGTGGACGGCTATGCGGTGCGCAGTGTCGACGTGCGCACCGCGGGCGAGGAGCCGGTGCAGCTGCCGGTGGTCGGCGAGATCCAGGCAGGGTCGCGGCAGCCCCGGCGGCTGCAGCCGGGCCAGGCGGTGCGGGTCGCCACGGGTGCGCCGCTGCCGACGCTGGCGGACGCGGTCGTGCCCACGGCCTTCACCGACGGCCACCAGGCGAACGTCACCGTGCAGCGGGCCGTGCCGTCGGCGGGCTACGTGCGCAGGACGGGCGAGGACGTGCAGATCGGTGACGTCGCGGTGCGCGCGGGCGACACGATCGGTTCGGCGCAGGTGGGGCTGCTCGCGGCCGTCGGCCGGTCGAAGGTGCTGGTCTACCCGCGGCCCAGGGTGTCGATCATCTCGGTGGGTGACGAGCTCGTCGACGTCGACCGCACCCCGTCGGTGGGGCAGGTCTACGACGTCAACTCCTACGCGTTGGCCGCCGCCGCGCGCGATGCGGGCGCCGAGGTCAGCCGCGTGGGGATCGTCCCGCTCGACCCGAAACGCCTGCGCGAGACGGTCGAGGGCAGGCTGCTCATGTCCGAGGTGGTCGTCGTCGCGGGTGGCGCAGGCGGGACGACGGGCAACGAGGTGTACGCGGCCCTGTCGGACCTGGGTGACCTGGACGTGCGCCGCATCGCCATGCACCCCGGCTCGGTGCAGGGCTTCGGCAGGCTCGGCCCCGACTCGGTGCCGACGTTCCTGCTGCCCGCGAATCCGATGAGCGCCCTCGTGGTCTTCGAGGTCATGATCCGCCCGCTGATCCGCGCGGCCCGCGGCACGAAGAACCCGCACCGCCGTGCCGTCGACGCGCGGTTGCTGTCGCCGGTGGTCTCGACGGGGGGCCGGAAGGGGTTCCTGCGGGGGCAGCTGCTGCGCGACGAGACCAACGGCGAGTACCTGGTGCAGCCGCTCGGCACGTCGGGTGCGCACCTGCTCGCCTCGCTCGCCGAGGCGAACTGCCTGATCAACGTCGACGAGGAACTCACCGAACTGCCCGCGGGCGAGCAGGTCAAGGTGACCTTCCTGGCCCAGCGGGCCTGAACGGGGAGCGGAACGGGCGATGTCGGAGCGCGAGCCGCTCGGCGAATCGCAGCATCCCGGCTGGCCCGCCCGCCCGTTGCCGCTGATCGTCGACGGCGCCGAGGTGCGGTTGCGGCCCGTGCGCTGGCGCGACGCGAGTGCCTGGAGCAGGCTGCGGCTGCGCGACCGCAACTACCTGGAACGCTGGGAGCCCACAGGCACCGGCACGTGGGAGGAACGCAACTCCGGCTGGGCGTGGCCTCCGCAGTGCACGCAGCTGCGGGCGCTGGCCCGTCGCGGCCAGTGTCTGCCGCTGGCGATCGAGGTCGACGGCGACTTCGCGGGGCAGATCACCGTGGGCAACATCGTCCGTGCGGCGCTGCGCTCGGCCTGGGTCGGCTACTGGGTCACGTCGGACCTCGCAGACCGGGGCATCGCCACCGCGGCGGTCGCGATGATGACGGACCACGCGTTCGGGCCGGGACGGCTGCACCGGCTGGAGGCCACCGTGCGTCCGGAGAATGCCGCGAGCGTTCGGGTCCTCACGAAGGTGGGGTTCCGGAAAGAGGGCCTGTTCGAACGCTATCTCAACGTGACGGGTGAATGGCGCGACCACATCGTCTACGCCATCACCGCGGAGGAAACCGGCAACGGCCTGGTGGAACGCCTCGTAGCCGCAGGTCGCGCGGCACACGTCCATTCGAGTTAATTCCTCGCGCTTCCGCTACCTGATCCAGTGACAGGAATCAAAGATGGCTCCGGCGCGTCTCCGGGTCTTCTGTTACTCGTGTGGCTAACGTGGTGATTTGTCAGCGTGGAGACAAAGCGCTCTGCGGACAAGGGGAGTGGGGCGGCCCGAGGGCTGCGCGGCAACGCGGACGACCGACAGGTCGGGGAGGTGACGGGAGATGCCAAGCTCGTTGATCATTATCGGGCTCGCCGCTGCGTGGCTTGTCGTTCTCGTTCCCATGGTGGCGCGGAAGCGTCAGGAGGTCACACAGACCAGCGATGCGGCGCTGGCCGGCCGGATCGTGCGGAGCGGTACGCGCAACAACGGGCGAAGGGAGTTCGCCATGACCCGGAACGCCGGCGGTCGTGACGACCGTGACGACGAGTTCGACGAGGCCGTCGACTACGACGACCACGACAGCGGCCACGACACCGAGGACGACGCCGCCGACGACTACGACGTCGACCACGACTACGACGACCCCGACGACGAGCCCGCCGAGCCGCGCAAGCGCTGGTTCGGACGCCGAGCCGCCGCCGGCTCCACCGACTCCCGGGGCGCCGATTCCGACTACGACGTCGACGACGCCGGTGACCTCCCCGAGGAGGAACCAGCCCCGAGGCGGTACCGGCCCGGCCGCGGCGGATTCGACCCCGAGGCCGCCGAGATGAACGCGCGCGCCAAGTACGCGTACCGCCAGCGGGTCGTGCTGTTCCTGCTCATCGCGGCCGTCGCCAGCGCGGTCGTCGCCGCTGCCGTGCTGCCGATGGTGTGGTGGCTGCACGGCGCCGTCGACGTGGCCCTCGTCGGGTACCTCGCCTACCTGCGGCGCCAGGTGCGCATCGAGGAGGAGATCCGCGAACGCCGCATGGCCCGCTACGCCGGCGCCTCCCGGCGGCGCGCCCCCGAACCCGAATGGGACGCCGAGGACGACAGGGACCCTCGTGACGCCCGTGACGTGCGCGACGTGCGTGCCGCGCGCGACACCGCCGAACCGCGTCGCGGGCGTCCCGACGACCGTCCTGAACCCCGCCGCGACCGCGACCGGCAAGGCCCCGAACTCGTCGACGTCGAACGCCGCCGTGCCCCGCGACCCCCGCGGAACGCCGTCGTCGTCGACCTCGACGACGAGGACCCCGCCTTCCACGAGCTCGGCGACCCGGGCGAACTGCCCTACCGGCGGGCCGCAGGCGAATAGGGACCCCCTCGCTCGATGGGCATGGCACGGGTTGCTATGCTCATCGAGCACTCATCAAGAGGGCAACAACTTCACAACCCGGGGCTGTAGCGCAGTTGGTAGCGCGTCTCGTTCGCATCGAGAAGGTCAGGGGTTCGATTCCCCTCAGCTCCACGCATGGATGGCGAGTGCTCGCGGAGAGCACTCGCCATTTTGCGTTCCGCCATAGTTTTGCGGGGCCGAGCCCCGCAGACCCCACGGTGCGAGCTTCTCCTGCCCCAGCGTCGCTGCGTTGATCTTGGACCAGCCCAGTGTGAGCTCGTGTGATCCGGTGCGGTTGCGTGGACCGGCGCAGAGGTCGCGATCAGCGGTTTTCCACCCCCACCGCCGTGTCGGCCGGCTGACAGTGCGGCAGGGCGCGGCAACCGATCGATCGACCAGGCCGAAAACGGAACCCGCCCGGGCCAGGGCCGTGGTCGGTCCGGCCCGGGCGGATGCCCGGCAGCTGCGGCCGTCAGAGCCGGATCGTGACGGCGTGCTTGGTGTGTTCGGCCTCGACGCGGCGGCCGTTGACGCGGACCTCGGCGAACTCGCCGGTCACGTGCCGCGCTCGTAGCACTGTGTGGTGGCCGCCGAGGCGCTGCTCGGGGGCGGTGACGTCGAGCGCGGCGCCGCGGCCGATCCGGGCCGCCCCGTCGACCTCGACGGTCGTGCCCAGCGTCGCGCCGAGGGACACACCCGGCGCCACGTAGAGGTCACCGCTGCCCAGCGCCGATCGCGACGCCGCCACCAACGTGCCGCCCTCGACGCGCGTGCCGCCGCGATACGAGTTGGCACCGCGCAGCACCAGCGTGCCGCTGCCCGCCTTGGTCAGGCCGCCCCGACCACCGATGTCGTTGCGCCACGTGTCGCGTGCGTGGAACCCGCGCTGTGCCGAGTCCATGACGACCCGCATCGGACGGACGAGTTCGCCGAAACCGTCCGCCGCGGTGAACAGATCGAGCCGTCCCCACTGCTCGGGCCCGTCGAGCAGTGGGTAGCCCGCCGGAAGTGCGGTGGACTCCAGTACCGCGCGCCGGTCCCGGCCGGACAGATAAGGGAACCGGGTTTCCAGCAGCGACTCGCTGCCCTCGGGGGCACGCATGGAACTGTCGTCGTGGCGGTCGACCGGGGAGAGGTAGGTCATCCGCGGCATGGTCCGCCGCCGGTTCTCCTCGCGGTCGCCGTACGGATCGTCACCGGTGTGCGCCGCTTCGTAGAGGTCGTCGTTGCCGGTGACGGTCGTGAAGTAGTCCACAGCCCGCTCCCGCGCGGCAGCCTTGATCTCGGCGTTCACCGGGTCGGCGAGGATCGCCGCCGCCAACGCGGTCGCCAGGACACGCCCGCCCACCACGCTGATCGGCGAGTGCATGCCCGCGACGATGCGGGTGTGCCCCAGGTCAGCCGCGGCCACCATGAGCTCCTGGTACCGCTCGGGCAGCGCGTAGGCGTAGGCGAACGCCGCCAGCCAGCCCGCGTTCGTGTGGCCGCTGGGGAAACCGCCGTCGCCGGACGGGTCGTCGCCGCGCTGACGCAGCAGCTGCGGGGCGACCACGACCTTCGAGTCGTAGACGGGGAAACCGAACTCGTCGACCCGCCCGGTGTCGACCACCTCGTTGCGGTCGTTGAGCCGCCACGGGCGCGGATAGTTGAACGAGTACTTGGACGGGTTGCTCGACGAGTGCGGCCCGCGGACCGTATTGACCAGCAGCGCCACCGGTCCGAGCTCCGAGCTTTCCGAGCCCGCGCCCAGGGCCGAACCGACCGGGGCGTCGTCGGGCAGCGTGTCGGAGATCTTCCCGGGCGGGGTGCCGTCCGGGGCGTCGACGATCGAGGTGACGGCCTGCGCCCCCTCGCGGTATGCCTCGGCCAACGGGCCCAGGCCCCGGATCATCGAGTAGCTCTTGTGGCGGCGGTCGTCGATGAACGACTGCTTGGCCTCGTCCACGGTGCGCCGGCGGGTGGTCCGCTCGGTGTAGCGGATGTTCTCGCGCAGCACCTTCGGCGCGAGGGCCGTGCCGTTGTCCCACTCCGTGCCCGTTCGCCAGAGCTCGCTCATGCCCGACAGGGCACGGACCGCGGCGTTGGACTCGGGGGTGAGGTTGTCGGTGTTGTTGGTCCGGTAGGCATCGACGAACGGGGTGAACCGCTCCGCGGACGCCACGCCGGTGGGCGAGATCGCCAGGACGGCGGGCGCGGCGGCGGCGAGGGCGGTGCCGCGCAGGAAGGTGCGGCGGCCGAAAGGATCACTGGACATGTCGGGCACACTCACCCTTGTCGTCGTCGGTGAGGTGAACGGAGCGTGGCTTCACCGGGAAGCCGAGTCCACGGTGTCGCGACCGGCCAGGGCGACGCTTCACCACCGGCGAGGCGCACAGCGCCGAGATGCACAGCGTCGAGGGCGGTGGCCGGACGACGATGTCCACGGCGCGAAGGTCCGGGAGCGTGCGTCCGTCCGATGTGTACCTTCCGTTCGTCCATCCGGAGGAGGTTGCGCGAACTCCGGCGAGAAGGTCGCTCTACAGCCAGCACAGCCGGGCGAAGCGAAGGGCGGCGTGGATGCGGAACCGTGCGTGCCCTGCCGGATCCTCCCCGAGGATCCGGCAGGCTTGGCGAAGGCGGTAATACAGCGTCGTGCGGTGCACGTTCATGGCTGCAGCGGTCGCCGAGACATCACCCTGCCGTTCGAGGACGAGCTGTTGAGGTAGGCCGCCTGGGGCACGCGGGCGGCGGCCGACCCAGAACTCGTTCACAGGCCGGCCGCCGCCGCATGTCACCGCCCGAGGCGGGTCACAACGAGATGCCGAGCATCCATCCACCCAGGGTGTAGACGGCCACCGTGACGAGCACGACGCCGATCACGTTCAACCAGACGCCGCCCTTGACCATCTGGCCGATGGTGACGTGCCCGGAACCGAACACGATCGCGTTCGGCGGCGTGGCGACCGGCAGCATGAAGGCGCACGTCGCGGCGAGCGCCGCCGGCACGACCAGCAGCATCACGTCCATGCCCAGGCCGACTGCCACCGCGCCGAGGATCGGCACGAAGATGCTGGACATCGCCGTGTTGCTCGTCAGCTCCGTCATGAACAGCACGATCACCACCGCGGCGGCGACGAACAGGATCGTCGGCAGCACGTCGAGGTTCGCGACCTGATCACCGAGCCAGGTCGCGAAGCCGGTGTCCTCGAACTGTTTCGACAGCGCCAACCCACCGCCGAACAGCAGCAGGATGCCCCACGGCAGCTGCTTGGCCGTGTCCCAGTCCATCGTGCGCACCCCGCGCCGCACGGGCAGGACGAACAGCAACACCGACGCGATCATCGCGATCACGCTGTCGTCGGCGTACTCGAGCCAGGTGAACGCGGCGCTGCCCATGATCTCCTCGTCCGCGAGCAGCGGCAGGATGATCCACGCCGCGGCCGCGCCGACGAACACGGCGAGGGCGTTCTTCTCGCCGCGCGACATCGGGCCGAGCTCCTCCAGCTGCTCGCGAATGAGGTCCCGGCCCCCGGGCAGTTCGCTGAGCTTCGGCCGGAAGACGACCTTTGCGAGGATCAGCCACGCGAGGAAGAGGAACACGACGGCGAGCGGCAGGCCGAACAGCATCCACTGGCCGAACCCGATGGAGATGCCCTGCTCGCTGAGATAACCGACCAGCACGGCGTTCGGCGGTGTGCCGATGATCGTGCTCAGCGAGCCGATCGACGCGGCGTAGGCGATGCCGAGCATCAACGCCGTGGCGAAGTTCGTGTCGCCCTTGCCGTTGCCCAACTGCAGCACCAGGCCGAGGACGGACACACCCACGGGCAGCATCATCACCGCGGTCGCGGTGTTGCTGACCCACATGCTCATGAACGCCGTGGCGATCATGAACCCGGCGATGAGCCGCACCGGGCTGGTCCCCACCAGCAGCACCGTGCGCAACGCGAACCTCTTGTGCAGGTCCCAGCGCTGCATGGCGAGCCCGATGATGAACCCGCCCATGAACAGGAAGATGATGTCGTTGGCGTACGGCGCGGTGACGTCGTCGACCTCGGCCACGCCGAACAACGGGAACAGCACCAGCGGCAACAGCGCCGTCGCCGCGAGCGGGATCGCCTCCGTGACCCACCAGGTGGCCATCACGACGGCGATCGCGGCGGCCGCCTTGCCGTCCGCCGACAACGAGTTCGGCAGCAGGACGTACACCAGCGCCGCGAGCACCGGGCCGAGTGCCAACCCGATCCACCGCCGCGTGTTGCCGCCTACCGCCTCCGCGTCACCGCCCGCGGATCCCGACTCACTGGCAGTTTGTGACATCGAACACCTCCCGAATCGGACGGCAATCTACCGTGATCGGCAACCGTTGTGTCCAGTCCGTTGCCCGTGCGTTTCGGGGCGGTGGCCTCGGGAGGCGCTGGACGACTTCCGGGTCCGTTGCGGCCCCGCGGGTACCGACGCGCGGACGCAACGGACTGTCCCCTTCGGTCGTCGTTTCCGTCGTCGACAGGTTCTTGGTCCGGGCGCAATTCGGCTGATTGGAATACCCCCGGGGGTTTGTTACGTTGGAAGCAACGAGAAAGGAGATGGGTGCGGATGGAGATGAAACCGGAGATGGTGGGCGATGCCCTGACCCGCCTGCGTCGGGCGCGAGGGCAGTTGAGTGGTGTGATCGAGGCGATCGAGGAGGGGCGCGACTGCGCCGAGGTGTTGACGCAGTTGGCGGCCGTCTCTCGTGCCCTGGACCGTGCCGGGTTCAAGATCGTCGCCAGTGGTATGCGGCATTGTCAGCAGGCGCACGACGATGGCGACGAACCGCCGATGACCGAGCAGGAGTTGGAGCGCCTGTTCCTGGCGCTCGCCTGAGCGGGCCTCTCGGGAGGGTGTGAATCGGGGCCGACTGCCTTGAACATACCCCCGGGGGTTTATGGGGAGACTTTGTCCGAGTGAGTGAACGCGGGAGGCGGCGCCGTCGTTGCGGACCGATCGTCGGTCGGGCGCAGTCCCGGACCGGCAGGGGACGGGTGCGGCCCGCACGCGCGGCCACGTCGTCCGCGGGGCGTCGGAGTTCGATCGAAACAGCACGCGAGAGTGAAAGGGGAGTTCGACGGTGGATACGACGAAACAGGCCGAACGGGCGGCCGACGCTCCGGTCGTGGAGGTCATCGAGACGTCGTCGCTGGGGGACCGGAGCTATATCGCCACCGACGGCGGCGTCGCGGTGGTCGTCGACCCACAGCGGGACGTCGACCGGGTGATCGCGGCCGCCGGGCGGCTGGGTGCCCGGATCGTGCTGGTGCTGGAAACGCATGTGCACAACGACTACGTGTCCGGTGGCCTCGAGCTGGCCCGGCTGACCGGGGCGGACTACGGGGTGGCGGCCGCCGACGAGGTGCCATTCGACCGCAGGCCGCTGTCGGACGGCGACGTCGTGGAACTCTCGGCGCGAATGCGGGTGCGGGCGGTGGGCACTCCGGGGCACACGTTCCACCACCTCTCTTATGTGCTGGAAGGCCGGGACGGACCGGTGGGCGTGTTCACCGGCGGGTCGCTGCTGTTCGGTACCACAGGGCGTACCGACCTTCTCGGGGAACAGCACAGTGAGGACCTGGCGCGTCACCAGTACGCATCGGCGCAGCGGCTCGCCGAGAACCTTCCGGACGGCGCCCAGATCTGGCCCACCCATGGATTCGGCAGCTTCTGCTCGGCCGCTCAGGCCTCGGGCGACTCGGCAACCCTTGGTGAGCAGAAGCGCATCAACCCTGCGCTGACACTGTCGGAGGGCGAGTTCGTCGAACAGACGCTCTCCGGGCTGGACGCCTATCCGGCGTACTACGCGCACATGGGTGTGCAGAACACCAGCGGGCCGGAGCCGCTTGACCTGCGCGAGCCGGTTCGTGCGGATCCGGAGGAGCTGCGGCGTCGCCTGGAGCACGGCGAGTGGGTCGTCGACCTGCGGTCTCGCAAGGCTTACGTCGTCTCGCATCTCGCCGGCACCGTCAGTCTCGGACTGGACGGGCCGATGGCGACCTGGCTCGGCTGGATGATCGACTGGGGCGCTCCGATAACCCTGCTGGGCGAGTCGCGTGAGCAGGTCGGCGAGGCTCAGCGTGAGCTGACCCGCATCGGCATCGACAAGTTCGCCGCGGCAGCGGTCGGGCCTCCGGAGGAGCTGGCAGCCGATCCCGGGCAGGTGCGCAGCACTCCGACAGCGACCTTCGGCGATCTGGCCGCGGCGCTGGGTGGCGATCCCACCGGGCTTCCGGCACCGGAGGTGGTGTTGGACGTCCGGACCAACAACGAGTTCGGCGCCCGGCACGTCACCGGTGCCGTGCATGTCCCGCTCTACGAGCTCAAGGACCGGCTCGGTGAGGTTCCGGCCGGTGCGGTCTGGGTGCATTGCGGAAGCGGTTACCGCGCCACCGCCGCAGCGTCGCTGCTCGAAGCCGCGGGCCGCACGGTCGTAGTCATCGACGACATGTTCGACGGCGCCGGCCAGGCCGACGTGCCGTTGACCGACGGAATCTGACAGTGCACATCGCCGGACAGTCCGCATCACCGAAACGATTGCGAGGTACCGCACGCGTGCCCCACGCATTGCCCACGACCGTCGACGCCACACAGGTCCGCGAGCTACGGGACGTCGATCCCCGGATCCGGCTGATCGACGTGCGCGCACCCGGGGAGTTCGCTTCGTTGCACATCCCGGGTTCCTACAACGTCCCCCTCGGTCTGTTGCGGGAACACCGCAAGGAGCTCACAACCCGGCTCGGTGACCCGGTGGTACTCGTGTGCGCCTCGGGCGCCCGTGCCGAACAGGCACGCGGTCTGATGGAAAGTGCCGGGCTGGAGCGGCTGAGCGTGCTGCACGGCGGTATCGCCGGTTGGGAACAGCAGGGCGGTGAGCTCAACCGGGGACGCGGCACCTGGGCCATGGAGCGGCAGGTCCGGCTGGCGGCCGGGTTGCTCGTGCTGACCGGCGTGGTGGCGAGCATCGCCTACGAACCGCTCAAGTGGATCGCAGGGTTCGCCGGTGCCGGTTTGACGTTCGCGGCGGTGAGCAACACGTGCGCGATGTCGCGTGCGCTCGGAATGCTGCCGCACAACCGCACGTCCCGCACCGAGGACCAGTCGCTCATCGAAGCGCTCACCGGTGGCAGCCGCGTCGAAGGCCGGGACTGAGACCGGTGGGTCCGCGACTTCGCACACGGCGCGGGCGGTTGCCGACCGTCCCGTTGGGCGGATAGGTGCTTTCGTTGCTGTTGTCCGCGATATTCGGCGCCGCAATCGGGTTGGCGCTGGGATTGCTCGGTGCCGGTGGTTCGATCCTCGCGGTGCCGGCGCTGGTCTACGGCGTGGGACTGCCCCTGGGAGACCGCCGTTCCGACGTCCCTGGTGGTGGTCGCCCTGCCCTCGGTGGGAGCGGTGCTGCCGCGCGAGCGCCGGACGTCGGTGTGGTGGCCCGTCGCGTCGGTGTTCGGTGCGGCCGGTGTGCCCGCCGCGTTCGGGGGCACCGCCCTCGGGAAGCTGCTGCCACAACGCTGGCTGCTGGTGGCGTTCGCCGTACTCATGGTTGTCGTCGCGGTACGCATGCTGCGCGGCGAGGAAGCTCAGAGCGGTGCCTGCCGGACAGTGCAGGGCGCGATCAGTTGGCGTACCTGTCTTCCCAAATCGGTGTTGACGGGTGCGGCCGTCGGGGTGTTGACGGGATTGTTCGGTGTCGGCGGAGGTTTTGTCGTCGTACCGGCTCTCACCCTGTTGCTGGGCCTGGGCGCCCAGCAGGCGGTCGCGACGTCGTTGGTGGTCGTTCTGATCAACTCGGCTGCCGGATTCACCGCGCACGCGGGCACGGCCGGTGACATCGACTACCGAATTCTGCTGCTGTTCGCCGGTGCGGCGTTGGTCGTGTCAGTCGTGGCCGCACGGTGGTCGGCGAAGCTGGACGCGGCCACGGTCCGCCGCTGGTTCGCCGTCGTCGTGTTGGCCGTGGCGGTGTTCGTCGCCACGGCTGCGGTGGTCAATCCGTCGGCAGTGGGATGACGGCAGGCGGCCGCGACGAGAACGAGCCCGCACCCCGGCGGATCGCCGGAGTGCGGGCTCGTCGACGTGGGGCTTCCGTGTCAGGTGACGGCGGGCGTCACGTGGAACAGGAGGCCTGCCACGGCTCCGCCGAGCAGTGGCCCGACGATCGGGATCCAGCTGTACGACCAGTCGGCGCCTTCACGACGTCCCATGGGCAACAGCGCATACACGATGCGCGGGCCGAGGTCACGTGCCGGGTTGATGGCGTACCCGGTCGGGCCGCCGAGCGACGCGCCGATGCCGACGACCAGCAACGCGACCGCCAGCGGGCCGAGCCCCGTCGGCGTGTTGCCGAACACCAGCACCACGTACACGAGCACGAACGTGCCGATGGCCTCGGTCACCACGTTCCAACCCGGCGTGCGCAACGCGGGTCCGGTGGCGAACACCCCCAACGTCCCGGAGTGGTCCTCCTCGGCGTCGAAATGCTTCTTGTACGCCAGGTACACCAGCACGGCGCCGAGCATCGCGCCCAGCAGCTGCCCGGCCAGATAGACGGTGACGTGCCACGGCGTCGCGGGAACGCCCGGTGCGAGGTCGTTGCCCGCGATCCAGATCCCCGCCGTCACCGCCGGGTTCAGGTGCCCACCGGAGTACGCGGCGGCGTACACACCGGCGAACACCGCGAGGCCCCACCCGAAGTTGATCAGCAGCCAGCCGCCGCCGAACCCCTTCGTCGTCGCCAGGCTCACGTTGGCGCCGACACCGCAGCCCAGCAGGACCAGCAGGGCGGTGCCCATGGTTTCGGAAAAGAGAATGCTCCCCATCGAGCCTCCTTCGGGTCACCGCAGACGCGCGGCACCGGCGCACGAAGTCGACAACGCGCGCGGATTCGACGGAGTCAGCGGTGGAAAACGGAGTGTCGGAAATGTGTCGGGCGGCGGTGAGAAATCACCACACGGTGTAGCCGCCGTCGACGACGAGGTCGGTGCCGGTGCAGAAGCCGGCGGCCTCGGAAGCCAGGAACACCACGGCCGGCGCGATCTCGCGGGGCTCGGCCACGCGGCCCATCGGCGTGCCGTCGAGCCACGCCTTGCGCCATTCCTCGTTGTTCATGCCGCGCTTGGTCAGTTCCGTGCCCACGTAGCCGGGCGAGACGGAATTGACCCGGACGCCGCGATCGGACCATTCGCCTGCGAGCGACTTGGTCAGATGAATGACGGCGGCCTTGGCGGCGTTGTAGGCGGACTGCGGCTGCGGGCGGTTGGCGATGTGCCCGCTCATGCTGCCGGTGTTGATGATGCTGCCCGAGCCCTGCGCCAGCATGCGCTTGCCCTCGGCGCGGCAGGAGTAGAACACGCCGTCGAGGTTCACCGACATGACGCGGCGCCAGTCCTCGTCGCTCAGGTCCTCGCTCGGGTGGTTGTGGACGATGCCCGCGTTGTTGACCGCGACGTCGAGCGAGCCCGCCGTCTGCACCACGTGGTCGACCGCGGCGTCGATGCTCGCCGAATCGGTCACGTCGGCCGCCACGAACTCGGCCCCGAGCTCCTCGGCGGTGGCCTTGCCGACGTCGGCGTCGAGGTCGCACACGAACACCCGGGCGCCTGCGTCGCTCAGCCCTGTGGCGATCGCGGCGCCGATGCCCTGCGCGCCTCCGGTGACCAGTGCGGTCCTGCCTTCGAGCGTGTACGGGTTCGTCACTTCGTCTCCCTACCGGTCGTCGAGGGCCGCGCCGACGGCGCGGAGCTGACATCGCGGATCTCGTGTGTTCCGTCGGCCCGGCCGATCACCATCTCGTCGGCGATGCCGGTGAACAGGCCGTTCTCCACCACGCCCGGAATCCAGTTGAGCCGGCCGTCCAGCGCGAGCGGGTCGAGGATCCGTTCCAGGTGGGCGTCGATCAGGTAGTTCCCGCTGTCGGTCACCACCGGTTCGTCGCCGCTCCTGCGCAGGGGCAGGTCCGGGTTCCGGTACCCGAGCCGCTCGAGCAGCGCCGCGACCGAACGCCGGGTCGCCTCCCACGAGAACGGCACGATCTCGATGGGAAGGGGGAAGGCCCCGAGCGTGTCGACCACTTTGGACTCGTCCACCACGGCGACCATCCGGTCCGAGGCGTCCGCGACGATCCGTTCCCACAGCAGGCACGCGCCGCCGCCCTTGATCATGGCGCCGTCGTGGTCGATCTCGTCCGCGCCGTCGATGGTCAGGTCGAGCCGTTCGACGTCCGCCAACGTCGTCAGCGGGACACCCACCTCGAGCGCCAGCTCCCTGGTCGACGTCGACGTCGGCACGCCGACGACGTTCAGCCCGTCGGCGACGGCCTCGCCCAACTTGCGGACGAACCAGTGGGACGTGGTGCCCGAGCCGAGGCCGAGCCTCATGCCGTCGGACACGTAGGCGCCGATCGCGGCCGAGCCCGAGACCACCTTGGCAACGTCCTGGGATGTGCTTGGTTGCATGAACTTCCTGTCTGCCGTTTCTGCTGTGCCGTTCCTGCTGTGTCGGGTCAGGACTTCCGGATTCGCGCGAACAGCTCGTCGAACCGCTCGATCACGGCGTGGTCGCCGGCGTGTCCCCAGGCGACGTGCACGTAGTCGACACCGACCCGCTTCGCGGTCTCCGCGTCGATCGCGGTGTCGCCGACGTACAACGACTCCGGCGGCGGCACGTCGAGGCGGTCGAAGGCGGTGCGCAGGTGCTCCGGGTCGGGTTTGCCGGCCGCGACCTCGTCGATGCCCACGACCGCGTCGACCACGTCGGCGAGACCGGTGTGGTGCAGCACCCGGTGCGCGAGCGCGGACCGTTTGTTGGTGCACACGCCGATGCGGACACCGTGGGCGTGCATCTCGGCCACCGCGTCGCCCGCGTCGGCGTACAACGTCGTCTCCGCGACCGGGTCGGCGGTGTAGGCCGCGGTGTAGTCCGCCAACGCGGTGTCCACACCCGACTCGGAACCCCCTGCGAGCGCTACCGCCCTGCCGACGAGGGCGCGGGCCCCCTCACCGAGGAGGCCACGGACCTGGTCGGCCGTCACCGGCGCGAGCGACTGCGCGGCGAGTGCCGTGTTCAGCGCGCGGGCGATGTCCGGGGCGCTGTCCACCAACGTGCCGTCGAGGTCGAAGACGACGGCACGGGCTCCTCGCGGCATCACGCCTCCGCGCCGGCGTAGAGCGGCCGCAGCCCTTCGTACAGGGCGCGGTGCCGGGCGAAGACCGTGTCGTAGACGCGGGCGCTGTCGGTGTCGGGGGTGAACGTCCGCTCGATGCTCACTCCGGACACCGCCTCGTCCAGACTGTTCCAGTAACCGACCCCGACACCGGTCGCCAGCGCGGCACCGTACGCCCCGCCCTCGGCCGCACCGGTGACGGTGACGGTCTCCCTGCCGAGGACGTCGGCGAGCAGCTGCAGCCACAGCGTTTCGCTCGTCGCCCCGCCGGAGGCGACGACACGGTCGCACTCCAGTCCCGCCTGCCGGCAGACCTCGAGGATCTCCCGCATGTTCAGCAGCACGCCCTCCAGCACGCTGCGCGAGAAGTGCCCGAGGTGGTGCATCGGTGTCAGGCCGATCCAGCTCGCCGACGCCTCGGGAGCCAGGTTCGGGGACCGCTCGCCGAGCAGGTACGGCAGGAACAACAGCCCCTCGGCACCCGGCTCGACGTCCTTGGCCAGGGCCACGAGCTTCTCGAACGACACGGGGTCGGCGGTCGTCGCCGGGGCCAGCGCGTCGCGCAGCCACTGGAACGCGCCTCCCGCGCTCAGCGAGACGCCCATGACGTGCCAGCGGCCCGGACCGTTGCCGCACGAGACCTGCACCCGCCCGCTCGGGATGTTCGGGCAGCTCGCCGCACCGCCCGCGACGATGCCCGCGGTCCCGATGGTGAAGCCGACCGGGCCCGGGTCGATGAGGCCCATCGCGGTGGTCTGGATGACGGCGTCGCCACCGCCGCCGTACACCTGGACGCCCTCGGGGATGTTCCAGCGCCGTGCCAGCTCCGGGAGCAGCGCTCCGGTGGCGTCGATCGACTCGACCGCGTCCGGAAGCAGTCCGCGGTCGATGTCCAGCAGTGTGAGCAGTTCCTCCGACCAGACGCGCTCGGCGACGTCGAACAGTCCCGTGCCGGAGGCGTCCGAGACGTCGGTGACGTGGTTGCCCGTCATCTTCAGGCGCAGATAGTCCTTGGGGTTGAGCACGTGCGCCATGCGCGCGAAGAGCTCGGGCTCGTTCTCCCGGAACCAGACGATCTTGGGTGCGGTGAATCCGGGCAGCATCCGGTTGCGGGTCATGCGGATGAGCTCGTCGAGCCCGCCTGCGCGCTCGGTGATCCAGTCGCACTCAGCGGCCGCTCGCTGGTCGTTCCACAGGATGGCACGTCGTAGCGGCTCGCCGTCGGAGTCCAGCGCGGTCAGGCCGTGCATCTGGCCGCACAGGCCGATGCCGACCACTTCGCGTCCCCGCTCCGGAAGGGAGGCGGTCACCGCCGCGATCGCCTCGTCGGTGGCGCGCCACCAGCCGGCCGGGTCCTGTTCCGCCCACCCGGGCCGGAGGTTGTGCACGGGGTAGTCCCGCGAATGCTTGGCGACCACCTCGCCCGCTCGGGATACGGCGATGACCTTGCACGACGAAGTGCCCAGATCGATGCCAATCAGCATGATGCGACCGTCCTTTCGCGCCTCACTGCGCGTTGTGGCGAAGCCGGATGTGCTTGAGTTGCAGGTAGTTCTCGAGTCCTTCGTGACCGTGTTCGGAGCCGAAGCCGCTTTCGCGGCGGCCCCCGTAGGGCGCGTTGATGACCCCGGCGTCGACGTTGTTCACCGCGACGTTGCCGAAGTCGAGGTCGCCGGCGAGCGTGAACGTCTCCGTCGTGTCGGTGGTGTAGGCGTAGGCGGCCAGCCCGCCGGGCGCGGCGTTGGCGCGGGCGACGGCGTCGTCGAGGTCGGTGAACCGTGCGACACCCACCAGGGGCCCGAACGTCTCCTCGTGCATGACCAGCGCCTCGTCCGGTGCGTCGGCCACGACGGTCGGGCGAAGGAACAGTCCGGGCGAGTCCGGCCGCGGCGGCTCGCCTCCCGCGACGACCCGCGCCCCCTGCGCGCGGGCGTCGGCGATGTGGTCGAGGGTGCGCCGGTACGTCTCGGGCATCGTCATCGCGCCGACGTCGGCATCGGGTTCGGCGAGACCGTCGGCGACGGTCAGCGCGTCGGCGGCCTTCGCCAGCCCCGCGACGAACTCGTCGTACACCCCGTCCTGCACGTAGATCCGGTTGATCGCGATGCAGATCTGCCCGGCGTTGCGGAAGGAACGCCGAGTGGCGCCCGCGATCGCGGCGTCGACGTCGGCCCGGTCGGTGACGATCATCGGGCAGCTTCCGCCCAGTTCGAGGGACAGCGCGGTGATGCCGTTGACGGAGCGGTAGATCTCCTGGCCCGTGCGCATCGAGCCGGTGAACGCGATCTTGGCGACGTCCGGGTGCTCGGCCAGCGCCTGCCCGGCCTCGCCGTCGCCATACACGACGTTGACGACACCAGGGGGCATCGCCTCGGCGACACACTCCGACAACAGCTGCGCCGATCCCGGGGTGTACTCCGACGGCTTCAGCACGATCGTGCACCCCGCGGCGGTCGCACCGGCGAGCTTCCAGCCGGTGAGTTCGATCGGGTAGTTCCACGGCACGATGCCCGCGACCGGTCCGATCGGCTCCTTCTGCACGATGCTGAGGAAACCGGCCGTGTCGTTGGGGATCGTCCGGCCGAAGACGCGCTCGGCCTCCTCCGCGTAGTAATGCAGCGCGGACACGAACTTGGTGACCTCGCCGCGTGCCTCGGTGCGCGGCTTTCCCTGCTCCCGCGTGATCGAGACGGCCAGTTCGTCGACACGGGTCGCGCAGACCTCGGCGAGCCGGTGCAGGTGGCGGGCACGCTCGGCGGGCAGGGTCTTGCGCCAGGCGGGGAACGCCGCGACCGCGGATCGCACGGCCGCGTCGACGTCGCGTGCGGTCGATCGCGGTGCCACGGCGGCCAGGTCGCCGGTCGCGGGGTTGTGCCGATCGATCGTGTCGCCGCCGGCGTCCCGCCAGTCTCCGCCGTGGAAGTTCCGGCAGGTGATCACGTCGGTGTGATGGTGCATGGTGCTGTGTCCGCTCTCATGGACGGCGGACCCGGGTGCGGTCACGGTTTCGGCCTGTGCCGAGTGGGGCAACCCGGATCCACTGATTTGTATGATGATCGGACTTTAGCTTCGGATACACACCCGCCGCAACCCGTTCGGGGGTGTCGACTCAGGCGGGCTCGTCGCCGTTCCGGCCGGGAGCGAGGCGGTCGGCGTGCCGCATGATCCGCCGGAGGTGGTTCTCCGTCGCGAACCGCGCGCGGGACGGGTCACCAGCGGCGATGGCGTCGGCGATCTCCGCGTGTTCGCGCACGGTGTCGGTCGCCTCCGACGGATACGCGGGCCCCGACGAGTACGTCTCGCGCAGGAAGCCGTTGATCGGCTTGATCATCAGCGAGAAGAACGGGTTTCCGCTGGCCTTGGCCAGGATCTCGTGGAACGACAGGTCGGCGTCGAGGAACTTCTCGCGCACGTCGACGTTCGCGGCGAGCCGGTCGTTCTCCGCCTGCATCGCCTCGAGATGTGCCTCCTCCCTGCGTGCCGCCGCGAGTACCGCCATCTCGACCTCGAGTACCAGTCGCAGTTCGAGAAGCTGCTCGAAGCTGCCTTCGCTGAGGCGGAGCAGGAGCGAGTACTGGTCGGCGATCAAGCGGCCGTCGAACTCGGAGACGACCATGCCGCGGCCCGGCTTCACCGTGACGAGTCCTCGCTGGACCAGCAGTCGGGCCGTCTCGCGCACGACCGTGCGGCTCACGTCGAACCGGTCGGCGAGTTCGGCCTCGGTGGGCAGTCGCTCGCCGACCGGCAGCTGCAGGATCTCGTCCTGGAGCGTGTCGGCGAGGGTCTCCGGAAGCCTCCGCCGGGCGCCGTGATCGAAGTTCATAGCACGATTGTATGGCTCATCGGATGCTGTATGACGACCTGTGTACCCAGGTCGCCGCGCGAAAGGGTGACAGTGGCGAGATGTCGGCTGTGGCCCACGTGACGTTCGTGTCTGGTGCCGGCGCACATTTGTATGACAAACTGATGTTTGCTGGGTTCGACACGGCAGGGAAGGCACATCTGTGAAGCTCACCGACTACGCCAGTAGCGTTCTCCCGGACGACGCCGACCGGGCGACCCTCGTGGCACGGATTCACGACCCCGGAAGTGGGGGGCCGTGCGTCGCCGCGCTGCGAGGGGACGTGCTCGTCGACCTCACGGAGGTCACGCCGACGGTCGCCGACCTGGTGGACCGACCGGACGCCGTCGACGTGGTGCGCACCGCACAGGGTTCGCGCAGCTGGCCGCTCGCCGACGTGCTGGAGGCGACGTTCGACGGCGACCGCACCCGGGCGCACCTGTTGGCCCCCGTGGACCTCCAGGTGCTCAAGGCCGCGGGCGTGACGTTCGCGCGCAGCATGATCGAGCGGGTCATCGAGGAGCGGGCGGCAGGGGACCTGCACCGCGCCGAGGAGATCCGCGGCAAACTCGGCGAACTCGTCGCGGGCCGCATCTCGCAGGTCGTGCCCGGATCCGAGGAGGCAGCGCGGGCGAAGGAACTGCTGGTCGCCGAAGGGTTGTGGTCGCAGTACCTCGAGGTCGGCATCGGCCCCGACCCGGAGATCTTCACCAAGGCGCCCGTGCTGTCGGCCGTCGGCACCGGCGCGCAGATCGGCGTGCTGGAACGCTCGACGTGGAACAACCCGGAGCCCGAACTCGCCGTCGTGGCGGACTCCCGCGGTGCGCCGATCGCCGCGACGCTCGGCAACGACGTCAACCTCCGCGACTTCGAGGGGCGCAGCGCACTGCTGCTCGCCGAGGCCAAGGACAACAACGCCTCGTGCGCACTCGGCCCGTTCCTGCGCCTGTTCGACGACGGTTTCGGCCTGGACGACGCGCGGGGAATCGACGTCGAGCTGGAGATCAGCGGCCGCGACGGGTTCTCGCTCAGCGGCGTCAACCCGGTCAGGGAGATGAGCAGGGACATCAGCACCCTGCTCGACCACGCACACGGTCCGCATCACCGCTACCCGGACGGGTTCGTGCTGCTGACCGGGACGATGTTCGCCCCCACCGAGGACCGCGACGTTCCGGGGCAGGGGTTCACGCACAAGATCGGCGACATCGTGCGCATTTCGTCCCCGAAGCTCGGGGCGCTGGTCAACGAGGTCAACACCGCCGAGCAGGCACCGGACTGGACGTTCGGGATCCGTGCCCTGTACGGCAATCTCGCCGCACGCGGCCTGCTGTCCGGTGTGCGGGGACAGGAGGTTCCGGCATGACACGCGTCGTCGTCACCGACCACGCCTTCGGCGACGTGACCGGCGAGGCCGCGGTCGCCGAGCGGCACGGCGCCGAGTTCGGGGTGCATCAGTGCCGAACCGAGGAGGAGACCGTCGAGGCGGTGCGCGGCGCGGACGTCGCGTTCGTCAACTTCGCGCCGACGACCCGTGCCGTCCTCTCCGCGATGGCCGACGGCGCATCGGTGATCCGGTACGGCATCGGCTACGACAACGTCGACGTCGCCGCCGCGACCGAACTCGGGATCACCGTGGCGAACGTGCCGGACTACGGCGTCGACACCGTCGCCGACCACACCGTCGCCTGCCTGCTGACGCTGTTGCGCAGGCTGACCCGGTTCGACCGGGCCGTGCACCGGGACGGCTGGTGCGCTCCCCGCGACCTCGGATCGGTGCCCGGGTTCGCCGACACCACGATCGGCCTCGTCGGCCTCGGGCAGATCGGGTTCGCGGTCGCGGAGCGGCTCGCTCCGTTCGGGTTCTCCGTGCTGGCCCACGACCCCTACGCCGACGCCGATGCGGCGGCCGCCCACGGTGTCCGGCTGTCCGCATTGGACGAACTGCTCGGTGCGGCCGACGCGGTGTCGTTGCATGCGCCGTTGACCGCCGAGACCAGCAAGCTTCTCGACGCGGCGGCCTTCCAACGCATGCGGACGGGAGCCTTCCTGGTGAACACCTCCCGCGGGGGCCTCGTCGATCAGGACGCGCTCGCCGACGCGGTCGCGTCGGGAAAGATCGCCGGTGCCGCGCTCGACGTGTTCGACCCCGAACCGCTCGCGGAGGACTCCCGGTTGCGGGAACTTCCCGAGGTGCTGCTGACACCCCACGCGGCGTTCTTCTCGGACAGTTCCCTCGCCGCGCTGCAGCGGTTGGCGGCCGAGGAGGCCGACCGCGCGTTGTCGGGCACACCGCTGCGGTGCCCGGTGCGCTGACGGACACTGTGACGGCGGCGCCCACGGTGCGCCGATCCCGTCCACCCGAACAGTTCCCATCGGCAAGTCTCGACGGAAAGGTGATGTCGTTGAACCAGGGAGTCGATCCGCGTACCGGCGAGCCGGTCGGTGATCCGATCCCCGACACCGGTGCCGAGGAGGTGCGCAGCGCCGTGCAACGTGCGGCCGACTGCGCGCCGCGGCTGGCCGGCCTGGCCTACGCCGACCGGGGCCGGTTGCTGAGCGCGCTGGCCACGGCACTGCGGCGTAGCGAGAACGAACTGGTCGAGCTCGCCGACCGCGAGACCGCGCTCGGCAGTCCGCGGCTCCCCGGTGAGCTGGCCCGCACGGCGGCGCAGTTGGACATGTTCGCCGACGTGCTGCGTGACGGCGCCTTCTGCGAAGCGGTCATCGACAGGCCCGATGCGAACGCGGTCCCGCCGCACGGCGACCTGCGCCGCATGCTGGTGCCGCTCGGTCCGGTCGCGGTGTTCGCGGCCAGCAACTTCCCGTTCGCGTTCTCGGTGCTCGGTGGTGACACGGCGAGTGCACTGGCCGCCGGATGTCCGGTCGTGGTGAAGGCCCATCCCGGACATCCCGGCCTGTCCGCGCGGATCGCGGAGTTGGCGACCGAGGCCCTGTCGGAAGCGGGTGCTCCCGACGGGATGTTGAGCGTCGTGCACGGTTACGAGGCGGGGCCCGCGTTGGTGACCGACCCGGCGATCACGGCGGTCGGCTTCACCGGCTCGACCGGCGGCGGCCGGGCGCTGTACGACCTGGCCGTCGGACGGGAGAACCCGATCCCGTTCTACGGGGAACTCGGCAGCATCAACCCGGTCGTCGTCACGGAGGCCGCGGTCGCCGCGCGTGGCCGCGAGGTCGCCGAGGGACTGGCCGGGTCGTTCCGGCTCGGCACCGGGCAGTTCTGCACGAAGCCCGGCGTGGTGTTCGTGCCCGCCGATTCCGGCTTCGACGCGCAGGTCACCGACGCCGTGGGTCCGTCGAAACCCGCGCCGATGCTCACCGCGCGGATGCGGGACGCCTTCCAGTCCGGTATCGCCGCTCTGTCGGAGGTGCCCGGCGTGCGTGAGCTGGTGAAGGCCGAGCCGTTGGACGCCGACGGTCACGACGTCCTCCCCGCGGTGCTGGCCGTGGACGCCGAGACCTTCGCCGCCCGTGCCGACGTGCTGGCGGGAGAGTGCTTCGGCCCGGTCACCGTGCTCGTGGAGTACCGCGACAGCGACTCCCTGCACCGGGCTCTGCGCACCGTGCCGGGCAGCCTCACGGGAAGTGTTCACGCCGAACCCGGCGACCCCGCGGCGGCCGACGTCGTCGCGGCGTTGCGGGAGAACGTCGGGCGGATCATCTTCAACGGCTGGCCGACCGGCGTGGCCGTGACCTGGTCACAGCACCACGGCGGTCCGTGGCCCGCGACCACCGACCCGCTCCACACGTCGGTGGGGGCCACGGCCATCCGGAGGTTCCTGCGCCCGGTGACCTACCAGGACGTTCCGGACGAGCTGCTGCCCGAGGAGTTGCAGGACGCCAACCCGCTCGGCATTCCCCGGCGCGTCGACGGTGCCGCGACCTGACGGCGGACTGCCGGGTCCCGTCGCCTCGCGACGGGACCCGGCAGCCCGAGCCGGCGCCGGACGTCACGCCGAGCGTGTGCTCACGAGTGTCGGGTAGTCCAGGTAGCCGGTGTGGTCGCCGCCGTAGGCCTTGGACAGGTCCGGCAGCGCGAGCGGGGCGCCGTCGGCGGCGAGGCGCGTCACCAGGTCCGGGTTGGAGATGAACAGCCTGCCGAACGAGACCACGTCGGCCGTTCCGTCGTCGATCAGTGCCAGCCGCCGCGGGTGTTCGAGCGGGTCGGCTCCCGCCGGGTTGAGCAGCAATGCGCCCGACCAGGCCGCCCGGATCTCGGGCGTCAGCGCCGGGTCTCCCGCCTCGACCAGGTGCAGATAGGCCAGGCCGAACGTGTCCAGTTCGGACACGAGGCCGCGGTAGGTCGTCGGGTGGTCCTCCTCCGCGGTGTCGCCGAGTCCGTTGTTCGGCGAGAGTCGAAGCCCCGTGCGGTCGGCGCCGATCGCCTCGGTGACGGCCCGCACGACCTCGACGGTCAGCCTGCTCCGGTTGCGCGGACCGCCGCCCCACGCGTCCGTGCGCAGATTGGCGTTGGTCGACAGGAACTGGTGCAGCAGGTACCCGTTCGCGCCGTGCACCTCCACGCCGTCGAATCCGGCGGCCACGGCGTTGCGTGCCGCGTCGGCGAAATCGGTGACGGTCGCCGCGATCTCGTCCTCGGTCAGCGCCCGGGGCACGACGTGGTCGCGGAGCCCCGTGGGCGTGAACACCTGCCCGGCCGCCCGGACCGGGGACGGGCCTACCGGTGTGAGCGGACCGTGCCCGGCGGCCTCGGTGGTGCTGGGGTGGCCGATGCGGCCCGTGTGCATCAGCTGCGCGACGATCGTGCCGCCCTCGGCGTGGACGGCGTCGGTCACCTGCCGCCACGCGCGGCGCTGGTCCGCGCCGTGCAAGCCAGGGGTTGCGGGATAGCCCTGCCCGATCATGCTGGGCTGGATGCCTTCGGTGACGATCAGTCCCGCCCCTGCGCGCTGGGCGTAATAGGTCGCCATGTCCGCGGTGGCGAGGGTGTCGTAGGCCCTGCTGCGGGTCATGGGTGCCATCGCGATGCGGTTGCGGGCCGTCATGCTGCCGAGGGTGATGGGGTCGAAAGCGGTCGTTTGCTCGCTCATCGTCGTGCTCCCTTGCCGGTTCGCGGTGTGGTGTCGCCCTGATACTTAGCCGAACAACTAAGCTGCGCCGCGAATTCCTTGGCCGAACAACTTTCTGCGGTAGGCTTGCCACGTGAACGACGAGACGGGCTTCGGCGCCGGACCGCTGAGTCATGCGATCTTCCGGGTGGCGCGCCTCCACAAGGCGTGGGCGGCGCGGCTGCTGAGCACGACGGGGCTCTATCCGGGCCAGGAACTCGTCCTGATGACGCTGTGGCGGGACGGGCCGCGACGACAAGCCGATCTCGTGCACACCCTCGACTCCGACGCGCCGACGATGACCCGCAGCATCGCCCGCCTCGAGAAGGCGGGCCTGGTGCGCAAGGAGACCTCGCAGGAGGATCGGCGCGTCACGATCGTCGAGGTGACCGAAGCCGGCCTGGAGCTGCGCGAGCCGGTCGAACAGGCATGGGCGGAACTGGAACGCCTGACGGTCGGGTCGCTGTCACCGCGGCGGCAGACCGAGGTGCTCGCGGCGCTCGCGGACGTGGAGCGGAACCTGCTCGATCCGGACGAGTCGGCGACCGGAACCGGCGAATCGTGACCCGGCGGGTGTCGTGCCCGACCCGACCGCGGCGCCGGACCCCGGTCGCGCTACGTCCCGGCTGTCAGGGGCGACGATACGACGTCGGACGTCACGCCGGTGTGCGGTCGATCCAGAGCTGCGTCGGGGCCCGGGTGAACACGCCCGCCTCGGCGGGCGCTCCGTCGGCGAACCGGACCGTCGGCATGGCGTCGAGCAGCATGTCCACGCCGACCTCGATCTCGGTCTTCGCCAGCATGGCCCCGACGCAGAAATGCCTGCCGAGGCAGAACGCGAGGTGGTCGGCGGCCGCGGAGAACGCCTTGGTGGTCGACAGGTCGTCGCGGAAGATGTCGAACGTCTCCGGGTCGGTGTAGTGCTGCTCGTCCCTTCCCGCCGCGCCGATCAGGCACGTGACCGTGCTGCCCGCGGGTACGACACCGCCCGACAGTTCGACGTCCTCGCTCGGCTGGCGCATGATCATGTGCACCGGTGGGGAGAACCGCAGCGTCTCGGCGAACGCGGCCCCGATCAGTGAGCGGTCCGCACGCACGGCCTCGAGCTGGTCCGGATGTTCGAGCAGGTTCTTCATCAGGCTGGCGATCGCCTTGTCCGTCGTCTCGCCCCCTGCCGTCAACAACAGGCTGCAGAACGCCTTGATCTCCTCGTCGGTCATCCGCTCGCCGTCGATCTCGGCGGCGCACAACGTCGACAGCAGGTCGTCGCCCGGATTCTGCCTGCGCTGCCGAATGATCGGGATCATGTACGCGGCGAATTCCTCCTTGGTGCGCATTCCCTCGGCCATCACGTCCGGGTCCTGCGTCAAATTGGACAGAAACGCCATGATCGACGTGTACCACCCGTGGAACGTGGCGTGGTCGCTCTTCGGGAGCCCGAGCATGTCGACGATCACGTTGATCGGAAATCGGGTGGCGAAGGCCTCGACGAGGTCGACCGGGTTCCTGTCACGCAGCCCGTCGATCAGTGCCCGGCTGTTGCGTTCGATGACCGGGAGGAATTTCGTCTCCAGCTCGTTGCCGCGGAACGCCGAGGACACCAGCGCCCGGTGTGTGGCGTGCTCGCGGCCGTTCATCTGCAGAATAGTGCGGCCGTGGACCGGTTCGAGCTGCCAGTCGTAGTTGTCACTGGTGAAAACCGGGTCCCGGAAGGCCTTCTCGACGTCGTCGTAGCGCGAGATGATGTAGCTCTGCATTCCCTCGTGCCAGATCAGCGGGTGTTCGCTGCGCATGATGCGGTAGAACGGGTACGGGTTCTCGGCGAACTCCGCGGACAGGATGTCCGGCGCCTCGTGCAGAGCAGTCATCGTCAGCGATCTCCTTCGATCCGAACCGGCGGGCGGTGCCCCTGCGCCGGCCATGCGGCCGCAACCGCGATTCGTGAACTGCGTCACATCACGAGCAGTATCGGGTCGGGCGTAATTCATGTCAAGGATGCGCATGGAATGCGGCCGTCGATGCACGCGAACGCACGACGGATCTCACCCGCCGAGCCGAAACGCTCCGGCCAGGCCGCGGGGTGCACATCCTCCGGCACGACGGCCGCCACTCGACGACCACCGCGGCGCCACGGGCTGGACCGACACTGTCGCCGTCATCGACATCGCGTTGGAGGATTGATGAGGACGAACGGAAACGGTCGCCGGGGCGCGGATTGGTTGTCGGCCTCGCTGCAGCCGCGTTGACACTGATGACCCCCGCGGCCCAGAGCGCGCCGCAGACGGATTCGGGCGAGATGTCGGCGGCGCAGGAGACCTCGGCGCTGCAGGAGACGTCGGCGGTGCAGTTCTGGGCGCGCATCACGGGGGACGGGGTCAACGTCCGGACCGGTCCCACGCTCGGCTCGACGATCCTCGGCACGCTGAACCGGGGTGATCGCGTGTACGTGCGTGGCTGGGCCAACGGCGACAGGTATGAGAACGCCTGTGGCGTGAGCGGCGGGCACTGGCGCGAGATCGACTACGGGGGCGGGACCGCCTGGGTCGCATCCGGCTGCCTCCTCGCGGAGTAGCGAACGGCCACCGCGCAACGGGAACTGTCGCCGCGGCGCCGCGCAGCCGTGTCGCTCGATCGGCCGGTCGTGGCACGGGCGCGACGTGCGGTCACTCGTCCTCCGTCAGCAGCTCTGCCAGCACCTGCGCGTGGCTGCGCTCGACGTCCTTGGTGGCCGTCAGGAGGGTGAGCCGCCCGCCGTCGGCGCGTGCGCGGAGCCGACCGACGGCGTCGGCGGCGTCGCCGGACGTCAGTTCCCGCCGGTAGCGACGACGGAATTCGGCGAACTTGTCGGGATCGTGCCCGTACCACTTCCTGAGGTCGGTGGACGGCGCGACCGCCTTGGCCCATTCGTCCAGTCCCGCGGACTCCTTCGTCATGCCCCGCGGCCACACCCTGTCGACCAGCACACGGTCGCCGTCGTCGCTGCGTGGGTCGTCGTAGATCCGCCGCACCTGAACGTCCCTGTCCGGCATGCCTTCGACCTCCTCGGCTCGGGAACCCACGTGCACGGTGCCGCACCTGCCGACTACCCGGCGCGCCACGCGGTCACGACGTCGGCAGCGATGCCACCACCTGCCGCAACGCCCCGACCAGCGGCGACGAGTCGGCCACGCGGGTGCACAGCGAGATCGGGCACGGCTCGGCGTCGGAGACCGGCACGAAGACGATGTCGGGATGGCCGTGGCTCGCGGGTACGAAGCCGCCGGTGATGCAGACGGCCTGCTCCGCGGCGACGGTTTCGAGCAGCTCGTCCATGGTCCGCACCGACGGGCCGTACCGCACGGGTGTGCCGCTGGGACGGGGGTCGCAGGCCCACCAGCGGACCCACTCCGGGTCGGCGTCGTCGTCGGTCACGTGGGTCTCGTCGTCGAGGTCGGCGAGGGTGACGACGTCGCGGGTGGCCAGCCGGTGTGTGGCGGGAAGCGCCACGACGCGGGGTTCGCGGTCCACGACGTCGAGGCGGAGGCCCGTGGTGTCCGAGATCGGTGGCCGTACCAGTGATGCGTCGACGTGCCCGTCGCGCACCGCCGACGCCTGGTGCGGCCATGCCAGCTCCACGCGCTCGACGGACATCTCGGGAGCCTGATGGCGCAGCTTCGTGATGATGTCGCGTGCGCGGGGCCCCGCGGAGGCGGTCACGAAGCCGAGCCGGAGCGTGGTGGCGAGTTGTCGCCGGTAGGCCACGGCGCGGTCGGCCGCGTCGAGCGATCGCCGCGCCTCGGGCAGGAACCGTTCCCCCGCCGGAGTGGGGCGGATCGGGTGGGCGGTGCGATCGACGAGCTCGGTGCCGAGGGCGCGTTCCAGCTTGCGTACCTGCTGACTCAGCGCCGGTGTGCTGACGTACAACTTCTCCGCCGCCCGGCCGAAATGTCCCTCGTCGAGGACTGCGACGAGGTAGCGCACGAGATGCAGGTTGATGTCCACGGGCTGACCCTCCCGTCGCGACCGACCGGGTTTCCGAACACCTCAGATCGGGTTTCTGACCTGGGGCGTTAACCGGACAGTTTATACGACGGCGGGGATTTGTCATGGACGCTCACCGGCGGTGAGCCAAGGATGGCAATACCCGAACCGACTCGACGAGGAGTTGAATGGTGAGCCGCTACGAGCACGACTTCACGCACATGTTCGCGGGCTTGGAGAAGCAGATCGCCGAGACCGACAATCCCCGCCACCGGGCGATCCTGAAGAACTACCGCCTCCACGGTCTGTTGGAGGTTTCCGGGCGGTACGAGGAGTTGCTCTCGCCCACCATGACGGTCGAACATCCGCACTACCGCATCCACGAGGGCGGTCAGTCGATCATCCTCGACGGCATGGCCGAGGTCAGGGCGTTCTACCGATCGCTGGTGGAGGCGAACGCCCTGGTGATGTGGGTGGCCGAGCAGGACATCGCCGTCAACGACCACGGATTCTCCGGTGAGGTCGTGTTCAACGAGTTCGTGCCGGCGCCGATGCTCGAGGGCAGCGCGTTCGGCAACATCCAGGCGGGCGAGGACCCGAGTGAGATCTACCTGCTCAAGCGCACGCTCGCGTTCGTGTGGCCCTACGACGAGCACTGCCGGATGATCGGCGAGCACGTCTACGAGGACGCCGCGTCCCGCGAGATCACCAAGCCGGATCCCGCCGACGTCATCACGGCGGAACGTGCCGCGGAACTGCTCGCCCCCGAGACCGACAAGGAACTGCCCTGTTAGGACGCTCCGCTGTCGCGCTCTGCCGCGCCGGTTGACGCGGCCGCGGTGCGACACGGTCGCGGACCCGCGCGCGTGCCCGGTCCGCGACCGTCGCCGCGTGCCGGAGCGCGTTCGGCATCGGCGGGGCTCCGGGTGGGCGGCCTCGGGATCGGCGCAGCCATGTCGGATGGGCGCAGCCGTGTCGGGCGGGCACACGCCCGTCGGCAACCCCGCGCGGATGGCCGCCGGGTGAATTCCCCGGTGACGGGGCTCCGCGACCGCGTCACATGGTGGTCCAGACCTGTCGGCTCATGGTCGTCCCTTTCATTCGTGTTCGCCGGTTGTGCGGAATCCGTTCAGCCTCGTCCGGAATGGTTGCTCTCCGCCGGCCCTCGGGCCGGTCACTGCCCCCGACTCATCGGAGTGCAACGCATGTTCAGGTCCGCTGCAGGAGAACGTAGAAGGGTTCGCGCGCTGGTCGCGACGTGCTCGGCCGTCGCGGTCGCCGCGACGTCGGCCGCCGTACTCGCCCCGGCTGCGGGTGCGCAACAGAAGCAGGCCGACGACGGTGTCTACCGCGGCCAGGTCGAGGTGGTGCCCGCTTCGGAAGGATCCGCCGAGCAGGACGTGCTGACGGGCAGGGTCTTCGTCGACGGCAACGAGGACTCCCGCGCCGGCGACGGCGAGCGCGGTCTGGCCGGGGTCGCCGTGTCGAACGGGCGCGACGTCGTCACGACCGACGACCAGGGCCGCTACCGGCTTCCCGCGTTCGACAACATGACGGTGTTCATCACCCAGCCGAGCGGCTACCAGGTCCCCGTCGACGAGTACAACGTTCCGCAGTTCCACTACAACCACCTGCCGGAAGGCTCGCCCGACCTGAAGTACGGCGGCATCGAGCCCACGGGTCCGCTGCCCTCGGCGGTCAACTTCCCGGTGGTGAAGAGCGCCGGCACCGCGGCCGACGAGCAGAGCTGCATCATGGCCGGCGATCTGCAGACCTACAACCGCACGCAGGTCGACTACGCCCGCAAGGGTGCGATCAACGACATGGCGCAGCGCGACGACTACGCGAGCTGCGGTTCGCTGTTCGTCGGCGACGTCGTCGGTGACGACCTGTCGCTCTACCCCGACGTCAAGGAACTCACGAAGCAGACCAACGGCCCGGCGCGATTCCTGCCCGGCAACCACGACCTCGACTTCGACGCCGCGACGGCTGCGCACTCGTTCGACACCTTCCGCGAGCAGCTGGCCCCGACGTACTACTCCTACGACGTCGGCAACGTCCACTTCGTCGCGTTGAACACGGTGGAATACCCGTGCAGGCCCGACGAGGACAACCTCGACGGCATCGGCACCCAGTGCGACGACCCCGAGGGCGACCCGAGCTACAACGGTTCGATGAGCGACCGGCAGCTCGCCTGGCTGGAACGCGACCTCGAGCGGGTTCCCAAGGACAAGCTCGTCGTCGTGGCGAGCCACATCGGTCTGGTCAACTACAACGACCAGTCCAGCGCGGTGCACCAGACCGACCAGGCGGCTGATGTGTACGAACTGCTCAAGGGCCGCAAGGCCGTCGCCGTCTCCGGCCACAGTCACACGATCGAGAACATGAAGAAGGGTGACTCGGCCCAGGGCTGGAAGGACACCCACGGTTTCGACAAGCTGCCGTTCCCGCACATCACGGCGGGCGCCATCTCCGGCGACTGGTACTCCGGCGAGGTCACCGAGGACGGCTACCCGACCGCCATCGGCAAGGACGGCGGCAGGCCCGGCCTGCTCACCCTGGACGTCGACGGCTCGAAGTTCCAGGAGCGCTACACGGTCACGGGCGCCGGCGACACGGTGCAGACGCAGCTCGGCATCAACAACCCGACCTACCGCGAGTGGTCCGAGGAACGGGCCGAGTGGAACGAGAACCCGGAGGGCGAGGCGCCGAAGCTCGACGAGCCCCTCGTCGTCGACTCCGACGACCTGGCAGGCCGCACCTGGCTGACCACCGACTTCTGGATGGGCGCCAGCGGTTCGTCGGTGAAGGTGGCCCTCGACGGCGGGCCTGCGAAGAAGGCCACGCGTACCCAGGAGATGAAGGGCGAGGCGAAGCGCAACGGCCCGGAGTGGTCCGACCCGTACGCCGTCTCGCAGCAGCTCGTGCACGGCGGGAGCATCGCCGACTCGTCGATGCACCTGTGGCGCTACGAGCTGCCCACCGGCCTCGAACCGGGTGAGCACACCGCCGAGGTGACCGCTACCGACTCGTACGGCCGCGAGTTCACCGACTCGCTGACCTTCGAGGTCACCGGGTAAGAGGATCTCGTCGTTCAAGCCCCCGGTCGGCGCTCCGCGCGCTGACCGGGGGCTCTGTCGCTTACTCACCGTAATACTTCTGGGAGTCCCCGGTACGAGACTTCGAAGCACACCGCGCGGTATGCCGTGCCCCTCGTCGAGCGTCCGGTCAGGTTGCCGTCGACAGCGTGTGGTGACGGGCGCACATGGGTAGTCGACAGTTCAGCAACTGGACTTACTACACGAGCTCGGAAGCTGTCGGCCGCGTTTGGTCGACGAGTTGGGCAGGTAGTACAGGTTCCGTCGAAAGGTCGATCATGGATAGAACAGGCGACCGCTCCGGAATTTCTAGCCATCCGGTCCGGCTGGCCGCGACAGTAGTTTCCGGCGTATTCTTGCTGGTCGGCATCCTTGGATTCGTTCCTGGGGTTACCACGGGGTACGATGGTATGACCTTTGCTGGACATGAATCCACTGCGATGCTATTGGGTATATTCCACGTTTCGATATTGCATAACATCGTGCACTTGCTCTTCGCAGTAGTCGGCTTCGCGCTTGCGCGGTCAGACGGTGGCGCCAGGGTGTTCCTTGTCGGTGGCGGCGTTGTTTATTTGATCCTATGGATCTACGGCCTCGTCATCGATATGGACAGTGGTGCCAACTTTGTACCCTTGAACACGGCTGACAATTGGCTGCACTTCTTCTTGGGAATCGGAATGATTGCACTGGGTGCCCTGTTGTGGCGTACGGGACCCTCCGCTCGTTCCGATACACCTAGTCCTCGCACGCAAGGTGGGCAGCAAGGGGCATAGCGAGCGTCACATTGTCGGGTTGTCGACAGGGACAAGTGGGAACACGAACAGTGAGGTGATCTCAGCGAGGTAGTAACTGGCGCATGAGATCTGTGGCATGGATGCGCTGAGATGAGGCGGAGAGCCCCTGGTAGGACTGGTCTCACCACAAGATCAAGTCCCCATACCCAGAGGCTCTCCGTGATTGCTCATCCTGCCATCCTTGATGTCTCCCGCGAGCTCGCCCGTCAGGTGGCGTGGCTGCTGCAGGCCGAACGTCGTCGTCGGGGCACTCGCGCGGGAACACGTTCGCTGACCTGCTTCTGGCAGGCTGTGCTGGGGCTACGCTGGTTTCGCGACCGCG
>NZ_JAMTCN010000026.1 GCF_024171865.1 Prauserella aidingensis | reverse complement strand
CGCGGTCGCGAAACCAGCGTAGCCCCAGCACAGCCTGCCAGAAGCAGGTCAGCGAACGTGTTCCCGCGCGAGTGCCCCGACGACGACGTTCGGCCTGCAGCAGCCACGCCACCTGACGGGCGAGCTCGCGGGAGACATCAAGGATGGCAGGATGAGCAATCACGGAGAGCCTCTGGGTATGGGGACTTGATCTTGTGGTGAGACCAGTCCTACCAGGGGCTCTCCGCCTCATCTCAGCGCATCCATGCCACAGATCTCATGCGCCAGTTACTACCTCGCTGAGATCACCTCACTGTGGACGCGCAGTACGGAGTTTTTCGCCCACACGGACACGGCCGGGCGGGGCCTACGCTGTGGCGTTTCCCGGCGCGGCAGCGCGCGGCGCGGCGTCTCCCGGCGGGCCGGTGCTGCCGCGGACGGTCAGCGTCGGCGTGAGGACCACGTCCTTCGCCGAGCCGCGTTGCTCGTCGAGGCGCTCGGCACACGCCTGTACGGCGAACTCGGCCATCGCCGCCGCGTCCTGCCTCACCGTCGTCAGGTCCATGTAGGACATGCCCGCCGCGCGGGTGTCGTCGTAGCCCACGACCGACATGTCCCGCGGCACGTGCACGTCCGCGCGGGTGAGCGTGTGCAGCAGACCTTCCGCGCAGCTGTCGTTGGCCGCGAACACCGCGGTGGGCCCATCGGTCCGTGACAGCAGTTCGGCGGCGGCACGGACGCCCGACTCCTCCGTGTAATCGCCGGGCAGAACCTCGACGTGCGGGCCGAGCCCGTGCTCGTGCATCCGGTCGCGGTAGCCCCGTCGCCGGTCGGCCGCACCCGGCAGGTGGCCACCGTCGACGTGCACGATCCGGCGGTGGCCGAGTTCGACGAGGTGGTCGACCGCGATCCGCGCTCCCTCCTCGTCGGCGGTCCGCACGCTGTCGACGCCGGCCCCGTCCGTGTGCTGGCCGATCTCGACGACCGGCAGCTGCCGCGCGATGCTCGTCAGGTGCGCGGGCGACTCGATCGACAGTCCGAGGAGGATGATCGCCTCGCAGCGCAGGCCGAGCAGTTCGTCCACGGCCCGGCGGACCCCGCGTGTGGGAAGGATGGCGCTGAGCACGATGCTGTAGTCGAGCTCGCCCGCCGCCGTGTACAGCCCCTCGATGATCAGCGGATCCAGGGAGTGCTCCATCGTGAACAGCACGCCGAGCTGACGGCTGCGCGCCCGCCGCAGCAGCCGGGCCGCGGTGTCGGCGTGGAACCCGAGATCCTCGGCGGCGCGCAGCACGTGCTCCCGCGTGTGCGGATTGGGGCCCGGCTTGTCGCCGAGTACGAGCGACACCGTCTGGCGGGACACGCCTGCGCGCGCCGCGACGTCGGCCATCGTGGGACGCCGGCTGGGCTCGCCGTCCTCCGACCGCGGCATCGCTGCCTCCTGAACGCTGCCCCCGACCGGTCCGCCGCGGTCCGGTCGCCCCGAGATGTGCCCGGAATCGTACCGGCCACCCGGTCCGGGTCGACTGCCGCCGCCGGCCGCGAGGCAGATCACAGGCCTGCGACTTGAACGATCCGGATGCCTCTTGAGACCGTGGATTTGGCACGTGCCAAACGGGTCTTCGGAGCTGCGGGCCCGGCCGTCGCCGCCCCTCCCTCGATCGCTGCACAGGAAAGGTGTGCCCTCATGGCCCTGGCGTTGTGCGCTCTGGCGCTCGGAGCGTTCGCCATCGGTACAACCGAGTTCGTCATCATGGGCCTGTTGCCGCAGGTGGCAGGCGGTCTCGACGTGTCCGTGGCCACCGCGGGCAACCTCATCTCGGCCTACGCGCTCGGCGTCGTCGTCGGCGCGCCGTTGCTGACGGCCGTGGCCACCCGGCTCGGCCGCAAACAGGCCCTGCTGGCGTTTCTGGCGCTGTTCGTGCTCGGCAACGTGGCGACCGTGCTCGTGCCGGGATACGCGGGCGTGTTCGCGTCCCGTGTGATCGCGGGACTGCCGCACGGCGCGTACCTCGGTGCGGCGAGCCTCGTCGCGGCCCGGCTCGTCGGGCCAGCGCGGCAGGCGACCGCGGTCGCACGCGTCCTGATGGGCCTGACGATCGCCAACATCGTCGGCGTGCCTGCGGGCACGTTCCTCGGCCAGATCTTCGGCTGGCGCGCCGCGTTCCTGGTCGTCGGCGTGCTCGGGCTGCTCGCCGCGGCGGGCGTGGCGTGGTTCGTGCCGTCGCTGCCGAAACCGGAGGGTGTCGGACTGCGGACGGAGGTGGTCGCCCTGGGAAGGAAACAGGTCGTCCTCGGGCTGACCACCGCCGTGTTCGGATTCGCGGGCGTGTTCGCCGTCTACAGCTACATCTCGCCGATGCTGACGCAGCTCGCAGGCCTGTCGGACGGCGCGGTCCCCGTGGTGCTGGCCTTGTTCGGTGCCGGGATGACGGCCGGGTCGCTGATCGTCGGACCGCTGGCCGACCGTGCGCTCCGGCCGACGATCTACGGTTCGCTGGCGGCGCTCGCCGTCGCGTTGGTGACCTTCTGGTTCGCGATCGATTCCCCGTGGTCGGCGGTGGTCATGACCGTCGTGCTCGGTGCCGTCGGCTTCGGCGTCACCGCACCACTGCAGGTGTTGATCATGCAGAAGGCGGGGAGGGCACCGACCCTGGCCGCGGCGTCCAACCACTCGGCGTTCAACCTCGCCAACGCCGGCGGAGCGTGGCTCGGCGGGGTCGGGATCAGCGCCGGCCTGGGATACGCCTCACCGGCGCTCCTCGGTGCGGTGCTCGCCGTCGTCGGCCTCGGGATCGCCGTCGCCGCCGGGGCGGTGGACCGCGAACCCTCCGGACCGGGCACCGGCGCCGCACGTGCCGACGCCGCGGACACAAGCGCTGCCGACACCGACGGCGATCCCGGTGCCGGCCCCGCCGACGTGGCGGTCGTCGGCCGGGCAGGCTGACGGCGTTCACCGCCCGGTCAGGCGGAGGATGCGGTCGTCGCCGTCGGTGGGCTCGCCCCGGCCGTCGGTGTTGTTGGTGAGGAGCCACAGCTCGCCGCCGGGCGTGGTGACGACGTCGCGGAGCCGGCCGTGCTCGCCCGCCAGCAGTTCCGTCGACGACGACGGGTCGGCCACCGGCACCGTGCGCAACACCTCGCCGCGCAGGTTCGCGATGTGGATCGTGCCGTCGTGGATCTCGATGCCGCTCGGGCTGGCCTCGTCGGGCCGCCACTGCTGAACCGGGTCGACGAACCGGTCGTCGTCGCCCTTCCCTTCGACGACCGGCCAGCCGTAGTTGCCGCCCGGTTCGATCACGTTGAGCTCGTCCCAGGTGTCGGCGCCGAACTCGGACGCGAGCATGGTGCCGTCGGAGGCCCAGGCGAGACCCTGCGGGTTGCGGTGGCCGTAGCTGTACACCGGCGAGCCGTCGAACGGATTGTCGGCGGGCACGTCGCCGTCCGGGGTCAGGCGCAGGATGGACCCGGCGAGGTCGGTGCGGTCCTGCGCGGCGTCGGAGACGCCGGCATCGCCCACCGTCACGTAGAGCATGCCGTCGGGCCCGAACGCGATCCGGCCCCCGGAGTGGATCGTCGCGGACGGCAGCCCGTCGACGATCGTCTCCGCGTCACCCAGCGACAGTCCGCCGGATCGCCCCTCGACGGCGTAGCGCTGGACACGGTTGCCACCGGGCCCGGTCGAGTGCACGTACAGGCGATCCCGGTCGTCGGTGGCCAGTCCCATCAGGCCGGTCTCGCCGCCCGGTTCGACGTCGTCGATCGTCCCGGCGACCCGGGTGTCGTCGCCGGTGACCTCGAGGATCTCGCCGTCGTCGCGGGTGCTCACCAACGGTGTGTCCCCGACGAACGTGATCGACCACGGCGCGTCGAGTCCCGTGACCACGGTCTCGGTGGTGCCCCGGGCGTCGGTGCGTTCCGCGGGGCCGTCGGACGAGCCGGCCGAGCACGCCGTGAGCAGCACGAGCGTCACGGCGCCGAGGGCGGGCAGACTGCGCATCGGGGTCATAGCGACCACCGTACGACCCGCCGTGCCCCCAGCGCCTGGGTCGGACGATCCCAGGACAGACGACCCCAGGACAGCCGATCCCCGCGACAACCGGGGGCGGGTGGGGGACGATCGCACCATGACCGCCACCGAGAAGGTCGACGTCACGAAGACGGTCGACTGCTATCGCGCCAGGAAGGGCCGGTTCGACGTCGTGGACGTGCCGGATCTGCGGTTCCTCATGGTCGACGGCCACGGCGACCCGAATACGTCCGCCGCGTTCGCCGACGCTCTCGGTGCGCTGTACCCGGTGGCCTACACGCTGAAGTTCGCCAGCAAACGCGACCTCGGCAGGGATTACGTCGTGCCACCGTTGGAGGGCCTGTGGTGGGCGGAGGACATGGCCGCCTTCATCACGGGGCGCGACAAGACCCAGTGGTCGTGGACCATGCTGATCATGGTGCCGGAGTGGGTCGACGACGGCATGGTCGACGCCGCGATCTCGGCGGTGGCGGCGAAGAAGCGCCCCACGCGCATCGACGACGTCCGCTGCGACGTGCTCTCCGAAGGCACGTGTGTGCAGACGCTGCACGTCGGCTCGTTCGACGACGAGGCACCCGTGCTCGCCACGATGCACGACGACGTCATCCCGGCCCGCGGCTTCCGGATGACCGGGAAGCACCACGAGATCTACTTCAGCGATCCCCGGCGAACGCCCGCGGACAGGCGACGGACGATCCTCCGGCAGCCGGTCGCACCCGCCGACGGGCCCGGTGGGCGTCGGGAGTGAACCCGACGGCGTGGCTGACACGCCGGCGCCGACGGAGCGGCACCGATCGACACGGCACCGATCCACACGACACCGATTGAAACGACACTGCGGCGCGGCGGTGGCACGTTGCTACGTTGCGCCGCAGGCGGCGAGAGGTGTGCGACATGGGTGTGTACGTGGTGACCGGCGCGGGCTCCGGGATGGGCCGGGCGGCGGCGACCAAGCTGACAGGCGCCGGGCACACCGTCATCGGCGTGGATCTGCGCGAGGCCGAGGTCACGGCCGACCTGGCCACCGCGGCGGGCAGGCGCAGCGCAGCGGCGGCGGTGCTCGAGGCCTGTGCCGGCCGGCTCGACGGCGCGGTCCTGGCGGCCGGACTCGGCCCGGTGCGGGGCAGGGAACGCGAGATCGTCGAGGTCAACTACCTCGGCGTGACGGAGCTGTTGCGCGCGTGGCGGTCCGCGCTGGCCGCAGCCGGGGGCGGCAAAGCGGTGGTCCTGTCCAGCAATTCGACGACCACGACGCCGCTGGTGCCGCGGCGCATGGTGCGGGCGCTGCTCGCAGGTGACGTTCGCCGGGCGGTGCGGGCGCTGCGGTTCCACGGCCCGGCACGTGCGGTGATGAGCTACGCCGGTTCCAAGCTGGCGGTGAGTCATTGGGTGCGACGCGAGGCCGTGAAACCGGAGTGGGCGGGGGAAGGTGTTCGGCTCAACGCACTGGCACCGGGAGCCGTCCTGACCCCGCTGTTGGAACGGCAGCTCGCCGATCCGTCGTCGGCGAGGGCGGTGACGACGTTCCCCGTCCCGGTGGGCGGCTTCGGCGATCCGGCGCGGCTCGCCGAGTGGATCGTGTTCCTGCTGTCCGACGCCGCCGACTTCATGGCAGGCAGCGTCGTGTTCGTGGACGGGGGAACCGACGCCTACTTCCGGCCCGAGGAGTGGCCGCGGGCCGTACCGCTGCGTGGTCTGATCCGCTATCTGCGGCGCATGCGGTCGTTCCGGCGGGAGTGACAGCGCCGGACGGTCACATCCCCCACCTGTGCCGACCTCGAGCGGTCCCGGTAGGCTGCCACCAATATAAGGCACTTGACTGAAAATGTGTCACGACCTGCCGCTGTCGCGTGGTGGGTAGGCACGAAAGGGGCGGCATGTCGATTCCCCGGTTGTCGGAGCTGCGCGCGCGGCACGGCGCGCACCTCGAACGCGTGCGCGAGCGGTACCGCGCGGAACGCGAGCGCCGTGTGCCGGCCGGCGCCGGGGAGCGGTACCGGCGCGCCGAGGGTGAATGGGGCTACTACGCCGAGGACCCGTACGTCGAACCCGGTTTCACGCGGGAACCGGTGACCGACCGGGTCGACGCCGTGGTCATCGGCGGCGGATTCGGCGGGTTGCTCGCCGGCGCACGACTGCGGCAGGCCGGGCTGGAGCGGATCCGCATCATCGAGAAGGCGGGCGACTTCGGCGGCACCTGGTACTGGAACCGCTATCCCGGGATCCACTGCGACATCGAGTCCTATGTGTACCTTCCGTTGCTCGAAGAGGTCGGCTACGTACCGCGCTGGAAGTACGCGCCGGGCGAGGAGATCCGGCAGCACGCGATGGCGATCGGCCGCACGTTCGACCTCTACGGCGAGGCGCTGTTCCGGACCGGGGTACGGGAACTTCGGTGGGACGACGGCGAATGGATCGTCCGCACCGATCGTGACGACGAGGTGCGCGCCTCGTACGTCGTCGTGTCGAACGGCACCCTCGACCACGCCAAGTTGCCGAGCATCCCCGGCATCGCGGACTTCACCGGGCACACGTTCCACACGAGTCGCTGGGACTACGGCTACACCGGCGGCGGCCCGGACGGCGGGTTGACCGGTCTCGCAGGCAAGCGCGTCGCGGTCGTCGGCACCGGTGCCACCGGCATCCAGGTCGTGCCCGCTGTGGCCCGGGACGCCGAGCACCTCTACGTGTTCCAGCGCACCCCGTCCACCGTGGACGTGCGCGACAACCGGCCGACGGATCCGCAGTGGGCGGCCTCGCTGGAACCCGGATGGCACACGCGGCGGCGCGAGAACTTCCAAGCCGTCGTCACGGGACACGACGTCGACGAGGACCTCGTCGACGACGCCTGGACGGCGAGCGGACGCGTCCTCGGCAAGATCGTCAGCACCGACGCCCACGACGACATCGATCCCGGCGAGTGGGAGGAGGTCGAGGAGTACCTCGACCTGGAGAAGATGACGGAGATCCGGGCGCGCGTGGACCGCGTCGTCGACGATCCCGCCACCGCCGAGCTGCTCAAACCCTGGTACCGCTACGCCTGCAAGAGGCCGACCTTCAGCGACGAGTACCTGCAGGCGTTCAACCGGCCGAACGTCACGCTCGTCGACACCGCCGGCCACGGCGGCGTGGAACGGATGACCGAGCGCGCCGTCGTCGTCGGCGGCGTCGAGTACCCGGTGGACTGCATCATCTTCGCCACCGGGTTCGAGGTCGGCATGTCGGACGTCATGACCGGGCGACTGCCCGTGTACGGCCGCGACGGCACGAACCTGTTGCAGTCCTGGGCGGTGACCGGGCCGCGCACTCTGCACGGATTCGCCTCCAACGGTTTCCCGAACCTGTTCCACCTCGGCTCGCTGCAGAACGCTCCGTCGGTGAACTTCACCCACGTGCTCGACGAGCAGGCGATCCACGTCGCGGAGGTGATCGCGGAGGCGCGCCGCCGTGGCGTGAAGCTCGTCGAACCGACCGCCGAGGCCGAAACCGCGTGGGTCGAGACGATCCGCCGCACGTCGCCCGACCGCGAACGATTCGACGCCGAGTGCACACCCGGGTACTACAACAACGACGGCCGGCCCCGCGGACCTCGGCAGACCTACGGCCCCGGCCCT
This sequence comes from Prauserella aidingensis, assembly GCF_024171865.1. GTDB lineage: Bacteria > Actinomycetota > Actinomycetes > Mycobacteriales > Pseudonocardiaceae > Prauserella > Prauserella aidingensis. Next base: position 70,028 of record NZ_JAMTCN010000026.1, on the reverse strand, counting down.
GGCCCGTTCCAGCGGCTGCTGCGCGAGTGGCGTTCCGGGGACGGCATCGAGGAGGTGTTCGGCGGCGGCTGAGGGCGCGCCTCGTCCGACGGAGTCCCGAACGTCCGGTTCGACCCGGACGCCGGGGCGCGGCGGCCGAGGGCCGACGAGCTGCCGCTCGCGCCGTCGGCCGGCCGCGCACGCGCCCGCCGCGGGGGAGTGAACGCCGGGTACACGCCGTCGTCACCTACGCTGGCACGCATGTCGGAGCGGGCTTCGGGACAGGCCACCCGGGAGGCGATCCGGGAGGCGGCCGCGCGGTTGTTTCTCGAACGCGGGTACACGCGCACACCCGTGCGGGACATCGCGGCCGCCGCAGGCGTGAACGCCGCGCTCGTCATCCGCTACTTCGGCGGCAAGGAGGAACTGTTCCTCGAGACGATGCGCCTGAACATCGACAACGAGCCGCTGTTGGACGTACCGATGGAATCCTTCGGCAGGCGGTTCGTCGACGTCGTGTTGTCCACGGAAGACATCCGGGGCGTCTATCTCGCACTCGTGCGCGGCAGCGCGGAGCGCCGGATCGCCGAGCGGCTGCGCCACGTCCACGAGACGGCGCTGGTTGCGCCACTGCGCGCCCGGTTGTCGGGCGTGGACGCGGATCTCCGTGCCCGGATGGCGGCCGCCGCGGTGGGCGGGCTGCTGTACTCGCTGTGGGTCGTCGGGGACGAGGACCTCGCCGGCGACCGGGAGGAGCTCGTCACGCGCTACGGCGCGGTCGTCCAGCGGCTCGTCACGCCGGAGGCCTGACGCACCGCGGCTGCGGCGTCACTGCACCGACCAGCCGCCGTCGGAGGGCAGGATCGCGCCGGAGACGTTCACGCCGTCGTCGCTGAGCAGGAACGTGATCGAGGCGGCGAGGTGCTGCGCCGTCGCGATCGGCGGGATCATGCGGAGGAACTCGCGGGTGCGCTCGTTGCCCCAGGCCGATTCCGGAGCGCCGCCGTGGGCGATCCCGGTGGCGACCCCGCCCGGGGCGACGGCGTTGACGCGGATGCCGTGTGGGCCGTACATGAACGCCGTGTTCCTCGTGATGCCGACGACCGCGTGCTTGGCCGCCGTGTAGGCGACGCCCGCGGCGTTGCCGCGCAGCGCAGCCTCCGAGGCGACGTTGACGATCGAGCCGGAGCGGCGCTCGAGCATGGCGGGCAGCACGGCGCGGGTGAGTCGGAAGACGCCGTCGACGTTGACCGCGAACACCCGGCGCCACAGCTCGTCGGAGGTCTCGTGGGCGGGTGAGAAGTCGTCGACGATCCCCGCGACGTTGGCCAGTCCGTCGATCCGGCCGCCCGTGGCCGCGACGATGCGGTCGATGTCGCCGTCGCCGGTGATGTCGCCCGTGACCGGAACGATGCGGTCGGTGTCCGATTCGGACGCCAGGTCCTCGATGCCGCGTTCGGTGATGTCGGTCGCCACGACGGTGCCGCCTTCGCGGGCGATGCGGGACGCGGTGGCGCGACCGATGCCCGATGCCGCACCGGTGACGACGACGGTGCGGCCGTCGAACCGGCCCGGCGTGATGTGTTCCCGCCACGCGCTCTCGTCGGCGTCGGCCGACCCACCGCCGACGCGCTGTACCAGCGTGTCGACGACGTCCTGCGACAGCCTGCCCTGGCTGAGGGGCACGAGTTCCTGCAGCGGCAGGTTCGACACGGGGGCGAGCGCGTCGGCGCCGACGCCCGCCTCCTCGAGCAGTTCGCGGATCGCGGCGCCGCCCTCGGGGTGCTCGAGCCAGGCGCCGACCGTACTGGCGGCGGTCAGGACGCGGGGTGTCGTACTCATGGGCTGCCTCCGGGCGCGTTCGCGGGACGGTCGCTCACGTGAATGTAAACTAAGTTTACACACGGAATGGAGGTGAGCACAGTGCCGGAGGACGTGCTCGTGGTGACCGGTGTCGGCGGTATGGGGATCGCGGTGGCACGGCGGCTCGGCTCGGGCAGGCGGGTCCTGCTGGCCGATGTCGACGCGGCCGCGGCGGAATCGGCGGCCGACCGCTTGCGGGGCGAGGGCTACGACGCGACGCCCGTGGAGGTCGACGTGGCCTCGCGGGCATCGGTCGGCGCGCTGGCCGAACGGGCCGCGACGCTCGGCGTCGTCCGGACCGTCGTGCACACCGCGGGGTTGTCCCCCGTGCAGGCGTCGGTCCGCGCGATTCTCGACGTCGACCTGCTGGGCGTGGCGTACGTGCTCGACGCCTTCGGTGCGGTGATTGCACCGAACGGTTCGGGGGTCGTAATCGCCAGCATGGCGGGGCATTCGGTCCAGGGATGGCCGTCCGCGGACATGCGTGGACTGGCCACGACGCCCGCCGCCGAACTTGCGGGTTCCGCGCTGCTGGCGGAGGGTGAGTTCGCCGGTCCGGGAATGGCGTACGCGTTCGCCAAGTGCGTCAACCTGATGCAGGTGCAGGCGGCCAGCGAGGTGTGGGGGCGGCGCGGCGCGCGCGTCAACTCGGTCAGCCCCGGTGTCATCGCCACGCCGATGGGAAATTCCGAATTGGACAGCGAACACGGCGCGAGGATGCGCGACGCGGTCGCCGCGTCCAACGCCGGACGGGTCGGCACGCCGGCCGAGGTCGCAGAGGCGGTCGCGTTTCTGACCGGGCCGGCCGCCGGCTTCGTCTCCGGCACGGACCTTCTCGTCGACGGCGGCGTGACCGCGGTGCAGCACGCACGTGCGGGCCACTGACGAACCCGGCCCGGGTGGCAGCTGCAGCTGCCACCCGGGCCGGGCCCGTCAGGCGGCGTCGCCGAGCGCCTTGTCGAGGATCTCGACGCCGCGGTCGATCTCGGCCTCGGTGGCGGTCAGTGCCGGGGCGATCCGGAACGTCCCGCCCATGCCCGGAAGCTGCACGATGTTCATGTGCAGGCCGAGTTCGCCCGCACGCCGGGTGACGGCGGCGCCGAGCCGGTCGGTGTCCTCGGTGCCGCCGCCCGCGGTGACCAGCTCCAGCCCGACCAGCAGGCCACGGCCGCGCACGTCGCCGATGACCGGGTGTCGCGCGGCCAGGTCGTTCAGCCCGTCGCGCAGCCGCTGACCGAGCTCCGCGGCACGCACGTCGAGGCGGTCGCGGGTGAGCACGTCGAGCACGGTGTTGCCCACCGCCGCGGGAAGCGGATCGTTGACGTGCGTGGTCAGGAACAGGAAACCGAGATCGTGGGCCCGCTGCTCGATCTCCGCGCTGGTCACCACGGCCGACAGCGGCAGTCCGGCGCCGAGCGTCTTGGACAGTGTGATGACGTCCGGCACGACGCCGTCCCGCTCGAAGGCGTACCAGTCGCCGGTGCGGCACAGGCCGGTCTGTGCCTCGTCGAGGATCAGCAGCATGCCGCGTTCGTGGCACTTGTCGCGCAGCGCGCCGAGATAGCCGGGCGGCAGATCGACGATGCCGCCGGAGCTCAGGATCGGCTCCACGAGGCATGCGGCGAGGCTGCCGGTGGATTGCGCGTCGATGAGGTCGAACGCCAGGTCGAGCTGACGGCGCCAGTCCAGTCGGCCGTCGGCGTCGACGATGTCGGGCCGGAACCGGTCCGGCACGGGCAGTGCGAAGTTGCCGGGCGCGGCCGGCCCGTACCCACCACGCCCTGCGCTGTACGTGGCGCCCGCCGCGGCCTGCGTCATTCCGTGCCACGACCGCGCGAACGACACGACCTCGTGGCCGCCGGTGACGAGCTTGGCCATGCGCAGTGCCGCCTCGTTCGCCTCGCCGCCGGTGCTGAGCAGCATGGTCTTGTCGAGCGGGGCGGGCAGGGATTCGGCGAGTCTGCGGCAGAGCTCGAGCACGGGACGGCTCAGCATCCCGCTGTAGAGGTGGTCGAGCCGGCCCGCTTGCTGTCCGAGCGTGGCGACGATCTCGGGGTGGGAATGGCCGAGGATGGCGCTCATCTGCCCGGACGTGAAGTCCAGCAGTTCGCGACCGTCCTCGGTGAACACGGAGGTGCCCGCGGCGCGGTCGACGACGGAGGGGCTGAACCCGCCGCGGCCCAGGTAGCGGATGAGGTGCGCGGTGTCGGTCGTGCCGTTGTCGGTCATGAATCCGACGCTACGAACGGGCGTTGCATCGCGTCCATCACACGATGTCGACGCCGCTGTTCGGTTCCGCCGAACGATCCGGCGCACACTGGGAGCATGCTCAACCCGTGGCGACTACGGCTGCTGTCCCTGCTGGAGAGTCTCGGCACTGTGCGAGCCGTGGCCGAGACGCTGCACCTGAGCGCGTCGACCGTCTCGCAGCAGCTGGCGGTACTGGAATCCGAGACCAGGGCGACGCTGCTGGAGCGGACCGGCAGGCGGGTGCGGCTCACCCGGCAGGGCAGCCTCCTGGCGCGGCGGGGCAGGGAGATCCTCGACAGCATGGCCGAGGCGGAGGCCGAGTTGCGCATGCTCGGCGACGAGCCCATCGGCACCGTGCGGGTCGGCGCGTTCCAGAGCGCGATCCAGCCGCTCGCCGTGCCCGCCGTGACGCGACTGGCCGCCTCGCATCCGCACCTGCAGGTCGAGCTCGTGGAGTCCGAACCGCACGAGAGCGGACCCGCACTGCGCACCGGCGACCTCGACGTGATCATCACGACCACCGACTACGTCGAGTTCCCGTGGGGCCGCGACCTGGAGATCGTGCCGCTCGGCACCGACGCCGTCGTTCTCGTGCTGCCCCGGGCGCACCCGCTCGCGCGCAGGCGCGCCGTCGACCTCGCCGCCTGTGCGGACGAGACGTGGACGGGCGACCGCACCGGGTCGTACATGGCAGAGCTGACGCTCCGGCTGTGCAGGCAGGCAGGGTTCGAACCCCGGACGGTGAGCCGCTTCAGCAACTACCTTCTGCAGCTCGGCGAGGTCGAGGCGGGCCGGGCCGTGACGCTGTTGCCCGCCCTTGCCGTGCCCGCCGACCGCGCGGTGGCGACCTGCGAGCTGACCACTCCGGTCCACCGCAACGTCACGATCGTCGTGCGCAGTGGGAGTGCCCCGCGGGCCGCCGTGCACGCTGTCGTCGAGGCGCTGCGCCACCACCCGGAGATCCCGGCGCTGACGTCCCCCGGCGCCGACCCGGCCTGATCGGCCGGTCGGGGTGGGCGCCGAGCTCGAACTGCCACGACCGGCGGACATGTCCGGTCTGTACCGGGTGACCGTTGTGCTGGAGTCAGTTTCTAACGACGTCTGCGATGATTCGGTTAATCGTTCATTTCTCGGCCAGGCGGGTGTCACGCCGCGGGGCTACGGTCCGCTCATGAGCACTCACCGATCGCACTTCCACCGGTCACGACTCGTGACGATGCTTCTCGGTCTGCTCCTGGCGCTCGTGGGCGGGCTCGGCTCGGCGGCCCCGGCCGTCGGCGCCGAGCAGGCGGCCCCCGTCGCGGCGCAGGCGGAATGCGGCGACACCTCCGGCTTCGACACGACCCCGCTCGGGTGCCTGCCCTCGGAGGCCACCGACACCTATGAGCTGATCCAGAGCGACGGGCCGTACCCGTACCCGGAGGACGACACGGTCTTCCAGAACCGCGAGGGCCTGCTGCCCGACTGCGACGAGGGGTACTACCGCGAGTACACTGTCGAGACGCCCGGTCTCGACCACCGTGGCGCCCGGCGCATCGTCGCGGGCAGCGGTGGCGAGCACTTCTACACCGACGACCACTACGCGAGCTTCGTCCTCATCGACACCGGCGACGGTGGGACGCCGCCGCCCCAGGAACCCGAATGCGGTGACACGTCCGCGTTGGACACGGTTGCGCGCTCGTCACTGTCGCAGGAGGCGCAGGCGGTCGTCGCCGACGCCAGGGGCGGTGCCACCGGCACGACCTACGAGAACCGCGAGGGCGTGCTCCCGGACTGCGAGGCCGGGTACTACCAGCTGTTCGAGGTCGGAGCCGACGATCGCGTGATCTCCGGCGAGGGCGGCGAGATCGTCTACACGCCCGACCACTACTCGACGTTCCAGGCTGTGGACGTCGGGTCCTGACCCGCAGGACTTCCCCGCGGAGGGAGGAACCCCGTCCGGGTACGTGAGGGGTGCGGCGCCCGAGGGTGCCGCACCCCTCGGTCGTCGCGCACCCCGACCCACGCGCCGCGCGCCGGTGTGGCTGCGCCGTCGTTACTGTGCCGGTGTCACTGTGCCGTCGTTACTGCGCCGGCGTCACTGTGCGGTGATGTCGGGGCAGAGTTCCTCGGCCGCGGCGGTGACGATCAGGGTGGAGCGTTCGGCGGTGGTCAGGTCGGCCCGGCCGTAGCCGCCGGCAGTGGGCAGGGATCTGCGGATCGCCCGGCTCACCGCGGCGACGTCACCGTCGGCGTCGTGCAGCCGGCCGCAGGCCGCGATCCCGTGGTCGACCCACGTGTCCGCGCTCCAGCTGCGGATCTCCTCGCCCGTGGTGTCTGCTGTGTGGGCCGCGTCCTGCTCCCTCGTGGTGGACGACCGTGGCCGGAGGCCGGCGGTCGTCAACGTCGCCAGGTAGTCGGCCGTCGCCCCGAAGGAAGGCCGGGGGTGCGGCGCGTCGCCCAGGAACGGGCCGCCGGGTAACGGGCCGCCGGGTAACGGGCCGCCGGGTAACGGGCCGCCGGCGGGCGCCGCGTCGACCGTGATCGGGGCCGCCGGGCCGGATGCAGGCTCCGTGGACCCACCTGTGGCGCAGCCCGCCACCGGTGCGAGCAGGACGGTGAGGACGAGGCCGCATCGGCGCACGGGTGACTCCCGGGACTCGGTCGGGGAACGGCTTCCGCGTCACGGCCCCGGAGTGCACAGCGCGGCGGCGCACCGCTGCGGGACGGCGGCCGGGTACGGGGGACCGCAACACGCACTCCGGAGAACGCAACACGGCCCCCGGGGACCGCAACACAGTCCCCGGAGAACGCAACACGGCCCCGGGGACCGCAACACGGGCTCCGGGGAGCGCAACACGGGCTCGGGGGCCGCGAACGGCGCCGAATCTAGCCGTGCGCAGTGCTCGAAGCTCGCGGAGTCACCTCGACGTGGGACATCCGGACGGGTTCGTGAGGAGGTCGCCGGCCGGTCCGGACGTGGCTGCCCGCCCGTTCCCGGCCGGGTCGCGACCGGGAACGGGCGGGCGGACCGGAGGGATCAGGCGTCGCCGACGAGTTCCCGGGTCAACGCGGTGACCTCGGACAGGCCGGCCAGGCCGTAGGTGAGCTCGGTGATCCGCTCGGCGCGCTCGCCGCTCACGGCGCGGGTGGCGTTGAGCCGGAACTTCGTCGCGAGCTCGTCGGCCGACAGCGGGTTGCCGTGGCCGCCCCGGTTGGCGTCGACGCGCTCGGTGAGTTCGGTACCGTCGGACAGTCGGACCCGCAGCACAGCGGGGAACTGGTGCGGGAAGATCCGGTCGCACTCCGCGTCGGGAACGCACGTCACCGTCGCCGCGAGCGCCAGCCGGTCCGGATCGGCGGCCGCGGCGTCGGTGAAGTCCTCGTGGAACACGCCCAGCCCGCCGCCGCCGAGCAGTGCCGCCGCCACGGTGTAGGGCCCGGAGAACGCGGCGTGGTACCCCGACTCGGGGACGGCCTTCTCCTCGGGTGGCTGGCCGATGGTGCGCAACACGGCCGTGGGCGCCCCGAGCTCGATGCTCTCGATCGCAGAGGGATCGATCCCGCGGGTCCGCAGCCGGAGCGCCGCGTCGATGCCGGCGTGGGTGAAGTGGTTGCACGGGTAGGGCTTGAAGAAGATTCCCGGCAGTTCCCACCGCTCGCCGAGTCCGGCGGTGATGGCGTCGAGGTCGACCCGGTCGCCGCAGAACGCCTGCAGCATGCCGAACCGCCCTTCCAGCACCGTCGGCGGCCCGGTGATGCCGGTGCGTGCGAGTCCGGCTGCCGTCACGGCGGCGTGCGCGGCCCAGCCGCAGTGGATGCGTTTGACCGTGCCGCCGGTGCGGTTCGCCTCGAGCAGGCCGGACCCCATGCTCGCCGCGATGCCCATCGTGTCGGCGATTCCATCGGTGTCCACACCGGACAGCATGGCCGCCGACACCGCGCCGCCGACCGCGCCGCAGATCGCCGTGGCGTGCAGGCCGTTCTCGAAGAACACCGAGTTGCCGAGGTCGGAGTCGTAGCCCGCCATCCCGAGTCGTACGGCGATCTCGATGCCCACACCGATCGCGTCGAGCAGCTGGGCCCCGCTCGCCCCCCGGGACTCGGCCACCGCCAGCGCCGCGGGCACCACCGACGCCGACGGGTGGAGCACCGACGGCAGGTGCGTGTCGTCGAAGTCGAGCGAGTGGGCGAGCGTGCCGTTCAGCAGCGCGGCGCTCGGCTCCGGCATCGCCTGTGCGCCGATGGCGGTCGACCGACCCTCGCCACCCCATTCCCGGACGAGCCTGCCGACCGCTTCGGCGGGCGGTTCGGCGGTCGCGGCGAGGCTGTTGCCGAGCACGTCGAGAACCCGGCGTGCGACGTCGTCGCGGAGGTCGGCCGCGAGCCCCGCGTCGCGGGTGGTTGCGGCGAGCCGGGCGAGCTCCTGAACCAACGTGGTCATGCGCTCACCGCCGCGAGCGGACGGATCGGCGACCCGGTGCCGCCGGTGATGCGCAGGGGAGCGAGCAGGAAGGTGAACTCACGGACGCCGGCGTCGGCGACCTCCTCGAGATCGAGGTGCTCCATGATGAAGATGCCGGACTCGACCAGCAGCACCCGGTGCACCGGCAGCACGGTGTGTCCCGCGCCCGCGGGGATCTGCTCGTAGGCGGTGGTGTCGGCGCCGGTCGCGACGATGCCGCGGTCGGCGAGCCACCGTCCGGCCTCGACGGTCGGCCCCGGCACGCCCGTCTCCTTGCCCATGTACGTGGTCGAGTCCGCGAAGTTGCGCGCCCAGCCGGTGCGTACGAGTGCGACGTCGCCCTGACCCGGTTCGGCACCCGCCAGCTCGGCGGCCGCGGCGAGGTCCTCGGCCGTGACGCCGTACCCGGCGGGCAGCGTGTCGACACCGTGCACGGCCGCGACGTCGAGCAGTACCGCGCGCCGTAGCAGGCCCGGCAGGTTCTCCGCGCCGTGCGTGCTGAACGTGCCGCCCTGCTGCGCCTCGGCCGCATCGACGCCGCCGTGGAGCTCACCACAGTGGCTCACGTGCGAGAGCGCGTCGATGTGGGTGCCGACGTGGCCGCCGGTGACGATGATCTCGTTGGCGGCCGAACCGCCATCCGGGCGCTCCATGTCACCGTGCCTGCGGATGAGCGTCATCCGGAAGCCGGGGTGGTTCGGCGAACACGGCATGCCGGTGAAGAAGGGCTGCCCGAGCTCGTAGAGCCGGACCCCGCCGGAAACGGCGGCGAGCAGCGGGTCCTGGGAACGTGTCATGACGTCTGGCCTTCCTTGACGTTCGGGTCCTCGTCGGCGATCGCGAGCAGCCACAGCGCTCGCTCGACGACCGCTTTGTCGACGAAACGGCCCGTGGAGTCGATCCACGCCGCCTCGTCGGAATCGCGCACGGTGTCCACGAGCGACCGTGCCCACGCCACGTCGTCGGGGTCGGGGCGGCAGGCGTCGTGCACCACGGGAATCTGTGCCGGATGGATGACCGACCGGCCGAAGAAGCCGGCCCGCCGTCCCTCGTCGGTGTCGGCGCGCAGCCCCTCGAGGTCGCGCACCGCCGTCCACACGCTCTGTGCGGGGCTGGGCAGTCCGGCGGCGCGCGCCGCGACGACCACCCGGGACCTCGGCCATGCGAGTGCGCCGCGGTCGGTGACGCGCAGATCCGCGGCGAGATCCGCCTCACCGAGCGAGATGCCGGACACCAGGGGATGCGCGGTGGCGAGTGCGTAGGCGTGTTCCACGCCGAGCGCCGACTCGAGGATCGGGTACACGGGCACACCGAGTCGTTCGGCGGTGCGGCCCAGCTGCTCCGGGTCCTCGCACTTCGGCACGCGCACCCCGGTGGGACTGTGGGGGGACGCCACGAGCGCGTCCACATCGGCCGTCCCGTGTGGAGTGCGGGGGTCGTTGACCCGCACGTGGACGTGGTGGCCGTCGGCCAGCGTCGCGACGACGTTGCGCCGCGCCCGCTCCTTGTCCTCCGGCGCGACGGCGTCCTCCAGGTCGAGGATCACGGCGTCGGCGTCGGAGCCGAGCGCCTTGGCGACCCGGTCGGGGCGGTCGGCGGGAACGTAGAGCCACGTCCGCACCGGTGCGGTCACCGGACGACCCCCTGCTCGCGGAGCTTGGTCAGTCGGTCGGGCGTCACGCCGTACTCGCCGAGGACCTCCTCGGTGTGCGCGCCGACCGGAGCGCCCGTCCAGTTGATCGCACCCGGCGTCTCCGACATCCGGAACAGCACGTTCTGCATGCGGACCGGCCCGAGTTCGTCGTCGGGCAGCGTGGCAATCGTGCCGAGCGCCTGGAACTGCGGGTCCTCGACGATGTCGGCCGCCGTGTAGATCGGCGCGATCGCGGCCTCGGCCTCCTCGAACGCCGCGATGACCTCGTCGCGGTCACGGGCCGCGATCCACGAGCCGACCGCCTCGTCGAGCTCGTCGGCGTGCTCGGCACGTTCGGCCCCGCTGGCGAACCAGGGCTCGTCGATGAACTCGGGCCTGCCCACGAGGCGCATGACGCGTTCGGCGATCGACTGCGCACTGGTGGAGATGGCGACCCAGCTGCCGTCCTTGGTACGGTACGTGTTCCGCGGTGCGTTGTTGCTCGAGCGGTTGCCGGTGCGCTCCTGCAGCACGCCGAGCTGGTCGTAGGCGATGATCTGCGGCCCGAGCAGCGTCAGGATCGGTTCGATGATGGCCATGTCGACGACCTGGCCCTCGCCGGTCTGCTCCCTGGCGCGGAGGGCGGTCGTGACGGCGAAGGCCGTCGCCAGCGCCGCGATGCCGTCCGCGAGTCCGAACGGTGGCAGCATCGGCGGTCCGTCCGGTTCACCGGTGATGGCCGCGAAGCCGCTCATGGCCTCGGCCAACGTGCCGAACCCGGGACGTGTGGCGTAGGGCCCCACCTGGCCGAACCCGGTGACGCGGGTGAGCACGATCCCGGGGTTGATCCTGCGGAGTTCGTCGTAGCCGAGGCCCCACCGCTCCAGCGTGCCCGGCCGGAAGTTCTCGATCACCACGTCGGCGTCGGCGACCATCTCGCGGAAGATCTCCTGGCCTTCGGGCGAGCCGAGGTAGAGCGTGACGGCCTTCTTGTTGCGTCCCAGCAGCTTCCACCACAGGCCGACACCGTCGCGCTGCGCGCCGTGGTTGCGGACCGGATCGCCGTTGGGGTGCTCGATCTTGATGACCTCGGCCCCGTAATCGGCGAGCGTGGTCGCGGCCAGGGGGCCGGCGAACAGCGTGGCCACGTCGAGGACGCGGATTCCCGACAATGCGCCCGTCATGGGGCGGTACCTGCCTTTCGTCATCCGTTTCGTTTAGGGGAACAACGATAAACGCCATGTTTCGCGACTGCCGCGCGCCCCTGGTCGTCAAGTTCGCACTGCTGATTGCAAGTAGTCAAGCTGTCAGCAGTTATTGACCAACGGCTGCGGTCGGTGTCACGATAGCCCAACTTCAGAATCATGTTTCTCTAAGCGGAACACATGGTTCAGGCACGGAACACATCGGAGAACAGGGATCAGAGATGATCGTTCGCAGACTGATCGCCGTCCTCGGCGCGGGCTCGCTGCTCGCGGTCGCGGGCTGCGGTGGTTCCGCGCCGTCCGGCGCCGCGGGGGACGCTGCCGGTAGCGGTGACGGTCCGGTCAGGATCGGGGCACTGCACCCGGTCAGTGGGTCGATGGCGGTCGACGGACTGCAGATGCGCCGTGGTGCGCAGCTCGCGGTCGAGCAGATCAACGAATCCGGCGGGATCGCCTCGCTCGGCGGCCGCGAGGTCCGGCTGGCGACCGCCGACACCCAGGGAAAGCCCGAGATCGGCCAGAGCGAGGCGCAGCGCCTGATCTCGGGCGGTGCGGTCGGGCTGATCGGCACGTACCAGAGTTCGGTCAGCAGCAACGTCGCCGTCGTGGCCGAACGCAACGAGGTGCCGTTCGTCATGGACGTGACCGCCTCCGACGAGATCTTCCAGCACGGCTACCGCTACTCGTTCCGGGTGCAGCCGGGCAGCGCGAAGATCTCCGAGTCCGCCGCCGAGTATCTCGAGCAGGTCTCCCAGCAGGCGGGGAAACCGGCCGAGCGGGTCGCAGTGCTCCACGAACAGACCGACTTCGGCACCGGGGCGGCCGACGCCTTCGAGGAGGCGGCCGGAAAGCTGGGCATGGAGGTCGGACCGCGCATCAGCTACGACGCGACGACGGCCGCCGACTTCACGTCCCAGATCACGCAGGTCAAGGCCTCCGGCGCCGACGTGCTCGTCGTGGCGGGCTACTACGGCGACAGCCTGCTCATCGCCAAGGCGGTCGACGCGGTCGAACCCGATCTCGACGCGGTGTGGGGCGTGTCCAACGGCGCCTACGACCAGCCGAAATTCGTGTCCGACGCCGGTGAACTCGGCGACCGGTACTTCAGCACCAACTACCACTTCGACGCGCAGAACCCCGAGACCCGGCGGTTGCGCGCCGAGTACCGACAGCGCTTCGGAGCGCCGATGCGCACCGGCGCGGTGCTGTCCTACGACGCCGTGCAGGCCATCGCCGCGGGTGTCGAGGAGGCGGGCAGCACCGATCCGGCAGCCGTGCGGGACGGGATCGCGCGGGCGCGGATCGACCCGCTCACGGTCGGCAACGGCCCGGTGCGGTTCGGGCGTGACGGCGAGAACGTCAATTCCGCCGCGGTGCTCATGCAGATCCAGAACGGACGGGTGAAACAGGTGTATCCCCCGGAGAAGGCCGAATCCGATCCCGACTACTCGGTGGCGTGGTGACGATGACGGCGACGATCGACACCGACGCCCCGGAGACCCGGGCGCCGTCGGCCACCCTCGCGGTGCTGAAACGTGCGGGCGTCGTGGGCGCCTTGGTGGCGGCGGCCATCGCCGTCGCGCTGATCCAGTCGGGCAGCGGCATCGTGGTCTGGCAGTCGGTGGTGACCGGCCTGCTGACCGGCGGGCTGTACGGGCTGATCGCGATGGGACTCACGCTGATCTTCGGCGTGCTCGACATCGTGAACTTCGCCCACGGCGCGTTGCTGGCGGTGGCCATGTTCCTCTCGTTCGGCGTGGTGCAGGCGACCGGTCTGCACCCGTACCTGACGATGCTGGTCACCGTGCCCGCACTGTTCCTCGTGGGTGTGCTCGTGCACCGCGGGCTGCTGTCCGGGTCGGGCGGAGCCACGCTGGAGAACCAGCTGCTCATCACGCTCGGGCTGTCGCTGTTGCTGGAGAACGGGCTGTTGTTGTTCTTCGGCGCCGAACCGAAGAACGTGGGCCTGCCCGGTGAGACGCACCTCGACGTGTTCGGCGCCGTGGTGGCCGGGTCGCGGCTGTACGCGTTCGCGGGCGCCGTGGCGCTCGGTCTCGTGCTGTACTGGATGTTGCAGCACACCAGGCTCGGCACGGCGATCCGCGCGGTCGCGTCGAACGGTCCCGGTGCCGAACTGGTCGGCATCAACGTGCGCCGGATCCACACCCTGACGTTCGCCATCGGCGCCGCCTGTGCCGGTGCAGCCGCGGCGCTGGCCGTGCCGTTGCTGTCGGTCACGCCGACGCTGGGCGAGCAGTTCAACATCACCGCGTTCGTCGTGGTGGTCCTCGGCGGCATGGGCAACGTCGTCGGCGCGCTCGTCGGCGGACTGCTCATCGGACTGGTCGAGCAGCTCACCACGATCTACCTCGACGGTCAGAGCTCGTTGCTCGGCGTCTTCGTGGTGTTCGTGCTGGTGCTGTTCCTGCGTCCGCAAGGATTGTTCGGGAGGCGAACATGACCGACACCGCAGTCGAGTCGCGGCGGGAGGCGCGGTCCGCGGGACCGGCGCCGCCGCTGCGTCCCCAGAATCGCCAGTTCGCGGTGCTCGCCGTCCTGGTGCTGCTGGCGATCCCGCTGCCGTTGATCCTGCCGTCCGCGCAGGGCGCGGTCGCCGTGCGCATCCTGATCTTCCTGATCATGGCCGTGGGCTGGAACATCATGAGCGGCTTCGGCGGGATGTTCAGCTTCGGTCACGCGGCCTACTTCGGACTCGGTGCGTACACGAGTGCGTACCTGCTGGTCGAACACGGCGTGTCGCCGTGGGTCGGCATGGCAGCGGGCATGGTCGTGGCGGCGGCGGTCGCCATGGTGATCGGCTACTTCTCGTTCCGGTACGACCTCAAAGGCGCGTACTTCGCGCTGGCGACGTTCGCGTTCGCCGAGATGCTGCGGTTGGTGACCACGAGCAGTGACGCGGTCAACGGTGCCGTCGGTTACCAGGTACCACTGATCCAGGGCTCGTCGGTGTGGCAGATGCAGTTCCCGGCCGGATCGCCCGCGTACTTCTGGATCGCGCTGGTGCTGGCGGGCGGGGCCGTGGCGCTGAGCATCCTGTTCCGGCACTCGCCCGCGGGCCGCTACGTCGTGGCGATCCGGGACGACGAGCTCGCCGCCGCCTCGGTCGGCGCGCCGGTGATGCGGCACAAGCTGCTCACCGTCGCGCTCTCCGGTGCGATCACCGCGGTGGCGGGCGCGTTCTACACCCAGTACTACCTGTTCATCGATCCGCAGCTGGCGTTCGGTTCCTCGGTGTCCATCGAAGCGATCGTCACCGCCGTGATCGGCGGGATCGGCACGATCTGGGGTCCGGTCGTGGGGGCGGTGATCGTCGGCTCGCTCGCGGACGTGACCGCGACGTTGCTGGCGACCCCGCCCGAGTTCCTGAGCTTCCTGCAGGGGCGCAGCGGCCTCGACGTCATCCTGTACGCGGTGATGCTGATCCTCATCGTGCGGTTGATGCCGAAGGGCATCTTCGGGACGCTCGCCGACAAGTTCTCGGAAAGGCGGCGCCGATGAGCCTGCTCGAACTGTCCGGTGTGGACAAGAAGTTCCGGGGTCTGCACGCTCTGTCCGATGTGGAGATGTCCGTGTCGGAGGGTGAGATCGTCGGCGTGATCGGGCCGAACGGTGCGGGCAAGACGACGCTGTTCAACGTCATCTGCGGTGCGCTGAAGCCCGACTCGGGGTCGGTGCGGTTCGCGGGCACGGACGTGACCGGCCGCAAACCGGAGACGATCGCGCGCCGCGGCATGGTGCGGACCTTCCAGCTGATGCGCCCGTTCGCGAGCATGACGGTCGCCGAGAACGTGAGCCTGGCCGCGCAGCACCACACGCGTGGGGCGGAGCGACTGCGTGACCGCGCGATGGAGGTCGTCGAACGGGTCGGACTGGAGGAGTGGGCACACCGGCCCGCGACCGAGCTGCCCACGGCCGGCCTGAAACGGCTCGAACTCGCCAGGGCGCTCGCCGCGCGGCCACGGGTACTGCTGCTCGACGAGGTGCTCGCCGGCCTGCTGCCCGCCGAGCGTGAGCCCGTGCTCGACCTGCTGGCCGAACTGCGGGAGCAGGACGGCACGACGCTGGTGTTCATCGAGCACATCATGGCCGCGGTCATGCGGCTGTCCGATCGCGTGCTCGTGCTGGACCAGGGCGCCGTGCTCGCCACCGGTACGCCCGACGAGGTCACGGCCGACCCGCGCGTGATCGACGCCTATCTCGGGGAGGAGCCGACGCCCCATGCTGACGCTTGAGAAGCTGAGCGCCGGATACGGCCGCATGCGCATCCTGCACGAGGTGGACCTGCACGTCGGTGCGGGCGAGCTGGTCGCGCTCGTCGGCGCCAACGGTGCGGGCAAGACCACGACGTTGCGGAGCATCTGCGGTCAGCTCGCGCCGCAGTCGGGGCGGATCGTCTTCGACGGCGGTGACACCGCGGGACGCAGGCCCGACGTGCTCGTCCGGGACGGTCTGGTGCACGTGCCCGAGGACCGGGCCCTGTTCGGCACGCTCACCGTCGAGGAGAACCTGCGCATGGGCGCGTGGACCGCCTCGGCCGAGGACACGACGACGCGGCTGGACCAGGTGTACGACCTGTTCCCGATCCTCGCCGAACGCCGTGGCCAGGTGGCGCAGACCTTCAGCGGCGGCCAGCAGCAGATGCTCGCGATCGGCCGCGCGCTGATGGCGGGCCCGCGGATGCTGCTGCTCGACGAACCGTCGACGGGGCTGTCGCCCAAGCTGACGTGGATGATGCTCGACGCGGTGCGCGAGATCCGCGACACGGGCGTGTCGGTGCTGCTCGTCGAACAGAACGCGAAACAGGCGCTCGCCATCGCGGACAGGGCGTACGTGATGGAGAGCGGCTCGGTCGTGCTGTCCGGGGGCGGCGCCGAACTCGCCGACGACGAACGCGTACGGAAGGCCTACCTGGGACTGTGATGGACGGGCAGACGACGACGTCGTCGACGGATGCGGCCGCGGCGGCCACGGCCGAGCTCGGCGCGTGGGTGGCGCGGCTGGAGTCCGCCGCCGTACCGGCCGCGGTCCTCGACCGGCTCGCGCTCGTGGTGCTCGACGTCGTCGGGGTGGCGGCGGTGGGCGCCCGGACCGACGACCAGACCGCGCTGCGGCTGGCGTGGGCGGCGGCCGGGGGACCGGCACCGGTGTTCGGGGCGGGACAGACGGCACCGGTGGACACCGCGGCGTGGCTGAACGCCTCCGCGATGGCGTGCCTGGAACTCGACGAGGGCAACAAGTACGCCAAGGGACACCCCGCTGTGCACGGGTTCCCCGCGGTACTGGCGCTGGCGGCGGAGCGTGACGCGACGGGCGCCGACACCGCCGCGGCCCTGCTGGCCGCCTACGAGGTGGCGGCCCGGTTCGGCAGGGCGACGCGGTTGCGAGCGGGGGCGCACCCGCACGGCAACTGGGGTGTCGCCGGTGCCGCCGCCGGGTGTGCTCGGCTGCTCGGTCTCGGCCCGGACGTGTGCGCCGCCGCGATCGACACCGGAGCCGGCATGCCCGTGGCGGGGCACTTCGACTCCGCGACGACCGGCAACCCCGTGCGCGACGCCTGGCTCGGTGCCGCCAACACCGCAGGCCTCGCCGCGGCGCGCATGGCTGCGGCGGGTGTCGCCCGCAACACCGGCACGGCCGCGCTGTCGCTCGGCTCCCTGCTGGGCGCGTTCGACCCCGGTGAGCTCACCGCGGAGCTCGGTACCCGCTGGGACGTCACGGCCGGCTACTTCAAGCGGCACGCGTCGTGCTCGTTCACCCACCCGGCCGCGGACGCGATGCTCGAACTCGCCGACGGCAGGACCGTCGCCGACGTGCGCGTCGAGACGCACGCCCTGGGCGCCGGTCTGTCCAGGACGGACTGGGACAACCGGCTGTCGGCCATGTTCTCGACGCCGTTCGTCGTCGCGGCGGCGGCCCTGGACGGCGCCGTCGAGCCACGGACCTACGCCGACGGCAGGCCGGCCGATCCGCGACTGCGCGACCTGGCGCGGCACGTGACCGTCGTGGCCGCCGACGACCTCACGGCCCGCCTGCCCGGCAGGCGGGCCGCCCGCGTGACCGTGCGCTACACCGACGGCGACACCCGCACCGCCGAGGTGCCCAACCCGGTCGGCGATGCGGATCATCGGCCCTTCGACCGCGACGCCGTCACCGGGCTTCTCCGCGGCCTGCTCGGCGATGACCCCGTGCTGGACCGGCTGGTGGCGTTCAGCACGGGCTTCGCCGCCTCTCCGCGGGTGGGCGAGGCACTGCGCGGGCTGGCCGGGGTCCCGGCGACGACCCCTCCGGACAGCACGACCCCGGAAAGCACGGTCGCGGAGAACACGGTCGCGGAGAACACGGCCCCGAACGAGGAGGAATGACCGTGGTGCGCGCACTGGCTGTGACGCCCATCCACCTGCCGGACGAGGAGATCCAGAGGCGGCAGGACCGGTACGACCGGCTGGCTCCGCCCGGCCTCGAGATCGTGGTGCGCGACGTCGGCCCCGATGCACCGTCGGCGCTGGACACCGACGCGGCCGTGCGCACGTCGGAACGGGCGGTCACGGCGGCACTCGACACGGCGTCGGCGGATCGTGCGCCGGGCTGGGACCTGGCGTTTCCCGACTGTGTGCTCGACCCGGCGGTGCCCGACGGCGTCACGTCCGGCGGCGCCGCAGCGGGCCCGCCGGTGCACGGGCTGCTGAAGCTCTCGGCCGGCTTCCTCGCCGCCCGTGGTGAGCGGTTCGGCGCCGTCGTCCGCAACGAGGCGATCGGCGCGGAGCTCACCCGGCGGCTCGCGGCGTACGGTCTGGTGGCGTACTCGGCGGGGGTCGAGGTGCTGGACCTGCCGTTCGACGCCATCGCCGACACCGCGGCCTGGAACGCCGCGCTCGGCGAGGCGGTGACCCGACTCGCCGAGCGCGGAGCCACCGCGGTGCTTAACGGCTGCTCCGCGGTGGACGTCGAACCCGCCGACCTGGCCGCGCGCATCGTCGACCCGACCGCGCTTGCGCTGCGGTTGCTGACCGTGGAAGGAGCGCCGACCGCATGACCGGTCCCGACCCGACCGAGACCGACGGCCCCGACCTCGTCGTCGCCGGTGCCGGAGGTGGCCTCGCCGGTGCGCTGCGCGCGGCCGAACACGGGCTGAGCGTGCTCGTGGTCGAGGCCAGCGAACACTTCCGCAGGGGCAACAACACGTCGATGTCGACGGCGATGTTCCCCGGCGCCGGGTCCCGGTGGCAGGCCGAGGCGGGGATCGACGACGGGCCGGAACGGTTCGTCGCCGACATCATGGCCAAGACCCACGGCACCGCGGATGCGCGGCTGGCGCGGACACTCGCCGGGATCAGTGCCCCGCTCGTGGAATGGCTGGCCGATTCGGCGGGGCTGCCGCTCTCGCTGGTCACCGACTTCACCTATCCCGGCCACGCCGTGGCGCGCTGTCACACCATTCCCGGCAGGCACGGCTCCGGAGTGATCGACCATCTCGCCCGGCGCGCCGGTGAGCACCCGGACATCGAGCTGTTGGCGCCCGCGCGGTTGGTCGACGTGCGCCTGGGCGACGGCGGCGACGTCCGTGGGGTGATCGTGCGCTATCCCGACGGCGCGGAGGAGCGGATTCCGACCCGTGCGGTGCTGCTCGCCACGAACGGTTTCGGCGCCGACCGTGGTCTCGTGGCCGAGCACCTGCCCGAGATCGCCGATGCGCTGTACCAGGGCGGCGAGCACTCGCTCGGCGACGCGCTGCGGATCGGTGTCGGCGCCGGTGCCGCATCCGGGTTCCTCGACGCCTATCAGGGACACGGCGCGGTCGGCGCGAAGTCCGGAACGCTCGTCGGATGGGCGACCGTCATCCACGGCGGCGTCCTCGTCGATCTCGACGGCACGCGCTTCGGCGACGAGACGCGCGGCTACTCGGAGTACGCCGCGGAACTCGCCGCCCGCCGAGGGGCGACGGGGTGGATCGTCATCGACGAGACGATCCACGAGCAGTGCCTGCCGTTCCGGGACTTCCGGGACAACGTCGACGCGGGCGCGATCGTGTGGGCCGCCGACGCCGCCGAGCTCGCCGAGGTGACCGGCCTGCCCGCCGAGACGCTCGCCGCCGAGCTCGCCGACAGCGCCGCGGCAGCGCGCGGCGAGCGCGCCGACCGGTTCGGCAGGACGAACTGGGAGCGCCCGCTCGAAGGCAGGCTCGCCGCCGTCCGTGTCGTGCCCGCCCTGTTCCACACGCAAGGGGGGCTGCTGGTCGACGAGCACGCGGCGGTCGTCGACACCGACGACCGGCCGATCCCCGGTCTGTACGCCGCAGGGGGTGCCGCCGCCGGGATCTCCGGCCACGGCGCCGCCGGTTATCTGCCGGGCAACGGGCTGTTGCCGGCGTTCGGCCTGTCCTGGCTGGCCGCCGACGACGTGGCCCGCCGGTATTCGCACACGCAGTAAGGAGAACGACGGATGGCGACGACGGAACTGCTCATCACCGATGTCCGGGTGGTGCGCCCCGACGATCCCGACAACGCGACGCCGGAGGCGACCGACATCGCGGTCAACGACGGAAAGATCGTCCGTGTCGCGGGTGGACAGTCGCGCGAGGACGCCGCGAACGTCGTCGACGGGCGCGGCCTGCTGGCGTTCCCCGGCGTGGTGGACGCGCACCAGCACTGGGGCATCTACAACGAGCTGCCCGCCGACACGCGCACCGAGAGTCGTGCCGGCGCGCAGGGCGGTGTGACGACGGCGCTGACGTACATGCGCACCGGGCAGTACTACCTCAACAAGGGTGGGCCGTACCGGGAGTTCTTCCCCGAGGTGCTCTCGGCCGCGTCGGGCAACGCGTACGTGGACTACGCCTTCCATCTCGCGCCGATGATGTCGCAGCACATCGACGAGATCCCGTATCTGGTCGAGGAGCACGGCGTGACGTCGTTCAAGATCTTCATGTTCTACGGCAGCCACGGTCTCCACGGCCGGTCGGCGAGTCAGAGCGACTTCCTCATGACTCCGCCGGAGGAGCGGTACGACCTGGCGCACTTCGAGTTCGTCATGCGCGGCATCCAGGCCGCGCGCGAGGCGCTGCCGGACTACGCCGACCATCTCTCGCTGTCGCTGCACTGCGAGACGGCCGAGATCATGACCGCCTACACCAAGCTCGTCGAGCAGGACCCGTCGCTGTCCGGGCTGCGGGCCTACAGCCGGTCGCGTCCGCCGCACTCGGAGGGCCTGGCCGTGACGATCGCGTCGTACCTGGCCCACGAGACCGGCCTGCCGAACATCAACCTGCTGCACCTGTCGTCGGAGAAGGCACTGGACGCGGCGCTGCGGATGGCGACGACGTTCCCGCACGTGGACTTCCGGAGGGAGGTCACGGTCGGCCACCTGCTGGCCGATGTGGACACCGCCAGCGGTATCGGCGGCAAGGTGAACCCGCCGCTGCGGGAGCGCGAGGACGTCGAGGCGCTGTGGCGCCACGTGCTCGCCGACGAGGTCGACTGGGTCGTCAGCGATCACGCCTGCTGCAAGGACGAGCTGAAGTTCGGCGAGGACCGCGACGACGTGTTCGTCGCCAAGTCCGGATTCGGCGGCGCCGAGTACCTGTTGCCGGGACTGGTCGGCGAGGGCGCCAAGCGTGGCCTGTCACCGCAGCGGGTCGCGAAGCTGACGTCGTGGAACCCGGCGCGGCGCTACGGTCTCGTCAACAAGGGTGCGATCGCCGAGGGCTACGACGCCGACATCGCGCTGGTCGACCCGACGGTGTCGTGGACGGTCCGCGCGGCCGACTCCGAGTCCACCCAGGAGTACACGCCGTTCGAGGGCTTCGACATGACGGCCAAGGTCACCGACACCTTCGTCCGCGGCCACCACGTGTTCGCCGACGGCAAGGTCCAGGGTGACCCGCAGGGCCGTTACCTGCCCCGCGGTCGCTGACGTACTCGCCGCCGGGTGGGCCGGGATCAGTCCCGGTTCCCGCCCGCGGCGGGCCCGTCGGCCCAGTTCCGGATGATCTCGGCGGTGGCGTTGCGTACCAGCTCGCGGTAGCGCTCGATCTTGTCCGGAGTGAACCGGTACTCGGGCCCGCACACGCTGATCGCGCCGTGCACCTCGCCGTCCGGCGTGACGAGCGCGGCGGCGACGGACCCCGCGCCGCTCTGCCGTTCCCCGAGCGACACGGCGACGCCGTCGGTGGCGATGGCGGTGAGCTGTTCGGCCAACGTCTCCCGGTCCGTCACGGTGCGCTCGGTGAACGCGCCGAGGTCGCCGGCAAGGATGTCGTCGCGACGCCAGTCCGGCAGCTGCGCGAGGATCGCCTTGCCCGACGAACCGGCGTGCAGTGGGAAGCGCGTGCCGATGTCGACGGTCATCTTGATCTCGGCGCGGCTCTCGAACTGTTCGAGGTACACCCGCTCGTCGCCGACCAGCCCGGACAATGTCGTCGTCTCGCCGGTCTGGTCACGCAGCTTCCGGAGGACCGGGGCGGCCGCGATCTTCGCGTCGAAGCGCCGAAGGGCGCTCGCGCCCAGCGCCACGGCGGCGGGGCCGAGTCGGTAGCCGGTCACTCCGGGCGTCGTGGCGAGCACGTCCCGCGACACGAGCGATTGCAGGATGCGGTACACGACGGCCTTGGAGATGCCGAGTGTGCGGCTGATGGTGCTCACGCCGAGATACTCGGGGCCGCCGGTGAACATGAGGAGTACGTCCGCCACCCTCGCGGCGGCCTCCGTCCCGGTCCCGCCCTGGGCCGTCGCGGTGTGCGGCGGAGAGTCCTGCGCCTGCGGGTTCGGCGATCGCGGGTTCCGGGAGGACATGCGCTGTGAGGGGGTGCTGCTCCGCGAGGGTGTGCTGCCGGAGGGCGTGTCGGGAGAGGGAGCGTCGGGAGAGGGCACGGTGCTTTCGGCCACGACATCGTTTCTGTTGCAGGAATGGTGCGGCCGAGTGTCTCACCAGGTGAAATCAACGGTCAAGCAGGTCCACCATCGGGTGACAACGAACGACTGTTCCGCCAGGCGGAAAGATTCCGGTCGTGGTCAGCCGAGGATGCGGGCCAGCTCGGCGAGGAGCCTCCGGGCGCGCTCGAGGTCGACGTCGTCGTCGGTACCCGCGGGCCCGCGGTCGTCGAGGGCCGTGTCGTCGGGGGCGGCGCCGCTGGGGACA
This sequence comes from Prauserella aidingensis, assembly GCF_024171865.1. Taxonomy (GTDB): domain Bacteria; phylum Actinomycetota; class Actinomycetes; order Mycobacteriales; family Pseudonocardiaceae; genus Prauserella; species Prauserella aidingensis. The sequence continues at coordinate 47,500 of NZ_JAMTCN010000026.1, read as the reverse complement.
GCGTTGTCGGGGGCCGTGTCGTCGGCCGAGTGGTCGACGCCGGACGGGTCGGCCGCGTCGAGGCGCAGTGTCTCCATCGACTCGGAGACGTCGATGTCGAACACGACACGGTCGGCCCGATGCCAGGCGCTGAACCATTCCAGGGGACGGTCGTGCTGATCGGTCGTGCCGCCTTCGAGCAACAGCAGCGGGTCGCCTGCTGCGGTGCCGAGTGCGTCGGCGAGGCGTTCGTCCGCGGCCACGGCGTGCACCTGCCGTCTGCCGCGCATCGGGCGCAGGCCGTAGTCGCGGGTCAGCAGCCGGTGCAGCGACGCGTCGGTGAGGTGGTCGGCGTGCAGACCGGGCACGCGGTCGACGGGCAGCCAGGTGCGCACATAGGACAGTGGGTCGCCGTCGACGAGGCGCAGTCGTTCGAGGCGGACCGTGTCGTCGGTGCCGAGGAAGTCACGGCCACCGGGCGGCGGCGGTGCGGGGGAGAGGTCGAGGATCGTCGTGCGCAGTTGGTGACCCCGGCGGGCGAACTGGTCGAACATGCCGGTCGCACGCTGCACCAGGCGGCGGTACTCGGCGGGCGGCGCGACGATCGTCGGCCTGCCCTGCCTGCGGATCACCAGGCCGTCGCCGGCGAGTCCGGCGACGGCCTGGCGCACGACGCTCCGCGCCACGCCGAACCGCTCGCACAGCGCCGCCTCGCTCGGCAGCGCCTCACCCGGGGGCAGGTCGTGGCCGAGGATCTCCTGACGCAACGTGTTCGCGACCTGTTGGTGCAGCGGTGCGCGCGTGCTGCGGTCGACGCCCATGACGGTGGAGTCTACGAAGCCGGCCGGAGCCGGGAACGGCAGGTCGGCGCCGCCGGGCCGGTCATCGGTCCGCGGCCGACCGGGCGGTCTCCCACACCTGGTTCCAGCCGGGCGCGAGCTCGGCGGCACGCCGTGCGGCGAGCACCAGGCTGGCCTCTCGTGCGACGCCGGTGCCCGCGATGTCGAACGCCGTGCCGTGGTCGACCGACACCCGCACCACCGGCAGCCCGACCGTGATGTTCACGCCGTCGTCGCCGTAGACGGCCTTGAACGGCGCGTGTCCCTGGTCGTGGTAGCAGACGACGACGAAGCGCCACTTTCCGTTGACGGCCTGGGGAACGAGCGCGTCGGCGGGCAGCGGCCCGACGGCGTTGATGCCTGCGGCCCTGGCACGCTGCACGGCCGGTTCGAGCACGTCGGCGTCCTCGTCGCCGAACAGCCGGTTCTCGCCGGCGTGCGGGTTCAGGCCCGCGACGCCGATCGCCTCGTCGGGGATGCCCAGTGCGCCTGCGAACGAGCCGACGAGCCGGAGCACGTTGTCGGTCCGCTCGGCGTTCACCCCGGTGATCGCGTCCCGCAGCGAGACGTGCGTCGTGAGGTGGAAGAAGTACAGCTCGCCCGCCGAGAGCACGAGGCTGAAGTTGTCGACGCCGAACTCGTGCGCGAGCAGTTCGGTGTGGCCCGGCCAGTTGTGCCCGCCCGCGTGCATCGCCGCCTTGTTGAGCGGCGCCGTCACGATGCCGTCGACCTCGCCCGCACGCGCGAGCGAGCACGCCCGCATCACGAACCGCGCCGCCCCATCACCGGCGTCGGGGCTGAGCTCGCCGTACGGCACGTGGCCGAGCGACGGCCCGTCCTGGACGACCTCGATCGCGGCCGGATCGTTCGTCGCGTCGGCGGGGCGGTCGATCACGCGGACGACGCCCGCGTCCCGGCCGAGCACCTCGGTGACCGCGCGGCGCAGCGCGTCGGCGTCCCCGACGACGACGGGACGGCAGATCGCGCGGAGCTCGTCGTGGTCCAGCAGCGTCCGCGCCGTGATCTCGGGGCCGATGCCCGCGACGTCGCCGAGCGTGAGGGCGAGGGTCGGCACTTGGGTCTGCGTTGCTGCCGTCAACGGTCACTCCTTCTTCTGCGGACCGCGTCTGCGGCCGTGATCAACACGTCGGATTCGCCGAAACCACCGGCTTTGGTCGCGATCGGCAGGCCCTCGGCCCTGCCGCCGACGACGGTGCCCGTCGCGACACCCGCCCCCGCATCGGTGCCGGTCGCGTCGAGCCGGATGCCACTGCTGCCGAGACCCGCCAGCAGGGCGCGGGCGCCGTCGCCGCCGGTGACGACGAGCCCGGCGGGCTCGGTGGTCCGGACCAGTTCGGCCGCGGCGTCGGCGAGGCGATGTGCGACGAGGCCCGGTGGCACGTCGGTGTCGCCGCGTTCCGGGGCGCTGAGCACCACGGTGGTCGGTCCGGACGCGGCCGTGTCCGTGGCCGTCGGCGGGTGGGCGAGGTGCTCGAGCAGGGCGTGCCAGGCCCCGTCGTCGAGCAACTGGTCGGGCGTGGGCCGGTGATGGGTGGCACCCGCGTCGACGAGCGCCTGCACCTGCGCGCGCGCCGCGGCGTGCAGGCTCGTCACGACGACGAGGACCGCGGCGGCGGGGTCGGTGGGTGCGGGTGCGGACTCCGGTGCGGTGGCGGGTGCGGCCGGGCGCCACCGGCGGGCGAGCGCGCCCGCCAGTCCCGCCGCGCCGACCGGCAGGCCACCGTCGCCGAGCACGTCGAGGGCGCGTGCGAGCCGGTCGAGGTCGTCGTCGGTGGCGGCATCCACCACGACCACGGGGCCGGCCTCGCGGAGCCGGGCGGCCCACTCCGCCGGGCCGCCCGCCGGGTCGAGGCGTACCTGCGCGGCGCCGAGCAGGGTCGGCAGGTGGCTCTCGGTCACCGGCGTGACCGGGTCGCGGCCCACCGGGGTGTCACCGACGGGCACGCCGTCGACCAGCACGGTGCCGTCGACGACCGTGCGGCCCACCCCGGGGAACGCCGGGCACACGACAGCGACCGCGTCCGGACCCAGCTGCCCCAGCAGCGCGTCGAGCTCGGCACGGATCGGGCCGCGCACCGTCGAGTCGATCTTCTTGAACATCCGGTTCGCCCGCGTGCCCGCGGCCGCCTGCAGGACGCGCTCCGCGGCCTCGGCGTCCGGGCACGCCCGCGAGTCGCTGCTCACCGCGACCACCTGGACGTCACCGCCGCCCGGCTGCAACCGCAGTTCGGCCGTCCACCCCGCCTCCGCGAACTGCACCGCGGTGTCGCCCGCTCCGGTGACGTCGTCGGCGACGATCACGACGTCGTGCGCGTGCGGTGCGCCGTGGATCGCCACGTCGTCACCTCCTGTGTCGCCGTCTCCTGTGTCGGCGGGTGCGGGGTCGGCCGTCGGCGCCCTGCCGACCCCTGCGGCGCCCGCTGCCGTCATGCCGATTCCACCGGACCGGCCGGTTCCGCCGCCGGATCCTGCTTCGTGAGCTCCCCGGAGCGCTTGAGCACGAACGCGGCGATCGACGGCGCGAGCAGTGCGGTGACGAGTGTCGACGCCGCGATCTGGGCGGTGGCCGTGCCGACGTACTCCTGGAACGTCGGGTCGGCCGCGGCGACGACCGCAGGTGTGGCGATCGCGTTGCCCGCCGTCGTGCCCGCGGCGAAGCCGATGCCGGACATCTTCCCGCGGCGCAGCAGGAACCGGTAGCCGAGGTAGACGAGGAAGCCGGTCACCGGCGCGACGATCACACCGAGGACGAGGCCGCTGACGCCGCCGGTGACGATGTCACCGAGGTCGATACCGGTGCCGAGCGCGAACGCGAAGAACGGGATGACGATGTTCGGCACCGGCGCCACGACCTTGCGCCACTGGGAGTCGATGTTGCCGACGAGTACGCCGAGCAGGAACGGCACGATCGCGCCGACCAGTGCCAGCAGCGGGATGTCACCGAGCCCGGAAGCGCCGAGGAACAGCAGCGTCAGGAAGGGACCGTCGTTGACGGCGCTCGCGATGTAGGCGCCGCGGTCGCGCTCGTCGCCGTACTGACCGGTGAACGCCAGCCACAGGCCGCCGTTGCTGTTGTCGACCGCCGCGAGCAGCGCCAGCAGCGAGATGCCGAAGATGCCGTCGATGCCCACGAACAGGCCCAGCAGCACGGCGAGGCCTGCCGGGATGAGGCTCTTGGTGAGCAGCAGGGTGCCCGCGGTCGCGAGGATCGGTCCGCCGGTGCGCGCGCTCACCTGGGTGCCGGTGGCGAAGATGAGCAGTGCGATCAGCGGCAGCGCGCTGTCGGCGAACAGTGCGGTGGTGAAGCTGCCGATCTCGAGCGCGCCGGACGCGAACGTGCCGATGATCGCCCCGAGGATCAGGGGGAGCAGCATCAGCCCGCCGGGGATCCGCTGCATCGTGGCGAACAGCGGGACGCGCGAAGTTTCCTGGTTGCTCACGCCGGCCTCCTTGTCGGCATCGGCGCGAGCACTCGCGCCGAGAACTTGTACGCATAAGTTGTACGGACAAGATGGCACACTACGCCGTCCGAGGGAACCCCCGGTGTCAGGGTCGCGTGTTTCGCATTCAAGAGCCCGTGTTGCAGGTTCCGGGGCCCGCGTTGTCGTTTCCGGGGCCCGTGTTGTGGATTCGAGGGCCCGTACGGTGCGTTCGGGACGTCGTCGCGTGGCGGCCGTAGGAGGGGATGGCCGTAGGAGGGGGCGGCCGCAGGAGGGGAGGCTGCTCCCGCCCGGCATGCCGAGCGGTGACGGAGCGACCCGTCAGGTGGCCGTCCGCACGTCCCAGCGGCGACGTGCGCGGGTGACGCTGGACCAGTCCTGGTATCCGAGGCGGCGGGCGATCTCGTAGCGGGGGACCGACGGATCCTGCAACAGTCGCTCGGCCACGACCCGCCGCACCTCGTCGAGGACCGCGCGGAACGTCGTGCCCTCGCTCTCCAGGTGTCGGCGCAGGGTGCGCGGTGCGTAGTGCAGCCGTTCGGCGACCGTCTCCAGCGTGAGGTCCAGCGACGTCTGGTCCAGCAGGAACGCCCGAACTCGCGCCGCGACTCCCGTGTGGTGGAGGCGTTCGGCGCGGATGCGCTCGCACTCGGCGGTCATGAGCTCGGCCGTGTGGCGGTTCGCCATCGGCGGGACGCGGTCCAGGTAGGCGGCGTCGAAGACGAGTTCGGTCCGCGGTCTGCCGAACGCCACCGGCGCGCGGAAGTGTGCGCGGTACGCCGCGGCGTCGTCCGTCCGGTCCAGGGGAAACGCGAACCGCACCTCGCGCAGCGGCACGCGGCCCGCGCCGGGGAACAGTTCGCGCTGGATCTGCATCGTGGCGGCGGCGTCCCGTTCGACGGCGAACCGTCGTACGTCGGCGGGCACGTCGTCGGCCTCGAAGGCCAGCACGTAGTCGTCGTCATCGCCGAGACGTGCCGTCATGGTGGAGAACGCGAACGTGAGCAGTGCGTAGCGCAGGCCCTTCTCGACCGTTTCGCGTACCGAGCCGCACGTCGCGAGCAGATAACCGAAATGGCCGTACGCCGTCAGGTGGTAACGGGCGCCGAGCTCCACCCCCACGCCCGGCCGGCAGCAGCACGCGACGACGAGGTTGCGGATCACGGTGAGCTCCTGGTGCGCCTCGATCAGCGCGACCGGGTCGGGCAGCAACGTGGGGTCGATGTGCGAACCGTCGAGCAGTGCCTGCCGGTCGAGACCGTGCTCGGCGGCCCAGTCGAGGAGGATCGACACCCCCACCATCGTTCGCGGGTGGTCCCACGAGTCGGTGATCGCCGCGATGAGCCGGTTGGAGTCGACGACGGCGCGGCCGTGCGCGCCGTGGGGTCGGAGGGTGTCGGGTCCGGTGATCGGTGGAACGTCGTCGGCAACGCTGCCGGGGTCCATCCGGCCAGTTTCGCCGAGCCCGTATCGCGCGTCAACGCGCGCCGTAACCGCTGGTCGATGCCGCCGGTTCGGCCGAAGTCATCGTCCCCGGGCGAGGCCGGCGTGGCCGGAACGGTGCTGTTGTGGCCGCGAATGCGCTATGGCCGCACCCTCGGGCGATCGTACGTTGATGCGAGCATCGTGACTCGGGTCACACACTGGTGTGCGGTGGCCCGCACGAGCCGCACCTGTCCATCGACGTACGGGAGCAGCGCATGAAGGTGAAGGCGGCAGTCCTCGAGGAGATCGGCGCACCGTGGCAGATCACGGACGTGGAACTCGGCGACCCGGTGGCGGGCGAGGTGCAGGTGCGCCTGGCCGCGTCGGGACTGTGCCATTCGGACGCGCACGTGGTGTCGGGCGCCAGTCCGGTGGCGTTCCTGCCGGTCGTCGGCGGGCACGAGGGTGCGGGCGTGGTCACGAAGGTGGGCCCCGGCGTGCGCGGGGTCGAGGAGGGCGACCACGTCGTGCTGGCGTTCATCCCGGCGTGCGGAACGTGTCCGGCGTGTGCGTCCGGACTGCAGAACGTGTGCGACGAGGGTGCGGGTCTGCTCACCGGCAAGGCGATCGCCGACGGGTCGTTCCGCGCGCACGTCGGCGGCAGGCCCGCGGTGCAGATGTGCCTGCTGGGCACGTTCTCGCCGTACGTGACGGTCAACGAATCGTCCGTGGTGCGTATCGAGAAGGACATCCCGCTCGACAAGGCGGCCCTGCTCGGCTGCGGCGTGTCGACGGGCTGGGGCTCGGCCACGGAGATCGGCGACGTCCGGCCCGGCGACACGGTGGTCGTGATGGGTGTCGGCGGCGTGGGCATCAACTCCGTGCAGGGTGCGGTGTTCGCGGGCGCGCGGCAGGTGCTGGCGATCGACCCCGTGGAGTACAAGCGGAAGGCGGCGCTCGACTTCGGGGCGACCCACGCATACGCGTCCGTCGACGAGGCCGTGGCGGAGCTGCCGGACCTGACGTGGGGCCGCAACGCCGAGGTCGTCATCGTCACGGTCGGCGAGATCCACGGCGAGCACATCCAGCAGGCACTCGACATGACCGGCAAGGCGGGCCAGGTCGTCGTGACCGGCATGGGCGACTTCCGCGACACCGACGTCTCCCTGAACCTGTTCGAGCTGACCCTGCTGCAGAAGCGGGTGCAGGGTGCGATCTTCGGTGGCACCGGTCCGCGGACCCAGATCCCGCGGTTGCTGCACCTGTACCGGGCGGGGCATCTCGAGCTCGACGAGCTCGTCACGGCGACGTACCGCCTCGAGGACATCAACCAGGGGTATCAGGACCTGACCGACGGCAAGAACCTCCGCGGCCTCGTCGTGTTCTCCGGGGACGACGGCTGATCCGTACCGGTTCCCGCCACCGTTTCCCACCACTGTGGACAGTCCGTGACCCCACGTGATTCCAGGAGGTTCGACATGCCGTTGGACGGCCCGTCCCAGGCGCTGCTGGCCCAGCTCGCCGAGTCCGGAACGCCACCGATCCACGAGTCCACTCCCGCGATCGCGCGCATGAGCGGTCCCGTCTTCGCCGGGATGAGCGGGCCCGGCCCCGAGGTGGCCGAGGTGACCGACCTCAAGCTCCCCGACGGTGACGGCGGCCGGTTCCGGATGCGGGTACTGCGGCCCGCCGGCACGCCGCAGTCGATCATCGTGTACTTCCACGGCGGCGGCTGGGTGATCGGTGACATCGATCTGCAGTACGACCACGTCGGCCGCAGGTTGGCGAACCTGACGTCGTCGACCGTCGTGCTGGTCAACTACCGCAAGGCTCCGGAACATCCGTTCCCGGCCGCGATCGACGACAGCTACGCAGGCCTGACGTGGGCCGCCGAGCACACGGCCGACCTCGCCGGCGACGGTGCCCCACTGATCGTCGCCGGCGACAGCGCGGGCGGCAACATCGCGGCCGTCATGACGCTGTGGGCGCGCGACCGGTCGGGGCCGTCGATCGACTACCAGGTGCTCGTCTACCCCGTGACGGACTGCGACTTCGACACTCCGTCTTATGTGGATCCGGAGAATCAGTTGCTGCTCAATCGGGAGACGATGCGGTGGTTCTGGGACCACTACCTGCCCGACGAGGCCGCACGCACGACCCCGGACGCCTCCCCGCTGCGCGCGGCCGACCACGGCGGACTGCCGCCCGCGCTCGTGTACGTCGCACGGTACGACCCGTTGCACGACGAGGGCGTGGCCTACGCCCGTGCGCTCGCCGCCGCCGGCGTCCCGGTCGCGGTCGAGGAGGCGCCCGACCAGATGCACGCGTTCTTCCAGATGGCCGACATCCTTCCCGGTTACGAGGAGGGGATCGGGCTCGTCTCACGCCACATCAACGAGTTCGTCGCCCAACGGCGGACCGAGCGGGGAAAGGTGGGGGCCACGCCATGACAGAGGACCGGGGCGACCACGACGTGATCGTCATCGGCGCCGGGTTCGCAGGTCTGTACCAGCTGATCCGCCTCCGTGACGCCGGGTACGACGTGCGCGTGCTCGAAGCGGGCGGCGACGTCGGCGGCACGTGGTACTGGAACCGGTATCCGGGGGCGCGGTGCGACATCGAGTCGATCGAGTACTCCTACTCGTTCGACCGTGCCCTCGAACAGGAGTGGAACTGGAGCGAGCGGTACGCCTCGCAGCCGGAGATCCTCGACTACATCCGTCACGTCGCGGACCGCCACGACCTGCGGCGCGACATCACGTTCGGCACGCGCGTCGAGGCGATGCGGTGGGACGACGTCTCGGAGCGGTGGACGGTGCGCACCCATGACGGCCGTTCCCGCACCGCGCGGTTCGTGATCGCCGCGACCGGGTGCCTGTCGGTGCCGTCGCGCCCCGATGTCGAGGGCCTGGAGGACTTCGGGGGCGAGCTGTACTGGACCTCCCACTGGCCGCACGACGGCGTCGACCTCGAGGGGAAGCGGGTCGCGGTGGTGGGCACCGGCTCGTCGGGACTGCAGACGATCACGGCGATCGCCCCGGTGGTCGGCTCGCTCACGGTCTTCCAGCGCACCCCGTCCTACGCGGTGCCCGCGCACAACGGCCCGATCGGCCGGCGGCTCGAGGACGTCAAACCCGGCTATCCGGCTTTCCGCGACGAAAGCAGGTTCTCCCGGCTCGGCTTCCACTGTCGTGAGGGCGAGACGGGGTACTTCGCCGAGACGGCCGCGGGCGACGTCCGCCGCGAACTCGACGACCGGTGGTCCGACGGCGGCCTGTGCTTCACGCAGTCGTTCCGCGACGTGCTCTTCGACGTCGACGCCAACGAGGCGCTCGCCGAGTACGTGCGGGAACGCATCCGGGAGAAGGTGCACGATCCGGAGACGGCCGAGAAGTTGACGCCGCGGTCGTATCCGATCGGCGCGAAGCGGATGTGCGTCGACACCGGCTACTTCGAGGTCTACAACCGGGACAACGTGTCGCTCGTGGACCTCGGGGAGGAGCCGATCTCGCGACTGACCGAACGCGGCATCGTCGCAGGCGACGTGGAGCACGAGTTCGACGTGATCATCATGGCGACCGGGTTCGACGCGATGACCGGCGCGCTCACGGCGATGGACGTCCGCGGCACCGACGGCACCCTCGCGGAGAAGTGGGCGGCGGGCCCGCGCACGTATCTGGGGCTGATGGCGGCCGGGTTCCCGAACCTGTTCATGATCACTGGGCCGCAGAGTCCGTCGGTGCTGTCGAACATGATGACGTCCATCGAGTACCACGTCGACTGGGTCACGCGGGCGCTCGAGTATCTGCGTGCCCGTGGCGAGCACCGCATGGAGCCGGACGTGGAAGCCGAGGACAACTGGGTGAACACCACGAACGACGTCGGTGATCTGACGCTGATGCCGCGTGCCGCGTCGTGGTACATGGGCGCGAACATTCCCGGCAAGCGGCGGGTGTTCATGCCGTTCGTCGGCGGAGTGGGCACGTACAAGCAGATCGGTGACGGTGTGGCCGTCGCGGGATACCACGGGTTCGAGACGGCGTGACGGGGGAGCGGGCGTCAGTGGCCGTGGCCCGCGGTCGCCGAGCTCGACTTGTGCTTGCTCAGCAGCAGCGAGGTCGCCATCGCGATGAGGCCGATGGTGCCGGCGACCATGAACGACACGCGCAGGCCGTCGGCGTCGGGCCCCGCCGATTCGGCGGAGCTGGCGACCGCGGCGACGGTCACGAACACCGCCGTGCCGAGCGCGCCCGCCACCTGTTGCAACGTGGCCAGGATGGCGCTGCCGTGCGAGCTCAGCTGCTCGCTCAGCGAACCGAGCGCCTGGGTCATGAGCGGCGTCATCATCAGTGCCAGGCCGATCATCATGATCACGTGGTAGATGACGACGGTCTCGATCGCCGAGCCGGGGCCCAGCGTCGTGAACAGCCACAGCCCCGCGGCCATGGCGACGGTGCCGGGGATGACCAGCGGACGCGGGCCGACGCGGTCGTAGAGCGAACCGACCGGCCTGCCCAGCAGGCCGAGCGCGAGGCCGCCGGGGAGCACGGCCAGGCCGCTCTCGAACGCCGAGGCGTCGAGCACCGTCTGCAGGTATAGCGGCAGGAGGATCGAGGCGACGCCCAACAGGCACATGAACAACAGGCCGGTGAGCGTGAGCGAGACGACGAAGTTCCGTGACTCGAACGGCCGCAGATCGAGCAGCGCGCGGTCACGGCGCTGCAGCCTCAGCTGCCGCCACACGAACACCGACAGCACCGCGAGGCCGGCGCCGATCGGCAGCCACGGCGGCGGGCCGTGACCGCCGCCCTCGCCGATCGACGACAGGCCGTAGAGCAGGCCGCCGAAGCCGAGCGCGGACAGGATCACCGAGAGCACGTCCAGCGGCACGTTCCGCGTCTCGCTGTCCAGCTTCAGCCAGCGCGCGCCGATCAACAGCGCCGCGACCGCCAGGGGCAGCACCAGCCAGAACATCCAGCGCCAGCCGAGCCCCGACAGGATCGCGCCGCCGATCGTCGGCCCGAGCGCGGGCGCGACCGCGATCACGATGCCGATCGTGCCCATCATCGAACCGCGGCGGTGTTCCGGGATGAGCCGCATGACCGACGTCATCAGCAGCGGGATCATCACGGCCGTGCCGCAGGCCTGCACGACCCGGCCCGCGAGCAGCACGGGGAAACCCGGCGCGAGCGCCGACAGCAGCGTGCCCGCGCTGAACGAGGTGAGCGAGGCGAGGAAGACCTGTCGCGGGGTGAAGCGTTCGAGCAGGAACCCCGTGGTCGGGATGACCACGGCCATCGTCAGCAGGAATCCGCTGGTCACCCACTGTGCGGTCGTCGTCGCGACGCCGAGCTCCTGGCTCAGCTGCCGCAGCGCCACGCTCAGGATCGTCTCGTTGAGGATCATGACGAACGCGGACGCGACCAGCATGCCGATCAGCAACCGCGCCTTGGGATCCGCCTCCCGATCCTGCTGCCCGAGCCCCTCCGCCTGGGTGCCGGTCTGGGCAGTGTCGGTCATACATCCCCCTCGTGAACGTGAGTGCTCGGTGCGTCCGGAGCGCGGCGACGCGCCCCGGTGCGGTGGGTGCCGAACGTGCTTCCGGACAGCGCGCTTCCGGACACGGTCCTCCCGGACGGGTGCCCCTCCGGGAGAACGCACTTCCGGACAACGCACCCCCGGACAACGCACCTCCGGGCGGCGTGATTCCCGGCGGTCCGACACGGATTCACCGGACGCGAGCGTGAGTCTAGATTGGCACACCGACGGAATCGGTCGCGAACGGGTTTCGAGGGCACCTGTGGCCGGTGACGTGTGTCTCAGCGGCGATCACCCCGCCACCGTTCGGATGGTCCATAGTGGACGCCGGTGTCCCACGGACGGACCTTCTCCGGCCCGGCGTGCGCTGCTAGGAAACGCGCATGAAGCTGACTCGATGGCGAAAATCCCGACGGGCAACTCGTGGTGTCGTCGGCGTGATGGTGACGGCCCTGCTGGGCGGCGTGATGCTGAGCGGTGTGCCCGCGGGTGCGGCCGACACCCGTGGCCCCGATCGCGCACCGGAGTCGTTCGTCGCGCTGAGTGATGTCGACCCGACGATCCGGCACGACATCCGGTACGTGACGGCGCACAACTTCGTCGGCAGGCCGGTGCGCGGCTATCACGAGCCGCTGTGCCTGCTGACCCGTGAGACCGCGGAAGCGCTGCGGGAGGTGCAGCGTGCGGCGCTGGCGCGGGGATACACCCTCAAGGTCTACGACTGCTTCCGGCCGCAGCGTTCGGTCGACGACTTCGTCCGCTGGGCCCGGCAGGACGGCAACGACCGGATGCGCGACGAGTTCTACCCGCGCATCGACAAGTCACGGTTGTTCCCGGAGGGCTACATCGCCGAACGGTCCGGGCACAGCAGGGGCAGCACCGTCGACCTGACGCTGGTCGCACTGCCCGAGTCGCCCCAGCGTCCGTACCGGCCGGGCGAGCCGCTGACCGCGTGCTTCGCACCCGAAGGGGAGCGGTTCGGCGACAACTCGGTCGACATGGGCACCGGGTACGACTGCTTCGACGAGCTCGCCGCGACGGAGTCGTCCGGGGTGGGCGAGCAGGCCCGCGAGAACCGGTACCTGCTGCGGGATCTGATGGCCGGTGGCGGTTTCTCGAACTACCCGGCCGAATGGTGGCACTTCACACTCGACGACGAGCCGTACCCGGACACCTACTTCGACTTCCCCGTGGCGCGGAGGGCGCTGACCGACGGCTGAACACGGGCCGGCGTCGGAGCCGGCGGACGACATCGGGGCTAACGGCACGCGGTGCCGTTAGCCCCGATCCGTGTTCACAGCACGTGGGCTCACGGTGCCGACGTCGTGTCGTCGGAGAGGGCGGCGTTGATCCGCCGGACCAGTTCGTCGGCGGGCACCGACGTGTGGAGCACGGCCACCACGGGTTCCGCGGTGCCGGACTGCTCCGGCGTCGAGGAGCCGGTCGTGGCCGCTTCTCGGGTGTGCGACGAGGGGGACGACTCCTGCGGTGCCGCGTCGCCGGTGTCGGCGGTGCTGCGGGCAGAGGCGTCGTCGGTCGTGACCGTGTAGGGCGGATTCGCCTGCCGGACCATCGCGAACGCCCGGTCGGCGAGGCGGTGCGCGTCGACCTCCCCTCCGCTGTGCAGCCACTGGCGCAGCACATGGTTGTGCGCGGCCGCCACCGCTGCGGCGATGATGGGGGCGCGCATGTCGGCGGCCGGATCGCCCGCGGCGTGCAGTCGCTCGCGCAGGAATCGGGTGAACACGCGCTGATAGCGGTCCACACTGGCGACTTCCTTGTCGCGCAACGACGTCACGGTCCGGGTGAGCCGGTAGCGCTTGAGCGAGACGTCCGGGTCGGCCAGGTAGGCGTCGAGCACGAGCCGGACGGCCCGGCACACCGCGTCGACCGGCGCCTCGGCCGCGGGATCGGACTCGGCGAGGGTGCGTTCGATGTCGGCCAGCAGCTCGTCGTGATTGGGGAAGATCGAATCTTCCTTCGACCGGAAGTAGCGGAAGAAGGTGCGCCTGCCGACGCCCGCGGCCGCCGCGATGTCGTCGACGGTCGTCGTGTCGTAGCCGTGGGCCAGGAACAGGTCGATGGCGGCGTGGGTGAGTGTCCGCCGGAGTTTGCGCCTGCCCGCGGCGGTGCGACCGGCGCGCGGCCGCGGGGAGTCCGACTCCGACGGTCCGGCCGGTGCGGTCCCGGACTGTGACGACCCGGACCGGGACGACCCGGACTGGGGCGACGGCGAGGACGTGGTGGCGGACATGGCGGGAAACGTAGCAGAAAACCCCTTGCTAACGGCACTCAGTGCCACTAGCGTGGGTGTGCACGTGGAGCGACGATGCACCGCAGGAGGACCGCGATGACCCTCGAGCTGGACGAGTCCCAGGGCGCCCGTCCCGACTACCGCGGCACGTACGGCTGGCCCGTCGAACAGCACGCCGGTGGCCAGCGCCTGATCACCGGGTCCGGGGTCGCGGCCGTCGTCGTCCCGCGCGCGCTGTCCGACACCGTCCTCGCGGACCTGCGGAAACTCGACTGTGCCGGTCCCGCCCTCGCCTTGCCGACCCGGAGGGAACGCGTCACCGTCCTGCTCGCCGAGGCCGACGACTTCGGCACGGCGCATCGGCCGCTGCCTGCCGGGGTCCGCGTGCTGCCCGCCGGATCCGTCGTCCCGCTCCCGGACGGCAGGGAGGCCTGCGCCGCCCGGTGGCTCGTCGCCCCGGATGCGAGTCGGCGTTGGCTGCCCAGCCTCGGTGCGGTCCTCGCGGCCGTCTCCTCGGTGCCCGTCGTCGGTGGCCGCGGTGCGGCCGAGCACGGCATTCCGCGCGAACTGCTCACCTGGTGACAACGCCGGGTAGAGTGCCCGCGCCGCCCGCCGGTGCGTGCTCTGCCGCGGGCGGTTCGTGTCCCCCTGCGTCTAGTCTGCTGGAGCCGTGCCGATGACCCTCACAGACCTCGAACTCCGAACCCTCGCCGGTGAGCCGGCCACTCTCGGCGGCCTCGACGCGCGCCTGCTGCTCGTCGTCAACGTGGCCTCGAAGTGCGGGCTGACCCCGCAGTACAAGGGCCTCGAGCGATTGCACGAACAGTACGCCGACCAGGGATTCTCTGTGGCGGGCTTCCCGTGCAACCAGTTCATGGGCCAGGAGCCCGGTTCCCCGGAGGAGATCGCCGAGTTCTGCTCGGCCACCTACGGCGTCACGTTCCCGATGTTCGCCAAGATCGACGTCAACGGCGAGGAGCGCCACCCGCTGTACCGCGAGCTGGTCACATTCGCCGACGCCGACGGCGAGGCCGGGGACGTCCAGTGGAACTTCGAGAAGTTCCTCGTCCGCGGGGACGGGACGCCGCTCGCGCGGTTCCGCCCGCGCACCGACCCCGAGGCGCCCGAGATCGTCGCCGCGATCGAGCGCGAACTCGCAGGCTGAGCGAGGCGAGCCAGGCGAGGCCGCTCACCGGCGCCGGTGAGCGGCCTCGCCTGCGTCCCGTGGGGTTCCGACGGCGTCAGATGTCGACGCCCCGGCTCCGCAACCACGGCAGCGGGTCGATCTTGTTGCCGTTCTCGTGGATCTCGAAGTGCAGGTGCGGGCCGGTCGACTGACCCTCGTTGCCCATCGTGGCGATCTGCTCGCCCGCGGAGACCTGCTGGCCCACCGACACGGTCGCCTCGTTGATGTGGCCGTACACCGAGATCAGGCCGCCGGAGTGCTGCACACGCACCCACATGCCGAAGCCGCTCGCCGGTCCTGCGTCGATCACCTCGCCCGGCAGCGTGGAGTGGATCGGCGTGCCGATGCTGTTGGCGATGTCGATCCCGTAGTGGACGGTGCCCCATCGGGCGCCGTAGGTCGACGTCAGTTGGCCCTCGGCAGGCTTGGCCGCGCCTCCCGGTGCGGCCACCTGTGCGGTGGCGGCCGACAGCCGGTCGATCTCGGACTGCGCCTCCTGCTTCTTGGCCTTCGCGGCGCTGAACGCGCGCTGGGCCTCGGTCTTCGCGGTCTCCGCGGCCTGCTCGTTCTGTGACGCCTCCCGCAGGGCGGCGGTGGCCTGCCGCTGGGAGGTGCGCCGCTTCTCGAGCGCGGCGCGCATCCGGTCGAGGACGCTGAGCTGGTCGTCACTGATCGCGTTCAGCAACGACGAGCGTTCGAGCATCTCGGTCGTGCTCTCGGCGCCGAGGTAGGCCGAGATCGAGCCGATCGCGCTGCCCTGCCGGAAACTCGCGGAGGCGAAGCGGTCGACGTCGTCACGCAGGCCGTGGATGCGGGCGGCAGCGTCCTCGGCCGCGCCGCGGCTTTCCTCGACGCGCGTGCGGGCCCGGTTCGCGGCCTGCTGCGCACGCTCGAGCTTGCGATTCGCCTCGGTGTAGCGCTGGTAGGTCTGTGCCAGTGCGGCCTGGGCCTCGCTCAGCTGGCTGCGCGCGGACTCCAGGTCGCCGGGGGACTCCTGGCCGTGGACCGGGCTGGTCGGGGCGACGACGAGCGCCAGTGTTGCCAGCGCCACGGCCGCCGCCCGGCTGAGCGCGTGGGGCGCACTCATGCGGGGTCTCCAATTGTGTCGGTCGGACGCGTCGGGGGAAACACGTCACTCGGGTCGGGGAGAGGACCGAGGATGCGTACCCGTCGGCACGCGGTCCAGCGGCTTTGAGAAACGCCACAACGGTTCGATCACGGGACGGCCTCGATCGGACACAGTGGTATCACCCGGAAGGGGGAGACGGGTGGCCGGGGTGCCGGTTCAGCGGTGCGCCTCGGCCGCACCGGCCGCGGGTTCGGTGTGCACCGTCGCCGCCGTCAGCCGGGGCACGGCGCCGGTGAGCGCACGTTCGACCTCGTGGGATATCGCGTGCGCCGAGGTGACGTCGAGTGTGCCGTCCACGGCCACGTCGAGTTCCGCGCGGAGACTGTGGCCCAGCCAGCGCACCCGCACCTGCCGGACCGCCTCGACACCCGGGACCGCGGCCGCGGCCTGTTCCACACGTTCGGTGACGTCGGGTTCGACGGCGTCCATGAGCCTGCCCAGCACTTCGCGCGCGGCGCCGCGCAGCACGGCGAGGATCGCGACCGTGATGAGCAGGCCGATGATCGGATCGGCGATCGGAAACCCGACCATGCTGCCGAGCGCACCCGCGACGACGGCCAGCGAGGTGAACCCGTCCGTCCTGGCGTGCAGTCCGTCGGCCACGAGGGCGGCGGAACCGATCTCCCGGCCGACGCGGATCCGGTAGCGCGCGACCAGCTCGTTGCCCGTGAACCCCGCGACGCCCGCGAGCATCGCGACCCACGCGTGGGACATGGGCTGCGGGTCGAACAACCTGCTCACGGACTCGTATCCGGCGAGCGCCGCCGACGCGGCGATGAGGACGACCACGACGACGCCCGCGAGATCCTCGGCCCGGCCGAAGCCGTAGGTGTACCTGCGTGAGGCCGCGCGCCTGCCCAGGACGAACGCGATCGCGAGGGGGATCGAGGTGAGGGCGTCGGCGAAGTTGTGAATGGTGTCGCTCAGCAGTGCCACCGACCCGGTGATCAGCACGAGACCGAGCTGCACCACGGCGGTCAGCAGCAACCCCGCGAACGACCACGCGAGTGCGCGCAGCCCTTTCGCGCTTGTCTCGAGAGCGGTGTCGACCCGGTCGGCGGAGTCGTGGCTGTGCGGGGTCACGAGGTGACGGAGTCGGGCGGCGACGCTTGTCCCGTGCCCGTGCCCGTGCCCGTGCCCGTGCCCGTGCCCGTGCCCGGTCGGCCGTTCGTGATCGTCGGCGCCGTGATCGCCGTGTGTGTCCTGAGGTGTCACGACATCACTATCTGCGTACTCACGCAGATAAGCAAGTGCGCAGGCAGTCGACATGCAGTAGCGTGTGCGGCATGCACAGTTCCGTGCCCGACTTCGACATGCCGAACGACGAGCAGGTCGACCTGGCCGCGGAGACGTTCCGGCTGCTCGCCGACCCGACGCGGATCAAGGTGCTGTGGGCCTTGCTGCAGGGCGAGTCGTCGGTCGCGTGCCTGGCCGAACTCGCCGGTGCCGCGCCGACGGCGGTGAGTCAGCACCTCGCGAAGTTGCGGCTCGCCGGGCTGGTCACGGGGCGGCGCGAAGGCACGTTCGTCTACTACTCCGCCGCCAACAACCACGTGCGCGGACTGCTCGCGCAGGCGCTGTTCCACGCGGACCACATCGACCGCGACCTGCCACCCGCGGCCGACCCGGCCGCGGACAACGCGCACCACGCGGTGTCCTGACCGGGTCGTTCTCGTGCAGGGTCGTCAGTGACCCGACATGCCGCCGTCGACGGCGAGGGTGGAGCCCGTGATGTACGACGAGGCCGGGCCCGCGAGGAAGACGACGGCTGTGTCGAGCTCGCGCTGCACGCCGAGCCTGCCGAGCGTGGCGGTCTGCTGCACGAACGGCAGCAGCTTGTCCTCGGGGATCTCGGCCGTCATCTCGCTGGCGAAGTAGCCGGGGGCGATGGCGTTGACACGGATGCCCTTGCGGCCGGACCACTGCTGGGACAGGTCACGGGTCAGCCCGATGACGCCCGCCTTGCTGGCGGCGTAGGACGCCTGCGGGGCGAACGACTTGATCAGGCCGAGCACGCTGGCGATGTTGACGATGCTCGAACCGGACTCCATGCGCTTCGCGCATGCCTGCGCGGCCAGGTAGGCGCCGTTGAGGTTGATGTCGACGACCCTGCGGAACTCGTCGGGGTCCTCCTTGAGCGCCGGGACGGCGGTGCCGACGCCCGCGTTGTTGATGAGCACGTCGATCCGGCCGAACTCGTCGACCGCCGCGGCCGCCATCGCGTCGACACTCGTGGCGTCGGCGACGTCGGTGGCCACGGTGAGCGCGCGCCTTCCGGTCGCGCGTACCCGCTCGGCGGTCTCCGCGAGGCGGTCGGCGCGCCGGGCGGCGAGGACGACGTCGGCGCCCGCCTCCGCGAGGGCGACGGCGAATCCCGCGCCGAGACCGGAACTCGCGCCCGTCACCACGGCGACCCTGTCGTCCAGCCGGAACAGGTCCAGTACGCCGCTCATGCGATGTCTCCCTTCAATGCGCGCAGTCCGCCCGCCGCGAGCGGCGCAACGGCCTCTCCGACGTGGTCGAATCCCTCACCACGTGTCATGCCCTGCCGATACCGCGCGTGGATGCCCTCGGCCACCACGGCGATCTTGAAATACCCGAGCCCGAGGTAGAACTCGAACCGGCTCAGGTCGCGTCCGCTCGCGTCGGCGTAGCGTTGCGCCACGGTGTCGGCCGACGGCAGTTTCTCGCTGGTCGAGGCCGCCGACCCGGACAGCACCGGGGCGAACGACGGGTCGGCGTAGACGAGGTGGAGGCCGAGGTCGGCCAGGGGATCGCCCAGGGTCGCCATCTCCCAGTCCACGACCGCGCGTACCCGCCCGGGGTCGTCGGGGTCGAGGATCGTGTTGTCGATGCGGTAGTCGCCGTGCACGATCGACGCCCCGCTCTCGGGCGGGCACAGCTCCGCCAGCCGGGTGCGCAGCGCGTCGATGTCGGGCAGGTCCCGGGTCCGCACGCGCTGCCACTGGTCGTACCACCGGCGCACCTGCCGCTGGAGGTAACCGGCCGGCTTGCCGAAGTCGCCCAGCCCCACCGCCTCCGGGTCGACGGAGTGCAGTGAGGCCAGCACGTCGACGAGTGCGTAGCCGCAGCGTTCGATGTCGGCGTCCGGCAGTTCGTGCAGCTGCCGTTCGGTGCGCAGCACGGGCCCGTCGACGTACTCGACGAGCGCGAACGGCACGTCCAGCACCGTGTCGTCGTAGGCCACCGCCGGTGCGACGGGCACGTCGGTCCCGGACAGGGCGGCGACGACGCGGTATTCGCGCAGCATGTCGTGCGCCGACGGGGTGAGGTTGCCGAGCGGAGGCCTGCGCAGCACCCAGCGGTGCGTGCCGTCGGTCAGCAGGAACGTGAGGTTCGACTTGCCGCCCGCGATCAACTCGGCCTCCAGCGCGCCGCCGAAGCCGGGGACGTGTGCGGAGAAGAAGTCGGTGAGTGCGGGCAGGTCGAGACCGTCGGGCGACGATCCCGGCCCGGCGTTCTGCGTCGTGGTCATCGGCGCGCCTCCTTGTCATGGCGGCGCAGCACCCGCCGCGCGATGGACCATCGGTGCGTCTCCGAGGGACCGTCGTAGATCCGGAACGGCCGGACCTCACGCAGGAACCGGCTCAACAGCACGTCGCCGGACACGCCGAGCGAGCCGCAGATCTGCAGCGACCGGTCCACGACCCGCCAGATCGCCTCGGCGCAGAACGTCTTCGCCATCGAGGTCGACTGTGCCGCCGACCGCCGCTGGTCGAGCTCCCAGCACGCCTGTGTGATGAGCCCGCGCGAGGCGGCGATGTCGATCTCGTTGTCGGCGATCATCTGCTGCACCATGCCGAGTTCGCCGAGCCGGGAACCGAACGCCTCGCGCTCGGCCGCCCGTGCCACCGCGATGTCCTGCGACCGCCGTGCGATGCCGAGCCAGCGCATGCAGTGCGTCATGCGGGCGGGACCGAGGCGCACCTGGGCGTACCGGAATCCTTCGTCGACCTCGCCGAGCACCGCGTCGTCGGGCACTCGGCAGTCCTCGAACAGCACCTCCAGGTGCCCGCCGTAGAGGCTTTCGTCGAGCGTGTCGATGTGGCGCACGAGCCGCATGCCGGGGTTGTCGGCGTCCACGAGGAACATGGTGGCGCCCGCCCCGCTGTCGGTACCGGACGTCCGCGCCATGCAGATCGCGTAGGCCGCGCCGTCGGCGCCGGTGATGAACCACTTGCGGCCGTTGATGCGCCAGCCGCCCTCCTCGCGTTCGGCGACCGTGGCGAGCGCGTTCGGGTCGGACCCTGCGCCCGGAGCGGGCTCGGTCATCGCGAAGCACGACCGCACCTCGCCGGTGGCCAGCGGGCGCAGGTAGCGCTCCTTCTGCTCGTCGGTGGCGATCGCCTCGAGCATGTGCATGTTGCCCTCGTCGGGCGCCGCGATGTTGAGCGCGAGCGGGCCGAACAGCGAGTACCCGGCCGCCTCGAACACGGCGGCGCGTCCGCGCATGTCCAGGCCGTGACCGCCGTACTCGGGCGACACGTGCGGGGCGAACACCCCGGCGTCCTTGGCGGCCCGTTGCAGTTCGGTGCGCAGGTCCTCGCTGCGGGCGACGCCGTCGTGCTGCTCCTCCAGCGGGATCACGACGTCGCGTACGAACCTCGTCGTGCGTTCGACCAGGTCGGCGACGTCGGGAGTGGGACTGAGGTCGACGGCCATCGGCGACTCCCGGCTCGGCTAATGGATGTTAGCCGGAACTGTAGACGTCGCGGTGGTTCGCGGGCAAACAGTCGTCGGTATTGGGGTGCACACTTGCCCGTACGGCTATGATCGGTTAGCCGTGCAGACCGGATCGGATCGAGGAGGGGCCGTGGACCGGTTCGAGGACATCCGCGCGGCCGCCCTCGAGTTGTTCACCCGGCAGGGCTTCCGCGCCACGACGATGGCCGACATCGGGGCCGCCGTCGGCATGCGCGGACCCAGTCTGTACAAGCACGTCGAGTCCAAACAGGACCTACTGGCGCGCATCATGACCACGACGATGGAGGCGCTGTCGGCGGGATACCGCACCGCCGTGGCGAGCTCCGACGACCCGGCGCAACGACTGCGCAGGGCGACCGAGGCGCACGTGCGCTACCACGCGCGGCACCGGCTCGAGGCGTTCGTCGGCAACCGGGAGATCCGCAGCCTCGTCGACCCTCATCGCGCCCGCGTGCTCGCGTTGCGTGCCGAGTACGAACACGGCTTCCGGGAGCTCGTGGCCGACGGCGTGGCGGCCGGGGTCTTCCACGTCGACTCGGTGCGACTCGCCTCCTACGCCGTGCTCGACCTCGGAATGGGAGTGTCGGCGTGGTACCGGGAGGACGGCGAACTCACCGAGGACGCGGTGGTCTGGCAGTACAGCACGTTCGCCCTGCGCCTCGTCGGCCACACGCGATAACCACGGACCGCGCCACCGGAACGGAACGACCACGGGCCGGTGCCCGCGCGGAGGCGGGCACCGGCCCTGATGCGCGTTCGGTCCGTCAGGAGTCGAGATCGACGGCCTGGAACGTGTTGTAGTAGTCCGGCGTGTAGTAGAACTCGCCGCCGTCGCCTGCGATCACGCGGTCCGAATAGCCCACGTGGAACAGCTGGTAGTAGCCGTACTCGCAGTCGGGCAGGACGCCCTCCCGGTTCTCGTAGGTCTGGCCGGTCCGGCCGCTGCGGACCTCCTCGATGGTGGACCGGGCGTCCGCGGGCAGTGACGACAGGCCGACGGTCTCCAGGTCCGTCGCCTCGCCGCAGCCGGGCTCCGGCTCGGGCTCCGGTTCCGGCTCGGGCTCGGGCTCCGGTTCCGGCGCGGGGGTGGAACCGTCGCCGAAGATCTCGCCCGCCCACTCGGGATGGTCGATGAACGGGTTCCGGTTGTTCTGGAACTGCTCGTAGATGACGTCGTTGCGCGTGCGTTCCCTGTCGCTCACCGGGTCGGCGGCGTGCCAGTCGAGCAGCACCGAACTGCGGCCCATCAGTGGCTGCGAGCCGTTGTTCACCTGATCGTTGAGCTCCAGGTCGGGGGCGCTGTCCTCTCCCTCGTAGCGCACCGCCATGTAGAAGATCATGCGGGCGACGTCGCCCTTGACCTCGTCACGCGGCTCGTACGAGTCGTCGTCGGTGAAGTTGCCGGGCGCACCGTCGACCTCGCCGCCGCCGTTGTCGAAGTCCTTGTTGCCACGGATGCTGTTGACTCGCACATCCGTCGGGCGCAGGTGATGGGCGTCGGCGCCGGGACCGGAGGTGCCGAAGTCGCCGTGCGACTTGGCCCAGACGTGTTCCCGGTTCCAGTCGCCGCTGCCACCACCGTTGGCGTCCTTGCTCCGCGATTCGCCGCTGTAGAGCAGGACGACGTTGTTCGGGTTGTTCGGGTCTTCGTCGCTCGCCTTGAGCGCGTCCCAGACCTCGTCGTACGACAGCTGCGTGCTGTCTCTGATGATGTCGTTGAGCGCGCTCTTCAGCTCGTCGCCGGTCAGGCCTTGGGCGGCGTCGTAGTAGCCGGCGGGCACGTCCGCCGCCGCCGGAACCGGTGCGAGCATGCCCGCGGTGACAGCGAAAGCCGACAGGGCTCCCACCGTCCATCGGGTGATACGTGTCCGCATCGCGGGACCTCGATTCTGCAGTCGTCACACAGGGCGGCGCTCACTTTCACACGAAAGAGCAAAATGAAATAACCGACGAACGTCTGCGGGTCGATGAACAGGCCGTTACGGGAATGTGATGCGAGAGCATCGCCGCGTGGATTGCTCCGAGTGGACGAGTTCACCTGGCCCGTACGGCGTCATTTCTCGCCGCCTGCGGAGATTTTCGGAGGTGGAGAGTTCTCCGGTCGCGACCAGGGTTCGCCGGATTCGGACGTTCGGGGGACGTTTTTACCGGAGGATTCTCGCCCGCCGGAGGCTTCTTTCGTCACTTCTGCGGGTGTTGCCGGCAACTTTCCACCCCTATTCTGCCGCGGCCGAAACGGGCGAAAAGGACTCTTTTCGGCGGATGTTCGGACGAGATGGGAGTCGTCGGATGAAGATGCGGAAGGTGGCGGTCACCGCGGGCGCGGCGGTGGTCGCGCTCGGGTTGTCCGCAGCGGTACCCGTGCAGGTGGCCGCCGTCGAAACGGCGTCGGTGCAGCAGCAGTCGACATCACCGTGGCTGGCCGCGCAGGCGGGCGAGGTCACGCTCGACATCGATTACCAGGTGCAGCAGACGTCCTACTGGTGCGGGCCCGCCGCGACACGGATCGCGTTGTCGGCGCAGGGCGTGTACCGGAGCCAGGCGGACCTGGCGGCACAGCTGGGCACCCACACCGGTGGTACGGACCACATCAGCCAGGTCACGTCCGTGATGAACTACTGGGTCGGCGGCTACCGGACCACGGAGATGCCCAACGATCCGCCGACGCAGGTGCAGAAGAACCGGCTCTGGAACGACGTCGTCACCAACATCAACGCCGGCCAGGCGATCGTGGCCAACATCGTGGCCCCGCCGGGGAACCAGCCGCCGGGGTATCCGCCGAACCAGACGATCTATCACTACTTCACCGTGGTCGGCTACGACGACTACTACGGGACGGTGCAGATCGCCGATCCCGCGTCGTTCAGTGGCTACCAGATGTACTGGCTGACCTTCGACCAGTTCGCCTCGTTGATTCCGCCGAAGGGCTACAGCGCCTGAGGCTCGCCGTCCGCGTGCGCGCTCCTCGTCCGCGGAGCGCGCACGCGGACAGCTTCTCGCCGCACTCCGGGCGTGCGGCGAGGGCTTTCCCGGACGGTCGCGTGATCTATCGCCGAACCGTCACGGGAGAATCCACGTGATTTTCCACCTTTTATATTCCGTCCATTCTTCGACGTGGTCACGGATTGTTTCCGTCGGGTGTCGACGAGTAGTTCACCCGCTCTTTTCGTCGGAATTCGGACTACCCTGGAACTCGGTTTTCCTTGCTGCCGCCAGAAGGGTGGACCGAGGTGCCTTCTATCCAGGTGGAAAACCTCTACAAGGTGTTCGGCCGCCGTGCCGACGAGGCGGTCCGCGCCCTGCTGAGCGGGGACGACGGCACGGAGTCGACCGTGCCGGGCACCACCGCGGCCGTCGTGGACGTGTCGTTCGACGTGCGTTCCGGCGAGATCTTCGTCGTCATGGGACTGTCCGGGTCGGGTAAATCGACGTTGCTCCGGATGCTGAACGGTATCCTTCCCGTGACCCACGGCCGGGTCCAGCTGGACGACGCCGAGCTCACGGCAATGTCGGCGCGGCAGATTCGCGACATGCGCAAGCGGCACATGAGCATGGTGTTCCAGCATTTCGCACTGTTTCCGCACCGGAGCGTGCTGCAGAACGCCGCATACGGATTGCAGATCCAGGGACTGGGGAAACGGGAACGGCTCGATCGGGCACAGCAGGCACTGTCGTTGGTCGGACTCGACGGCTGGGAGGACCGGCTGCCCGAACAGCTCTCCGGTGGGATGCAACAACGAGTGGGGCTGGCGCGGGCGCTCGCGGCCGACACCGACGTCCTGTTGATGGACGAGGCGTTCAGCGCTCTCGACCCGCTGATCCGGCGGGAGATGCAGGACCAGCTGCTCGCTCTGCAGCAGCAGTTGGGCAAGACGATCGTGTTCATCACGCACGACCTCAACGAGGCGATGCGGCTGGGTGACCGGATCGCGGTGATGCGGAGCGGCCGGATCGTGCAGATCGGCACCGCCGAGGCGATCCTGACCGAGCCCGCCGACGACTACGTGTGCGAGTTCGTGCGGGACGTGGATCGGGCGCGGGTCCTGACGGCGCGGTCGGTGATGGACAAGCCGCTGCACACGGTGTCGTCGTCGGCGTCCCCGGACGAGGCGCTGCGGATGATGGACGAGCACCGGTTGACGGCGGTGCTGGTGGTCGACGCGGCGGGCGCGCCGGTGGGCGCGGTGCAGCAGTCCGACGCTCGTGAGGCGGTCCGGCACCGGAGACCGGCCGTGGACGCCGTGCAGCGGCCGGTGTCGCGGGTTCGGGGCGACACCGCCGTCAGCGACCTGTTCACCGCGGCGTCGGGACCGCTGCCGCTGGCCGTGGTCGACGAACACGGCACGCTGATCGGAGTCGTGCACCCATCGGCGCTGCTCGCGGCGCTAGGCGAAGTGGAACGCGCCCCCGACCGCACCGAAGGGGAGGGCCACTGATGCGCGCCGTGGCGGTCGCGGACTGGGAGGTGCCGAGGATTCCCCTCGGCGAGCGGTTCGCCGACCTGGTCCAGTGGTTGCAGGACAACTTCGGGGACGTCTTCACCGCGATCTCCGAGGGGCTCGACTCGGCGGTCACCGCGCTGGCCGAGTTGCTGACGTGGCCGCCGACGTGGGTGATGATCGTCGTGTTCGCACTGCTCGCGTTCTGGCTGCGCGGGTGGAAGTTCGGGATCGCGGCGCTGCTCGGGTTCGTGCTGCTGGACGGCTTGGACTCGTACGACAGCGCGATGCAGACGCTCTCGCTCGTGCTGCTGGCCGGGGTCGTGGCGGTGATCGTCGCGGTGCCGCTGGGCATCCTCGGCGCCCGCAGCGACACGGCGAGCAGGATGATCAAGCCGGTCATGGACTTCCTGCAGACCGTGCCGCAGTTCATCTACCTGATCCCCGCGGTGATCTTCTTCGGCATCGGCGTCGGCCCGGGCATCGTGGCGACGGTCATGTTCGCGCTCGCGCCGGGGGTGCGGCTCACCGAACTGGGAATTCGGCAGGTCGACCGCGAGATGGTCGAAGCGGGGGAGGCGTTCGGGTCGTCCCCCACCCGCATCCTGACGGGAATCCAGATTCCCCTGGCCATGCCGTCGATCATGGCGGGCGTCAACCAGATCATCATGCTGTCGCTGTCGATGGTCGTCATCGCCGGCATGGTCGGCACCCCGGGGCTCGGGGCCGACGTCTTCGAGGCCACGACCCGGCTGCAGCTCGGCGCGGGATTCGAGTACGGCGTGAGCGTCGTGATCCTCGCCATCTATCTCGACCGCATCACCGCGTCGTTGTCCGCGAAATCCGCGGTCAGTCGCGCACGCAGGCTCGCGGGAGCGGCGTGAGCACGGGCGCGGGCCCTCGGTGAAAGGAGGACGGACGGATGAGAAGGACAACGTCACGCGCGTTGCCTGCGGTGCTGGCCGCGCTGCTGGCCATGGTCACCGGCGCCTGTGGTGGCGGCGGTGACGACGGCGGAGGCGGTGAGGGCGGCGGCAACGACCTCGCCATCGGCTACATCGCGTGGGACGAGAACATCGCGCTGGCCAACCTGTTCAAGGCCGAGCTCGACGAGCGCGGGTACAACGTGGAGCTGCGCCAGCTCGACGTCGCGCCCACGTGGCAGGCGGTCGCCCAGGGCGAGATCGACCTGTTCCAGGACGCCTGGCTGCCCACCACGCACTCGGACTACTGGGAGCAGTATCGCGACCGGGTCGAGGACCTCGGGGTCTGGTACGACCAGGCAACGTTGAACATCGCGGTGCCGCAGTACGTTCAGGGCGTCGACTCGATCGCCGACCTGAAGCAGAACGCGGACCGGTTCAACGGCACCATCACGGGTATCGAACCGGGTGCGGGGGAGACCCGCCTGGTGGAGACGAAGATGATTCCGGACTACGGCCTGGGGTCGGCGATGACGCTGCAGAAGTCGTCGACGACGGCGATGCTGTCCGCATTGGACAGGGCGATCCGCAACCAGGAACCGATCGTCGTGACGCTGTGGCACCCGCACTGGGCCTACTCCCGCTACGACCTGAAGGACCTCGAGGATCCGAAGGGTTCGATGGGCGAGGCGGAGAAGCTGCACATGATCGGCCGGGAAGGGTTCGGGCAGGACTTCCCGGACCTGGCCGGCGTCATCAAGAACTTCTCGTTGACCGACACGCAGCTCGGTGACCTCGAGAACGCCATTCAGGAGGCCGGATCGGGTCAGGAGCTCCAGGCGGCCCGGCAGTGGGCGAACCAGAACAAGCAGCTCATGGACGAGGCCTTCGGCGGTCTCCAGGGGCAGTGACGGCGCACCGGACCGGGCCGGCGGGTGGGACGTGCCCGCCGGCCCGGGCGGGCGTGGCCGCATCGCGTGCGGGCGCCCCGATGGTTCGCCGGTGCCGGCCGGCCGCAGGGTAGGGCGCCTCGGCGCACGCAGTCGGGTGTCAGACCGCGAAAACTTGGTCGTCGTCGGCGAACGCCTTGAATTCGAGCGCGTTGCCCGCCGGGTCGCGCAGGAACATCGTCCACTGCTCACCGGGCAGGCCTTCGAACCGCAGGTACGGCTCGATGACGAACGTCGTCTCCGCGGCGCGCAGCCGGTCGGCGAGCGTGTGGAACTCCTCGACGGTCAGGAGCAGGCCGAAGTGGGGCACCGGCACGTCGTGCCCGTCGACCGGGTTGTGCACGCCCTCCTGGCGGGCAGGCGCGAGGTGCGTGACGAACTGGTGGCCGTGGAGATTCCAGTCGATCCAGGTGTCCGAGCTGCGGCCCTGTTCGAGCCCGAGCACGTCGCCGTAGAAGTGCCGCGCGGCATCGAGGTCGTCGACCGGCATGGCCAGGTGGAAGCGCGGGATGGGGGAGTCGAGGACGGTCACGGGAGCCTCCTGGGTGCGGCCGGCGGGCGGGTACGGGCATGCGATGCGGTGCCGCGCGTGCACGGCACCCTGGTGGGCCGGCACAGCCTGCGAACCCGCCGTGTCCGAACGGCTGTCCGCGAGGACGTGCCGGCTTGTCTGCATGTTAACATTGCGACAAGAGGAGGTGCGGATGTCCGAGCGGACCGTCACACCGGCTCGTCGACGAGGGCTCGCCGACGAGGTCGCGGACTCGGTGCGCGAGGCGATCTTCGACGGCACGTACCCGCCCGGTGCGCAGCTGCGGGAGGTCGAGCTCTCGCGGGCGCTGGAGGTCAGCCGCGGGCCTGTCCGCGAGGCGCTACTGCGCCTGGAACGGGAAGGCCTGGTGCGGACGGCCTGGCACCGCGGCGCGTGCGTCGTCGAACTGACACCCGACGACGTCGTGGAACTGGACAGTCTGCGCGGCGCGCTGGAAGGACTGGCCGTGCGCCTGGTCGCCGACCGGGCCGACGAGCACGGTCTCGCCGAGATCGACACAGCCGCGGAGGCCATGGGCCGCGCCGCCGACGCCCACGCGATGGTGCGTGCGGACATCGCCTTCCACGACGCCGTGTACCGGGCGGCCGGGCACCAGCGGCTGCGCGAGGCGTGGGACGCGATCCGCTCGCAGGCGCACCTGTTCCTGCTGACCCGCGTCGGCCTCGACGCGGACGTCACGCATCTGCCCGCCGAACACCGCGAGCTCGCGGCCGCACTGCGCGCGGGCGACACCGACCGGGCGACGCACCTGTTCGCCGAGCACCGGGCACACGCGTTCGCCGTGCTGACCGACGGGCACACCGCCACGGCGTCCCCGGATCCCGCACCGCGGGAGTCCGAACAGGACGACGTGCGGCGTGCCCGCCGAGGATGATCCGGTCGGCTACGGTCAGCTCAGTGGGCCTGCGTCGATGACCTCGTCGTAGTGGCGGTCGTTGATGTCGACGTTGTCGAGGTGGAGGTTGTCGACGTGTTCGAGTTCCATCGGGGTGTCGACGTCGGAGAAGGTCGAGTCCCGGATGGTGACGTCGCTGATGGGTGACTGTTCGTAGCCGCGGAGGTAGAGGCCGAACTCGCCGCCGGTGCTGTGGACGTTCTCGATGCGGATGTCGCGCACCGTCGGCGTGTGCTCGCCGGCGTCGCCTTCCTCGTACTGGAAGTTGATCCGGATGACCTCGCCGCCGATCTGCGGTATGTCGTTGTCACGGAAGTAGACCTGTTCGACGGTGCCGCCGCGCACGGAGTTCGTCTTGATGCGCAGTGCGCGGTCCAGGTTCTCGCTGTCCATGACGTTGTTCTCGGCGAAGACGTTGTAGACGTCTCCGGACATTTCGCTGCCGATGGTCACGCCGCCGTGCCCGTCGGCCATCGTGTTGTCGTGGATGACGATGTTCTGGCTGGGCACGCCGATCCTGCGGCCGTCCTCGTTGCGTCCCGACTTGATGGCGATGCAGTCGTCGCCGTTGTCGAAGCTGGAGTTCTTGATGACGACGTTCTTGCTGGACTCGGGGTTCACGCCGTCACTGTTGGGGCCGACGGGACTGTCGAGCGTCACATTGTCGACGGTGACGTTCTCCGACAGGACCGGGTGGATCATCCACATCGGAGAGTTGGTGAGGGTGACGTCCTCGACGAGGATGTTCTCGCTCTCGTAGAACTGCACGAAGTTCGGACGCAACTTGCTGTCCTCGAACCGGCGCTGCTCGACCGGTACGCCGTCGGCGGCCCACTGGAACAGCTGGTCACGGTGCTCGGTCTCGATGACCCCGCCGTCGCCGTTCGGCTCCTCCTTCCACGGCCACCAGTGCTCGTCGTCGGCCTGGCCGTCCAGGGTGCCGCCGCCCGTGATGGCGACGTTCTCCGCGCCGTGGGCGTAGATGAACGGCGAGTAGTTGTACAGTTCGACCCCTTCCCAGCGCGTTTTGACCGCGGGGAGGTAGTCGGCCGGATCCTGGCTGAACCGGACCGTCGCTCCGTCGCTGATGTGCAGTTCGATGTTGCTGTCGAGGTGGATCGCGCCGGTGTGGAACTCGCCTGCCGGGACGACGACCTTGCCGCCGCCCTTGTCGACCGCGGCGTCGATCGCCTCGGCGATGGCCTCCGTACTGTCCTTTTCGCCGGTGGGGTCGGCGCCGTAGTCGGTGATATCGAACGGACGCTGCGGGATGTTCGGGGGCTTGACCTCCTTGCGGATCTGTTCGGCCAGCTCCCAGCCCTGCGGTTCGGCTTGTCCGGGTGCGGTGTCCGGCGGGTCGCCGGCCGCTGGGGGAGTGAAGACGGACACCGCGAGCGCCGCGCCGAACACGGCGGTCAGGGTGCGGGTGAGGACTGTTGACGACATGCGTTCTCCTCGCTGGTACTCGACGGTGAGCACACCTGTTCCCCGGCCGGTCCCGGGCGGGGACGGTTCCCGCGACCGTGACGTCGATCCGATGTCTCACTCGGTGACCGACACCGGCACGTGACTGACGTCGGCGCGTGACCGACACCGGCACGTGACCGACACCGCGGGAAACCGGTTTCTGATGGAACAGCAGGCGGATTCGGGTGTCAATGGGAAAAGTCGGACGGATCGGAACCGGGCGAGTCTGCGTGTCACCTCGGCGAGGCGCTGCCGAGTCCACCGGAAGCTGCTCAAGGCAGGAATCTCCCGGGCACGGAAACACGGGTCGCGCACGGGGGGCGGGCCTGACGTGCGATAAGCTCGCGGCGAACGTCCCACATCGGTGAAACCGCTTTCCGTACATCGGCCCCGCGCGTCGTGCGCGGCGGTGCGGGACGTCGACGTCGAGAACGGAGGGGTGGGCCCATGGAGCCCGGCGAACGTGCGCACTCGGTCACGATCAGGGACGTGGCTCGGGCCGCGCAGGTGTCACCCGCGACCGTATCGCGGGTGATGAACCGCAGGAGCACGGTCGACGTCGAACTCGCCCGCAGGGTGCAGCAGGCGGCCGCGTCCCTCGGATACCACCCGAGCGCCATCGCACAGGGGTTGGCGCGGGGCCGGACCGAGTTGGTGTCGATCCTGGTGCCGGACCTCGGCAACCCGATGTTCCAGTCGGTGTTGCGCGGGATCAGCCGCGCCGCGGGGGTGGAGGGCTATCGCGTTCTCGTCACCGACAGCCACGAGATGCCCCTGGAAGAACCGTTCCTCGCCCAGGAGACGCGGTTGCGCACCGACGGTCTCGTGCTCTGCTCGCCGCGGTCGCACGATCAGGAGTTGCTGGAACTGGCGGGCAAACTCGAACCGTTCGTCCTGGTCAACCGGCATGTCGAAGGTCTACTGGCGCCGACCGTCGCCGTGGACTACGCCGCGGGCATCCGTGCGCTCGTGGCCCACCTGGCCGGGCTCGGCCACCGGCACGTGGCCTACCTGTCCGGCCCCATGGCGAGCGTGTCCAACCAGCAACGGCTCGACACGCTGCACGCGTCGGCCGAGGGGCGGTTCGAACTGACCGTGCTCGAGTGCGGCTCGATGCACGAGGACGGCTACGAGGCCGCCGACCGGGCTCTCGGCACGGGCGCCACCGCGATCATCGGGTACAACGATCTCGTCGCACTCGGGGCGCTCGGCAAGTTCCACGCCATCGGTGTGTCCGTTCCGGACCAGGTGAGCGTGGTCGGGTTCGACGACATCGCATTCGCCCGGTACGCCTCGCCGATGCTGACCACGGTCGCCGTGCCGCAGGAGGCGCTCGGCGAGGAGGCGTGGCAGCGCCTGTCGGCCGTGCTCCGTGGCGAGGAGCCTCCCGCCGACGTCTGTTTCACACCGCGTCTCGAGGTTCGGCAGAGCACGGCCAGAAACCCGCGCTGACTCGATCGCCGCGTCGGCGTGTGGCCGTGACGGTGCGGCGGATCCGGCTTCCGGTCTTGACAGCATCGCGGCCGCGGCTAGGGTGAGAAACCGGTTTCTCGCACGGAACGTTCGTGCGGGCTCCATCAATGCCGATCGGAGTTTTCTCGTCCCATGTCAGAGTCCCCATCGAGGCCGTCGGTGCCTGCCCGGACGTTACGTCTGGGGCTCGTCGCCGCCGACCGGACGACCGATGCGCTGACCCTTCTCGGCCTCGTGGCCATGGTGCTGGTGGTCAGCTGGCAGGTCTTCGCCCGATTCGTCCTCGGGTTCACGCCGGGCTGGGCTTCCGAACTCGCGCTGCTGTTGTTGTGCTGGCTGGCATTTCTGGGAATCGCCAAGGGAATCCGCGAACACAGCCACATCGCGGTCGGTTTCGTCGTCGACCGACTGCCCCGGCCCGTGCGCGGTGTGGCGATCCGGATCGCGCCTGCGCTGATGGCCGTGTTCGGCTGCTATCTCGTCGTGCAGGGCGGTGAGTTCACCCGGCTGATGATGTCGTCGACGCTGCCGGGCACCGGCCTGCCCACGTCCGTGCAGTACGCCGCGATGCCGGTCGCGGGCGTGCTGATCGCCGTCTACAGCGTGCTGCAGCTGTTCGGGCGGATCCCGCTCGATCCACCGGACCCGGTGCCGGCGTCGGACACACCCGGTTCCGGCCGGGACGGAGAGGGTGACGACCGATGATCGACCCCATCGCGGTTCTGCTGTTGTTCGGCGGGTTCGCCGTCCTGATGCTGCTGCGCGTGCCGATCGCGTTGTCGCTCGCGGTCTCCTCGATCGCCGCGGCCCTGTGGATCGCCGTTCCGCTGCCGCTGGTCGGGCAGAAGATGGTCCAGGCGCTGAACTCGTTCCCGCTGCTGGCCATTCCGTTCTTCATTCTGGCCGGTGAAGTGATGGCGGGCGGCGGCGTCGCCCGCAGGCTGATCGACCTGGCCAACATCGTCGTGGGCTGGGTGCGCGGCGGACTGGCCATGCTCAACGTCGTCGCCAGCACCTTCTTCGGCGGGATCTCCGGTTCCGCGGTGGCCGACACGTCGTCCGTCGGCTCGGTGATGCTGCCGATGATGCGCCAGCAGGGCTACCCGGACACGTACTCCGTGGGCGTCACCGTCTCGAGCGCCACCCAGGGCGTGCTGATCCCGCCGAGCCACAACATGATCATCTTCGCGCTCGCCGCAGGCGGCAGCGTGTCGATCGGCGGCGTGTTCATGGCGGGTGTCGTGCCCGGGTTGCTGATCGCGGCCCTGCTGCTCGTGGCCTGTTACGTGACGGCCAGGAAACAGGGGCATCCCAAGGGTGAGCCGATTCCGGCACGGGACGTGCCGAAGATCGTCTGGCAGGGCCTGCTCGGTCTGCTCACCCCGGTCATCGTGATCGGCGGCATCCTCAGCGGCGTGTTCACGGCGACCGAATCGGCGGCGATCGCGTGCCTGTGGGCCGTGCTCATCACGTTCGGCGTGTACCGCGAGGTTCCGCTCCGGGCCATGGTCGGGATGCTGCGCCGCTCGGTGAAGACGCTCGGCACGGTGTTGTTCCTGATCGCGGCGGCGGGCGCCTACGGGCACCTGCTGACCGTGCTGCAACTGCCGGAGGCGCTCACCGACGCACTGCTCGGGCTGTCCGACAACCCGGTCGTGATCCTGTTGTTGTGCAACGTCCTGTTGCTGGCGCTGGGCTCGATCATGGACATGGCGCCGCTGATCCTGATCACGACGCCGATCCTGCTGCCGGTCGTCACGTCGCTCGGCATGGATCCCATGCAGTTCGGCGTGATGCTGATGCTCAACCTGGGTATCGGCCTGATCACTCCGCCCGTCGGAAGTGTGCTGTTCGTCGGTTCCGCGATCGGCGGGATCCGTATCGAACAGGCGGCGCGTGGAGTGCTCCCGTTCTACCTGCCGATGGTCGCCTGTCTGCTCCTGGTGACCTTCGTTCCCGCTCTGTCATTGACCTTGCCGCAGGCGCTCGGTTTCTGACGGTGATTCCCCGTTCCCCGTGAAAGGAGACATATGCGCAGCGCAGCGCTTCGTCGAATGACCACGGTCGCGCTGGCGGCCACGCTCGGGCTCGGTCTGGCCGCATGCGGCGGTGCAGGCGGCGCCCAGGAGTCGGTCACCTGGCGACTGGCGGAGACCCACCCGGGCGACTATCCGACCACCAAGGCGGACGAATGGTTCGCCGAGGAACTGAAGAAGCGTTCCGACGGCCGGATCACCGTCGACGTGTACCCGGACGCTCAGCTCGGCGAGGAACGGGACGTGCTCGAACAGATGCAGATGGGGTCGGTCGAACTCAACCGCACCAACGCCAACCTCGTCGGCGAGTTCGTGCCCTCGTGGAAGGCCTTCGGTATCCCGTACGCCTTCGACAGCGAGGAGCACTTCTGGAACTACCTGCAGGGCGACGGCGGGAAGGCCAAGCTCGAGGAGCTGTCGGAGATGGGTGTCGAGGGCCTCACCTACTACGACTCGGGCGCCCGCTCGCTCTACACGACCGGGAAGCCGGTCGAGGAGCCGGAAGACCTGGCGGGGCGCAACATCCGGGTGCAGCCCGGGTCGATCACGGCCGAGGTGGTCGAGAAGCTCGGCGGCTCGGCGACCACGATGGACTTCGGCGAGGTCTACAGCAGCCTCGAGACCGGGGTCATCGACGGGGCGGAGAACAACCTGCCCAGCTACGTGTCGACGCGCCACTACGAGGTCGCGCAGAACCTGACCCTGAACGAGCACCAACGGGTCCCCGAGGTGCTGATGATCGCACAGTCGGCGATGGACCAGCTGTCCGAAGAGGACCAGAAACTCGTGCGTGAGGTGGCCAGGGAGTCCACCGAGGTCCAGCGCGAACTGTGGCGGGAAGAGGTCGCCGAGAGCCGCAAGACGCTCGAGAAGGCGGGCGTGACGATCACCGAGCTCGACGACAAGCAGGCGTTCAAGGACGCGGTGTCCGACCTGCGGGACCGCTACGCCGGTCAGTACGGCGACTTCATGGACGCGGTCGAGGCGGCGAAGAAGCAGTAGCGGACGACTGACGTTTCCGCTGCGGACAATCGATGTTCCCTCCCGGTGCGGGTACGCACGCCGTGCCCGCACCGGGAGGGAACCAGGTGTGAGGAGTAGGAATGCGGGTCCTCGTGACCGGTGGGTCGGGGCGACTGGGTCGCAACGTGGTCGGCGCGCTCGCCGCGGCGGGCGACGAGGTCGTGTCGGTGGATACGATGCCGGAGGAACGCGACGACGTGGCGACCTTCCCGGCCGATCTGACGGACGCCGGTGAGTGCTATTCGACGCTGGCGCGCTTCCGGCCGGACGCGGTCGTGCACCTGGCGGCGATCCCGGCCCCCGGGATGCGCAGCGACGTCCGAACGTTCACCACGAACACGGCGTTGGCCTACAACGTCTGCCAGTCCGCGGCCGACCTCGGCGTCGGGCACGTGCTCGTGGCGAGCAGCCCGACGGTGATGGGATACGGCAACCCCGCGGGGTGGCAGCCGTCCTATCTTCCGCTGGACGAGGACCATCCGGTGGCGCCGTGGAACGCCTACACGATGTCGAAGGTGGCCTCCGAGGACGTCGTACGGGCCTTCGCGCGCCGCGGCGAGGGCCGATTCCACATCTTCCGCCCCTGTTTCGTCGTCTCGCCCGAGGAGTGGCGTGGCGCGCCGACGCAGGGCGGCGGCACGGTACGGCAGCGGCTCGAGAACCGGACCCGGGCGGCGGTGTCACTGTTCAATTACGTCGACGCCCGTGACGCGGCGGAGTTCGTCCGGTTGCTGCTGGCGAAGGCGGACCGCGTGCCGAACGGCGAGACGTTCTTCGTGGCGGCGGCCGATGCGCTGGCCGAGAAACCGCTGAGCGAACTGCTCCCCGAGTACATGGCCGTGCCGGAGGAGATCGCCGGGCAGCTGTCGGGCACGGCGTCCGCGTTCGACACGAGCAGGGCACGCAGGCTGCTCGGCTGGGCGCCGACGTACGACTGGCGTACGGAGCTGGTGTGAGCGCCGCCGCGGGGATCACCGACCTGCGGTGTGCAGGCACGCGGCTGCCGCTGCCGGGGACGTGGGACGGTGGGGTGAGCTTCCACGACGTCGTCGTCGCCCGGCTGCGGGACGACACCGGCGCGGAGGGCACGGGCTTCAGCTGGACCCCGCGGGTCGGGGCGAGCGCCGTGCGGGCCCTGCTGGAGGACGAGTGCGCCGACGTCCTGCGCGGCGCGGGTACGCATCCCGAGGTCGTCTGGGAGACGCTGTACGCGCGGCTGCACGAGGCCGGTCCCGGCGGCATCGCGGCGATGGCGCAGGCGGCCGTCGACATCGGACTGTGGGACCTGCGTGCCCGCGAGTCGGGCACCGGCCTGGTCGAGGCGCTCGGCAGGCGCAGGAACGTCGTTCCCGCCTATGCCAGTGGTGTGAACCTCGACTACGACCTCGACGAGTTGTGTGCGCAGGTGAGCCGGTGGGTCGAGGCGGGCCACACCGCGGTGAAGATCAAGATCGGATCCGCGGAGCTGGACCGTGACCTGGAGCGGGTCGCGGCGGTGCGCGAGCTGATCGGACCGCACGCCAAGCTCATGGTCGACGCCAACCAGCGCTGGGACGTGCCGACGGCGTCGCGGGCCATCAACGCGCTGGAACGGTTCGATCCGTACTGGATCGAGGAGCCGCTGCCCGCCGACGACCTCGCGGGACACGTGCGACTGCGGTCGACGACGCGGGTGCCGTTCGCCGTGGGCGAGAACCTGCGGACGGTGCGCCAGTTCCGCGACATGCTGGCGGCGGGCGTGTGCGACATCGCCCAGCCCAACGTGGTCCGCGTCGGCGGCATCACGCCGTTCCTGCGCATCGCGCACCTCGCGGCGGCCTACGACGTGCCGGTCGCACCGCACCTGTTGCCCGAGATGTCGGCACAGCTCGCGCTGTGCGTGCCGGTGGTGTCCATGGTGGAGGCGATCGACAGGGCATCGCTGCAGGAACTGGGCGGGCTGGCCGAACCGTCGGGGGTGTCCGTCGACGCGTCCGGAGCCCGCGCGCACACCGGCCCCGGTCACGGACTGGTGTTCGATGTGTGAGGCTCGACCGCGACAGGGCGCGACCCCACATCCGGAAGGTGATCTCTCCTCGTGACTCCACGTCTCGCAGGCCACGCAGTGGTCGACCAGCTGCTCGCACACGACGTCGACGTCGCCTTCTGTGTGCCGGGGGAGAGCTACCTGGCCGTGCTCGACGGGCTGTACGACGCCCGGGACCGGATCGACCTGATCACCGCGCGCCAGGAGGGCGGCGCGGCCATGATGGCCGCCGCGTACGGCAAGCTCACGGGCCGTCCCGGCGTGTGCCTGGTCACCCGTGGCCCGGGCGCCACGAACGCCAGTATCGGGGTGCACACGGCGCATCAGGACGCGAGTCCGATGATGCTGCTCGTCGGTCAGGTCGGTACCGAGAACCTCGGCAGGCGCAGCTTTCAGGAGGTCGACTATCAACAGATGTTCGGCTCACTGGCGAAGGACGTGGTCCGGGTCGACCGAGCCGACCGGGTCCCCGAACTGATCGCCCGCGCCTTCCACACCGCCGTGTCGGGCGAACCGGGGCCCGTCGTCGTCGCGCTGCCGGAAGACGTGCTGGGGCAGACCACCGACGCACCCGTGGTCCGGCCGGGCGGGACGGTCCGCCCGCGGGTCGCGAGCAGCGACGTGGAGGCGTTCGTGGCCGACATCGGCCGTGCCACCCGGCCTCTGATCATCGCCGGTGGGACCGGATGGGATCAGCCGTCGAGCCGTCGGCTCCAGCAGTTCGCGGAGGCGTTCGGTGTGCCGGTGGCCGCGGCGTTCCGGAACCAGGACGTCATGGCCAACACCTCGGAGGTCTACGTCGGACCGCTCGGGCTCGGCACCACCGACGGACTCTCCGCGGCGGTGAAGGAGGCGGACCTGATCGCCTTCGTCGGCACCCGGCCCGACGCGGCCAGCATGGACGACCACGATCTCCTCGCCGTGCCGCAACCGGCTCAGCACGTGACGCACGTTCATCCGGATCCGGACGTGATCCACCGTGTGTACCGCGCCGACCACGCGATCGTCGCCGGACCGGCCGAGTTCGCCGCGGCGCTTCCCGTCTCGCCGCAGGATGATCGGGCTCCGGCGGAGGGTTCCGCGCTGCAGCCGGAGCGAGCCGCCTGGTGCGGTCGTCTCCGGGAGAACCATCTCCGCAGTCTCGCCACTCCGTCCGCGGCCAGCCCGGACTCCCTCGCGTACATGGAGGTCTTCAACGACCGTGTCCCCGGCGACACCATCATCTCGACCGGCGCGGGCGCGTACACGAGCTGGCCGCAGCGCCACCGCCGGTTCACCGTGTACCCCTCCCAGGCCGGCACCCAGTCCGGCGCCATGGGGTACGGGCTCCCGGCGGCCCTCGCGGCCCGGTTGGCGTTCCCGGACCGAACCGTCGTCGCGTTCGCAGGGGACGGCTGCATCCTCATGACGGGACAGGAGCTGTCGACGGCCGTGCGGTACGGCCTCGACATCGTCGTTGTCGTCGTCAACAACTCGCGGTACGGGACGATCCGGAACCACCAGGAAGCCGCGTTCCCCGGGCGGGTCGTGGGCACCGAGTTGGTGAACCCGGACTTCGTGGCCCTGGCCGGTTCCTTCGGTGCTCACGGCGTCCGCGTGCACACCCCGCCCGAGTTCCGATCGGCCCTGGATGCGTGCCTGGAATCCGGCGGCACGAGCCTGATCGAGATCGTCACCGAGTGATCGTGATGTCGGCGATGTGGTCCTCGGGGCGCCGAACCGGGAGGTCACGCGTGCCGCACGCGAACGGCGCACCCGTTCGCCTCTCGGCGATCCGGGTGCGCCGTTGCGCCGCGTCCTCTCCGCGGGGCCGGGGTGCCGGCACCGTCGGCCGGCTCCTCGGGCCGCTGCTCAGCCGGTCAGAACCACCCGAGCACCACCTCGACACTGACCCAGATCGCCAGTGCGGTGGTCAGGAACAGCACGATGTTCTCGACGACGTTCGCCTTGTGCTCGCCCAGGTGGCTGCGCTTGTTGACGAGGATCAGCAGGCCGACCGCCACGATCGGGACGACGACCGCCTGCAGTCCGGTCACGAAGACGGCCATCTCGACGAACCCGGGCATTCCCGGCACGGACCAGACGATGGGGGAGATGAGGATGAACAGGCTGACCCACTTGAACCACGGGTCGTCCTCGAACTTCCGTCCGTAGCGCTCCCGCCGCGCGGGCCGGACGACGTGCAGGCAGTCGATGACCACCTTGGGGAAGCCGTTCGCGAAGCCGATCACGCTGCTGTAGAGGATGCCGAACGCGCCGATGTAGAAGACCAGAGCGCCGAACTCTCCCAGGTGCAGCGACAGCGCCCTGGAGATGTCCTCGAGGCTGTCGACGGCGATGTTGTTCGGTGCGAGCAGCTCGGCTCCGACCACCCAGACGGCCAGGTTGATGACGATGGCGGCACAGATGCCGAACAGGATGTCGTTGCGTTGGGTCTTCTTGTATCCGACGCCCGTCCAGCCCTTGTCCTTGACGAAGTAGGGGTACAGGAAGTTGGCCATCGACCCTGCCACGGCCCCGATCAGGGAAAGCGCGACCGCGAAGACGCCGAACGTGCCGGTGTTCTCCGGGATGCTGAAGCCGACCGTGGCCTTGACGATCCCGCCCACGTCGGGGAGCGAGTAGATCGCCAACCCGAGGAAGGCGATGGTCATCAGGACGAGGAAGAGCTTCAGCAGCTTCTCGATCGTGGTGTAGACGTTGCGCCCGATGACGAACAGGCTGACCAGCACCACGGCACACGACCAGAGGAACGGCTGCCCGATGCCGAAGATCCACGTCAGCGCCTCGCCCGCGCCGGTGATCATGTAGGCGTTGAGCAGATGGCCGCTGATCAGGATCGCGATGCCGATGAACCACGGGAAGTACTTGGACACATCCCGGTATCCCTCGACGATCGTCTGCCCCTTCGTGTTCAGGACCTGGTACCGGCCCATGAGGTTCACGATGACGAACCGGACGATCAGGGACAGGGCGAGCAGCCACATGAGATTGTAGCCGTAGCTCGAGCCGGACACGGAGGCGGTGACGAGGTCGCCCGCCCCCATCATGCTCAGGACGGCGACGATTCCCGGCCCGAATTTTCGTAGTCGATCCCGAACGGTCACTTTCGGATTCTCGACGGCGGCATTGTTGGCTTCGTGGTCCATCACGGTCCTCTTTGACTGTTTCCGGAGGGAATTGGGCCGAGTCGGGCGTCCCGATGGCGTGGGACGGCGATCGGTGGGGAGAGCGGGCGGGTGCCCGCCCCGGGGTTCGGGACGGGCACCCGCCGGTGACGGCTAGTGCCGTTCGACGGCGCCGTCGACCCGGCGCAGCAGGCCGTCGGGGTTGCCGTCGGCGATCGGGCCGGGCAGCAGGTCCGCCGGCACGTCCTGGTACGACACGGGGCGCAGGAACCGCTCCACGGCGCGGGTGCCGACCGAGGTCGTGCGCGAGTCCGACGTGGCGGGGAACGGGCCGCCGTGCACCATGGCGTGGCCGACCTCGACGCCGGTGGGCCAGCCGTTGAACAGCACGCGGCCCGCGACGAGTTCCAGTGAGGGCAGCAGGGCCGCCGCTTCGGTCTCGTCGCCGGCTCCGGTGTGGACGGTCGCGGTCAGCTGTCCTTCGAGTGCGTCGGCGACGGCGCGCACCTGGGCCGTGTCGCGGCAGCGCACCACGATGCCGCAGGAGCCGAACACCTCCTGCTGCAACGATTCGTCGGCGACGAAGCGTTCGGCGTCGGTGGCGAGCAGCGCGGGACGGCAGGTGACCGGCTTGTCCGATGCGGAGCCGCGGGCGAGCACCTCGACGCCGTCGTGGCCGGACATCGTCGTGACGCCCTGGGAGTAGGCGTCGGCGATCCCGGGCGTGAGCATCGTGGCGGGCTCCGACGCGGCGATCGCGGTCGTGGCCGCGTCCACGAACCGCTGCAGGTCCGGACCGTCCACGGCGACGACGATGCCCGGGTTGGTGCAGAACTGGCCAGCGCCGAGGGTGAGCGAACCGACGAACGCGGTGCCGAGGTCCGCGGCCCGATCGGCGAGTGCGCCCGGCAACAGGAACACGGGGTTCGTGCTGCTCATCTCGGCGTACACCGGGATGGGGTGCGGACGCGCCTGCGCGGCGGCCACGAGCGCGAGCCCGCCCTGCCGCGACCCGGTGAAGCCCACGGCACGGATGCGCGGATCGGTGACCAGCGCCGTGCCGAGGTCGGGACCGTGGCCGAACAGCAGGGAGAAGGTGCCCGCGGGCAGGCCCGTCGCGGTGACCGCGTCGCTGACCGCTCGCCCGACGAGCTCCGACGTGCCGGGATGGGCGTCGTGGCCCTTGACGACGACGGGACAGCCCGCCGCGAGCGCCGACGCGGTGTCGCCGCCCGCGACCGAGAAGGCGAGGGGGAAGTTGCTGGCACCGAACACGGCGACGGGGCCGAGCGGCACGTCCCGCTGGCGGATGTCGGCACGCGGCGGCGTGCGGTCCGGCTGTGCGGGGTCGATCCGGGGGATCTCGAGGTTGCCGTCGCGCAGCAGCGTCGCGAACATGCGCAGCTGGCCCGTGGTGCGGCCGCGCTCACCCGTGAGGCGCGCGACCGGCAGGCCGGACTCGGCGTGGGCACGTTCGACCAGGGCGTCGCCGATCGCCTCGATGTTGTCGGCGATGCGTTCGAGCAGCTCGGCACGCCTCGTCACCGGCAGCGCCCGGTAGGTGCCGAACGCCTCCCACGCGGCGGTGCACGCGCGGTCGACCTCGGCCGCGCCACCGTAGGCGAAGGCGGGTTCCAGCCGGTCGCCGGTGCTCGGGTCGACGGCGCGGATCTCCGTGCCGCTGCCTGCGACCGGTTCGCCCGCGATGATCATTCGACCGGTCGGGGTGTTCATGCGTTCTCCTCGGGGATACGGGAAATCAACTCGGTGAGCTGCGTGAGCTCGTCGTCGTCGAGATCGGTCAGCGGGGCGCGAACCGGACCGGCCGGGCGTCCGATGGCCTTCATCCCCGCCTTCACGATGCTCACCGCGTAGCCGGCCTTGCGGTTGCGGATGTCGCAGTAGGGCAGGACGAACTCGGCGAGGTAGCGGTCGACCGTGGCGCGGTCGTGCGCGCGGACGGCGGTGAAGAACCGCTGCGCGAACTCGGGGACGAAGTTGTACATGGCCGACGAGTAGGTCGTCACACCCAATTCCAGGTACGGCAGGGCGAACGTCTCGGCCGTGGGGAGGCCGCCGACGTAGGTCAGCCGGTCGCCGAGCCGCGTGTGGATGCGGGTCATGCGCTCGATGTCGCCGACCCCGTCCTTGAATCCGACCAGGTTGGGGCACGCGTCGGCCAGGCGCGCGACCGTCTCGTCGGTGTAGATCGCGTTGGCGCGGCTGTAGATGATCACGCCGAGCGACGTGGCCGCGCAGACGGCCTTGACGTGTTCGACGAGGCCGTCCTGCGATGCCTCCGTGAGGTACGGCGGCAGCAGCAGCAGGCCGGCGGCACCCGCGCGCTCGGCGGCACGCGCCAGCTCGACGGCGGTGGCGGTGCCGTAGCCGGCCGGTGCGATCACGGGGACGTCGTCGGGTGTCTCGGCGACGGCCGCCGTCACCACCGTCGACACCTCGTCGGGGGTCAGCGAGAAGAACTCGCCGGTGCCGCCCGCGGCGAAGAGCCCGGCCGCGCCGAAGCCGCTCAACCAGGCGATGTTCTCGCGGTAGGCGGGCTCGTCGAAGCTCAGGTCGTCCCGGAAGTGGGTCACCGGGAACGACAGGAGCCCGTCCGACAGCTGCCGGGCGGTTTCGTGGGGCGTGAACTGGGACATCGCGTACTTCCTCCAGGGTGGTCTGGCCCGTGGCGGGAACGCTAGGCTCGT
This sequence comes from Prauserella aidingensis, assembly GCF_024171865.1. Taxonomy (GTDB): domain Bacteria; phylum Actinomycetota; class Actinomycetes; order Mycobacteriales; family Pseudonocardiaceae; genus Prauserella; species Prauserella aidingensis. The sequence goes on along the minus strand of NZ_JAMTCN010000026.1, from coordinate 5,343 downwards.
CGAGCAATGCACGTCCAACTCTGATTTCGCATCCTCTGATTCAGGAAATGCATCGATGTTCACGATCCAGCAGCTGACGGGGTTCGTCGCCGTCGCCGAGGAAGGCCACTTCGGCCGTGCCGCCGAACGGCTGACCATGACGCAGCCGCCGCTCAGCAGGCAGATCCAGCAACTGGAGAAGGAACTCGGTGTGAGCCTGATCGACCGCAGCGGGCGGACGGTACGGCTCACCCCCGCGGGGCGGGCGTTCCTGCGCGACGCCCGCCGGTTGCTGCACGACGCCGCGAACGCCGCACAGTCCGCCCGGCGGATGACGGCGGGCCGCGCAGGCCCGCTCAACCTGGGGTTCACGGCGACGTCCGGATACGGCGTCCTGGGTACGGTGCTGCGTACCGTGGCCGAACGGCTCCCGCACGTCGAGGTCGTGCTGCAGGAACTGGTCACGCGGGATCAGCTGGACCGGATCTCGACCGGCACGCTGGACGCGGGCCTGGTGCGTCCGCCGACGCCGCCCGGGGTGGAGTCCCGCCTGGTGGGGACGGGGGCGCTGGTGGCCGCGCTGCCCGCCGGGCACCGGCTGGCCGACGAGCAGAGACTCCCGCTCGAGGCGTTCCACGGAGCCGACGTCGTGGGCTACTCGCCGCTCGAGGCGCGGTACTTCTACGACCTCGTCGTGGGCATCTTCGGCGAAGCGGGGGTGCGGCCGACGTACGTGCAGTACGTCTCGCAGGTGCACACCGCGCTGGCCTTGGTCGAGGCGGGACTCGGGATCGCGTTGGTGCCGTCGACGGCGGCGCGGCTGCGGTTCGCCGGACTCGTGTTCCGGCCCGTCGCGCTGCCGGTCCCGGACCCGGTCGAGTTGCGGGTGGCGTGGCGCGCCGAGAACGACAACCCCGCGCTGGCTGCCTTCCTGGAACTCTTCACCGGCGCGGGCGACGGCGGTGAACCGGCCCTCGACCTCGGCGACGGTGCCGCGGGGAGGAGACCGGACTAGGTCCGGTGTGGACAGTCACCGTCGACGGCCCCGACCTTGACGAGAATGTGCACTCCGGATGATCGGGATTCACTTTCGAAACACGTCAATGTCGACGAGTATTCACCTCCGCAGGATTTCCGGGACGATGAGGGCTCCTTCATCCGGTTCCCATTAAGGGCTCATTCGATGTCGGTAACTTTCTTTTCGTTGACGGCGCGTGGGATCGCGCGCTCCCAGAGGGAAGAGAAAGGGCACCATGAGCGTCGCCACCGATCAGATCGGCCCGCCGGCGGCGACTGCGGTCCGCGTGCACGTTGCAGGGCCGGCGATCGATACGACCACCGAGCCGGAAACGCGGCCGCGGCCGGAACTGTCGCCGGCCCGCCTGTGCAGGGCGAAGAAGGCGTACACGACCCGGTCCGTTGCTGCGCGCATCGACGCCGACCCGACCGGTTACACGCTGCTCGACGGCCCCGACGTCACGCCCAACCCCGGTGACGTCGTCCTGGCCAGGATCGAACGGCTGGGCATGCACACCCGCCTGGAGAGCCCGGTGAGCCGGCGCCAGCTGCTGTACGTGGGTGACGAGATCCTCGTCGCCTACGGCCACCGTTACGCACCCGACCAGTTCGAGGCCGAGGTGCCCGGCGACCTGCGGCCCGTGAACCTCGTCGCCGCCGGCGGCCTGGCTGCCCTGGCGACCTCGAAGCACGCCAAGGTGTCGGATGCGACCGCGATCCAGCCGCTGGGTCTGCTCGCCGACGACCACGGCGTCGTGACCCTCGGCCGGTTCGCCGAACGCCGCCTCGGCGGGCAGGCGCTCGGCCCGCGGATGGGCCCCGGCCCCATGGTCGTCGCCGTGCTCGGCACGTCGATGAACTCCGGGAAGTCGACCACGGTCTCCTCGCTCATCCGCGGCCTCGTGCTCTCGGGCCTGACCGTCTCGGCGGGCAAGGTGACGGGAACGGGCGCGGGCGGCGACCCGCACGGGTTCGCCGACGCGGGCGCCAGCCAGGTACTGGACTTCACCGACTTCGGCTTCGCCTCCACGTTCCGTCTCGCCCCCGCGCAGGTGCGCGCCCTGCTCGCCTCGGTGGTCACCGAACTGTCCACTCCGAACGCCGACGTCGTGGTCGTCGAGGTCGCCGACGGGCTGTACCAGGACGAGACGGCGCAGCTGCTGACGCACCCGACGTTCCGCTCCGTCGTCGACCGTGTGGTGTTCGCCGCCGACGGCGCCGCCGGTGCGGTCGGCGGCATGGACGTGCTGACGCGCGCCGGCCTGCAGGTCGCCGCCGTCAGCGGGGTGCTGACCTCGGCGCCGCTGGCGATGCGTGAGGCCCGATCGATGCTCGACGTGCCGGTGGTGGAGACCTCGGACCTGGCCGAACCCGACGTCGTCAGGACCGTGTTGTGAGCACTGCAGGCGGAGATGAGCCCGACGAACACGGCGGCGACTCCGCTGCGGAGGCGACCGCGTTGCCACGGCTGCTCACCGGGCGGCGGCGCCTCACGTTCGCGCTGTTGGTGTGCGCCGGATTGGGGCAGGCGGCCCTGGCCGGCGTCACCGCGTTCACCATGCCGCGGCTGCTCTCGTCCGTTCCGGGCGACCGGTGGACGTGGCTGGGCGTGCTCCTGCTGGCGGCGGTGTGCATGGGCGGCGTGCGCGTCGTCGAGTGGATCCTCGCGGAGAAGCTGAGCCAGGACTACGTGCACCAGATCCGTCTCGGCCTGCTTGGCGCGGCACTCGGCGACGGGCGCGGACCGTCGGTCGGCATCACCATCGCCCGCACCACCAACGACCTGACGGCGGTGCGCAACTGGATCGCCTGGGGTGTCGCACCCCTGGCCAGCGGCATCCCACTGATCCTCGGCGTGCTGGTGGTGCTCGCAACCCTGCACCCGGTACTGACCCTGGCCGTGGTGGGACCCGTGGCCGTACTGGGCTGTGTGTTCGCCGCGCTCGCGCGCGTCGCGTACGTGCGCGCGCGGACGGTGCGCAAGGCGCGTGGCCGGCTCGCTTCCCAGGTCGCCGACACGGTGGCGGCCGGTTCGGCGATCCGCGCGGGCGGGGGCGTGCACCGCGAACTGGGGCGGCTGCGCAAACTCAGCGGCTGGGTGCAGAAGACCGCGATCCAGCGGGCGCGGGTCGCCGGGTACCTGCGCGGCACGGCCGTGTCCACCGCGGCACTCGCCACCCTCGGCGTCGTTGTCGTCGGCGCCGGCGCCGGACTCACCCACGCCCTCGTGGCCACGACGATCACCATCGTCGGCGTGCTGGCCACACCGATCCACGACCTCGGCCGGATCGTCGAGTACCGGCAGTCCTTCCTCGCCGCCCGGCGGATCCTCGCCCCGGAGTTGGCGCGCGCGACACCGTCCCGGACGCCGGCACGCGGCGGTGCCGGTGGTGAGGAGGTCGGGGCCTCGGCGGAGGTGCATGTCCACGACCTCGCGGTCGACCGGGTGCGGCTGCCCGGTCTCGTGGCCGCACCCGGCGCGCGGGTGGTTCTTCGGGGAGAGTCGCCCGAGCGTGTCGCCGCGGTGCTGCATCTGTTGGCGGGCACCGGATCCGAGGCCCGCGGCTGGGTGCGCGTGGCCGGTCGCGACCTCGGCAGTCTGCCTTCCGCCGCACGCCGCCGCCACGTCGGCTACGCGGCGCGCGGCCTGGCGCTCGAACGCGGCACCGTCGCGCGCGCCGTGCGCTACCGCAGCCCGGAATCCGACCTGCCGGTCGACCGGGCACTCGAGGCGGTCGGCCTCGCCGCCCGGGTACGCGCGCTGCCGGACGGGGAGCGGACGATGCTGCGGCGCGGCGGCGAACCCCTGTCGCCGTCGGAACGTGCGCGGTTGCAGCTCGCCCGCGCGCTCTACGCCCGGCCGCCGCTGGTGGTGCTCGACCACATCGAGGACGAACTCGGCGCAGGCGGCGCGGAACTCGTGCAGCGGCTGCTCGCCGACTACCCCGGTGTGGTCGTCCTGGCCACCGAGGAACCCGGACGGCTGCGGTCCGACGACGCCGACTGGGACGTGTGGGATCTCGACGACGAGGCGACCCCGGGCCGCGTCATCGCGGCCGGTTACGCCCGTCGAACCACTGCGCGCAGTGCCCTCAGCAGGAGCGGGGTTGCCTGAGTTCGCTCCACGACGACGACTGATCCCGGACCCGGTCCCGATCGTCGCGGCGCTCTGCCTCCGGGGCCTTCGCCGCGGTCCTCACTCTCAGGCTGATCATTCGTCGAGGGGCTGCATGAACGACCACAGGCCGCCCTCGGAGTCGCGCGCGCCGTATTCGAGAACTCCGTAGGGCATCTCCGTCGGTGCGTAGACGATGTCGCCACTCGCCTCGCGCACGCGCTCGTGGTGGGCGTGGCAGTCGTCGACGTTCACCGCCATGCAGTGGGTCGCGGCGCCGAGGGTCGCCGGGGACGCCAGTCCGTGCTCGGGGGCCTCCCGGTGCATCCAGACGACGCCGTCGCCCGCGCGGACCTCGCCGTGCACGACCGTGCCCGAGTCGTCACGGGCCAACGGCCCCGGAGCGAAGCCGAACACGTCGACGAGGTGCCGCTGGGCCGCCTCGATGTCGCGGTAGACGAGCAGGGTGAGACGCCGCGTCGCGACGGTGTCCGAGTCGGTGTGCGGCAGGCCGGCCATGACGCCGACGAGTTCGGCGTCGGCAGGGTGGTCGCCGCGCACGAGCCGGTCCTCGACGGTGCGCGCGCGCTCGCGCAGGCGGGAGAGCTCGCCGATCCGCCGGTCGAGCGCGCCGAGCTGCCTGCTGGTGATGGTGAGCAGGTCGGCGCCGTCCGGGTCGACGTCGGCGAGGGGCGTGTCGAGTTCGCGCAGCAGCCGGATCCGGTACAGGCGGTCGAGCTGGGCGGCATCGTACCGTCGCCGTCCGGCGGAGTCGCGTTCGGGCGCCAGCAGGCCGAGCTCCTCGTAGTAGCGCAATGTCCGTTCGGTGAGGCCCGTGCGCTGCGACACCTCGCCGATCGTCATCGTCGTCGTGGTCATACCGGCGACGCTAGGTGTGTGATTCGGAGAGGTTGGTGACGCGGTCGGCTGGTGGGGCTCCGTGGATTGCGGTGTGGGGTCGGTGGAAGTTGTACCAGTCGAGCCAGTCACCGAACGCGCGCTGGCGTTCGTTTTCGGAGTGGTAGGGCTGTTGGTAGGCCCATTCGTCGAGCAGGGTGCGGTGGTAGCGCTCGACTTTTCCGTTCGTTTGTGGGCGCCAGGGGCGGGTGAACCGTCGGGCGATGCCCAGGTCGGCGCAGGCTTGTTGCCAGGTGTTTTTGCGGTAGGACCAGGCGTTGTCGGTGAGCACTCGCTCGATGGTCACGCCGTGACCGGCGAACCAGGCATGTGCC